>NZ_BGZH01000001.1:0-1241821 GCF_009617755.1 Marinobacter salsuginis
CCAGTATGCCAGTCGAAAGTTCCGTCAGCGGCTCTGGCGCTATCGAATGACACAAAGCATGAGCCGACGTGGCAACTGCTGGGACAACGCACCGATGGAGAGGCTGTTCCGGAGTCTGAAATCTGAATGGATACCGGCCCTGGGATATCGAAATCTGCCTGAGGCCAAAAAAGATGTTGGTGGCTATCTGATGGACTACTACAACCAGCAAAGACCTCATACGTTCAACGGCGGCATTTCTCCCGTTGCAGCAGAGGAAAACCTTAAAATACTGTCCGGGATTAGTTGACCACTACAAAGGGGTTCTACCCCGTTACTGCGCACCTTTCTAAAAAGAGTCCGAATTTCTTCTAGGGAGAGTCTTGGTCTATCTGTCTGAATATCCGCTTTGCGACCAAACCCAACTTCGCTTTTCAGTCAACGGGGTATGCTATTAGCCATGAAATCCACGTTGGGTGGGCCGGAGTAGTCAAATTAGTCGATCTCGAGGGGGCAGGGCAGCTACCTGTATACGGCCCTATCAACAAGTTTATTCCAAGGTAGGTGAAAATTTTAACCGGTCATGTACGCAAACCAAGGGCATTCGAGGCGTTTGGATACTAATAACGACCGTGCTTTAAATGTTATTCGGGTGCTGGACTAACCAACATATTCGCAGCCAACATCCTGCAACGCTTCCTTCAACGACTCCTCAGGAGGTTCTTCGTAGATAAGCGTTGTTGAAGGTGACACATGGCCAGCAATCTTTTGAGCGACCTTAACGGACTTCTTTTGTTCATGAATGATATTCGTCATTAACGTCCTCCGACCACTGTGGGAGCTGGCTCGCTCAATACCTGCCCACTGCCGCTGCATGAGAGCGAAGTGTTCCTGGAGAGTATTGGGAGAATAGGGGCCTCCTTTTTGAGTCAGGAATAGGGGATCGGTCTTATTCACCGAAGGTTGCGCCGCCAAGCGGATCGCAAGGTAATTTTCGATAGCTTTTCTCAGCGCGATGTCATCCATTGGAAGATCACGCGATCTACCACGATGTTTTTTGACCTCAGGATAAAAATCCTCTGGCTTGATCTCGGCGCCGGCCTTGGCCATGGTTTCAATTCGCTGAACAAGCTGGTGGAAATCGTGCACACTAAAACTGATCCGACGCCGCTGATACGTGGATTTGGATCGCCTCAACGCATCGGCACCCTTAGTGTAAGCCGCAGGCAACGCAAGGATTTCCTTAAGTTTGAAGGAGCGCTGAACAGAACCCGAACTCAGAGGGCCAAGCTCGGCGACGTCTTTGATCTGGAGTAGCGCGATCTCCTGAACTCGAAGTCCGAGCTTGAAGCTGATCTGAACCAGAGCCGTATTCTTTTCCGGGTAACGATGCTCTTTGATCTTACCCAAGAGGTGGGCGAACTGCTCGGGCGTGAGCACGCGTGCCTGGCCGGTTTTGCTCATCGGGTAAGCTCCTGGTAAGCCGCAAGGATGCAAGGAAAGGGGAAAGATAAAATCCGTAATAATGTTATTTTAACGGATTTTGGCTAGGGGAACGAATATTGAAGGTTAGTAGTGGTTACATAGCCGGCGATCTCAGTCGCAACGCCCAATTATTTTCCCTACAAACAAGTTTCCTCCGTTGAAGGCGCCCAAACCATTGATTGATTTGGTGTGGACCAACTTCTTTCTTTCAGGGAAAACAGACCAGGTTTCGATAACCGATTTACCATTTTCAACGGCGTCAACGCACAGTAGAGTCAGTGCTCCGACTTGGCTGCAACTCATGTCATTAGGAGTAACTTTGCTTTCCGGCCCATTCAATTCAACGATAAACTTTGCCTCGGTGATACCGTCCTCAGAGATTTCAAATTCGAAACCTTCGCGCGTGGACTGACCCTCAAGGTTACCGATGACGTAACAGCCGGCAGCGGCATCCATTGGAGCCAACAACAATAAGAGTAGAGCTCTTATTCGTAGTCCCATCTTTATTAGATCCTCACTTCACAATCAGGTCGACTGTCCAAATTTAGGAAATAGCCGGTAGTAGGAATTTTGATCAGGGCCGCAGTTAACAAATACACCAAAATCAGCAATCTGAACGTTGTAGTACTTGTTGTGGAAATTTAGCACTTGTTGTGGAAAGTTTTAGTACTTGTTGTTGTCGGCCAAACAAACGGACAAAACAGCATCCAATCCCTAGTATCAAACTGCGCATAATGTATATTATGTTAAATTACGAACATGCAGCTACATCCGGTGCACCATATCAACATTGATTACCCTTCGCGCAAGCCAAGTCCCGCCCCCATCAAACCTTTGACATGCCCCGATAAAGACTTGCTTATACAGCCAATGAAGCTAAACTCCTATTCGGCTTGCTTTTTTACCACCGATTAATGGGTTAGCCGTATAACTTCGGCATGCCTACAGGACCAGTTAAGGCTGAAGCACTTCCCGGAATGCAGCCAATGATTGAATCGTTTCATCCATTAACAAGGTCAAAGTGCTGAGATTTTTTATGCAGCAACCCCTATTGGCCCTGGGCCGCACTGCGCTTCTACTTCTTCCCGCTCCGCTGCGAGTGAGCGTGGTTTGTCTTGCGATATCCAATGGTGTTGCTGCTGCTGATCAATCCCTCTGGGACATCCCCCTGGAGGAGCTTGGGCAGATCCGCGTCGTATCGATTGCATCCGGCACTGAAACCCCTCTGGATAAGGCGGCTGCTGTTACCTCAGTTATCAATGCTGATGACATTGCGGCCATAGGTGCGACGGACCTCGACGAAGTGCTTGAGACTGTGCCCGGCCTTCACGTGAATCATTCCGATCAGGGATTTTCTCCCAAATATGTCTTCCGAGGCATAACGTCGAGTAATAACGCCCAGGCACTCGTTCTTATTAATGGAATTCCCACTACCACAATGGTTTACGGCAACCGCGGGAATGCCTGGGGAGGCATGCCGGTAAAGGCAATCGAACGGATCGAAGTGATCAGGGGTCCTGGATCTGCACTGTACGGTGCAGACGCCTACTCTGGCGTTATCAACATTATTACAAAGGGCCCGGACTCGATTGGAGGTCAGACTGTCGGTGGGCGCCTCGGCAGCTTTGATACTCGGGGTGGTTGGCTGGAGTCAGTGCACCATATTGGTGGTGAACTGGCGATGAGCCTTGTTCTGGAATACCAGACGACAGAAGGCTGGGACGACGTTATTGAGCAGGACGCACAGACGAGCTTCGATGAGCTGTTCGGAACTTCAGCGTCTCTTGCCCCAGGTCCGGTCAATACGGGGTCGGACCAGTTTGATGCCCGCTTTGAAATGGGTGACGACCGGTGGACCCTGCGCGCAGGCCTGCAGGATCGCAGTAATCTCGGTACCGGCCCTGGCCTGGCTCAGGCGCTGGATCCAGAGGGACAATATGCGTCTCGCCGGGTAAATCTGGATTACAGTTATCGTTGGTCACACCTCGCCCCTGGCCTGGATGTTGAGGCTCGGGTGTTTTATTTCAATATCACCCAAGAACCGGAGAACGACATTGTTCTTTATCCACCAGGTGCTTTTGATGGTGACTTTCCCGATGGTTTGATTGGTAGCCCTGGCTACAAGGAAAATCAGGTTCGGCTCGATTTGAGTGCGGTTTACCGTGGCTTCAAGGACCATCGGGTCCATATGGGTGGCGGTACGTTCTGGGCCGATTTGTATGAAGTGACAGAAAGTAAGAATTTCAATCCCGACTTCAGTCCCAAGGGCGGCGTGGTAGACGTCTCTGATGATCCGAATCAAGTCTGGATGCCTGAGGAAGACCGTACCAACTACTATCTGTTCGTTCAGGATGAGTGGAAGTTTGCTCAGAACTGGCAGCTGGTTAGCGGCGTTCGTTTTGATGAATACTCCGATTTCGGGAGCACGGTCAATCCTCGTGCCGCCTTGATATGGGCGACAACAGACAGTATCACAACCAAATTGTTATACGGACGAGCCTTTCGCGCGCCGTCTTTGAATGAACTGCATGCATCCAATAATCCGGTGGTTATTGGTAACGAAGAACTTGATGCCGAGACCATAGACACCTATGAAATCGGTGTATCCCATCAGGCAACCGCCCGTGTTCTGTACTCCCTGAACCTATTCTATTACGAGATTGACGATCTCATAAATGCTGAGCCGGTTGCAGGCCTCATTGCCAATCAATATCAGAACGTAGGTCAGCGAACCGGACACGGTGGTGAGTTCGAACTGAGCTACCAGGCCACTGATGAATTTTCGGTGACGGCAAATTATACTTACCAGACCGCCAAGGATGAACTCACCAGCGAGTCTGTGGGCGATGCTCCCAACCACCAGGTTTATGCCCGCGCCGATTGGTCTCTGTGGTCTGGCTGGTTCCTGAGCTCTCAGGTCAACTGGGTAGGCGAGCAGAAAAGAACTGCCGCGGATCAGAGAGAACCTGTGCCCGATTCGACGACTGTGGATATGACCCTTCGAACAAAGGGCTTATGGCGTGGGCTCGATCTCTCGGTGTCTGTGAAGAATATTTTCAATGATGATGTGCGAGACCCAAGCCCTTTTGCCCAGCCCAGTCCGGCCATACCAAACGACTTTCCGATGCCGGGCCGCCGTCTGGTCGGAGAACTGTCCTATACGTTCTGATTAAAACCTCTGCGTCAATCCTCCCAATTTCGCTTGCCCACACCATGATAGACAATGCTCTCGCAGCGAATCGGGAAGAAGCTGCCCTCTGGTCGTGCTTTCGCATCTTTGAAGCATGGGGCCATACCCGTTACGAAACCGGGTGACAGCAGGAGCTGATACTCTTCGCAACTGAAGCCCATGTCTGCCGCAAGAGCGGCATGTACGGCGGCAACATTCATTGAATATCCGTACACACTGTTCACATGCTCAAAAACCTCAAACGCCATTTTTAAATGGCGTCCATTTGAAAAGCCGTACTCTTTTGCCTTGTCCAGAGTAAAGGCAATGCGCTCGTCTGTTTTGGCGAGAGGGCGCCCGTAGCCGAATAGAATACGCCCGAGGGCTTTCTCATTATCGACAAATTCTTCGATCTTACCGCCCTCCTCGCACCATTTTCCTGCCCTGTAAAAGAAATCGAGTGCTCGAACTTCGGGACGGCGACCGTAAATCGATGCCTCGGAAATACTTAAACCTGCCATCATGCCGAGCGAAGGGGTGGTACGTACAGAACCTGCCAGCGCTGCTACGTGATTTGGCCAAATCGATGGGTCAGGGTAGCTGCTGCCCACCCAGTAGCAGTTCAGCATGTTGGCAACATTTTTACCGGGGTCCCTCCCCAGAATCGCAAACAGGTAAAGGTGCAGCCATTCCATATGGTCCAGCTCATGATGAAGATCTTTACCATGCATAACCACACGCTCGGTGAGAAAAGCCTTTCCAATGCGGGTTGTCAGGTGGCTCTCAGTTTCGTACAGCCGCTCATGATTCATTGGCTACTCCTCCTCACCGGCTTTTTTATAGGGGCCAGGATCTTCTTCCAGTTCAATTGCGGGACTGTAGAAAGGAAACTTTTTCCAGCCCATCTTTCGTTGTTCCAAGGCATGAACCGCGGCACCCGGGAGCCTCAGCATGAGGTAGAGCATACTGCCCTGGTCCTTATCCAAACCAAGATCTACCAAAGTTGCCGCCGCGACTGCACTGATGGATATGGGACAGCCAAAAAACTCTTCCAGATCACTGCGGTTTATCGCCAGCCAGGCTAACGCGCCGCTCTCGGGAGCGAACTGGACCAATAACTCCAGGGATTGAAGAAGCGTCGTCGGTATCTGGTCCCCGTTGGGATCAAAGCCAGGTGGATGCTCCATAGCCGGCCATATATCAGCCCTTTCGTCTTCCTCGGGAGATTGCAGACGGGTTATCCATTTCTCAACATCCTGCCCGCATTCCTGCCATAAACGCATACAGATCTCGAGCTCCTGGGAACCACCATAGAGTCCAGAACCAACAGCGAGTGCTGCCATGAGGGCGGAGCTATGGTTGGTTCCGGCGACCCCACCATTCATGGCCGCACGAATACTGGCCTCTTTTGGGCCGGCATTGGCAAGAACTAGCGCAAGCTTTTCAAGCAGCACCACATGGGCAGGCTCGGGTCGATCTCCCTTGAACATTAAAAGCAGATACTCGAACCAGCTTGCCCGGGCAATGATCTGCCCATAAACGTCATAGCCGTGGCAGTAACATGCCTTGGCTGCGAAAGGATTGGACTCTTCCGGCTCTTCAAGCCAGAAATTGGAGTGATAAACATAGTCTGATGGCACGCCGGCCCCCTACTCTATTCGTGAGTTTGTATTGAGCTGGTTAACACTTTTATTCGGGAGCCCAATGGTGGCACCTGGTCGCCGTCAACGATTACGTCTAACAAGCATGGGCCAGGTCGGGACAGAATCCCCTTAATATCAAGGTCAGCAAATTGTTCCATAGTCTCAATGCGGTAGGACTCGACACCCAATGCCCGGGCGATCATTGAGAAATCCACCCTTGGCAGCCGAGTGGCCAACTGCTCCCCCCCACTCAGTTTCTGTCCGTGGCTAACCATACCTAGTGAAGAATCGTTCAGCACCACCATGAGAATGTTCAGGTTTTCCTGGAGGGCTGTGGTCAACTCCTGCCCGGCCATGAGATAGCTCCCGTCACCGGTGAAACAGACCACAGGATGATCTGGATTGGCGCTGGCCATGCCCACAGAGGTGCCAATAGCCCAGCCCATAGCGGCGAACCCGAGACCTATATGAAAGTGATTAGCACCAGGGTGCATATTCATGGGGCGGTGTATATTCCAATAATGAATGCCCCATAGGAAGCTATTGCCGGCGTCCATCAAAACCCGCGTATTCTGGGGACAAATCCGGCTCATGTAGGTCATCAGAGTTTGACCCTTTATGGGTCCGGATCTATCGAAGCATTTTTCAGGGTCATCAAATCTGGTGTTGGCTGGTAAACGGTCGTTGTAGAAGACAGATCGGTTACTCTGAGACACTGAATCCACACCGAGGGCATTGGATATGGATTCGAACAGGAGCTTTGGCGAACCCAGAACCACCAATCGGGCCATGGTAGATCGGCTCAGGTCTACCGGGTTGTTGGAGATGTGAATAAGCCGCTCGGAAAGTATTGTAGTGGGGTCCCATCCGCTGGTAGAAACTTCATCCAGTGCGGTACCAATAGCGACCACTAGGTCGGCGCTATCTTCTCGCAGGGCATCAGATGCGCTTTCGTGACCGGCAAAGCCGAACACTCCCCGATAAAGCGGGTGAAAGCTGTCGATCAGCCCTTTTCCGCGTGGCGTTGTCACCATCAGCCAGTCTCGTGCCTCAGCTAAGCGCACCAGCAGTTCGCTGGCTTCAGATGCGCCCTCACCCAGAACGAGAGTAACTTTTCGGGCAGACTCCAGTTCATTTAATGCGGACTTGGTAGAATGATCGCTCGGTGCAACTTCATGATTAGTGAAGGCGTTGAGCGTCGCGTCGATTTCATTGTCTGGGATCCTGTGGCGCATCACATCCAGAGGTATTCCCAGATGAGCGGGGCCCGGCTGGTTGCCCATCGCGTGGCTCACCGCTTGAAGCAATTTGGTTTCAAGCTGCGCGGGATGGGAGATTAACGTGTTATACCGTGTGCACTTGGCAAACATCTCAACGGTATGGATACCGGTGCATGAAGTATCCTGGAAGGAACCCTGACCAAATCGGTCAAGTGCGGTTTGCGCTGTGATAACGAGCATTGGAATGCCATCTGCATAGGCCGAGGCCACACCCGTAAGCAGATTCGTGGCACCGGGACCCGCCGTTGAGCAACAAACGCCTATTTTGCCAGTCTCCCGTGCGTAGCCCTCCGCCATGAAAGCTGCGCCGGTTTCGTGCCGTGCCGTGATGGCCCGGATTCCGCCACGGCGCTCGCTTCTGGCCAAAGCGTCATAGAAGGGCTCTATACTGCCCCCCGGAACACCAAAAACATATTCAACACCGAGGTGCTCCAGATAGCGCAGTATCAGGTCACCGTTTCCGAGCATGGAGAGTCCTTAGAAGATATGACCAACGAATGGCAGACAGCCCGACAGCTTCATTAATCCAGAGGGCACGGCTTTGATATGCCATATCCTTGGGCGCAGTCGAGACCAAGCTCTACAAGCCGTTTTTTGACTTCTTCGTTTTCAACGAATTCAGCAACCGTCTTGAGGCCGGCGGCATGCCCGATTCGGTTGCAGGCGTCTACAATTCCCAGATCAATTGGATCGGTCAGAAGGTTACGAACGAATCCGCCGTCGACTTTCAGGTAATCCACTGGAAGAGCCTTGAGGTAGGAGAAGGAGCTCATACCCGCTCCAAAATCGTCCAAAGCAAATTTGAAGCCTCTTTTCTTGGCTGTATTAATGAACTGTTGAGTCACGTTCAGGTTAGCGATAGCCGAGGTTTCAGTAATTTCAAAGCACACTCGCTCGGGCTTGAGACGGTGCGTATCGGCAAGCTCGCAGATGTACAGAAAAAGCTCTGGCTCATTGAAGGAACTGCCCGACAGGTTGATAAAAAAAGTGCCGGTTTCCTCTCGGCCCAGGCCAGTCTGATCAAGGTATCGAAAGGCCAATTCAATGACTTTGCGATCAATTTTGGTCATCAGGCTAAAGCGCTCGGCCGCCGGAATGAAGGCGCCGGGCGGAATGACGTCATCCCCTTCCTTGAGGCGTACAAGGAACTCGGTTCGGTAGCCATCAGTATCGTTGGGCTGCAATGCGACCATATCCTGTTTCCAGAGACAAAAGCTGTCTGATTGGAGGGCCTGCTGAATCCGGCTGGTCCAATGCATATCATTTTGACGCTGCTGCATGTCTGCATCGTTCGACTGGTACAGCTGGACATTGTTGCGGCCTCTATCTTTGGCGGCGTAGCACGCCAGATCTGCATGGGAAAGAAGCTCGCTGGCATTGTCGTAGTGCTTTTCGATCAGCACCATTCCTATGCTCAGGGATACGGAAAAAGGTTTGTTTTGCCACACAAAGCGAAATTCGCTGGCTTCCTGGCACAACTTTTCCGCAACTCTACGCGCATAATATCCATCACAGCCGTGCAACAGTATTCCGAACTCGTCGCCTCCAAGTCGCGCCAGGGTGTCATCAGATCGAATCTGTTCGGATAGCAACGCGGCGATCTGCTTGAGCAGATGATCACCCGCGATGTGGCCACATGTATCATTAATGATTTTGAACTGGTCCAAATCGAGATACAGCAGCACATGATCCCCGTCGCCATTGTGGGTATCTTCAAGAGCTCTCATCAGACGGCGTTCAAATTCCCGACGGTTTACCAGGTCGGTCAAACTGTCGTGGTAGGCCATATATTCCAGCGTGGTTTCCGCCACGCGTTTAGCCCGTCGAATCGAACCTTCCCGCACTTCCCGATTAATAGCTGGAATCAAACGGGAAAGGTTGTCCTTCATAATGTAATCTTGTGCACCCGATTTCATGGCGGTAACGGCAACGCCTTCCCCTATGGTGCCTGAAACAATGATTACGGGCAGGTCTGCGGAATATTCCCGAACAAGCTCCAGAACCCGGAATGACGAGAACCCGGGCATGTTGTGATCGGTGATAAGTATGTCCCATTTGTTCTCGCGTAGAGCGAGGCACAGGCGCTCTTCACTGTCTACCAGCTCGCTGTAAGGATCAATGCCGCCTTTACGCAGTTCGCGCAGTAGGAGAAGTGCGTCGTCTTCAGAATCCTCGACGATCAGCATTCTGAGTCGGCTGGCGGTCTCTGTCATTGCCTTCACCTTGTCACAATGAGCGAACGGCACTAGCATTCGGTACTCTGTTTACCTGCAACCAATAACGGGCTAATAAGGTCATCTGCTCCACAAATTCACGATAGTCGATGGGTTTGGTGATGAAACTGTTGGCCCCCAGCCTATAGGCCTCCAGCAGATCCGCCGGTTCATCAGAAGATGTAACCATGATGACCGGTAACCACTGGGTTGAGGGAGACGATCGCAGATGCCTGAGCACCTCCAGCCCTCCAACCTTTGGAAGCTTCACATCCAGTAACACCACGCCCAGTGACTCCACGTTCCTTGAGGGTTGGTCGCCGTCACCGAACAGAAATTTCAAGGCGGCTTCCCCGTCCTCAAGGACAATCACCGGGCTATCAACGCTGGCACTTTTCAGGGCGCGAACTGTAAGAATCTGGTCGTCAGGATTGTCTTCAATCACAAGGATTGAACGTCCGTCCATATTTCTTTTGCCCTTCAATCAGTTGCGTTATAGTTTTGCTCTATTTACAAGTGTAGCGCTAACGCCGCGAAACAGGCAACGTGACGTCAAAACGGGCACCTTTTCCAACTTCGGATGAGGCGGAAATTTCACCGTGATGGCGCCGAACGACACGGTAAACTGTCGCTAGACCGATCCCGGTACCACCGAATTCCGAGGGTGTGTGGAGGCGGTTGAACGCGACGAACAGTTTATCGATATAACGCATGTCGAAGCCCACACCGTTGTCCCGCACTTCAATCGTAATAAAACCTCCGGTTTCCACTGCGGACACATCAACCCGGCGCTTCTCGACCTTGGCGCTGTACTTCCAGGCATTTTCGAGAAGATTCTGAAATGCAACCCGTAGCATCCGGCTGTCACCAACCACGTGAATGCCCTTCTGAATGTTCACTTCCGTTGGCACGGAGTGCTCAATGTTCATCAGTTCATCCGAAATTTCTTGCAGAAGGTTGGTCAGATCAACCGATTCGTTCTCCATCGGTTGCCTGCTGACTCTGGACAGCACAAGCAGACCATCGATCAGGCTTGCCATTCGTACACTGGCGGCTCGAATTCGCCGGAGATAATCTTTCCCGGCGTCATTGAGCTGTTCACCGCAGTCCTCCTCAAGCGCCTGTCCAAAGCCCTCGATGGCCCGCAGAGGCTGCCGGAGGTCGTGAGATACTGAGTAACTGAATGCCTCGAGCTCGCGATTTGCCATGCTCAGCTCTGATGTTCGTGCCTCCACTATTCTTTCGAGGCTATCCCGGCTTTCGAGAATGCGGCGGTT
The DNA here is from genome assembly GCF_009617755.1 of Marinobacter salsuginis. NCBI lineage: Bacteria > Pseudomonadati > Pseudomonadota > Gammaproteobacteria > Pseudomonadales > Marinobacteraceae > Marinobacter > Marinobacter salsuginis. The sequence goes on from NZ_BGZH01000001.1 coordinate 11,047, forward strand.
CTGCTGTTCTATGGTCCCGATCATTTCATTGAAAGTATTACCGAGCCGGCCAAGTTCATCGGTTCCCGACACGGGCGCTCGAATGGTGTAGTCCGCATCTCTCGCGATACGCTCTGCAGTTTCCGATAGCGTGAGGATCGGCCCAGACACGATGCGTTGGAGCTTCAGGGCCAGAAAGACGAGGGCAAGGAGGATGACGGTTCCAACCGCAATCGTTACCAATACAAAGGTGCGTATATGATTGCGCATAACATCGAGGTGCGAGGTCAGATACAAATGCCCAACCGTTTCGCTGTCGAGGGTGACAGGTATCAGGAGTTGGTAGGCGTCACCCACGAAGCCGGCTTCAACTCGTTGCGTTATATCGGGGCAAGGTTGCCTATCCATGCTTTCCAAAGCGGACAGAACCTCGCCGCCAGGGCTGTAAATGCAGGCTTGCCGGATGGTGCCGATTCTTTTGAGGCTGGAGATAATGCTTCCAAGTTGTTCCCGGTCGGTAAATAGCAGCGCTGCCGCAGATTGCTCGGCGAGTATGCCAGCAATTACATGGAGTTCTGATTCAAGCTGTTTACGGTAATTCTGGTTTTCAACCAGGATGAGGCTGATACAAACCAGTGAAATACCCAGCGCACTGGTGAAGAGTGTGAGGAAAAGCAGTTTCGTTTTAAGCCGCCAATAACGCCATCGTCCGATCATCGCAACACCCTCACAGCCAGTTCGAGGAGTCGTGAATTGATCGTCAGGCCTGCGTCAGTCGCAGCCTTCAGATTAATCTCGAAACGAATGACATTGCCCTGTTTGACGTAACCCACCATACCGCCCTTACGTACAAATTCTGGTAGATCACTGACCGTTAAAATGCCTTGCTGTCGGGCAGCATCAAAAAGTAGGTTCAGGTTTTTTGACTGCGATTCGCTGATATAAAGAACATCACAGCCGGATAGGTCTGAGTTGATCTCGGGGTACCTGAGCTGGAGCTCCCTTCCCTGAGACAAACGGCCGCGAATCGGGTCAAGCAGTTCCTTGAAGGGGTCGGTCCCTACTATGCAGATTTCCAATGGCTCTGCACTGTTTTCAGCATGGGACCAAGTAACAAAACGGGTAAAGTTGAAGAGAAATGCCGCTTTCACTTCATATTCGGAGCGGACGGATCCATGAGCGGGTGCCAAGCTCAAGCAGCATTGCAACAAAGCAATAAGTAAAAATTTCAGGTGATCCCTCACTTGTCATCCAGGATGCAGAAATTTGGTTCAGGGGAAACGCTAACAAGGAAGCCCAACACCAACGGAAGGTTAGCATTCAAAGGGCTGCCGTCAACTGTTACCTGCATCCATGTATCCAACAGAGTCGGGTGTCAAAGCGGTGTCCAGCCAGCGGCTTCGGGTGATCCGCGAAGAATTTACTGCTTTAACAACTTGTCTTTGTGCGCCTCTGCCAATTCTTCCAGAGTCACATATTCGCATTCGTTTTTTGCAAGAAATGGGTCTGCGGAATCAATCAGGATGTTGTCGTCACGCATGAAGCGCCGGCCCAGCAGCGCAGGATAGGAAAACTTACCCCGGTCAGTAAGTGAGAATTGGGTGGTGTGGGTTGCGCCTGCGATGCAGAAATCCATCATCACGACGTACCGTTTTTGCGACGGCGCACCTTTCCTCTTGATCAGCACTGTCCTCTCAACCGGGCGTTCAAACTCCAGAACGACGTCGTCATGGTCCAACTCACCCTCGGTCGGCTGGTCCTCGTGGTCACCTAGTGGGATCTGGAAGCTTACCCATTCCTCTCCATCGCGCTCAAAGCCCTCGATGTTTACCGCGTGCAGAGAAGAAGTCTTGGCGCCTGTATCCAGGCGTGCTTTAAGCCTCAGGTTGGTATCTTTCATAACCACCCACTCAACATAGCCAAGGGTTTCCGACGGTCTTTGCTGTTCACTGTTGGCATCCGCCTCCGCCGAAAGCACCATCGATGATGATAAAAGCCATGCTCCTACCAGCAAGGCTCTACTAACAAACCTCATTCAATACCTCCTGCAAATTCCTGTAAATCCGGGAAAAAAGACAGAAACCTGAATTCCAGTTCGTCGTGGTTTGCGCGGACCTCCGTAATAATGCCGGCGAACTCGTTTCTGAAGCGTATGCGTCCCGCAACCCGGTCCAGAGCGTGTCCAATGTTTTCAAGGTCCTTGTAGGCTCCAAACCAGTCATTCCAGACCATGCTTCGGGTAACCCGGGCCATCTTGTCCGGCATCAGATGCTCTTTTTGCTGCAACTCATTGTAAATACGGCGAATAAACGCCTCTCGCTCAATGTCACTGAATCGGTCCCAGTGCTTGAGAAGAAAATGGTCGTAGAGAATATCGAGTGCAACCCCGGCAAATCGGCGTCTCTGACGTGAGAACACCTGCTTGCTCGCAAGTACATCCGGATGCTGATCGGTAAAACTATCCACCGCCCGATGATGGCGAACGCCGTGTTTTACCGAGTCCGGGAGTGCCGAGAGATCGACACCCCGGGTAAAGTCACCGAGGATGCTTCCCACCCTTGCTTCAGGCGAGTCCGGCGCCAGAAATACATGAGCCAGATGGTTCAAACAGTCTCCCCGGTGGTCTGGTCTCAGAAGTTGAATTGAATGCCGACACCCAGACCATCGATTTCAGCATCACTGTCTTCATAGTAACGCATGTACTCGAGGTTGCCGGACAGGTTCGGCGCAAATTCCATATTCATACCGATGCCGTAAGACACATCCGTTTCATCTTCGGTGGCCGTGCCAAGGAACGAAGAGGCCTCGAGTTCAACCCGGGTGAAGCCGAGTATGGCGTAGGGGGTAATCGGCGATTCGTTGGCCAGATTGAACGTGGCGTAGCCGCCGAAGAAATTGTCCAATGAATAGTCGACGCCGCCGACGCGCTCATCATCCACTCCGAAACCGCCACGGGCTTCGATCCCCAGGTAAGGCGTCGCCATTACGCCCACCTTCGCAGAGAGAGTGCCGACATCGGCATCGGCGTTACCGCTTTCCAGATTCACGAAGGTGTAATTAAGGCCTGTATACAGTGCACCAACGCCCGACTTGTACATATCCTGGGCCGAAGCCGTGCCGGCAACCGCCAGACCGGTCGCAAAAATAACGGCAATTGAACGTACGTGTTTCATACTGGTATCTCCTTAACCGAATCATTCGGTGTACATCGCTGAAGTTGCACCAGACTCACGGATTTTTCCATTAGAAAGATCCGCATTTACGCGTTATTTACACCGATTTAATTCGCCGGTAATTTCAGTATCCGCGCGGTGTTACCTTGCGGAAGCCGGAACCCACAGGTATTCTGACGCCGTCTCCCGGTATCAGCTGGCTCGAGCATCCATTGAGAAATCTCTACCCCGTCATTTTTATTGTCAGCGTCATGTTTGTGCTTTTGAGCATTTTCATGACTTTGCCTGTCATTTTACTTGCGGGCTCCGAGACGCCGAATGCCATGGCGTTTGCGGAATCGGCCGCTATTGTCTGCGGCCTGGGCATCCTCGGGATGGCTGCCACCTATAGCAAGCCTCGGGATCTCAAACCCCGCTACATGTTTGTGCTCACGGTTTCGTCCTGGTTCATCATCGCACTGTTTTCATCCCTTCCTTTCTACCTGAGCGACCTTGGAATTTCCGCTGCGGACGCTTTCTTCGAGGGTACCTCCGGGATTACCACCACCGGGGCAACCGTTCTCAGTGGCCTGGACGACATGGATCGGGATCTGCTGATCTGGCGTTCCATTCTGCAATGGATCGGCGGCATCGGTATTATCGGCATGTTCGTTGCGGTGCTTCCGTTTCTTCGCGTCGGTGGCATGCGGCTGTTTGCCACGGAGTCCTCGGAGTGGACCGACAAGGCATTGCCGAGAATGAAAACCCTCAGCCGCGGTCTGCTGGTGGTTTACCTTGTTTTCTCGATCATCGCAGTGGTCACCTACTACTTCTCTGGCATGACGCTGTTCGATGCCTTTAATCATGGCCTGACCAGTATTGCCACCGGCGGCTTCTCCACGTCGGATATGTCCATGGGTAAGTTCAATGATCTGATTCTCATGGAAGCGACGTTGTTCATGATTATCGGCAGCCTGCCCTTCTTCCTTTTTGTGCGCGAAATGCATGGTCAACATGGCGTGCTTTTCAGGGATCAGCAGGTTCGGCTCTTCCTGGCCATCCTGTTCTTCGTGCCGCTGTTGTTGACCCTCTACCGCTGGATGGTGTCTCCGGTACCTTTTGATCCCATCCACAATTATGCGTCGACTCTATTCAACGTTACTTCGGTGGTAACAACCACGGGCTACGCGTCCGAGGATTATTCAGCCTGGGGCCCGCTGGCATTCGTGTTGTTTTTCTTCCTGATGTTCGTGGGTGGCTGTTCAGGATCCACCGCCGGCGGTATGAAGATTTTCCGGTTCCAGCTGTCCCTTATTATTCTTCGTGAACAGCTGATGCGGCTTCTGCACCCGCGAGCGGTGCTTACCCGGAACTACAACGGGCGGGCAGTGAGCGATGAGATCATCTCGTCCATGATTGCCTACACGTTTATATTCCTGTTATGTCTGCTGTTGATTACGATTGCCCTCGCCGCAATGCAACTGGACTTCGTAACCGCACTGTCAGGCGCCCTCACCTCGCTGACCAACGTTGGCCCCGGTCTTGGTGACATCATCGGTCCGGCCGGGAACTTTGGACCACTGCCCGACGCGGCGAAATGGGTCCTGTCTGTGGGAATGTTGATGGGGCGTCTGGAAATCCTGAGTGTTGTAATCGTTCTTTCGCCGGCGTTCTGGCGAAGCTGAGGCTTACTTGAGCCAGAGTATCGCCGGATTTTCCAGCGGCAGGTTCAGGCGCTCATCACGCACTCGAAGCCTCGGTGTGTAATGTCCTTGCGGCCTTGAGGGCACTATGCACTCGTAAAGATAGGTGTGTGCAGAACCGCCCAGGGGATGCTTCATTTCCATCGCCACCACCGTTCTGGGCCCCTGCTCTGATTCTTCCGCCACCAGGTCAACGGCAATCCGTTGCTCGTCGATTCCATCCAGGTAGACTTCCACTTTGCAGAACAGGCCGTCTGGGGTTTCAATGGCATTGAAACTGTTGAACCTCAATCGAGGCCAGTGCTGCGCGATTGCGTTGCATTCCGCCAACAGTTCCTTCGAGGTTTCCATCGTCCGGTTTCTGCCTTTTTCGGCCATGGGCAGGTAAAACTGCTCCACGTACTCTCGCACCATGCGATTGGCAGAATACGCGGCTGTCAGCTGGTCCATGCTGGCACGCATTCGCTTCAGCCATTGCCGGGGAATGCCCTCTTCGTCCTCATTGTAGAAGTCGGGAACGACCTCTTTTTCAAGCAGATCAAACAGTTCACTCGCGTCTGAAAGGTCGTGGTCGTGATTGTTGGAGCCACTGAGCTCCCGGAACGTAGCGCCGGGTCGAATGGCCCAGCCCACATCCCGGTTCCAGGCCTCCGCCCACCAGCCGTCGTACTGGGACAGGTTCAGGCCGCCGTTCACCAGTACTTTCATGCCACTGGTGCCGCAGGCTTCCCAGGGGTGTCTCGGGCAGTTGAGCCAGACATCCACTCCCTGAACCAACTGATTGGCCACACCCAGGTCGTAGTCTTCGATGAACACGACCTTGCCCTCTACATCCGGGCGCCTGGAAAATGCTTTCCACTGGCGGATGATGTCCTTCCCGACAAGGTCATAGGGATGAGCTTTGCCGGCAAGAACGATCTGGAGTGGGCGGTCCCGGCTTGCCAATAGCTTTAGCAGTCGATCCTGATCCTTGAGCAGAAGGTCCGGTCGTTTGTATTCGGTAAAACGCCGGGCAAACCCCAGGGTCAGGGTTTCATGGTCCAACAACAGCCCGCAGGCAGCAGCATGGTCGAAGCCAGGATTCTGCTCACAGTGCTGGCTTGAAAGCCGTCGCCGCAGGTAGCCGACCAACCGTGTCCGCTGCAGACGCCTCATCTCCCACAACGCCTCATCGGTGATGTCGGTCATCGGGCAGGATTTCTGAAGTGGTCTGCGCCATCTATCCTTGCCGCAGGCCTGTGTCCATATGGCATCGGATTCCGGTGAATCCCAACTGGGCGTGTGAATGCCATTGGTTACATAGTCGGCGGGAATGTCCTCGGCCGGCCAGCGGGGAAAAAACGGCTGAAAAATGGTCTGGGTGACTTTCTGGTGGATGCGGCTGACCCCATTGAACCGTCCGCTCATGTTCAACGCCAGCAGGGCCATGTTGAGCTTCTGGCTGCCAGACTGATCTTCTGAATGCTGGTTTTCGCTGCCTAAATCCATCAACTGGTCGATATCCAGGTCGCGCCCCTCAAGCCAGGGAGCCAGGTACAACCGGAGCAGCGATCGGGAAAAATGATCAAAGCCAGAGGCCACCGAGGTGTGCGTGGTGAACAGATTGGTTGCCCTGGTTGCGGTACGGGCGAGCTGAAAATCGGCGTTGCATTGATCCTGCCAGCTGAAGGCCCGTTCAATCAGTGCCAACGCGCAATGCCCCTCGTTCAGATGGCACAGTGCAGGCCTTCGGCCCAGCTGTTCGATCAGGCGCCAGCCGCCGATGCCAAGCACCATTTCCTGTTGCAGGCGTTTTTCCGGGTCGCCGGTGTATAGCTCACTGGTAATCCCCCTGTCGCCGGGTTCATTGCGCGGGTCGTTGCTGTCAAGCAATAACAACTCGCAGCGGCCAACCTGAGCCTTCCAGGCTCGTAGGCGAACGTTTCGCCCGGGGAAAGGTACAACCACCCTCACCCACTGGCCTTCATCATCCCTTAAGGGGGAAACCGGCAGCATAGTAGGGTCGTTGTAGGGATAAAATTCGAGCTGTTCACCATCGGTGCTGATGGCCTGGCGGAAATAGCCCTGCTGGAAAAGCAACCCGACAGCCATTACGGGCACACCAAGATCGCTCGAGGCCTTCAGAAAATCCCCCGCCAGGACACCCAGTCCGCCACTGTACAGCGGCAGAGATTCGCTCAGTCCATATTCCATGCAAAAATAGGCAATGCCCTCGCCCAGATTCCCGGGGCACTCCGATGTATACCAGGTATCAGCCTGAATAAACTCACTATGTGCTGATATCTGGTCACGGTAGCGTTTCTGGAAGTCAGGATCGGCGGCCAGTTCTTCAAGCCGGTCGCCGGAGACACTGTTCAGCACCAGCCAGGCGTTCCGGGTGGTATCCCAGATTTCCTCATCGAGGGCGCGCCAAAGCTCATCGGTGCCATGGTGCCAGGTCCATCGTAGATCCAGGGCCAGCTGAAACAGACCGGCCAGGGAGTCCGGCAAGGATCGCGTGGTATAGGCTGCCAGCGTCAAAGTAGGACTCCGCTCAGGTTGGCCGGTAAATTAGAGGGAGCTTCATGAGAGATCTCCCCCATCAATTCAGAAGGCTTGCTGACGACGAACCGGAAAATAATTGACGGGCATATGGTGCTTTCTTAGCCATTGCAGCAGAGAGGAGATGGTGAAGCTGTCGTTTTCAACGCCTTCGAAGTCGACACCCAGCCCCCGGTCGGATTTGCGGACTACGTGTGCTTTGAGGCGACGAAACCGCTTTTCCTGCTGGTCTGGGAAGCGAAACTCCAGCTCTACCGTCTGGTTTAACTGCACGTCCGTGTAATCGGTCGCAATGAAGAGCCCTCGTTTGGACGCATCCCGAATCTGTCCGGTGGCCACCGGCATCCCGCGTTTGTATACCAACAGGCCAAGCTTTCCCTGAACGCGTTTACTGAGTCTGTGTTCCATGTTTCCCCCCGGTGACTCATCAAGAACGGCAATTGTTGATACTGTTCGTGCTTTATAGCGAAGGTTGGGAGACGCCTCTTTGACTCTGGTCAAAAAATGCTCAGCCAGCGGGTAAGCGTCCATGTCGCTTTACAGCTTCAGCAATGCGTATTGACAGATCTTCCTGTGGAAAATTCCAGTCCAGTTGCCAAACCCAATTATTGGTAATCGTTCCCGGCGTATTGAATCGCGCCTCGGTTCCCAGCCCCAGAAAGTCCTGCATTGGTACCACCGCGATAGAGCACACGGATCTGAGAGCCGCCTCAATCACCGGCCATGGCATGCCCTCACCGGTGGTTCCCAGATAATCGTTCACGTTGCGTCTGGTGTGCTCGTCTAGACTCTGATACCAACCGAGTGTCGTATCGTTATCGTGGGTACCTGTGTAAACCAGATCCCGATGATGGTGGTTATGCAACAGGTGGGGATTGCTGGGACTGCCATCGAAACCGAACTGCATCACCGTCATCCCCGGCAACCTGAACCGCTGCCTGAGCTCTTCGACGTCGTCGCTGATGATGCCGAGGTTCTCGGCCACCAGCGGCAAGTCCGGAAACCGGTTGAAGCAGGCTTGCAGAAAATGATCGGCCGGACCTGGCACCCAATATCCGTTTCTCGGCGCTGGCGACTCGGCAGGAATCTCCCAGTACGCCTGAAGACCCCGAAAGTGATCAATCCGGATCAGATCGAAAAGCTGACGCTGACTTTCCAGCCGTTCCAACCACCACCGATAACCGTCTTCAGCCATAATCTGCCAATCGTAGAGAGGGTTTCCCCAGTGCTGTCCATCGGCGGAAAAGTAATCCGGCGGGACGCCAGCAACAACCGTGGGTTCACCCCTGGCGTCAAGTTTGAACAGGTGTCGATTGGCCCAGACGTCCGCGCTGTCATGTGCGACGAAAGTGGGAATATCACCGAATAACAAAATGCCCCTGTCGCGCGCATAGTCCCGCAGGGCTTGCCATTGATGATTAAACAGGTATTGCTCGAATTGTATGCGGGCCAGCCGAGCCTGATTCTGGTCAATAAAGCTCTTTAGTGCGCTAGGGTCCCGGTCTCTCAGGGGCACCGGCCACTGCAACCAGCCCGGCGACTCCTGAACCTCACGGATTGAGCAGAACAGGCAGAAATCATCCAGCCAGTAATCGTTCCTGGCCCGGAAATGCTCGAACCCGGGTTGATCAAGACCGTTCCGGCCTTGCGCCTTGCCATCGAAAAAACGCTGGGCGGCAATGCCCAGAAGCTGTTGCCGGGACTCACCAATCGGCTGTGCAATTTCTGAATCCACCAGCAGGCCGACCTGCAGCAGCTCCGCCAAGTCGATGAAATTCGGATTGCCCGCGTGGGCGCTGAGGGACTGATAGGGGGAAAGATCGGAATGTGTTGGGCCGATTGGCAGAGTCTGCCAGACCGTGATATTGCTGGCGGCCAGGAAATCCACGAAACGGCGCGCACCTGCTCCCAAGACACCGAGGCTGCCCGGCAGACACGTAGGATGCAACAGCACCCCCGCTCTCCTTACACTGAACAGGTCGTTGGTATTCGTTTGCGTCATGCCTGTTTTTCCGCGTCATGGCCCGGACGCATGGTTCCGCCCCGGGCTGGTTCTCCGCTGCCCTGGCTTAGCTGCTGGAATACCGAGGGCGGCGCCGGGTACCCGATCATTTCATAGAGGTTGACCAGGTGGCGGCGGTAGAGATGTTCAAAGTCGCTGACGATCTGAGCCGGGTTGTAGTCGCCAAACCACCAGAACCAGTCGGAGCCTTCACAGATCGCCAATTGTTGCATGGCAGCCTCTTTTTGTTCTGAATTGAGGCTGCCGTTATCCATCACACGGTCAAAGTGGACTTTTGCCTCGCAGAGCAGATCCCAGGCGCGGTTCTTGTCCGGATCACCAATCCAGGTAGAGAAGGTGCCGTAAATCCAGCTCCCGGCAACCAGATGTGGCAGATTGATGGGCTCGGTGACGGGGTTGGCTACCAAATCGCTGTAGGTGGTCAATTGCAGCTTGGGGTGGTTCGCCAGAACCCGATAAAGCTCATCCAGAAAATGAAAGCCGTTTTCCGGGTAATATTCCCAGGCGTTTTCACCATCCATGATCACCGAAATCACCGGCCGTGCTTTGCCTTTGCCCTGGCCTGCGATGTTCTCCATGTGATGAACCAGGTCGCCGACGGCATCCCTGGCATGCCAGTCCGCGTAGGTAAACCCGATAAGATCAGACAGGCCGTCGTCCCGAAAGAACACGAACGTGCCCGATTCACCAAAGGTATACGGCCGATGAATGCCGTAATCGGGCAGTTCCGGGTTGGTTTCCCGGGCTCGGTTCAGGCTGTTGTGCACCACCGAATCCCCACTGGCCGTCCAACGGAATTGATGGTCTTCCAGCAAGGCCAGTGTGGCGGCGCTGAGGCCACCCTCTGAGGCCCAGCAGCCGGATGGTTCAAGGCCGAAGAATCGCTGGAAGACGGTCTTCGCCTCCTGGAGTTGCCAGCCGGCCCGCGCCTCACCACCCGGGTAGTCACTGTGCACCGGCAAAGTGATGTCTCGCATGGCCTCCCGGGCGGAAGCCAGGTCGATGAGCAGAGGCAGCATGGCATGGGTGTAGGGGCTCACGGAGAGTTCAACCTGGCCCTTCTGGGCGAGATGGCGGTATCTCGGGCCGATGCCGGATAACACATCAAAGATCACGTCCAGCAAAGCTCGCCGGTCGTCCATCGAGAAATTATGGCCTTTTTCCTGAAGGCTCTGGATGCAATGGCTTTTCCTGCGAATCGTCTCCCCCATCCAGCCGAGGTGATACCAGACCAGCAGATCCGAGAGAAATCTGCGCGAAATATACCTCTGAAGCTCCGGTTTTCGGCGATAGACGTCAGCCAGTTCAGCAAGACGCGCGAACGCGGGGTAGCGATTGATTATCCGCTCGCGGTTCGCCCGAAGGGACTTTTCCATCAGGCCAAGAAAAGCCGGGGTGCCGGTTTCCGGTAACTCCTCGGCGACAAGGGCAGCCAGCAGAGGATCACCGATTTCACCTGCTCCATGCCGCCAACGCTCGATCTGGATCAGATAGGTCTCGATCTGCTCAAGCAGAACGGGCGCGAAATTGACCACTGCCCTGGCCTCTGGATTACCTTCCAGATGGGCAGCCATGTCGCTGTAATCCTTGATGGTATGCAGGTATACCCAGGGAAACAGGAATTGATTGGTTCGCATGTCCTGATAGGACGGCTGGTGCATGTGCCAGCAAAGTACTACCGGCGTTTTTGTGTCAGAGGCCATGGGGATAATCCTGCCCGAGCATCTCGGGCGTGATCAGCACAATACCTTTTGGAGAAACATGGAACCGCTTCCGGTCTTCCTCGGCATCAAACCCAATCCGGGTGCCCTCCGGAATCCGGCAGCCACGATCAATGAGGCAGTTTCGAAGGCGGCAATGGCGCCCTATCTGCACATCCGGGTAGATCACTGAATCTGATATTTCACTAAAGGAATGCACCATAACCTGCGAAAAAAGCAGGGAATGTTTTACCAGTGAGCCGGAGACAATGCACCCGCCCGCCACCATGGAATCCACTGCCATTCCGCGTCGGTTGTCGTCGTCGAACACGAACTTGGCCGGTGGCAGTTGCTCCTGATAGGTCCATATCGGCCAGTGAGAATCGTAGAGGTTCAGTTCCGGGCTGATGCTGATGAGCTCAAGGTTCGCCTGCCATAGGGCATCAACGGTACCCACGTCCCGCCAGTAGGCAGGTTTGTTCTCGACCGGGTTCCGAAATGGAAATGCCACCACCCGCAAACGTTTGATCACCGATGGAATAATATCCTTGCCGAAATCGTGGGAGGAATCGCCATCCATCTGGTGGTCACGCATCAGCTCATCAAACAACACCTGGGTGCTGAACACATAGATGCCCATAGAGGCGAGCGCCTTGCCGGGTTGGCCGGGCATCGGCTTTGGCTGCTTCGGTTTCTCGACGAATTCAGTGACTCTGAGCTCATCATCCACCGACATAACGCCGAATGCGGAGGCTTCATCGAGTGGCACCTCGATACAGCCCACGGTGATATCGGCATCGTTTTCAACGTGATGGGCCAGCATCGTGCCGTAGTCCATCTTATAGACATGGTCACCTGCCAGGATCAGCACGTACTCCGGCTGATGGCTGCGGATGATGTCGAGGTTCTGGAGCACAGCATCCGCTGTTCCCTCATACCAGGAGGTTTCGATCCGTTGTTGTGCTGGCAGGAGCTCGACGAATTCATCCAGTTCCCCGCGGAGAAACCCCCAGCCCCGCTGGATGTGGCGAATCAGGGAATGGGATTTGTACTGGGTGATTACACCAACCTGGCCAATGCCCGAGTTGATGCAGTTCGAGAGGGGAAAATCAATGATCCGGAACTTACCGCCAAACGGAACCGCCGGTTTGGCCCGCCATTTGGTGAGATCATGAAGGCGGGAGCCCCGCCCTCCGGCAAGTACCAGTGCAAGAGTCTGACGAGTGAGACGACTGACGAAACGCTTGGCCGTTTGCATAGCTGCTTCCCTGAAGCAAACCTTCCCTCGGACCGATCGTTCAACCGCTAGGGTTTGCCACGTTTTTGACGCCTTAAACTATATTAGAACACTAGCACGGAATTATGACGTAAACTTGTTTTGGGTCATTTTTTAAACAGGCCCTTTCGCGTCCAATGAACGGACGCCCAATGCGCTTTACCCGGTCAGGAACAGCACGGTCTATGGACAGTCCAACGCTCAGCGAATTTGACCTCCACCTCTTCGGCGAAGGCCGTCACTGGCACATTTACAATGTCCTTGGGGCCCACGTTTGCCGGAGCAAGGGAGTGGAAGGCGTGCGGTTTGCGGTCTGGGCACCCCACGCCAAGTCCGTCAGCGTTGTCGGGGATTTCAATCACTGGGCCACCGGCGCCAACCCCATGGCGTCCAACGGGGACACCGGTGTCTGGTCCTGCTTTGTTCCCGGCATAGGTACCGGCGCTCTCTACAAGTACTCCATCACGACAGAAAGAAGCGACCAGCTTCTAAAAACCGATCCCTACGGGCAGGCCTTCGAATTGAGGCCCTCCACCGCCGCTGTTGTGACCGAACGCGGCCGTTTCGGCTGGGGCGACGGCGACTGGCTTGCCCGCCGTAGCCGCTGGAACTGGCAGCAATCTCCCATTTCCATTTACGAGGTGCATGCTGCCTCCTGGCGACATCACGGGTCCGGTCGCTGGCTGACATATAGAGAGCTGGCCGACCAGCTTGTTCCCTATGTCCTGGAACTGGGCTTTACCCACATTGAGCTTTTGCCGGTGACGGAACACCCGCTGGATGAATCCTGGGGTTACCAGACCACCGGTTATTACGCGCCGACCAGTCGTTTCGGCAGCCCGGACGATTTCCGCTACCTGGTAGACCAGTGCCATCGGCACAACATCGGCGTGATCCTGGACTGGGTGCCGGGTCATTTTCCCACCGATGAGCACGCCCTGGCCCGGTTTGATGGCAGCGCGCTCTACGAGCATGAAGATCCCCGCAAGGGGCGTCATCAGGACTGGGGTACCCTTATCTACAATTACGGGCGCCACGAGGTTCGGAACTTCCTGATCGGGAGCGCCCTCTTTTGGCTGGACGCCTTCCATATTGATGGTTTGCGGGTAGATGCAGTGGCGTCGATGCTCTATCTCAATTATTCCCGCAAGGAGGGCGAATGGCTGCCCAATGTCCACGGCGGACACGAAAACCTTGAAGCCATCGAGTTTCTCCGCGAGTTGAACCGCGTTTGCCAGAGCCGCTTTCCGGGAACGTTGATCTGTGCGGAGGAATCCACGTCCTGGCCCCGTGTTACACGGCCGCCCGAAATCGGTGGGCTGGGGTTCAATCTGAAATGGAATATGGGTTGGATGCACGACACCCTCGATTATCTGGCCCAAGACCCGGTATACCGACAGTACCACCACGACAAACTGACCTTTGGGCTGTTATATGCGTTCTCTGAGAATTTTCTCTTGCCGCTGTCCCACGATGAGGTTGTTCATGGCAAAGCCAGCCTGATCAACAAGATGTCCGGCGACGACTGGCAGCAGCGGGCAACCTTGAGACTGCTCTTCACCTATATGTTCTGCTATCCCGGCGCAAAGCTTCTTTTTATGGGCGGGGAGTTTGGTCAGCGCCGTGAGTGGAGTGAATCCCGGGAGCTGGACTGGTCTCTGCTGGCGCACCCGGAGCATCAGGGAATCAAGAAGCTGGTCCAGGACCTCAACGGCGTTTACCGGCGGGAAGTTTCGCTAAACGGCGCCTGCTTCACGCCGGATGGATTCGAGTGGATCGATTGCCATGACTCCCCACAATCCGTGATCAGTTTCCTGCGCACGGCTGGAGGCGAAACCTCGGTGATTGTGGTCAATTTCACCCCTGTGCCCCGGCACCATTACCGGATCGGGTTGCCCCAGGGTGGCAACTGGCGGGAAATCTTCAATTCCGATTCGGAATACTACGGCGGCAGCAATCTCGGTAACCCTTACACCATGCCAGCGGATCAACAGCCGTGGATGAACCGTGACTGGTCACTGGAACTCACGCTGCCACCGATGGGCGCGATAATCCTGAGGCCAGCGTTATGATCCGGGTTCTTTTTGCCACCAGTGAAGTCTATCCACTGGTGAAGACCGGCGGTCTTGCCGATGTTTCTGCCAGCTTGCCCGAAGCGCTCTGTCGTCTTGAATACGATGTTCAGATTCTCCTGCCTGGTTACCCGGACGCGATAAAGGCCGCCAGAAAAGCCGGTTCCCGCAGAAAGGCCCGATTCCAGCTTGGCCAATACAATGTGAGCCTGTGGCAGACTCGGCTGCCAGGCACCGCGGTTACTCTCTGGTTGGTTGACTGCCCGCCCCTTTTCGATCGCCCCGGCAACCCCTACAAAAACGAGGAAGGGAGAGACTGGTGGGACAACGCCCACCGGTTTGAGCTGTTTGGCAAAGTGGGGGCCATGATCGCCATGGGCGAAGCCGGTCTGAACTGGAGGCCCGATCTGGTGCACTGCAATGACTGGCAAACCGGGCTGATACCGGTATTCCTGGAAGCCTATCAGGAGCGGCCGGGCACCGTGTTTACCATTCATAACCTTGCCTACCAGGGGCTTTTCTCAAACGAGACGTTCCGCGCCCTCGGTCTGCCCGACACCCTCTGGAGGTTTGAACAACTGGAGTTCTATGGCCAGCTTTCGTTTATCAAGGGCGGCCTGGTATTCAGTGATCGGATCACCACCGTCAGCCCCACCTATGCACGTGAGATTCAGACTCCGGAATTCGGCAATGGCCTCGATGGTCTGCTCCGGCACCGGCAACACGCCTTGACCGGCATTCTCAACGGCATCGACACCCGGGTCTGGGACCCGGAGGAAGATCAAGAGCTGGCCTTCCACTACGGACGCGACCATCTGAAGAACAAAGCACAGTGTCGGGCAGCGCTGCAACACGAGCTTGGGCTGGAAGTGAACGGCGCGCCGCTTCTTGGTTTCATTGGCCGACTGGTGGAGCAAAAAGGGGTGGACTGGATAGTGTCCGTGATGCCGGATTTGCTGGAACAGGGCTGCCAGTTTGTGATTCTCGGTTCGGGAGAGGACCGTTACGAGGAGCCGCTGAAACAACTGGCCCGTCAATGGCCCGGGCAGTTCTCACTCACCCTGGGCTACAACGAAGGGCTGTCCCATCGCATCACGGCGGGCTGTGATCTCTTCCTGATGCCGTCCAGATTCGAACCCTGTGGGTTAAACCAGATGTACAGCCTTCGGTACGGGACAATTCCGGTGGTGCACGGTGTCGGAGGGCTGGCCGATACGGTACAGGATCCGCAGCAGGTGGGAATCGACAAGGCCAACGGATTCGTGTTTGCCGGTGCCAGTGCCGCATCGCTGCTGACTGCGATACACCGGGCACTGCAGGTGTTTGAAAAGCGAAAACAATGGCGGCGATTGCAGGAAAACGGCATGGCCATCGATTATTCGTGGAAGCAGCGCGCTCGCACCTATGGTGACCTGTATCAGGGCATTCTCAAAGAACGTGATCAACAACAGCTGGATTAGTGCGAGCGTTTGCCCGCCTGGAGGCAACCAACATGCATAAAGCAACGGAATTTCGACTCGAAGCCCATCCCTTGATTCCAGAACCCCTTGAGCGACTGGAAGAACTTGCCAACGATCTGTTCTACAGCTGGGACCATGGCGTCCGTAGTCTGTTCGCCAGGATCGACCTGCGGCTGTGGCAGAAAGTGGAGCACAATCCCAAGCTGTTCCTGCGCCGGGTCGCCCAGGACCGGTTGGACGAAGCATCGGAAGACCGAGCGTTTCTGGCTGAGTATCGCCGGGTTCTGAGCAGTTACGATGCTTACCTCGAAGCCGGCCCCGGCCCGGAAGTCACCGAAAAACTGGATCCGGAGCAGGCTCTGGTGGCCTACTTCTGCGCCGAGTTCGGTTTCCATGAGAGCTTTCCGATTTATTCCGGCGGCCTTGGTATCCTGGCCGGGGACCACTGCAAGGCCGCCAGTGATCTTGCCCTGCCGTTCGTGGCTGTGGGCCTCCTGTACCAGCAGGGCTACTTCATCCAGAGTATCGACGCCCACGGCCAACAGATTGCACGTTACCAGTCCCATTCAAGCGATGAGCTGCCGATAACACCCGTGGAAATGGATGGCCAGGTTCTGAAGGTATCGGTTCCCTTCCCTGGCCGTGATGTGGTCGCAAGGGTCTGGGAGGCTCGGGTTGGTCATATCCGGCTGTACCTGCTGGACAGCAACACCGAGGAAAATAACCCAGAGGATCAGGACCTCACACTCCAGTTGTATGGTGGTGACGAGTCCACCCGCATCAGCCAGGAAATGCTCCTTGGCATCGGCGGAACCCGGGTTCTGGAGGCATTGCATCTGAAGCCGACGGTCTGGCACATCAACGAAGGGCATGCCGCGTTCCAGATCCTCGAACGCTGCCGAAGCACCATGTTGAGTTCGCAACTCGGTTTTGAAGCGGCCCTGGAAGCGGTTGCTGGTGCCACCCTCTTCACCACCCATACGCCTGTACCCGCCGGCCACGATATTTTCCCCAGGGCTCTGGTGCATCATGCCCTTGGCCGCTACCTGGAGGAGTCCGGGCTGGATTTCGAGCAGGTGTTCGCCCTGGGTTCAAAAGATGGCGGCGACAGCTTCAACATGACCAGCCTGGGGCTCCGTGGCTCCCGTTACCACAACGGCGTCAGCCGCATTCACGGAGGCGTCGCGTCGCTGATGGAGGGCGATGTCTGGCCCCAGGTACCACCAGCCGAGAACCCTATCGGTTACATCACCAATGGCGTGCATGTACCCACCTTCCTCGCGCCGGAATGGTCCAGCTTGTTCGATATACAGGCGCCTACCTGGAAAAGCGAGCTAAGGAATCCGGATTTCTGGGAATTTATCGACCAGATTCCGGATTATCACTACTGGAGCGTGCATAAAGCGCTTAAACAGCAAATGGGCGAGTATATTGTCCAGCGCCTGAAGCGCCAGCATAAGCGCAATGGCACCGGCCACTCCGTGACAGACCGGATGACCCGGCAGATTATGTCCTCGGAAAAGGACACGCTGGTTATCGGTTTTGCCAGACGCTTCGCCACTTACAAACGCGCGACGCTGATTTTTTCAGATCTGGAACGGCTTGAGCGGATTCTCACCAATCCGGACAGGCCGGTGGTGCTGGTCTTTGCCGGCAAAGCTCACCCGAAAGACAAGCCTGGCCAGCAACTGATCAAGGTTATCCACGATCTGTCCATGCATCCCTCCCTGATGGGGCACCTTATTCTGCTGGAAGATTATGATCAGGCCATGGCTCGCCGGCTTCTTAGTGGTGTGGATGTCTGGCTGAACACCCCGGAATACCCGAAGGAAGCGAGTGGCACATCCGGTGAAAAAGCCGCCCTGAACGGCGCCCTCAACCTCAGCGTACTCGATGGCTGGTGGGGGGAAGGCTACAACGGCAAGAATGGGTGGGGCATTCCGCCACGAGATACCGAACTGGACCCGGAGTTCCGGAACGAGGAGGAAGCCAGAGACCTGATCGATCTGATCGAGTTGGAGGTGGTGCCCCTGTATTACGATCGGGCATCCCAGGGCTTTTCGAAGGGCTGGGTCAAGCGCTCCAAAGCGTCGATGAAATCCATAACCCCCAGGTTCAATGCCCAGAGGATGGTGATGGACTACGTCAATAACTATTACCACCCCGCCTCCAGTCAGGGCGCGCTCCTGATGGCCGACGGCGGCCGGGTAGCGATTGAACTCGCAAACTGGAAAGCAAGGGTGCGACAGGCTTGGAACGGGGTTGAACTGCGGGTAGTGGGCTGCGTGAAATCCTCATGCCCCCACGATGGCGCCGTGGAACTGCGGGTTGAGGCGGCGCTTAACGGCCTGACCGCGGAGGATGTCCGGGTGGAGTGCCTGGTCAGCCCCGAGTGCACCGGCACCGATGGCAGCCCCGGGCCAAACAGCTTCCTTCTGGAAAAAGAGGGTGAAGAGGACGGCCGAACCCTATTTGCCACCCATGTGCAGCCACCCTACCCTGGCTTGCAGACCCTGAGGCTGAGGATGTATCCATACCATGAGTCGCTGACCCACCCGCTGGAAATGGGCGCCATGCTCTGGGTCTGACCCGGAGCATGGCTGAGCCTCATAGCAGGTGTCGGCGAATGAACCGGCCAATATCCTGTATTTCCTCCAGGCACACGCTGTGTTCCATGGGAAATGTCTGGTACGACGGGTCGTAGCCCATTTCTTTGAGGGTTTCGACACTGCGAACGCCCAGAGACTCCGGCACCATCGGATCGAATGTTCCGTGATACACACTGATCGGCACATCGGCATTTGCCTCTGAACACTGAACCGTCTTGGCGGTGGCAAAGTAGGTGGAGAGCGCCAAAATGCCGCCCAGACGTTCCGGGTAGCTGAGCCCCAGTTCGTAGGCAACCGCCCCACCCTGGGAGAAGCCGGCAATGATGATCCGGTCTGCCGGAACACCTTTCTCCTTTTCGTGCTCCACCAGTCTGGCGACGGCATCGGCAGAGGCCCGCAGTTGTTCGGTATCCACTACCCGGTCAATATCCATTGCCTTGATGTCGTACCAGGCCGGCATGGACATCCCACCGTTAATCGTCACAGGCAGGTTCGGCGCATGGGGAAAGATGAACCGCACCGCGGCATCTTCCGGAAGGCCCAGTTCAGGCACGACCGGCTCGAAGTCGTGGCCACTGGCACCCAGGCCATGAAGCCAGATCACGGCCGCGGTCGGGTTTTCTCCGGTTTCAATCTCGATGTACTGAAGATCCTGCACGATATACCTCTTTTCTGAAAATTGGGTGCCGAATTACTCGGAATGGCCGGATTTTTCGGAATTGGCCTCAAGCGCGGTAACTACCGGATTGGCATACATATCCAGTAGATAGGGCCGGATGGCCGGATCGCAGGCTTCCAGGCGCCGCTCCATCTCCGCCTCGGCCGCTTCCATCTCCGCCGGTGACCAGGTTTCGGCGGTGACCACCGCATCGCTGACGGTATCAGGCGTGTCGTGAGCCTGGGGATGAAGGCCGCGTTGCTGGTAGGCCACCAGGTTCGAGGCATGCAGGTGGTAGTTCGCATGCATCTCGCGGTCTATACGCTGGGCCAGATCCTTGGGGTTATCAGGTGAATCATGAATGGGCGCGCCGAAGTGCACATGCACGTGCCCCTTGAATCCGGTCAAACCTTTCATGATCTGCTCGGTGTCCTCGCCCTCACGCTTGATGTATTTGCCGGTTCTGGCGCGGGTTTCCAGTTCCTGAGCCTTGTCGGCATCGCATGGGTCGTACTCATAGGCGATGGAAACCGGCACGATGTGCAGCCGGCTCATGGCCTCGCCAAAATCCAACCCGCTCTTCTTACGGCTCATGTAGAACATCTTGATGATGGCCGGATCGGTGAAATCAAGGCCGTCCTTCGCCCTGCCTTCCCGTTGGGCAATCCAGATACTGTGGTTGGTATCAATGCTGTGGTTGATGAAGCCGGAGAGTGTGATGTAGGCATCGCGCATCTCCCGCGGGCTGGTCATGCTACGACGTACCACAAAGCTCTTGTTCAGCCGCATCATTTCGGCGAACACACGGTTTGCCAGCAGATTGTCGCCTATGGCAATTCGGGTGGTGTGGAAGCCGTTTTGAAACAGCAGGTAGTTCACCACCATGGGGTCAAACACGATGTCCCGGTGGTTTGAAATGAACAGATAGGCGCCGTGTTTATCGAGTTTATCCAGGCCGCTGGTTGTCACTCGTGTGGTGGTGCTGTCGACCAGTTCACCAACGTAGCCGGAAAGCCCAGCCTGGAGATCATCAACACGCGTATAGCGACCAAAATGGCTGGTGAGCCATCGGCGGGTAAACACACGCAACATGGCCGGTGCCCAGCGTGCCAGTGTCGGAGACTTGAAGCGACCGACCATATCCAGAAATTCCCGGTCGTTGACCAGGCGGTTAATAGCAGCGCCGGTTTCTTCGTCCGAATACGGACGGATGGCATCAAATTCCTGCATGGAAGCCCTGTTATTATCAGTGTCTGTCACAGTATGGCGTGAAACGGTGGTTCAAAAACGCGGTATTGTAGCGTTTCTTACACTGCTTTGCCTCCATCTGGCACACGGGTTTGCTGGCCAACCCTCAGGGTTAATCTGGTATCATTGCCCACCGTGCCGACCCCGGCTTTCCACCCGTCTCAATAAAGCGGCTCCACGTCGACGAACCGGTTACCCTATGTATCTTGATCAGGACTTCGAACAGCTTTCCACCGAGCGGCCCACCACCTCGGGAAGGGATCCGGAACAGGTGCTGCACGAAGTCTTCGGCTACGAATCGTTCCGGCCGCTGCAGGGTGACATCATCCGGGAAGTGTCGGAAGGCCGCGACGCCCTGGTGCTTATGCCAACGGGCGGGGGTAAATCCCTGTGTTACCAGGTGCCGGCACTGGTTCGCTCTGGCACGGCGATTGTGATATCCCCGCTAATCGCCCTGATGCAGGATCAGGTGGCAGCGCTCAAGGAGCTCGGGGTAAGAGCTGCGTTCCTCAACTCAACCATGGATTTCGAGCAGGCCCGAGCCACCGAGTACGCGCTGATGACCGGTGAGCTGGACCTGCTGTACTGCGCGCCGGAGAGGCTGATTCAACCTCGCACGATTGAACTGCTTCATGATGCCTCGATCTCGTTGTTCGCCATAGATGAAGCCCACTGTGTGTCCCAATGGGGCCACGACTTCCGGTCCGATTACCTGCAGCTGAGCATGCTGAGTGAGCAGTTTCCCGGCGTGCCCCGCATTGCGCTGACCGCAACAGCCGACGAGCGGACACGCAAGGAGATCGCGGAACGTTTGTCGCTGACCGGGGCAAGACACTTCGTCAGTGGCTTCGATCGCCCGAACATTCAATACCGAATTGCACCAAAAACAAACGCAAACAAACAGTTATTGGATTTTATTAAAGCCGAGCATGAGGGCGACTGCGGCATTGTGTACTGCCTGTCCCGCAACAAGGTTGACGCTACCGCGA
Source organism: Marinobacter salsuginis (assembly GCF_009617755.1). Classification (NCBI taxonomy): domain Bacteria; kingdom Pseudomonadati; phylum Pseudomonadota; class Gammaproteobacteria; order Pseudomonadales; family Marinobacteraceae; genus Marinobacter; species Marinobacter salsuginis. The sequence goes on from NZ_BGZH01000001.1 coordinate 32,457, forward strand.
AAACCCTCGCCCAGAAAGGCTACACCGCTCTGCCCTACCATGCCGGCCTGTCCTCGGAGCAACGCGCCCATCATCAGGAACGCTTTCTGCGAGAAGATGGCGTGATCATTGTTGCCACTATTGCGTTCGGCATGGGAATCGATAAACCCGACGTGCGCTTCGTCGCTCATCTGGATCTCCCAAAGAGCCTTGAAGCCTATTACCAGGAAACCGGCCGCGCCGGACGGGACGGCAAGCCTTCGACGGCCTGGATGGTGTATGGCTTGCAGGATGTGATCAAACTGCGGCAAATGCTGGAAAGTTCCCAGGGCAACGACCATTTCAAACGGGTTGAGCGCCAGAAGCTCGACGCCATGCTGGGTCTCTGCGAGGTCACCAGTTGCCGTCGTCAGGTGTTGCTGCGCTATTTCGGGGACGAACTCGATCAGCCTTGCGGCAATTGCGACACCTGCCTGAATCCTCCGGAAACCTGGGATGGAACAGTGGCCGTCCAGAAAGCGCTGTCCTGTGTGTTCCGCACCGGGCAACGCTTCGGTGTGACCTACCTGATCGACGTACTCCGTGGCTCAGAGAACGAGCGGATTCTACAGGCCGGTCATCATCAGGTTTCCACCTACGGCATTGGCACAGAGCTCAGCGCCAACGAATGGAAATCTGTATTCCGCCAACTGGTCGCCAACGGCTATTTGCGGGCAGATCCGGAGGGTTACGGCGCACTTCAACTTACAGAAGAATGCCGCCCGCTGCTGAAAGGCCGGCAAACCATTGAGCTGCGTAAGGATCCGGTGGTCAAGAAGGCAGCAGGCCGGGCCTCCGGTGGCCGCTCAAGCGCTCCGGTTAAAGACCAGATAACGGATCAGGCCGGCTGGGACGCCCTGCGGGCCTGCCGCAAGGAGTTGGCTGACAAACAGGGCGTGCCTCCTTACGTTATCTTCCATGACACGACCCTGTTCGGAATGCTTGAACGCAAGCCCCGCACCCTTGAAGAGCTGGCCGAAGTCAGCGGTGTGGGTGCCGCCAAGCTTGAAAAATACGGCGAGATCTTTCTGGAAGCCATTGCCGGCCTTGATCCGGCCTGATCTTCAGGCCTCTGCTTTAAAGCCTTTCTTACGTACCCGGTAATGAGCAATGGAGGTAGCCACATGGTTGCCCTCCTCGTCTTTCAGTGTCCCCTCCAGGGTGAACTTGGCCCGGCCGGTTTCGTCGGCGTCTGCAAGGATGCCTGCCACGGTTTCCGGCGGAAGCGTGAACTCCACTGTGACATCGCTATTTGCCGGTTGCAGGAATTGCAGGGTCATTTCCTTGAGGATCGGGGTGTACGCAGGGCCCAGGTCAAACAGCGTCAGGACGCCACCCGGGATTTCCGCCACCAGAAAATAGGCGCCGGCATACAAGCTTCCAAAGTGGTTCTTGTTGCCTTTGAGCCGGATTCTCGCCCGCACATAGCCCGGCCGCACTTCTTCCACACTGAAGTTGTTCCGCGGCGCAAAGGGTATGGACAGGCCTATGATCTTGTTTACCGCCGCATAACCGCCGGTTTTCTTTAGCCAGGCCAGCGGACTGGCCAAGGTGGCCTTTGGGTCTGTGCTGGCGACCCACTGGCCAGTGGCGCCGATAAGGTTGTCGATAATTGCCATTCACTCGCTCCGAATTCTTGGTCGAAGCCGATGATTACAATGGTCTCTGGCAGCCGCAAGAATCTTTTACAATTTTTTTGGACATCGTCTGATTTATTTTTGAATTTATGTTCTAAAGTGAGGGTGGCTGCCTGAATTACGGCTGCTTTTTTGCCGGTTTTTCCAGTATTAAGAAAGGATTTCTGATTTGGAATGTTCTCTGCCCGCCTTCAGGAACTTGTTCCGGTTGCCCAAACTGGCCATCTTCCTCGCTCTGCTCGGTCTGTGCCTTGAAGTGGCCCCCATCGCAGCCTCAACCTCAACGTCCGGCATTACGGGGGCAGCCAGTCGTGACTATGTTCTCTGGTACAGGAATTATGACAGCCCGGCTATTCGTGCGCTTGTCGAGCTTGCATTAGAGAAAACGCCGGAATATGGCGACTCCCGGGTTATTCGCAGTGAAGAACTGAGTCAGGGGCGCGTGCTCCGCGAACTGGCAGATGGCCAGTCTCGCCTGGTTGATATCGCCAATGTAGCCACCTCGGCCGAGCGGGAAGAGTTTCTGACCGCGATTCCTTTCCCGGTTGATGGTGGCCTTCTGGGCTTTCGCGTCTGCGTGGTGTTGCCGCAATCTCTGCCCAAGTTCGCCGACATAAAGAATCTGGATGACTTTCGAGCCAGCCAGATCTGGATCGGTCAGGGCTCACACTGGCCAGACACGCCGGTGCTGGAGGCAAATGGTATTCCGGTGGTGACGCACTCGCGATACGAAATACTGTTCGGGATGCTCCGTAACGAACGCTTTGATTGTTTCGCCCGCGGCGTGAGTGAGGTCCTGTACGATCTGGAAATGGAGCAGGATCCCAATCTGGTGATTGAGCCCAATCTCCTGATCGCCTACCCCATGCCGTCCTATCTGTTCGTTGGCCCAGACGACCAGGAGACCGCTCATCGCCTGCAGCTCGGCATTGAGCGCGCCATCCATGATGGGAGTTTCAGCGAGTTCCTGAAGCGCTACTACTCCCGTGCTGTCAAGGAGCTCAACCTGAGCCAACGCCGGGTAATTGCCCTCGAGAACCCGTACCTGAGTGAGGAATCCCGATACATAGGGCGCAGCACCCTTGAGAATCTGCGCCGGCGCCTCGAGATCCTCAGCCGCTAGGTTTTCCTGCTATACCCGGAACCGGGAGACGTTCTGGTTCAGGGCCTTGCCAATGCTCTCTATCTGCCCGCTGTAAACGTCATTTTCCGTGGCTGCGGCGGCCGCTTCCTGCCCCTGATCCGCGATTCTCGTAATCGACGAGTTTAGCTCTTCGGTCACCGACGTCTGCTCTTCGGAGGCCGTGGCAATCTGCGACGTCATCTGGCTGATCGAGGTAATGGCTTCGGCAATCCGGTTCAGGGCCTCCATGGCATCCTGGGCTTTTTCCATGCTGACACTGGAAACCGCAGTTGACGCTTTCATTACATCAACCGCATCGTTAGCGCCTTTCTGCAGACGCTCGATCATATTGTTGATTTCCTCGGTGCTGGATTGGGTGCGTTGGGCAAGGTTGCGCACCTCGTCGGCCACCACCGCAAAGCCCCGCCCTGCCTCGCCGGCCCGTGCGGCTTCAATAGCAGCATTCAGCGCAAGCAGGTTGGTTTGTTCGGCAATGCCCTGAATCACTTCCAGGACAGTCGTGATTGAAGCGACATCCTTGCCGAGTGTGTCGATGACTTCAGCCGCCGCGTTGACCTCCCTCGAGAGCTTCTGCACCGCATCCCGGGAGGCGGCGACGGTCTCAAGCGATGCCCGGCTGTCGCCGTCGGCAGTATTGGCGGCGTCGGCTGTCTGTTGGGCGTTCTGTGCGATTTCGCCTGCGGCCGCCGACATTTCGTTGATGGCGGTGGCCACCATGTCGATCTCGACCTGCTGGCTCTCCACGCTTGAACGGCTGGTGCTGGCTGTGTCTCTCAGGGAGCTGACATTCTGGCCCAGCTCCGCACTGCCCTGCTGTACGTCCCGGACGACGTTCTGGATATTCTCGACAAACCGGTTGAAGCTTCTGGCCAGCTCACCAAATTCGTCTTTTGCACTGTCGTCAAGGCGCTGGGTCAGATCTGCATCGCCGCTACCGATGTCTCCCATGGCTTTGTTCAGACGACGAACAGGCGCCATAAGCACCTTGATGCCCAGATGCAGAATGACCAGTGAAACGATCAGGCCAATGACTGCCATGATCAGACCGGTCATGCGGGCACTCTGAACCGGCGCGTTGATCTTGTCTGCATTCACAAAAGTGCCCAGATACCACTCCACGCCGCGGGCATCGCTGATTGGATGGAAGCTGGCCTCCCAGTTCCCCTCTTCATTGTTATATTCGTGGGCAGCTCCGCCGAGGTCCGGGCTGCCGCCAATCAAAGCATTGATGTTCTTGCCCACAAGCGCCTGCTGAGGGTGGAACAGAACGGTTCCGCGTTCGTTGATCAAGGCTGCGTAGCCGGTATCCGCCAGGGTTACAGTAGAAAGGGTTTCCGCGATAGCGCCCAGACCGATATCTGCGCCGGCCACGCCTTCGTAGTCACCGCGCTTCACAGGCGCAAGCGTGGAGATAATCATGTCGTTGGTGCTGGCATCCTGGTACGGTTCGGTAAATGAGGCGCTTCCAAGGCTCATGGCCTTCTTGTACCAGGGACGTTCGCGGGGGTCGTAATCAGACGGCAGGGTTGCATTGGCTTCCGGCGATTTCATCAGCATGTAGCCGTCGGTGCGGCCCACATACACATCGCGAAACCCTCCACCGGTCGTAATGGCCTGGAGCACAACACGCGCCTCTTCATCATTCTTGGCGCTTTCCAACGCTTTGGCAGTGGCTTCGGTCATCACCAGCCGGGTATTGAGCCATTCGGCAATGCTTGAGGTGCTTTGCTGCACTGTGTCGTCAATCAGCGCGTCTACATAGGTTTTCGTGGTGTTCTGCAGCCGTAAATCGCCAGAGAGGGTGAAAGCCCCCATAACCAAAAGCAACAGAATACCGAAAGCAGTCAGGAGCTTTTGCCCGAATGTCAGCTGCACGGTCAAATCCTCAGCAATGAAAATTGATATTCGTTAATTTGTCTTTCGGCCTGCGGTGCGAAGTCTTTAGCGGCTTCTGTTAAACTTTCTAAGTATTGACGCAAATGCCGAGCTTGTCCTACTCCATAACGAACGGGAGCCGAACTGAATGGCCCATGAAGAACTGCACCTCAACCTCCGGAACCTGAAGCTTGAAGATTACGAACAGCTTCAAAAGCTTATGGACCGCGTTTACGACGACATCGGAGGCGCCTGGCCCAAGGACACGATCAAAGCTCTGGTGGAACAGTTTCCAGACGGCCAGATCTGCATTGAGGAAAGTGGCCAGCTGGTAGCAGTTGCGCTGACGGTTTCCGTAAAATACGACCGATTCAGCAACCCCCATACCTACGATGACCTGATCCTTCGCAACGAGAAGATCTGGCACAACGCCAATGGCGATTCGCTTTACGGTCTGGATGTTTTTATTCACCCGGATTACCGGGGTTACCGGCTCGGGCGTCGTCTCTATGAGGCCCGGAAAGAACTCTGCCGCTCCATGAACCTCAGGGGCATCCTGGCTGGCGGCCGCATACCCAACTACTTCAAGTATGCCGAGCAGTATTCCCCCGAGGAGTACATCCAGCGCGTGGATCGCAAGGAAATCTACGATCCGATCCTGAGCTTCCAGCTTTCCAATGATTTCCAGGTCACCCGGCTGATGCATAAATACCTGCCGGAGGATGAGAAATCGATGGGCTACGCCACCCTGTTGGAGTGGCGCAACATCCTTTACACCCCGCCTTCTCCGGTCCTCAGCGTCAAGAAGACGCAGGTGAGGCTTGGTGCCGTGCAGTGGCAGATGCGGGAATTCACCTCCGTTGAAGAAGTTCTAAAGCAGGTGGAATACTTCGTGGATGCGCTGTCTGATTACAAGAGTGACTTCGCTATCTTCCCGGAATTCTTCAACGCGCCGCTGATGGGGCTTACGGACCAGATGGACCAGACCCGCGCCATTCGCTTCCTCGCCGGGTTTACCCAGCAGTTCAAGGAAGAAATGTCTGAAATGGCGGTGAGCTACAACATCAACATCATCACGGGCTCCATGCCGTTGATCGAAAATGACCGGGTGTACAACGTTTCCTATCTCTGCCACCGGGATGGCCGAGTGGACGAGCAGCGCAAGGTTCACATTACGCCCCATGAACGGCGCGACTGGGTTATTGAAGGTGGTAACCAGTTCGAGGTCTTTGAAACCGACGCCGGCCGGGTCGCTATCATGATCTGCTACGACATAGAATTCCCGGAGCTGGGGCGAATTGCTGCCAGCCAGGAAGTCGATATCATCATGGTGCCCTTCTGGACCGATACCAAGAATGGCTACTTGCGGGTTCGCCAGTGTGCACAGGCGCGGGCGATCGAAAACGAGTGTTATGTCGTAATCACCGGCAGCGTGGGCAACTTGCCGAAAGTCGAGAACCTGGACGTCCAGTACGCGCAGTCCTCCGTATTCTCGCCATCGGATTTCGCCTTCCCCCACGATGCGGTGATGGCCGAAACCACGCCCAATACGGAGATGATCATGTTCTCCGATATGGACCTGGAAAAGTTGAAGCTGGTTCGCAACGAGGGGTCTGTCACTAACCTGAAAGATCGCCGCGTTGATATGTACGAGCTGAAAACAAAGTAAACTGGCCTGATCTGCCGTAAAAGATTGTTAAAAAACTGCCTTAGCGGTGGAGCGTATGGCACTGATGGCGTTGCAAAACCAAAGTCCAGTGTCTATTGTTTAATCAATATCCAGCCTGTCTCCCCATGAGACAGGTTGCTGTGGATACGGACATCACCAGAGAAGTTGATTCATGAACGAAGCATTGCCGGATCTTGTCGCCCGATTTCGAATCAGACAGGGCCTTTTTCGAAAGGAACTTGTCGAGGCAGCCCTCTACGAACTGGACGGCTATGGATGCGTGATGAAAACCGACAAGGTGTTCAACCCCGGTGATACCGTGGTGCTGGATCTCGTGATGGACATGCCGTTTGACAAGATCCGTGCGGAAGGTCTGTCCGGGCTGGTCACCGAACGCAGAAAACACTGCAGCAATTTCTTCTACTCCATCGATTTCGTGGAACTCGACTCCAACGGTGGCTCGTCCCTGGCGGAGAAGCTTCGCAGAATTCGGGAAGTGGTATCCAAAAAGCAGTCACTCAAGTCACGTCGTTCCCCAGGCTCCATTTCCGGTTTCCGGCAAATGGCCTGATTCTGATTTTTCGTTGAAACCTGTCCGTAAGGAGACAATCCATGGCGAAGAAAGCCAAACAGAACGTTGATAAGATCGTGAAGAAGGTCAACAAGGAGTTCGAAAAGACCTCCGCCCAGATCGAAGGTCTGGTGAACGATGCACTGAAGCAGTTCGACAGTCTGCAGAATCAGGTTCAGGAGCCAGTACGCAAACTGCTCAAGGAAATTGACGAACTTCGCGACCGTGAGATGAAGCGTTTCCACGAAGAGTTTGAACGCCGCCTTGACGAATTTCACGAACTTCAGAGCAGTATTCTTGAACGTCTGGGTGTTGCCTCCAAGGAGGCGGGCAAGGAAGTGAAGAAACTCACCGACGAAGTGAGCAAAGAAGCCGGCTCCGCCGCTAAAAAAGCAGCCCCGAAGAAAGCCGCCAAACCGGCCGCCAAAGCAAAAGCCGCTGCCAGCAAGCCTGCTGCCAAAAAGCCGGCTGCCAAGAAACCTGCCGCCAGGAAAGCGCCTGCGGCCAAAGCGGCCAAGCCGGTGGACAAGAGCGACCTGACACTGGTCAAAGGCATTGGTCCTGCCACTGCCAAGAAGATGAAGGACGCTGGAATCACTTCCATCGACCAGATCGCAAATCCTTCTGCAGCAGACCAGGAAAAGCTGAAGGCTTTCTCCAACGTCAAGGGATACAGCCAATTTACAGCTGAAGCCAAGAAAATCAGCTAATGCGAACGCCTGACCAGCCTGTATTACGGGACATTGTCCTGATTGGCGGCGGGCACAGCCACGTCGGGGTACTCAAACGGTTCGCCATGAACCCGGTCCCCGGCGTGCGCCTGACCCTCATCTGCCGCGACACCCACACCCCCTATTCCGGCATGTTGCCTGGCTATGTGGCCGGCCACTACAGCTACGATGATGTCCATATAGATCTGAGCCGCCTGGCAGAATACGCCGGTGCGCGCTTTTATCGTGCCGAAGCCATGGGCATCGACCGGGAACGCAAGCGGGTTATCTGTCGGGGGCGCCCGGACGTACCCTACGATATTCTTTCCATCAACATTGGTTCCTCGCCGCGGGTTAACGAAGTGGAAGGCGCCTCCGATCATGCCGTGCCGGTGAAGCCGATTACCGGTTTCAACAACCGCTGGCTTGCGCTGCTCTCCCGGATCGAGAACCACGAAGGCCCCCTGACGGTGGCGGTTGTCGGAGCGGGTGCCGGTGGTGTTGAGCTCACCCTGGCAATGCAGTTCCGGCTCAAGAACGAATTGAAACAGCGTGGCAAAGACCCTGGGCAGCTCCATTTCCACCTGTTTGACGCAGCAAGCGAAATCCTGCCCACTCACAATCCGAAGGTTCGCGAGGTTTTCCGCAGGACGCTGGCGGAACGCGGTGTGAAGGTGCACCTGGGGTCCCCGGTAAGCAAGGTTCAGGAAGGGCTATTGATCACCGAATCCGGTGAAACCCTGCAAACCGACGAAGTGCTCTGGGTAACGCGGGCTGGCGGACCGGAGTGGTTGAAGGATACTGGCCTCGCCCTGGATGACGGACTGTTCCTCCGTGTGCGGGATACCTTGCAGGTGGAAAACGACGACAGCATTTTCGCTGCCGGCGACATCGCCAATGTACTGAACCATCCCCGGGAGAAAGCGGGTGTGTTCGCGGTAAGGCAAGGCCCACCGCTGGCTGACAACCTCAAGCGCCTGGCGACTGGCAAGGATCCAAAGGATTTCTACCCCCAGAAAAAATGGCTGGCGCTGATCAGCACCGGCGATAAATACGCGGTTGCTTCCCGTGGGGATACCCAGTTCGACGGCGCCTGGGTGTGGCGATGGAAGGACTGGATCGATCGCCGGTTCATGAAAAAGTTCAACGATCTCCCTCCCATGGAGGAAGAATCCAAATTGCCGGATACCGCGGCGGCCCAGAATGCCGAGGAGGCTTCCCAGGCAATCTCAGCCGTTGCCATGCGATGCGGGGGTTGTGGTGCCAAGGTGGGCAGTACAGTGCTTTCGCGGGCCCTGGGGGAACTCAAGCCCATTGAACGCGACGATATCCTCATCGGCCTTCACGCCCCGGACGATGCAGCCGTCCTGAAGGTACCGCCGGGCAAAGCCGTGGTTCACACGGTGGATTTCTTCCGCGCATTTATCGACGATCCCTACATCTTCGGTAAAGTCGCTGCGAATCATAGCCTGGGTGACGTGTTTGCCATGGGCGCCGAGGCACAAAGTGCTACCGCTGTTGCTACCGTGCCCTACGGCATTGAATCCAAGGTGGAGGACGTGGTCTACCAGATGATGTCCGGTGCCGTGGAAGTGCTGAACGAAGCCGGTTGTGCCCTTGTTGGCGGGCATACCGGTGAAGGCAAGGAACTGGCCCTGGGCTTTGCGGTTAACGGCCTGATCGACCCGGAAGAGGTCATGAGCAAAGGTGGCCTGAAAGCCGGAGACGCTCTGATCCTCACCAAGCCCATCGGCACGGGTACCCTGTTCGCTGCTCACGCAAAGCTGGCTGCGAAAGGCCGGTGGATCGACTCTGCCCTCGCCTCCATGGTGCAATCCAACAAGGCCGCGGCAGACTGTCTCCGTAAGTTTGGCTCCAAAGCGTGCACGGACGTGACCGGGTTCGGCCTGCTTGGGCATCTGGTTGAAATGACCAAACCTTCGGGCGTCGATGCCGAGCTGGACCTGTCTGCCATACCGATTCTTCCGGGCGCCGAGGAGACCGCAGCCGCCGGGATCCTCAGCTCCCTGCAACCGGCCAATATCCGCTTGCGCCGGGGGATCCGGGATCAGGGAAAGTGGGTTAACCACGCAAGGTATCCGCTGATCTTTGATCCGCAAACCGCGGGAGGGCTACTGGCAAGTGTTGCGGCAGACAAAGCCGAGGAATGTGTGCGGGAGCTAAAGGCCCTGGGCTACCCACATACTGCAGTCATCGGCCGCATCACCGCTCAGGATGAATCGGGGCCCATCGAGCCCATTTCCCTGCGGGATTAACACCTCTCTGAGCAGCGCTGCATCGCCAGTTGTAGCGCCTGCTCCAGGGATGCCTGCTCCTTTTCTGGAAGAAAACGCTCTGCCAGCTTTCCAACCTGTTGCGCCAAAGTGGCCAGAAACCCGGGATCGGTCTCGGCTCGATTCAGCAGCTCGGCCAGTGCCTCCTCGTTGCCAACCGGGAAATATCCACCATAGTCCGGCCCCAACAAACCGACGTTGCCCGGAATATCGGATGCCAAAACCGGTAAGCCAGCCCGACAGGCCTCGGATACCACGTTTGCCCCGCCTTCCATGATGGAGCTGATCACCATCACCTGGCTGTTTACCATCAACTGCCGGGTGTCGGCCTGATCCAACTCTCCGAGCCAACGGAAGCGAGGGTTCTCGGCCATTTCCCGCTCTGCTTTGCGTTGCCACTCGTCGTTGTGAGCCTTGCCGGCGCAGACAACCTCGATCCGCGAGTACCCTGGCAGGAGCCGCGCAGCATAGGCCGCCCGGAGAGAGTCCTTTTCGTGCCGCAAATGACCGATTACACACACGCCGAACCGGTTGCTCTTGGAGTCCATTTCCGGTTCTGGAAAGGACTCTGGACCCTCGGCTGACTGATACAGCGTTACCAGTTTCTCCGCCAGACCGGCCGGTATGTCGTCGGCTACCAGACCGTGCAGTCCGATGAGCGCATCCGCCACGTTCATGGAATAGAGGGTTTGTTCAGGATACTCGTGCTGGTGGTGATAGATATCCGTACCAGTCAGCGCCACTATGAGTGGCTTTTCGGGCCACGTTTCACGGAACCGCCGGATGGCACCAGCGCTGCGCCAGGCATGCAACGCTATCAGGGCATCACAGGGCTCACCGTCGTATTCAGTAACCACACGTACGGAATGACCGGCATTTGCCAGCAGGGTTTTCCAGCGCTCAGCCGTTGCCCGGTTCCCTGCTTTCGATCCCGGCTTCGCCGGTGTAACCAAGATTAAACGCATTCTAATCGCCTGAATTGGTCGGCCGTCTTGAGCCATTTGAAAACGTATGCCGTATAGCTGTTCAGAGTTTACGTGAATACAGGTATCCTTCTTTAACAGGAGCCGCTCGTTCAGACTCCCCACTCTAAATATCCGTTTCAACAAGGAAAAACCATGACCCACAATCTTATACGGAAATTGCTGATTATTGGTCTCTGTTCTCTGTTCTCTGCAGCCGCATCGGCCCAGACGTTTATTTTCACGGCCATCCCCGATGAAGACGAAACCAAGCTCGTCGAGCGTTTCCGCGGCATTGCGGACTACCTGTCCGAGGAACTGGATGCGGATGTAAAGTACATCCCCGTCAAGTCCTATGCAGCCGCCGTATCTGCATTCCGGAACAATCAGGTGCAACTGGCATGGTTCGGCGGCCTGTCCGGCGTTCAGGCCAGATCCCTGGTACCCGGTTCGCAGGCGATCGCGCAGGGCTCCGAAGACCAGGCCTTCTACGTTTATTTTATTGCTCATGAGAGCACCGGCCTGGATCGCGCAGACCGTTTGCCTGAAGATGTGCGTGGCAAGACATTTACCTTTGGATCGAAAGGCTCGACTTCCGGGCGATTGATTCCCGAATACCACATCCGCGAAACCTTTGGAGAAGCTCCTGAAGACGTATTCTCCCGTGTGGGTTACAGCGGCAACCACACCCGCACCCTCCGCCTGGTAGAGTCCGGCACTTATGAAGTGGGCGCCATGAACTTCGCGGTCTGGGAAAAAGAACTGGAAAACGGAAACATCAATACCGATGCGGTGAAGGTGATCTGGAAAACGCCAAGTTTCCCAAACTATCAGTGGAGCATCCGTGGCGACGTGGATGAAAACTACGGCGAAGGCTTTACCGATCGCGTCCGCGAGGCCCTGCTCTCCCTGGATGATCCTGAGTTGCTTGAAAGCTTCCCGCGCTCTGCGTTTGTTCCCGCTTCAAACGATGATTACGAGCCGATTCGCAAGGTTGCAAAAGAAATCGGAATCATTGATTGATGGCAGGCTTTGATCTCTCGGGCCTCACGGCCTCATTTGGGGGTGAGCGGGTTATCGGCCCGCTCACCCTTACTGTTAAGGAGGGAGATCAGGTCGCCCTGGTCGGGAAGAGTGGTGCCGGAAAATCCACTCTGATCCGGCTCATTCACAAGAGGGTGGATCGGGAATCGTCTCTCGTACCACAAGAGCTTGGCCTGGTTAACGCCCTACCGGTATTCCACAACGTTTTCATGGGGCAGCTGGACAAACACGCCACCTGGTACAACACCGTTACCCTGATCCGGCCCTTCAAGCAGGATAGAAAGCAGATTTCAGAACTGCTGGACGCGCTGAGAATGTCAGAGAAACTCTGGATCCCGACAGCGTCCCTTTCCGGCGGACAGCGCCAACGGGTGGCCATTGCCAGAGCCCTTTATCGCAACGCTCCCGTGTTACTGGCAGACGAACCGATCTCCGCACTGGATGGGCCAATGGCACATCACGTCATGAAACTGCTGAAAGACCGCTTCAAAACCAGCGTTATTGCGCTGCACGACGTGGACATGGCCATGAAGTACTGTAACCGCATTGTTGGCATCCAGGATGGCCAGGTCGCCCTGGATGAGCCTACAGAACGATTGACGGCTGCAGACATCATGTCGCTGTACTAGGACCTGTCCCGCGATGCTCTCCTACCCGACGGTTCGCACCAGCCTGATTTTTCTTACGATTGCGCTCGTGGGGTTGCTGTTTGCCGACATAGCGATAACCGCCAACAATCCCTGGCGAGACCTTGGCAATTTTTTCCTGGGCGTACTGACCCCCAATTTCTTCAGTAGCGAAGGGCTGCTTACCGCCCTGTTACGAACCGTGGCCTTTGCGTTCGTGGGGGTGACGGTTGGCGCTATTTGCGGCTTTCTGTTGGCACTGGTATATCGCTTTCTCCCGGTTCGTATATTCTGTGCCTTTATCAGGGCCATTCACGAGCTGTTCTGGGCTCTGATTTTTCTCCAATTTTTCGGCTTCCACCCGCTGACGGGCGTACTGGCAATCGCAATTCCCTATTCCGGCATTTTTGCCAAGGTTTACTCCGAGATTCTTGAAGAGGCAGATCCGGAACCGGGCAGGTTATTGCCTCCGGGCACTGGCACCATTGCGGCCTTCCTGTACACCAAGATCCCGGATTGCTGGGTTCAGCTTCGGACCTACACGGCCTATCGTCTTGAATGCGGTCTTCGCTCAAGCGCTATCCTCGGTTTCGTTGGCCTGCCGACATTGGGGTTTTATCTGGAAACCTCATTCTCGCAAGGCATGTACTCTGATGCCGGCGCGATGCTGATCCTGTTCTATGTGCTTATTGCCACCATCCCCCTCTGGGTGAAACCCAAGTTGTTGCCAGTGTATATCCTGGGCGCTCCGTTCTTCCTTGGCGATGGCTTGCCCATAGTCTGGGGCAACGTTGAGCGGTTCTTCACCCAGGACATTGTGCCCAGCCCACTGAGGGATGATGAGGGCCTCTCTGGCCTACTGCCGTGGCTCAATGAATTGATGATTGAACAGGCCCTGCCCGGTATCTGGAATACCGTGATCCTCACGCAGATCGCGCTCGTGGCCACCGGCATCCTCGCATTACTCGCGTTCCCGCTGATATCGAACCATTTTGGTGGCCCAATACGCCGGACCTCCGGGCATGTTTTCCTGGTGATTGCGCGATCAACACCGGAATACATCCTGGCCTACATTCTCCTGCAGCTGTGGGGGCCCTCCATGCTGCCGGCCGTAGTTGCATTGGCGCTGCACAACGGCGGAATCATCGGCCATCTCATTGGCCGGCAAACCAACACAATCCGGTTGAGATCCGACGCTCCCCACGGCTTCAATCGTTATGGCTGGGAGTTGGTACCCCGAATCTACCGCGCATTCCTGGCCTTCCTGTTCTACCGCTGGGAAATCATCATGCGTGAGACCGCCATCCTGGGCATTCTTGGAATCTATACCCTTGGTTTCTACGTCGATAGTGCCATTCAAAGCATCCGTTTTGATCAGGCAATGGTGCTCATACTGATCACCGCCATGCTGAACATTGGCGTAGACATCCTTGGCCGCTTCATTCGCCGCAAGCTGGCCCTGCAAACCATGCCTACCTGCTAGCCCCAGCCACTGCGATCCCCGTCACAGTTCCGTCATTTCAGTCAATCCTCGCCCGGGTAATGGGGACGGGTTGGCGGTATTGGCAGGATACATTCCGTTACACTCCGATAACCTCTTGCAACATTCAGAGTTCTGGTGATGATGGTAAACGGATTGATTCTCTTGGTTCAGCTTGGGCTGCTTGCACTGCTTGTTCTTCTGGCTGTGAAGATGATCTCGCTGATGCGCGCCGAGCCTCTGGCTGCCGGCCATCGGGAAGACTGGGCAGGCAATCATCCGGGAACCCATCAGTCTGAACCAGCCTCACGGCATTCAGAGTGGCCAGTCGCAGTGCGCAAACCGGTTGTCGACGCTGCCCCGGACCGCGCCGAGCTGATTACCCAGCTGCATATTCTGGCGGGCCTTCAGGAAAGGGATTGTCGAGTGAACGGCCTGGATCTATCAACGGCGCCGAATGCGGTTAAGACGTACGCGGCGGTCTGGCTCTATGGCGCTGGTTGTGCCCTCAGCGACAAAACCAATCGGCACTCTTCGGCTCTGGCAGCCACCGTTGCCCAGATTGCCAGTCGAAAAACCGGAATTCGTCAGTCAGAGATCGTTGAGGCGATCGATACCTTGACGGCCAGTACGGTTTACCTGGCGTGTTTCAAGGCGGGGTTGGAAGGAGCGGAATTCTGGCGGTTCAACCACTATGTACCGCCGACTTCGAGCCTTTACGAGGCCATCACCGCTAACGCGTTTATTTAGCAGCCTGCCCGGGGGCAGTCTCAAGTACCCAATCGGTGCCCAGTGCCACAGGTTCTGCGTGATCCTGTTCGTCAGCACGGGTGCCGGTGATCTCGGGCCGGCTGAATCCACCATCGTCGGTATTGGCCATGCTGTCCACATCGACAGAACGAACCACATAGGCCACGCCATCGGACAACACTTTCGCCCGGTGAGTTAATCCGAAGACAAACCGGCAGTAATCCAGTTTGAGCTGAATCAGATCCTGCTCCGCTTTGCGGATTTTTCTCAGCAGTACCTTCTGAACGCTATCTCCGTAATCCATCACGTTGTCCCTGGTAGTGGCGGTATGGTGATTTTACACAATCCGGGCCCGTTGTCAGCCGACTGACGTCCGGTTGCCCTTGTCTCAGTGTGGCTCGGCCTGAAATACCAGCTTTGCCGGAATGCCCTCGATAGGCTGTTGCCCCTGCTGCAGATCAATCCGCCAGGTCATGGTAGCGTCTACGGTACAGAATGGCGCCGTAAAACGCGCGGAGTATTCGTTTCCGTCCCGGTTGCCCAGTGGTACGGGATACTCGCCCATGTACATGGACTCTCCCCGAAGAACGGCGAGAAAACGCTCCGGCCGTTCTGGTGTAACTACCGTGAGTTGGTACTCCATGCCCTGGGTGCCCTCACCCAGTTCGCTCAGGCTGATTTGCCACTCGCCCGAACCGTCTGACCAACTGCAAGGGCCCTCCTGAAGCAAATCACAGCGGGCAAGGGGCGAACTCTCTTTGGCAGTAGCACCTTCCAGGTCACTATTAGCATCTTCAAGCAAGCCCGGACCAAACACTGCCACGGCAACAAGCCCCAGAATCAATCCTGCCACTGCTATTGCGCGTAACATAACGGCACCCCGAACAAACCTGCCGGGCATTATGGGGATTTCTACCGCCAAGGCAAAGGTTTCTAAACTGGCGCCAGTCATGAGAAAATACCGCGCCTTCAATTCGACCCATTTTGACCACAGGACACGCCCGTGCAGCCGGATATTTCCGTTAAGCACCTGAGCAAGGTATATGGTGACGGTTTCCAGGCCCTGAAGAACATCAACCTGGACATCCGCCGTGGCGAAATCTTCGCCCTGCTCGGCCCCAATGGCGCCGGCAAGACCACGCTGATCAGCATCATCTGCGGCATTGTTAACCTCTCCTCAGGCGAGGTGAAAGCCGCCGGCTACGACATTGTCAAAGACTACCGCAAAGCCCGCGAGACCATCGGCCTTGTGCCCCAGGAACTGAACACCGATTCGTTCGAAACCGTGTGGGATGCCGTTTCCTTCAGCCGCGGTCTGTTTGGCAAGGCGCCGAAGCCGTCCCACATAGAGAAGGTGCTCAAAGACCTCTCGCTCTGGGACAAACGCAACAACCGCATCATGTCGCTGTCCGGCGGCATGAAACGCCGGGTGATGATTGCCAAGGCGCTCTCCCACGAACCGCAGATCCTGTTCCTTGATGAGCCGACGGCCGGTGTGGATGTGGAGCTGCGGAGGGACATGTGGGATATGGTCCGCAAACTCCGTGAGAGCGGTGTGACCATTATCCTCACCACCCATTACATCGAAGAGGCCGAGGAGATGGCCGACAGGATCGGCGTGATCCGGCAGGGTGAAATCATTCTGGTCGAGGACAAGACCCAGCTGATGACCAAGCTGGGCAAGAAGGAGCTGCGTCTGCACCTGGCGCACAAACTCGACAAGGTGCCGGGCGAACTGACCCTGGAACCGGTGGAGCTGTCCGAGGACGGCTACCAGCTGATCTACACCTTTGACTCCCAGCAGGAACAGGCCGGCGTTGCCCGGCTGCTTCGGACACTCGGGGATCTGGGCATTGAATACCGGGATCTGCAAACCCGGGAAAGCTCCCTTGAAGAGATTTTTGTCGGCCTGGTGCACGAGTAAGCCCGCCGGCCCAACGGAGAAAGGCATGAACCTTTACGGTATCCGCGCAATCTACAAATTCGAAATGGCCCGCATGCGCCGAACGGTGATGCAGAGCGTGCTCTCGCCGGTGATTTCCACCTGCCTGTATTTCGTGGTCTTTGGCTCCGCGATCGGCTCGCGCATGGGTGATATCGACAACATCGCCTATGGGGCCTACATCATTCCAGGGCTGGTGATGCTGTCCCTGCTGATGCAGAGCATCTCCAACGCCTCGTTTGGCATCTACATGCCCAAGTTCTCCGGCACCATCTACGAAGTGCTCTCAGCACCGGTGTCCTACGTGGAAGTGGTCCTGGGATACGTTGGCGCCGCTGCCACCAAATCCGTGATCCTCGGGCTGATCATACTTGCTACGGCGAAGTTCTTTGTGGATTACGACGTACTGCACCCGTTCTGGATGTTCTCGTTCCTGGTGCTGACCTCCATCACCTTCAGCCTGTTCGGGTTCATCATCGGGATCTGGGCGGATGGCTTCGAAAAACTCCAGATTGTCCCGATGATGATCATCACCCCGCTGGTGTTCCTCGGCGGCACCTTCTATTCCATCGATATGCTGCCGGAGGTCTGGCAAACGGTTAGCCTGTTCAATCCGGTGGTTTACCTGATCAGCGGCTTCCGCTGGGCATTCTACGGCGTGTCCGACGTTCATGTCGGCATCAGCGTGGGCATGACCCTGGTGTTTCTCACTGCGTGCATGGTGGGCATCTGGTGGATCTTCAAAACCGGGTACCGGTTACGCTCGTGACAGCAACACCGCAACGCCTTCGAGGCCTGAAAGTCTGGGTCGTACTGGCGGTCAGCTCGTTGATCTACGGGTGCTCCTCCGGGATCGCAGCGCCGCAGGAAGGTCTTCCGGTTGTCGACGCCTGCTTTGTGTCCGCAGCGGGCACAGTGCCGGTAAAACTGGAAGTGGCCAATAGCTCTGAACAGCGCCGGAAGGGATTGATGGGCCGTACGTCTCTGGCGCCTGACGCCGGAATGCTGTTCGAGTACAGCGAGCCCAGGGAAGCAAGCCACGGCTTCTGGATGTACAAAACCCTGATCCCCCTGGACATTGCCTACCTCAACGAGGATGGCGTGATCGGCAGTATCCGGCAGATGGTGCCCTGCGCCTCGGCCACTGGTGCCGGCTGCCCCACCTACCCCGCCGGCGTGTCGTTTATCCAGGCCGTTGAGATGAACGCCGGTTTTTTCCAGGAACATGGAATCCGGACCGGCGACCGGCTATTCATTGGAAACGGTAATTGCCAGACGCAGTAGGCCGGGCTGATACTCCCAGGCGATTCTAGCTGTCCTGCCACTCCGGCTTACGCTTCTCCAGGAACGCACAGATACCCTCCTGAGCATCGTTGGCCATCATATTGTCGGCCATTACTTTCGATGTGTACTCGTAAGCATCTTCAAGCGGCATTTCCAGCTGACGATAGAAGGCTTCCTTGCCAATTTTCAGGGTGTGGCCGGATTTGTCGGCAATGGTGCGGGCCAGCTTGTAGACCATCTCGTCCAGGTGCTGCTCATCGACTATCTGATTAACCAGCCCGATGCGTTCCGCCTTCACGGCGCCGATCATTTCGCCGGTCAGCAGCATTTCCATGGCGTGCTTGCGGGACACGTTGCGGGACAAAGCCACCATCGGTGTGGAACAGAACAGCCCGATGTTCACGCCCGGGGTGGCAAACCGCGCCGTATCCGCCGCTACCGCCAGATCACAGCTGGCCACCAGCTGACAGCCCGCGGCCGTGGCAACACCCGCTACCCGGGCAATCACCGGCCGGGGCAGATTGACGATCTGCTGCATCACCTTGCTGCACTGGTTGAACAGCGCCAGCTGGAATTCATGGCTATCAAACTGCTCCCGAACTTCCCGAAGGTCGTGGCCGGCACAGAACACATTGCCATGGGCCGCAAGCACCACAACCCGGGTTTCCGTATCGGAGGCAATAATCTCCAGCTCTTCAGACAGCGCCTCCAGCATGGCCATAGACAGGCTGTTCTTCTTCTCCGGCTGGTTCAGCGTGAGCGTGGTAATGCCATTTTCGCTGTACTTGTGAACCAGTTCTGCGGTTTGTTCAGTCATGAGGACACTCCATTTTTAACGGTGCTGCACCAGGCAACCTGCAAACTTACCCTGAGTATTGCTGACTGCGTCTATACTGTCGAAGCGACTTTTGTAGGATGCTCAGTTTTCGGGGCTTTGCGGTTGTTATAGCCCTCTCCCGCCCATAGGCTGTTTGTATAAGCCAGAACGCAGAGAGGAAGAACGCATGTCCAAATCGATAATCCTCAAAGCCATCTTTGCCATCGCGGTTATTGGCGGCGCCATCTTCATTATCATCGAGGACGAACCGGCAACACCAACCGGCGATATCAACAGCATCCAGCCGCTGCCAGAGCAGGATAACCCCTGAACTGAACAACACACCTCACCAGAACAGGCGAACACACATTGCAGACAACCCGAATCAAAGGACTGACCATCGCCGCCCTTGGCGTGCTGTTTATCGTGCCGGATGCGCTGCTTGTGAAAATCACCTCCGTGGACCCGGTGGTGTTCCTGTTCTGGCGGGGTTTATTGCTGGCCCTCAGTTTCTTTGTGATCAGCTGGGCCCGTTACCGCTCCAGGCTGGTGCCTGAAATTCGCAAATGCGGACGCAAAGGCCTGTTCTGTGCCGGCGCCTTCGCCATCAGCACTCTCGGATTTGTGGTGGGCATGAAAAACACCGCCGCAGGCAACGTGCTGGTGATTCTCAACACCGCCCCGGTGATCGCCGCCGTCATCGCCTGGGCGGTCTGGAAAGAAACCCTGCCCCTGCGGACCTGGGTCGTCATCCTGGTATGTGTGACCGGCGCGACCTTCATGGCCGTTGGCGAATTCGGCAAGGGCGACCCGCTGGGGTTGTTGATGGCCGTGGTTGCCGCCACGGCCCTGGCCTCCAACCTTAACGTGGCCCGCTCTAAGCCCGACAGTGACATGAGCGTGATGCTCATGTTCGGAGCCCTGGTGTTGGCCGCTGTGGCCGCTCTGTTTGGCGGGGCCCAGATGCCCTCAGGCCGGGACTTCTTCTTCATTGCCCTGCTCTGCCTTGTATTCCTGCCGACTGCCTGCATCCTGATCCAGATTGGCCCGCGCTACATTCCCGCGGCAGAGGTCAGCCTGATGCTGCTTTTGGAAACCGTGTTCGGGTCCTTCCTGGTGTGGCTGTTCCTGGGCGAGGTACCGCCAAACCTCAGTCTGGTGGGCGGGGTCATCGTATTCTCAGCTCTGGCTGTGCACGGCTGGACGGAAGTCAGCCGCTACCGAAAGGCGCGGCTATTAGTTGATTAATCCGGTTCCCGCGCGCGAAGATACGCGCTGATCAAAAACAAGGAACCGCATTCATGACCAACGTACCCAAGCTCACCGACGCACTGCTCACCATGGAAAACCGGGTAGCCACCCTTACCCTGAACCGTCACGACCTGCGCAATGCGCTGACAGGCTCACACCTGATCGACGATATCGTGACCACCGCAGAATGGGTGAACCAGTGCGACGATGTGTCGGTACTGGTGATCACCGGGGCGGGCTCTGCCTTCAGTGCTGGTGGCAACATCCGGGACATGGCCAACCGAAGCGGCGATTTTGCTGGCGACGTGGCCGAATGCGCCGATCGCTACCGCAAAGGCATCCAGCGCATTCCCCTGGCCCTGCAGAACGTTGAAGTGCCCATTATTGCCGCCGTGAACGGCCCAGCCATTGGTGCCGGCTTCGATCTGGCCAACATGGCGGATATCCGCATTGCCTCGGAAAGTGCCAAGTTCGGCGAAACCTTCCTCAACCTCGGCATCATCCCCGGCGACGGCGGCGCCTGGTTCATGCAGCGCCTGATCGGCTATCAGCGCGCCTTCGAGCTCACCCTCACCGGCCGCGTGATAGACGCCGCCGAAGCCAAAGACTTGGGTATTGTTCTGGAGGTGGTGCCAGCAGACGAATTGATGAATGCCGCAAACGCCATCGCAAGCCGCATGGCCAGCCAGCCGCCGAAAGCCACACGCCTGACCAAACGCCTGATGAAAATGGCGCCGAGGATGGAACTGAAGGATTTTCTGGACGTGTGCGCCAACTTCCAGGGCATGTGCCACAACGAGCCAGAGCACCTGGAAGCGGTGAATAAAATGCTGGAGGCGATGTCGAAGAAATAGTGGTGCTCCGGGCCGGAATCGAACCGGCACGACCTAACGGTCGAGAGATTTTAAGTCTCTTGTGTCTACCAATTTCACCACCGGAGCATTCGGGGGGAGGTTTTGACGGGCAGAATTGTATAAGTCTGCGTGGGGTAACGCAATTCGGATTCTGCCCTCGCCTTCAGGCGGCCGGGCTTGCCTCTGCGGGCTTGGTTGCCCTGCCCTTGTAGATGTATCCGGCAATTTTCGGTGCCTTGGGGATGTAGAGGTTTTCCAGTTCCTGGATTTCGAAGCCGGAGTCTCGGATCAGGTCGGCGATGTGGCGGTTCAAATGGCAGCCGCCCGCGAGTTTTTTCCACCCGGGGGTGATGCGGTGTTGCCACTTTCGGGTGCCGTCGTCGGGGGATTCGCCGTGTTCCAGGAACAGGAGTTCGCCGCCCGGTTTGAGTACCCGCCACATTTGCCGGAGGGCTGTATGCCAATCCGGGATCGTGCACAGAGTGAAGGTCAGAAGTACGGTATCAACAGAGTGGTCTTCCAGGGGGATTTTCTCGCCCGGCAGGTCCAGCCACTCTACCTTGATGGGGGATCTTTCGATATTCGGCTGGGCCTTGCGACGCATGCCCTCTGAGGGCTCAAGGCCGTACACCATGTCCACGTGTTTGGCATTGTAGAATTCCATATTGATGGCCGAGCCCATACCCACTTCCAGCACCACGCCTTTTGCATGGGGTACTACCTGGCTACGAAGCTTCATCACCTGGCCCATGGAGCATGCGCGGTCTATGATGTGGGGGAGAATCCTGTCTTCGTAAAAGCTCATCGGCAACACCATAATTGTTTTAAATCAAGGGTGCGGCAAAACGCCCTATCGAATTTGCTACCATGTTTAGTAGCATAGTAATTATCTGCCGGTAATAACAATATAACAAACAGAGCTAAGGCAGCGGCTGAACGGGTTCGCTGGGCCCGTTTGTTATGATGTGACCGTTACCGGAGGGTTCCCATGGAACTTGATCCTCTCATTCTATCGCGAATCCAGTTCGCGTTCGTGGTGTCATTTCACGCCATCTTTCCTGTGTTTACCATCGGCCTTGCCTCCTACATTGCGGTACTCGAAGGCCTTGCCTTCAAAACCGAGAATCCTGTGTGGGTAAAGCTCTCTGCCTTCTGGACCAAGGTGTTTGCCGTGGTTTTCGGCATGGGAGTGGTGTCGGGCATCGTGATGTCGTTCCAGTTCGGAACCAACTGGAGCAATTTTGCGCAGGCCTCAGCCAATTTCCTCGGCCCTATCCTGAGTTATGAGGTGGTTACGGCGTTCTTCCTGGAGGCGGCGTTCCTCGGGGTGCTGCTCTTCGGTCGGGATAAGGTGCCGGCAGGCGTTCACCTGTTTGCCGCCATCATGGTTGCGACGGGTACCTTTATTTCCTCCTTCTGGATTCTCTCGGCCAACAGCTGGATGCAGACTCCGGCCGGCACCGAGCTCCGCGACGGCGTGTTCTATGTGACTTCCTGGAGCGAGGCGATCTTTAACCCGTCCTTCCCTTACCGCTTTGGCCATATGGCGCTGGCGTCCTTCCTGACCGGCGGCTTCGTGGTGGCCGGCGTGAGCGCCTGGTATCTCCTACGGGGTCGCGAGGTTGAGGCCAACAAAAAAGCGCTGTCCATGTGCCTGTGGCTGTTGCTGTTCATTGCGCCTGCTCAGGCGGTGCTGGGTGATTTCCACGGCCTGAACACTCTGGAGCACCAGCCCACAAAGGTTGCGGCCATGGAAGGTAACTGGGAAACCTCCCGCAATGTGCCGTTGCTGCTGTTCGCCATTCCCGATCAGGAAAACCAGCGGAACCTCTACGAGATCGGTATTCCAAGCCTGGCCAGCTTCATCCTGACCCATGAATGGGACGGAGAGGTGCCGGGTGTGAGCGCAGTGCCGGTTGAAGAGCAGCCTCCGGTGGCGATTGTGTTCTGGTCCTTCCGGATCATGGTAGGTATTGGCCTGCTGATGATCGCCTTCGCGGTAACCGGTCTGGTTCTGCGTGCCGGCGGCAGGTACTGGCGCACCAACTGGTTCCTGCAGGGGATGCGTTTCATGAGCATTGCGCCCTTCTTTGCGGTGCTCACCGGCTGGTTCGTCACCGAAGTGGGCCGCGCGCCCTGGCTCGTGTATGGCCAGATGACCCAGGCCGAGGCACTGACCCCGTCACTGACCGGCGGCATGGCGTTGTTCACGCTCATCGGCTATATCGTTGTGTACGCTCTGGTGTTTTCTGCCGGTGTCTACTACCTCATGCGTGTGTTGTATGTCGGTCTTGAAGACCGTGATGAGGACGAACACGAGGCAGATCGACCCAAGCGTCCGTTCTCCGCTGCACATGTGCCTTTCGAAATTGACCACAATTCTGACGATACTGTTGGTACTGCCAAGCCCGTCAACCAGGGAGGTCACTGATTATGGAACTGTTTGATCTGCCTCTTATCTGGGCATTCATTATCGGCTTCGGCATCATCATGTATGTGTTGATGGACGGGTTCGACCTGGGCGTGGGTATTCTCTTCCCCTTTGCTCCGAACGAGGAAGCCCGCGACACCATGATGAATTCGGTGGCCCCGGTGTGGGACGGCAATGAAACCTGGCTGGTGCTCGGTGGCGCCGGTCTTCTGGCCGCCTTCCCCATGGTGTATTCCATCTTCCTGCCGGCACTCTATATCGGTGTATTCCTGCTATTGGCCGGGCTGATCTTCCGGGGCGTGGCCTTTGAGTTCCGGTTCAAGGCCCGTACGTCACGTTATCTCTGGAACTGGGCGTTTGCCGGCGGCTCCACAGTTGCATCCTTTGCCCAGGGCGCCGTGGTCGGGGCCTATATCCAGGGCTTTGAAACCGCCAATGGCGTCTATGTTGGCGGCGCGCTGGACTGGCTGACGCCGTTCACTGTGCTCACGGGTCTGGGTATGCTGGCCGGCTATGCCCTGCTGGGCTCCACCTGGCTGATCATGAAAACCGAGGGGAACCTGCAGCAGTGGGCCTACAAGATCACCCTGCCCTTGCTCCTTGCGGTGCTGGTGGTCTTTGGCATCATCGGTGTCTGGACGCCCTTCGTGGATGAAATGGTGCGTGAGCGCTGGTTCTCCAACCTGAGCATTATCTGGGTCCTACCGGTTCTGACACTGCTTTGCGCTATCCAGATTTACCGTTCGGTTCGTGATCGCAAAGACGGCATGCCGTTCGTGGCTACCATGGGCCTGTTCATCACCACCTATCTGGGCCTGGTGGTCAGCCGCTGGCCCTATGTGGTCCCGCCGGAATACACGCTCTGGGAGGCAGCCTCCGCCTATGAATCCCAGCTGTTCCTCCTGTTGGGTCTGCTGTTCGTGATTCCGATTGTGCTGGTCTACACCGCCTGGACCTATTGGGTCTTCCGCGGCAAGGTACGCGCCGGCGAGGGATATCACTAAGTGGCGGAGCCATCGGCCAATGGGGGCGGAGAGAATACCTTCGCCGCCGATCAGAAAGCCGTCAAAGGATGGCTTGCGGATCTGGCCCGTGGCAGTCGCCTGTGGATCCGAAGTACCGTGGCTGCCGGCACCGTTGCCGGCATTGCCACCATTATTCAGATGGTTTTGCTTGCCCGGATTATCCACCTGGGCATCATTGACGAGGTTCCGGTTGCGGACCTCACTCCTCTTTTTCTGGGTCTGATTATCGCCCTCGTTGTGCGCGCACTTGGCCAGGGCTACCAGACCCGCTTCGCCGCTCGATGCAGCGAACAGGTTCGCCGTGACGCCCGCCGGCAACTCCACAAGCACTGGCAGGCCACCGGCCCCGTTGAACTGGGCCAGTCTTCGGCTGGCGCGCTTGCCCGCGAATGGATAGATCACGTGGAAGCCCTGCATGGCTACTTCGCCCGTTTTCTGCCGCAGATGACCCTGTCGATGATTGTGCCACTGCTGATCCTCGCCCTGGTGTTCTGGCTGGACTGGCTGGCCGGCACCTTCCTGCTGTTGTCCGCGCCGCTGATTCCCCTGTTCATGGCGCTGGTGGGTATGGGTGCGGAGAAACTGAACCAGCAGCATTTTGAAACCATCAGCCGACTATCCGGCCAGTTCCTGGACAAGGTACGCGGCCTGACTACGCTGCAGCTCTTCGGGCAGACCGAGGGGGCAGCCGAGCTGATTCGCAAGCGCTCGGATCATTACCGACGCATTACCATGAAAACGCTCCGGGTCGCGTTTCTGTCGTCGGCGGTTCTGGAGTTCTTTGCCTCGGTTGCCATCGCCGTTATCGCCATCTACATCGGGTTTGGTCTGCTGGGCTACATCACCTACGGCCCTTCCGAAGATCTGACCCTGTTTTCCGGGCTGCTGATTCTTTTACTGGCCCCGGAGTTTTTCCAGCCGCTGCGCACCCTTTCCCAGCATTATCATGATCGTGCCGCAGCGATGGGTGCTGGTACCGAAATTCTTGAGCGGCTGGCATCCCCGGTGAACCTTCAGAGCGCGAGTGAAACCGTGTCTGCGGAGGGCGCGGAAGACCGGATCGAGCTGCGTTCCGTCAGCAAGAGCTTCCGGTCGGGTCAGAAGGTGTTGAGTGATCTCACGCTGACCATCCGCAAAGGCGAAGTGGTTGCCCTGACAGGCCCCTCCGGCGGCGGGAAGTCCACCCTGCTACACCTGCTGGCCGGCTTTATCGCACCGGATGCCGGTCAGATCCACCTGTTCGGCGAGACGCCGGGCAGCTTCCGGTTTGGCTGGCTGGGCCAGAAAGGGTTTCTGGTTCACGGCACCTGGGCCGACAACCTCAGACTGACCACTCCGGATGCCTCCGATATCGCCATCGAGACGGCCCTGCGTAATGTGGGCCTCGGTTCCCTGCTCGACAGTCGCCAGCAGGGTATTTACAGCCCGGTATCCGAGGAGGGCCAGGGGCTTTCCGGCGGCCAGGCAAGAAGGCTGAGTCTGGCGCGTATTTTCCTGGCGGATTACGACCTGATTCTGCTCGATGAACCCACTGCCGGCCTGGACAGCGACAGTGAAGTGTTTGTGCTGGAGGCCCTGCATAAACTGGCGGTGGCCGGCAAAACCCTGATTTTCTCCACCCACCACCAGGCCCTGCTGACTCTTGCCAATTGTGTATTGCTGGTCTCCGACGGGGAGGTGCGCGATGCGTGAACTGAAGCCCTGGCTGGACCTGATCTTCAAACGCCCGGGGCGCCTGGTTGTGGGCGGTTTCCTGATTTTGGCTACCCTGCTCTACGGCATAGGTCTGTTGGCGGTATCCGGATGGTTCATTACTGAAACTGCGCTGGTGGGCCTGCTGTTGGCCGCCGGCGTGGCGGCGACCATAAACCTCTATGTACCCGGCGGCGCGATCCGGTTTTTCGCCGTTTCCCGCACGGTATTCCGGTATCTGGAGCGGGTCTACAACCACGATACCGTTCTGAGGTTGCTCACGGACATCCGTGTCGCTTTGTTCAAACGTTTGTCCCGCGCCAGTCGCGTTCGCCGTGGCGAGCTGAGCGGCGCCCAGTGGCTATCCAGGCTCACCACCGATGTGGATGCCCTGGACACCCTCTACCTGCGCCTGATCGCCCCCACCGCCCTTGCGGGCCTGGTTACTCTGCTGGTGATGGTTCTGGCTGCCGTGCTCTTTGATATCGGCACGGCATTGCTGGTGGGACTGTTGCTGGTCGTTGCCCTGGTAATCGCCACCGCAGGGGTTTATCTGAGAACCTGGCGCTTGGCGGCCCGGCAAAGCGACCGGCAGGAAGACCTTCGAACGGCGGTGATCGAGCACATCGAGGGTTTCCCGGAGCTGACCGCCGCCGGGCGTACTGGTAAACATGCGGCCTGGCTCATGCGCCAGGCCCATCAGGTAACGGCCGAGCAAGCCAGGGCCGATACCCGGGTGGGCTGGCATCTGGCTGGCGCCCATTGGTTCGTCAATCTCTCTGCCGTTCTGGCCCTTTGGGCAGGCTTTGCCCTGTTCCAGTCGGGGTCGGTGTCTGGCCCGGTGTTGGTGTTACTGCCCATTGCGCTGCTCGGCCTGGCCGAGGTCTACGCCATGCTGCCGGATGCCTTTGGCAAGCTCGGGGCAACTGTCGCGTCTGCGGCGCGGTTGAACCGGGATTGCCGGGAGGATGACCAGAACGCCGCGCCCAGCGCCTCAGAACTGCCGCCGGGAAAAGCCCTTCTGGCGGAAGATATTGCCGTAAAACATGAGGATTACGCGCCTTTATTTACGCACTTCAACCTTGGGATTGAGGATGGAGAGCACATCGGCATTCTCGGGCATTCGGGCAGCGGCAAATCCTCCCTGGCGGATGTGCTCGCCGGCCTGCTGCCCACCGCCCAGGGCAATCTGGCGAGGAGGGAGTGCGTTTACCTCACCCAGAAAACCGTGTTGTTTGAGGATACCCTCCGGGCCAATCTGCTGTTGGGCTCGCCCGAGGCCTCGGACACCGAACTCTGGAGCATGCTGGAGCAAATGGAGCTGGCTGAGCGCTTCGCCACCGAACCGGATCGCCTCGATACCTGGCTCGGCAGTGCCGGCAGCCGACTCTCCGGCGGTGAAGCAAGGCGTGTGGCCCTGGCGCGTGTGCTATTGAACCCCGCCCCGCTGGTAATACTGGATGAGCCGTTTACCGGCCTGGATGCCGATACCCGGGCGCGGATTTCAAAACGGATGGAAACGCGTCTGGAAGGAAAAACCGTGGTTAGCCTGGCACACGGGTCGGATGCCCTCCCGGACACCGACCGTGTGATTTACCTCAGCGGTTAACGGGTCTCGAGTACCTCGAAAGTCAGGCCCGCCTTGCTGGTGAGACGGTCCATCAGCTTGCCGTCGAGCAGCGAAGACGGCGTCCAGAACCCGCCGGGCTGATCCGCCGGAATATCGAACGCCAGACACATCCCTGCTTCACCCAACATCTTGCCGGTGGAACCGTAGCCCGGGTCCTGATCGCCGGTCACCTTGGTGATAATGGTTTTGCCATCCTCTGTGCGGCCAACAAAACGAAGGTCATAGAACCCGGCCTTCTGGGCTTCCGGGCTGGGTCCTTCGCCCGGCTTGGGCACGAACTTCTCAACCAGCCAGCGGGTGGGTTTGACGGCAGAGGCCATCAGGAATGCCCCCAGACCGCCGGTGACGGCATACGCTGCCAGACGGCCCTTGGTACCACGACCGGTCATCATGGCTTCGTCGTAGGTGAACTCCTTGCCATAACGCGCGTTCTGCAGGGCGTTGGAACGATGAACCACGCGTGTGTTGATCGCTGCCATCACAAAAGGCGCCAGCCAGGCGTTGAAGGTCTTGTCGTACTCTGCACCTTTCAGGCTCGGCTGACGGGTCTTGGAGCGATGATCTGGCGGGCAGATTGAAAACGGATTGGCCATTTGTTTCCGCAGTTTCGGATCGGCCGCGGCTTCCTTTACCGCGTTCATCAGGGAGGCAACGGTCCCACCCGAGAATTCGCCTTTGGCGGTTTTCACCCGCATGCGAACATCCCGGCATGGCGCACCGAAGGTCTGCTCTGCCTGGTTCTGAAGGAACCACACGCCCATGTCGGAGGGAATCGAATCGAAGCCGCAGCAATGCACGATGCGGGCACCGGAGGACTTGGCTTCTTCCTCGTAGCGTTCCACCATCTTGCGGATCCATTGCACTTCGCCGGTCAGGTCGCAATAATCCGTGCCACTGCGCACACACGCCTGCACCAGAGGCTCACCGTAAAGTGCGTAGGGGCCAACGGTGGAAATAATGACGCGGGTTTGCTCGCACATGGCCTTCAGGGCGGCCTCGTCGGACGCATCCGCCAGGATCACTGGCAGGTCTTTGGCTTTGGAACCAAGTTCACCCTTCAGGGTGTTGAGCTTGCTCTCGGAGCGACCGGCAATTGCCCATTTCACCGATTGACCCACTCCGTAGGTTTCGAGCAAGTAACGGGTGAGAATCTGGCCAACGAAACTGGTGGCTCCGAACACCACCAGGTCATAGGCCGTTTCTGAGGATTTGGTCATTGCTCTTCCTTAGTCAAAATTATCTGGAAAGTTGATAGAGATTTAACAGAGCACTGGTTCAGGGTTCAACGAATGGCTGCGGTTGCCTTGGTGCCCATCAGGCGCATGAATACGGCCACGCCCAGGCCCCAGAACCCGTTGAGGATAAGCCCGCCAACCCAGGTCTGAGCAGAGACATCGAGCCCTTTAAGAGGAAACACCACCAGCATGGCAACGGCTGTGGGACCAACTGCCCCTACAATGACATGCCCCAGCCAGAACTTCATCCCCGCAAGGCGACCGAGAATCAGCCACAGCAACATACCCCAGAGGCCACCAAAGAACGCCAGTGATACAACCTGCGGAGCGCCCAGCGGTGGCACCGGTGACATGTTGAACGGCGCTGCGGGCACAACACCGCCCAGCCAGAACAGTGCGAACAGGCCCTGATGGAATACCAGGGTCGCGAGAAAACCACTTGCAAACGCCTTGAACCAAACCATGAACAATCCTCTGTTGGTGTGAATAGCTGGCCTTAACTCGTTGATTCTGCGTAGCTCATCCTACAACTGCAACCGATATTAGCAGTTTTGAGCGCTCGTTCTACTTTCCCCGCCGCGCTATTGAATCCGTCGTCACGGCCAATCGTTTGTCACACTTCATGGGGCACACTGCAACACAGTGCACGACACGATTTTCGGAGGTTCGAATTGATCACCTTTTTGATGGTACTGAGCATCTTGCTTGTGCTGTTCAGCGCTTTCGTCTGCTGGCAGGTTCTTGAACAGCGCAAAGTGATCGCACAGATGATGGAGAATGACGACATCGCAGATTCCGAGCAGCAGCCGGAGATGGTTATTACGCTACGGGTACTGGATCCGATTGCCCTGGCCAAACGGGAATCACGCTCTGCCCGCGTGCTTGCCGACAAACTCCCCGTGATGGTCCGCAAAATGGTGTACCAGGAAGTGCTAAAAGAGCTCGAAAGCGAAATGGCAGAGCGTGAAATCGAGGTCGACATGCAGCTCGAGTATCGATGATTCGGGTAGTCACTCCGGTTGATGGAAGCGCATTAACATGATCACCACCGCGATCGTATCTTTTCTCCTGCTACTGGCCTTCATGGGCTTCGGCATCGCCTATTGGCAGCTCCTGCTGTGCCGCCGTGAAGCCCGGATTCTCAATTCTCACCGGGTGGCGGCACACAGCGCCCTACAGAAAAGCAGAATGGATCTTCTGGAAGTACGGAACCGTGCCCGCCTGCTGGAAGATTCCGTCTCAGGCGGTGCCAGCGCAGTGGAGAAAGTTCACAAGGCGATTTCCAACACCACCTTCGGGCTGATTGATCTATTCTCGAAAGATGAAGAGTTCCGGCAGACGGCCCGAAAAGCGCGAGCCACCCATGACCAGACCAGCCAGCAGATCTACCGAACGGTGCGCACCACCAATAAGGCGCTTCACATCCTTGCCGATACCCTAATCATCGGCAAGGCCGAAAAGCGGCTCGCGTCGCGCAAGCGTGGCAAGGACTCGGGTTCCGACGATCAATAACTTTCGGGAGTCAGCTCTTTTCCCAGGATTTGAGCACCACGTCGACGGTCACCTCCAGTGAGTCAAGCGCCGCTGCCTTCTCAAGTCCCTCGGCGCTGGCCCGGTACAGATGCGGAGTCATGGCCAGAAGATCGGCAATACTTTCCTGATCCGGCAGTGTCAGGGGAAAACGCACGACGGTAGAGTCCAGTTGTCGAAAGCCCTCCGGCGCTGCACTGTCGGTCTTTCCAGGCGGTTTCAGCTCGGGATAGATGATTTCTCGCAATTCCCGAAGATGATCCGCACCGCCATCCACCTGGATCACCCGCCCTCCTGGCTTGAGCACACGGGCAAATTCGCCATAGACCGGAAAACCAAACAGGCAAAGAACCAGATCCAGCGATTCCGCCAGAACCGGCAGGTTTGCATTGCTGCCCACTACCCATCGGGTCTGTTTATCCTGTTTTGCCGCTGCGAGGACCGCCCATTTCGAAATATCGACACCAATCATCGCAAGGTCTTTATCGCCAGCCTTGCCTGCCAGGTGCCGTAGGTAATAGCCTTCTCCGGAACCCGCGTCCAGCACCGACCCCTTCCCCTCATCGGGCAGCGACTGCAGCGCCCGATCGCTAACCGACTCAGCGATCCTTGCGTAGAAGCCGGAATTCAGGAACCGTTGTCTGGCCGCCACCATCGCCTTGCTGTCGCCCGGGTCCAGGGTACGTTTCTTCTGGACCGGCAACAGGTGCACGTAGCCCTGCCGGGCGACATCAAAACTGTGCCCGTTCTCGCACCGCCAGGACGTTCCGCTGGCGGTGAGCGCGCACCCGTCCAACGGGCAGGCTAAAGCATCAAAGGGTGCGGTGGTCATGGTGTTTGAATCCGGTTCAACTGTCAGGCCGGGTATCATGGCAGGTATTGAGGTTTCACCCAACGCAAAAAGGCACCCGGAGGTGCCTTTTTTCAAGCTTGTTAGAAAGTTACAGAACTTTCTTCAGCTCTTCCTCAAGCTGCGGAACCGCTTCAAACAGGTCCGCTACCAGGCCGTAATCGGCAACCTGGAAGATCGGCGCTTCTTCATCCTTGTTGATCGCAACGATCACCTTGGAATCAGACATACCCGCCAGGTGCTGAATGGCACCGGAAATGCCCACGGCGATATAGAGCTGCGGAGCAACAATCTTACCGGTCTGGCCAACCTGCATGTCGTTCGGTACGAAGCCGGCGTCAACAGCAGCACGGGATGCGCCAACAGCGGCACCCATCAGATCGGCAACCTGCTCAAGCATCTTGAAGTTGTCGCCGTTTTGCATTCCGCGACCACCGGAAACCACGATACCGGCGCTTGCCAGATCAGGACGGTCAGACTTGGCCAGCTCTTCGCTAACGAACTGGGACAGGCCAGCGTCTTTTACAACGTCCAGCTGTTCAACGGCAGCGGAGCCACCTTCAGCAGCAACCGGGTCGAACGCGGTCGGACGAACAGTAACGACTTTGATGCTGTCACTGGATTTTACAGTGGCAATGGCGTTACCAGCGTAGATCGGGCGAACGAAGGTATCTTCGGACTCCACGCGCATGATGTCGGAAACCTGGGCAACGTCCAGCAGTGCAGCAACGCGCGGCATGAAGTCTTTGCCCACGGTGCCAGCGGCGGCCAGGATGTGGCTGTAGCCCTTGCCAACTTCGGCAACCAGCTCACCCAGGTTCTCGCCCAGGAAGTGACCATAAGCAGCGTTGTCGGCAAACAGTACCTTGTTAACGCCTTCGGCCTTGGCAGCTGCTTCAGCAACGGCACCACAGTTCTCACCGGCAACCAGTACGTCGATGTCTCCGCCGATGGCCTTGGCAGCCGCTACAACATTCAGGGTAGCCTGTTTCAGGCTGCTGTTGTCATGTTCAGCAATTACAAGGATGCTCATTTAGATCACCTTCGCTTCGTTCTTCAGTTTATCGACCAGCTCGGCAACGTCGGCCACTTTCACACCCGCCTGACGGGAAGCAGGCGCTTCAACCTTCAGGGTGGAAAGGCGCGGAGCGATGTCGACACCCAGATCGGCCGGGCTCATGTTGTCCAGCGGCTTCTTCTTGGCCTTCATGATGTTCGGCAGAGAAGCATAGCGCGGCTCGTTCAGACGCAGGTCGGTGGTGACAACCGCAGGCAGATTCAGGGAAACGGTCATCAGACCACCGTCTACCTCACGGGTTACGTTAACCTTGTCACCCTCAACAACTACTTCAGAAGCGAAAGTGCCCTGACCCATGCCGGTCAGCGCGGCCAGCATCTGGCCAGTCTGGTTGTTATCGGAATCGATGGACTGCTTGCCAAGAATGACCAGCTTCGGCTCTTCTTTCTCAACAACAGCCTTCAGCAGCTTGGCCGCTTCGAGAGACTGAACCTCCTCGTCGGTTTCGACGTGGATGCCACGGTCTGCACCCAGCGCCAGCGCAGTACGGATCTGCTCCTGAGAGGCTTTCGGACCGATGGATACCACCACGATTTCACTGGCAACACCCTTCTCCTTCAGGCGAACGGCTTCTTCTACCGCGATTTCGCAGAACGGGTTCATTGCCATCTTGACGTTGGCGAGGTCAACACCGGTGTTGTCCGGCTTGACGCGCACCTTTACGTTGTAGTCGATTACTCGTTTTACAGCGACCAGAACCTTCATAGATTCCTCGTTCTTCTACGATGGGTTTATGACTTGCAGTCCTCGCGCAGAGCCTGCCGACATTCAATGCGCACTAATGATGGAGGCAACACTCGGCAGAATCAATAGCCTCAAACGACGCGCCAGGACTGAACTTTCAGCCAATTCCCCGGTATTGACCGGGAACGGCAATGAGACGATACTAGATTTCGACTCAAAACACACGATGTTTCAGTGTGCTCTTACAATGCCAAAGGTCAGAGTGAATTTCAAACAAACGTTTGTTTGATTCTTCAAATACGGTATCCTTTTGGTTATGCAAGTCGGGACAAACGGCTTGGGGCGGTCGTCTATACGCAGTTTTACCGGTATGATGGCGGCCCAGAATAATTGGCCTGCGGGCACATAATTTCCATTAAAGATGTTTGAGGAGACCAACGTGGAACGCGAATCGATGGAATTTGATGTTCTGATCGTCGGCGGCGGCCCGGCGGGCCTGTCTGCAGCGTGCCGTGTCATGCAGTTGGCACAGGAATCCGGCGAGGAACTCACCGTATGTGTGGTAGAGAAAGGTTCTGAGATCGGCGCGCACATTCTGGCCGGTACCGTATTCGAGCCCACTGCCCTCAACGAACTCTTCCCGGACTGGAAAGAGAAAGGCGCTCCGCTGAACACGCCCGTTACCCGTGACGACATTTTCCTGCTGAAGAACCAGGATAGCGCCACCAAGATCCCCAATGCCTTTGTGCCCAAGAACATGCACAACCATGGCAACTACATCATCAGCCTGGGCAACCTGTGCCGCTGGCTGGCCGAACAGGCCGAGCAGCTTGGCGTTGAGGTCTATCCGGGCTTTGCGGCCGCCGAGACCATCGTTGAGGATGGCCAGGTAAAAGGTATTATCACCGGCGATATGGGCGTGGCCCGCGACGGTTCCGAGAAAGACGGCTACATGCCGGGCATGGAACTGCGCGCCAAGTACACCCTCTTCACCGAAGGCTGCCGTGGCCACCTGGGCAAGCGCCTGATCAACGACTTCAAGCTGGATGAAGGCAAGGATCCCCAGCACTACGGCATCGGCATCAAGGAGCTGTGGGACATCGATCCGGCCAAACACGAGCCAGGCCTGGTCGTCCATACCACCGGTTGGCCGCTCAACGAGACCGGCTCCACCGGCGGTTCTTTCCTGTATCACCTGGAGAACGGCCAGGTTTACGTGGGCCTGATTACCGATCTGTCCTACAGCAACCCGCATCTGAGCCCATTCGAAGAGTTCCAGCGCCTGAAGCTGCACCCGGAGATCAAGAAGCACCTGGAAGGTGGCAAGCGGGTGTCCTACGGTGCGCGCGCCATCGCCAAGGGCGGCTACAATGCCCTGCCGAAAATGAGCTTCCCGGGCGGCCTGCTGCTGGGTTGCGACGCCGGCACCCTGAACAGCTCCAAGATCAAGGGCTCCCACACCGCCATGAAGTCCGGCCTGTTGGGCGCCGAAGCGGTCTTCGAGGCCCTTAAGGAAGGCAAGAGCGGTGAGGAAATCACCAGCTTCCAGAAGCGCTTCGAGGATAGCTGGCTGTACAAGGAACTCTACGCCGAGCGTAACTTCGGCCCGGCCATGCACAAGTTCGGCAACGTGGTGGGCGGCGCCATTGCCTTCTTCGAGCAGAACATCCTGCGTGGCAGCCTGCCGATCACCTTCCACGATACCACTCCGGACTACGCCACCCTGAAGCCGGCGTCCGAGTGCAAGAAGGTGACTTATCCCAAGCCGGATAACACGCTGACCTTTGACCGCCTGTCCTCGGTGTTTATCTCCAACACCAACCACGAGGAAGACCAGCCGGTACACCTGAAGCTGACGGATCCGGAGCTGCCGATTCGTGACAACCTGCCGAAATACGACGAGCCTGCGCAGCGTTACTGCCCGGCCGGCGTGTACGAAGTGGTCGAGAAAGACGACGGCAGCGGCAAGCGCTTCCAGATCAATGCCCAGAACTGTGTTCACTGCAAGACCTGCGATATCAAGGATCCTGCCCAGAACATCAACTGGGTGACTCCGGAAGGGGGCGGTGGCCCGAACTATCCGAACATGTAAGTTCGGCTTCTGTTGCAAAACGGCCCTTTTGGGCCGTTTTTTTTGGATATCGGGTTGTCCGATTACGGCTGAATTAATTCCAGGCATAAAAAAACGGCTCGATGAGGAGCCGTTTTTCGTTGCGCTTCAGAAAAGCTTAGTGAGCGTGACCGTGCTCTTGCTCTTCGTCAGTCGCGTCGCGAGCTTCTACCACTTCTACGTCGAAGTGCAGAGTCTGCCCGGCGAGCGGATGGTTGGCGTCGATGGTGACGGTTTCGTCGCCAACTTCAACCACGCGAACAACCTGGGGGCCGCCCGGGGTCTGTGCCTGGAACTGCATGCCCGGCTCGATGGTGTCGACGCCTTCAAATGCAGAACGTGGAACCGGCTGGATCAGTTCTTCGTTTACTTCGCCGTAGCCTTCTGCAGGTTCTACAGAAACCTTAACCTGATCGCCTGCGTTCTTTTCGTTCAGTGCACTTTCCAGTCCACCGATAATGTTCTGTGCACCTTCCAGGTAAGACAGAGGCTCGCGACCTTCTACACGGGAGGAATCAAGCTGCTCTCCCTGATCGTTGGTGAGCGTGTAATGGATGGTGACAACACGAGGTTGGGCCATGTGATCTCCTTGCGTGTCCGCAATGACTGTTTAATTGATTTAGGCAATCGAAAGTGATCGTGAACAGCCAGACTGAACAGAGGGACTAACGACCACCGGGCCTCGTTAGAGAGCCAGGCTCATAACAAGTATGAAAACACAGTTTAACAACTGAGTTGATGCGTTTTCTACCGTAATTCTGGGGCCGCGGTACGGGTTTTCAACCACCCTGCCCGATTTTATAGAAAATTCCGTGGCTAAATACGCCGAGGGTCGGATGGCCACCCTCGTTTCGCTCCACCACATGCTCGGCCAGATCGTAATAGGCAGCCGTGACCAGGCGCGCGTCGACGCCATGGCGAACCTTCACAACCGGGCGTGGCTCGTCGGAGCCCGGATAGGTCCCCACTTCCAGCGGGTGGTCCTGGCCAATCTCCAGGGTTTCGCCCACATTGGTGGTCAGTGAGATGACCTGCCGGTCGCCCTCTCCGGTTACCTGGAGCGAGTGCGCCAGAAGCGGTGCATCCTCAACCTGGATTCGCCACTTCTCGACCGGGGTCACCAGGTAGTACTCGCCATCTTCTTCCTTGCGGAGAATGGTGGAGAAGAGACGCACGATGGCTTCCCGCGCCAATGGCTCACCCTTGAATATCCACTGGCCATCACGGGTGATGCGCAGGTCCATATCGCCCGAGAGCTCGGGGTTCCACTTATCCAGGGGCGGGTTTCCGGCATTCTTCACGGTTTCCTCCACCTGTTTTGCAAGATTATCCGGATTCATGCTCATAACCGTGGCTCCCGGTCCGGTAAATTACAACCCGCGCATCCATTCCGCACGCAGCGGCGCCGCACCGGGATTGGTGATGGCCAGGTTCACCTGGTCCAGCATCTTCTGTTTGTCCCTGCCCAGCGTCCCCTTGAGAACGAGATAGTTGGAGGCGTGATCACTGCGGAAGATGGTTTTATCCAGTTCCAGGTGCTCCAGGAACAGGCGGATTTCCTCGAACAGCCCTTGCTGTGACAGTGGAACGAAATCGTCACCGAACCCTTCCCGGAAACGCCCCTCCCCCTGCGGAAAGCTCACCACGAGGGTCGACAGGTAGTCCGGCTGGGTCTCATTACAGAGGGTGGCGGTGTTGATCGCATGCTGACGGGAGAGACTTTCACCGCCAAGCCCATTCAGCACCATCACAGAACTGGTAAGGCCCGCTTCGCGAATCTTGACCAGCGCCGAGCGGGTCGATTCCCAGGTTTCGCCTTTGTTGACGCGGCGCAGAACCTCATCATCGCCGGATTCCATCCCGACGTAGAGAATCTGGAGGCCGGCTTCCTTCAGCTGTGCCAGCTCTTCCACGGTTTTTTTGGCAAGATTACGAGGCAGGCAGTAGCTGGAAACCCGCTGGAGGTCGGGAAAAGCTTCCCGTAATTGCCCGAGAATCTCCAGCAGGCGACGGGTCGGCAACACCATGGCGTCCCCATCCGCCAGGAAGACACGGCGCACACCACCCAGACTGCGAGCTGCATTCTGGATATCCTTAAGCACGTCGTCGGGCTTGCGGGCCCGGAATTTCTTCTGGGGCTGGGTGTACATCTCACAGAAGGTGCATTTGTTCCAGGAACAGCCGTTGGTAACCGGAAGGATCAATGACTTGGCTTCACTGGGAGGCCGGAATACCGGCTCTACGTAGTCAATCGGAAAGCTGTACATAATCAGGCTCGGATTTGAGAATTCAGAAATCGGATAAACCGAGTATCAGGGCAGAAACTGCGCTTTCAAGTCTGCGCAGCCCGGGCCAACCACCGGCATATCGAGCATCACCGCCTGGGAAGTCATGAACGGAATGCCCCGGCGGTGGGCATCTACCAGGAGGGTGGCAAGACTACCGACCAGCGGCATGTGGGAGACAATCATCAATGGCGATTCGTGCTGTTCAATCAATGCATCGAGGCAAGCGCCGGGATCGTCGTCCGGGGTGATAAACAGCTTTTCTTCAACGGGACAATTCAGGATCTCGGAAACAATCGCCGCTGTTTGCCGGGCCCGGACGTATGGGCTGCTCCATATCAGTTTGGGGCGCCAGGGCGACTCGGCGATGCGGGCAGCCACTTCGGCCGCGCCCAGGCGGCCGGATTCTGTCAGTTCACGCTCCTGATCCAGCGTGTGCCAGCCGGCTTCGCCGTGACGCATGATGAGCAGTTGCAAGGGCTCTCTCCTTTCAGACCGTCTCCGGCCTTTGCAAACCGTTTTACTGGCTGATGGTACGCGGCAAGATGAACTCTACGTCGGAATTCTGGACCGACATCATCAGGCTGTTGATCACCGCCTTGATGGATGCGTTCTCGTAGAGAATCTCGTAAAGACCACGGACCAGCGGCATATAGATACCGATCGCCTCGGCCTTTTCCTTAACCAGTTTCAGGGTATAGATACCTTCGGCTACCTGCCCGAGCTCTGCCACCGCATCATCCAGCTTCTGGCCCTGGCCTACTGCATAGCCCACTCGGAAATTTCGGCTCTTGGATGAGGTACAGGTGACAATCAGGTCACCGACGCCCGCCAGCCCCATGAAGGTCATCGGGTTGGCACCGAGGCTGACGGCGAACCGGCTCATTTCCGCAAGCCCCCTCGTGATCAGCATGGCCTTGGCGTTCTCGCCCATCTCCAGGGCAGAGGCGAGGCCAGCAACGATTGCATAGATATTTTTCAGTGCTCCGGCGAGTTCTACGCCATACACATCCACATTGGCGTATACGCGGAAGTATTCACAGCCCAACAGATCCTGAACGGAACGGCGCACGTCCGGATCCTTGGCGGCGATAACGGTAGCAGTCAGATCTCGATTGACGATTTCTCCTGCCAGATTGGGACCACTGAGCACGCCTGTGCGGCAACGGGGAATCTCCTCCTGGAGAATCTCGCTCATCAACTTGAAGCCGTGCTCTTCAATGCCTTTGGTCAGACTGATCACAATCTGGTCATCGCGGAATTTTTCACAGTTTTCGCGAATGACGGCCCGAAAGGCCTTGCTGGGAATGGCGACGAAGACAATTTCGGCCTTGCTGACCGCATCCGCAAGGTCCGTGGTGGGCTGAATATCTCCGGACAGTTCAACGCCGGGCATATAGCGGCTGTTCACCCGGGTGGTACGAATTTCCGCGGCCTGGTCCTGGCCGCGCATCCAGAAGTGCACGCGGTGGCCGTTTTCACCCAGTACCTTGGTCATGGCGGTGCCGAAGCTGCCACCGCCGAGAACCGCTACGTCGTGCACCGGTCTGGTTGCCCCGGTGTCTTGAGGCGTCGATTGTTCAGACATAGTTCTTCCGTTTTGTCAGATCAGGTGTGAAACCGGCAGCGCCTCACATCGAGGCAAGGAGGCATTAACCGGGCTCTTCACATTCCAGAGCGCGCACCAGATTCTTGAATTCTTCCCTGTTTCGGTTGTTCAGGCCCATCAGTACCTTGTGGGCATCGAGCACCTTGTCCCGAACCTGCTGTTCGCTGGCTCTGAGTACAGGTATCTCTTCAAGCTCTTCAATACGGGACGCGGGTTCTCGAACGATGATGAATATCTTGTCGAACCCCATGGAAGTGATAATGCGGGTAATGTCAGGGTTGGTCGAAATCAGTGTGGGCAGGAAGTGGCTTTGTTTCTGGGCCGCCATGGCTATTTTGGCAAGCAGTCCGAGCGTGGTGCTGTCGATGATCTCGGTTTCGGTCAGGTCGATTACCACAGTCTTGAACTGTGGGTCCTGGGTAATGGACTCAACCAGATTGTCCAGCGTCGAACACAGGTTCAGCCGGATTTCCCCGATAAACTTCAGGACATAAATGCCCTGTTTTTCAGCTTGCAGGATCTTGTAACCAGCCATGTCTCACACTGCCACTAATTCGACGGGGTGTTATCTGATGTCCCAATGGTATCAGTAACCGATACGATAGCGATATCGTCCGGCAGCTCTGTGATCTGGTCGAGATTCAGAGCATCGCTCAGAGAGGCGATAGTGTGACGACCTCCCGATACGAGTTCAAGTAGTGTCCGTTCCTTTTCATCCAGACCTTTTTCCCGGATAACTTCCAGAATTCCATCCGAAAACAGGGTCAGATGAAACGGTTTGTTCAGGGGGACTTCGTACACCTCCCACTCCGGGGTCTCAAACAACCCGACCGGTAGCCCGCTCCCCTCCAGGAAAGCCGTCTTCCCTCCCTCGAAGGACAGGATGGGCATCGGGAAATGTGCGCCCACTGCGTAGTTCAATTTACGCTCACTCAGGGAAATGATGCCAACGAATACGGTTACGTGTTTGCCGAGACCGGTATCCAACAATTCCGAGTTGATTCGTTCCAGGAAGCGGTCCGGGTGCAGGATATCTTCACTGGAGCCCCGGCGAAGGTTGCGCTGGAGGCGGTTCGTCAGGTTTTTCAGCAATACCGTCACGAAAGCTGAGCTGGCGCCATGGCCGGAGACATCAGCAATGTAGACCAGTACCTTGTCGTCGGAAATGCGGAAATAATCCAGAAAATCGCCGCTCAGATAGAGCGACGGCTTGATCATGTGGTCCACGTGTAGGCCGCTCATGACCTGCTCGTGCTCGGGCAGCATTCGTAGCTGGACTTTCCGTCCGGCACGCTGGTCTGCCCGTAACTCGGCAATGCCGTCCCGGAGATCCCGGTTGGCCTCTTCCAGTTCCTGTCGGTACAGCTGATTCAGCCGATTGACCCGAACCCGGTCAAACAGTTTCCCGAGGACATCATCCAGGGCACCTTTGTCGTCGTTGCAGGGTTTCAGGACAAAATCGGCCGCCCCGGCCCGGAGCGCATTGACCACATCGGCACTGGATTCACTGGAGGAACAGGCCACGATCGGGGTGAAGGTTTCGGCTTCTTCCAGGCGGCTGGCAAGGTCCCGGATGGCCTCCGGAGACAGATCTGCAAAGATGACATCGGGAATGTTATCGTCAAACAGGGCCTTGGCGCCGGCGAGATCCGGATACCCCGTTACGTAGAACCCCCGCGCTTCGAGGTATCGGGCGAGATCCGTACGGGCCTTTTCATCGGCGTCTATTATAAGTATGCGCTCGGTGCGCGAGGTCATGGCGACTGCCCTAAACTACCAGCGATAAACGATAAATTGGCTTGAATAAGCCTATTCTGGCACGCCCCTGTGATATAACAAGGCCAAGTTCATGAAATCGGAGGATTCCAGCTGATGCGACGTGCCGTAAACGATCTACTCGGAGCCTATGACAAGCTGATCATGGATCCGGTTCATGGAGGCATTCCACTCTACCGGCACGAAATCCAGGTGATCGACCATCCGCTGTTCCAGCGCCTTCGAAACATCTGCCAGAACGACATCCTCAGCCTGGTCTTCCCCGGAGCAACCCATTCCCGGTTTCTCCACAGCATCGGCGTGATGCACGTGGGCACCCGTATGTTCCGCTCGATGATTGACGCCTATCTGCGGGAACGCCAGCTGAGCGAACAAACCGACCTGAGCCTGAGCCAGCTCGACGCCATCGACTACCTGGCAAAAACCATCCGTCTGGGCTGTCTGCTGCACGACAGTGGCCACTCCAGTTTCTCGCATCAGTTCACCCAGGCTCGACGCATTCGGGAGTTGATGTCCCGGCCGGGACGATTCCGGGATCTCTGGCACGGCGTGGATTATTCCACGTACCACCCGAAAGAGCCCGATGAACTCGAACACGAACACTACTCCGTGCGAGTCGCCCACGATGTACTAACGGCCGTGGATCTGGAGAGTGCAGGCCTATACGCCCGGGATGTCATCGGCATCATGGAAACGACCGAAGTAAGGCCCAGCGAAACATTCTGCCGCCACGCTCGAACGTTCTGGGCCTTTATCGCGGGAGAGGATGCGGCCGCCGGTTCTCCCCTGAGCGAAGACATTCCGGGCCTGGTAATGGATCTGCTGTCATCCATTGTATCGGGCGAAATCGATGCCGACCGCGCTGATTACATGTTGCGGGATGGCTTCCACTCGTCGGTGACCATCGGCGGCTTCAATCTGGACCACCTGCTGAGCAACCTGCGCTTTGGCTGGGATGTTTCTGAACCCTGGCTGGGGCTGGCCATTACCCAGAAGGGGCTGGGGGCGCTGGAAGACTTTGTCTACAGTCGCCACCAGATGTACCGGAAGGTGTATGCCCACAAGACCGCACTCGGCTTTGACTGGCTGCTTCGGGAAGCGATCAATGAGGTACTTGATGACCCGGAGAACTTTGAATGGGTGGATACCTGCCTGAGCGACATGGCCTATTTTGCAGAGCTGACCGACAACTTTTTCTGGGAGGCCTTCCGGAAAGTGGCCCGCAAACACCCCAAGAGCTTTTCCTTCTGCATCGTAAACCGGGTGAAGCTGAACCACCTGGATACCCGTGAAGACCTGTCCGCCAGGGGCATTGAGCGGCACAGCGCCTGGCTGGCTGGCGAGCTTTCGCTCAACCCGGCCCAGGTGGTGACCTGCTCCATGCGGGCACGCTTCTCGAATATCCAGGACAATTTTAACGGCATCAAGGTGCTGGTGCGCGAGCCCATTCACCGTGGCCGTTCACTGAAGAAGATCACCGATGTGAGCGCCTTCTTCAGCAAATTCAGCGACGGCACCATCACCCATTTCTACACTCGCCCGGATGTTACTACGGGCAGCCAGGAGGCTCTCACTGAGTAACAGCCGCAGTGGTCAGTTCGGCAACCAGGCCGCTGGCGCTGTCGAAGGCGCCTTCAACCCGTCCGCCACTGAGCCAGTCGCCGGCAAGCCCCAGCCCGTAATCCGGAAACCATAAGTGCCCGGGCTGGTCGCCACCCTCGGAGCGGGCATAGAGCCAGCGGTGCGTGACCCATTCGTCTGGCGGGGTTTCAAAGCCGGTCAATTCCCGGAATGCGGCCAGGAGTTTGTCGGCGACTTGTTCGGCAGGCGCATCCACATGCTCTTCGGTCCAGGCCGGACTGGCGTGCAAAACCCACCACTGCCCTTTGTCTTCCCGACCGGGTTTGCTGGAATTGTTGGCCACCCAGAACAATGCCGGATGCTGGCAGCGCATTCCCTCATGGTGCGGCCAGGGCGACTCGGGGAAATGAGCAGCGACAGCCCAGCATGGCAAAACCCGACTCACCGGATCATCAAGTTGCGAAGCAAGCTCTTCCAGACCGCTGTCGGCGAGAAGATCCCGGGCCTGTGCCGGCGGAGCGGTAATGATCACCTGGTCAAAGTCGCCAAGTTGGGTGCCAGAGGTATCCAGGAGGCGCCAGGACTGGTCGTTTCGGGCCAACTTACCCACTCGGGTTTCAGCAACAACGGTTGCGTGGACCGACAGGGCGCGGGTAATGGCCGTCATGCGCGGGGTTCCAACGAAACGCGTTTCGTCCGGAAATGGCTCCCAATTGCCTGCTTCGGTCTGGAAACCAAACCGCCCTTCCCACGGCCCGAAACTTTCCGGGCCGGCGAAGTTGCGGAGAAACGGCAGGAAATCCGGATTCCGGGAGGTGAAGTACTGCGCCCCGACATCTGCCGAACCGCCGGTTACCCGTTTTGCCGCGAGCCTGCCACCGGGCCCCCGGCTTTTCTCGAAGACCGTAACGTCATGGCCCAGGCTTCGTAACTGGATCGCCGCTGTCAGCCCGGCAAGGCCTGAACCAACGATAGCGATACGGCGTATAAGTGGTGAATCAAAGGTTTGATTAAACATGGTTTATCGTGCATCCAATTCCGGTAGTCAGATCGTACAACATCCCATGAAACGGCTTCGGCCACAGGGCTGAGCGTGCGATCAAGGTTCCATACAAGAGAAAGGGCAATCAGGGTATGACCCGAATGCAGCATTGGTTTACAAACATTCTGAGGTGGTTCGATTCCGAGGCGGGTTCGGATCACATCGACACGACATCCAGATCATTCAATTTTTTGCGGGTTATCCCGTTCATAGCGCTTCATCTGGCATGTTTGCTGGCGTTTTACACGGGGGCAAGCGCATTCGCCATCGGGTTTGCGTTTGCGTTTTTCCTGGTGCGGATGTTCGCGATTACAGGATTCTATCACCGGTACTTTGCCCACAAAACGTTCAAGACCAGTCGCCCTGCCCAGTTCGTCTTCGCTGTTCTGGGCGCCAGCGCTGCCCAGCGTGGCCCCCTGTGGTGGGCAGCGCATCACCGACACCATCATCAGCACTCCGATGACGAACTGGACCTTCATTCGCCTCACCAAGGCGGTTTCTGGTGGTCACACATGGGCTGGTTCACCTGTGACGCCGGGTTTGCAACGGACGAACGCCGCGTTCGCGACTGGCTCAAGTTTCCAGAGCTCAAACTGATCAACCGGTTCGATGCGCTGGTTCCTGCCCTTGCAGCCGTCGGCATCTATGCCCTGGGCGAAGCTCTGGCAGCCTGGGCTCCGGGCCTGGGCACCAATGGGCTGCAGTTGTTGGTGTGGGGTTTCTTTA
Source organism: Marinobacter salsuginis (assembly GCF_009617755.1). NCBI lineage: Bacteria > Pseudomonadati > Pseudomonadota > Gammaproteobacteria > Pseudomonadales > Marinobacteraceae > Marinobacter > Marinobacter salsuginis. The sequence continues at coordinate 76,669 of NZ_BGZH01000001.1, forward strand.
TCTCGACCGTGGTGTTGTTCCACGCCACTGTGTCGATCAATTCCCTCTCCCACGTCTGGGGCAAACGCCGGTTCGAGACATCCGACGACAGCAGAAACAATTTCTGGCTGGCTCTGATTACCCTCGGGGAAGGATGGCACAACAACCATCACCGCTGGCCACAGTCTGTCCGGCAGGGCTTTCGGTGGTATGAAATCGATATCACATGGTATGGACTGTGGCTGATGTCGAAGCTGGGAATCATCTGGGAGCTTAATCCGATTCCCAAGCATATTCAGGAGGAGACACGCGAACTGGATAAAGCGAGGAGGAGCAACAAATGACAACCGCCTCAAAGATCGAAGTCGGTAAGCGGAACTCGGCGCTTCCGGCGGCGCTCGGCCATTTCAGGGCGCTCTTCAACGAACTCGATAAAGGCAATCTGAACAAACTTTCAGAGGTCTACAGCGAGGATATCCGCTTTCAGGACCCGCTGGAGACAGTACAAGGGCTTGATGAGCTCACCCGCTATTTCGCCGGTGCCTATGCAAACGTTATTTCCTGCCGCTTCGATTTTGGCGAAGCGATTGTACAGGGAGAATTTGCCGCCGTGCCCTGGGTGATGCACCTGCGCCACAAGCGGATTCGCAAGGGGCGGGAGGTCCAGGTTCGGGGCATAAGCCATCTGGAGATACGTGATGGAATGGTGTGCTACCACCGTGACTACTTTGACGCAGGGGAAATGCTCTACGAAAACCTGCCGGTAGTTGGCAGGGTCATTCGCTGGATCAAGGATCAGGCAGGATGAGTGATCGACTTCAGGAAACCTCGAATATCTGGATAACGGGTGCCAGTTCCGGCATTGGTGAGTCCGTTACCCGCGCACTTGCACGCGGCGGTCATCGGCTCGTTATTACCGGGCGACGCAAGGGAGCGCTCGAAGAACTGGCATCCGTGGCGCCCGACAGGATTATCCCGGCTGCAGCGGACACCACCAGCAAGGAGGATCTTCAAGCCATTGCGGGGTCGCTTGAGAACCACGGCGACCTGAACATGGTGATTCTCAACGCCGGTACATGTGAGTATCTGGAGATAGCACACTATGACAGTGATGTTATCGAGAAGAACATCCACACCAACGTGATTGGCACGGCCAGGTGCCTGGAGATTGCTCTGCCCGCTCTGCGCCGCAGCCGGGCAAAGGGGCAACCGGCCACCCTGGTAATTGTCAGTTCGTCTGCCTGGTGGTTCCCGTTTGGCCGGGCCGAAGGTTACGGCGCTTCCAAGGCTGCGCTGACCTACTTTGCCCAATCCCTCAGGGCGGATCTCGCGGCCGAGGGTATTGATGTGGTCGTAGTCTCTCCTGGCTTTGTAAAAACCCCTCTGACCGACCGCAATGATTTCCCGATGCCCTTCCTGGTCTCGGCCGAGGACGCGGCAGAACGGATTGTAAGCGGGCTGGCACGTGGTAAAAACGAAATCGCTTTCCCGAAGCGATTTACCTGGATGCTCAAAGTGCTTGGTGCCCTTCCCCGGCCCCTGATTGACCGGATGTCGGCCTCCATGGCCCGTAAAAGTAACGCCGAACAGGAAAACAATGAATGAGTAGTGAACGTCAGCGAATTGCTGTCATTGGGGCCGGCGTTTCCGGCCTCACGGCTGCCTGGCTTTTGGCCGAGAAACACGAGGTTCAGGTTTTTGAGGCCGGCGACTACGCCGGTGGTCATACCAACACCGAAGAGGTAGAGGCCGGTGGTCGTACCTGGCCGGTAAACACCGGGTTCATCGTGTTCAACGACTGGACCTACCCCAATTTCATCAAGCTGATGGAGCGGCTCGGAGTTGCATCTGAGGTCAGCGATATGAGCTTCAGTGTGGATTGCAGCAGCACCGGCCTGCAGTATAACGGCACCAGCCTCAATACCCTGTTCGCCCAGCGGAAGAACCTGCTCAACCTGCCATTCCTGAAGATGGTCCGGGAGATTCTGCGGTTTAACAAGGAAACGCGGGCTGACCTGGAAGCGGGCAACATCAACAACCAAGAAACCCTGGGCGAATACCTGAACCGGAACGGCTATTCCCGTTACTTCCGGAACTACTACATCGTACCCATGGGAGCGGCCATCTGGTCAGCGCCGGAAATCGTGCTGGAACAGTTTCCGATCCGCTTCTTCCTCCAGTTTTTCAACAATCACGGCATGCTCTCGGTGGATGACCGCCCAACCTGGCGGGTGATCTCAGGCGGCTCCGCCCAGTACGTAAAGAAAATGATGTACAGGCTCGGTGATGGCATGCATCTGAACAGCCCTGTTGACAGGGTTGTCCGGAATGAAGGCGGCGTTATGCTTACTGTGAAAGGCGAGGAACACCACTTCGATCAGGTGATCTTTGGCTGTCACAGCGACCAGGCGTTAGCGATGCTCGCCGACGCAACCGACAAGGAACGCGACATTCTGGGCGCCATGGCCTACCAGAATAATGATGTGGTACTCCACACCGACAGCAGTGTGTTACCGGATAATCGCCGGGCGTGGGCGGCCTGGAACTATTTCATCCCGACCCATAGTACCGAACCGGTCTCGGTTACCTACAACATGAATATCCTGCAGAATTTCCACGATGCCCCGGAAACTTTCTGTGTGACCCTGAACCGCAGCCGTGATATTGATCCCGACAAGGTTATTAAACGCTTCGAGTATGCCCACCCGGTATTCACACTGGACGCGGTGGCTGCCCAGGAACGCTACGACGAAATCGGCAATCAGAATCGGACCCATTTCTGCGGTGCATACTGGTTCAACGGGTTCCACGAAGACGGTGTTCGCAGTGCGCTGCGGGTAACCGAAGCCTTCGGGGTGGAGCTTTGATCATGAACAGCCAGTGGCTGGAGGGTACTGTCCGGCACAGACGGAAGTACCCGGTGCAACACGAATTCAGCTACAGCACGGGCATGCTGGCCCTGGACACCGACGAGTGGGACACGGTTTCAGGGGTCAGTCCGCTGTTCTCCCTGGAACGTTTTAACTGGATTTCCCTGAAACGCAGGGATTATTTCCGACCGGACACCGGGGACCTCTCGGTTGCGGTTCGCGATCACGTTGAGGAAGCCACAGGCTGGCGCCCCGACGGCGAAGTGGAGCTGATCACCCATCCCCGGTATTTCGGTTATGTGTTCAACCCGGTCAGTTTCTACTTTTGCTACCGGTCCGGGGAGCGCCCGGCTGATGGCGTGGTTCCCAAAGTGATCGTTGCCCAGATTACCAACACCCCCTGGCACGATCGCCATGTCTATTGTCTGGAAACCATGGGGGCAGAACCTAACCAGGCCGGGTGGCGCACCGAGCGGTTCGGCTTCAGCAAGCGTTTTCACGTCTCGCCATTCAATGGCATGAACCAGCACTACGAATGGACATTCAGTTTCCGCGGCCCGGATCTCAGAATTCACATGAATGTTCTTGAGGGCGACCGAAAACATTTTGATGCCACCCTGGTAGTCCAACGCACCCCTCTCAATCGTAAAGATGTGCACAGAAGTCTTCGAAAGTTTCCGTTGGAAGCGTTCAAGGTTGTGGCCGGCATTTACTGGCATGCGCTGCGCCTCAAGCTGAAGGGGGCGCCATTCTACAGCCACCCGGACAAGCTTCCCGAAGACGACAGCGCCTACCGCCGTGGGCACGATGATTCCGGGCTGGATGTCACCAGCTCCGAGACCAATGACAAGATCCGTGGAAGGGTAAGCTCATGGAGAACCTGAATACCTCAGTTGAAAACACCTCATCCGACTCGGGCAGCCTGCCGGTTCTTAGCCGGTTTGCAAGGACTCTGGTGATTCAGCAGCTCCGTCTACTGGGCGAAGGCAAATTGACAGTCAAAGAATCCGGTTTTGAAGACCTGGTATTCGGAGATGACAACAGCCAGTACCAACCTGCCGAATTAATCGTTCACGATCACAGTACCTGGCGTGATCTTCTGACCGGCGGAAGTGTCGGTGCTGCGGAGGCCTTTGTGGCCGGTGACTGGTCCACGCCCGACCTGGTTGCCCTGCTCCGTTTCTTTACCCGTAACGTTGACCGAATGAACGAGTTTGAAGATCGGTTCAGCTGGGTTACCAAACCGGCCCTGAAAGGGTTGCATTGGCTAAACCGGAACACCAAGGAAGGCTCGCGGAAGAACATCAGCGCCCATTACGATCTGGGTAACGATCTGTTCGAGGCGTTCCTGGACCCAACCATGATGTATTCCTCAGCCATATACCCAAGCGCCGAATCCACGCTCGAAGAAGCGGCCGTGCACAAGCTGGATACCATTTGCCGGAAACTCGATCTCCAGCCTGGGGACAAAGTGATTGAAATCGGCACCGGTTGGGGCGGCTTTGCGATTCACGCCGCCAAACATTACGGCTGCCATGTGACTACCACGACCATTTCCAGAGAGCAGCTGGAGTTGGCGAAGGCGCGGGTTCAGAAGGAAGGCCTGGAAGACCGTATTACCCTTCTGTTTGACGATTACCGGGATCTTGAAGGCCAGTTCGACAAGCTGGTATCCATCGAGATGATCGAAGCCGTCGGCCCGCAGTTCCTGGACAGCTACTTCTCCCAGATCAACGCGCTGTTAAAGCCCGATGGGCTGGCACTTGTGCAGGCCATCAACATGCCGGAGCAGAGGTACCACAGGGCCCTGAAAAACGTCGATTTTATTCAGCGCTTCATCTTCCCGGGCAGCTTTATTCCCTCTTTCGGCGCGATCCTGGAGTCCGTCCGCAATGATAGCAAACTGGTGCTGACCCATGCCGAAGACATCGGATTTCACTATGCCCGAACGCTTCACGACTGGTGTGAACGCTTCATGGCTCAGCGTGACAAGCTGGATTCCATGGGCTACGACGAGGCCTTCCGTCGCCTGTGGCACTTCTACTTTGCCTATTGCGAGGCGGGCTTCAGTGAACGTGCCATTGGCGTGGCGCAGCTGGTTTTCGCCAAGCCCGGCAACAAACGTGAGAACATCCTGAGCGTATGATCGCCTCTGAAACTGCCCGTAACATCCTGAACTTTCTGCTGTTCCAGGCAGGCTGGTTTGCCTGCGTGTTTTATCCGGGCCTGATCGGAGCTGGCGTGGTGGTGGTTTTTCTGGTGCTGCACTTTGTGCTTGTGAGCCAGAACCGAATGACAGAGCTGCAGTTCATCGGCCTGGGAACCGTGGTTGGCTCCGTTCTGGACGGCATCTGGTTCCGGACCGGAATTCTGGACGACGGAACCGGACAGGTGATGCTGACGCCACCGTGGTTGGTGGCCATCTGGGCCATTTTCATGACCACTCTGAGCCATTCTCTGGACTGGATCAGCAAGAAGGCGTGGTTGCCGTTCGTTCTTGCACCCTTCGCTGGCCCGTTCGCCTACTGGTCCGCCAGCCAGCTCGGCGCCGTGCAGCTGCCGGAGTTGATGCCCTCACTGATCGCACTCGCATTTGGCTGGCTAGTGGTTTTTCCATTGCTTTTGTACGCCCGCAAAACGCTATATCCGGAGCTGGTGCAATGAGAACCAGGCCTTTGGTCGTTTCCTTTGCCTTGATGACTGCAGCGTTGCCGGCGGTGGCACAGGATTTTCGCTTCACCGGTACCGCGACCACCGACGGCGGTAACGTCATCTACGAGGAACGGCATGCCGTTGATGGAACCTGTGAGGAAGGAATCTTCCGGCCCCGACAGCATGAAGTGGCCTATCACAAGCCTGGCTCGGAAGCGTCGTTCGCGCGTAAGTCCCTGGAATATGGGGCGTCAGTTCTGCGACCGACCGTGGATTTCTTGCAGCCCACGTTCGACGAAAAGATGGAGATCACCTATCCCGAACCCGATACTCTGATGATCAACTGGCAGACGCCTGTGGGCGATTCGGAGCGATTCCAGGTGGGGTACTCGTCCAATACCGTTGTCGATGCGGGGTTCGACAACTTTGTCCGCCAGAACTGGCAAAGCGTACTGGCCGGTGATCCGGTAGAATTCCGTTTCCTCGGGCCTACCCGGGGCGAGCACTATGGCTTTGTGCTGGAACGTGTCGAGAACGAACAAGTAGACGCCGACCATGTAGTCCAGATACGTCCGACAGGCATGGTGCTGAGGTTCCTGGTGGATCCTATCGTGCTGGGTTACAACAACGCCGGTGCCCTTTCCGATTATCTTGGCCTGACCAATATCCGGAAAAACCAGGACGAGAACTACACCGCACATATTCGCTATTCCGTGCAAACCAGCCCGGATTGTGAACTGACCCCCTGAAACTGTCGCCCCTGCCAAGGCAGACCCAGGGGGTCAGTGTGTTAAACTCCGCCGGGAACCAACGCCGGAGAGTTTTTCGTAATGATGTTAGTCTCTTTCAACGTCAACAGTATCCGTACCCGCCTGCATCAGCTTGAGGCCGTCATCGACGCCCTGGCTCCGGATTTTATCGGTCTTCAGGAAACCAAGGTCCAGGACGACGACTTTCCCGTCGAAGCAATCCGCGAACTCGGCTACCACGTCCACTTTCATGGCCAGAAGACCCACTACGGCGTTGCGCTGCTCTCAAAGGCTGAGCCGGACGAGATTGTCAAAGGCTACCCCTGGGACGGCGAGGACTCCCAGCGCAGATTGATCACCGGCCAGTTCACCGTAAATGGTGAAAAACTGACAGTAATTAACGGCTACTTTCCCCAGGGCGAGAGCCGCGACCACCCGGTGAAGTTCCCTGCCAAGGAAAAATTCTACGCCGATCTGATGCGCTACCTGGACGAGCTCAAGCAAGCCGGAGGGCATGTCGTGGTCATGGGCGATATGAACATCTCTCCAACCGACAAGGACATTGGCATTGGCGCAGACAACGCCAAGCGCTGGCTGCGCACCGGCAAATGTTCCTTTCTGCCCGAGGAGCGGGAATGGCTGGGCCAGGTTGAGTCGCGCGGCTACACCGATGTATTCCGCCACCTGCACCCGGACGAGGCGGACACATTCAGCTGGTTCGATTACCGCAGCAAGGGATTTGAACGGGATCCCAAGCGCGGTCTCAGGATTGATCTGATCATGGCCAGCGACAGTCTGCTGCCCAAAGCCCGCCAGGCAGGCGTTTCCTACGACATTCGAGCCATGGAACGGCCGTCCGACCATTGTCCGGTCTGGGCGAGCTTCGAACTCTAGGGGCTGGCCGGGCGCGACATGAAAAAAATCAAAACCCGCGACCGTATTCTTCAGACCAGCCTGGCGCTGTTTAACAGTATTGGCGAGCCCAATGTCACAACACTGCTGATCTCGGATGAGCTGGATATCAGCCCGGGCAACCTTTACTACCACTTCAAAAGCAAGGGCGACATTGTCGAGGAGCTGTTCGACCAGTTCGAGCACGACATGGTGGATCTTCTGGCGGTTCCGGAAGACGCCGACATCAGCCTCGATCAACAGGGGTTTTTCCTGCACCTACTGTTTGAGACCGTCGCCCGCTACCGGTTTCTCTACCAGGATCTGGTGAACGTTCTGTCCCGCTACGATCAACTGCAGGTTCGTTTCAAGCGCATCCAGAAGAAGAAAATCGTCGCGTTCAGAACCATTTGCGACAGCTTCCGGCGCCAGGAAATCATGGCAATAGACGCTGAAGAACTTGAGTCTTTGTGTGAGCAGTTAACGCTAACTGCCTGTTACTGGAGTGCTTTTGACACCCTATCCCACTTGGATGACAGGGAATCAGTCGATCCGGGGCGTGGGGTCTACCAGATGATGCACCTGATCCTTCCCTACCTCGAACCCGGCCACCGCGAAGAAGCCCGACTGATGAGCCGGGACTATCTCTGAGGGGCGCGATTATTCCTCTTCATCGTCACCGGCACGATTGCGCAGGCGGGCAAGCTCTGATTCAAGGGCTTCAATCCTCCGTTCCAGGGATTCGATCTCTTCCCTGCGGTGGATCCCCAGGCGCCTCAGTGCCCCGGAAACCCGTTCATCAAACATGTGCTCAAGCCGGTCCCAGGTACCGGTGGCACGTTCACGAACCCCCTCGACCCGGTCTTCCACGGACTTGATCTGCTTCTCGACCACACCCCGGGTCTTGTTCTCCAGTTGCTCACCTTCCTGAACAAGACGATCGAAGAATCGGCCGGTGTCCTCTTCGGCTTTAGTATAGGCACCCAGCCCGGCCAACCAGATCTGGCGGGCGGAATCCTTGATTTTTGCCGCCAGTTGCGGATCATTCTCCGGCTTATTGTCGTTCTCGTCAGACATGTAACAACCTCGGGGGTACGGATATTTCTTTCGACGGCCTATTGTATTACAGGTTTGGCCGGATTTCAGTCGGCCTGAGAGCCGCACAGTGAAAGGCCGCAGTATAAAGACGTATCCGATATGAAAAAATGTTTTCAAACGAAAGTGACTCTCGCTTGAAGTGTTCAAAATATAGTCAATACTTCCCAATACCGGCGTCCCTGCTGATGCCGGTTTGTCTGGAAGTCTTTCATGGATACTACTCGCACGCCTCTGCCCGGCATCCTTTGCCGGGCTTTTTTTTGGTATTATCGCCCCCAGATATATGCTTATTCCAAAAACCTCGTCTCACGTTCGGAGTAACAGATGATTGAAATCGCCTGGAGTAACTTCACCCCCTGGTCCGCGCTTCTTGGGGGCATTCTGGTGGGCATCGCCGCTGCCAGCTTCCTGCTTCTGAACGGTCGCATTGCCGGCATCAGCGGAATTCTCGGTGGGCTTCTTGCGCCGGCAAAGGGCGATATCGCCTGGCGCCTCGCGTTTCTGTTGGGGTTGATCGGTGCTCCGGTTGTCTGGGTACTGGCTACTGAACTTCCCCCCATTGAAATCGAAGCCGGCTATCCGGCTCTGATTATTGCCGGACTGCTTGTCGGTATCGGCACGCGATACGGTTCCGGCTGTACCAGTGGTCACGGAGTTTGCGGGCTGTCGCGGCTTTCACTTCGCTCGTTGGCCGCCACCCTCAGCTTTATGGCGGCCGGATTTGTCACTGTTTATGTCATTCGTCATCTTCTGGGAGTCTGACACCATGAAATTTTCACTTGCCTCCCTGTTTGCCGGCCTGGTTTTTGGTCTGGGCCTTATCGTGTCCGGTATGGCAAATCCCGAGAAGGTGCTCGGCTTCCTGGATATTGCCGGCGCCTGGGATCCTTCACTCGCCTTTGTGATGGGCGGCGCCATCATGGTGGGCGTGGTCGCGTTTGCCGTTGCCCGTAAACGTACCCTCTCCTTTCTCGGCTTCCACATGAAGATGCCCACCAGCAACCATATCGACAAACGGCTGATCCTGGGCGGTCTGATGTTCGGCATCGGCTGGGGCATAGCCGGTTTTTGTCCCGGCCCCGGGCTGGTCGCGCTCGGTGCCGGCGAAATCAAGGCAGCGGTGTTTGTGGCCGCCATGGTCGCGGGTATGGGCATCTTCGAGGTGATTGAGCGCAGCCGCGCGAAAGCATAAGTAGTTTCTGTTAATTTCCCTGCCGCCATTCTGACACAGCCCGGAGGCTATGCGATCATGGCGGCAGCCCCACTACTCGATCCGGAGAGGACATCCATGGATATCAGAAAGATTGATGACAACATTTCAGTTGCACCCCAGATTTCCGTCGAAGATGTGGCAGAGGCCGCCAGGCTGGGTTTCAAGACCCTGGTAGCAAACCGCCCCGATCACGAGGAACCCGGCCAGCCCGCAATGGCGGACATTGAAGCGGCCGCGCGGGAACAGGGCCTTGAGTGGGTCTATATGCCGGTGGAGTCAGGCAACATCACCGATGACGATGTAAACCGATTTGCGCCAATGATCCGGGACGCGGAAAAGCCCGTACTGGCCTTCTGCCGCTCCGGAACCCGCTGCACCGTGTTGTGGGCACTGAGCTCGGCCAGAAATACATCAGCCAATGAAATCTTTACCAAGGCACGCAACGCCGGCTACGACATCTCAGGCCTTGCTCCGAGGATGGCACAGCAGGCCGCCGATAACAGCTGATAATCCAACCGTTTCATCTACGTTCAGGATCCACCGCATGCAATACAAAGGTTCAGAGAATTTCAGCCACAACCAGCCCGACCGATTGGGGGTGCTGGTCACCAACCTGGGCACCCCGGATGCCCCGACCACTTCGGCACTCCGGCGTTACCTGGCTGAATTTCTCTCGGACCCGCGAGTGGTGGAGCTGCCGAGGCCTCTGTGGTGGCTGATCCTGCACGGGGTTATCCTCCGCATTCGGCCCAAGCGCAGTGCGGAGGCCTATTCCAGTGTGTGGCAGCCAGAAGGCTCTCCACTGCTGTTGCACACCGCAAAGCAGGCTGAGGGCATCCGGGAGGCCCTGAAACGCAAGTATGGGCCCAACGTGGTCGTCGGGTTTGCCATGCGGTACGGCAATCCGTCGATTGCACGGGTTCTGGATGAGATGCAGGAACAGGGAGTGCGGAAGCTGCTAGTTCTGCCGCTGTACCCCCAGTACTCCGCCTCGACCTCTGCCTCCACTTTCGACGCCATCGCCAGGGATTTCACCAAACGGCGCTGGCTGCCGGATTTCCGGTTTATTTCCCATTACCCGGATTACCCGCCGTACATTGAAGCCATGGCCCGCCACATCGAGGCACACTGGTCGAACCACGGGCGGAACCAGAAGCTGGTGTTCTCCTATCACGGGGTGCCACTGAAATACCTGACCAAAGGCGACCCCTACCACTGCGAATGCCACAAAACCTCACGGTTGCTGGCGGAACGCCTTGGCCTGAGCAAGGAAGACTACATGACCACCTTCCAGTCCAGATTTGGCAAGGAAGAGTGGCTCAAGCCCTACACGGATGAAACCCTGAAATCTCTGCCGGGCAAGGGCGTGAAATCCATCGACGTGTTCTGCCCCGGCTTCTCATCGGACTGCCTGGAGACCATTGAGGAAATCGACGAGGAAAACCGCGAGTACTTCATGGAAGCCGGCGGTGAAGGCTTCAGCTATATCACTGCACTGAACGCCACGCCCGGCCACATCGAAGCTCTGGTGAAACTGATCGAGGATAATCTGGAAGGCTGGCAGGTGCCGAAGAACGAACCTGATGCACTGGCTGCACGGCAACAAAGAGCCGATGAGCAAAAAGAAATGACCTATCCGGGCCGGGATCTTTGAGCCGGCCCAGGCTTACAACCGGGGCAGTATCAGCTGCTCCGTTCCTCCCCCGTCTCCCGCTCATTCGCTGAAAGATCCGGTACAGACTGGCAGAACGTGCATTCCTCAGTATCAACCGCAGCACCGCCTGCCTCCACGTAACGCACCCTGTGACTGGCCTTACCCCGATTTGCGGAGACAGAGAACTTCCGATCGCGGCGTTCCATTGAGCGGTCGCGTGATGGGTGATTCTTCTGGAAGTTAGTCATGTTTCGCCCTCATACGTTCGATAACTGGATAGTGAGGGTGACCTGGCGCCAAACCAAGTAGGGATAAACACGACGATCCGTGGGGAATTGGTGCTAAAGAGTTCTTCGGGGAGACAAGGGATAGAAGGAAAAATGGCGGTGGGCCAGGGATTCGAACCCCGGGAAGGCTACTAACCTTCGGCGGTTTTCAAGACCGCTGCATTCAGCCACTCTGCCAGCCCACCGGTTTTTCCATTCGCCGCCATTGCGACAGCGGTGTGCATGATACCGGAATTGCCTGTGCTGTCAACGCTCTGCATAAAACCCGCCGTATTTTTCAACATTAACGGTTTTTAATGGAATCCGGGAGCCGGTTTCCTGTCGTAAATGATTGAAAGTTGCGTATCTGACACTATTATGGGACACAGTATCCAGTCGTTATAAACGGAGATGACAATGGAAGACAGACGATTCGGCGTTCAGAACTCTCAGGGAGCCTATTCGACTCCCCAGACCGAGCGCGCGACCACTGGTATCAGCGATGACGCGATGAAGGTGTTGCGCAACACCTACATGCTCCTGGGCATGACCCTCGCCTTCTCGGCGCTCACCGCATTCCTGAACATGAACGGAACCCATCCGGGCTTCCTGATCACCATTGTGGGATACATTGGCCTGCTGTTCGCAACCTATAAGTTGAAGAACAGCCCGTGGGGCATCGTGACCACGTTCGCGCTGACCGGCTTCATGGGTTACACCCTGGGCCCGATCATCGGCGCATTCGTAGCCGCCGGCGCTTCCCAGATTGTTGCCCAGGCTCTGACACTGACGGCTGTCGCCTTTGTTGGCCTGTCTGCCACGGCAATCATTACCAAAAAAGACTTCAGCTTCATGTCGAGCTTCCTGACCGCTGGTGCCTTCGTATTGATCGGCGCCATGCTGCTGGCCTTCCTGATGGAGAGCTCTGCTCTGCATCTGGCAGTGTCTGCTGGCTTCACTATTTTCGCCTCCATCATGATCCTGTTTGAAACCAGCCAGATCATCAAAGGTGGAGAGCGCAACTACGTGATTGCCACCGTTGGACTGTATGTATCCATCTACAACCTGTTCGTCAGCCTGCTGCACTTGCTGTCTGCGTTCAGCGGCGAAGATTGATGCCAGACTGATTAAGCTTGCTCGAAACCCCGGCAGTTGCCGGGGTTTTTGCTTTCGGTAAACTGAAAGCCCTGAACGACAGATCAGGAACACACAGGAAATATGGCCGAAACTGCTTCTGAAAGCTTCACCCTGGTAATTACCGGCGCACCCTACTCGTCCCAGGCGCCCCAGACCGCCCTTGGCTTTGCTCAGGCTGCCGTTAACGCCGGGCATCGCATCGACCGGGTTTTTCTCTACGGGGATGGCGTGCATCTTGCGTCAGCACTGTGCGCACCGCCATCGGACGAAACCCACTGGCCCGAGGCGTGGTCGCAGTTTCTCACCGAGCACAGCATTCCCGGTGTTGCCTGCATTGCCTCTGCGCTGCGTCGTGGGCTGGTAAACGAAACCGAGCAGAAACGCTACGAGTTGCCCGCATCCAATCTGCGCGCCCCGTTTGAAATCGCAGGGCTCGGCGAATGGGTCGAAGGACGGATAAAGTCCACCCGAACTCTCTACTTTCACGCTGGAGACTGACCGTGAGCACTCTGATCATGATTGACCAGGCTCCTTACGGCACCTGGAGCGGGCGGGAAGCACTGGATATGGCGTTTTCGCTGGCAGCTTTTGACCAAGCGGCGTCACTCCTATTCACCGGAGCTGGCGTCAACTGGTTAAAAAAGGGCCAGGAAGCCGGAGGCATTGGCCAGAAGTCAGTGGACAAGAATCTCGCGGCTGCGCCTATTTTCGGTATAGAAGCCATCCTGGCGGATCGCGCCGCATGCCGCACCTACGGACTGGATGAGAACTCGCTCATTGAGGGCGTAACTCTGGTAGATGCAGACGCCGCCCTACTTGCCGCCTATGACCACACCGCTTTCGCAGGTTGATCCATGACTGCCATCCAGACATTGCACATTCTGAACAAGTCTCCGGACCACCCGCGTGCAACCCGCTGCCTTGAGATGGTCGCTGAGGAGGATTGCCTCTTGCTGATCGGCGGGGGCGTTCTACTTCTTGCAACGGATAATCTGCCTGGGATCAGCAGGGTATTTGCACTCACGCAGGACCTCGATGCCCGGGGACTGGCCAATCTGGCAGGTAACGTCAGCGCTGTGGATTACGCGGAGATGGTTTCGCTGTCAGTTCAAGCACAACGGGTAATCAGTTGGTAAGCCATGACCAATACCACAATGCCGGAACGAAATAACGAAGGTTTTCTTGAAGACGCCCGAGACTGGACGGAAGATGTCGCGGCTACCATAGCCGCTGAGGACGGAATGGAGTTGACCGAAAAACATTGGGAAATCATAGAGTTTTTGCGGTCTTTTTATAAGGAACATGAAATATCGCCACCCTCGAACCGCCTGTTCGTGAAAGCGGTCAAAGAGGCCTTGGGCGAGGACAGGGGCAACAGCATTTATCTGATGCAACTGTTTCCCGGAACCCCAGCCAAGACCGCCTGCCGGATAGCCGGGCTTCCCCGCCCCACCAATTGCCTGTAGCGCCGCGCAGCAGCTCACATACCGACAAAGGATAGGAACTGAAGCAGCCCTGCCAGGGCACCGAAAATACCGCCCACGAGCATCAGTTGGAGTTCCTCTTCCCTGAACGCCGGGCGAAGAATGTCCTGGAATTCATCCGGTTTCAGTGCCTTCATCTGCCCCGACAACACTTCCGCCACCACCGGCGCCCTCTCCCGGTTAAACGCGGGGTCGCTAAAGACATCTCCGGTGGCCAGAACCGCCTTCTGGTTCATCACCCGTTGCAGTTCGGTGTAACCCGTCATGCCCATGGTCACCTGCGCTGTCAGTTTCATGATGACGGAATTGTCCAGCAAGGGGCGAAGATGTTTCTGGATGATCGCCCGGGTCCTGTCGCCCTGACTGCCATTGATCATGGCATCGGCAACTTTCTCAACCGTGATCAGTTCTTCGGCCACCAACTTTGCCCAGACATCGCTGATCTCTGGTTGCCTGCGCAGAAACAGTCCCTGGATTTTCCAGAACAGAAACCGGCGCGGCCTGAGCGGGGAGAAGATCAGGTTGATCGCAATCCAGTTGGTTACGAACCCGACCACAAAGCCCCCGAGGGGCAACAGCCAGGGTTCTGGATAATGGGTCCACAAAGGCACGAGGACTGCCCCGAGGATGCCGCCGATAATCGCGCCACGGTTGATCACGGACTGGAGTTCCACCGCCCCGGCTTGCTGGAAGATCCGGTTCATCATATCCGGCTGCTTCTCCAGTTCCCGGCTGAGCAACGCCTTGAGATCCACCAACTCATCCAGATCATCGCCAAAGTCCTCGACCAGCTCCTTTACCCGGGACGGCAATTGCTCCCGTGCCCACTGGTAAATCCGATTCCTCAGAAACAGGGGTAGATTGTCCCAGAGGACCGGCTGAATCTCGTACATGACTTCATCAATGTACTCATCCATTCTGGGGGTGACCTGGGAAACAACCTGCTCAACGATGCGCTGGGGTTCGAGCTTCTGATAGACGGCGTTGAGGTCGCCGAACTGCTGGAGGGTCCTGTCGATGCAGATGTGCGCCATCTTTTCCGCCTTGCGGGGAATAACCCCCTGCCAGCCCACCAGGCCCACGCCGATGAATTGAACCGGGTAAAAGGACATCTGGATGGCAAGCCAGTTGGTCAGCCAACCAACAACGGCCGCCATGAGTGGCACAGACAGAAGCGCAACGTCGTACAAGTTTGACCCCGGTGTAAGAGTGTAATCCGTTCAAGCTGGTGATAATTCTGTTAACAGGCAGCCAGGATGGTACATGCCTGATGTTTCCGTGTATGTGACGAATGATGAAGTAATTGAAATGTCACAACATTGGCCGTGTAGCCAGGGAGATGAGGGTACTGCGGCAGTCTTGAGTGGGCGCCGCGCCCTGAGGGCGCGGTCCACAGGAAAGAAAAGACCTTGGCGCTTACTGGTAGTAGGCGTTTTCAGTGTAAGAGTGATCGGTCACATCCCTTACGGCAGTGATTTCCGGAACACGCTCCCGAAGGGTGGTCTCTACGCCCTGTTTAAGGGTCAGACTGACTGCAGAGCAACCCTGGCAGCCGCCACCAAAACGCAACACCGCCACTGATTCATCAACGATCTCTACCAGAGACACCTCGCCGCCATGAGCTGCCAGGTTGGGATTGATTTCGGAAGCCAGAATGTAATTCACCCGGTCCGGAAGCGGCGCATCGTCATCAATCTTCGGCACCTTTGCGTTCGGTGCCTTGATGGTGAGCTGGCCACCCATCTGGTCTTTGGAGTAATCCACGTACGCTTCTTCAAGGAACGGAACGGAATTGTGGTCCAGATAAAGGATGAACTTGTCCAGATCCACCTGCTCGTCCGTCGGTACAACTTCGTTGGGTGGGCAGTAGGCCAGACAGGTCTCGGCGTTCTTGGTGCCGGGCTGGGTAACGAATATACGCACACCCATGCCTTCCACATCCTGTTTTTCGATAAGTTGTGCAAGATAGTCCCGTGCGGGATCTGTCACAGTAACCTGAGCCATGTTTTCAACCCGTTTGAAAGTTTGAGTTCATTTTAAGGGAGTTCGCGGGAACATGAAAGACCAAGTAAAATAGTCGGGCTTTACGAAGGTAATCAATTTCCCGTATTGGCAGGTATTTGCAGAAGGCAGTTGATAATCGTCATTCGTACTAAGACGGGCTCAGGCATTTTTGCTATGATCCCGCGCCATTGACATTAATACTGCGTTATTAACGACATCCGGAAGTACTTCTATGACCGATCGCACCACCCGTCTCGACCAGCTCCAAAAGGCCCTGCAGGAACGCATTGTGATCCTTGATGGCGGCATGGGCACCATGATCCAGAATCTCAAGCTGGACGAGAAGGCGTTCCGTGGTGATCGGTTTGCCGACTATGATCGGGAAGTCCAGGGTAACAATGATCTTCTGAACCTGACCCAGCCTGCCCTGCTCCGCAACATTCATGCGGATTACCTGGATGCCGGCGCAGATATTATCGAAACCAACACCTTTAACTCCACCCAACTGTCCCAGGCAGATTACGGACTGGAGGCAATTGCCAAGGAACTTAACGTGGCCGCTGCCAGGCTGGCCCGTGAGATTGCAGACGAATACACCGCCAGAAATCCGGACAAGCCCCGTTTTGTGGCCGGCGCCGTCGGGCCCACATCGCGTACCGCATCCATTTCACCGGACGTGAATAACCCGGGCTACCGGAACGTCGATTTTCAGACCCTGGTCGATAACTATTATGAAGCTGTCGAAGGCCTGGCCGAGGGTGGTTGCGACCTCATCCTGATCGAAACCATATTCGACACCCTGAACGCCAAGGCGGCGATCTACGCCACGCAGCAATACTTTGAAGACAGTGGCGTCACCCTGCCGATCATGATTTCCGGCACGATCACCGATGCCTCCGGTCGGACCCTTTCCGGCCAAACCACCGAAGCCTTCTGGAACTCGGTAGCGCACGCCAAACCCATTTCAGTCGGCCTTAACTGTGCGCTGGGTGCAGATGCTTTACGCCCGTACGTGGAGGAGCTCTCTGACAAGGCGGAAACCTTCGTCAGCGCGCACCCGAACGCCGGTCTTCCCAACGAGTTTGGCGAATACGACCAGACCCCCGAGGAAATGGCCGAGATTATCGAAGGTTTTGCCCGTGATGGCTTCCTGAACATCATCGGCGGCTGCTGCGGTTCGCGACCGGACCACATTGAAGCGATTGCGCAGGCGGTGGCCAAATACCCACCCCGGAAAATTCCAGAGCGTCCGAGAGCATTGCGCCTGTCTGGCCTCGAGCCGTTCACCGGCGACGACAATGTTCTCTTCATTAACGTGGGCGAGCGAACCAACGTCACCGGGTCCAAGCGTTTCCTGCGTCTGATCAAAGAAGAACAGTACGAAGAAGCCCTCAGCGTTGCCCGGGACCAGGTTGAGAACGGTGCCCAGATCATCGATATCAATATGGATGAGGGCATGCTGGAGTCCAAGGAGGTGATGGTTACCTTCCTGAACCTGGTTGCCTCCGAGCCGGATATCTCGCGGGTACCGATCATGATCGACTCCTCCAAGTGGGATGTGATCGAAGCAGGCCTGCGCTGCATCCAGGGCAAGGCCGTGGTGAATTCCATCAGTCTCAAGGAAGGCGAAGAGGAGTTCATAAAACGGGCCAGGGACTGCATGCGCTATGGAGCCGCTGTGGTGGTGATGGCCTTTGACGAACAGGGCCAGGCCGACACCTACGAGCGCAAGACAGAAATCTGCAAACGCTCTTATGATGTACTGACCGGTATTGGCTTCAACCCGGCGGATATCATCTTCGACCCCAACATCTTCGCCATTGCCACCGGCATCGAAGAGCACAACAACTACGCGGTGGACTTCATCAACGCCACCCGCTGGATCCGGGAAAACCTGCCCCACGCTTCGATTTCCGGCGGCGTGAGCAACGTTTCTTTCTCGTTCCGGGGCAATGACGTGGTCCGGGAAGCCATCCACTCGGTGTTCCTGTATCACGCCATCAAGGCCGGCATGAACATGGGTATCGTGAACCCCGGCCAGCTGGTGATCTACGATGAAATTGATCCGGAGCTCAAGGAGCTGGTGGAAGACGTTGTCCTGAACCGGCGCGATGATGCCACCGACCGCCTGCTCGAGATTGCCGAGCGCTACAAAGGTAAAGGCGGCAAAACCCAGGAAGAAGACCTCGCCTGGCGTGAATGGTCTGTCGAAAAACGCCTCGAACACGCCCTGGTGAAAGGGATTACAACCTATATCGTCGAGGACACCGAAGCCTGTCGCTTAAACGCCAGCCACCCCATCGAGGTAATCGAAGGCCCGCTCATGGACGGCATGAACGTGGTCGGTGATCTCTTCGGCGACGGCAAGATGTTCCTGCCCCAGGTGGTCAAGAGCGCCCGAGTGATGAAGCAGGCCGTCGCGCACCTGATTCCCTACATTGAGGCAGAAAAAACCGAAGACCAGAAAGCCAAGGGCAAGATCCTCATGGCCACGGTGAAGGGCGATGTCCATGACATTGGGAAGAACATCGTGGGCGTTGTGCTCCAGTGCAACAACTACGAGGTGATTGACCTAGGCGTGATGGTGCCCTGCGACAAGATCCTTGCCGCCGCCAAAGAGCATGATGTCGACCTTATTGGCCTGAGCGGCTTGATCACGCCGTCCCTGGACGAGATGGTCCACGTGGCCCGTGAGATGCAACGGCTGGATTTCAACATCCCGTTGATGATCGGCGGTGCGACAACATCGAAGGCTCACACAGCGGTGAAAATCGAGCCCCAATACAAAAATGACATTGCCCTGTATGTGTCGGATGCATCCCGCTGCGTGAACGTGGCATCCCAGCTTCTCAGCAAGACTGCAAAGCCGGAATTTGTCGAAGCGGCCCGCACCGAATACGACGAGATTCGTGAACGCCGGAAAAACCGCGGCGACCGGACCAAGCTGGTGTCTTTGAAAGAAGCCCGCGACCGCGCGCCGGAAATCTCCTTCGAAGGCTACCAGCCTCCCAGGCCGGCATTCACCGGTATCCGGGTATTTGAGGAATATGACCTCACTGAGCTGGTGGATTACATCGACTGGACACCGTTCTTCCTGTCCTGGGACATTTCCGGCAAGTACCCGGCCATCTTTGATGATCCGAAACGCGGCGAGGCGGCTCGTCATCTGTTCGACGATGCCCAGAAGATTCTTCACCGGATGATTGACGAAAAACGGGTCCAGGCCCGTGGCGTTATTGGTTTCTGGCCAGCCAACCGTCGGGGCGACGATATTGTTCTGTACGCAGACGAGTCGTGCGGAGAGGAGCTGACCACCCTGCACCACCTCCGTCAGCAGGATGAAAAGGCACCCGGCAAACCCATGATGGCACTGTCTGATTTCGTTGCGCCTGAGGGCTCCGGTACTTTGGACTACGTGGGTGGTTTCGCTGTGACCACAGGCATTGGCGCGGAAGAGTTCTCACTGGAATTCAAAGACGCCAACGATGATTACAACGCCATTATGGTGAAGGCGTTGGCCGACCGTCTGGCGGAAGCGTTCGCAGAACGCATGCACGAACGGGTCCGACAGGAGTTCTGGGGCTACGCGGCCGATGAAAAGCTGGCCAATGAAGACCTGATCAAGGAAAGGTACCGCGGGATACGGCCTGCACCGGGCTATCCGGCGTGCCCGGATCACACCGAAAAGGCAACCCTGTTCAACCTGCTTGAAGCCACTGACACGGCAGGTATTGAGCTGACTGAACATTTCGCCATGTTCCCGACTGCGGCCGTATCCGGCTGGTACTTTGCACATCCGGAATCCAAGTACTTTGCAGTAGGCAAAATTGGCGTTGACCAGGTTGAGGACTATGCTGAACGCAAAGGCATTTCCAAGGCCGAAGCAGAGCGCTGGCTAGCGCCAAGCCTGGCCTACGATCCGGCAGAATAAACTTCGGCCAACGCACAGACCAGGGGCGGATGTATGACGGAGACTTCAAAGGCAGAAAGAAAGGATCAAGAGAAGCAGCGCGGGCCTAGCGTTTTAAAAGTCATGCAAAGCATTCTGGCCGGCGCTTTCGGGGTACAGTCCGACAAGCGCCGGGAAGAGGACTTCTCAAGCCATAGCCCCTGGCCCTATATCATCGCCGGCATTCTGTTCACAGCCAGCTTTGTGGTTGGCCTGATCGTTATCGTGAATCTGGTCCTGGCGAGCCAGTAAGATTACTGGCCAGCCACCCAGACAACGGCGAACGCAACGGCAAGCACCACCAGCAGAACGGCGGCAACGGCATCGGCCTGACTATCTGAGCGTACGGTCTTTTTCATGTCTGTTCCTCTTTCCGAGTTGGGTCTCGTGTTTTTCTTGTTTTCACACAGCCCGGCACATCGGCCCGGCTGCCTTTGTTAAGTTAAGCAGTTAATTGATATTCGTCCAGTCCATTGTTCCGCTTGCTTATCGCCTGAATCGATAAACATATTTTGAAATAATCATTTTAAGAATATAAACCCGCTGTTATCCTTCCCCCCAGATATAAGGCCGTCGGCCTCGATATGTCGCTTTCAAGCAGGATCTTCCCACTATGTACGTATACGATGAACACGATCGGCAAATGGCCGCCGAGAGGGTTGCCCAGTTCCGTGACCAGACCGAAAGGGCTCTGGCCGGTGAGTTGGCAGAAGACGAGTTTCTTCCCCTTCGCCTGCAGAACGGCCTGTACGTTCAGCGTCTTGCCCCCATGCTCAGGATCTGTGTTCCCTACGGCATGATGCGTTCGGACCAGCTTCGTAGACTTGCCCGGATTACCCGGGACTACGATAAAGGCTATGCGCACTTCACCACCCGCCAGAACGTTCAGCTTAACTGGCCGGCGCTGGAAGACGTTCCGGATATTCTTGCGGAACTCGCCGAGGTGGAAATGCATGCCAACCAGACCAGCGGCAACTGCATTCGTAACACCACCACAGACCAGTTCTCCGGTGTTCAGTCCGATGAAATTGCGGATCCGCGCCCCTACTGCGAAATCATTCGACAGTGGTCCACCTTTCACCCGGAATTCGCCTTCCTGCCGCGAAAGTTCAAGGTTGCCGTGAATGCGTCCGAGCATACCGATCGCGCCGCCATCCAGGTGCACGATATCGGCTTGCAGATGGCGCGTAATGAGGCTGGCGAACTCGGCTTCCGTGTTCATGTTGGTGGCGGCCTGGGTCGGACACCCATGGTTGGCCCGGTTATCCGTGAGTTCCTTCCGGAACTGGACTTGCTGACCTACCTGGAAGCCGTGCTGCGCGTCTACAACCGGTATGGCCGGCGGGACAACAAGTTCAAGGCCCGGATCAAGATTCTGGTGAAGGCGCTCACTCCCGAAGGCTTCGCCGAGAAGGTGGAAGCCGAGTGGCAGCACATCAAGGATTCCCCTACCCGGCTGACACCGGAGGCGATTCAACGCATCCAGGCTTACTTTACCGAGCCGGATTACGCGGCACTGGATAATGCCACAGACCTGCTGGCCAGCCAGCGCTTTGAGAATCGGGGCTTCGATCAGTGGCTGACCCACAATGTGGACACCCACAAAAAGCCGGGCTACGCCATTGTCACCCTGACCATGAAAAAGACCGGTACACCTCCGGGAGATGTCAGCGACAAACAACTGGAGCAGATTGCCGATCTGGCGGACGAGTTCAGTTTTGGCGAAGTTCGGGTCACCCACCAGCAGAATGTGGTGCTGGCAGATGTGCGCCAGGATCGCCTTTTAGAGTTGTGGCAGGCCATTACTCCGATGGGCTTCGGCACCGCGAACCTGAACACCCTGACGGACGTCATCTGCTGCCCCGGCGGCGACTACTGCGCGCTGGCTAATGCCAAGTCCATCCCTGTGGCCGAAGCCATCCAGCGGCAGTTCGATGATCTGGACTACCTGTACGACCTGGGCAACATTGATCTGAACATCTCCGGCTGCATGAATGCCTGCGGCCACCACCATGTCGGCAATATCGGTGTTCTTGGCGTCGACAAGAAGGGTGAAGAGTTCTACCAGATCAGCCTTGGCGGTTCGTCCCACCACGACGCCTCGATTGGCAAGATCCTGGGGCCGTCATTCGCCCGGGACGAGATGCCCAAGGTGATTTCCAAGATCATTGATGTCTACGTTGATAAGCGCACGGAAGAAGAGACCTTCCTGGATACTTATCGTCGTGTCGGAATTGATCCTTTCAAGGAGCGGGTATATGCCTAACGTTATTTCTCCGGACGGCAGCATCCGTCAGGACAACTGGGTTGTGGTTCCCCGCCCGGCTGAGGGTGAATCACTGGACATCCCGGCTGACCAGCCGGCATTGATCCCGGCGGATCTGTGGCTGGCCGGTTACGAGCATTTCACCGGCAGACAGGATATCGGCGTGTGGTTTGACAGCCACGACGAGCCGGAGATCCTGAATGGCCACGTCAATGAGCTGCCGGTGATTGCGGTGAACTTCCCGAAGTTCAGTGATGGCCGGGGTTACAGCATTGGCCGTTTGCTGCGGGAACGCTTTGGCTACGTGAACGAATTGCGTGCCATCGGCGACGTGCTATTGGATCAGCTGCAGTTCATGAAGCGCTGCGGTTTTGACGCCTATGTGCTTCGAGCTGACAAGGACATCAACAAAGCCGCACGGTGCCTGAACTTCTTCAGCCAGGGTTATCAGGCCGCCACCGACACCGACATGCCTCTCTTCCGCCGTCGGGCCTCCTGATTTAGATCGGAAGAATGAAGAGAGGGGTTCACCCCTCTCTTCACTCCCAATTACTTGGCGTGATCCAGAACAATCTTCCCGGACGACTCACCTTTTAGAAACGCCTTCAATGCGCCATCCAGATCCTTCCGGCCAATATCTCTGGCTGAAGCTTCCGTTTTAGGACACGCCCACTCCCCTGCGAATTTCTTCCAAACGGCTTCTTTCTCCGCCAGCGGAATCTCTACCGAATCCACACCCAGCAGATTCACGCCACGCAGGATAAACGGAAGTACCGTGGTCTGAAGACCGGGTCCCGCGACAAGGCCACAGCAGGATACGGAGCCGCCAGGCTGAATCTGTTTGAGCAGTTCGGCCAGCGGGCCGCCACCGACCGTATCCACCGCGTTGGCAAACGCAGGTTTGACCAGAGGTTTCTTTTCTTCTGCCAGGGTCTCACGACCCACCACTTCGCTGGCACCCAGGGCCTTGAGATCATCCGCGTGCTCGGCCTTACCACTGATGGCGACGACCTCGAACCCGAGTTTGGAAAGCAGCTCAACGGCAACGGTGCCAACGGCACCGGAGGCACCTGAAACGGCAACCTTACCCTGCTCCGGTTTGGCACCCATGGTCAGAAGCTTCTGGACACAGAGGCCTGCGGTGAGACCGGCGGTGCCATAGATCATGGCGGTGCGGGCGTTCCAACCGGCAGGCATGGGGACGCACCAGGCGGCAGGAACGCGGATGTATTCGCCAAAGCCACCGTCGGTGTTCATGCCCAGGTCATAGCCCGTTACGATAACGGGACTGCCGTTAGACGGCGTTCCCGTAGCTGACTCAACGACCTCACCGGCGGCGTCGATACCCGGGGTGTGAGGGAAAGAACGGGTGACTCCCTTGTTGCCGGACGCGGACAGCGCATCCTTGTAGTTGAGCGAGGAGTGGCTGACCCGGATCAGGACCTCGCCATCGGGCAGATCACCGGTGCTCAGGGTTTTCTCGGCGCCGACATACTCTCCGTTCTGCTCTTCGACACGCCAGGCTTTGAATTCGGTATTGGTTGTCATCGTTGTTCCCCGTTTTCAGTGGTCTACTGGAACTTCTGGTTGCGGAAGGCGCCCAGTACTTTCCAGATCGTGTGTTCAAGCGCCGCACTGGTTGCCAATCCGAGCTTTTCCGGAAGGCTCCGTTTGCGCTGGTATGCCACTGAGACTACGTCTGCGCGGTCGCAGGCTTCAATGAGATATTCGTCGGAGGTTTTGATCTCATCGATCAGCTTTACCTCCAGGGCCCGCTTGCCAAACCAGATATCGCCATTGGCAACTGCAGCGATATCCAGGTCAGGCCGTCGTTCGCTGACATATTCCTTGAACAGACCGTGGGTGTCTTCAAGGTCTTCCAGGAATTTCTGACGGCCTTTATCGGTGTTTTCACCGAAAATGGTCATGGTTCGCTTGTGCTCGCCGGCAGTCAGCACTTCGAAGTCCACATCGTTTTTCTTCAGGAAACGGTGGAAGTTCGGGAGCTGGGCAACCACGCCAATGGAGCCAAGTATGGCAAACGGGGATGCCACAATCCGGTCGGCCACACAGGCCATCATGTAGCCACCGCTGGCCGCGACCTTGTCAACGCAGGCGGTGAGGCGTACGCCCTTGCTTCGAATGCGATCCAGCTGGGCGGCAGCCAGACCATACGAATGAACCAGTCCGCCACCGCTTTCCAGGCGGATAACAACTTCGTCCTTTTCCGGATCGGCGATGCTCAGTACGGCGGTAATGGCGCGGCGAAGCGGATCGGTGTCGCTTGCCTTGATATCGCCATCGAAATCGAGAACGTAAACTCGGCCGCGACTGTCCTCATGCTCGTCGCTATCTTTCTTGGCCTTGGCCGCCTTTTTTTCGGCCTTCTGTTCTTTCTTCCGGGCCTTCTGGAAGAGCTTGCGTTGTTGATCCGACATCAGCCGGGATTGAATCGTTTCACGCAGTTTCTCGTATTTCTCATTGAGCTTCCGGATCTTGAGCTCTCCCTCGCCCTCATGATCACCCCGATCCTTTTGGGCGGCGGACATGACGACAGAGATCACCACCAGAGCCGCCACCACGAAGGTAACGATCTTGGCCAAAAACAAACCGTATTCTGTCAGGAACTCCAAAGTGCTTCTCCAACTGAATGTACAAAGGCAAGAGTGTAACTTACCGAATTTATGGTGATAAGGAGAGCAAAAAAATTAAAACAAGCGTTCGATCGATCTTGACAGACCGGACCACTAACCATAAAGTCGGATTGCGAGGTCGGCTCTACCCGGGCAACCGATCAGGCTCGTGCAGCCAGGGACATCAAGCCGTCGTGATCATGACTAGACAACCATCAAAAGGGTAAAACAATGTCTGTAGCTCAGGTATTTGAACAACTCGAACAGAATTTCAACGCAGACGCAGCTCAAGGCCTGGACCTGGTATTCCAGTTCGACATCGAAGACGACAAAACCTATCACCTGGTCATCAATGACGGCACCTGCAAGATGCACGAAGGCGCCCATGACGACCCTTCCGTCACCCTGATCATGAATTCCGAAACCCTGCACGGCATCGTTTCCGGCGAGACCGACGGCATGCAGGCATTCATGGCAGGCCAGCTGCGCGCCGAAGGCGACATGATGCTGGCAACCAAGCTGGGCGAACTGTTCAAGATGGGCTGATTGTCCCCGGCAAGTGTTGTAAAAAAACCTGCGTTTCGACGCAGGTTTTTTTGTACCCCGGGATTCTACTGGTTCCAGAACTGGACGGCTGCCCTCGCCTGATCGTTCACCGGAACGGCCACCAGTCCCGAGGCGGAAAGTTTAACCTCGAAAACAGCCTCATCCCGCATTGGCATGAAAGTCATGCTGCCGTCCACCGCCTCCAGAAACGGCAAGTTGTACTGCTGATCCCACTGCCATAGATCCGGCCAGATGTCCTCGGAAAGCCCTACGGCTGTTCTTGGCGCAGACCGCTCCTGCTCAAGAGACGTGTAACGCCCGCTCAATCGTTCCAGCCGATAGCCGGGAGCAATATCCAGCCATCGGAACGGGCCGGTAAACCGAATAATCCTGGCATCGATCTGCCACTGGTCGCCCTGAAGTGTCCGTATGGCGGCTATGTCATTCTGGCCCTGGAGAGAAACCTCCCAGATTTGCTCGGCCTGTCGTTGGGTAGAAATGGTTGCCACGGTCTGCATGCCGACCAGCGATTGGTAGCTGGTGAGGTTTACCGCAATAACAAGGACGTAAAGCCCGGCAAGGATAACGTTGAATACCACCGTACCCTTCAGCCAGGTCAACAGCCATCCGGGGTGTCTGAAAAACAGCAGGCCCGCGATAACCATCACCGCGCCTGCAGCGGCAAGGACAATGGTCGCGAGCGTATAGGACATGGAACTACAAACCTACATCGTCCAGCGACGATTCTGCCAACTTCAACAGGTCAACATTACGGTCCTCACTCTTGCCGATGTTCTCGATGTAGTACTCGAGTGACGTCAGCGCGTCGGCAAGGGCTTCAAGCACCTGAGCTGCGGGGGCTTCCTTGGCATCCAGCAAACGCTCCTGGATAGAGGCTGCCACACGCTCAAGAACGCCTGCCGCCCCGGGGTCGTTAACCATCTGCAGGCCGCCCCAGATACTGTGCAGGGTTGCCGGCAGATTCGCCAGATGGAGTTTGTCGTAGTCGGATTCGATAAAGGCAGTAATCGCTCGTTTGGCCAGGGTCAGAGCACCACGGGCTTCATCGGCAACCACATACAGCGCTTCCCGAAGGTACACAGACTCTTCACGCTTGCGCCCACCACTGGCCAGGGCATCGGTTTCCGACGTGATACCCCGGGTGACAATCTGCATTACCGCATCTTCAATGCCCAGAACGGAATCCGCCAGCCGGTAAAGCTCATCATCACCAGGCAGCCGGGACTCTTCTTCCCAGCTCCGGAGTTTGCCCGCCTCTTCCCGTGAAACGCTCGCCAGCTTGTTCAGGTCGAGCATAACCAGGGTGTTTGCCAGACGCTCTAGGGCATCAGCAATGGAAGACAACTCGGCCAGATCCGGCTCTATGCCACGCTCGATGATGTCCAGCTTGTCTTTTAACTGGTTCAATTCATCCTGCAGCGCTTCTGACAGGGACTTGAGAACGTCGCTGCCGGGGCCATATAACCTGCGGGCGTGGGCCTCGAGCATGGAGTCGGGAAAATCGGCTGGCGCGAGATGATAGGCGGACAGCACCTGGGTGACTTCAGGGTTGGCAGAGCCACTGCGATACAACAGATAGACCAGGTCGCGGATCAGGGAATCCGGGGCGTCTTTGCCGGTGGCGACTTTGCCAACGTAAACCACTTCCCGGGCGTATTTTTCGATCCGCATGAACATGCGCTTGCGGGCCTTGGTGAACACCATCGCCCGATCAAGCATGGTGTCCGCAACTATCCCGACAAGACACCACATCTGCCCCATGGGCGCTCCCTGGCACAGGCGTGCAAAACCACGAGACGCTCGCCCGATCAGCTTTTTATTCACCACGTCGTTTCGATCGCGCAGAATGCCCAGAAGCGCAACCTGGAAAGTCAGCCGCATGCGGCGGGCCATAATTTCGTAATCGGCCTCATTGCCGTCAAAGGCCTGCAGCGTCATGCCGGCACAGAAATCCGGGCGCTCCTTGACATCGACATCAAAAAAACAGGATTCGGGATAAGGTTTCTCCCGCCGGGCTTCCCGGAGATCATTGATAACAGGAAGAAGCAGTTCGGGATGATCTTCCCTTTGCTGGTGGTAATACTCTACATAGCGGCGGAGAATAAATAGCGCGCTGTTCAGTGTGGTCAGGAGGATGTTTTTGTCGTCGTTGGCACCAACGGGTACGTCGTTGGCCATGGTGACCGCTTCCTGGCACAGCAAAGTGCCGCCCCGAAGCTCCACCAGGATAAAAATGCCCCGCAACTGATTGATGAAATCAACACAGTTCTGGAGATCCTCACCCCTTTCGCGGTTTTCCTGAAAGCGTTCAAGGCTGGATTCTGCCTGCTTGATGGTCTGTTCGATTTCACTTTTGACCAGATCAAACGACTGCGATTTCGTCGCGAGAGACGACTGAACCATAAACGCTTCCCGTTAATATTGCGGAGACTACCGCATCCTCTTTGGTGGTCTCTGGTCCGGCTGCAGCGGACCAGGCCTTTTTGTTCTGGGCCGGTTAACCCCTTATCCGGCCAAAGACAGTTCGCAAAAAACTGGCGAACTTATCATTACTTATAACATAAAACTCAAGTACCTCAAGAAAGGCGGAATGTAACATTTAGTACAGGCCGACCCAGTTCTCATTCTGCGCTCTGGAGTTTACCCCAGACGGTTTCACCGGCCTGTTTTTCGAGCAGCGACATGAACTCGTCATGGGCTTCATTTTCAGCACTTGAGGCCCGAACAACGGAAAGCGGCTTTCTGTCAGCCGGAAGCCGCCTGATTCCGCCGTTGCCGCCACCACTTTCGGAGCCGGCATCCAGTGACAGCGCGGTCTGGCCGCCGGTGAGCAGCAGGTAAACGTCGGCCAGAATTTCCGCATCCAGCAAAGCGCCGTGAAGGTCACGGTTGCTGTTGTCCACGCCATAGCGTTTACAGAGCGCATCCAGATTGTTCTTCTGCCCGGGGTGGCGTGCCCTTGCGATAGCGAGCGAATCGACAATCGAACAGTGATCAGCGGTCTTACGCACCGGCTTCACCCGGGCGAATTCCGAATCCATGAAGCCAACGTCGAAGGCGGCGTTATGGATAACCAGCTCCGCTCCCTTGATGAACTCGAAGAATTCGTCGGCAATCTCGGCAAATCGGGGTTTATCGGCCAGGAACTCATTGGTAATGCCGTGGACCGTGATGGCCTCGGCCTCAACCTCTCGGTCGGGATTGATATAAACGTGGTAGTTGCGACCGGTGAGCTGGCGCTCCATAAGTTCAACGCAGCCGATCTCAATGATTCGATGGCCTTCTGCGGGATCAATACCCGTAGTCTCTGTATCCAGTACGATCTGTCTCATTGCCTGTACCTGGTTATCTGCAGTTATGCGTTGGAAAGCTCTTCGACACCGCGATTGGCGAGTTCATCCGCCAGCTCATTGTCGGGCACGCCGGAATGCCCCTTGACCCAGTGCCAGTTAATCTTGTGCCGGGCGACTTCGGAATCCAGCTCCCGCCAGAGATCCTCGTTCTTGACGGGTTTTTTCGCAGAGGTTTTCCAGCCATTGCGTTTCCAGCCCGCCATCCATTCAGTAATACCCTTGCGCACGTATTGTGAGTCTGTGAATAACTCCACTTCACACGGGCGCTTCAGGGCCTCGAGGCCCCGAATGGCCGCCATGAGCTCCATACGATTGTTGGTGGTTCTGGCTTCGCCGCCGTGCAGGGTTTTGCGGTTATCGCCATAGCGCAGAACCACTCCCCAGCCTCCCGGGCCCGGATTGCCCTTGCAGGCGCCATCAGTGTAAAGGGTTACCTTGCCGGCCATTCAGTCTCCTGGTTCGATAATCAATGGATCACTTACGCTTGCTTAGGGACGAACCGCTCCGGCTGCAGCCCCGGGAGGCGCCAACGGTGCCAGTCCCCGGCAAGGCAATGACCTTGCTTTGTCGCCAGACAGGGCGTCTTGGCAGCCGTGCATGCACGCGTTTTTT
The DNA here is from genome assembly GCF_009617755.1 of Marinobacter salsuginis. Lineage (NCBI taxonomy): Bacteria > Pseudomonadati > Pseudomonadota > Gammaproteobacteria > Pseudomonadales > Marinobacteraceae > Marinobacter > Marinobacter salsuginis. Next base: position 106,046 of record NZ_BGZH01000001.1, read on the forward strand.
GGCAAGGATACAGTAATAGGCGCCCACTGGCAGGAGTCGATTTCCCGACAGGCGATCATCGATACGGGACCGTGGCTTTCGTCCGGCGCGTTGGAGAGGCGCTCGGAAGAACCTCGTGACGGACGCCTCGACATTGAAGCCCAGCAGGTGAAGCCAGTCTTCCATCCGACCGCGCAACAGGAAACGACCGCCCCATGGGCCTTCGCTACTCCTGGTGATCAGTTTCCGTGCTCCCCAGAGGCTGAGCGGATTGAATCCAAACAAAGCCATGGTCCCTTCTCCGCGAAGCACACGCGCTGCCTCCCGAATCACCTGATGCGGATAGGGTGAAAAATCCGCAGCGTGGTGCAGCACCACCAGATCCATGGAGTCACCTGGAAAGGCCAACTCGTCAGCATCGCAAATGGCGACTCCCTCGGGGATGTGGGGATACCATCGCGGCGTTGTCATGATCTTCTGGGAGAAATCCGTTCCCGTAGCCAGTGGCAGGCGGTGGCTGATGCTTACCTGCAATTGTCTGGCGCCAGTGAGGCGCTGAAGCTCAGCATCCACAAACCGCCTCTGGTCTGCCAGAAGTGCCCGCCCCAGCGGGGTCTGGAACCAGCGCTCAAAGCTTTCATGTCTGGCGGAATAATCAACTGCGTCGGATTCACTCACCAAAGCGGCACTCCCGGAAGCCGGAACCTGTGGTTGGGGCCTTGTATTTAATGCTCTATCATATCAGTCACATTCGATAAGCACATGTGGGGCCCTATGTTGACCATTTCTGCCATACCCGCGTTCAGTGACAACTATATCTGGTGCCTTTCGGACACCAACAGCGATAAAGCGTTGATTGTGGACCCGGGGCAGGCTCAACCGGTTCTGGACCACCTGGCCGCGAACAACCTGACACTGGACACCATCCTTGTGACCCATCACCACCCGGACCACGTTGGCGGCGTCAAAGAGCTGGTTTCCCGTTTTCCGGATTGCCGTGTCACCGGCCCCGCGGACTCCCCCTATAAAGGTAGTACCAACCTGGTTCACCCGGGCGACGAGGTGATCTGGGGGGAAATCACTTTCCAGGTGCTGGGCGTACCCGGTCATACCCTGGACCACATAGCCTATTTCACGGATGTAGAGGTTCAGGGCCGGCCAGTTCTGTTCTGCGGCGATACCCTGTTTGTCTGTGGTTGCGGTCGCCTGTTCGAGGGTTCTCCTGAGCAAATGCGCCAATCGCTCCAGACCCTGAGGGCCCTGCCGGGTAAAACCGCGGTTTATTGCGCCCACGAATATACCCTCGCCAATCTCCGTTTCGCCAGAAGCTGGCTCCCTGAAGACGAGGGACTGCGGGATTTCGAGCAGCAGTGCCAGGCCGCTCGTAATGAGGGAAGGCCCACCGTCCCCTCGGTACTGGATGACGAGAAACGGCTGAATCCATTTCTCCGCTGGGATGATCCGGCTGTCGTGGATTCGGCCCGAGCCTATTGTGCGAGCCACGGTCTGCCGGCGGATTCCGAAAACGCCATCTTTGCGGCCATACGCCACGGCAAGGATAACTTCTGACGGCCTGCGCTACGCACTTAACAAATCCTCTCAGAGCCGTAACGAGAGGTTTCTTGACCCTTTAAAAAGCGGTCCCATAGAATCGTTTCAACTTTGTTACCGTAAATTATTCAATACGCCGGGTTTTCAGTTGCTGAGTCCGGCCTCAACCTGAAACCGGATGCCTTTATGTCGGTCAGTCGATTGTCCTTGATGTTTTTCGCCGGAGCCTTGGCCAGCGGCTGCAGTAGCCTGATCAATCAGGGCGAGGAAAGCCCCCTGAACACTCAGGAAGTTGCCGTTGCCGCTGGCGACGAGGGGCTGAAAAAAGCCGTTGAAACCGGAGAGAACGTCGACGTCGCTCGCAACGAGCCGCTTGACGAAGCCATTGCGCCCGAACTCAAGGACGCTGCCAGGGATGCCCGGGAGAAGCTCGACAATCCGGTACAGAAAACAACAGAAGCAGAAGCAGAAGCGGTCGAGCAGGACCTGTGGGCCAGGCTTCGCTCCGGATTCGTACTGGATCATGATATCGACCATGAGCGCGTCCGGGACCAGTTAAACTGGTATGCCCGCCATCCCGGTTACATCGACCGGGTGGTGGAGCGTGGTAGCCGCTACCTGCACTACATTGTCAATGAGACTGAAAAGCGCGGCCTGCCGGCCGAGTATGCCCTGCTCCCCATTGTTGAGAGCGCGTTCGATCCCTTCGCCTATTCCCATGGCCGGGCCGCCGGTCTCTGGCAGTTCATTCCGTCGACAGGAAAGTACTTCGGCCTTACCCAGAGCTGGTGGCACGATGAGCGTCGGGACGTTATTGCCGCTACCGATGCCGCCCTCACCTACCTTGACCGTCTGGCGAACCGGTTTGACGGCGACCATACCCTGGCCCTGGCCGCCTACAATAGCGGTGGTGGCACGGTTTCCAGCGCCATGCGCCGGAATCGTAACAGCAACAAGCCGACCGACTTCTGGTCATTGCAGTTGCCGCGGGAAACCCGCCATTACGTTCCCAAGCTGATTGCGCTGGCGAAAATATTCGATAATCCCGAGGCCTATGGCATAGAGCTGCCATCACTGAAGGACGAGCCCTACTTCGAGATTGTTGAAACAGGCTCCCAGCTGGATCTCGCCCAGGCTGCTGAACTGGCCGGTGTCGATGTGGACGAAATCTACCTGCTCAACCCCTCCTACAACCGTTGGGCAACCTCCCCGGACGGCCCTCACCGGCTGCTTGTTCCGGTTCAGAACGCCGAGAAATTCCGCACGGCATTGGCCCAGATTCCTGCAAATCAGCGGGTCTCCTGGCGCAACTATAAGGTCAAATCCGGCGACAGCCTGAATTCAATTTCCCGTAAATTCTCGACGACTCCATCTGTATTGCAGCAGGTGAACAACCTGGACGGCGATCTGATCCGCATTGGCCAGCGCCTTATGATCCCGTCCGCGTCCAAGGGTAGTGACGCTTACGCCCTGAGCGCCTCCCAGCGCCTCGAGCGCAAACAGGAGCGTAAGCGAGAAGGAAACAAGGTGCGCTACACCGTTCGCAAAGGCGATACCTTCTGGGACATTGCCCGGGAGCACCGGGTTTCTGTGCGTGAAGTAGCTGCCTGGAATGGTATGGCTCCCGGTGACCCGCTGATCCCGGGCAAGGAACTGGTCATCTGGTCCAAAACCAGTCAGCCCACGATGGTGGCAGCCAATAGTACTCGCGGCAAAGCCATGGTGCGCAAAGTCGGCTATCGGGTACGCAAAGGCGATTCTCTGGCCCGGATTGCCAGCCGTTTTTCCGTGAATGTGCGGGACATCGCAAGCTGGAATGACCTGAATACGGCCCGTTATCTGCAACCCGGGCAAAGTCTGGTACTCTACGTTGATATCCGAAACAGTCCCTGACGTGCGAGACTTATGACAAGAACACGGAAAGCCCCATCCCTTACGTCGTTTTTTTCAGCCCTGGCTCTGATTGCCACACCGTTCATTTCTCCATTTTCCGCCGCCCAAGAGGCAATGCCAGCACATGGCATTGCCATGCACGGAGACACCAAATACCCCTCAGGTTTCAGTCATTTTGACTATGTGAATCCGAACGCCCCGAAAGGCGGTATACTAAAGATGGCCGTTGTCGCAAACGGTTTCGACTCCTTTAATCCGTTCGATATCCGGGGTGTGGCGGCAGCAGGTATCAGCACCTATCTCTACGACACCCTGCTGGAATCCTCGGATGATGAACCCTTTTCTGCCTACGGCCTGATTGCCGAATCCCTGGAAACCCCTGAAGACCGGAGCTACGTGGTATTCAATATCCGGGAACAGGCGAAATTCCACGATGGCGAAGCCATTACCGCAGAAGATGTGAAATTCTCGTTCGAAACCCTGACAACCAAGGGGCACCCCTTCTTTCGAAACTACTACGCCGACGTCAGTTCGGTGACGGTAGAGGGCCCCCGCCGGGTACGTTTTGATTTCAGCGATACCAGCAACCGGGAGCTGCCGCTGATTCTGGGCCAGATGCCGATCTTGCCGGCGCACTACTGGGCCGATCGTGAGTTTGGCAAGAACGGGCTCAATCCGCCGGTGGGCAGTGGCCCCTACCGGATCGGCGACTTCGAGGCAGGCCGGTCCATAACCTATGAGCGGGTAAAGGACTACTGGGCCAAAGACATCGGGGTCCGGAAGGGCCGGTTCAACTTCGACCAGATCACCTACGATTACTACACCGATGACACCGTGGCCCTTGAAGCCTTCAAAGCGGGCAGTTTCGATTTCCGTCTGGAGTCTTCCGCCAAGAACTGGGCAACGGCCTACACTGGTGAACGGTTTGAAAATGGCACCATTATCAAGGAAGCCATTGAACACCACCGCCCCTCGGGTATGCAGGGTTTCGCCTTCAATACCCGCCGTAAGGTGTTTTCCGACCCACTTGTGCGAAAAGCCCTGGCCTATGGCTTTGATTTCCAGTGGGCCAACAAGAACCTGTTCTTTGACCAGTACACCCGCACGGACAGCTATTTCGAGAATAGCGACCTGGCTTCCTCTGGGCTGCCAGAAGGTCGGGAACTTGAGATACTGGAGCCCTACCGGGATCAGCTCCCCGAAGAGGTCTTCACAGAAGAGTATCAGCCGCCCACAACAGAGGGTCAGCAGGGATTGCGAGAAAATCTCAGGACAGCCATGGAGCTGCTGAAGTCAGCGGGCTATGAGATCCGGGACGGCAAAATGGTACACGGAGAGTCCGGCGAACCACTGGCGTTCGAAATACTGCTGTTCCAGAAGAGTTTCGAGCGGGTGGTGTTACCCTTCAAGAACAACCTCGGCCGGCTTGGCATTGATATCACTGTCCGCCTGGTAGACAGCAACCAGTATATCCAGCGTTTGCGGGAATTCGATTTTGACTTGATCACCCAGGTGTTCGGCCAGTCGGATTCACCGGGCAACGAGCAGCGGGAATACTGGCATTCTTCTACCGTGGACGCCAAAGGCTCACGGAACTACATGGGCGTTAGCGATCCAGTGATCGACGAGCTCGTAAGCATGGTGATTCAGGCCCCCGATCGCGAGGAGCTGGTGCACCGGGTTCGTGCGCTGGACCGGGTTCTGCTGCACCACCACTATGTGATTCCCCACTGGCACCTGAGAAGCGATCGCGTCGCCTACTGGAACCATCTGCAACGTCCGGCGGAGACGCCCAAGAACGGCATCGACCTGGACAACTGGTGGGCGAAGCCCTGAGGAAAACGCCGCTAAATGGGCATCTATATACTCAGGCGTCTGGCACTGATCATTCCCACGCTGATCGGGATCATGCTGCTCAACTTTGTTATCGTGCAGGCCGCTCCGGGCGGCCCGGTTGAGCAGTTAATTGCGGAAATGGAAGGCCATGGAGGCAGCGCCCTTGCCCGGGCCTCTGGCGGCGGTACCGGTGGCGAGGTGGCCGATTCTTCCGGCGACACCCGTGGCTCCCGGGGCATACCGGACGAACTCCTGAAGGAAATCGAAGTCATGTATGGCTTCGACAAGCCGGCCCACGAACGCTTCTTCAAGATGCTCGGCGATTACGCCACCTTCAACTTCGGCGATTCCTTTTTTCGCGAGAAAAGCGTCATTGAGCTGATTCTGGACAAGATGCCCGTATCCATCTCACTGGGCCTCTGGTCGACGCTGATTATCTATTTCATATCCATTCCCCTGGGCATCCGCAAAGCGGTCACTGACGGCTCCCGGTTCGATGTCTGGACCAGTTCGGCCATTGTGGTGGGCTATGCGATCCCCGGCTTCCTGTTTGCCATACTCCTCATCGTGCTGTTCGCCGGCGGCAGTTACTTTGACTGGTTCCCGCTTCGCGGCCTTACTTCGTCCAATTTCGACGAGCTTACCTGGTACCAGAAAATCGGGGATTACTTCTGGCACCTGGCGTTGCCAGTGACTGCAAACGTGATTGGCGGTTTTGCCACCCTCACCCTGCTCACCAAGAACTCGTTCCTGGATGAAATCGGAAAACAGTACGTGGTGACCGCCTGCGCCAAAGGGCTGGACCAGAAAGAGGTGCTCTACGGGCATGTGTTCCGCAACGCCATGCTGATCGTGATTGCCAGTTTGCCGGGTGTTCTGGTCGCCCTCTTCTTTACGGGCTCACTGCTTATCGAGGTCATCTTCTCCCTCGACGGGCTCGGATTGCTGGGTTTTGAGGCCGCCCTGAATCGTGACTACCCGGTGATCTTCGGCACCCTGTATATCTTTACCCTGATGGGGCTCATCCTGAAGCTGATCAGCGACATCACCTATGTCCTGGTCGATCCCCGGATCGATTTTGAAAGCCGGGAGGGTGCGTGAGTTTCCTTTCCCTGACTCCAATCCAGCAGAGACGCCTGCGTAACTTCCGGAAAAACCGGCGTGGTTTCTGGTCGTTGTGGATCTTTCTGGCTCTGTTCGGTCTGTCACTGGCGGCCGAGCTGATTGCCAACGATTCTCCGCTGATCGTCTCCTATAAGGGTGACCTGTATTTTCCGGTTATCCAGTCGGTACCAGAAGAGACCTTTGGTGGTTTTCTGCCCACGGAGGCGGATTATCGGGACCCGTTTATCTCAGATGAGATCAGTGCCAATGGCTGGATGGTCTGGCCACCCATCCGGTTCAGCTACAACACCATCAATTACGATCTTGAGGTGCCCTCACCGGCGCCACCCAGTGCCGAGAACTGGCTCGGCACCGACGACCAGGGCCGGGATGTTGCCGCCCGGGTGATTTACGGTTTCCGCATCTCGGTTCTGTTTGGTCTTACCCTGACCATTGCAAGCTGCATTGTTGGCGTTGTTGTCGGTGCTATCCTGGGCTTTTACGGCGGAAAGATCGATCTGCTGGGACAGCGGTTTATCGAGATCTGGTCTGGGTTGCCGGTTCTGTATCTGCTGATCATTCTGTCCAGTATTGTGCAGCCAAACTTCTGGTGGCTGCTGGGCATCATGCTGCTGTTCAGCTGGATGGGTCTGGTGGATGTGGTCCGGGCGGAATTCCTCCGGGCCCGCAACTTCGAGTACGTCAAAGCGGCCCGAGCGCTCGGGCTGGACAACCGCAAGATTATGTTCCGGCATATCCTGCCAAACGCCATGGTGGCCACCCTCACCTTTCTGCCGTTCATTCTTACCGGAGCGATTACTGGGCTGACCTCCCTGGATTTCCTTGGCTTCGGTCTGCCCTCTGGTTCGCCCTCGCTGGGTGAACTGATCGCCCAGGGCAAGGCCAATCTGCATGCCCCCTGGCTGGGCATTTCTGCTTTTGTCTCGTTGTCGCTGATGCTCACCCTGCTGGTGTTTGTTGGCGAAGCCGTGCGCGATGCCTTTGATCCCAGGAAGAGCTGATATGAACCAACTGCTTCAGATCTCAGATCTCTCCATCTGTTTCGATCAGGGGCCCGCAGCGGTCGAATCGCTATCGCTGGCTATTCGGGAAGGAGAAACCCTGGCGCTAGTAGGCGAAAGCGGCTCCGGAAAATCCATTTCCGCGCTTTCGATCCTTCGGCTTCTTGATGCACGCCACGCCAGCTACCCCAGCGGGCAAATCCGGTACCGGGGCGAAGACCTGCTGGCTGCTACAGAAAAGCGAATGCGCCAGATTCGTGGCCGGGAGATCGGCATGATCTTCCAGGAACCGATGACATCCCTGAATCCGTTGCACACCGTGGAAAAGCAGATTGGCGAAACCCTGGAGCTGCACAAGGGGATGCGTGGTCCCCAGGCCAGGCAGCGATGCCTGGAACTGCTGAACCTTGTGGGGATACAGAATCCGGAGTCCAAGCTGTGTGCTTACCCTCACCAGTTGTCGGGCGGACAGAAGCAGCGTGTGATGATCGCCATGGCCCTGGCCAACGAGCCAGACCTGTTGATCGCGGATGAGCCCACCACCGCGCTGGATGTCACCGTCCAGAAGCAGGTTCTGGAGCTGCTCCGGGATCTGCAGAAGAAACTGGGAATGGCCATCCTTCTGATCACCCACGATCTGACCATCGTACGACGCTACGCAGACCGGGTGGCGGTGATGGAGCGCGGAAAGCTCGTGGAAGAAGCCGATACCAACACCCTTTTCGCCAGCCCACAGCATGCCTACACCCGAAAGCTGCTGGATGCCGAACCTCCGGAAGCGCCCCTGCCCCCTGGAAAACACGCAGAGCCGTTGCTGGCCGTCGAGAACCTGGACGTGCGCTTCCCGATCAGCAAAAGCCTTCTGGGCAAGGTAAAGGAATCCTTCCACGCCGTCCAAGGTGCGGATTTCCAGCTCGGTCGGGGAGAAACTCTTGGTATTGTCGGGGAAAGCGGCAGCGGCAAAACCACCATAGGCCATGCCTTGCTGAAGCTTACCGCAAGCACTGGAAGTATCCGCCTTGCCGGCGAAGAACTGGCATTTCTCAACCAGAAGGAATTCCGGCCCTGGCGTCGGCGTGTCCAGATCGTCTTCCAGGACCCGTTCGGTAGCCTGAGCCCGAGAATGTCCATCGCAGAAATCGTCCGCGAGGGGCTGGAGATCCACGATGCGGATAACGCCGCCGAACACGATGGGAAAGTCATACGTGCGCTGACCGATGTCGGCCTGGATCCCGAGGCGCGTCACCGGTACCCCCATGAATTCTCCGGCGGCCAGCGTCAGCGCATTGCCATTGCCCGGGCACTGGTACTGCAGCCCGACCTGATCATTCTGGATGAACCCACTTCTGCCCTGGACCGCACGGTACAGAAGCAGGTCATTGAACTGTTGAGGGATATCCAGTCCCGTTATGGTCTAAGCTATATCTTTATCAGCCATGACCTGGCCGTTGTACGCGCCCTGAGCCACAAACTCCTGGTTCTACAACACGGCCGGATCGTGGAATACGGTAATGCGGATGAGATCTTCCATTCACCTCGCGCGGACTACACCCGTGAGCTGCTGAGTGCCGCGTTCTTTTACCAGAACACAACTACGACTATTTGAGCGTTACCCCGGCCAGAGCACTCAGGGATAATGCACCCAAATCAGGAACACAGGGAGAACGACCCATGGGAATCCTCAGTGGCAAAAAAGCACTGATCGTTGGCGTAGCCAGCAAACTGTCCATTGCTTACGGCATCGCCGAGGCATTTGCCCGCGAAGGCGCTGAACTGGCTTTCACCTACCAGAACGAAAAGCTCCAGCCACGTGTTGAGAAATTCGCCGAGCAATGGGGCAGCACACTGACCTTCCCCTGCGATGTTGCCAGCGATGAAGAGATTGAAAATGTCTTCAAGGAACTGGGCAAGCACTGGGACAATATCGACATTATTGTTCATGCCGTTGGCTATGCTCCGGGTCACGAGCTGGACGGCAACTATGTTGACGTTACCACCCGTGACGGGTTCCGTATTGCACACGACATCAGCTCCTACAGCTTCGTGGCCCTGGCCAAGGGCGCCCGCAGCATGATGCACGAGGGCAGCTCGCTCATTACCCTGAGTTACCTGGGCGCCGAGCGGGTTCTGCAGAATTACAACGTAATGGGCCTGGCCAAGGCATCCCTGGAAGCCAACGTTCGTTACATGGCTGCCAGCCTGGGCCGTGATGGTATTCGCGTTAACGGCATTTCCGCCGGCCCGATCAAGACCCTGGCTGCCTCCGGTATCAAGAGCTTCCGCAAGATGCTGGCTGAAAACGCCAAACGCGCACCGCTGCGCCGCAACGTCACCATCGACGAAGTGGGCAACGCCGCCGCGTTCCTGGGCTCCGATATGGCCTCCGGTATTACCGGCGAGATCATGTACGTGGACGCGGGCTTCAACATTACCGGAATGGCGGAACTGGAAGAGTAAGTTTCCGTTCCCGGATAGGAAGAGCCGGCTTTATGCCGGCTCTTTTCGTTAAACGGGGTGGTGTTTCGTCAACCCTGGTCCATCGCGGACGCCACAGCCTCTACCCATTCAACGTAGGCGGTTTCATCGGATTCGATGATCCGCACGCCCACCAGGAACCCCGACTCATTCGGCCTGCACCAGACCACCTCGACCATCAAGGTGAAAGGCTCGTTATGGTTACCGAGTGATACGCCTGCTGGTAACAGGGCGCCAAGGGACAGGGGCTCCCCGGAAGACAAACAAAGGCCGCTCGCAGAAATATCCCGAATTCCGCAGACAAGCTCCGTGGCCTCCGGCGTTTCCTCTTCCGGTAAGCCGGATTCAAGTTCGAGAACTGCACGGGCTCTGGCGGTCAGGCGGTAATCAGCGCGGTTGTCCTTCTCAAAGGGAGGATCATTCCGGGTTCCAAAGGTGTAATCGTTGTCTGCCATTGTTATTTTTCCTGCTTCGGCAATATCAGTTTCGGCCCACACGGATTCGGCCAACCACCCTGCTGAGGGTGTCATCAAATTCTGCGGAGGTTCCAAGAACCCGGATCCGACCTTCGACAATACCCTCTACAAGGGCGTCCTCAAGAAATTCACGACGATTGAGGCCCAGACGGTCGACAAACACCAGCTTTCTGGACGCATTGATGCGTACGGCCAGCTTCAGGCGGGCCGGCTCATCCGAAGTTTCATTCGGTTCAACCACGATCCAGCCGCCCAGCTTGATGGCGTCTACCTGTTTTTCAGCCAACAGGGTGCGCTCCTTCCGGATCCGCGCCTCCTCGGCCTTTTCATCGGCGATGCGCTGCTCTTCGGCCGCCTGACGCTGGCGCTCCAGCTCTGCTTCGCGCTCCGCTTCCTCCGCCCTGCGGCGAGCTTCTGCGGCTTCTTTCTCCCGACGCAGCTCCTCGGCCCTGAGCCTCGCGGCCTCTGCAGCCTGTTCCCGCTGCCGGCGCTGTTTATCGCAAACACCCGCCAGCAGTTCGACGGTCTCCGCCAATACGGTTCCAAATGGCGTCAGTTTCGGCAGGGGGCGGATCTGTTCTTTTTCCAGAGCGGCCTGGAAATCAGTCCAGGTCTGCAGGCCCAGTTTTACACCAGCACCGTTAGTCCAAAGGATTTCTGCCGATTCGGTCAGAAAGGCATAGAAATACCGGCGCTGCTCCGCTCCCCCTTCGCCTTCGACAAACCACTGCCCCTCGAACGGTTTAAAGGCCTGCTCAGTCGGTACCTCAAAGCTCAGCCAACTGCTATCCCACTGAAACCCACCTGCTGCGGGTAACGCATCGACCAGCTCTGGCGTTTCTCCTCTGAGTCGCGAGACCATCACGCCTTCGATTCCTGCCAGGGAGTCCGCCGGAAGAGCCTGGTTATACACCCGTTTCCAGACATCAAGAAGTCGGTCGCCGATCTGTTCGCCAACGTGATAGAGGCGATTTCTGTCTTTGTCAGAAAGCGAAGGATCACCGATCCAGACCAGCCACTCGAGAAGCTTGCTGCCATGCCGAAAAGTCTCACCTTCCAGACCGGCGTCCCAGACGGACTGCTTGAGCAGCCCCTGCCAGTAATCGAGGATAAACCGCACGATCGGCATGGGAAGCCTGCGACCCTGAAGAGCCCGGCCAACAAGGGCGCGGGCAGTCTGGTCGGCCTTGCGCTGTTTGGCAGCACCCTGCTCCGTCTCCAGCAGGCGTTGGCGTAGCTTTCCGGCCTGGGCGTCCCTTCGGGCCGACTCTTCCTGCCATTGGTGACAGAAGGCTTCCACAGGGTCCGTGCTGCCGGATTCAAAGCTGGCCGACACCGCAATAACCAGCGAATCCAGCTGGTCCAGAAGCACCCTTGATGAACGCCCGCCAGAGTCGCTCCAGCCCCGCCACTCCTGCAGACTGTCCAGCCAGGAAAGCACGGGGCCGCTGAAAGCTTTCTTGCCCTCGAGGTCCATGCGCCAGGCAAGATAAAACCGCAGTCTCGCTACGCGTCGCGCGAGACTTGGGTGCAAACCACTGGTTTTCAGGAAGACATCCATGATCCGGTCGGCAACATAAGCCGCGTTCACCTGACGCGCTGACCACTCGAGATGGACGGACCGGATGAGGTGGGTGACGCGCTCGTCCCGTTGTTCGGACCAGCATGAAATCAGAAGCGGGCGCCAGTCGCTGACAGACTCTGGTTCGAGCTTGCCCGCCGGGTAAGGGAGGTCAGGAACACGTATGCCGGCCAGGACATCGTCTATCTTACCTGAAACCGTTGCAACGGAAGGCACATCCTTCGGTCTCTGCCTGTTTTGCGACATCCGTTCCCCATACCTAAGAAGCGTTGAAAAGGCCCTGTAAATAACGCAGTATAACCAACTCGCCGGGGTTTACCGCAACAGTGCACCGGCGCTATTCGCGTTAATCTGCAACCCTGTTGGCATATTCCATGGTCCACCAGGGCTGCAACGATCAGAATCGGGGAAGCAGAACAACATGTCGGGCAACAAACTAGAGAATCTGAATGTGGCGAGCCAGGAAGCACTGATCACTCCTGAAGCGCTAAAGAAGGAGATGCCACTCTCCGACAAGGCCGCAGAAACCGTCTCAAAGGGCCGCCAGGCCATCTATGACATCATGGACGGCAAAGACCACCGGCTATTCGTGGTGGTGGGCCCCTGCTCCATTCACGATGTAGAAGCGGCCCGGGATTACGCCGCGCGCCTGAAGAAGCTTGCCGATGAAGTCAGCGATACGCTTCTGATCGTTATGCGTGTCTATTTTGAGAAGCCTCGTACAACCGTTGGCTGGAAAGGTCTGATCAACGATCCGCACCTGAACGACACCTTTGATATTGAGCAGGGCCTCCACATCGGTCGTCGCCTGCTGCTGGATATCAACGAGTTGGGCCTCCCCGCAGCCACCGAAGCACTGGATCCGATTTCCCCGCAGTACCTGCAGGACACCATTGCCTGGTCCGCTATCGGCGCCCGTACTACTGAGTCACAGACCCATCGGGAAATGAGCAGCGGCCTTTCCATGGCAATCGGTTTCAAGAATGGCACTGATGGCAGCCTTGATGTTGCCGTGAACGCCATGAAGTCGGTTTCCCATCCTCACAGTTTCCTGGGCATTGATCAGCAGGGCCAGGTGGCGATTATCCGCACCAAGGGCAACAATTACGGGCACGTTGTTCTTCGCGGCGGCGGCGGCAAACCCAACTACGACTCGGTAAGCGTCGCCCTCTGCGAGCAGGCGCTGGATAAAGCAGGCTTGCGCAAATCGATGATGATTGACTGCAGCCACGCCAACTCAAGCAAGGATCCGGCTATCCAGCCGCTGGTCATGCAGGACGTAACCCACCAGATTCTGGAAGGCAATACCTCCATCCAGAGCCTTATGGTAGAAAGCAACATCAACTGGGGTAACCAGTCCATTCCCGAGAATCTGGCCGATCTCAAATACGGCGTGTCGGTAACCGACGCCTGTATCGACTGGCCAACCACGGAGAAGGCGATCCGGGACATGCGCGACAAACTCAAGGATGTACTGCCCAAGCGCAAAATCGGCTGAGCAAAAAGCATGATGAGAAAACGGGGAGCTCAGCTCCCCGTTTTCGTAACCCCACCTACCCAGTCTAGCCTTTCTCTCAGCGCCACTACGTGGCCGATAATCACCAGCGTTGGCGGCTGGACGGCTTCAGCCTGTACCCGTTCGACGATATTGCACAGACTCCCTGTCACCACGCGCTGATCCCTCGTTGTACCCTTCGAGACCAACGCCACGGGCATATCCTGCGACATTCCGTGGGCGACCAGCTGCCGGCAAATGATGGGCAGGCCCACCAGCCCCATGTAGAACACCAGGGTCTGGTTGTTCTGGACAAAATCCTTCCAGGGTAGATCACAGGTATCGTTCTTGAGATGGCCGGTCACGAACCGAACTGACTGGGCGTAATCCCGGTGGGTCAGAGGAATGCCAGCGTAGGCGGCGCAGCCTGAAGCGGCGGTGATACCCGGCACTACCTGGAACCGGACACCGGCGTCGGCAAGGGTTTCAATCTCTTCACCACCCCGACCAAATATAAACGGATCTCCGCCCTTGAGACGAACCACTTTTCGTCCCTGCCTGGCCAGATCCACCAGCCGCTGATTGATCTGATCCTGGGGCAAGGTGTGGTTGGCCCGCTGCTTGCCAACATGAATCATCTCGGCAGTTTCCGGGATCATGGCCAGGATTTCCGGTGACACGAGACGATCGTAAAGTACTACTTCCGCGGCGGTGATCAGCCGCCAGGCTTTGAGTGTCAGCAGTTCAGGGTCCCCGGGGCCGGCCCCGACAAGAGCCACCTCACCCGCTGAGCTGTTGGGGTTCGAGGTTACCGGATTGACCCTGTACCTTACTGGTGCAGGGGTTGCACCAAAGCCCTTCCCTGGTGCGCTATCTGGCTGATCACTCATTGGATTTTTTCAACGCCTCCCATATACGGCCTGAGAACCTCCGGAACCACAATGCTGCCGTCTGCCTGCTGGTAGTTCTCCATGACCGCAATCAGTGCACGGCCAACGGCAAGACCCGATCCGTTCAGGGTGTGGAGAGGCTCGGGCTTTCCGGTTTCCGGGTTACGCCAACGGGCATGCATGCGGCGTGCCTGGAAATCCCGGGTATTGGAACAGGAGGAGATCTCACGGAATTTGTCCTGCCCTGGCAACCAGACCTCCAGGTCGTAGGTCTTGGCCGCGGAAAAGCCCATGTCGCCACCGCAGAGCGCAACCACACGGTAAGGCAGCTCCAGCAACTGAAGCACCTTTTCCGCATGACCAGTCAGGGCTTCCAACGCGGCATCTGAATCCTCCGGGCGAACCACCTGTACCAGCTCCACCTTGTCGAACTGGTGCTGACGGATCATACCGCGGGTATCCCGGCCGTAAGAGCCTGCTTCACTGCGGAAGCACGGAGTGTGGCAGACCATCTGCAACGGGAGCTCAGCGGCATCCAGGATGGAGTCCGATACCAGATTGGTGGCAGGCACTTCTGCAGTGGGAATCAGGTACAGCGGATGCTCGCTCTCAGTCTTGAACAGGTCTTCCTCAAACTTGGGCAACTGGCCGGTTCCGTACAGGCTGTCTGCGTTCACCAGGTAAGGTACGTAAGTCTCCAGGTAGCCATGCTCGCGGGTATGCAGATCCAGCATGAACTGGGCCAGGGCCCGATGAAGCCTTGCCACGGGGCCTCGCATGACGGCGAAGCGAGAATGGGCCAACCGGGTCGCGGTCTCGAAATCCAGGCCTTTCAGCCCCTCGCCCAGGGCAACGTGGTCTTTGGGCTCGAAATCGAAGGCCTTTGGGGTGCCCCAGGTGCGAATCTCTACGTTATCGTCTTCACTGTCACCCGCCGGTACATCTTCATCCGGAAGATTCGGGATACCGGCCAGAAACGCGTTGAGCTCTTCCTGAAGGGCGCGGAGCTCGTCTTCGGCTTCAGACCTCTGCTTCTTAAGGTCTTCCACCTCGTCCAGCAGCGGCTGGATATCCTCGCCGGCCGCTTTGGCCTTCCCGATCGACTTGGACCGCTTGTTCTGCTCGCTCTGAAGGGTTTCCGTACTTACCTGGAGTGCACGACGGCGTTCCTCAAGCTGCTCGAAGGTGGCGGTATCAAATTCGAAATTCTTGATGGCCAGCCGACGGGCGATCTCTTCTGTCTGGGTGCGGACACGTTTGGGATCGAGCATGATTATCCTGAATCTTCCGGTTAGCGATGGTTTGAATGACTGGCCATTATACCTGCACTGGCGCTCGTGGCTACCGCAGCAAAAGGCTCAGTTGTAGCGTTTTCGGGGGCTTTCGGCGTTTCGGGTATCCAGACGCTGGCGCTTTTCAGCCAGTTTTATCTCGAGCCCTCGATTGACAGGCTCGTAGTAGCGGCGCTGATGAATGGCCTCGGGCAGGTAGGACTCGCCGGCGGCGAAGGCCTCGGGCTCATCATGGGCGTACCTGTAGGTATCGCCGTGGCCCATGCTTTTCATCAGTTTGGTCGGGGCATTGCGGAGGTGAACTGGCACCTCATAGTCCGGGTCTTTGCGGATATCCGCCATACACTGATTAAAGGCGCTATAAACCGCATTACTTTTGGGAGCCAGCGCCAGATAGGTCACCGCCTGCGCCAGGGCCAGTTCCCCTTCCGGTGTCCCCAGCCGCTCCTGGGCATCCCAGGCGGCCATGCTAAGCTGCAGGGCACGAGGGTCAGCGTTACCAATGTCTTCGCTGGCAATGCGCACCAGACGCCGTGCAACATAGAGCGGATCACAGCCGCCATCGAGCATCCGGCACAGCCAGTACAGCGAACCGTCCGGATCGGAACCGCGAACGGATTTATGCAGTGCAGAGATCTGGTCGTAAAACACATCTCCGCCCTTGTCGAACCGACGCAGGCTTGTCTGCATTACCTGTTCGAGCTGATCAGCCGTTACCCGGTCCATTCCGGAGCCGTCCGGCTCGGCCAGATCCGCCGCCACCTCCAGAATATTAAGGGCGCGACGGGCATCGCCGCCGGATGCTGCCGCCATCAGGGTCAGCACGTCCTCATCAACCAGCAGGCGGCCTGCGAAGCCCTCGTCGGCTGCCAGCGCACGACGTAACAATTGAAGAATGTCCTCTTCTTCAAGGTTCTTAAGCACGTAGACCCGGGTACGGGACAGCAGGGCGCTGTTAAGTTCGAAAGAAGGGTTTTCGGTGGTCGCACCCACGAAGATGAACGTTCCGTCCTCGATGTGGGGGAGAAACGCGTCCTGCTGGCTCTTGTTGAATCGATGCACCTCATCGACAAACAGCAGCGTGTCCCGCCCCTGGGACTGTTTTCGATTGCGCGCCCGCTCTACTACAGCCCGAATCTCTTTCACACCGCTCAAAACGGCAGACACCGTCTCGAAGCTAAGATCGCTGACGTTCGCCAGAAGCTGGGCAAAAGTAGTCTTACCGACTCCGGGAGGTCCCCAGAGAATCATGGAGTGAAGCTGGCCCTGCTCCACCGCACGTCGAAGAGGTTTTCCGGGCCCGACCAGGTGTGCCTGGCCCACGTAGTCATCCAGTGTTGCAGGCCGCATTCTTGCGGCCAAAGGCCGGAAACCGGCGGATTCCGCGAACAGGCTATCCTGCATCAGGCCCCGTCCCGGATAATATCCACACCCTCCGGGTAGTCGAGGGTGAAGGCACCGGCTTCCACCGGTTCATTGAGCCTGATCCGGTCAAAACTCAGAACACTCAACTGGGCAAGGGAATCCTGCATGCGCATCTCCTGAAGCTCACCCTTGAAGAAGGTCAACCGGAGTGACGTGAAAAGGGAATCAGGACTCCTTGGCTCCAGGGTGAATTCGCGCGTGTTGTCACCGATCTGGCGCCCTGAGACCTTGTAGGTTTCCTCCAGGTTATCCACTTCACCGCTGAGCAGCAGTGCCGGAGTAGATTGCACCCTGTCATCGAGCTTATGAATCGTAACCTGCTCCAGATCAGGATCGTAGACCTCCACGGTTTCGCCATCGCTCACAATAAACTGCGAGAGGGGCGCGCTGGTTTCCCAGTAAAACAGTCCCGGGCGTTTTGCTTTCAACGAACCACGGGTTTCCTGGACCTTGTTGCCATTCTCGTTGACAACAATCTGAATGAAATCCGCCTGATAGGTTTCATAGCTCTTCAGTAACGAAGCCAGCTCGTCGGCTCCCTCTTGGCCCTCACTGGCCGTCGCAGGGCTGAAGAAAAACACCGTCGCTACCATTACTAACAGGTATTTCAGAAAAGACTGTGCCATGGCTCGTTACTCCTAATCTCTGGGTGGCGGCGGCGCCAGAACTTCACGGGCGCCGTTATGGCCTGCGGCGCTTACCACGCCGGATGCTTCCATGGCATCAACCAGGTTTGCCGCCCGGTTGTACCCGATCTTGAATTTTCGCTGCACCGAGGAAATTGAAACGCGGCGCCCTTCAGTCACAAACGCAACCGCCTCGTCGTAGAGCGCATCGCCTTCGCTATCTCCACCGCCTTCTGACAGGTTGGGTACCCCGGGCAGACTCTCGCCTTCAGCTCCGTTGAGGACATCGTCCACGTAGACCGGTTCGCCACGTGCTTTCCAGGCACTGACAACGCGGTGAACCTCATCGTCGTCCACAAAGGCTCCATGCACCCGAACCGGCAGGCCCGACCCCGGTGGCAGATAGAGCATGTCGCCATGCCCCAGTAGCTGCTCAGCGCCACCCTGATCCAGTACCGTCCGCGAATCAATCTTGGACGACACCTGGAAAGACATTCGGGTGGGAATGTTGGCCTTGATCAGGCCGGTTATCACATCAACCGATGGCCTCTGGGTAGCGAGGATCAGGTGAATACCTGCCGCCCTTGCCTTCTGTGCAATGCGGGCAATCAGCTCTTCAACCTTTTTGCCAACGATCATCATCATGTCGGCAAACTCGTCGATCACGACCACGATGAATGGCAGGGTGTCCAGCTCGGGACGTTCCTGTTCATCATTGGCGAGATACTCGTCCGGCTTCCAGAAAGGATCCAGAAGCGGTTCACCGGCGGCCACGGCGTCTTTGATCTTCCGGTTGTAACCGGCCAGATTCCGGACACCGAGGCTGGCCATTGACTTGTACCGGCGCTCCATTTCAGCCACACACCAGCGCAGGGCGTTGGCCGCCTCTTTCATGTCGGTGACCACCGGCGCCAGCAAATGTGGAATGCCATCGTAGATGCTCAATTCGAGCATCTTCGGATCCACCATGATGAAACGGACATCTTCCGGCCCCGCCTTCAGCAGCATGCTGAGCAGCATGGCATTGACGCCAACGGACTTACCGGAACCGGTGGTACCCGCCACGAGGAGGTGCGGCATTTTGGCAAGGTTGGCCACCATCGGGTTACCACCGATGTCATTACCCAGCGCCAGGGTCAGAGGGGAACTGGATTCCTGGAACACCCGGGCACCAAGCACCTCGCTCAGGCGGACCATTTCCCGTTCTTCATTCGGAATCTCAATACCAACAACAGACTTGCCGGGAATCACCTCGACAACCCGAACACTCAGTACCGCCAGGGAACGGGCCAGATCTTTGGCGAGGTTGGAAATCTTGCTGACCTTCACGCCCGGGGCCGGCTTGATCTCGAACCGGGTGATGACCGGGCCCGGATTGACCTCGACCACTTCCACCGATACCCCGAAATCACCGAGCTTTTCTTCCAGCAATCGGGACATGTGCTCCAGCGATTCTTCCGAGTAGCCTTTTTCCTTATGCTCCTCCGGCGGGTCCAGCAGGGAAATCGGCGGGATCGGGCTTTCTATGTCTTCCAGCAGCGAAGGCTGCTTGCTGCCCTTGTCTTTCGACTGGGAAGGCTGTTCGTCCTTCTTGAAGGGCGAGATCTTCACCGAACGCCCCGTAGGCTGAGAGGATTCGTCAGGTTTGGCAGGCTTATCTTTAGCCACAGGCGCGTCATCCCGCGAGCTGAAACTTTCAAGCCGAGCCGGCTCTGACTCAACTTCGGCCGAGAAACCATCCAGGCCCGGTTCCTTTCGAGCGGTTTCGGGCTTTGAAGCAGCCTTCGGGGCCTTGGGCTTCTTCGGACCGAAGCCGGGGATCCGGTGCCACCAGCGAGGCTTGTCGGGATCCGGGCTTTTCAATGCGCTATCGACAGCTGGCACACGATCCTTGACCACTGGGGGCTCTGCTCTTGGCTCGACCTTGGCCTCTGGTTTTTCCGATTGTTTCGGTTTTTCCGGCTTCGGCTTGCCCTTGAACAGACTGCTGATCGCCAGCCCTGTCCGAAGGGTCAGACCACCGACTTGATCCATCAGCCAGAACCACGACAAACCGGTTGTAACGGTCAGTGCGAACAGAAAGATGGCGATCAGCAAAAGCGTAGTCGCCGGCAGGTTGAAAAACCGAACCATGGCATCAGCCACAGCCGTACCAAGCACGCCGCCCGAGGAAGCCCCGAGACCAAATACGGAATAGAGCGACAACAGGCTGGTTGCCGAAAGAAGGATCAACAGGAAGCCACCGAACCGCATCATGAACAGCGGCCAGTGCAAGTCCAGGGAATCGTTGCGCCGCCGGATAAGCATCAGCGCGTAGCCGGCGATCATCACCGGAAACAGATAGGCGACGTGGCCGAAGAAATCCATGAAAAGGCTGGCGAGCCAGGCGCCGGTACGTCCGGCATAGTTCTGGACGCTGGTGTCATGACCAATGCTGGCCCAGCCGGGATCTGAGGGACTGAAGGTCACCAGCGCCATGGAAAGATAAATACAGAGCGCTATCAGAGCAATAACGGCGCCTTCCCGGGCGCCCTGGGCAGCCAGGCGGCGAAAGCGCAGCTGCTTCTCTGTCAGTTCCTGTGGTGCTTTCTTCGCTTTTGCAGATTCGGCCATGAATGCTCAGACGTTATCGGTGCTTGCGTTTCGAAGCGCCTGGAAGCCCCTCTCCAGATCGGTTTTCAGGTCTTCGACAGCTTCGATGCCCACGGAAATCCGGATCAGGTTTTCCGTAATCCCGGCCCGCGCCTTGTCCTCCGGCGATAAGCGCCCGTGAGTGGTCGTAGCCGGGTGCGTGATCGTGGTCTTGACGTCACCCAGGTTTGCTGTGATGGAAATCATTCGGGTGCCATCAATGAAGGCCCAGGCCTCTTCCCTCGCGCCCTTGAGCTGGAAGGACAGCACGCCGCCAAACCCGGTTTGCTGCTTCTTCGCCAGCTCATGTTGGGGATGGCTCTGCAGACCGGCGTAGAACACACGTTCAACCGCCGGTTGTTGCTCCAGCCACAGCGCCAACTCTAACGCATTGTCACAGTGGGCGCGCATACGAATTGGTAAGGTTTCCAGACCCTTCTGGAACACCCAGGCGTTAAAGGGACTCATGGTGGGACCAGCAGACCGCAGGAAGCCATAGATCTCTTCCATCATCTTCTCGGACCCGACCACAACACCGCCGACACAGCGGCCCTGGCCATCGAGGTATTTGGTGGCCGAGTGGATCACGATATCCGCGCCCTGCTCCAGCGGACGTTGAAGCACAGGCGTACAGAAACAGTTGTCCACCACGAAAAGCGCATCATTATCCCGGGCCAGCTGCCCAAGGGCCGCCATATCTGCAACTTCGCACAGGGGATTGGATGGCGTTTCAATGAACAGCATCCGGGTTTCGGGGCGCACCGACGCCCGCCACTCTTCCATATCCGTCAGACTGACAAACGTGGTTTGGACTCCGAAACGGGCCATGTATTTCTGGAACAGCACGTTGGTGGTGCCGAATACACCCCGGGAGCAGATTACATGGTCGCCGCTCTGCAGCAGCGCCATGCAGGTGCTCAGGATCGCGGCCATACCGGAGGCGGTAGCAACTGCCCGCTCTCCACCTTCCATGGCGGCAATCCGGCCTTCGAAAGCCTGGACCGTCGGATTGGTAAATCGGGAATAGATGTTGCCCGGCTCATCACCGCCAAATCGCGCCGCTGCCTGCGCGGCACTGCCATAGACGAAGCTGGACGTAGGGAAAATGGCATCGCTGTGCTCGAGCTGCCCGGTGCGGATCTGCCCTGCCCTCACTGCCAGTGTGTCCACCGACATACCATCAAGGTCCGACTCGGGAATCCAGACAGTCTCTTCACGGCGAAAGGTCATCAACTACTCCTGCCTGCTACGGCTCTTTCAGTCTTCGTCATTGTAAAGATCGATAATACCGTTATCGCCAGATGTGGCGCCGGCGCTCTTGAAACGCTTGTCATCGTTACGCAGTTCTTCCAGACGGTTCAGATACGCTGCATCAACATCGCCGGTTACGTAGTTGCCGGTAAACACGGAACATTCCCAGCCTTCGATGTCGTCATTGACATCACTGACACAGGTTACCAGATCCTCCAGATCCTGATAGAGCAACCAGTCGGCCCCGATCAGTTCACGGATTTCTTCAACGGTGCGGTCGTGGGCGATCAGTTCACTGGCCGAAGGCATATCGATCCCGTAAACGTTCGGGTAGCGAACGGGGGGTGCCGCAGAGGCAAAATAGACCTTGCGAGCACCGGCATCCCGGGCCATCTGCACGATTTCCTTGCAGGTGGTGCCACGCACGATGGAATCGTCCACAAGCATGACATTCTTGCCACGGAATTCCAGATCGATCGGGTTCAGCTTCTGGCGTACTGATTTCTTACGCATTTTCTGACCGGGCATGATAAACGTCCGCCCGATATAGCGATTCTTGATGAAGCCTTCCCGGAATTTCACGCCCAGACGGTGGGCCATCTGCATGGCTGACGTGCGGCTGGTGTCAGGAATGGGCATCACCACGTCGATGTCGTGGTCCGGCGTCTCGCGGAGCACCTTCTCGGCCAGGGTCTCGCCCATGCGCAGACGGGCTTTGTAAACCGACACCTTGTCGATAATGGAGTCCGGACGGGCAAAATACACGTGTTCGAAAATACACGGGTACAGATGGGGCTGCTCGGCGCATTGCTGGGTATATAGCGTGCCGTCGGTTTCAATGTAGACGGCCTCACCGGGCGCAATGTCCCGCACCAGAGTGTAGCCTGCCGCATTAAGGGCAACGCTTTCCGAGGCAATCATGTATTCCTTGCGGCCATCTTCGGACGTGCGCTCGCCGTAACAGGCCGGACGTATGCCGTTCGGATCACGGAAGCCCACAATGCCGTAACCGGTGATCATGGCAATCACGGCGTAGGCACCCCGGCAGCGTTTGTGAACGGCTCTCACTGCGGAGAAAATCTCGTCCTTGGTCGGGTCGAGCTTGCCAAGTTTCTGCAGCTCGTGGGCAAACACATTCAGCAGAACTTCCGAATCGGAGTTGGTGTTGATGTGACGCAGATCGGTCCGGAACAGGTCCTTGCTCAGATCATCCGCGTTAGTCAGGTTGCCGTTGTGGGCCAGGGTAATGCCGTAGGGACTGTTTACGTAAAACGGCTGGGCTTCGGCGGAACTGGAACTGCCCGCTGTCGGATAGCGTACGTGGCCGATGCCCACGTTACCCACCAGCCGGCGCATGTGCCGGGTATGGAATACATCCCGCACTAGGCCATTATCCTTGCGCAGGAAAAACCGATCATCCTGAAATGTCACAATGCCCGCCGCGTCCTGGCCCCGGTGCTGAAGTACAGTCAGCGCATCATAGAGCGACTGATTGACGTTGGAAGTACTGACGATGCCGACAATGCCACACATGGATAAAGGTATCTCCGAGTGTTAAAACTGAATGTTAGCGGGACGCGGACGCAGGTTCCACGCCTTCCTGCTCTGTAACGGGTTCCGGTTCCAGCGCGTTTTCCGGTGCAGGCCCCAGAAAGCGTGCAAATTCATCGCCCAGGGTCCGTCTGGACCAATCTTCCACCACGGCCAGGCGATCAATGATAATTGAGGTTCGCCACCAGGTGTCCTGTGCCAGCGGCGTATACCGGGTAAACGCAATGGCCACAATCACCACCACCACACCGCGCAGAAGTCCAAATCCCATACCGAGTACCCGGTCAGTGGCCGACAGCCCAGTGGCCCTGATCAGATGGCCAATCATGTTATTGATGATGGCGCCAACAATAAGGGTTCCAAAAAAGAGTATGGCAAAGGCAGCAATCAGCCGGACAAGTGGCGTTTCAACCGTACTTTCCAGCAGAGACTGCATCTGGGGATGGAAGGTTCTGGCCAGGATAAACGCGCCCACCCAAGTCACCAGCGACAGCGCTTCCCGAACAAAGCCCCGTTTCAGACTGATGAGAGTGGAAACTGTAATGAGGGCGATAATGACCCAGTCAATCCAGATCAGCGCTTCCATTGAAAACCCGGTGGAGAAAAGGAAGCGCGAATTCTATCAGGAAACCCCTGCTCGCCAAACCGCCAGACACACATAAACCGGACCCCGGGCGTTATTTTTCGCCGGAGGTAACCAGGCTATTGAGCCCAAAGGCATCGTCCAGAGCCCTCTTGGCAGATTCAGCTTCGGATTTGGATGCGAAGGGACCACTGAATACCCGGGTTAACGTGGTCTCGCCCCGAACAACTTCCTGCAGGTGGGAGCCATAGCCTTTTTCTCGCACCTGGTCTCTGAGCCGGCGGGCGTTATCGGAATTGCCGAAGCTTCCCAATTGAACCACCCAGGCGCCTTCCAGGGATCGTTCGTACTCAGCGGTTTCCGTGACAGAGCTCTCCGAGGCTTGATTGTCAGTCTCGGCGGAAGCGCTGGACGGTTCCTGAGACGTGCTGGCTTGGGACTGCGGGCTTTCGGACGCTGGTGCATCCCCGAAGGCTGTCTCCTCGCCCGGGGATTCCTCAAGGATCCGATACCCCGGCGAATCGGCGCTTTCTTCCTCGACAGCCGGTATCGTTACACCGCCTTCACTGGTTTCAAGGCCGTAAGATGGTGGGGGTTCCACCCCGGATTCCGGTGCTTCAACCTCGGGAAATGGCGGTTCCTCTGGAATCTTTATGGTGGTGGAAGTGCGCTCGGAATGAGGCTCATCGAAGAGCATGGGAACAAAGATAACCGCCAGGGAAACAAGGACCAGCGCCCCGATTATTCTCTGTTTCAGTCCATCCACGTCGTAAGGCTCCCAACTGTTATGACTGCGCCCCGAGAGGCACCTATCCGCAGATACTAACTGCCCGAAAGCCGGAACTCAAAGTGCTACCCGCTGCCATGGACAAAGTTTAAGGGGGTTTCGCCTGGCTTCGGCCTGATTCTTCAGCGAAGCAGAATCTCGCGACCCTCTGCGACCGTGAAGAACGAGCCGAAAACGACCACGATATCCTCGGGACTGCAGGCTGACAAAGCTGACTCGAGGGCCTCACCTACGGACTCGAAAGCCGAGGCATCAGCGATACCGGCGTTGGCCAACCGTGCCTGCAAATCATGGGCAGACAGCCCCCTCGGCAACTTGAGACTGGATAGATACCAGGCATCAACCACACCAGCCATTGCTTTTCCGACACCTTCCACGTCTTTGTCTGCCAGGGCACCGTAGACCGCATGGACTCGCCGGCCAGAGGACTTCAGGCTATTCAGTTGTCCGGCCAACCATTCTGCGGCATGGGGATTATGCCCGACATCCAGATAAACATCCGGGGAAGATCCCAGACGCTCAAATCGGCCGGGAACGCTCAGACTTCCGAGCACCTGCTCAATGGCGGAAACCGACAGACCCGGCTCAAGCTGCCGCACAGCAACGACGGCCGCTGCCATGCTTTTGACCGGCAAGGGCCCTGCGGGCAGGCGTACCGGCTGGTTTTCATAGTCCAGAATCACCTCAGGAAACCCGGAACCAGACTGCGGTTCTGAACTTAACTGATAGTCCCGCCCCAACATCGCTAACCGGATCTTCTGAGCCGCCGCCTGCTGAAGCACCGACCGCGGCGGATCGGTATCCGCATAGACCGCCGGAATACCCGGTCGGAGCACCCCTGCTTTCTCAAAACCGATGACTTCCCGGTTATCGCCAAGAAAAGCCACGTGGTCGATGTCCACCGATGTCAGTATGGCGAAATCTGCATCCAGAACATTGACTGCGTCCAGTCGTCCGCCCAAGCCAACTTCAAGGACCCAGTCGTCCAGGCCTGAGTCGGCAAAAGCCACAAACGCAGCAAGAGTCCCGAATTCAAAATAAGTCAGCGACACACTGCCGCGGGCGGCTTCAACCGCTTCAAAGGCCCGCACCAGTGCGTCGTCGGAGATATCGTCACCATTGAGGCGCACCCGTTCGTTATAGCGCTGGAGGTGAGGCGAGGTATAGGCTCCGACACGACGACCGGCGGCGCGCAACAGCGCTTCTGTAGCGCCCACAGCGCTGCCTTTGCCATTGGTGCCGGCCACCGTGATGATCCGGGCTTGCGGCTTTCGCCGGAAAAGCCGGCGCATAACCACGAGCACCCGATCCAGGCCGAGGTCAATCTCTGTTGGGTGTATCGCTTCGAGGTAGGCAAGCCACTGATCAACAGTGGCGCCAGCCCCCGGTGAAGCCGGGGGCTGGTCCGAACGGTTACTCGGCGGGGGCATCGGTTTCAGGCTTTTCCGTCACTTCAAACTCGATGGGCTCCTCGGTTCCTGGACGTTCCTGGCCAGTGAACTTGGCCAGTACGTGGGCAATACGTTCACGCATCTGGTGACGATGGAGAATCATGTCGATAGCGCCATGCTCCAACAGGAACTCACTGCGCTGGAACCCTTCCGGCAGCTTTTCACGCACGGTCTGTTCGATGACTCGCGGACCGGCGAAACCAATCAATGCATTCGGCTCGGCAATATTGAGATCACCCAGCATGGCCAGACTGGCGGAAACGCCACCGAACACGGGATCGGTCATTACCGAAATGTAGGGGATCCCCTCCAGTTTCATCCGCTCAAGGACCGCCGCCGTTTTCGACATCTGCATCAGCGACAGGATGGCTTCCTGCATCCGGGCACCACCACTGGCGGAGAAACAGACCAGAGGAATTCTTTCTTCAAGGGCAACATTGGCAGCCTGGACGAATTTTTCGCCGACGACCTGGCCCATGGATCCGCCCAGGAAACCGAATTCAAAGGAGCAAGCAACCAGAGGCACGCCAAGTGTGGTGCCTTTCATGGCCACCAGAGCGTCTTTCTCACCGGTACCTTTCTGGGCCTGGGACAGACGATCCTTATAGCGTTTGCTGTCTTTGAACTTCAGACGATCCCAAGGCTCCAGCTGGGCAGCAATCTCCTCCCGACCATCCGGATCAAGAAAAACGTCCAGACGACGGCGGGCCGTCACCCTCAGGTGGTGATTGCATTTGGGGCAAACATCCAGGTTTTTTTCAAGTTCCGGCTTGTAGAGAAAGGCGCCGCATTTGGGGCATTTCTTCCACAGCCCCTCCGGCACTCCGGTTCTCTGCTTGGATTCCGAGCGAATCTTGCTCGGCATGATCTTGTCCAGCCAGTTACTCATGGTCTCATCCTGTCCTTTGACGCCTGTTTGCCCCGCTCCTCTCCAATCAGGAGGCGAGACTGTCCAGTGCTTCACGCATCGGGTGGAGCAGATCCGTCAATGCCCGCTTGAGCTGGTCGGTATCTGCCTGATTTCTGGCTATTGTATCGACCAGGACACTGCCAACAATTACACCATCGGATACCCGACCCACGGCGGCAGCCGTTTCCGCATCGCGAATGCCAAAGCCGACACCCACGGGAAGCGCGGTCAGCTCGTGAATATGATTCACTTTCTGAGCGACCTCATCCACGTTGATGGTGGCGGAACCTGTCACACCCTTGATAGAAACATAGTACACATAACCGGATGAGTGCTCACTGATTGCACGGATCCGGTCATCGGTCGTGGTCGGTGCGAGCAAGAAGATGGCGTCGAGATTTCGCTGGGTAAACAGCGGGGCAACCTCGTCAGCCTCCTCTGGCGGCAGGTCCACGGTCAGGATCCCATCCACGCCGGCCTCCTTGGCGGCGTCGGCAAATTGCTCGTACCCCATGGCTTCCATCGGATTCAGGTAACCCATCAGAACCACCGGGGTCGCATCATCCGTCTTGCGAAACTCCTTGACCATGGCAATCACCTGTCGCAAGGAGGTGCCATGAACCAATGCCCGCTCGCAGGCCAGCTGTATAACCGGCCCGTCCGCCATCGGGTCGGAGAAAGGAACACCGAGCTCGATAATATCGGCACCTGCTTTCACCAGCGTATGCATCAGATCAACCGTGACATCGGGATGAGGGTCACCGGCGGTAATGTAGGGAATAAGTGCCTTGCGACCCTGTCCTTTCAGGGCCTTGAGGACCCCTTCAATTCGGCTCATGCCTGCTCCTGTTAATTCTTCAGATCTCGATGCCTTCAAGCTTGGCAACAGTGTTGATGTCCTTGTCTCCGCGGCCGGAAACGTTGATCACGACGGTCTGGTCTTTGTCCATGGTCGCAGCCAGTTTGATGGCGTATGCGACAGCGTGAGCCGTTTCCAGAGCAGGCATGATGCCTTCCACACGGGTCAGCTTCCGGAATCCCTCCATAGCTTCATCATCAGTGACGGACACATAGCTTGCCCTGCCGATATCCTTCAACCAGCTGTGCTCTGGCCCCACACCCGGATAGTCGAGACCGGCGCTCACTGAATGCGTACCCGCAATCTGGCCATTCTCGTCTTCCATCAGGTAGGTTCTGTTGCCGTGGAGCACGCCCGGGCGACCGGCACACAGGGGCGCTGCGTGCTTGCCGGTATCAATACCAAGGCCGCCCGCTTCAACACCATAGATTTTGACTGACTCGTCAGCGAGGAACGGATAGAACATCCCGATTGCGTTCGATCCACCACCCACACAGGCCACCAGCGCGTCCGGCAGTTTCCCGGTTTTCTCCAGTGCCTGGCGGCGGGTTTCACGACCAATCACGGACTGGAAATCGCGGACCAGCAGAGGATAAGGATGCGGGCCTGCAACGGTGCCGATGATGTAGAAGGTATCGTCCACATTGGCCACCCAATCACGCATGGCGTCGTTCATGGCATCTTTCAGGGTTTTGGTGCCACTTTCCACGGCATGCACGGTTGCACCCAGAAGTTTCATACGGAACACGTTCAGGGACTGGCGCTGGACATCTTCCGCACCCATAAACACATGGCACTCCAGACCAAGACGAGCGCAGACCGTGGCAGTGGCAACACCGTGCTGGCCGGCGCCGGTTTCAGCGATGATCCGCTTTTTGCCGAGAAAGCTTGCAAGCAGGGCCTGGCCGATGGTGTTGTTCACCTTGTGAGCGCCCGTGTGACAGAGATCTTCGCGCTTCAGCCAGATCTGGGCGCCACCGGTTTCACGGCTAAGACGCTCGGCGAAATACAGCGGCGTTGGCCGACCAACATAATCGGCGAGCTCTTTGTCGAACCGCGCCTGGAATTCCGGATCCTTCTTCAGGCGGGCGTATTCTTTCTCGAGGGTCATCAGGGAATCCATCAGGGTCTCGGAAACAAATCGCCCACCAAAGGCCCCGAAGTGACCCCGCGCGTCCGGCAGTGCGCTCAGCATTTCTTCAGTCAGTTTTACAGACACGGTGAACCTCTTTAATGAAATGAGAAATTTTCTGGATGTCCTTGATACCTTTGGCCTGCTCAACACCGCCACTGACATCCACAGCCCAGGGTTTCACCTGCTCTACAGCGGCAGATACGTTATCAGATGACAACCCACCGGCCAATACGATCGGAAGTGGCCGATGGTCGGGAATCAGGTCCCAGTTGAACGACTTTCCGGTTCCGCCATACCGGTCGGGATCCCAGGCGTCTACCAGCAAACCAGAAGCATTCCGGAACTCGTCAAACGCGGCTTCTATCTGGCCGGCCTCACGAACACGAATAGCCTTGATCCAACGGCGTCCAAAGCCGGCACAAAACCCGGCCTCTTCGTCGCCATGGAACTGCAGCAAGTCGAGCGGCACCTGTTCCAGAACCCTATCGACAAACTGCTGGGTGGGGTTTACGAATAGCCCCACGACCGACACAAACGCCGGAACGCGTTTTGCCAGTTCCGCGGCCCGCTCCACAGTCACGGACCGGGGGCTGGGCTCATAGAACACCAGGCCCAGGGCGTCGGCGCCGGATTGAACAGCACCGTCAATATCCTCAGGACGGGTGAGGCCGCAAATTTTAACCCTTGTACTCATTGGCTCGGAACCCGCTGTTTGACATGGATGTGCGTTGGTCTGACCGGGCTGTTTTCGGCCTTGGTGAACCATGGCCGCAGAAACCCCGGCCCACATTCTGCTGCTGGTATCCCGAGCTCCTCGGGATAGCCCACATCGACCAGGTACAAACCATGGGGAGGCGCGGTGACACCCGCAGCTGTCCGGTCCCGGGCAACCAGTATCTCATGAATCCACTCCGGTCGCTCTTTTCCAGAACCAACGGCCATGAGGGCACCGGCAATGTTCCGGACCATGTGGTGCAAAAAGGCATTGGCCTGCACGTCTATTACGACAAAGTCCTGTTTCCGGGTTACCGTAATCCGCTCGAGAAACCGGATGGGCGTCCGGGATTGACAGCCGGCGGCCCGAAAGGAGGAGAAATCATGTTCCCCGGCAAGTACCTGCGCCGCATCATGCATGCGCTCGGCATTGAGGGAACGAAATGTCCAGCTAACCTGCCCTCTTTGAATGCCGGGGCGCACGGGGTGGTTATAAATGATGTATCGGTAACGCCGGTACGTGGCAGAAAACCGGGCATGAAAATCGCCAATGCCATTTCCGGCCCAATGAACTGAAATGTCTTCGGGTAAAGCAGTATTGATTCCCATTACCCAGGAACGGAGATTACGCACCGACGGGGTATCAAAATGGGCTATCTGATAACTGGCATGGACGCCGGCATCGGTTCGCCCCGCGCACACCAGCTCGACCGGATGATCCGCAACCCTCGCTACAGCCTTTGTCAGTTCCGCTTCCACCGAACGGACGCCGGATTTCTGCAGCTGCCAACCATGAAAGCCTCGCCCATCATATTCAAACGCAAGGGCGACACGCCCTGCCCCGATGGCATTATCCGTAGTCAGTTGCTGGGTTTCGAGAAACAAGTGTGAATCCGGAAAGAGTGTTGCTGTAAAAACAAAACGCCGGCTTGTTGCCGGGTGTTTACCCGGCAGCCGGCGCTTGCTGCCTGTCAGATCCGATTATAACGAATCAGGACAGATTTTTAAGGAGGTCCTGCGCCTCCGCTTTCTGATCTTCGTTTCCTTCCAGTGCAACTTCCTCAAGGATATCGCGGGCTCCATCAGCATCACCCATCTCGATGTATGCCCGTGCAAGATCGAGTTTGGTAGCCGCCTCGTCGGTGCCTGCGAGGAAATCAAAGTCATCTTCGTCACCGAGTTCGCTTTCTTCAATATCAGCGGTCTGTGATTTACCTGATCCATCAGAAACTTCATCGGAAGCCACCGGCAGATCCAGATCTTCTTCCGAAGTTGCCTCGTCACTTGCCGCGGCGTCAGATTCTTCCAGTTCCTCGGAGATGCCCTGCTGTTCGAGTTCCTCGGCACCCTCTACAGATTGCTCTGGATTGGCTTCGTCCGCATCGCCCTCACCAAGGGCATCTTCAAGACCAAGCTCTTCGTCGAGAGACACTTCTTCAGTTTCCTCAGGATTGGCCGAATCTGCAGAGTCGGAGAACTCCTCCATCAGGGCCAGATCTTCGTCAGAGACATCAAGCTCAAGATCGTCCAGCGAAGATTCCTCAATCTCGCTGCCGCCGAGCTCGTCTTCTTCGCCGGCGACCTTGTCCAGTTCGGCGTCCAGTTCATCCAGGAAGGATTCGTCCAGTGAATCAATGTCCGCCTCACCATCCGACTCTGCAAGCTCTTCAGTCGACGCTTCCGGCTCGGTCGTTGATTGCTCCTCAGACAGATCGCTATCGGCAAGATCACCCTCTTCGAGATCCAGGCTCAGGTCTTCTTCGGATTCACCAAGCCCCTGTTCTGCAACAGATGACTCTTCAGTACTCTCGTCGAACTCGGAAGACAGGTCCCAATCACCGGATTCTTCCAGTTCCGAGGCGTCTTCAGCCTCAGCCTTTTCTTCATCAGACTCCAGTTCGAGGCCAGACAGATCGTATTCGATCATGTCGTCGGGGCTCTCTTCCTTACCGCCTTCGGCCTCTTCACCTTCGGAAGCCTCGGCAGTCTCCTGCTCGTCGAATTCATTCAGCTCGAAATCGGAAAGGTCAGTCTCGGATAGATCAGAGTCGAAGTCACCGAATTCATTCTCGACAGGCTCTTCGCGCTCGGAATCGAATTGATCCGTAAGAAGCTCTTCGGATTCCGGCTTGTCCTGCGCTTCTTCCGGCTCTTCACCAGTGTCTTCCGAGTCGTAAGAGGTTGCGAAGGAATCCGAACGCAATTGCGATTCGAGATCATCGATGCTGGGCATCGACTCGGCTTCCTCCAACCGGGCCCGCAGTTCGTTGGCACTTGTGAGCGCCTCGTCGTCTTCCAACGCCTCAATCTCACCGAACTGCTTCTCAAAGGAATCGCGGTCCTGAGTGTCTGCATAGACACCCAGAAGCTTCAGGCGCAGATCAGTACGGCTGGGCTCGCGAGAGATTGCAGTCTCCAGGGTTTGCGCCGCCTGATCATGCTGGCCATAGGCTATGTAGGAATCCGCCTCTGCAAGGGAGTCGCCTGCGGCCGATTCCTGACCCTCCTCATCCAGGCTCAGGTCGAACGAGTCAGTTCCCTCGTCAGCTTCACTGTTGAGCTGCTCATAAAACGCCTTTTCCCGGTTTGCATTGCGACGGGCAAGCAACAGAAGCAGCAGTAGAAGAAGAATCAGACCGCCACCCAGGGCAATCTGATACATCGGATTACCTGTAATGGCATCGATGACGTTACCCGGGAAGCCCTTATCCGCCGCGGGTGCCTGGGGTGCCGGTTTGGGTGCAGGCTCCTGTGCCTGATCTGGCTCCGACGCAGCTGGCGCTGCAGCAGCGGTTTCCTCAACGGGTTCATCAGCTTCCGCACTAGCCGGCTCTTCTGCACCTGCCATCGCTGACTCTTCCGGAGCTTCGCCAGCCTCCGAAATTGCCTGCTCATCAGTTCCTTCACCCGGCTCAGCCATGGTGCTGGTTTCATCAGCCATGGCATCAGACTCAGCCATTTCTGCAGGTTCGGCAGAGCCTTCGGAATCTTCTGCGTCACCATCCGTCATGTCGGCATCAACGGCTACGGACGCTTCTCCTTCAGGAACCTCGTCTGCTGCTTCGGTACCTTCCGAAGCCATCGCTTCGTCTGCTGCCGAATCCGCAACCTCACCTTCAAGTGACTCGGCCGGCTCAGTAGGTTCGGCGCCGGTTGCCTGCTGCATTTCAGCAAGCTGAGTGTTCTTCAGCTCAAGCAGCCGCTGGAGGGTCTGAACCTGATCCTGAAGATCCTCCACACGGCTGTTCAGCTCGTCATTTTCGCGACGGGCGCTTTCAAGCTCTTCCATTGCGACTGCTGTGCCCGCATCAACGCCGCCGGGCAGTTCGCTGTCACCGCCCGCAGAGCCACTTTCGCTCGACTCGGTGCCGGGTTCCTCGGAGACCACCAGTTTCAGTTCATCGCCACCGGCAGCAGCCTCTTGCTGAGCTGAAGATTCTGGTTGCCGCTGAGCGGTTGCATCCACCGTACGCTGGGGAGCCTGGAATGCTTCATTCTGCTGGGCAACCAGACGGGTCGCCTCAGCACGAGTCCGGCTCTGGATCTGATCCAGAGAGGGCACACGTAGGACTTCACCGCGCTTCAGGCGGTTAATGTTATTACCTATGAAAGCGTCTGGATTGAGGTCCTGGATTGCCAGCATGACCTGCTGCATGGAAACGCTGTTGTCAGGACGCACCTGGGAAGCGATGGTCCAGAGAGTGTCCGACGCACCGGTGGGCCCGAAGGTATTGGCCTGATACCCGGTGCTGAGGGAGCGCTCGGCCTGTTGCTGACGACGCACTGACTCAGCACTGCGGGTGGTGCTCGGCTGACTGGTTGCCCGAGTCGTAGTGACTGTTGGAGTACTGACCTGCTCCTGCACGCCAGACTCTTCCGCGTAGACAGGCGGATCCACAAGCACCGCGTATTCCCGCATTAACCGGCCGCTTGGCCAGGTCAACTCAAGCAGGAAGTTCAGGTACGGTTCCCTGAGCGGTTCCCTGGAGGAGACATTGACAATGAGACTGCCATCGTTGCCGGTTACCACCTGGAAACGAAGCTTGCTGAGAAACTGGTTGCGATCCAGCCCCACCCGCTCGTATGCCTGTTCCGAAGCAATGTTGACGAACACGTCCGCTGGATTGACGCCACGGCTTTGGGGCAGAACAATTTCTGCATCCAGTGGCTCGTTCAGATAGGACTGAAGTTCAATTTCACCCAGCCCCAGGGCCTGTGCGACGCCGGATCCGAGCCCTCCCGCCAGAGCCAGGGCAACCGCAAGCTTGCGTACCTTCATGCTTTTTCCTTTCCAGTCTCCGTTATTCGTTACTGCTCTCTTTCAAACAGAATCGGACGAGGTTGGATGACTTCCGTCTGGATCATTCTCGTTATTATGAGTTCTTTTTAATTTTCAGTCCGGCAAGTATTGTTGATAAAACCTCTTTTATCAATCAATCAGCCGCAATCCTTGTACCATTTTTTTATCAATCGCGCGGAACTACCTAGCGCTCTTGAAAATAACAGGGGCGGAGGCTGAAATCAGCCTCCGCCCCATTACCGGTTCACTGAAACCGGACACAGTTGGCATTTATTGCCTCTGTGTAACAATTTTTAACGCTCCTGAAGGATCCGGAGCATCCGACGAAGTGGCTCAGCGGCACCCCAAAGCAACTGGTCGCCCACGGTGAACGCAGAAATGTACTCCGGTCCCATGGTCAGTTTACGGATGCGGCCAATCGGCACGCTCAATGTGCCTGTCACCTTCGCAGGGGTCAGTTCCTCGATGGTCGCATCGCGATCATTGGGGATGACCTTCACCCAGTCGTTCGCTTTGGCAAGGATCGATTCGATTTCAGAAACCGGCAGATCCTTCTTGAGCTTGATGGTCAGCGCCTGGCTGTGGGAGCGCATCGCGCCGATACGCACACAGATACCATCAATGGGAATCGGGTTATCGGAGCGACCAAGAATCTTGTTGGTCTCAACACCCGCTTTCCACTCCTCCTTGCTCATTCCGTTGTCGAGCTGCTTGTCGATAAACGGAATCAGGCTGCCCGCCAGGGGCACCTGGAAGTGCTCGGTCGGGAAGCCATCCGAACGCATGGTTTCGGTTACCTTGCGGTCGATCTCCAGGATCGCAGAGGACGGATCATCCAGCTCGGATTTCACGCTTTGATTGAGCTCACCCATCTGGTTCAGCAGCTCGCGCATATTCTGTGCGCCAGATCCGGAAGCCGCCTGGTAGGTCATGGGTGAGACCCACTCAATCAGATCCTGCTCCAGCAGGCCACCAAGGGCGAGCATCATCAGGCTCACGGTGCAGTTGCCACCGATGTAGTCCTTGACGCCTTTCTCAAGGGCAGCATCAATCACGTTACGGTTGACCGGATCCAGAACAATCACGGAATGGTCGACCATCCGGAGCGTGGAGGCTGCATCTATCCAGTAGCCTTCCCAACCTGCGTCCCGCAGCTTCTGATAAACCGCACCGGTGTAATCGCCACCCTGACAGGTCACGATCACATCCATCGTTTTCAGAATCTCGACGTCAAATGCGTCCTGAAGAGGCGGAACGCCTTCCTTACCTACGTCCGGTGCAGGCTTGCCAGCCTGGGAAGTGGTGAAAAACACCGGTTCGATGTCGGCGAAATCGTTTTCTTCACGCATGCGCTGCATGAGGACCGAGCCCACCATGCCACGCCAACCTACAAGTCCAACTCGCTTCATGTGCGATCTTTAGACCTCGTTTTATGCCCGCCCTCTACCTTTATCGCTGGCAGGGACAGGATGGATGATCCCGCGGCAACTGCGTCCCGTTGCCGTCGGGTCTCAAATACACTGGCCGGGGCCTCGGCTTTACAGCGCTGCCAGAACCGCCTCACCCATTTCCCGGGTTGAGACCTTCTTCGCGCCCTCGGACATGATGTCCGCAGTACGCAGCCCCTGATCCAGAACCTTGCTGACCGCCGCTTCAATAGCTTCAGCGGCCTTTTCCTCATTCAGACTGTACCGCAGCATCATGGCGGCACTGAGGATAGTGGCCAGCGGATTGGCAATACCCTGGCCGGCAATATCCGGCGCAGACCCGTGGCAGGGCTCATACATACCCTGCTTTTCCGAGTTCAGCGACGCCGATGGCAACATGCCAATTGAGCCGGTGAGCATAGCCGCTTCGTCCGAGAGAATATCACCAAACATGTTTCCAGTCACAATCACATCAAACTGCTTCGGTGCGCGGACCAGTTGCATGGCGGCATTGTCCACATACATATGAGACAGCTCGACATCCGGATATTCCCGGCGCAAATCGTTCATGATTTCGCGCCACAGAACAGTTACTTCCAGCACGTTGGCCTTGTCCACAGAGCACAGTTTCTTGCCCCTCTGCTGGGCGGCCTCAAAGGCAACGCGACCAATACGACGAATTTCCGATTCGGTGTAGGCGTAGGTGTTGTAACCCTGGCGCTCGCCGCTCTCCAACTCACGCACGCCACGAGGCTGGCCAAAATAAATACCACCAGTCAGCTCACGGACAATCATGATATCCAGACCGGAAACAACCTCGGGCTTCAGGGAGGAGGCAGAGGCCAGCTGCGGATAAAGAATGGCCGGGCGCAGATTGGCGAAGAGCTCAAGGTTGGAGCGCAGGCCCAACAGGCCTTTTTCGGGGCGCTTAGCCATCGGCAGGCTGTCCCACTGGGGGCCGCCAACAGCGCCCAATAGAATCGCATCGGCCCTGGTTGCCTTCTCAAGGGTTTCATCCGGCAGCGGCGTGTCGGCCTCATCAATCGCCGCGCCGCCCACGAGGCCGGACTCGAAGCTCAGACCCAGATTGAACTGATCGTTAATCTTATGAAGTACCTTTTCCGCTTCGGCAACGATTTCCGGACCGATACCGTCGCCTGGGAGCATCAGGATTGTTCTGGACATGTTGTTTCCTTGTTCTATTCCTCAATGTCGGATTACGCCACCGGCTAATCCGACCTACGTTTTCGGGTATTCCTGCGAGATGACAGGCAGGTCGGATTAGCGCCAGCGTAATCCGACACTAAGATCAGCTGCCAGCGCCAAATAACCAGGGCGCCGTCTTCCGGCGGCTTTCCTCGTAAGATCGGATCAACTCCGCATCTTCCAGAGTGACCCCAATGTCGTCGAGGCCGTTCAGCAGGCAATGACGACGAAAATCATCCACCTCAAACGTGAAGGTTTCCCCGGCTGGTGTGGTCACGGTTCTCGCTTCCAGATCGACGGCCAGCTGATAGCCTTCACTCTGTTCGACTTCCTTGAACAGTTGGTCGACTACTTCCTCTGGAAGAACAATGGGTAACAGCCCATTCTTAAAGCAGTTATTATAGAAAATATCGGCAAAACTCGGGGCGATGATCACCCGGAAACCGAAATCTTCCAACGCCCACGGCGCGTGCTCCCGGCTGGACCCACAGCCAAAGTTACGCCGCGCCAACAGTACACTGGCGTTTTTGTACCGATCCTGATTCAGGACAAAATCCGGATTGATCGGTCGGGTGGAGCAATCCTGGTCCGGCTTGCCCTCATCCATATAACGCAGTTCATCAAACAGGTTCGGACCAAAGCCGGTGCGCTTGATGGACTTCAGAAACTGCTTCGGAATAATCATGTCCGTATCCACATTGGAACGGTCCATGGGGGCGACAACGCCCTGATGTTGCTTGAATGCGCGCATGGTTCTCTCCTGTGGATCAGTTCATCAGCTCACGGACATCAACGAAATGCCCTGTTACCGCGGCAGCGGCAGCCATGGCCGGGCTTACCAGGTGGGTTCGCCCACCGAAGCCCTGCCGACCCTCGAAGTTCCGGTTAGAGGTAGAGGCACAATGCTCACCCTGCCCCAGCTTGTCGGCATTCATGGCCAGACACATGGAGCAGCCCGGATCACGCCATTCCAGACCGGCTTCGATAAAGATCTTGTCCAACCCTTCCTGCTCTGCCTGGGCTTTCACCAGCCCGGACCCCGGCACCACCATGGCCTGTTTCAGGATCGGAGAGACCTTGCGACCTTTGACCACGGCGGCTGCCTCTCGTAGGTCTTCAATCCGGCTGTTGGTACAGGAACCGATAAACACCCGGTCCAACTTGATGTCAGTAATTGCCATATTGGGCTGCAAACCCATGTACTTGAGAGCGCGAACAATGCCTTCCCGCTTGATCGGATCGGCTTCCTGTTCCGGATCAGGCACCTTGCCATCGATTCCGGCCACCATTTCCGGCGACGTACCCCAGCTCACCTGTGGCTGGATTTCCGAGCCTTCCAGCTCGACAACCTTGTCGAAGACCGCGTCGCTGTCGCTGTGCAGGGTGCGCCAGTACTCAACCGCAGCGTCCCATTGCTCACCCTCGGGCCCGAATGGACGATTGCGGACATACTCAATGGTGGTGTCATCAACCGCGACCATACCAACCCGTGCACCGGCCTCGATGGACATGTTGCAGATGGTCATCCGCCCTTCCATGCTCAGCCCCTGAATGGCCTCGCCGCCGAATTCGATGGCGTAACCAGTGCCGCCGGCAGTTCCGATCTTGCCTATGATGGCCAGCACGACATCCTTGCCGGTAACGCCAGGCCCCAGCTTGCCGTTCACCTTCACCAGCATGTTCTTCATCTTTTTCTGGACGAGACACTGGGTGGCCAGCACATGCTCAACCTCACTGGTACCAATACCATGAGCCAGGCAACCAAAGGCGCCGTGGGTAGAGGTGTGGGAATCGCCACAAACGATGCTCATCCCTGGCAGGGTTGCACCCTGTTCGGGCCCGATCACGTGCACAATGCCCTGGCGCTGGTCCTTGATCTTGAACTCAAGAATTCCGAACTCGTCGCAGTTCTTGTCCAGCGTTTCCACCTGAATTCGGGAAACCGGGTCTACAATGCCCTCAACACCGCGGTCGCGGTCTGTGGTGGGCACGTTATGGTCCGGCGTCGCAATATTGGCATCGATACGCCACGGCTTTCGCCCGGCCAAACGCAGGCCTTCGAATGCCTGGGGTGATGTCACTTCGTGCAGCAGCTGGCGATCGATGTAAATCAACGCCGAGCCGTCATCGCGCTGTTTGACGAGATGATCGTCCCACAATTTGTCGTATAAGGTCTTGCCCGCCATGGTTCTCTCTCACTCTCTGGGGGTTTCTGGTTCTGACGTTTGATGTTGGTATCTTACCGCCTGGAGCCGGATAACCTCAATTCATGTTTTTTATCTTTGGCATCCCTTTTGGTTATACTTTGGTGAAGGTCGCGTGGAGGAGGCTGCCTCCCAAAACACGCCCGTGAATACATCCCTGTAGGGCTCGGTCGCGCCATCCCTGGCGCTCCACGGTTTTGGGAGGCAGCCTCCTCCACACTCCCCAGACTCTCGATTATTCAGCAGACTTTGGGGAGCGGGTTGGAACAGCGTTTTCAAAACCGTAGAGGGCCATGGATGGCCCGATTCGAGCCCACATGGACGTGCTTGTAGGCGTGTTTTGAAAACGCTGTTCCAATCCGGGACCTTCTCCCGGATTGAAGATCAGGAACAAAGGTATGGATTCAAACGCGCTTAAAGCCTTTCTGACAATCGTCGACCAGGGCTCCTTTTCAGAGGCTGCGGAAACGCTGCACCTGACACAGCCGGCCATATCCAAACGCCTGGCTGCGCTGGAAAACCAGCTTGGCACCAGTCTTATCGACCGGAGCCACCGACAGATTCGGCTGACCGATGCTGGTAGCCGGCTGCTGCCGCATGCGCGTCGAATACTGGATGAAATCCACAATGCCCGGGTTGCGTTGTCGCCGGACTCCGGACAAGTGGAGGGTGAGCTTCAGATTATCGCAAGCCACCATATCGGCCTGCACCATTTGCCGAACTGGCTCCGACGGTTCAAGCGGGAATACCCCCAGGTATCCATCAACCTGCAATTCATGGAATCCGACGCCGCCTATGAACAAATGCGAAAACGCAACGCCGAGCTCGCGTTTGTGACACTCAGCGACAGCATGGAACCCAGTTTTCATGTTTTCGCCCAATGGCCAGACCAGATGGTATTCGTGGCCGGTGCTGAGCATCCTCTGGCGTCACTAAAGCGCCCGGGACTGTCAAATCTCGCAGGCCACCCTGCACTTTTACCGGACACCAGCACCGCAACATACCGGGTGGTCAGCCGGCTTTTTCTGGAAGCGAATCTACACCTGAATCCGCAGATGCCAACCAACTACCTGGAAACCATCAAAATGATGACCAGCGTT
Source organism: Marinobacter salsuginis (assembly GCF_009617755.1). Taxonomy (NCBI): domain Bacteria; kingdom Pseudomonadati; phylum Pseudomonadota; class Gammaproteobacteria; order Pseudomonadales; family Marinobacteraceae; genus Marinobacter; species Marinobacter salsuginis. Next base: position 145,801 of record NZ_BGZH01000001.1, read on the forward strand.
GGCCTGGGCTGGAGTGTTCTTCCCCTGCGCATGGTTGATGACAGCCTGAGGGTGCTTGAGGTGGGCAAGCGAGTTTCGAGGGTGCTTGGTGGAATTGGTCTCTCCGGGCGGCAGCTCAGCAACGCTGCCCGGGCACTGCTGGAAATAGTTCAGGAAGAAGAGAATGCCTGAACTTCAACCCTCACCAGGCCCGGGTGGCGGCCGCAGGCCTCGCCAAGTGATCACGATTGCAATTGCCATGGCGGCAGCACCACCCCAAAAGGCCGCCGAGGTGCTGAAGCCATCCACCAGAAACCCCGACAGCCAGGCACCCAGTGCGCCGCCAGCTCCAAACGTCAGGCCGCTGTAAAGGGCCTGCCCCTGGCCGTGATGATGCTTGCCGAAAAAGCCCTGGATGTACTGAACCGAAATCGCATGCAATGCGCCATAAGACGCCGCATGCAGCAGCTGTGCGAACAGCAGCACGACAACAACATCGGTGACCTCGGCAATCAAGATCCAGCGGATCATGGTTAATGTCAGAGCGCCAACCGCAATCTGGCGCACCGTAAAAATGCGAGTTAACCGATGCATCACCAGAAACAGCGCAATCTCTGCAAAAACACCCAGAGACCACAACAGACCGATCGACAGTTTGCTGTATCCGTGCTGTTCCAGATGAATGCTGAAGAAGGTGTAATAAGCACCATGGGATACCTGCAGGAGGAAGTTCATCATAAAGAAGGTCACCACCGCCGGGTGCGTGACGATGGCTTTCAGGCTTCCTTTCGGTGCCGGCGGCTTTCGCTCGCCCCGCTCGGCAGGCACCAGGAAGGCTGACACCGCAATGCCCGCAAATACCGGCAGCAAAAGCCATGGCAGGTTCTGAATCGGCACCATTTCCAACAATCCGCCAACCAGCGCTACCGCTCCGATAAACCCCACCGAGCCCCAAAGCCGAACCCGCCCGTATTTCTCCTTCTGCTCGCCCAGGGTGCGCAGGGTGATCACCTCATACAGCGGCAGAATGGCATTCCAGAAAAACGTGAACGCCAGCATGACCAGCAGCAACCCATAGAACCCCGGTTCCATAAACACACCGGCGAAGAACAGCGAACCGGTAATAGCGCCAAACCGGACGAGACGAACCCGTTGTCCGGTTTTATCGCCTAACCAGCCCCAGACACTGGGGGCAATAATTTTGGTCAGCTGGATCGTCGCCATCAGGGTGGCGATCTGGAGATAGGAAAATCCCTGGCCTTCGAGGTAAAGGGACCAGTATGGCAGGAGCCCACCGAGGAGAGCGAAGAACCAGAAATAGAGGTTGGAAAGGCGCCAGTAGATAGAAATACCCCGCAAGTCAGGCTGCTTTGTCGGGACTCACTGCCCAAAAATGTGGAGCGCCAAGGATGGCGCGACCAAGCCCTACAGGGAAGTATTCACGGGCGCTTTTTGGGCAGTGAGTCCCGACAAAGCAGCTTCACCAAGCCTGATAAACAGATTCAGAGCTGACCAATCACCGGCGTAGAAACAGACACGTCGGCGTTCTGCCCACGGTGTCGCAGATAATGGTCCATCAACACAATGGCCATCATAGCCTCGGCGATGGGCGTTGCCCGAATACCAACACAGGGATCATGCCGCCCGGTGGTGATCACTTCACAGGGATCGCCGTTCACATCAATACCCCGCCCCGGCAACCGCAGACTCGAAGTGGGCTTGAGCGCAATACTGGCCACAATGGGTTGGCCCGATGAAATGCCACCCAGCACACCACCCGCATTGTTCGAGAGGAAGCCTTCGGGCGTCATCTCATCCCGGTGCTCGGTGCCCTTTTGCTCAATACAATCAAATCCAGCGCCAATCTCCACGCCCTTCACAGCATTGATACTCATGAGTGCATGGGCCAGATCCGCATCCAGACGATCAAAGATCGGCTCGCCAAGCCCTGGCGGCACGCCCTCGGCAACCACGTTAATACGGGCACCGATGGAATCCCCCTCCTTGCGGAGTGCATCCATGTAGGCTTCCATCTCGGCAACCTTGTCCGCATCCGGGCAGAAAAACGGGTTCTGATGAACCTGCTCCCAATCCAGTTTTTCGGCCTTGATAGGGCCCAATTGAGACAGATAACCGCGAATCCGGATTCCCAGGCGTTGCTCCAGGAATTTCCTTGCAACCGCGCCGGCAGCCACACGCATGGCAGTCTCACGGGCGGAAGAACGACCACCACCGCGGTAATCCCGAACACCGTACTTGTGCATGTAGGTATAGTCGGCGTGAGCCGGTCGGAACTGTTCGGAGATCTTGGAATAATCCTTGGAACGCTGGTCGGTATTCTCGATCACCAGACCGATCGGAGTGCCTGTGGTCTTACCCTCAAAAACACCGGACAGGATTCTTACCTCATCGGCTTCCCGACGCTGGGTGGTATGCCTGGAGGTGCCAGGCTTGCGGCGATCAAGATCCCGCTGCATATCTGCCTCAGAGAGCTCGAGCCCGGGAGGACAGCCATCAATAATGCACCCCAATGCAGGCCCGTGGCTTTCGCCGAATGAGGTGACCGTAAACAGTTTTCCGAAAGAATTTCCCGACATAATTCAGTATCTTGTTCAGCTTTATTGAGAATTCAGATTAACTGGATGCCTGCCACTGACGCAGGTCCGGTTCGGTAATCAGAAAGACGCCATCACCGCCATTCTCGAACTCCAACCAGGTCAGCGGAAGATCAGGATAGGCCTCATCCATTGCCACCCAGCTGTTACCAACCTCAACAACAAGAAGTCCACCAGGGGTAAGATGGTCAGCCGCACCGGCAATAATACGGTGGGCGATATCCAGCCCATCTTCGCCTGCGGCAAGGCCGAGTTCCGGCTCATGGCGGTATTCATCCGGCATGCCGGACAAATCTTCCGCATCAACATAAGGCGGATTGCTTACGATGATATCGTAACGGCCCTTTATATTTTCAAAGACATCCGACTGTACGGTACGAACCCGTTCCCGGACTCCGTGCAGTTCAATATTCGATTCCGCTACCTCCAGCGCATCTGCGGAGATGTCCGAGAGGTCCACTTCCGCTTCGATGAAAACGGATGCAGCACCAATGCCAATACAGCCGCTTCCCGTACAGAGATCGAGGATCCGTTCAACCGGCTTATCCGCCAGCCAGGGCTGAAAGCCGTTTTCAATCAGTTCACCAATGGGCGAGCGCGGCACCAGTACCCTTTGGTCCACATGGAACGGCATGCCCATGAACCAGGCCTCTCCCAACAGGTAGGCCAATGGCACTCGTTCATTTACCCGGCGGTCGATCCTTTCCAGAATCAGCTCTCGCTCTTCACGGGTCAGGCGCGCATCCAGGAACAGCGTGTTGTTTTCCAGAGGAAGATACAGGCTACGCATGACCAGCTGAACCGCCTCATCCCAGACGTTATCCGTTCCGTGGCCGAAAAACAGGGGCGAAGCGGCAAACTTTGAGGAGGCGTAACGAAGGTAATCCCGAACGCTGTGAAGGTCGTCAATGGGGCTGGTCACAAACATAAATCCTGTGCGAGAGCGTGTCAGCGCAGGATTATACGCTGTTTATCCGCCCAACTGCAGCCCACGCGCAACGGCTGTCGCCAATTGCCTCAGATCGCCAAAGGGCCGGAGCTGTTACGGCTTTCCTCGTACCGATCCAGGGCAGCTGCCATTCGCTCCCTGCCCAGTTGAATCAACTCCGGCGCTTTGTGGTAATCGTAGCTCCGACAGGCATTCTTGGGGATATTAACCAGCAAATCGGGTGGGTATCCGGCAATTTTGTACTGCACCAACGCGCTCTGCATCGTCTCGATGGTGAGGTTCATCACGTCGAATTTCCCAATGCCAAGCTTGTCCCAATCGATGGTTTCGTGTTCTTCCTGACTCTTCTTGTCAGTTGGTTTCTTGTCGTGCTGCTTCTGATGTTCCTTCTTATGCACCGCTCGGCTGATTTTCTCTTCAGGGCTGTCGCCGTTGTCCGGCTTTCGGGCCGTCAGGGATTTCAGGGTGTCCCAGTCGAACCAACGCGACGCTTTCTCGCGGATCGTATCCACCCACTCGTCCATGTCCGTGTGATCATCCCCCGCGGGCGCGAATGCGGCGTCCGGAATTCGCCGTCTACGGTCATCCTCACCGCTGAGGTTAACCGCCACGATCATATCGGCGTGGGACGATATGGTTGGGATGATCGGCAGCGGATTGAGCAAGGCCCCGTCAACAAGAACCCGGCCGTTGAGAACCAGCGGCGTGACAACGCTTGGAATAGCCACTGAGGCGCGAATGGCCTGATCCAACGGGCCTTCCTGGAACCAGATTTCCTTGTGGGCAAGCAGATCGGTGGCAACAGCGGTAAAAGCGATAGGCAGGTTCTCGATCCGGGTGTCGCCCAGCATTTCCCTGACCACCGAAAAGATCTTCTCTCCGCGAATAGCGCCAACAGAATTGAAAGTAACGTCCAGCAGTTTCAGGACATCAAACTGGCCCAATCCCGTGACCCAGTCCTTGTAATCCTGCATCTTGCCGGCCCCGAACATGCCGCCTATCAATGCGCCCATGGAGCAGCCAGAGATGGCAACAATGTCGTAGCCACGCTCTACCAGAATTTCTATGGCACCGATATGGGCATACCCACGGGCGCCGCCACTTCCCAGCGTCAGGGCGACGGTCTTGCGAGGCTTGTTTCGGTTATCCCCTTTTTCAGGATTGGCCGGTGCATGCGTGGAGGAAACATCCGAACTTTTGAGGACCTTGGAGACATTGTCCTGAGGATCGTGCTCTGGGGGCTTGTCCTTCTGCTCTTTGTCGTCGTCCTTTGTTGGGCCCATGACCATTACCTCGTAATCACTATCACTTCTACCCGATCGCCCTGCCTGTCCGGATTACTGAAAACGCCTGCCGGTCCAACCACGATGATCTCCTGCTGGTCACGCGAAACACCTGTCTTCGACAGCACCTCCGCAAGCGACTCGGTGGCCAGACGGGCACGCTCCATAGACTCAGCGAACGATTCATCGGTTTCCAGTACAGAATAGCCCACCAGGACAACCACCGTCCCCTCTTCACGGGCCAGGTCGGTCACCCGTCTGCGGTCCGTTGCCTGCCAGTCAAAACGATAGGTCATACCACCTTGCCAGGGCACAATGATCGGCCCCTCAACACGACTGGTCCCGCTGCCAAACCCCGGAATGGTAGCTCCGGATTCCACCTTCAGGTGCTCGACCCAGACATATTCCCGCAGGTTGCCCCGGGTAACCGTATAAACCAGGGTCAGCCAGCGAGCGCCATCCTCCGCAACGGTGCCGGCAACCAGATAATCCTGCGTTGCATCACGCCCATAGAGAACGGCCTGGTTGAAAATCTGGTTTGCCCAGACGTTGCTTCGCCCACACCGGATGCTGGAACACTCGAAAAGAATCTGGGCATTCCTCTGCCGCAACAGGCCCAGATAATGGTCCCGCGCCTCTTCCCGACTGGAGTCCCGGGCAATCCGATACAGGCGCCCTTCGCCAGTCACAGGTAGCCGAGCCAGGGATTCGGAGCGAATTTCGTTATTGATCTCTCTTACAGGGCTGAACAAGACCAGATGCCCCGAGGATTGAATCCGGACGGTGCCCTCAAGCGTCGAGTGCGGATACGCCTCGGGCATATCTTCTGGCGCAGCCTGTGAGACAGTCGAAAACGCCAAGAAACCGAGAGTTAGAACAAGAAAACGTTTGAACAGTAATTTCAGCAAGCGATTACTCATTTTCCAGGAATTGTCTGATGGCTGTTACTACCGGACCGGTCTCGCCATCAAGATGGCAGTGGTGACCCCCGGGTACTTTCGCAATCTGGAGGTGCGCAATGGCTTCCGCACGTTTGTCCAGGTCCTTTCTGTACGACAAAAGACCCTGATCGGCTCTGACGAAAAGCACCCGGGTGTCTATCGCTGCCAGCGAGGCCAATACCTGATCTTCGGTCATCATCAGCGGCGAGGGATGTCGCAGCCGGGGATCGGTCTGCCAGACGTAACCATCCCCCTGGGGTTTCATGTTACGTGGAATCAGGGTCAGCGCAGCTTCGGGGCTGAGCGGACTCAATCCGCCCTCGCGGGCTTTGGCTGCAGTGGCGATATCCGGGTATACAACCTGCTTTCCCGAGCCTGCAATGCGTTTTTTGATGGCCTTGCGCAGCTGGGGAATGGTCTCTTTGACCGGCCGACTGAGGGCACCCAGGCTATCGATCATCACCAGATTCTGAACCCGTTCCGGGAACGCTGCCGCGTACAGGGCGCCAACAATTCCACCAAGGGAATGACCAATAATGTTGATCCTGCCATGCGGGGTTTCCTGGAAATAGCGCTCAACCAGTTCAGCCAGATCGGCAACATAATCCATCAAGAGATAACTCTGGCCTTCCGGGCGGTGTCCGGAATGGCCATGCCCGGCGAAGTCCAGGGCGTAAACCGGCCCAAGGGATGTCAGTTCCGGTGCCAGCTTTACAAAGGTAAGACTGTTGTCAAGCCAGCCATGCAGCATGAGGATAGGAGTATTGTCATGACTCTCTGGCTCGGAGGGCCAACTGAGACCGGCCAGGGTGATGTGCCGGAGTTTCCAGGCAGACTCACGGAACGCCGGAGTAGTTCCCTGAGTGTCGCTAGGCTCTGGCTGGCTGCCGGAAGCCTCCGTGGGAATCACCATATCGTTCATCCGACTCCCGCCTTCACATTGTGTGGGTTGGGCGATCGGAACTCAGCGAGCCTGCCAGATAGGATTCAATCTTGGTCCGGGCCGTTTCATCGTCGCCATTGAACTGGACACCGATGCCCGCCGCGCGGTTACCCTGAGCCCCCTTGGGCGTTATCCATATGACCTTGCCGGCAACCGGGATCTTTTCAGGCTCGTCCATCAGGTTAAGAAGCAGAAACACCTCGTCGCCCAGTTGATACTGCTTCTGGGTCGGGATAAACAGACCACCCTGGCGGATATAAGGCATGTATGCGGCATAGAGCACTGCCTTGTCCTTGATTGTCAGGGTAAGTATGCCACTGCGCGCGCCAAATCCTGGCCCCATAACTGACACCTTTCTCTAAGATCGTATTGAACGTTTTCGGGATCTGAAAATCCCTTTCATTCCGGAATCATAGCAGCAGTTGCCCCCAAAGGCGCAATCTTGCAGGCAATGATCACCTATGCCGCAGGGCGTTTGACTGGCATCAGCTTTTGCCAGGCGATCAGAAGCCGACTTGCTTCCAGCTCCGGGCTGGCGTTGTACACACCTGCTGCCCTGGAATCCTTTACCATATCGAGCAATTCATGGGCCCGCCAGGCAGGTGTGGTTCTGGCAAGGAAGCCGAGCATATCAGCGGCTTCGGTATCCTGGGCACTTCCGCCGGCTATCAGGCGGGCCAGGTCGGCGGCCCAGGTCTCAAACAACCACAGGGTATCCTCCAGCCCCATCGACTTGAATGCCTTGGCAGCCTCGCCCACCGGAATTCTGGATTTCATGAACTCCTTGAAGCGCTCCAGAGCCGTATCGCGAAGGCCAATAAAATCACCGGTAGCATAGTCGAGGGCCAGCCTCGGCGCGTTCCCGGCGAGCATCAGGGCTTTTGCCAGCACCTCAGCAGAGGGCTGGTCGTCTTCTGGCAGATCCCGCACGCGGCTGGCGAGCCATTGATTAGCTTCCTTGTTGCCCGGCACAGGAACAGTCAACGTCTGGCAACGGGAACGTATGGTAGGCAGGACAGGACGCCCGCTCTCCTGCAACAGGATCAGAGTGACATCGGGCAGCGGTTCTTCAAGGGTCTTGAGCAACGCATTCGCCGCGTTGATATTCAATTGGTCCGCCCGATCGATGATCGCCACCTTGTGATGGGCCACCTGCGGAGAGGCCACTGCAAAAGACGAAAGCGCCCTCACCTGATCAACCTTCACCATTCGGGATTTTTCCGGCGCATAAACCCGGATATCAGGGTGGCTGGCAGCCGCCAGGAGTTCACATTGCTTACAGTGCCCACAGGCAACCGGCTTACCCGCATCACTGTTCACAGGCTTTTCACACAACAACAGTCCGCCAACAGCCTCGGCCCAGGCCCGCTTGCCGATTCCCCGCTCCCCCACAAGGATCAGGGCGTGCGGGAGTCGATCTTCCGCTACCCGGCTTTGCACGGTTTGCCAGGCGCGGGTGAGCCACGGCATATCTTGGGCAATGTCAGTCACTGGATTTTCCTGTCCGAGTCCTGGATCTGCGCAGCTGGCGCTTCCGTAGTTGACGCTTCATAGTGGCGAGCAGACGGCGCATTCGCTTTACCTGTTCACCACCGTTTTCGTCTTTACCAGCGCCATAGTAATGGCTGTTGACCATACGGGCAAAAAGCCTGGCCGAATCTGCCGCGGCCGGTTCTGCTTTCGCCAGTCGTGACGCCAGCACCGATGGCGTTTCACCATGGCGAACAGGCACCCCGGCGCTGGCGCACAGCCGATGCCAGGTATCAACCACTCTCCGAAACGCGTCTCGCCGTTCTCCCCGGCGCATCTGGAGCGCCGAAATCAACCCGGCAATCAACAAGCCGGCGCCAACGATACCTGCTGTCATGTACCCCAGCTCCCGCATGCCGAACCCGCCGGGTAACCGGGACATAAAATCCATCTGAGTCTGGCCCTGGTAACCGACAACCCAGCGCTGCCACTGGTAGTTGATGCGATCCAGCTGCAGGCTTGCCCATTGCACCAGGGCTACATCGGCGTACCGCTGGGGCGAGGCCCAGCTGTCTTCCAGAAAAGATCCCTCTTCGGCAACGGCATCCCGAAGACCAGATTCAATCCGGTCCGGCGCAATGGCCGCTGTAGGATCGACCCTCACCCAACCTCGCCCATCAATATAAGCTTCAACCCAGGCGTGGGCGTCGTACTGGCGCACGATCAGGTAATCGCCGCCGGCCCCGCTTTCTCCACCCTGGTAACCGACCACAACTCGCGAGGGAATCCCCGCAGCCCGAAGTACGAACGTGGTGGCGCCTGCGTAGTGGGCGCAAAAGCCCCGTTTTTCGTCGAACAACAGGGAATCAATGCCGTCATCTGGCATGGCAGGTGGTCTAAGCGTGTAGAAATATTCCTGTTCACGGAATCGTTGCAAGAGAGTCCTGACGACCTGTTCATCACCCATCGTACGGCGAAGCTCACCGGCCAATTCCCGGGCCCTGGGGTTACCTTCCGCCGGCAACTGGAGGTACTGCCGCAATTGGGCAGGGCTTTGCTGCTCAGGGGATGAACCCTCTTCCTCCAACGCCAACCGGTAGCGAACCGGGCTGTCAGCTGGCCGCCGAAACCGGAAAAGGTCAGCCATACCCTCGAAGACGTTATCCGAGACCGCACGTGAGTTTTCAAGTGCAAAGGCCCAACGTTGATCGGTTGGCTCCAGAAGGACGTCATACTGATTCGGTTCCAGGTCTCCTATCCCGCCATCAACCGCTACGCGGCCGAGAGGACCAAAACCCTCTCGCTGCCCCTGGCGCCAGGTCTCTCCATCCAGATAGTCGAGAATAAGGCCGCGCCAGTATCGGTCGCGATAGGCGGGCATTTCGCCCCCAAACGTTACCCGGAAAGCCCGTTCACTGCTCTGGGCCAGGTTGGAAATATCGCCGGGTCTCATGGTGTCGCTGATACCGGTGCGGGCCTCACCCGAAACCAGCGGAACGCTCCACAGCGGGGACATTCGGGGAAAAAAAACAAACAATAGAATGACTATCGGCAATGTCTTCAGAAACATACCGCCCAATCTGCGCCAACCAGACGTCATTCCGTTGGGGAGTTCCGGTGCGTTCAGCACCTGCAACCCGACAAGCAGCAGCGCTATCCCCGTGAAGTTGACCAATGCCCAGAGAATCTCCTGGTGGAACAGGAAATTCACGGAAGCCAGATAAGTGAGAATAAAGAACAGGACATAAAAGTCCCTTACCGAACGGGTTTCCAGCCATTTGAGGCCCACTGCCAGCACAAAAAACGAAGCGGCGGTATCCACCGTAAACCGCCCCTGTACCGTTGCGACATAGACACCAATCAGCACAAGCATAATGCCTGTGCGCAACAAACGACCGGGAAGCCGCACACGCCCATACTGTGCAAGCCACCGCCAGGCCGCCAGTACTGCACAGGCGGCAATCAGCCACAGGGGCAAACGGTCCCATTGGGGCAACAGAAGCAGACCAAAACCGGCAATCAGCCAGAGCAGAGCTCTGGCTGGTAAATAGTTCCCGCTAGTGTCGTCTGATTCTTTGCCTCGCAGGCGGTCCAGAAAACTCAAGCCTGCACCTCCGAAACCCATTGGGTTGCCCCATCCTTACCCTTCCTACGCGTTCCATGGGGCTCGGCCATCGTATCCCTTGGCCGCTCCTCGCCCCAGGTCGCCAATACCCGGAGACACCGGGCCACATGGGCCGGGCCGGAGTCCGGCTCGATGATCTGGCCCGGGAGGTTCAGCCCGAACCGCACGCCAGTACGCCCTCGCTCATTCACCAGAAACGCCAGGTAACTCAGCCGCAACTCATGGTCTGCTCCGGGGTAGGCGTTAAAATCCAGCCAGTAGGGACTGCCCTGTTCGCCCTCCCAGTCGGCGACCACCATTTGCCCGGTTCGTGCGAATCGTTTCCAGAGCACCCGCTGGCTGAGATCGCCCTCCCGCCACGGCCGTATATCGGCGTGATCGTTGCCTTCGACAGATCTTGCCTCGGCAGACTCATCACCATCCGCGACCGTGCTGAATGCATCTGGCGCCGCAATCGGCCTTGGAAATACGACACCGGCGGACACTGGCCGAAGCCAGGACCAGGCCTTCAGCAGGCCGAACGGAAACCGGGTCTCAATTCGAACCCGATCAGGACGCAAATAGCCCCGATGAGCGGAATGAACCGGCAGAGTGACATCCTGCGCCTCGCCTGAATGGACGTGCACTGGAGCAAGTCCCGATTCTTCGCACGAGAGAAGGATGGCGATGGCGTCATCCCGCCCTGCCTTCAGGCGTAGCCGGAAAGGAATATCATCGCCAGCAAAGCCCTCTCCTGGCTGAATCAGGGTGAGCTCAAGGCCGGACAGATTTCGATGGGTCTGATGCATAGCGCCGACAAACACAGCGCCCAATAAAAAGGTGCTCAAGTAGATAAGGCTGTTTTGGTAATTTATTCCGGTCAGCAACATGATGACCAGCAAAAGGCCAAATACCAGGCCGGCGCCGGTAGGCAGGATAAAAATGTTTTTCTGACTGAAGGTCTGAAGATCGGACCGCGGAATGCGGCGGTTGATCCAGCGACGAAATCGGTTTGTGAACGGCTTTTTCATGGTGTCACTGAGGCCCTGGGATGCCGAAAAAGTTCATGGTATTCGAGCATGTTTTTGCTGTGATTAGTAACAGTACCGAAAAATCGACGATTTTGATCACAAACCCGGACCTTCCAGCTTGAATTCCTGTCCTACAAACCGAATACTCGCTTCAGGGAGCGTATTTTTTATACAAAAGGGGCCAGACTATGAAACGCCGACACCTGCTCACCACCGCCATCAGCGGTCTGGTTGTTGCTTTACCTGCCTTTGGTGGCGTTCAGACCATGACCTCGGACGAGATGGTGGAAACCTATGTTAAGGATTCCGCCGTTATCGTTGTGCCCAAGGAGCGCAAGAAATCTGAAGCCGACCGGCAACGTATTCTGCGCTCTCTCACGATCTCCCCTGGCGAACCAGTCCTGTCCGAGGCGGAAGAGGAAGCCTACCGGGACGCACTACAGCGGTATATTGACGAAGGCAAGACCGATGCCCTGGAAAGCGCAGAAGAGGAATTTCTCCGGCGCGCCCTGCTCCTGCCCCAGGAAGAAATCGCCCGGGCACAGCCGCCGGCCGAGTTTACGCCAACGATTCCACCAATCATTTTTGGGCAGCAGGCACAGATTCCGGAAGAGCCTTTCACACAGACGTTTCTTAACGATCAACTGGGAATTGGCTTTGATGGCCAGAATCTGAACTTCAGTATTGGTAACCCACCGGGGATTGACCAGATACAGATTCCGCAGGCTATCAATGAAGGACCGATTACGCTGACGCCGCGTCCGGGTGGCGGGTTCGATCTTTCTATTGCGGTGCCGGATCAGTAACGGAGAGGACGCTTATTCTATTTGAAAACGGCAGCCAGGAATGGCTGCCGTTTTTTTTTGTTGGCTCGGGTTTTCTTTTGGCCAATAAAAACGCCCCGCGAAGCGGGGCGTTTCACCAGCTTAGGTGTTAGGCCAGATTAGTGACCGTACACAGCCAGCTTGGTGTCAGTAATTGCCAGGTTATCGATGGCAATGGTACCGATATTGGTGCCACCAATAATGGTTTCACCGATAGCAACGTCCATGTAGACGTTGTTTACGTCAATGCGCAACACGTCAGCAGCTGTAGAGGCGCCAAGCCCAGCACCTTTGTAGACGTCAAGGTTCACGTTAGCAAAACCGGCCAGAACCTGAGCTTCCTGAGAAGCAGGATCAAGACCGAATTCGCCATCTGCATCGGCGGCCATTACTGAGCCGTCACCGTCATAGTCGAAGTTGCCGCCTGCACCCGAGATCGTCAGGTCACGGATACCAATACCCAGAAACTCCACATCGAAATCCATATCCTGCACGTCGAACGCAGCGACTACATTCAAGTGATCTGTTGCAGTGTCAACTGCGATATCCAGTTGAGCCAGGTTACCCCAGCCACTCAAGTTGGAAATCAGAGTGGTGCTGTCAGAGCCAGTGTTTCCGGCGAGCAGCTCCATAGAGCCGACGGTCATACCCCAATCGATTGGGTTGCCATCGAGGGTGCCAACGTGAATCTTGGCATCGCCATCATCTAAAACGTCGATGTCAATCTTCAATTGGTCCAGCAGGTCATTGTAACCAGCAGTTGACCCTGCAGCAGTTACGCCAGCACCACCGAGAACGATATCGTTAACTGCGAAGGAACCTTCATCGGTGTACTTGAATTGACCGATACTGACTTTGGTTTCCAGCTCAATAGTCACACCGGCCTGACCGGTGACGTTCCCCATTGCACTGTCATCAAGTGCTTTGAGGTCAGCATTGGCTGCAAACGGAGCAGCGGCAACCGCAGTTGCCAGAGCAATTTTTTTCAGGCCTTTCATTCTTATCTCCTTATAAACTCTATTGTTCTTATCTGAGTTTTGATTTAGTCGTGGAATCTGTGACTCCACAATTCCATTTAAGATTGTTTTACAGTCCTAGTCCGTGACTATCGTCACAGTTATTTACCCTTCGTTAACACACTGAAACAAACCTCGACTACTTCTCACCCTTAGCTCTGACCATCGGGTGTTGCATCCTCGTCATAGAACATCTGGTAAGGTTTTTCACGCGTTACAGGAGCACTGTATTTTACTTTGCCCTCAACTACCTCAAATGGGATTACTTTATTGCCAGAAATGCCAAGTCTGTGTTCGTGTTCGATGACCAGAGCCTCAGAGGAACCCGCCGTATCTACCTTTCCGGTATAAAGGATAACGGCTGCATTGATCTTCCCGCGGCGTGCAATAGACTTCAGAGCTGCGCGGTATACGAGAATCCGAACTTGGGCTGGGGAACCGTCTACCTGGCCATCAAGGTTGATTCGTTTTACGGTTTCTCCGTCGTCCATTAACATCCATGCAGCAGGCATGTTGGGGGCAGAGTTCTCTAACAACGCTGAATACTCATCTGTTGCTCTCTCTATCAGATGCACGAGTTGGCGTTGGCCGACCACAGCAAATTTTGCCAGCTCCTCTTTCGTAAGTTTACCGTCAGCAATTGCGCTATCCTCTGGAATTTGAACTTTAACCTGTCCTTGCGAGTAAGCACTTGAAGCAAAAAAGACCATTCCAACTAGTAAGAACTTCGGGAAGAGGTTTCGTAGATAAGACATCAGGTAATTCCTATTGTTTTTGATTAATTTGCCCGACGAAACTCAGCCAGTTCAGTTAAAATGATCACCGCAGGATTAAAAAAGACTGCTCTGTCGCCAAGCCTTTTTTATTAGATCAGCGAGACTCCCAAGCCAACAACGTCCGTTGTGTGCACTGTTTATCATTTCCAGAAGAATCCGGAGGAACCTTGAACCCGGCAACCGTGCGTGAACTCAATCAGGAGGCCTACCATCGCCTGCTCAAACATGCCTGCCGGGAAACGGATTTCGCCTATGTCGGAAGCGTCGGAGACGGCGCTGCGCGCGGCGTCTTCAGCGGTTTTTCTGCCAGAGCTCATGAAACCGAAGTGCTGGAATGGCCTGTGGGCAGAGATTTCTGCTCCGACCACCTAGCCCAGAGCATGGAAGCCCTCGTCCACCAATACCAAACCGAACAGGAACCCATTCCGGAATGTCTGTCCGGTGGGTGGATTGGATTCCTCGGTTATGAACTGGGGTATGTGCGGGAAGGTCGTCTCAAGGAGATATGTCCACCTGTGGAAGCTCCCCTCATGTCTGCAGGGTTCTACCTTTGGACCGCAAGTCACAATCGGAAAACAGATCGATATTGGCTCTGGATTCATCCGGAATGCCCTGATGAAACACGTGATTTACTGGAAAAGTGGCTGTGCTCGGACCTCCCAAAGGACACCGCCGGGTGGGCTATGGTTTCCCGCTTTAAGCCGAGGCAAACACCGGATGCCTTCAGGGCGAGCGTAGAAAGGGTTCGCCACTATATTGAAGCCGGTGATTGCTATCAGGCGAATCTCTCACAGGAATTTTCTGGCCATTTCACAGGAGACCCCTGGCAAGCATTCCAGGCTCTTGCCGATGCAAACCCCACTCCCTATAGCGGCTTCATCCGAACCGGCGAGGCATCCATCCTGTCGGTTTCCCCGGAGCGATTTCTCGAGATACACGACCGCACCGTGACCACCAGTCCGATAAAGGGCACCCGGCCAAGAGGGGCCACTCCGGAGAAGGATTCCGCTTATGCCTCCGAACTGGAAGTGTCCGAAAAAGATCGGGCCGAAAACCTGATGATCGTCGACCTGCTCCGTAACGATCTGAGCTTGAACGCCAGTACAGGCAGCGTAAAAGTCGACAAACTCTTTGCCTTGGAGTCGTACCGTAACGTTCATCACCTGGTCAGCCACATCCGCGCCGAGCTGGCCGAGGGTGTAACACCCTTGAAGGCTCTTTTTGACGCCTTCCCGGGCGGTTCAATTACGGGTGCGCCCAAGATCAGGGCCATGGAAATCATAAGGGAGCTCGAACCCCATTGGCGCGGCCCCTACTGTGGCTCGATTTTCTATCGCGGACTGGACGGCACGCTGGACAGCAATATTGCGATTCGCACCATGCTGTGCGATGGCGAGGGAATCATTCGCTGCTGGGGCGGCGGCGGGATTGTTGCGGATTCGGATCCCGAGGCCGAGTATCAGGAAACGCTTGCCAAGGTCGGGCCTTTGATGCGCTTTCTGGAAGAATTGGTGATCGAGTAAATTAGGTTCAGGTGAACATAGGGCCAGAAGAAGGCTCTCTTCTGACCCCGTGTTCAGAGTTCCGATCAGGCGCTATGGATCGCGCTGGCCTTGAGAAACTCCTGCCGGAGATCGTCGAAGTTATGAACCGCCGGGAACTGCGGAAACTCGTCGATCACGTTCTGCGGCGCATGGAACAAAATACCGGCTTCCGCCTGCCCCAGCATGGTGGTGTCATTATAGGAATCCCCTGCAGCAATCACACGGTAATTCAGCAACTGGAATGCCCTGACTGACTGGCGCTTGGGATCGCGCTGGCGGAGCAGGTAGTTGGTGATCTGGCCGTCATCTGCCACTTCCAGTTTGTGGCACAGCAGCGCCGGGTAACCCAGCTTCTTCATCAGGGGCATGGCAAATTCGTAGAAGGTGTCAGAAAGAATTACCACCTGAAAACGTTCGCGCAACCAATCCAGAAACTCCCGTGCGCCGGGCAGCGGATCCAGCTCACCGATTACTTCCTGAATCTGCGGCAGGCCATAACCGTGCTGGTCCAGCAGTTTCAGGCGCTGCTTCATCAGTACGTCGTAATCCGGAATATCGCGGGTGGTGGCCTTGAGCTCTTCAATACCGGTCTTTTCGGCGAACGCGATCCAGATTTCCGGGATCAATACTCCTTCAAGGTCAAGGCATGCCAGTTCCACAACGATCTCCTGCTTCAATTGGTTAAGGGCGACCACGGTAAGTGCGTCTGCCGCTATTCGGAGCGTATGATAAGAAAAACCGGGCGGGATTGCATCGTGGAAGTGTAAAGCCAGGCTTTTATGCGCGGAATAACCATATAGATTGTCATTCCTTCAGGATATTAGGCGTTTAATGATAGCCTTTTTATCAACTTAGATTTCCTTGCACACCAAAATAAGGCAATGCCGGGCCATGACCGATATCCAAACCCTGCGGGAAGAGCTCGAAGGCCAGAGCCCCCGTTCGATTCTCAAAACTGCTCTGAAGAAGTATGACAACATCGCCATTTCCTTCAGTGGTGCCGAAGATGTCGTGCTGATCGAAATGGCGCACAAGCTCACCGATCACCTGAAGGTGTTTACCCTGGATACAGCCCGTCTGCACCCGGAAACCTATGAGTTCATTGAGCGTGTTCGCAAGCATTACGGCATCGAGATCGAGGTTCTGTTTCCAGACGCTCAGGAAGTTCAGGATCTGGTGAACAAGAAAGGTCTGTTCAGCTTCTACGAGGACGGACACAGCGAGTGCTGCGGCATTCGCAAGGTCAATCCCCTGCGCCGAAAGCTGGCTACGGTCGATGCCTGGATTACCGGGCAACGGAAGGATCAGAGCCCGGGCACCCGCAATGACGTGCCAGTCATTCAGGAGGACACCGCCTTCTCTACCGATGACAAAACGCTGGTTAAATTCAATCCGCTGGCGAACTGGACATCGAAAGAAGTGTGGGATTACATCCGGATGTCCGAGGCGCCCTATAACGAGTTACATGAGAAGGGCTTTGTAAGCATCGGCTGCCAACCCTGTACCCGCCCTGTCCTGCCGGGACAACACGAGCGAGAGGGTCGTTGGTGGTGGGAAGAAGCCACCCAGAAAGAATGCGGCCTGCACGCCGGCAACCTGATCGCCCGGGAATAACCCGGGCGCAGCCTCCCCGCTCACTCTCTAGTGAGTGGGGAGCTCGACATCCTTGAACAGTTCCTCGATTTCAGACCGGCTGCCCTGGTGGGACACAGCTTCGTCCACCCTCTCCTTGGTGAGGTGCGGCGCAAAGCGATGAATGAAGTCATACATATACCCCCTCAGGAAAGTCCCCTTCCGGAAACCAATCCGAGTGACACTGGGACGGAACAGCTTGCGCGCATCAAGCGCGACCAGGTCCGTGTCGGTTTTGGGGTCAAACGCCATGCTGGCGACAATTCCGACGCCAAGACCCAACCTTACGTATGTCTTGATAACGTCCGCATCCGCAGCCGTGAAGACAACCTTGGGCGTGAGCCCCTGGGACTGGAACGCCTCATCAAGCTTGGATCGACCGGTGAAACCAAAGACGTAGGTTACCAGCGGGTATTCCGCCAACTCCGGTAGCGTCAGTTCCGACAATTTGGCCAGAGGGTGATCCTTGGGAACAATGACGCTCCGGTTCCATTTGTAACAAGGCATCATGATGAGATCGTTGAAAAGCTCCATGCCCTCGGTCGCAATCGCAAAGTCGACAGCGCCGCTGGCGGCCATCTCGGAGATCTGCATGGGCGTGCCCTGATGCATATGCAGGGAAACGTCAGGGTACTCCTCAATGAAACCGCTGATGATCGGTGGCAACGCATACCGCGCCTGAGTGTGGGTTGTGGCAATACTCAGATCGCCCTTGCGCTGGTTGCTGAATTCCTGGGCAATTTTCTTGATGCCCTCAACCCGCCGCAGGATCTCTCCCGCCTCACGAATAATGATTTCGCCGCCCGGCGTGATTCGGGTCAGATGCTTGCCGCTGCGGGCAAACACTTCCAACCCCAATTCGTCCTCCAGCAGGCGAATCTGTTTAGAGATACCGGGCTGCGACGTAAAGAGGCTCTGGGCGGTTGCGGACACATTCAGATCGTGATGCGCAACTTCCCAGATATAGCGCAACTGTTGTAGTTTCATTGAATCTGCTGCTCCCTGGAGATCGAAGGACCTGGTAGAAGAATACGCATAAAAATACAGGCTTTCATTCTTTTTTAATATAGGTGACTACTTTCACACAGTTTAGACCAAAAATGCATTTACGCAGTCATTGATAAAACCTTGCCAAAGAGAACGTAGTTTCATAGCCCTTGACTTGGTCATTACAAAAGACACAATCCCTAATGCCCAGCTGGGGCAATTCCATACTCCATATATCCAGGGAATCCATGCTGCTCACCACCAAGTTTCTCAGGCCTACCTCCGATGCTCGCGCAGTCAAGCGCGACCGCCTGAGCGACCTGCTCGAGCCCCATGGCCCCAAACGACTGAACCTGGTGATTGCTCCAGCCGGGTTTGGAAAGACCACACTGGTCGCCCAGTGGTGCGCACGAGTTACCTCACCCACCGCCTGGTTATCTCTGGACGAGCACGATGATGAGCCCAGGCGTTTCTGGCAATACGTTATCGGCGCCTTCGAACAGGCCGGGCTGAACGGCGCCGCCGAGTTGCGTAAACAGCTGGCGCACCAGTCTGACGAGTCCTTTACCGAGGCCATCACCGGTTTGATCAATATCCTGGCTCAGGACGGCAGTGCGTGGGGCCTCGTACTGGACGATTTCCACTTTGTTGGAAACCCGGCTATCCACCGGCAGTTTGCCTACTTCATCGACTATCTGCCGCCGGGAATCCTGGTCACCCTGGCGTCCCGAACAGAGCCGCCCCTGCCGCTCGCACGTTGGCGCGTCCGCCGCTGGATTGAGGATATCCACCCTGGCCTGTTGGCCTTCTCAGAGGGCGAGTGTCGGCAGTTCTTCCGCGAAACCATGGGGCTTCAGATCTCAGACGAAGATGTCCACACCGTTTACCATAAAACCGAAGGCTGGGTGGCCGCCATGCAGCTTTCCGCCCTGTCTTCGACATTCTCCGGGAAGGAAGCTGCGAAGTCAGGGAGCCAGATAAATCTGGATGAGCGCTACATCAGCGATTATGTTTTGAGCGAAGTGCTGGAACAACAACCCCGGGATATTGCGGACTTCCTGCTTGAAACCGCCTGCTGCCCCCGGCTCTGCGCTTCCCTGTGTGATTCAATCCGCGAGTCCAGCGACAGCCAGGAAATGCTTGAGAGACTTCTGGGTCAGAACCTGTTCCTGATTCCGCTGGATACTCGTAACGAATGGTTTCGCTATCACGATCTGTTCCGGGATGCGCTGCTGCTCAGGATCAGTCATACAGAACCGGAAAAGGCAACGCGCCTCTGGCAACGCACTGTGGAGTGGCTATTGGCCCACGGTCATGTCCAGGAGGCCATTGCCCAGATCGTCCGTCAGACGGACTGGCCCTGGCTCGCCCGGGTACTGGCCGAACACGGGAACAATCTGATTCATGGTGGCTACCATCTGCCCGTTCTGGGCTGGCTCGATGCCCTGCCACAGTCGCTGGTCAACGATAACCCACAACTCCAGATGCTCCGTATCTGGGGATTATTCTTTGCCAACCGCGTGGATACTCTGGAACCGCTGCTATCGGCCCTTGAGGATCTGCTCGACCGTCAGGTGGCTGATTCACACCCGGATGCCGAAGGGGCTCTCGGACTACAGAGTGAGATCTCGCTGATGCGCTCGTATCTGGCCCGTACCCGGAGTGACGACAAGAGCGCCGCCGACCTCACCCGCCAGGTGCTCCGCGAGATAGATCACACCCGCATACCGTTGAAATCCGTGACCTATTACGGATTGGGCCTGGATTGCTATGGCAAGGGTGAGCTTACTGAAGCCGAGGACGCACTCCAGTCAGCCGTTCGATACGGGCAGGTCGAACATAAACCCAGCACGGTGCTCTCGAGTGGCGGACTGTTGGCCTGGATTCAGTACAACCGGGGCGATATCGATCTGGCGCTGGAAACCTCCACTGACATCCGGCAATGGGTGGATAAGCATTACGCAGACCCCAGCCAACCGAGGCTCATTTCCTGTTGGCAAAACAGCACCCTGTGTGAAATCCATAGGGAGCGCAACCATTCAGAGCTCGCAGCGATGCATCTGAAGCCGCTTCTGGAGCATGTGGAGCGGGGCACGGAACCGGGGCAGCATGTGATCATTCAGTACGTTCGTGGCCATCTTGCCTTCAGCGAAGGTAAGCTTCAGGAGGCAATTGAGGCGCTGGAGGATGCCTCCCAGACAGGCCGAAAACGCCGTGAACAGATCGTATTCGAACCACCGGCAAGCACGGCCCTTCTTGCGCGGTGCTATCTCGCCACCGGCCACCCGGAAAAAGCCAGGGCCTGCCTGGATGCCAGGGCAGACGGCGAATTTACCAACCCGCTTCACCTTGAACAAAGCCGAATCAGCGAAGCACGTGTACTGGTGGCACTGAATCAGCCAGAACGTGCCCAGGAAATACTAAGCGCCCTGCTGAAACCGGCTGAACGCAATGCCCACAACCGTCACCTGGTGGAGATACTTTTGGTTTATGGCGAGGCCCTGGCACAGCAAAAGCGGAACGACGAATCGCAACAGATGCTGACCCGGGCATTAAATCTGGCCGCTGAGGCCGGGTTCATGCGACTGTTTGCCGAGGAAAGCCCGGATCTTCGCGCCTTGCTGCTGGAGCTGCCCGCGCTGAACGGCCCTGGCAGCTGGAACACCAATCTCAGGAAGATGCTTGTTGATCAGAGCCAATCGAGACAGGTGAATTCTGACACTCGAGAAACCCCAACCAGCCGTTCGGCTCATAAGCCGGCACCGCAACCAACAGCGCTACCCGAACCACTCAGCCAGCGCGAGCTCGAGGTGCTGGCCTTGATTCATGAGGGGCATGCCAACAAGGAAATCGCCTCAAAAATGAAGGTCGCGCCGGCGACCGTAAAAGCCCACATTCGGAACCTCTACGGCAAACTGGGCGTCGGCCGCAGGACCGAGGCCCTGGCCCGCGCCCGGGACCTCGGGCTGTTTGAAGCCTGAGTTCGAGGCAGTCAGAAATGTGACCGGCGTCACATTCTGCACCAACAATCTAAGCCCGCTACGCCCTTTGGACGATCCGACTACGCCCTCTAATCCCCTATGATTATTCCAACGGTGAGGGAAACCTCACCAGGAATTCTGAAACTTCAGGCCTTCAGATTTCTTGTTCCGCGTTGTTTCGACGCCCGGGTTCGAAAGAACCCCTTTTGACGAGAGCCACCCCATCCGGGCTGGCTCTTTTTTTATGCCCAGGTAACCCGAGGCCAAGCC
This sequence comes from Marinobacter salsuginis, assembly GCF_009617755.1. Classification (NCBI taxonomy): domain Bacteria; kingdom Pseudomonadati; phylum Pseudomonadota; class Gammaproteobacteria; order Pseudomonadales; family Marinobacteraceae; genus Marinobacter; species Marinobacter salsuginis. The sequence continues at coordinate 167,146 of NZ_BGZH01000001.1, forward strand.
CTAACGCTCGATCATTCGACGGAACGGAGGCAAAGCGTCCAGTAAAAGCTGCCCATAACGCCTGGTAATTATGCGTCGATCCAGAATGGTCACCCTGCCGGTATCCTGCTCGGTTCGAAGCAACCGCCCCACCGCCTGGACCAATTTGATCGAAGCATCCGGTACCGTGATTTCCATAAAGGGATTACCGCCTCGTTGCGTCACCCACTCCGCCAGACTCGCCTCAATGGGGTCGTCCGGCACGGAAAACGGAAGACGGGTAATTACAACGTGGTGCAAGTACTTTCCGGGCAAATCTATGCCCTCTGCAAAACTGGCCACACCAAACAGAACACTCGGTCGACCTTCGTCCACCCGGCTGCAATGCTGGCGAAGCACTTCGCCCTTGGCCATATCGTCCTGGGTGATGATGAGATCCGGATACTCCGGGGCCAGTGCGTCGCGCACCTGCTGCATCTGGCGGCGCGAGGTGAATAAGACCAGGGTCGCTTTCTCGCCCGCCCAGAGGTCAGGCAATCGCCTTATAAGCTCATCAGCAAAGCCGTCATCCGTTGGCATGGCAGACATCGCCGGAACCTCAACCGTCGCCATCTCACCGTACCGGAAAGAGCTGGGTACAACGAGAAAACGGCTTCCCTGGGGCAACCCCGCCCGGGCATTCAAACGATCAAACCGTCCAAGTGCAGTCAGCGTGGCACTCGTGAGAACCGCTCCGTACGCCCGGGACCAGAGCCTCGAGTACAAAAGGTTATCCGCCAATACGGGAGAACTGTAGAGGGTAATGTCCTCCGCGTGATCCCAACGCTGGCGTACTGCCCATCTGGCCGGTGGCGGGCTTTTCTGTGTTTGTGGCCTGGCCGCGGGCTCCTCAGCCGCTTCGCTGTCAGTTTCTGGTTCACTGACAGGTTTGGCGCTGCCCTGCTCGCACCAGGCCGTCCACAGCCTTAGCTGGTCTTCTGCCCGGGCGTGAAACGAGCCGATCACCGGATACCAGGCTTCCGCGGTTTCCCGGTCGATCTCATGTTCCTTGCGTTCGTCGAAGGCGCCCTGAAGCTCATCCGCCAGGACACCCAATTGCCGGACCATATTGGCGGTTGCAATACGGCTCTCGGCCGCCAGCTCCGCCATAGCCTCCGGTAACTCACCTTCCGGATAACGCCATTGGGCCGTCCGGCGCTCCTCGTTGAACTCCCACCCGGTATTCTGCTCAGCTTCCTCGTAGACCCGGTTCAGCACGAGATCCACCTCCCGCGAAGCGGAACTGATTCGATCCAGCGACTTTGCGGCCTGGGTACCAGCCGCGAGGTATGGCTGCATTTTCACCAGCGCCTGGGAAAGCTGTTTCAGCCATTGCCGGGTGGCGTTCAGGGGAAGCGATGCGGCGAAGTGATTGAGCGCCTTGTCCGGAAGGTGGTGAGCCTCATCGAAAATATAGAGAGCATTCTCCGGCTCGGGCAGAATCGCCCCGCCGCCGAGCGCCAGGTCCGCGAGCACCAGATCGTGGTTGGCGACCACGATATCGGCATCGTCCAGGTCTTTACGGGCATCGAAAAACGCACAACTGTCGAAGTAGGCGCAGTGACGGTTGGTGCATTGACGGTGATCTGTGGTCACCTGTCGCCAGACATCGTCCGGGATCTGCTCCGGCCAATGGTCCCGGTCGCCGTCCCACTCCCGGGACCCATAGCTCGCCAGCATCTCTTCAAAAAACGCTCGGGTACCGGGCTCTTCGTTTTTGGGGCCGTCCAGCAGGAACAGGGGCATGGTATCGCTGTCGGTATTACCCTCATCGTGCAGACGGGCTTCCAAACGGGACATGCACAGGTAGCGGCCCCGACCCTTTGCCAGCGTCCAGTTGAAATCCATTTTGCTGTGCTTTTTCAGGTCGGGAAGGTCCTTGAGTACGATCTGGTCCTGAAGAGCCACGGTCGCGGTGGAAATCACAAGGGTTTTGCCCAGGGCTTTTGCCACCGGAATGGCAGCGATCAGGTAGGCAAGGGTCTTGCCGGTACCAGTGCCTGCCTCCACAACACAAGCCGAGGCCGGTGAGGTTCTCTGGCCATCGTTCTCGGTGATATCGCCCATGTACCTGGCGATTTCAGCAATCATCAGACGCTGACCATAGCGCGCCCGGATGTCCTTGCCGGCGAGCACATCGCGATAACCTTGCTGGATGGATTGCTTGATGTCGTCGGTCAGTGGCATCAGCGGGGGCTCACCCAGTCCCGCACAACGCCAACCCGGAAACGGCGCCCGTCACGGCTCAACACCACGCCCTCTTCGGTGATATCGTCCACTCGCAGGCCCTCGAACGTATCGCCCACCCGAAGATATGTATTGTTGATCATCACCCGGCGGGATGCGGGAGAGGACGAATAGATATGGCTGTTAAAGGTCAAATCCGGAACGCTCTTCTGGAATGAAAGCGGCAACTCTACCAGATGAGGCACACGGTCTGCCTGCCGCTGTTCCACTACCGGCACGGTGGTCTCGGATATTGCGGATGAGGGCACGATAACCGTCGCCCGCTCCCTGCGCTCAGGTTCAGGCGTTTCAGTGGCAATTGGCGGAGGCGTTGAATCAGCGACGTCGGATTCCGGAACTGCCCCCGTCTCGGCGACAGGGCTTTCCGACATCGGATCCGATTCCGCATCGGGCGTCACCGAAACCGGTTCCGGTGCGTTCTTCACAATATCCTGTCCGGGTGACACCTCTGCCTGATCCGCAGAACCCCAGGGCAGCGGCGTGCCCGGCCAGAATAGGAAGGCGAGAACACCCGCGTTAAGCATCAGTGCCAGCGCTACCCAAACAGCCGGCGACACCCGCTTTTTCTTCGGACGATGTATCAGCTGAACCTGCTGACCGAGGTCAGGAACGCGCCCCTGCTGCCGCTCGGTTTCAGATTTTCGCAATGCGTCAAGAATGTAAGACATGGTTACTCTCGACCTTCAGACTGCTTGGGCTTAAGGCGAGGAATGGAAGCCTCCAAATCATTGTTGATCTGGATGATCGTCATGGCGCCAGCAATTCCATCCACAGTGAGCCCTGTAATTGCCTGATACCAGCGAACCTGCTCTTCCGCATCCATTCGTTTAACGCGATCGCTTTCAGCACGGGAATCACTGTGCATATCCGCCAGGTCCATCATTCGCGCACCGATCCAGAGTTGCTCACCACCGCCATTACTGTAGAACCCGTCTCCCGTCAGGTATTCGGGCAAGCGCCAGAGTACCCGATATTCACCGAACCAGTGGCGCTCGATACTGGCAAAGGAAACAGTCTGGTTGCCAGACGGTAGGGCCACCTCTGCCGTATCGCCATCGAGTCTGCGGAGCACGACAAAACCGGTGTTGCCGGCCTCATCCTGAAGCTGAAGCATGGCCGGGCGGTCGAGAAATTCCAGGCTTCGGCGGCTGCCCTGTCGATCAAGACACCCCAGCCCGCTTTCTCGGGCCCATTCGCAGGCCACGGGCGCTTCCGATGGCTGGTAGTCCCTTCCCCAGATCCCGAAAAGCACCTGGAACGCCGAAACGGAATCCAGAAGCTGATCCGGTACGGCCTGCTCAGGAGGCCGAGTCGGCTCTTCTGTCGCCGGTAATGGCGCTTCCTCAACTTGTCCGGATTGCTCCTCCACCCGCTCAACTGCCCCTTTCAGCGGCTCTGCCGACGGCAGACCTGATGAGACTGCACTGTCGGGAGACCACCGCTCGAACAACCAGGCGGTTCCGATAATGGCCACCAGTATTGACGCGGCAACGATCAGGTACTGTGTTCTGTCAGCGGATCGGCGTGATCGTGAAGGTACGGGACCAAAGGAAGCGCCACGCACTTCCTTTGCTGCGTGGCGGATATGATCAGCCGTGATTTCATGTTCACCTTCCGCGTAAGCGCCCAATAGAGCCCGGTCGCTGATCAGATTGATCAGGCGAGGAATGCCCTGACTCTCCCGAAAGAGACGAGTCATCGCACGCTGAGAAAATATGTCGCCGCGCATGCCGGCCACGCTGAGTCGGTAGCGAAGATACGCTGGCAACTCGTCCCGCCCGATGGCGTCGAGGTGGTAGCGTGCGGTTACCCGCTGGTTCAACTGTCGCAACTCCGGCAGCGCCAACATTTCCTGAAGCTCGGGCTGGCCAAGCAGGACAATCTGAAGCAGTTTCTTCTCTGCCGTCTCCAGGTTGGTCAGAAGCCGTAGCTGTTCCAGTACCTCGGCCGACAGGTTCTGAGCTTCGTCAATCATCAGCACTTTGTGGCGCCCAGCCGCATGGGCCTTGAGCAGGTCCTGGTTTATCAGGTCCACCAGTTCCTTAATGGTGGCACTGATTTCATGGGGGATTTCCAGCTCGTCACAGATGGAGGACAACAGCTCCCGGGCAGAGAGTCTCGGATTCAGGATCAGCGCGATATCAACGTTATCCGGTACATTTTCGATGAAACATCGGGAAACGGTGGTTTTTCCGGTCCCCACTTCACCGGTGATCACGATAAAACCACCCTGCCCCTGGACCCCATACATCAGGTGCGCCAGCGCCTCCTTGTGGCGATCGCTCAGGTACAGGTAACGAGGGTCCGGGGCAATGGAAAACGGCGGTTCGCGAAAGCCGAAAAAATCGTAATACATATCAGGACGTACCGGAATCCGCGTTACTGATCAGTCTGAGTTCGGCGGTGCGCCGGTTCTGTTGTTTAAGCCTTCGCACACACCGCTCCAGGGTTTTGGAGATGCGGGCATGGGAGCGGATCATGGAGATCTTGGGCCAGGTGGCGCGTTCGCCCGCCAGAATCATCTGACGCACGTAGGCCGGATCAGGGTTCGCCAGCATCCTGCTGTAGTCCTTGAACGAGTACGAGGGGGCGATAGTGACGTCTCCGGAATAGCGCTGGGCCATAATGGTGTACAACTGGCCCGACATCTGCCTCAGAAGTTCCGGCCGCAGGCGTTTACGGAGGTAATCGAACACCCCCTGGCCGTGGAACTGAATTTCGGACTTCATCAAATGCATCGGCAGGTTGCCAAAAGACAGCTTTTCATCACGACCGCGCTGGCTCAGGAAGGGCACCACATGGGGGTTGGTCTGGCTAACGATGGTGTAGTTCACATCGTACAGGTGCATCAAGCGCTCAATGGGCAGATCGCTCACAACCGAGCCATCCACAAACTTCAGGCGTGGCATATAGGGCAGCGTGTTGCCCTGGATGTCCTTTTTCATCAGGGTAACCGGCGGGAAAATACCCGGAACCGCGGCGCTCGCCAGTACCGCACTCCAGACCATCAGGTAAGGCGACGTATATCCGCACAGCAGGCGAGCCTTCTGGTGAGCCTGTACCGGAGAAACACTCACGTTGATCGAACGGCCGGTACGCTGGTATGCCTCCTCAAAGGTGTATTCGCCAATATTGCCGCGCAGACAGTTGCGAAGCTCTTCCTGATCCATCAGCCCGTCTCCGCGAACGGCACTGAGCAGGCCCCGCCACTTCCACGCTTTCAGGTTATGGTTTTCCGGCACCAGCATTTCGGGGATTTCCGCGTCAGTATGAACACCGAGAATGCCCGCAATAATGGCGCCGATACTTGAGCCGGCGATAACCTGCGGCAGAAGCCCTTTTTCCCAGAGGGCCTTGATGACTCCGAAATGGAAAACACCAAGGGTAGCGCCGCCACTGAGCAAAAGCGCCGGTCGACCATAGCTTGTCAGGGTATCGCGAAAGAACTGCAGCTTGTCAGCAACGGAAAAACCGGGGACGGGTTGATCACAGAGGTAATCCAGGGCTTCACACACCTGGGTAATGTATTCTTCGATCAGGTGTTTGGTGCCAACGCGGGATCGCGTGTAAAGTGCCGGGCTGCCCATGTTCCCGAGATCGTGGTGCAGTCCCTCCCTCAGGGCCCGCTTCAGGCGTTCGACATCATTCTGTTGGCGATACTGTTTCAGGTTGCTCAGGCGGTCATAAATCAATTCGTAGTGATAGAGATCGGAAGCGAAATCCTCTTTCCACTCGGCGTTACCTTCCAGAAAATCCAACTCCAACGCTGCTGCCTTCCAGACTTCATAATTCGGCGCCTCGGCCAGCATCTTCCGGAATTTGGCTATTCTTGGATCCTTCAGCACCGCTGACCTCCTATCAATCCGGATGACGCTCAGAAATCCTCGAGCATCAGATCCTCATCATCACCGCTGGCAAACGGATCGTTGACCACCTTCCCGTCATTGATCAGGAATTCCCGACGCTGCAGGAAGGCATTTCGAACAAACACGTAACTGTCGCCAGAGATGAAGCTCTCCGCAGGAATCAAATCCGCGCGTTTATCAACAATCTGGAGGGCGCGGGCGTAATAAACTTCCGGACTGTCCACAGTATCCCAAGCGGATGGCAACGCAAAGCCGTCAGTTGCAAACCCGGTCAGGTGCCTTGGCGTGGAAGGCCCGAGAAACGGCAGCATAAGGTATGGCCCCGAACCGACACCCCAGTAGCCCAAAGTCTGGCCAAAGTCCTCGGGCCGTTCAGGCAGGTCAAAGGCGGTTGCCACATCAATCAGGCCACCCAGACCGAAGGTAGTGTTGTAGGTAAATCGACCCACAGCAACGACTGCCGACTCCCCTTTCAGCTGCAGCACGCTGTTGGTGAAGTTCCGGAGTTCAGTCAGGTTGTTAAAAAAATTGGTGATACCACGATCAACGATCTGCGGGGTAAACGTCCGATAGGCCTGAGCCACCGGTTTCAGGAACCACCGGTCGATCGTTTCGTTGAACGTATACACCTTGCGGTTCCAGTTTTCCCAGGGGTCTTTGGGATCAACCGGTACCGAACCTTCGGGCGGCGGTTCTTGCATATTCTGGGCAATCGCCTGACCCGATGGCACAACGGTAGCCAGGGACAACAACAGGCAAAACGTAACAAGCCGGCGCCGGATAAAAAAGTGTTTCATCATCTGCTCTTGGGTTGTTTAATTCGTTTCAATTCGTCGAAAATACCGGCGCTACTTTTTTATTATTAAACCGTTGTTCCGGAGACACCGATGTCAGTACCGGGAAATCTTGTAAACACGATTACCATGCCCCTTCGCTGGGGAGACATGGATGCATACGGCCATGCCAACAATACAGTCTACTTCCGATTCTTTGAGGAAGCCCGTATTGTCTGGCTGGCCTCACTGGAGCTGGGCGGTCCCGAGGAGCCGACCGGTCCGGTTATTATAAAGACCAGTGCCACCTTTCTAAAGGAATTGAATCACCCGGCAACGGTTGAGGTGAAAACATACGCCGACAAGGCAGGTAACACCAGCCTCGACACCTACCATCTACTGACCGATGTCGATACCGGCGCTGTTTACGCGGAAGGTTATGCGAAGATCGTCTGGTTCGACCGTAAAACACGCTCCTCGGCTCCGCTGCCAGAAACCCTCCGGGCCCTGGCAACGTCTTGAACCAGAGAACGTCTACCGGCGGCGTACCACCACGCTGCCGATGGAATAACCGGCACCGAACGAACAGATAACCCCGAGATCACCACTGACAAGATCGCCCTTGTGTTTGTGGAAGGCGATGATCGAACCGGCGGAGCTGGTGTTGGCGTATTCATCGAGGATGACCGGTGCCTCTTCCTCGGTCGCATCCCGACCCAGCACCTTCCGGGCAATCAGCTGGTTCATATTCAGATTGGCCTGGTGCAGCCACATGCGGCGGAGATCATCCGGGGCCAGAGACAGGCTTTGAAGCTGCTTCTGGATGGTCTCGGCAACCAGAGGCGATACTTCCTTGAACACTTTCCGGCCCTGCTGCACGAAGAGCTTGTCCGGTTTGCCAACGCCTGAATCGTCTGCACGGTTCAGGAACCCGAAATTGTTCCGGATGTTATTGGAGAACTTGGTCTTCAGGCTGGTACCAAGAATTTCGAAACCCTGACCCTTGGACGTATCTTCCTCACGCTCAACGAGGATGGCCGTGCAGGCGTCACCAAAAATGAAGTGGCTGTCACGGTCACGGAAATTCAGGTGGCCGGAACAGATCTCCGGGCTGACCACCAGAACGGAACGGGCACTGCCGTTCTCGACAGAGTTGACCGCTGCCTGGAGGCCGAACGTAGCTGAGCTGCAAGCCACGTTCATATCATAGGCAAACCCCTCGATACCAAGCGCTTCCTGAACCTCGATGGACACGGCCGGATAGGCTCGCTGCAGGTTGGAGCAGGCAACGATTACGGCATCGACATCCTGTGCCGATTTGCCCGCCTGCTCCAAGGCCTCACGGCAGGCGGCCACTGCCATGTCGCATTGCACCGAAGGTTCTTCGTTGCCGCGCTCGGGGATATAGGGTTTCATGCGTTTGGGATCGAGAATGCCATCCTTGTCGATCACATGGCGTCGTTTGATGCCGGACGCTTTCTCGATAAAAGAAGAGGACGATGGCTGCAGTGGTGTCACATCGCCGCTGGCGATGGCATCTGCATTCTCGGCGTTGAATAGTTCAACATACTGGTTAAAGGCTTCGACCAGTTCGTCATTATCAATGGTTGCTGGCGGTGTGTAGAGACCGGTCCCGCTAATAACGGCTTTAATCACGCTAACCCCACGTCATGATTGTGAAAACGGGACACCAAGCGTCCCGTTTGGTTAATTCGTTGACCCACTGCCGGAAATACTAACACAGTCTCTGGGTTTTGCCCGTCAGGTATCAGTCACGGGCACCAGTCTGGTGCGCGCCGTGTTCTCTAAACTCGGGTTTTCTCCCATTGCCGGTCCAGGCGTTTAACCGATACCGTCATCACCGTGCCCAGTTGCTGTGCAAAGAACGACACCCGGAACTCCTCCAGCATCCAGCGGTAAAGGACAAGCTCCGGATCTCGAATCCCCTGCCGCTGTTGTTCGTCCCGCTTCACCGCGTAGCGGGACCAGAGGGGCTCAATGGTGTGAAGAAACTCCCGCTCACGGCCCATTTCCCGGGGCATTTTCTCAAGGCGAATCAGAGCGGCCTCAAAATAACGACCAAACTCCGCCAACCACTCTGGCGGCGTTTGCACCAGAAAACCGGGATAGACAAGGTTCTGCAACTGGAACTTCAGGTCGGCCATGCTGTTAGCCAGCGCCAGGTTGATTTTGCCTTTTAATTGCTTCGCCACTTTCTGGTAACCGGACATGGCCTGATACAGCCGTTCGTCTGCCTGCTCCAAAGCCGGAATGAAATCACCCCGGTGAGTGTTGAACACCTTGTCGAAATCCTCTGCCGTCCTTGGAATTTCGCCCGCGAGAAAATGCTGCATGGCCGTCGCCAAAAGCAGGTCGTCCAACAAAACTTTTGACTGGCCCACCGGCGCAAACATCAGCGCCGACTGCTTGAAACGAGGCAGTTTGCGTTCAAGATCATCAAGCGTCTTGCCGAACCGGTTGAGGATCACGCGGGCAATGGCCTTGCGGGTGATATCTTCAGCGGTCAGCCGATCCAGACAGCGTATCTGGCGCACCTGTTTGCCCAGATCCTCCAGGGCGGGATACACGGTCACCTGCATGCCACCTTTTTCCGTCTGGACCTCTTCCGGCAGTGAACCGAACTGCCATTCGGTGTACTCGCCGCTCGGTTCTGCTGGCGAATCATCCTGTGTTGCCGAGGCCAGTGCCTGCTCGGCCTGACCTTCAAGCTGGTGTTGCAGATCGTCGGTCTCGCGACTCTCAGCGATGGTGCGACCGCCGTCGCCCATGACCCGCAGGTTCATTCGGAGGTGTTTGGGCAATTCCGAGTCGGACCAGGCCTCGGGATCAATCTGCACACCGGTCATGCGGCGCAACTGCTCACCGAGCTGAAGCGTCAGCGGCTCGTTGGAGGGTTGAAGATTCTCAAGAGCCGCATCCACAAAATCGGGTACCGGCACGAAATTCCGGCGCAGAGCCTTGGGCAGAGATTTCACCAGGGCAATACACTTTTCCCTCAACAGTCCCGGAACCAGCCACTCCAAACGACGGGACGGAATCTGTTTGAGAGCCATCAGCGGAACCTGAAGCGTGACACCGTCTTTTTCGCTGGTGGGCTCGAATTCATAGCTCAGCGGATAACGAACACCCTCCCATTCCAGAAAGTCCGGATACAGGTCGGCGGCCTGGGCATCCACCGGCCGCTGGAGTATGTCGGCTTCGGTGAGCTCCAGTTCCTTCAACTGTTCGCCCGAGAGCCCCTTCCACCAGGTCTCGAAATGCCGACCACTGATGATGTCTGCGGGCAGGCGTTCGTCATAGAAAGCCACCAGTACCTCATCATCAACGAGCAGGTCCCGGCGCCGGGTCTTCTTCTCGAGATTCTCAACCGTATCGAGCATCTCGCGATTACGGGCGATAAAAGGCGCCTTCGACCGGTAATCACCCTCCACCAGCGCACGGCGGATGAACAGATTCCTGCATTCCGCCGGATCCACTTTGGCGTAGGGGATGCGGCGCTTGGCAACAATGTCCAGGCCGTAGAGGGTGACCTTCTCGTAGCCCATCACCTGGGCACGCTTTTGCTCCCAGTGCGGCTCGAAATAGTGGTGTTTGACGATGTGACCGGCCAGGGGCTCGATCCATTCCGGCTGAATGGAAGCCACCACCCGGGCAAACACCCGGCTGGTTTCCACAATCTCGGTCGCGACGATCCACTTCGGACTCGTTTTGGCCACCTTGGAACCGGGAAAGATCAGCACTTTCCGGTTTCGTGTTGCCAGATATTCCTTCTTCTCCACTTTCATTGCGACCTGGCCCAGAAGACCGGCCAGAATCGCCTTGTGCAGGGCTTCGTAACTGGCGGCGTCCTTGTTCACCGTCAGCTTCTGTTCACGACAGATCAGAGTCAGTTGGCGATGGATATCCCGCCATTCCCGCATTCGCATCCAGCTCAGGAAACTTTTCTGGCAGACCTTTTTGAGCTGATTCTGGGACAGTTCCTGACGCTGTTCTTCATAGAAGTTCCAGATGTTCAGCAGAGTGACGAAATCCGATTCCTTGTCGTTGAACGGTGCATGAGCCTGGTCCGCTGCCTGTTGTTTATCCTGGGGCCGCTCCCTCGGGTCCTGGATACTCAACCCGGCAATAATCACCAGTGTTTCCGCCAGACTGCCCAGCTCTGCGGCCGTGACCAGCATCCTGGCCAGTCTTGGATCAAGGGGCAGCCGGGCCATGGTTCGGCCAAGCCGGGTGACGCGGCGCTTATCATCCACCGCGCCCAACTCTTCCAGGAGCTTGTAGCCATCGTTGACCTGGCGCTTGTCCGGCGCCTCAAGGAACGGGAACTGCCGGATTTCGCCCAGACCTGACGTGGCCATTTGCAGAATGACGGAGGCCAGGTTGGTTCGAAGTATCTCCGGATCGGTGTATTCCGGGCGATTGATAAAATCCGTCTCATCGTAAAGCCGGAAACAGATACCCGGCGCGACCCGCCCACAACGGCCCGCCCGCTGGTTGGCGCTGGCCTGGGAAATCGGTTCCACCGGCAGTCGCTGGATCTTGGAGCGCACGCTGTAGCGGCTGATCCTGGCCACCCCGGTATCGATCACGTAACGGATGCCTGGCACCGTCAAGGAGGTTTCCGCCACGTTGGTGGAGAGCACAATCCTTCGCCCCTTGTGGGACTGAAACACCCTGTTCTGCTCAGCATTGCTCAACCGCGAATACAGCGGCAGCACTTCTGTATGCCGCAGATCCACATGGCGCAACACCTTGCTAAGATTGCGAATCTCACGCTCGCCGGGCAGGAACACCAGAATATCCCCCGGCGGCTGTTTCTGGCTGCGCTCATGCTGCTCGATCTCGTCGAGGGCACCCAGAACGCCGTCCGTCCAGCCCTGATCCCGGTCGTCCTCATCTCCGGTCAGCGGTCGGTAGCGCACGTCCACGGGATAGGTCCGGCCGCTCACCTCGATCACCGGCGCCTTGTCGAAGAATTCGCTGAACCGTTCGACTTCGATGGTCGCCGAGGTAATGATCACCTTCAGATCCGGGCGCTTGGGCAGGAGCTGACGCAGATAACCGAGCAGAAAGTCGATGTTTAGACTGCGCTCGTGGGCTTCGTCGATGATGATCGTATCGTAGCGATCCAGAAACCGGTCGTGCTGAACCTCCGCCAGCAGGATCCCGTCGGTCATCACCTTTACCCGGGACTGCTCGGAGGTGTTGTCGGTGAAGCGAACCTGATACCCGATCTGCTGGCCGGTCTGCTCACCGATTTCCTCGGCAATTCGCGCTGCCACGCTCCGCGCCGCGATGCGTCGGGGCTGGGTATGACCGATCAGCCCCCGGATCCCCCGCCCGCTGTTCATGCAGATTTTTGGAATCTGCGTGGTTTTACCGGAGCCGGTTTCCCCGGCAATGATCACCACCTGGTTATTTTCGATGGCCTCACGAATGTCGTCGACCCGTTCGGAAACCGGCAAGCCCTCCGGAAAACTGGCCGGCTTGTGCAATGCGTGTCGCTGCTGCACCTTTCCCAGCCCACGCTCGAGCCATTTCGCCATTTTTTCCAGGTCTTTCTGGCCAGGCTTCCCTTTGGTGCGGGCAACCGTTTTAACGATGCGGGCGGCCTCCTGCTGGTTGCAGGCGTCCAGCTGCTCCATCATGGCCTTCACGGCCGCCTCGGCATCAGGTTTCGGAGTCGGTGTGCTCGGATTATCGGAACGGGTGTCTGTCATTGAATTGCCGGAATAGCGCTCACTCGGATTCGATTGGGCGACAGTCTATCGGGAAAGTCGGTATCTGAAAAACGGAAAAACCCCGCCGAAGCAGGGTTCTCCTTGATCAGCTGCTGGAAAGGCTTACTTGTTGTTCGCCTCGTCACGCAGCTCACGGCGAAGGATCTTGCCTACATTGGTCTTGGGCAGTTCGTCCCGGAACTCGAACTGTTTGGGCACTTTGTAGGCGGTGAGCCGCTCGCGACAGAACTCCTTGAGTTCATTTTCTGTCACGCCCTCAGCCGTAGGCACCAGGTAAACCTTGACCGCCTCGCCGCTCTTGGCATCAGGTACGCCAACAGCCGCACACTCGACCACCTTGGGATGGCTGCTGACCACATCTTCAATCTCGTTAGGGAACACGTTGAAGCCCGAGACGATGATCATGTCTTTCTTGCGATCCACAATGCGGATGTAACCGTCTTCCTGGATCAGCGCAATGTCGCCAGTTCGCAGGTAGCCATCGTCGGTGAAGGACTTCTGGGTATCTTCCGGACGCTGCCAGTAACCGCGCATGACCTGGGGGCCTTTGACACACAGTTCGCCGGGCTCGCCCAGGGGCGTCTCATTGCCCTCTTCATCAATGGTTTTAACCTGCGTGGACGGAATCGGAAGCCCAATGGTACCGATCTGAATAGCGCTGTGCGGATTGAAGGTCACCACAGGCGACGTTTCGGTCATGCCGAAGCCTTCGCAAATCTCACAGCCGGTTACCCGCTCCCACATTTTGGCGGTGTCGCTGGTCAGCGCCATGCCGCCTGATGAGGTCAGTTTCAGGCTGCTGAAATCCAGGTCCTGGAACTCTTCATTGTTGCAAAGCGCAACGAACAGTGTATTCAGGCCAAGGAATGCGGAGAATTTGTGGTTCTTCAACTCTTTCACAAAGCCCGGGATATCCCGCGGGTTTGGAATCAAGACGTTGTGAGCACCCGCCTCAAGCATGATGCCGCAGTTCAGGGTAAAGGAATAAATGTGATAGAGCGGCAGGGGGGCAATCACCACTTCCTGCCCCTCAACCACCATGTCTTCCATCATCGGACGGGTCTGCAGTAGATTCGCAACCAGGTTGCCGTGGGTCAGCATCGCGCCTTTCGCCACACCGGTAGTGCCACCGGTGTACTGGAGCACGGCAATGTCGTCCTGTTTGCACTCAACCGGAGTAAATTTCTCTCGGGCGCCCGCACTCAGTACTGCCGGCAGTTTGTGCGCCTGGGGCAGATTGAAGGGCGGAACCATCTTTTTGACATGCTTGATCACCGCATTCATCAGGGTGCGCTTGATAGGCGAGTGCATGTCCGCAATTTCAGTCACAATGACATGCTCAATGCCGGTGTGCGGCAGCACCTTCTCGGCGTTCTCGGCCATGTTGGCCAGAACCACCAGGGCCTTGGCACCGGAATCATTGAACTGATGTTCCATTTCCCGCGTGGTATACAGCGGGTTGGTATTCACCACAATCAGGCCAGCTCGCATGGCACCAAATACAACCACCGGATACTGGCTGACGTTCGGCATCTGCACAGCAATACGGTCGCCAGGTTTCAAATCTGTCTTGTTCTGGAGCCAGGCCGCGAAGTTACGGCTCTGGGTGTCGAGGTCACGGTAAGTGAGCGTTGCGCCAACAGCACTGAATGCGGGACGGTCAGCAAATTTTTTGACCGACTGCTCGAACACATCCACCATGCTTTTGTACTTGTTCAGGTCCACCTCGCGGGGCACGCCGGCGGGGTATTTATCCTGATAGAACTGCTCAAAATCCATCACCATCTCCTGTTTGGCGCTTTTGATTGTAATGATTTACCAATGTCAAGTTGTTTAAAAAATCAACCCTACAAAAGTATCAGCCTCAAAAAAGTGGGGAGAGAATAGCAGTTTTGTAACCGATGAGGTAGTTTTCGAGACTCTGACCCGAACACCGACCTGAACACCTGTACTTTAATGCCAACAGCACGGAGCACGCGATGAGCGATACCCTTGATACTCTGGAGAATATCACCTACGACGAGCTGAATGAGGGCGACACCGCCACCTTCACGCGCACCCTCACCGAGGATGAACTGGTGCTGTTTGCAGCGGTCTCCGGTGATGTAAACCCGGTACACCTGGACGCCGAATTTGCAGCCGGCTCCATGTTCAAAGAGCGGATTGCCCATGGCATGTGGAGCGGCTCCCTGATCTCGGCTGCCCTGGCAACGGTGATGCCTGGCCCCGGTACCATCTACCTGGATCAGAGCCTGTCCTTCAAGCGCCCGGTGAAACTGGATGACACACTCACCGTAAAGCTGAAAGTCCTTCGGAAAGAACCGAAAGGCCGGGTCGTGGTCGAGTGCGATGTACGCAACCAGAACGATCAGCAGGTGGTCATAGGAGAAGCGAAGGTGATTGCGCCATCGGAGAAAGTGTCTCTGCACAAGCCCCGGTTGCCCAAAATTACCATCGAAAACTGAGTTTCTTGCATCGGGCAGTTCTCACTGACTGCCCGATCAGCCGGTTCACCCGGGCAGGAAGTCAATCGGAAATCTGACCTTCCGGGCTTCAACACTGTCAGCCCCGAAATTGAACAGCCTCACCCGCATGGCAATCCGCTGCTCGAGTTTGGGATGTTCAAGCTCTGAGCTGACCACCTCACAGGCTGAGACGGAGCCATCAGGCTCGATGACCAGTTCGAGCAAAACCTTGCCTTCCAGAGTCGGGTCCTGCCGCAGTTCCCGCTGGTACATGGAATAGAGCGCCGATTTCTGGGCATCGAAGACCTTCCGGATATTGCTCATTGCCCGTTCGCCGACCGATGGCTGGGCCTTCACGGGTTTCGCAGCCACTTCCCGGGGTTCCTCCACCGGCGCATCCACTGTTTTGACTTCATGTTCGGCCACAGCGACGCTTGTCTCCGGGGCGGTGGCGTCGGCAACACCACCACTGCCAGCCAGAACCTGCTTCGAGTCCGTGGTTGTTCTGTTTCGTTCCACGGCGTCCGTCTGTGTATTGACCTCAAACTCCCTGGCTGGTGCCTGTTCGGGCGACCTCAGTGAAGCCAGTTTGTCTCTCATGGCAAGCAGGCCGAACCGGGATGCTTTCTCCCGCGCCTGCTCGGCGGTCTGTTTCGGCTCCGGCACGGATTCAGCCTTAGGCTTGGTTTCCGGTTTCGGGGCAGGCGCAGGATCCGGCTCAACCCTCGCGACCTCCGGTTCCGGCTGCTTTGGCTTCTCTTTCACTACTTCCGGTTCTGGCTCGGGCTCGGGCTCAGGTTCCGGCTGGACCGGCTCCGGTGGCATGACAGGTTTCGGCTTTTCCACCAGGCGCGCTAGCCGGGGCGGCACCTTTTCGGCCTCACTGCGTTCAATCTCCGGCACTTCCAGCATCGGGACCAGCAACGCCGGCGGCAGAAACAGCGCCAGCATCACCACCACGATAACCGCGAATCTTCGACGTTCGCCGAGGTCACTGTTCCATGGCAGGCCCGAACCCGCCAACGGGGAATGTGCGTTCTCAGCCATTGCGGACCTCCCCTTCCACGGCCAGACGCACCCGCCGATATTGTTCATCCACACAGGTCTGCATGACCTTGCGAAGCAGCCGATAATCGGTATCCCGCCCAGCCATAATGGTCACCTCAAGCCCCTCCTCCGGGATTTCGGACCAGCGATTACGGCGCCAGGAAAGCTCTTCCGAAAGGCCGGAGATATAGGTGTCACCGGTCTCGATACCCTCCAGTCTTGCCACTTCGCTGCCCTGGACCAGAATGGCATTGCCCGTTACCTGAACTGTCAGGCTCTCAACAGCCTCCTGTTGGGCCGTGGACTTGGGCAATGGCACATCTGCGGTGTTCTGCATCACTTTCACATCCGAGGAATTCACCATCAGGAAAAAAACCAGGATGGTGAAGATGTCCATCAGCGATACCAGGTTCAGACCACCGGGCTTGTGCATCCGGCCGTAATGCCGATGAATTCTTTTCGCCTTGCGGGACGTTTTCATGCCCCCTCTCCTGCTTGGGCACTGGCGTTTGCCGCAAGTTGTCTGTCTTCAGGCGCATCCATCAGAGAGACATCAGGAAACAGCTCCCCCTCCACCACGCTAGCCGCAACAACGGCGGGATACGAGCGAACGGTATCCATTGCCGTAACCAGTGTCTGGTAATCGATGTCCGGTCCTACCTCCAGCACCACGTCGGTTTTATCCGGCACCCGATTCTTGATCTGGCGTAGAACCGCTCGGAGACCCTCGAAATCCTGCCCCTGCTGATCCACGGGAAGCACCCGGATCAGACCTCGACTGCTATCTGCGATCTCGATACCTTCCGGAATGAGGGTAACAACAAGCCGTAACTCCTCTGGCTCCGGTGTCTGCCCTGCTTCCATACCCGGAAAATTCAGCTCGATCATCCGGACCTGGCTGAACACCATGCCAAGCAGCAAAACCGGAACCAACACAATCATGAGATTTAGAAAGGCGGTGATATCCAGTTCCGGCGATGTACTTAACCTGCGGTGACGGCGTCTCATGGCATCGACTCAGGCAGCGGATGGCCGGGCGGCACTGCCCGCAACAGGGGTCGAACCAGAATCAGAGACCATGTTAAGCAACTTCACGCCGGCCATCTCGAAACTGTCCACAATCTCATTGGTCCGTGTTTGCAGTACTGCATGGAACATGAGCAGAGGGATAGCCGACATCAGACCGAAGGCTGTGGTATTCATGGCCACTGAAATACTCTCGGACAGCAAGCTGGCTTTCTGGGAAGGGTCTGCCGCAGCCACTGCGGTAAACGCCGCAATAAGACCAATAATGGTTCCCAGCAGGCCAAGCAGAGTGGCGATATTGGCAAGGGTCGCCAGGTATTGGGTGCGTTTCTCCAGGCGCGGCAGTACTTCCATCAAGCCTTCTTCCATGGCGCATTCAATATCCTCTCGCCGGCTGTTGCTAAGCAACCGGCCGATCCCGGCGCCGATGATCGAGGCAATCGCACTATCGGAATTAGTGGCCGCTTTCATGGCCCGCTGATAATCCCGCTTCCTGAGTAGCGGCAGGATGCCTTGCTCGAAGGCAATCCGGTTGCGCCGTCTCATCGCCGAGAGATAGAAGAACCGTTCCAGAGTGATGGCCAGCCCCAACGCCAGTACGATGGCAATGGGGTACATGAAAGGCCCGCCTTCCTGGAAAAAACGTACGATGGTGTCCAGCATGATTATTCTCCCGTTATTACTGCGCAGTCACCGCTGAGCCCCCAAGGGGACTCAGGATCAGAGGGTTGAGGTTTTCTCGGAACAGACGGTGTCGCTCCAGGGCGACCGGATCAGCCGGACGCACCAGTTCCGGCGCTTCATCATTCAGATCTGCCCTTGGTCTCCGTGGCAAGCTTGGCGCCTGCCAGGGCAATATGTAGAGTACCCGGGGCTCGTCTTCGCCAAGACTTGCAGACAGGCCTTCAACACTGAGCCGGACCGTGTCACCCTGATCCGCCTGTACCGGCGTAATAACCAGTATCTGAAGGCCTGCAAACACCAGTGCGGCAAAGACAGCTTTGGCGGCTTTTTGGATTTCAACCATTTATTCCAGCCTCCGTTCCAGATCCGCAATCCAGCCGGCCACTTGTTGGTCGTCTTCTTCCGTCAGCTCCCGGTAACGGCTGTAATGCACAAGGGCTGTTTCCAGATCCAGCAGATAGAGTTCAGCGATTACCGCCAAATTGAAATGCAGCTCCGCCACATCTGGTGAATGGACGAGGCCTGCTTTCAACAACTTGGCCGCTTCTGCGAACCGGTGCTGGTCCTTGAGCACGAGCGCCAGATTGTTCACGGTTACAGCGTTGGTCGGGTCCAACTCCACGGCTTTTTTCCAGGCCTTTACAGCCGTCCCTTTCCGGCCCTCTTCGAAAGCCGTGCGACCTTCTTTTTCAAACTTTGCGGCCAGTTCCGGATCCGTCTTGACGGATTCCTCGGGCTGCCGGATTTCCTGACCGGCACAACCACCCAGCACCAAGAGCAAAAGGAGTACTGAGCGCAGTGCTGTTTTAGGAAATGGATTAAACGCCATCTTTCGACCTCATGTTCCAACTGAGCCATTTGACGCTTCGCTCGTAACGGCCCGGATGCAGTTCCGCAAGAACGCCAAGGCTTCGCCCGATCCAGGCATCGTAGCCTTCCGATGCGATCCGGCGGTGGTTTTCGGTGTGCAGTTGAATCGCCTTTTCTTCGAAAGGGTAAGCCTCCTCTTCCAGCAACATCTGGTACTGCATGGCCTCAAGCTCATTCAGGTCCGAAGGGATGGTTGAGGTCATCAGGTCTTTGGCCAGGCCCCGGTAGAGCTCTGCCCTGCGGAACAAAGACTCAGACAGAACGCGCGCTCCACCGAGGGCTTCGGCATCGAGAAATCGCTGTCTGGCCGCTTCCAGGGCCTTCTGTTTGCGGTCCAATGATTGTTCCAGAGGCTGGCTCAGGCTGATACTGGTGAACACCGCTGCTGCCCGGGCGCCAAGCACCAGGGATGCACGGGATGACCACTCAAGTGTGTCTGCACTGTGCCAGGCACTGTCCAGCTCTGCCTGAACCAGGGCTTCCCGCCAGGAGTCCGGATCGTCACCCGTCTCTACCAGGCGATAACGGAATGTCTGAAGCCGCTCATGCTCAGATCCGTCGGCAGCTTCCGGACCCGTTGCAAGGTAATCCACGTACAGGGCATTCCGTTCGGCAATATTTCCGGCCTCATTCAGCAATTCTGCGGCGCGCATCCGCAGGCCCCAGGGGTTGGCGCTATTGTCAGCGGCCTGAAGTAATTCTGATGCAGCCCGGGTTGGTTTATCGGACTGAATCCAGGCATGTACCAGCTTGTCACTGATACCCGCAGCCAGTTCGTGTTGCGGGTGGTCGGCACGAAACTCCTGCAGGTCCGCCACAGCGGCTGCCCAGTCTGATGCCTTCAGCAAGGTATTGGCGGCGTCGTACCGTGCCCGAATGGCGATTTCCGAGCCGGGTAACACTGAATCAACCCGCCGGAAGTGACCTACAGCCTCTCTGAACCTGCCGCGAGCGGCTGCCATCTCTCCCTGGCGATAGACCGCCGTCGCCAGTTGCCGGCGAACGGCCGCCCGCTGTTCGTCGGTCACATCTTCTAGCTGATCGCCCTCCGCAAGATCCAGCGCCTGATTCCAGGCCCGCTCTGCCAACCCATACTCACCTTCCTTCTGGCGAATCCGGGCCGTCACCTGCCAGGCTGTATATTGCTCCGCCGGCGATGCCCCGGCTGCCGTGAGAACCTGCGACGCGTAATGCAGTGCCCGCTCATGGTTGCCTACTGCAAGCCAGCGGGAGCCCAGATCCGCCATGAGGCCTGAAATCCGGGCATCATCGGCGAAACGCTTTTCAAAGCGATTGGCCTCGTTTGATAGATCCTGCAGTTCGGGCCTGAATTCAGCAGTCGGGAGCTTTTGGTCGACACCATCTCTTAACAGGATGACTGCGGCCCAGGCAGCATCAGCCGCCTCGTTGTAACCGGGCGCTTCGTAGGCAGCCTTTCGAAAGTTCACCAGCGCCTTCGCAAACTGCCCTGCCTGAAGTCGAGCATCTCCGGCTAGGCGCAGGATCTCTCCACTCTGAGCTACCCTGGGCGACAGTCCTTCATAGTAGGCAGCGGCAATTGCAAAGGCCTTACCGGAAGCTGCAACCTGCCCCTGTTCCGCCGCGCGGCCACCCAGGTCATAGTGATAGTCGGCCAGGCGCTTGCTGTAACTCCGCCATTTGTCGCTCTGGTCCCCACTCAGCTCAGCAAAGGCCGATTCCGCCCCATAAGTCTCAACGAATCGAGCCCGGGCAGCGCGAACCTGCTCAACGTCACCGGCTGTCTGCCAGACATCCACCACCTGCAACAGGAAGGCTGGAACCGAGTTGTGATTGGGAGAATACTCAATGAAGGCCGTGTTGGCTGCGACACTGCCCCGGGTGTCTCCAAGGATGGCGTAATAGTCAGCGAGGCGGTCAAACAGAAGATGCTCCCAGGGACGCGGCCGTTCTCTATCCAGCCAGGAAATCAGGGTGTCCGGGCCACTGTTTCGTGCGGCCATCAATGCCAGGACACGAAAGGTATCGTCGATGGTATCAACGCTGGACTCACTGACCGACTCCAGGCTCTGTTCCTGCGGCAAAAACTCATCCAGAACCTCAACGAAGGTTGCGGCAGCCCTGTTCCAGGCAGACGGCCCCTGCTTGAACTGGCTCCAACCAAGCATGTATCTGGCCGTTGTGCTGAACTCTTCGCTGTCATCAGATGTAACCAGGTGCCGGTAGCCGTTTTCTGCCTCGGCGTATTGGCCAGCGGCAAAGGCGGATTCTGCCAATCGGAACCTTGCCTCCGGTACCAGAGGCGATTGAGGGTATAGCCCGATCAGCTGTTTCAGCCTCTGGATAGACGCATCCTGTTGTCCTGTCAGGGCATGGGCCTTGGCCATCTGGTAAAGCAGTTCATCCAGCCGGCCACCATAGGAGCCGCGCTCCAGAATCGACTCGTAACTGCTGATTGCCTCGCTGTAGACCCTTTCCTCTTCAGCCGGAGAGAACCCGATATCTTCACCTGAACGATCCCGGATATTGCTCAGACGGTTAAGGGCATCAATCCTCACCTCCGGTTCGTCAGATGTCCGGAACAGGCGGTGATAACGCCGGGCAACTTCCGAGGGCGAGATAGCCGGCATGGGCCGGCTTTCAAAGGTCAGGAAAACCGGACGCATATCCCCGATGGTCTCGCCGTCCCTGCCCAGCTCCACACGGAAGGACTCCTGAGCCATAGCCGGCGCAACCAGAAGCAGGGAGAGACAGAGGCTCTGGATCGGCCGGATCATGGCTTTGTTTCCTCCAGATTCTGGAGGGCAAGATATTCATACAGGTGAGCAATCTGTTGTTCAGTTTTGTCCAGTGCAAAGGCCATCTGCCGGTCCCTGGCCTCGACATAATCCAGAGCCAGGTCGTCCAGCGCCGCTTCAGATGCCTTGAGCAACTGGTTAATAGACGAAGCCAGCGCTTCATTGCGCTCTGTCAGCACGGCAGCTGTGTGACGTAAACGTTCCAGGATTTCAGGTTGCCCCGATGCATTGCTCCTGACCTGATTCAACCGCGTCTGGGCGTCCGAGAGGGTTTTCCGGAGGGCCTGGATACGGGCTTGCCCGCCAGGACTGGCGTTATCCGCGAGCCGCTGCAGCCGTGCACCGAGCTCTTCACCTTTAGCAATCAGATCAGCTGTGCGTTGCCTGGAGCCCTGCTCCTGAATGCCGACCAGCTGTTCGGTCAGCGCTTCCTGAAATACCTCAAGGTCGTGCCCATAACGTTCCAGTTTCGCGGCCATCAAGCGAAGAGCTGCCACCCTCCCCGCAGCGGTCTGGGCATTCGTCTCTTCCAGGAACCCCAGGAGGTAGGCCATCCGCGGCTGGGTCAGTGTGCGGCTGTCTGCAAGAAACCAGTCGATCCCGGTTTCCCGGGCATCTTCCACCAGGGTTTTGTAGGCCCCTTGTTCGCGAATCTTCCCCGCCAGTTTGCGGAGAGTCACTCGTTCACTCTCAAAGGCGGCGTTGGCGGCCAGATAGGCTTCACCGGCCTGCCCCAGATAGCCGGAAAGGTCGTAGCCCCTGCCCATGCCAATCCAGGCGTCAGCGACACCGGGGTACGCCAGAGGATACTTCCGGGCCCGATGCCAGCTCTGCATCGCGGCCCGATGATTGCCTCTTTCAGCCAGGGCGAGACCATGAAGATAAAGTGCCCTGGGGATGTTAAAGCTATCGAGATCGACCTTCTCCAGGAAGCTTATCGCCTTGTCAAACTCGCCGTGCTGGTAAGCAAGGTAGCCCGCCCGAACCAGCAGATTATTCTTCAGGTGCTCGCTGCGGCCGGAATTGTCGTCGCCCTCGGACATGGCTAACGCTACCCGCAAAGCAACCAGCGCCCTGGCCGGGTTAAGATCGGTTTTCGCGTAATCGCTGGCAAGATTGAGGTATCCCAGAGCCGCCCAGTAGCCTTCTTTCATTCCGGCCAGGATTCGCCCGGCCGCATCGGTACGACCCTCAGCTCTTGCCTTTTCCGCGGCTTCGAAGAGCGCTTGCTGTCGGCCATCACCAAGGTTGACGCCAACATCCCCGGCCTGTCGGAATTCCGTTAGGCCAGAACGAAGTTCGTCCGGCATTGACGACGTAGCCGCCAAGGTAAACCCGCAGACAGTCAGAAGGACCGGAACCAGCAGGACCCGCAACACCATGACGCCCTACTCCCACTCCACGAAAGAAACCCGGGGTTCGTAATCGGGAGCCCGGGCTTCAAGGCTCAATTGCAGACGCAGAACGCCGGGGCGTTTTCTGAACCGGTGCGTGGATTCCCGACGCACAAAATCATCGTCGGCAGAGCGAGCGGTAATGACCGTTTTCAACTCATGCTCGCCGTTTTGCAGATTCCCGGTGAACAACTGCTGTATTCCGCCCCGTTCAAGTGAAGCCCGCTCTCTGTCGGAATACAGGTGGGAGGCCACTGGCTGGCCATTCACAAACAGCTCGACGGAATCGAGATCGAGGGCATCCCGGCTTTGAAGTGTCAGAAAAACTGCCAGCCGGGTATTGGCTGGGTGCAGCACCTTTTGTTCGAGGGCAAACACGCGCTCGGAGTGACTGGCGACCTCGGCGCTCAGGCGTTCGAGCTCTTCATCAAGCCCGGCCTCTGGTATTGCTGGAGCGGTCAGCAATGCAAGAATAACGGATCCGATGGCCACTACCCTTCGATGTGCTATCCGGCGCCTTTGTGTTTGTTGTGTGCCGAACATAAGCCTCCTGCCTTTGCAGCCTCTGTAACTCATGAAAACTTCTGTAACAGATCGGCAGAAAGCGTAACACTTGGTAACCGCCAAGAACGGTATCCAGATCACCAAATGAAAAACGCGAGTTCGGCAGTTCGAAATTGAGAAGAGTGTCGAGTTATTTGACGGTATTCAGGAGGGGAGAAAAATCAGAACCCGGAATTCGCGTAACTGGATTTTTAAACGACTGTTTTAACAGCCTTTAATCCAACTGGCCCTGTATTTGCTCTCTGGAAAGCGGCGGGAAAGCCTTCAGGCAACCCCGCTTGATATGCCGAGCTTTGCCGATGCCCTCAACCGCATCGGCTTTTTTTATTTACTCAGTTGCTTCATGGCCGATTCGAGGCCTTCAACCGTTAGCGGGTACATGTGGTCGTTAACGAGTTGCTTCGTCATTCCCAACGATCCCCCATTGCCCCAATAACTCTCCGGGAGCGGATTAATCCACACAACCTTCCGGAAATGTTCGGTGATGCGCTGGAACCACGTGGCGCCCGCTTCCTCATTCCAGTGCTCGATGGAGCCACCGGGGTGGGAGATCTCGTAGGGAGCCATCGTTGCGTCACCCACAAAGATCACCTTGTAGTCGGGCGTGTACTTGTGAAGGATGTCCCAGGTGCTGGTGGTTTCGTTCATGCGGCGGATATTGTTCTTCCAGACACTCTCATAGATGAAATTGTGGAAGTAAAAATATTCCATATGCTTGAACTCTAGCCGGGCAGCAGAAAACAGTTCCTCGCACACTCGGACGTGGGGGTCCATGGAACCGCCGACATCAAAGAAGATCAGCACCTTCACCGCATTGTGTCGTTCGGGCACCATTTTCAGGTCCAGATAGCCGGCATTGCGAGCAGTCGAACGGATGGTGTCATCCATATCCAGCTGGTCCGCCGCGCCCTGGCGGGCGAACTTCCGCAGTCGGCGCAGCGCCACCTTGATGTTGCGGATGCCCAGGGTCACGCTGTCGTCGAGATCCTTGAATTCGCGCTTTTCCCAGACTTTCACGGCCCTGCCGTGACGACCATTCTTCTGGCCGATCCGGAACCCCTCCGGGTTGTAACCGTTAGCTCCAAAGGGTGAAGTACCGCCGGTACCGATCCATTTGTTCCCGCCAGCGTGACGCTCCTGCTGCTCCTCCATCCGCTTTTTGAAGGTCTCAATCAGCTCCTCCAGGCCTCCGAGAGAATCGATCTTTGCCTTCTCTTCCTCAGACAGGTGCTTCTCGAACTCGGCCCGCAACCAGTCGTCCGGAATCAGGGCTTCAAGCAGGTCGTCGAGATTCTCGATTCCTTCAAAGTAAGCCTGGAACGCGCGGTCAAACTTGTCGAAGTGGCGCTCGTCCTTGACGAGGCAAAGACGGGACAGGTAATAGAACTCCTCCATATCCGCAAAGGCAAGCCGTTTCTGCAGGGCTTCCAGAAGGTCCAGAAACTCTCTCAGGCTGGCAGGCACTCTCGCGCGCCGGACTTCAAGAAAAAAATCAATCAACATAAAACGTGACTCTTGCCAATGAGCTTGCCGAGAATCAGCTGCGACGACGGGCCATGAAAGCGAGCTTCTGCAGCAGGTGCACATCCTGCTCGTTCTTCACCAGGGCCCCGTAAAGCGGTGGCAGCGCCGAGCTGGTATCCTTCTCCTGCAACATTTTCGCAGACAGCTCATCCGCCATCAGCAGTTTCAGCCAGTCAATCAGCTCCGAGGTAGACGGTTTCTTCTTCAGGCCCGGCACCTTACGCACATCAAAGAAAACCTCCAGGGCATCGCGAACGATTTCCTGCTGCAAGCCCGGGAAATGTACGTCCACGATATTCTGCATGGTGTCGTGGTCCGGGAAGCTGATGTAGTGGAAGAAACACCGGCGCAGGAAGGCATCCGGCAATTCCTTCTCGTTGTTACTGGTGATCACCACGATCGGACGCTTCTTTGCCTTTACGGACTGCTGGGTCTCGTAGACGAAGAACTCCATCCGGTCGAGTTCCAGCAACAAGTCATTGGGGAATTCGATATCGGCCTTGTCAATCTCGTCGATCAGCAGCACCACCTGCTCGTCCGCCTCGAAGGCCTCCCAGAGCTTGCCCTTGACGATGTAGTTGCTGATGTCCTTGACCTTTTCATCGCCCAGCTGGGAATCCCGCAGACGGGAAACCGCATCGTATTCGTAGAGACCCTGCTGTGCCTTGGTGGTGGACTTGATGTGCCAGGGAATAAGCTTCATGCCCAGGCCGGCGGCCATTTCCTCCGCCAGCAGGGTTTTCCCGGTGCCCGGCTCGCCTTTGATCAACAGCGGGCGCTGAAGCGCAATTGCTGCGTTGACGGCCATTTGCAGGTCATCGGTGGCTACGTACTTTTCGGTACCGGTAAACTTCATGCTCTGGTTCCTGTTGGTTACTTTTTCTGGTCTTTCTGATCAGGCTTTTTCTTTGAATCGTCTTCGGGCAATCCGGACTCATCCTGATCATAATCGGGTAAATCGTCGAACTCGGACAAATCGAAATCCTCAAGCCCGAACTCTTCCTCGTCATCTTCTTCCGGCTCATCAGCGTCGGAGGGATCGGCGACATCCTCTAACTCAGGGATATCCTCATCCGTCTCTGCAGGCTCTTCTTCCACCGGCGTATCGGCCACCGGGATGTCCTCTTCCAGGTCATCGGCCGATTCCATCCCGGATTCAGAAAGCGCTTCATCTTCCGCTTTCAGAGTGGCCTCATGCTCATCAATCACGGCTTCCAGCTCGGACATATCATCTTCTGGCGCCTCCTCGGTGACCTCCGGAATCTCCTCGGTCTCGGCATCCTCGTCCGGCTGAAGGCTCTCCTCCAGATCGACGCTAGCTTCTGGCTCGGGTTCCGGCTCAGTTATCTCCTCAGGCTCTGGTTGGGGCTCCTCCTGCAGGTCCTCAAGCGTTTCTCGTTCTGCGGCGGCCTCTGCCTGCTCCTGCTGGCGTTGCTTCCGCTGTCGAAATGCAAACCACACCAGGCCGCCGATCAGAACCACACCACCGCCAGCTGCTGCGACCATCCACAAGGGTACTGCAAAGGCGGTTTCCGTATCTTCCGACTGCTCAGGCGCCGGCTCAGGCTCCTGTGCCGGCGGCGTCACCGGCTCCTCTGCCTGGCTTACATCGATGGGCGATGATATCGCAGGTTCAGGCTCGGATTGCTCGGGCTCGGATACGGGCGGCTCCGGCTCAGATTGCTCGGAGGCGGGCTCCGATTCAATTACCTCGGGCTCCACCTGTTCAAATGGCTGATCGGCAGGTTCCGTCCCTTCAGGCACTGTGAAGCCGACAGTCGCACTGAACTTGCGGCTGAAGGTCTGGCCGTCGGCAACGACATCAAAGGTATAGAGGCCAGCAGCTGGCAATCGACTCACCGTATCCCGATAGGTGCCATCTGCCGGTGGCTGCTCACCAGACAATACTTTGGTTCCGCTGCGGCCATCTTCCGAGGTGATACTGAGGCTGACCTCAATCACACCCAGAAAATCAGAATTGCTGATTCTCTCCCCTTCCTCGAAAAAACCAACCCGGATGTTCAGCGGGTCCTCTGCGGTAAACGACGGTGGTAGTGGATTAACCACCATCCTGAGATCGCTGACCACCGTTACCCGGCTGCCCTCGCCCAACTCGCCATTGATACGCCATTGCCCGGCCAACGGCTCATTGACCGTGATCAGGTCATAGCCCGCTTCCCTGGCCCAGCGGACATTATCGGGAAATTCAGAAAGATTGACGGTCTGTTCATCCGGGCGCACCAGGGCAAGCTCCCGTGTTGCCGAGGTCTCGGACTCGCCCCAGAAAATCAGGGCGGTAAATTCACTGACTCCCTCGTCTACAGTGAAACCGTTGCCCTCAATCGGAATCTGCTCCTGGGGTACCGCGGTGTTCAGGGCCTGGAGAAACGCCAGGTTCAGTGCATCCGCCGTATCGGCCACCTGGAAACGGCCACCGGATTCCGTCGCCAACGCCTTCAGAAAGTCAGTATCGGCAGCCTCTGACAGGGCTACAGGGTGAAACGTGGCGCCCCGCTCGATGAGATCCGTCACAATCGTGTCCAGAATCCGTTTTTCTTCTGCCGTATTGGCGGCGGCATCGTCGGAGATATCGACCTTGCCATCAGTTAGCAGGATAAAGTGGGTCTGCCCCAGATCGCCATCCGTGAAATAGTCATCGCTTGCCGTCTCAATAGCCGCGCCAAGGTTGGTTCTGAGGGCAACGGAATTGATCTGCGCGGAACGCTGGATGGCCATATCCCGCCAGGTATCGGTCACCTCCTGGTGCGGCACCAGCATGTTGACGTACTGTCCGAACGTCCAGACACCGGCACTGGCTCCCTCTGGCAACAGCCGGGCGAGCAAACGAACGGCAGGTTGACGCAGATTCTCCGGATCGGTCTCTTTCATGGAACCCGAGATATCGACAATGATCCGCACGTCCGACTGTTCTGGCAGTTGAACGTCGTCGCTCTCCTGGGCGCCAAGCCCGCCAGACAAGCTGAGCGCGAGAAAAGCCGCGAACAGGCCCAACCATCTCGATGTCATCTCTCTCAAGGCATCCATCCTTTTATTGTTTTCCCGATTTACTTGCGAACCAGGCGGTAACGAACCAGATCCAGTACCCAGACCAGCAACATTACCAATCCAGCCAGACCGAGATTGAACAGCGCCCGGCCTGAAGCGTCGGCGTCGCCGAGAATCATTTCGTAACCGCCAAACAGCCAGGCCGGAATCCACCAGCCGGCCAGTTCCGGCGACTCCACCGGGGTAAGCAGCAAGGCCACCAGGGCGGCAAGAATCAGGGTACGAACCCCGTAAAACGGAAGGAAACGCACAAGGCTCTTCATCATGTAAAAGAATACGACAAAGGCGATGGCGTAGGCGGCCCAGAATATCCCGTAGGCCAGTTGTGCATCAGTATCAATCATTACAGGATCCAGTGAATGATGTGTTCTTCCCAGTCTTCTTCCGGCACGCGGTCCTCTGAGATGACCTTGTGGCGAATCGAAACACCTGCCTCGTGTACGGAGCCCGGATCCCCGCTTCGCAGAGGATGCCAGTCGGCCAGCGGCCGGTCTTCAGCCAACGTTCGGTAGGCGCAGGTATATGGCAACCAATGGTAGTCGCTGACGGTATCCGGTGTCAGCACTGTGCAGCCCGGCACTTTCTTTAGCCGTTCTTCATAAACGGTGCACTGGCACGTTTCCTCGTCCATGTAACGGCAGACAAGGTCGGTGTGGTAAACCTCACCGGTGTCCTCGTCTTCCAGTTTGTTGAGGCAACACTTGCCGCAACCGTCACAGAGAGACTCCCATTCCTGCGCCGTCATCTCATTCAGGCGTTTACGCTGCCAGAACGGCACCTGGGCAATCATGGATTGCGCTGCTCCAGCTTACGCTTGAAGTCCACCACATAGCTTTCCTGCTCTTCCGGCATCTGCAGAAAAAAGTCCTTCTCGTCGATCGCTTCCAGAACCTGCTTTCCAGTGGTTCGTGCCAGCTTACGGTCGGGTGTCAGCACGAGGTCCATGGAGTGGACCGGCTGCCCGAAGATACCCCGGAGGCTCTCGGGAAGATCCTCCCAGTTCTGGCCGCGGCGAACGAAAAGGTAGGTGTCGTTCTTCTTGCTGCTGCGGAAAACGGAAACGAACTCTCGCTCTTTCATGACTTCAGCAATTCCTCGATATCAGCGCGAACCGGCGCGAGAACTTGCGCCCGCCAGCCCTGGAAAAATTCATGTTTCGCCAGATCGGGATGCTGCACAACCTTCTCAAGACGCTTCCTGGGCGCCAGCAATTCCATCGGAATATCAGCATCTTCTGAAGCTTTCCTGAAAAGACGCTTTAACTGTTTGAAGAAGCCCTGCTGATCCCGTGACAATGGTGGCGCGATCCTCTCAAGGGAGGAATTATCCGCGGTCGCCCCCCGGCTAACAAGCTCAAGGATGGTTTCACCGTATCGGCGGACAGCGCCGGAAGGGACACCCTGAATGTTGGAAAGCTCCTTGAGTGAACCGGGCAGCCTTTCCGCAATGGCAATCAATAGAGGGTCAGCCAGCACCCTGTTCCTCGGCCGGTCCCGCCGCTGACATTCCAGTTCGCGCCAACGAACCAGTTCTCTGAGCACCCCCTGCTGCTGGGCAGAAAGCGTCCAGCCTCCGCGCAGCTTCAGGTAATGGTTGTCCGGATCTTCCTGCCCCGCCAGCTCATCGGCAAAACGAGCCGACTCCTCCACGAGGGCCGCCTCTAGCCCGCGATCACGCAATAATTGGCTAACCCACTGGTACATCGGCTCCAGAAAACGGATATCGTCAATCGCATAGCGTTGCTGGGCGTCGCTCAATGGTCTTGCCAGCCAGTCGGAGCGGGTGGCGGACTTGTCCAGCGTCTCGCCAAAAAGAGTTTCCACCAGCCTGGCGTAACCGAGGGAAAACCCGGCTCCGGCCATTGCAGCACCAATTTGAAGGTCTATCACACCGGCAGGCTCAATGTTGAGCCACTGGCGGAACAATTCCAGGTCTTCGCTCATGGCGTACAGGAGCTTAGGGGTGCCCGGATCTGCCAGTATTTCCCGGAAACGTCGGGATTTCTCCGCAACGGAAGGGTCCACCAGGCAGAACTCACCACCAAGTCCCAGCTGAACGAGGCCCGGAATCGGATAGAAGGTGTTTACCCTCTCGAATTCAGTGTCCAGAGACAGAGGTTTGCCAGGTGATCGTTCCAGCCATTGGTCCAGCGCCTGCGGCTCCCGGACCCAATGAATGCTGGCCGGGGCCGGGGGAACGTCAACAGCCATCGAGGCGTGGGCAGAAATATCCATAAACGTGCCTGGTAGGATTATTTGTTCTGGTTCAATCGGAGAGCGGCTTGCGGCCACGGAATGCGTGCGTCAGGGTAAATCCGTCAACATAGCCCAGCTCGCCACCCACCGGAATGCCATGGGCCAGCCGGGTAATCAGGATCCCCTGGCCATCAAGACGATCCGCTATGTAGTGGGCGGTAGCCTCGCCTTCCACGGTCGGGTTGGTCGCCAGGATCAGTTCCGTAACACCTTCATCGCGGATCCGTTTCAGCAGGCGTTCGATGCCGATTTCTTCAGGCCCCACGCCATCGATGGGCGACAGGTGTCCCATCAGGACAAAATAACCACCCCGGTAATCACCCGCCTGCTCGATGGCCAGCAAATCCGAGGGACTTTCCACCACACACAGCGTCCCGGTGCGGCGCTGAGGATTTTCACAGATGCCGCAGACTTCGGTGTCCGCAAAGTTCTGACAGCTTTCGCAGCGACGTACACCGGTCATGGCCTGGCTCAATGCCTCGGAAAGCCGGGTACCGCCCGAGCGGCCACGCTCGAGCAAATGGAAAGCCATGCGCTGGGCAGTTTTCTGACCAACACCGGGGAGGCAACGAAGGGATTCTACAAGCTCATCAACCAGCGGGCTGAACGCCATGAAAGGTCCTCAAACGACGGCAGGGTAAAATTCAGAACGGCATTTTGAAGCCGGGTGGCAGGCCCATGCCCGACATCATACCGGACATCTTCTCCTTCTGGTTTTCCTCAACGCGGCGAACGGCATCGTTTACTGCAGCGGCGAGAAGGTCTTCCAGGATGTCCTTTTCCTCTGACATCAGCGATGAGTCGATGTCCACTTTACGAACGTCGTGGCGGCCATTCATGGTAACCTTGACCAGACCGGCACCGGCTTCGCCAGTCACCTCTGCCTTGGCGATTTCCTCCTGGGCCTTCTGCATCTCTTCCTGCATTTTCTGGGCTTTTTTCATCATATCGCCCATATTGTTCATCATAACTTATCTCCTGCTTGTCTCGGCCGGTCGGATACTCTCTTCGACTACCCGCGCCTCGAATCGTTCAACAATAGACTTTACGACCGGATCCTGGCGAATGGACGCCTCCGCCGCTTCCTGGCGGGCCTTCCGCTGGCGTTCCTCATAAGCCGCAGGCGTATGGGGGCCGGGATTACCGTGCTCGGTACGTAACTGAATGGAGTCGCCAAAGCGGTTTCTCAAGGCAGCGAGAATCTTTTCCTCGTGCCGGCTGTTCAGCAGCCGGGCGTGGCCCTCGTCGATTGTCAGGGTAATTACATCCCCATCCCGCGACATGGCGCCGTGACTGGCGAGATTACCGGGCATACCAACAATGCCCAGACTCCGGAAATCCCGGTGCCAGACAAATTCGCCCTCCGGTACAGGCTCTTGCTCAACTGCTGATTCTATCGCTGGTTCGGGCGCTGGCTCCGGCTCCACAAACGCGGGCTCCGGAGCCGGCGCAGGCTGATCAACCGGCTCGTCGGCGACGTCAGGTGGCGGCTCTTCCGTCACCGGCGCGTCATCGCTTAGAGGGTAGTTTTCTTCATATTCTCCAGCTGTCTCGGCCTGGGCATCAAGACTGGCCAGCCAGGATGCATCCTCCTCCGCAACAGGCGGGGCGGCCGGCATTTCGGGCTCGGGCTCATGTGTGGGTTCCGGTTCCGGCTCTGGCTGTGCGGGAGCTTGGCTGGCCTCTCGAACCGGCTCCTCAGCTACTTCCGTCTCCGGCTCAGACTGTGGCTGCTGCGTTTCAGGCTGTTCTGATTCTGCTTCTGGTCTCGGCGCCGGGTCGGGCTCATCCCGTGGCTCGGAGGCGACAGACTGACCACCAGAACTTATAGCGGGCGGCTCTCGCCGGTCAGCACCAGGCCTGAAGGCAAGCATGCGGAGCAGGGTCATTTCGAAACCCATACGTGCATCCGGCGTAATGGTCAGGTCTTTCCGGCCGATCAGTGCAGACTGGTAGAAAAGCTGGGCGTCCTCGGCACTGAGCTTGCGAGCCAGGGCCTGGACTTGCTCGGCATCACCCAGCGCGTTATCGGCACTGCCCGGAACCACCTGCTCCATGGTGACCCGGTGGAAGAGCGACAGCAGATCAGCAAGAATCACACTGTAATCCGGCGCAAAATCGGAAATCCGGCTGATTTCCGACAGCAATGCCGGGCCGTCGCCTTCAACGAGTGCATTCACAATGCGTTCAATATCCCGCTGATCAATGGTCCCCAGCATATTACTGACATCACTGGCGGACAGCTTCTGGTTGCCAAAGGCGATAGCCTGATCGGTGAGGCTCAAGGCATCGCGCATACTGCCGTCCGCAGCCCGGGCCAGGAGCCAAAGGGCCGGTTCCTCAAATGGAATTTCCTCGGCACCCAGTACATGACGCAGGTGGCCTGCGATGTGCTCCGGCGTCATCCGTTTGAGATTAAACTGCAGGCACCGGGAGAGCACTGTGACCGGCAGTTTCTGGGGATCGGTCGTTGCCAGCAGGAACTTGACGTGTTCCGGCGGTTCTTCAAGGGTCTTCAGGAAAGCGTTGAACGATTGGTTCGTCAGCATGTGCACCTCGTCAATGAGGTACACCTTGTAGCGGCCACGCGTGGGCGCATACTGGACGTTATCCGTCAGCTCACGCATATCATCAACGCCGGTCCGGGACGCGGCGTCGATTTCAATCAGATCCACAAACCGGCCTTCCTGAATCTCCTGGCAGCTCGAGCATTCACCACAGGGGTTCGGGGTTACGCCGGTTTCGCAGTTCAGGCAGCGGGCGAGAAGCCGACCAATGGTGGTCTTGCCTACCCCACGGGTACCCGTGAACAGATAGGCGTGATGAAGACGTTGGCTTTCCAGGGCGTGGATCAACGCCTGGAGCACGTGTTCCTGGCCCACCATATCCTCGAAGGTGCGTGGGCGCCATTTACGGGCAAGTACCTGGTAGCTCATGTTCCGCCAACTGCAGTGAAAACGGGTTTAACCTTAGCACGGACGAGGTTTCAGAAGAAGCAAACTTGGTCTCGGAAACGGGCACGCCAGGTCCGGACATAAGTTCATGGCAATCAAGGATAATCAGAAAGATAAAAACGAGAAAGGGAGAGAAAACTGGGGGTGACTCCACCAGCGACACCCCGGCACACAATTCCACCGCTGCGGCTGCTCCCTTCCGGGCCTGACCGGGTTCACGGTTTCATGTTGCGGGGGCACCAATGGAGCCACCATAACGGCGTTTCAGAACAATTCCCTGAAAGCGGCGCGCATATTAACAAAAGGGTTTGCACACTACAATGACAAATCAGCGCGCCCTTCCGCATCGGCATTAGAGGGGCAAGGGCACCTCGTCCTGGCGGAACCAGCAAGCCAGACTGTAACGGGTGCGGTTTGCAGGTAACACCTCGTGCGGAATTTCCTCGCTCATGAACAAAGCCATGCGCCCGGCCTCGGGCAATACGGTTCCGCAAACTTCCTGATCGTTGTCGCGATTGAACACCTGGAGAGCTCCGCCATCGGCTGCTTGCCAATCTTCGTTGAGATACAACACCAGACTGACAACGCGAGACGCCCTGCCCCGGAAGCTGTCCAGGTGCCGCTTGTAGAAATCACCAGGGTGATAGGTCGCATAATGGGTTTCAAATCGCTTCAACCCGAGAAACAGCCTCTGGTTCAACCCCTGGCGAATCGTCTCGAAAAATTCAAACAACGCAGCCTGGGGTGCTGTGACCCCCTGCAACCATGCAATCTTGTCGCGTCGAACCGAGCGGTCACGCACCAGATCATTGCCACGGCCAATGCCGGCTTTTTTCATGGCATCAGTACGATCAAGAATCTGCACTTCCTGCTTCAGCGCCGCCAACAGGTTTTCTCCCAGCCGTGAGCGGACATCGAACGACATCCAACCATGCTCACTGAGTCCCGAAGCCAGTTCGTCCAGCCACTCCTCGGACAACAGCTCACGTTGATCCGGCGCAAGGTCGGTTGACTGAACATCACTGCCTGCCACCGCATCGTAGGCGCTACTCGAGAGGGTGTTCAGGGGATCGTTGATTGGGACTATTACCGGCGTTTCCATCGTCGGGCCTCGTGCTTAATTTGAGCGTATTTTAGGCGCAATTCTCGCCGGAGCGGCAGTTTTAATTTACTCTCTGTGTAGGCAAATACACTTAACCGGTTTCACTCAGCAGATTCCCATTAGCAGATAATCATGTCAGAAAGCAGTAACAGGCCACCGCTCTCGCTATCGCCGGGCCAGTGGTCCTTCACGCGCTGGAAAACGATCGGGCAACTGGAAGCCCTTGAGGTACACCACCCTCTTTTTCAGGCAACCCTGTTTCTCCAGGGGGCCCATTTGGCCAGCTTCAAGCCCCAGGATGAGCCCGATTGGCTGTGGATGAGCCAAACCGCTCGCTACGAACCTGGTCGCGCAATCCGGGGTGGCATTCCGGTCTGCTGGCCCTGGTTCGGGGATCCTGCCCGCAATGCGCCGGAAGTCCGAAAGCGGATCCATACCGACAAAGCCCACGGCTTTGCCAGAACCGCACTCTGGAAACTGGAGGATGTCCGGGAGAACGCGCACGAAGTGGAAATCAGTCTGTCTCTGGATGCCAACGAGGACTTCAGTGATGTCTGGGTCGGCCACGCACTTGCGCTTTTTACGTTCAGCTTTTCTATTCGGGGTTGCCAACTGGCTCTGACCACCACAAATCTGGGGAAAGACCCCCTCGCGTTTACCCAGGCATTCCATACTTATCTGCCAACGAGTGACATAAGCCGCACACGAGTACTGGGCCTCGGAAACAGCCAGTACATCGACACCCTGGATAACTGGGAATACCGCAACCAGGAAGGCCCAGTGTATTTTGACGGAGAGACGGACCGGATCTATGAGAGCGGCGAGCCCCTGACCATCGTCACACCCCGAACCGGCCGCAAACTGACCTCGGTGGGTAGCGATTCGACCGTCGTATGGAACCCGGGGCCAGCGAAAGCGGCAAAACTGTCGGACTTTCCTGGTACGGCCTGGCAGTCCATGCTTTGCGTCGAAACCGCCAATGCCGCCAGCGACTATCGGGTGCTAAATGAAGGACAAAGCCACACATTAGGCGTATTCATCGGAAGGAAATCATGAGCCTGGCATCATTTCTGAAAACCCGACTGGTTCCCGCGGAGCTGGACGAACATATCAACCGCATCCGCAAACCCATTGGAAGCCTGGGCTACGATCCCTGGGGCTATAACAACGAAGCCATCAAATACGGGCTTTCGATTACCAAACAGATTTACGAAAAATACTTCCGGGTGCAGGCTCACGGCGTCGAGAACATTCCCGCCGAGGGTCCGGTGTTGATTATTGCCAATCACAGCGGGCAATTACCCATTGATGGCTTGCTGATCGGTTACGCCCTCGCCTCCCGGGAAAAAGATGCCCGCATTCCAAGAGCAATGATCGAGCGCTTCTTCCCGACTGTGCCCTGGCTGGGAAACCTGCTGAATGAAGTAGGCGCAGTTCTTGGAGACCCGGTCAACTGCGCCAAGATGCTCGCCAACGATGAAGCGGTCATCGTGTTTCCGGAGGGCGTTCGCGGTTCCGGAAAACTCTATCAGGACCGCTACCAGCTCAAGCGTTTCGGCAACGGCTTCATGCACCTGGCCATGAAGTACAAGGCGCCGATCGTGCCAGTTGGTGTGGTGGGCTGCGAGGAGACCATCCCGGCCATCGCCAACATCAAGCCCCTGGCAAAGGCTCTGGGCATCCCTTACGCCCCGGTCGCCATGCCCGTGGTGCTACCGGCAAAGGTACACCTGAATTTCGGAGCCCCCATGTACTTTGACGATCTGGAAATCCCGGAAGAACAGGTCACCGAGCGCGTGGAGAAGGTGAAGTCGGAAATCAGCCGGCTGATCGACAAAGGACTGAGCGAAAGGAAAAGGCTTTTCTGATGACCGAACAACGCAGACCGCACATTCTGATTACCGGTGCCGCCGGCGCCCTCGCCCAGCAGGTTATTGAGCAACTCCGCGACACCTGCGACCTGGTCGCCGTGGATTTTCGGGAACAGGTCTACCTGGGCGACGACATTCCCAGCTACTGTATCGATTTCAACAAAAGGGTTTTCGAGGATCTGTTCCGCCGCTACCAGTTTGATGGCGTGATCCACATGGGCCGGATCATGTCCAGCCAGCTCACCCGGATGCGCCGCTACAACGCCAACGTGCTGGGCACCCAGAAACTCCTGGACCTGAGCCACAAGTACGGCATCAAACGGGTGGTGGTGCTCTCAACCTTCCACGTATACGGCGCCGTGGCCTACAACCCGGCACTCATTGATGAATCTGCCCCGTTGAAAAGTGCGGGGCTCAGTGCCGATCTGATCGACTCGGTTGAGCTGGAAAACCTTGCCAACATCTACCTGTGGCGCTACCCGGAGCTGAACATCACCATCCTGCGGCCCTGCAACATCGTGGGCCCCGGGGTGCGTAATACCATCAGCACGCTGCTGGCCAGTGAACGGGCACCGGTGTTGGCGGGCTTTTCCCCCATGATGCAGTTCATCCATATTGATGACATGGCCGATGCCATTGTACTGGCGTATAAAAAACCGACACGTGGCGTATACAACGTTGCACCGCAGGACTGGGTAGCGTACCAGCACGCGCTGAAGCTCTGCGGCTGCAAACGGATTCCTGTGCCCTCAATTCCGCCGATGGTTCCGAAGATGATCCTCGGCACCCTGAAGCTCAAGAGTTTTCCGTCCTACCTGATGGCATTCTTCAAGTATCCGGTGGTAATCGACGGGCGGGCGTTTGTGAAGGAGTTCGGGTTTGAGCCCAAGCGGCCGCTGAAGGAGATTTTCCGGTTTTATCGGGAGAATAAGAGGCCAGTTTAGGTAAACGCTGGCTACATAAGTTACGCTCATTGCTAAACAGAGCTATTCTTGGAAAAGGACTTCTTAACGGGGCACTCTGGCATGTTCAGCAACATGGACGTACTCAGCTATTCCCTGGCGTCGATTACGTTCGGGCTTCTGACGATATTGGTTGCGGCACGGTACCTCCGGCGTGGCGTGGACCGCGCCCTTGCGCTGGCTTCAACCATTTCAGCCATTTGGGCCCTTTCCCTTGTGAGCCAGAGTCTTTGGGGCTACCCGGGCTTTAATCTTCGATACCTTATTGAACTCCTCCGGGATGCCGCCTGGATCTATCTGCTATTTGCCCTGTTAAAAGATGGTTTCAAGGAAAACAGGTTTACGGGCAAGGTAAAACAGATTCTGGGCGCCAGCGCTGGCGTTCTTCTTTTCGTTCTGCTTGGAATCGGACTTGTAGAAAACTTCACTGACCTGGATTTAGCCGGCGGGAAGATTAAACTTCTGGGCCAAATCGGCCTTTCTCTGCTTGGTTTGTCTCTGATCGAACAAATTTGGCGCAATTCGCCCAGCTTTGGCCGATCAAGCATCAAGTATATGTGTATTGGCGTAGGTACCGTTTTCGCGTTCGACTTCTTCATGTATGCCGATGCACTTCTTTTTGGCCATGTAGCGGACTCCTTCTGGAACGCCCGAGGCTTTGTAAATGCACTCCTGACGCCATTGTTTGCAGTCAATGTCATCAACACACGCAGGCAGCCTGTTGATTTCCAGTTATCCCGTTCGGCGGTTTTTCATGGCGGAACCCTGATATTCGCCGGCGGCTACCTTCTGTTCCTCGCCCTCGGTGGATACTACGTCCGAACACTAGGCGGCGAATGGGGCGACGCCCTACAAGTACTGTTCTTCACCATTTCTCTCGTGTTCCTGACAACGCTCCTTCTCTCAAGGCGCATCCGATCCAAACTGATGGTGCTCATCAGTCAAAACTTCTTTGACTACAAATATGACTACCGCGACGAATGGTTGAAGATGACGAGGGAACTGGCCGACCTGAGCAATGACCCTCCTCTGCCCCAGCGGGTTATTCGGATACTTGCGGGACTTGTTGAAAGTAATGCCGGCGCGATTTGGCTGATAGGCGAGCAGGACGCCTACATACTGAAAGCTTCGGTCAACCTCTCAACACCCAAATACACCATGATTGAGGGCGACTCCGAACTGGTTCGCTTTTTTCGGGATCGAGAATGGATTGTTGACCTCCATGAATACAAGGCTGATCCAGTCAGCTACAACCTCCTGGAGATTCCTGACGCAATAGCAAAAACGCCTGATTGCTGGCTGATCATCCCGCTTTATCTAGGTAATGATCTTTATGGCATGGCGCTCGTCGGCAACCCATACGCCAAAGTAGAACTCAATTGGGAAAATTTTGACCTGATAAAAGTGGTGGCTCGGCAAACCTGCAACCTGCTCGCCCAGGCAGATGCCCAGTACAGGCTATCCCGCGCAATGCAGTTTGAAGCCGTAAGTAAGGCTTCCTCTTTCATGGTTCATGACCTCAAGACCGTTATCGCCCAATTGTCACTGCTAGTGAAGAATGCGCCAAAGCACCGCAATAACCCTGCTTTCATCGACGACATGATTAATACGACTGAACACGCTGTGAGAAAAATGTCGAACCTGGTGGACCACATTCGCAAACCTCACACGGAAGAACAGGTCAATCTTGAACCAATCAACCTGACACACCTCGTGCAGCAGTTGGTGACACATTACCAACACCGTGCGCCAGCGCCGCATGTCGATGACGCTCCATCAGAAGTGATCGTTAAGGCTGATCTTGAACAACTTCGCAGCGTCTTGGGCCATCTGATTCAAAACGCGCAGGATGCGACGCCTCCCTCCGGCGAAATCACACTGACAATCAAGACATCCAAAGGCTCCGTAGTTCTGTTCATTCAAGACACGGGCTCAGGAATGACCGAGGAATTCATCAGCGACCAATTGTTCAAACCCTTTGAAAGTACCAAAGGTTTGACAGGCATGGGTATTGGGGCCTATCAGGCAAGGGAATACATCCGGAAAATTGGTGGCAGTATCGATGTTACAAGCGAACCCGGGATTGGCTCATGCTTTTCTGTGCGGATTCCACTCGCATCCGAGAGATCGGGGTCGATGACCGAACAAACGTATCGACCAATTCATGACGCTGAGCAGCCGAAAGAAAGCGCCAATTAATCGGCAGTTTTTTCGATTGTTTCCTTCGAGCATTGCAAAGTGCCAACGTTCAGTTAAGAATCTCGGTAAGGGAAACGTTTGAAAAGGATTTAATGCTGTTGTGACTAGACGACTCTTGATCGTAGAAGACGATCCCGGACTCCAAAGCCAGATGCGCTGGTGCTTCAGCGATGACCTTGAAATAAGCGTCGCATCGGACCGAGAATCGGCTCTGGCGGTGCTGAGGCGTGAAGAGCCCAACGTGGTTACCCTGGATCTTGGCCTGCCACCCGACCCGGGGGGAGCCTCTGAAGGCTTCGGCCTGCTGGAAGAGATTCTTCGGCTTGCGCCACTGACCAAGGTCATTGTGGTCACGGGTCGTGAAGATAAGGAAAATGCTGTCAAGGCCATTGGAATGGGCGCCTCTGACTTCTACCAGAAGCCCCTTGATGCGGACATCCTCACGTTTGTTGTTGACCGTGCCTTCCGTCTGTACGAATTGGAGCGTGAGAACCGTGAACTCGCGAGCCAGCAAAGTGCCACCAATATAAAAGGCATTGTTGCCGCCAGCCCTCAGATGCTCCAGGTTTGCCGAACGTTGGAGAAAATCGCGCCGACTGATGTAACGACACTTATAAACGGAGAAACCGGAACTGGCAAAGAGCTGCTTGCCCGGGCATTGCATGATCTCAGCCCTCGCGCCTCAAAGCCCTTCGCGGCAATTAACTGCGCAGCGATTCCAGAGACCCTGCTGGAAAGCGAGCTATTCGGTTACGAGAAAGGCGCGTTCACGGGCGCAACACAGAACAAGAAAGGTAAGATCGAATCTGCCAACGGAGGGACTCTCTTCCTGGACGAGATTGGTGATATGCCCTTTGCGCTGCAGGCGAAACTGCTGAGATTTCTCCAGGAACGGATGATTGATCGCGTTGGCGCAATCGAACCGATTTCAGTTGATGTACGCGTTATCTGCGCGACCCACCGGAATCTGAACCATCTCATTGAAAGCGGCGAGTTCCGCGAGGATCTGTATTATCGCATCAGCGAAATCACGCTTGACGTGCCTGCTTTGAGAGATCGCGATGGTGATGCCCTCGTTCTCGCCGTGTCCCTCTTGAAAAGTATCGGAAAGGAGCTCGACCGCCCCCACCTGTCATTTGCCGAAGACGCCATAAACGCTGTTAATAACTATCCCTGGCCAGGCAATGTGCGAGAGATGATAAACAAGGTTAAGCGGGCGATCATAATGGCAGAAGGCAAAAGAGTGACTGCCGAAGACCTGTCACTGCAACCAAGCTCAACGCAAGATGAGAAATGCCTGAATCTTCGCCAGATTCGTGAAACCGCAGAGCGGCGCGCCCTTAACCAGGCACTCCAGGTAAGCGGATTCAATATGGCGAAGGCGGCCCGATTACTTGGCATAACACGCCCCACCATTTATAGCCTTACCGATAAATACAACATCGAAACCTCTGAAGCTTCACCAGAGAGCTAGAGAGCAAGGTAGGAATATTTATGAACCATGCACCAAAATCCGCCCAAATCCAGCGGCGCCAACCGAAGGCGCGCCTGATTACCTTATTCAGAGGGCGGTGTATCGGCATCGGACTAGCAGCCGCTCTCGTGCTGCCGGGGTGCGGCGGGGGCTCTACAGAGCCGGAAGGTCTTTCTCACATTAACCGCAGTGAAACCTACGCAGAGCAAGGACAGTACAGGTCCGCCATGCTGGAAATAAGGAATGCCATCCAGCAGGAGCCTGATAATCTGGACTACATTCTTCGCCTTTCCGATCTCTATCTTCGTGTGGGCGCCTATCCAGAAGTCGAGACACTCCTGGCTCCAAGACTGGATCAACAGCCTGGCGAGATCGCCCTCCCCTTGGCGGAATCCTACATTGGGCAGGGCAAGCATTTATCCGCGCGCGAAACATTGGCACAGGCCGACCTTGAAACCCCAGAAGAAAAAGGTCGTGGCGCCGTTGTGCAGGGCGAAGCGCTGAGACTCGCTGGCAGCTATCAGGCAGCCATTGAGCAATTCGAAAAAGCAGTGACCGAGGGATGGCAACTGGAAAAGGCCACCGCAGGAATTGTCAAAACATACTTACACTTGAACAATCCTCAGAAAGCGGTGTCTGAGGCTGATGCCTATCTCGCGGAACATCCGGCCAGCTCTGAAGTCTTGATGCTGAAGGGGCGCGCCCTTTACACCCTGAATCGCCTGGAACCAGCCGTAGAGACGCTAACGGCGGCTGTGAACGCCCTTCCCACCTCTGATTTTTTTCTACCGGTGCGAAGACAGACTCTGACCCTGCTCTCCCGCGTCCTTACAGAACAAGGCCGTATTACCGAAGCACAGGTATACAATCGGGTTCTTGCGGAGAACACCGATACCGATCTTGAGAATCAGGCAAAGTCAGCGATTTCTGCGATTAAGGAGGGTCGCTTCGACGAGGCCTCTGAGACCCTCCAGGATCTGCTCCAGTTAAATCCCGATAACGAAAGAATCGCTCTTACCCTTGGCGCGCTTAACCTGCAACAAGGAAGGCTTCAAGAGGGCCTGGACCTACTTTCCCAGAATATTGATCCGGAAACGTCCCCCACACGCTTCATTCGACTCACAACAATGGCTCGGATCGACAAGGGAGAGCGTCGGGAAGCCTATGCAACGCTAGCTCGAGCAATCGAGGCCCGCCCCGATGACACGGAACTGCTGGCCATGCACGGCATGGTGGCGCTGAGTCTCGAAGACACTCAATCCGAGGGTGTCGCAAGCCTGAGCCGGGCCCTGAGCCTCAATCCCGAGAACGTTCGTCTTCGACTGGCCTTGGCCAATTATTACGAACGTCAGGCGATGCCCGAGCAAGCGCTCGGACAACTCCGGATTGCCTTTGCAAACAAACCGGACGACTGGCCCACCACAGCGGCCTATGTGCGGTTACTTATCCGCGAGGGCCAAACCGGAGAACTCAGAGAGCTGCAACAATCCCTTGAGAACGGGTATCCCCAGAACCGCTCTGCGCAGCTTCTTGCAGCGATCTCATCAGCAGGCGCTGGCAATACCGAAGACGCAATCAATAAGTTGGAAGGCCTTCGTGACAGCAACCCTGAAAGCATTGAGGTACACGTTACGCTTGCCCAGCTATACCAAGAGACGGGTCAACCAGATAAAGCCGTCAACAGCTTTGTCGCCGCTGCCAAACAAACCGAACCAAAACTACCGCTGCTGTTCAGGGCAGCACGGCTCCATGCCGCCAATAGTCAAAGCGATTCAGCCGTGTCGGAATGGACCAGATCGGTCAGTCAGGCTGACCCGGAACTGGCCAATGCCCTCGCCGCAACAGAGATCCTTTGGCTAGTATCGGAAGAGAACCTGGAAACAGCCCGTTCCCGTCTCGAAAAAGCCGGAAAGGGAATGGAATCAACGCCACTCAAGACCGCTGAAGCCAGCCTGCTTGCTGCAGAAGCACAACAACTCGCACTCTCAGAACAATGGGATTCAGCGGTCAACAAGGCCCAACAGGCTTTTGCATTGAACCCCGAAAACCAGGCTTTTGCTCTGCTACCGGCACGAATTCTCACCCAGCAGGGTAATATCGACGCAGCTCAGACTGCGGTACTGGATGTCGAACAGGTTTTCGGAACAACGGCCGCGGTGACCGTTGCACGTGCCGCCATCCTGCAGGCTGAAAATCGCGCCGAAGAAGCATTTCAGTCCCTCTATGAATTTTGGAGTGACAACGGAGACCCTGCAGTGCTTCCTGCGCTCGTTCAGCTGTCCAATCAGGTTGCCAATGAGAAGACCAACGAACTCACGGCAGAATGGGTTAATCTCGCCCCTGATAGCGTTCCTGCCAACCTTTCCCGCGGAAATCAATTGATGACCGAAGGGAACATCATGGCTGCCGCAAATCACTATCAAAAGGTTTTACAGCAGGATCCACTCCATACAACGGCTTTGAACAATCTGGCCTGGGCATTAAGGGATACAGATACCGCCCGTGCCCTTGAATTCGCAGCTCGTGCTGCCGAGATCGAGCCGGAGAACCCCGCGATTCTCGATACCTATGGCTGGATTCTTCACCTTGATGGCCAACACCGTGCAGCAATGGATCAACTTCAACGAGCGCTCGCCATGGCACCAGATAACGAGGAATTCAAAAAGCACCTCGACGAGGTTCGCAGGGCACTCTAACCATAGCCGTCTCGCCTTTTCGATAAAAAACCAGACTCGAAAGCGTGTCTGGTTTTTTTACATCTCATGCATAGCCGCTTTACACAACCAACCTAATGGCTTCTCCACCCCACTGTTTCATATATATTTTCCCGTTCTGGCACAGATGTTGATATCTACAAAGGTGGGG
Source organism: Marinobacter salsuginis (assembly GCF_009617755.1). Lineage (NCBI taxonomy): Bacteria > Pseudomonadati > Pseudomonadota > Gammaproteobacteria > Pseudomonadales > Marinobacteraceae > Marinobacter > Marinobacter salsuginis. Next base: position 210,911 of record NZ_BGZH01000001.1, read on the forward strand.
ACACGTCCCCGCCGCCAAACCTCTCGCGAGAGGGGGACGGAAAGCCACGGATCTCTCTGAGATAGCCGGGTTGCACGGAACGCACTACACCTTGACGGAGTATCAGTACAATGAAATTGGCCAGAACGACTTTAGCTGTAGCGTGTCTGAGCGCCATGTCTGCTCAAGCAGCATTCATTAACGACGGTTCTGAGGCGAACCTCAGTGAGATTATCAACGACAATCTCATTGTCTCTGGACCCAGCGTTAATGTGCTCGGCGATACGAAAAACAACGATGTAAGCACTGAACCTTTTTTCACATCATCCCCGGACGGAAGCAACAGCACAGCAACTTTTCTGATTGAAATCACGTCCATGCTGTCCAAACAGTCTTTCGGCATCTACAACGGCGACGATTATGTCGAGTTGTTTAACGGCGCGGACGAAGGCAGCTTCACAACAAGTGGCGGCTACAATGGACCCGTAACTGACAACGCCAACCGCGCCCAAGTCAGTTTCGACATCTCTGGTGGTAGCTACAGCGTTTACGTCAACAACCAGAAAAAGGGAACCTTCGCCAGCGAGGAGTTCGGATTTTACCTGGGCTACGGTGGCGCCCCGGTAATCTACTCGGATGCCGAGCGTAATGGCGGCGTTGAGCGCTTTGTTGCGATTCAGGGCAAGGGGCAACGGATCAATCTCGGCAGCGAAATAACTTACGGCTGCTCTGAGCAGACTCCTGAAAAATGCGTACTCTGGGAAAACGATGACTACATCCTCGGTTTCGAGGACGGATCAGACATGGATTACAACGACATGCTGGTCTACGTTGAAGACATCGTACCGGTTCCTGAACCCGGAACGCTTGCCCTTCTCGGTATTGGTTTGTTCGGCCTCGGTGTTGTTCGACGCCGCAAAGCCTAAAGCCAAATAGCAAACGCCGAACGCCCCCGCCGCACATGCAGCGGGGGCCTTGCAAACAGACCTGATGACGAACGACGCCTAAGGCGATACTCTTTGCAGTAAATCAATAACAGGATTCTCAGGTTACGGATGACTCTGGCTCCCCGGTTCTCTCATGCTTGGCCCTTTCTCTTGGCCACCCTCGCATCCGTTGTACTTTTCTATCCCTCATGGGCCAGGCTCGTTGAAATCTGGCTGAAGTGGGAGCAGACCATGTCACACGGCCTCCCCACAGCTATTGCTTATCTCGCTCTTCTTGTTATTCACCCACCTCTGGGTAGCCGCTCCCGCTGGTCTGATAGGGGGCTGTGGAGTCGGCCTGTTGGAGGCATACTGCTCATTCTTGTCACATTCGCGTGGGCGGCACTTGAACTGGTTCGAATAGATACGCTCGCCTATCTCAGCTTGCCAGTCAGCCTCTTTGCAATCACGTGGACTTTGCTCGGGCTGGGGGGTGCGCTGAAGCTCGTTCCGTACCTTCTCCTGCTCAGTCTATCGCTGCCTATATGGGCTGACCTCATTCCGATACTGGTGGATATGGCCACCATCGTCGTCGGGAACGCAGTCAGCGCCTTGGGGATAACTGCATTGATTGAAGGCAGCAATATCACCCTCGCCTACGGCAGACTCGTTATTGCAGATGGTTGTTCCGGAATCGGCTTCCTCGCAATCGCAATGCTGCTTGGAGCGTTCACGGCAATCCTGAACGACTATCGGTGGCGAGGCTGGGCAATAATAATGTCCAGCTCCATCGTCCTGGCTCTGGTTATTAATTGGGTCCGCATCATTGCATTGGTGCTGATAGCTGACTGGACGAATATGGAAAGCTCCCTGGTTCGTGAACACGAGTTGTTTGGATGGATCGTCTTTGCCGCCTTTATTCTACCGGCGCTTGTTCTGGCTCCGGTCAGGCGCCGAAAAACTTTACAGACTGGTAATGATCACGTGATCAGCCACTCCGGTTTTGGTTTTATTCTTACAGCGCTGGTGGCCGGAACTGGGGTGGTTTTCCTGGTTCAGGCGAGGGAGATAGAGGAGCCTCCACTCTCGATCACAAGCTCTGACTTCAGCGAAATAAGTGCTCAGGCTCTTCCATTACCGCTCCAGGTGCCTGATCAGCTGGAACAAAAATTCTATGTGGAGGAAGACACGGGAGTTTACGTATCTCTGGCACAGATCCAACGTCACTCTCCGGAACAAAAGATCGTCCCCTACTTACCGCCACTCGTGGATCGCGACATGTGGTTCAGGGAGGCTACACCAGCCCCAGGCAAGGGAATATGGAGGCGCATCAACACACCCCAGAGGGTTGTTGTCTCGCATATTTACGCCATTGGCGGGTACCGCACAGACTCCTACGTCAAAGCCAAGCTATTGCAGCTACCAGCAATTTACAGCGGAAGAACGCGGTTCGCACTGATATCACTGCAAACGCTATGCGAAACCTCGACCTGTGATGAGGGCTTGGACCGACTTGCAGCCTTTGAGGCAGCAACCGATATCTGAAGCCAGTTCTGGCCTGTCAACCCGTTTTACACCTGACAGGCTAGTGCCTCACTCATGAATTCCTTACTTACTGTTTTATATAACTTTACTCATTTTGGCCCCACCATTGCTTAGTGAATCACTGCAACACGACACTAAACACAGGAAGGTGATGCTATGTACAAGGCAATTGGAGGGGTGGTCGCTGGTACGCTTTTGGCTGTATCCGGCGCAAATGCGGGAATGATCACAGACACCGTCAACCAGAGTCAGTACGTTGGTTGGTACGGGAGCCATTCATACACGCACAACATTAACGACGATGGTTTCGTACTGGGTAGCGCAGTAAGCGGTTCTCTCAGTATCGATATTGCAGATGACAGCAGCAGGTGGTGGGATTTTGGGGAAACCATTCTGTTTGTCATCGAAGCCTTCGATTTTGACACCGGTGGTATTCAGTTCGGTACAGCGAATTTCGGCAATAATCTCCAAGCGCAGGCGCTTGGCGCGCTGAATGCTGATGGCTACCTGGACGTTACCGTGACATCGCTTTATGGTGACTTTTACGTTGGTCGTTCAGTGCTGACGGTCATTACCGAAGCTGTTCCCGAGCCAGGCACACTTGCCCTGTTGGGTCTTGGTCTCGCCGGCCTGGGCGCTGCCCGCCGCCGTAAAGCCTGATTACTCCTAGTTCTCAGGCAGGAAAAGCCAGCTTGCGCTGGCTTTTTTTGTGCCTATAGTAAACGCCAAACCCTCTACCAGATTGAATATCCTCTATGTCCGCCAGCCTGAAAGTTATCAAGAGTGCTGCGTTGCTACTGGGTATGCAGGTCGTTCAGCGCGGACTGGGTATCATCAGCACCCTGATCCTCGCTCGCCTCTTAACGCCTGATGATTTCGGGATTATTGCGTTAATAACCATCGTCCTACAGTTTTTTGAGCTGCTGGCGGAGATCGGAAACCAACAGTACATTGTCCAGAAAGAAACACTTGACGACAGCGATCTTAATACTGCCTGGACAATGGACATTCTGATCAAGTCTTTGGTCGCGCTCGCCGTTATTTGCTCAGCACCGCTCTTATCCGCTTTTTTCGAAACACCGGAATTGGCCTTTGCTCTGGCCATAGCCACCCTTGCCCTTCCCCTCCGAGCGCTTCGTACCCCGGGAATGATGCAAGCCGTCAGAGAGATAAATTACCGCCCTCTGTTTCGACTTACTCTCTGGCAAAAGGGACTATCCTTTGTTGCCGTAATCACCATCGCCTGGATCGACCAGAGTTACTGGGCAATCATTCTGGGAAGCCTGCTCTCCGCAGCCGTGTTTGCCATCGGTTCTTATCGGGTTCATCCATACCGGCCCAAATGGAGCCTTGAGAAAGCGCGGGAACAATGGAATTTTTCACAGTGGCTTTTGCTGCGGGGCATTGTCGGGTTTACGCGTTCGCAAATCGACAACCTGATTGTTTCCAAGCACTTCAGCACCTCTGCGCTCGGAGGATACAACCTGGTCCGTGAAATCAGCTTGTTACCAGCTTTGTCTGCAATCATTCCAATGAGCGAGCCTCTTCTGGCGTCGATTGCCCGGGTAAAAGACGATCCTGACTCACTGGCCTACCGGGTCAGATTCAGCCTGGCTATCATGGTGACCGTTCTCACGCCTCTCACAACCTTTCTGATGCTGTACCCAGACCTAATTGTGGTAACGCTTCTTGGCGAACAATGGCAGGCATACAGCCACCTGTTGCGACCATTCGGGCTCTTTTTCCTCACCTTCTGCCTTTTCGCGCTGATCAGCGATGCCATTATTGCGCTTGGGCGAGTGCGGGCGCTGTTTACCTTCGATCTGATTTCGACTGTCGTCATTATCACTGTCTTGCTTGTCTTTGCGACAGACTCTTTGACAAACATGGCGTGGTTCCGCGGAGGGCTGGCTATAGCAACCACGATCGCATTACTGATACTTCTGAACCACTGGACTGGGTTCAGCCAAACGAAATTCCTATTTCTTATAGTACCCGGTGTAATGGGAACGGCCGCAGGTACGGGGTTGATGATGGTTATCCATTTCGGAGAGATTCAAGGACTCTGGGAATTGGCTATTCGTGGGTTCTTATTCGTGATCACTTCGGCACTCACCGCCATTTGCGCAGCCATACTACTCCTGAAGAGAACCGAAGAGTGGCATCAGGTTCGATACATACTGAAAGAGTTCAAGCGCTAGTCAGAAGTAGCTCCCAAAGCATTGACACTTTCATAAACAATCACTTTGTGATGGCCCCAACCAATCGAAACAACATCCTGATCGCCATCGCCATCCAAATCCACGACCAGCGCGCCATCGTGGTGTTCGTCACCCTGATGTATCAACCGCGGCAACCACGATTTTCCGTTGTTCCGGTTTTCAAACCAAAGGAGCCTCGCCCGCTCCGGATTCGGGAGGTCATGCTCTCCTACAATCACATCGGGATCGCCATCGGCATCCATATCCGCCACGCCAAGACTCATTGGCCCTGTTAATCGCGCAATCAAATGCTTTTCCCAGCCGCCCTTCTGAGACAATTGCTGGTACCACACCAAATCACCTGTCTCACTTACAGCTTCAAACCCCACGACAATGTCCGGGAGGCCGTCACTGTTCAAATCCGAAACCACATGACGGTCTGGCTTCAGACCCTCGTCGTCTATCCAGACGGTTTCCCAGTCACCGCCCTCTCTTCCAAACAATATGACTGTCCCGAGAATGACGTCCGGGTTTAGGTCGTCGTCCAAATCTGCGACGGTAAGGGCCTCATCCAATGACAGGGAACTGAACTCACTCCACGCCCATTCCTGATGTCTAGCCTCTTTCGGAACAGTGATCGATTGGATACCCTCCCCTGCAGCATGCCAGGACAAGAGCACACGTTCTTCCCCGTCGCCCACAGCAGGTAGTACTGCGGCACCCTGCAGGAAGTCTCCGCTTGCCCTCTGAATGTTCTCGAGAAGTTCGAACTCACCATTGCCGAGATTCCTGGCCCAAACAAGTCGCTCTCCGTGATTACCTTCTTTATTCCTGGAACCAGCAACCCAGTTCGCCAACTTTTCCCAAATGGGTGTCTGATAACCATAGGCACGCCACCCTGTGGCAAGAACATCGGGCTTTCCATCCCTGTCAAAATCATGAATGAGCGCAGCATCTGTTGCACCAGCTCCCAACTCCGAGCGCTCCCATTGGCCATCCAAAGCGCCTGGATTTCGATACCAGAACCCTCCGCTCACCAGATCTTTCTTACCATCCCCATCAAGATCCTCCGCAAAAACGGCAGTAGCCTGGCCGGGTCTCTCGTCATCAATAACATGCCGCACCCAACCCTGGCGGGAATCCAATTGATTCCGCCAAATCCAGACCGGGTAATCACCTTGGAAATTCTCGATCTGCCAGTTCGTCCCGATCAGATCAACATCGAAATCATTGTCAATATCCACAGCTCTGAGACTATGCCCACCCCCAAGGGACAGCGTCTGTCGAACCCAACCGTTCGGTTCGTTCAGGTAAACTGAAACCGGATTTTCACCCTCGCCCTGGTTCATTTCGGCAGTGAGTACATCCATATCGCCATCGAGATCCACGTCCCTCGCTGCTACAAAGTGATGAACGGTTTCAACGTCCTCGACAATCACGTGCTTCAACCAGTATTGGTCCGTTTCCCCTCCTGGATTCTCGAGCCAGGCGATCTGATAGAAAGCGCCAACCGGTTCGGATGGGGAAAGCAAAATATCCGGCCAACCGTCACCATTGATGTCTCCGGTATCGATGTAGACATCATGCCAGTGCCAGCCGCCTTCGCCGGCACCGGTGTACTGCATTTTTGCCCACGAATTACCGGATTCACCCGGATTTCGGAGCCACACATCACTTGCTACGATGTCGCTGAATCCGTCCTTATCCAAATCTGCCAGAGTAAGTCCCTCTCCGTGCGGAACAGACAGATCTTCATAACTCCATTGATCACCGGATTCCTGAGTGAAGATCCTTATGAAATTTCCGTTCTTGTAGCCAAACAGGGACTGATTGCGAACGATTACTTCAATCGCACCATCACGGTCCAGGTCGGTCACCTCAACATCGTGATATTTTCCCTCACCAATCAAATGGCTATCCCAGTCACCGTTCTTCAACCACACGATGCCACTGTCGGAAACAAGGACAATATCGTTGGCACCGTCGCCATCAATGTCAGAAACTTCAAGATCTGTCCTGATTGCCAGCGATTCGGTAATTGTGTGGCGCTTCCACGTCGGATTTTCATACCAGACCAGTTCGCCCAAACGATTTAAAGAATCGGTTATGCCGAGTTTGCGCCCGACCCTCTCAAAAAAAGTGAGATGCCTTGGCCTATGCCCCCCGATAACGATGTCCAAAAGGCCATCGCCATCAATATCGCCAATCGTTTTGCCCCAGGGAGCATTTGGACCACGCGGGTCGATGGTTTCGCGTTCGAAAAACGAGTTCTCAGGCCCTGAATCTGTTGGATGGGATGAGTCGCACCCGGTTAATGCGACGAAAACTGCCAGTGTCAGAATGCGTAAAGGCTGCATAATCCGTTGTCCGAGAAACGTCCGTGTGGGGGCAGGAAGCGTAGCCTCGCAGAGCCGGAAAACTTCGGGGTGCTCGCTACACTTCGTTACAATAATGTACTAATATTAACATTAAGTTGAAGTCATTGGTTCGGCGAGGGATAGCACCATGAATCAGCAGTACGACGAAACCAGTCCGGTGGCTATCGGCCTGCCTGTCTATAATGGCGAACGATATCTGGAAGACACCCTTCGTTCCGTACTCAACCAGACTTTCAACAACTTTGACCTCTTCATCGCCGACAACGCCTCCACAGACCGTACCGAAGAAATCTGCCGAGATTACGCTGGGCGAGATTCGCGAATTCAATATATTCGTAATCCCATTAATCTGGGTGCGTCGAAAAACTATACAGTCTGTTTTGAACCGGCCCGGTCCCGATATTTTCGGTGGCAGAACGCCGATGATCCTATTGAGCCAACCTTAATCGAGAGATGTTTTGAGGTTTTGGAAGCGGATCCCGGGGTCGTTCTAGCTTACGGTAAGACCCACATAATAGATGAAAAAGGCGAATTAACTGAAGAATATGACGACAACCTCGAACTTATTTCCGAATCGCCATCCATAAGATTTAAAGATTGCCTCAGGAAGCTCGGACTGCAGAATGTAATCTACGGTCTCATTCGAAGGGATTCCCTCGCCCATACAGCCTTGCTCGGAAACTACCTTGCTGCTGACATTAATCTTGTTGGGGAATTATCACTCTATGGAAAATTCCAAGAGATTCCGGTCCATCTTTTCAATAGACGAATGCATCCAGAGGCAAGCAGTTGGAAACGCGATGATAGCGAGCGCCAGAAGAATTTCTGGGACCCGGCAAAGCGAAAGCTGGTGATGCAGACCTGGCGAAGCATTAAGGAGTACTACAAAGCGGTCTGGAGGGCGCCTATATCGCTTGAGGACAAACGGGTGCTGTCTATGTTTCTTCTTAAACGGGCCTATTGGAACAAGGATCCGATGAAGAATGAACTGATGGATGTCATCAAATACGGGCTCATCAAACGCCCCTGAATCAGCAAGGAGAGATTATGAAGGTATTAGTTACAGGCCACAGAGGTTTTATCGGCACGGTTATGGTGCCGATGCTGCTTGAGGAAGGATTCGATGTCACCGGCCTGGATACCGATCTCTATCGCTACTGCACGTATGGCGACGAGCCCATGGACGTGCCCTCCATCTACAAAGATGTGCGGGACGTTACAGCCAAAGACCTTGAGGGCTTTGACGCTATTGTGCATCTGGCAGCACTTTCAAACGATCCTCTCGGAAATATCAATCCCGATCTGACGTATGACATCAACTACCACGCTTCTGTAAGAATCGCAGAGCTGGCGCGTTCTGTTGGTGTGCAACGTTTCCTGTTCGCGTCCTCATGCAGCATGTACGGAAAAGCGGGACAAGACGTTCTTGATGAAACTGCCCAGTTCAACCCGGTTACTCCCTACGCCAAGTCCAAGGTGCTGGTAGAAGAAGACGTTTCCAAGTTGGCCAGTGAGAGTTTCAGCCCGGTGTTTCTTCGCAATGCAACCGCCTACGGGGTATCGCCGCGGATCCGGTTCGACCTTGTCATCAACAACCTCGTCGCCTGGGCCCACACAACCGGCAAGATTCTCCTGAAGAGCGATGGCACACCCTGGCGCCCTCTCGTTCATATTGAAGACATCACCCAGGCGGTAATCTGTGCCCTAAAAGCCGAACGCGATGTGATACATAACCTCGCAGTAAACGTCGGCAGTAACGAAGAAAATTACCAGATGCGGGATCTGGCGCAGTTCGTTAAGGAAACCGTACCGAACTGCGAGGTTGAATACGCAGAAGATGCCGGTCCGGACCCACGCTCCTACCGCGTCAATTTTGACAAGATTCATCGGGTGTTTCCGGAATTCAAAACCAGGTGGACGGCGCGCAAGGGTGTTGAGCAGTGTTATGAATCCTATCTTCGGTTCGGACTCAGTAAAGACGACTACGAGGGCATTCGTTACAAACGTATTGCTCACATCATGAATTTGATTGAGGAAGGCAAACTCGATCGCAACCTGGTATGGCAGATCTAGGGGTCGAACAGATGATCTTTACTGAAACGGAAATTTCGGGCTCCTACCTGATAGACGTCAAGCGCATTGGCGATGATAGAGGTTTCTTCGGCCGTCTGTGGTGCGAGCGAGAAATGGAAGAGATGGGCCTCGTATCCTCAATTAAGCAATCCAACATCGGTGTAAGCCCTCTGAAAGGCACTCTCAGAGGGCTTCATTACCAAACAGCCCCACATCAGGAAGTGAAAATTATTCGCTGTCCGCGCGGCGCCATTTACGATGTCATTGTAGATCTGCGCCCTGATTCACCTACTTTCAAAAAATGGTTTGCAGTAGAACTGACAGCGGAAAACAGCCGGATGCTCTACGTCCCCGAAGGCTGCGCTACGGGTTATCAGACGTTGGTAGACGACACCGAGATCTATTACCACACTAGTGAGTTTTACCATCCGGAATCCGCAACGGGCGTTCGCCACGATGACCCAGCCTTTGGCATTGAGTGGCCGCTACCCATCGCAGCGATCTCGGATAACGACAAGAACTGGAAAAATTTCTGACAATAAATAGAAAGACAGGGAAGCAAAATGATCATAGTCGACACAGAGATTGCAAAGCGGGTACAGGAAGACCGCCCGATCAGACTGGCCATGGTCGGCGCGGGTTACAGCGCGAAGCATATCGCCGCACAAATCGAAAGTTCATTCCCGGCGATTCAGTTGGCGGTAATTGTCAACCGAACCCCCGAGAACGCCGAGGCGGTTTTTCGCAATGCGGGCGTCGAAAACACTCAGTTTGTTTCTACAAGCGCCGAACTGGAACAAGCAATTGAGACCCGCAACCCCTGTATTGCTGACGACGCCAGAGTTGCGTTTGACGCCACTACCATCGACGCTGTTCTGGAGACGACTGGCGAAGTGGAGTATGGCGCATGGGTCGCCCTGGAGTCCATCAAGGCCGGCAAGCACACCTTCGTACTAAACTGCGAAATGGACGCAACCGTTGGTCCTCTGATGAAGCACTATGCCAAGCAGAATGGCGTAGTCTATTCAAACTCAGACGGCGACGAACCCGGTGTAGCGTCCAACCTGGCCCGCCACGTTCGCACCATGGGGCTGGAGGTTGTGGGCGCAGGCAATCTCAAAGGCTTCTACGATGTTCACAGAACGCCCGAAACCCAAAAAGCGTTTGCAGATGCCAACAACCAGAAACCGCACATGATGACCTCTTTCGTGGACGGCACCAAACTATCCATGGAGCTTACGGTTACTGCGAACGCACTTGGCTTTGGTGTGGGCAAGCGTGGCATGTACGGGCCCGCATGTGACGATGTACGAACCTGCCTTAGCCATTTCCCCGAGGATGCCTTCTCGCCCGGCAAAGGTATCGTAGACTTTCTTCTCGGCGCCTCTCCCTACACCGGCGCATTTATTGTCGGTTACACTGACAACCCGATGAAGCAGGAATACCTTAAGTATCTGAAGATGGGCGAAGGCCCTTTCTACGTGTTCTATACCCCCTTCCATCTCCCCCAGCTGGAAATACCCATCACGGTTTGTCGTGGCGTTCTATGTAATGATGCTGCCGTTACTCCCCTTGATAAGCCTTATTGCGAAGCTGTCGCAATCGCTAAAAAAGACCTCAATGAAGGCGACATTCTTGATGGCATAGGAGGCTTCACCAACTACGCCCTGATCGACAACTTTGAAACCAGCCTGCGGGACAATCTGTTACCAATGGGCGTTGCCCAGAACTGCAAAGTAAAGCGCCACGTGCCTATGGACCAGGCACTTACCTACGATGATGTTGAGTTGCCCGGCGGACGCCTGATTGACCAACTCAGAGAAGAAATGATTGCTACACTTTGCTCATAGCGGCAGTTGAAGGGAGTCAGAGTTATGAAGGTTGTACTCTTTTGTGGCGGACTTGGAATGCGCCTGCGTGAATTCTCAGAAAACATTCCCAAGCCGATGGTTCCCATTGGCCACAGGCCGATTGTCTGGAACCTAATGAAGTTCTACTCCCATTACGGACACAAGGATTTCGTTATCTGCCTTGGCCACAACGCCCATGTAATCAAACAGTATTTTCTGAAATATGACGAGTGCCTTACCAACGATTTCGTGCTTGAGGGTGGCAAACCCCATCTGACCAAAACCGACATCCACGACTGGAAAATCACGTTTGCCGATACCGGGCTCAAATCGAACATCGGAATGCGCCTGAAAGCGGTTGAGAAGTATCTTGATGATCTCGGCCCTGACGACATGTTCATGGCCAACTATGCGGATGGCCTGTCGGATGTCCCACTCGACGAAATGCTCGAGTTCTTCAAGAAAAGCGGAAAAACAGCCTGCTTTCTTTGCGTGCAGCCACAGCAGTCATTTCATTACGTGCGGCTTAACGACGACGGCACAGTGCACAGCATCCAGGACACGACCAATACCGGACTGACAGTCAACGGCGGCTTTTTCATCTTCAAGAAACGCATCTATGAGTACATACAGGATGGAGAAGAGCTCGTTCACGAGCCGTTTGAGCGACTAATTGCGGAAAATGAGCTGGTGGCTTACCGATACGATGGTTTCTGGAAATGCATGGACACGTTCAAGGACAAGCAGGCCTTTGACGAGCTTAATGCAACTGGCGACTGCCCATGGCAGGTTTGGCGGGAAAAGGTGTAGCAGCCGTGTTAAATAGTGTGCTTGGTGACGCAAAGAAACCACTGAACATATTGTGCCTCGGCGCCCACTGCGATGATATTGAAATTGGCTGCGGTGGTAGCTTGCTTCATATCCTTGGAGAAAGAAGCAACGTAAACGTTAACTGGGTGGTATTTGCGTCCAACCCTGTCCGTCGACAAGAGGCAGAAGCCGGCGCAACAATGTTTAGCGAGGGCGCCAGATCTCTAGACTTGAAGATTCATGATTTCAGGGACGGTTTCCTCCCGACAGAACCCGTTCGTTTAAAGGAGGCCTTTGAAAAACTAAAGCATGAGATCCCACAGCCTGATGTCATTTTCACTCACTATCGACACGACCTCCACCAGGATCATCGCGCGGTTTCAGACCTCACCTGGAACACATTCAGAGACCATCTGATTCTGGAGTATGAAATTCCAAAATGGGATGGAGACATTGGCCAACCGAACGTGTTCTTGCCAATTTCCAGGGCTACTGGTGAGAAAAAGATCCGCCTGTTGCACGAGGCTTACGCCTCGCAGGTAGAAAAGGCGTGGTTTAGTCAGGACCTGTTCTGGAGCCTGATGAGAATCCGGGGTATGGAAGCGAATGCGTCTGAGAGCATCGCAGAAGCGTTTTACTCTCGCAAACTGGTCCTGTCGGTCTGATGTCAACGCGCTCCCCTTCCCCCAGAATCGCTGTCTTTGGTCACTATGGGAACCAGAACCTTGGTGATGAGGCCATTATCGAAGCTGTATTGAAGAATCTTCGTCACCACCTACCCAATGCGGAACTCTCCTGCTTTTCCATTAATCCTTTGGACAGCGCCAGCAGACACGGTGTCGATTCATTCCCGATCCGGTATCGTGCCGATTATTTCAATCCGCCCCGGACCCAAACGCCTGCACAGGAAGACACCCCTGCACCAGCGGCTGTAAATGAAGTAGCCACTCCATTAGCAAAATCTTGGAAGACCAGGCTCAAGTCTTTCCCACTTTTGGGCAGCCTACTCCGCACAGGCCAGAACGTAGTCGAGTTCCGCCACACGTTGAAGCAGGAAGTTGTGTTTCTTCGAGCCGCCAGCATGAGACTGGAAACCGTCGACCTGCTTCTGATCACCGGCTCAAACCAGTTCCTGGACAATTTTGGTGGGCCATGGGGGTTCCCATACACTTTGCTGAAGTGGACGTGGCTCGCAAAGCGTTCAGGCACAAAGGTGGCCTTTTTGAGCATAGGTGCCGGCCCGCTCACTCACCCTCTCAGTTACTGGATGCTTGGCAGGGCGTTGAAGCGGGCCGATTACCTCTCATTGAGGGACGAAGGCTCGCAAGCACTGATTCGTGAAAAGGTAGGTATAGAGGGGGCAGTCTTTCCAGACCTGGCCCACAGTCTTTATGAAAGTGGGGCCAGGCCAAGTCGAGCAGAGCGAAGCGACAGGCTGCGGGTTGCTGTCAACCCGATGCCGGTCTTTGACAGGCGTTACTGGCACCATCCGGACGACACCCTATATAGAGACTATGTCCAGAAACTGGCAAGACTCTGTGAACACATTGTCCAGGAGGGAGCTCATCTCACGTTATTCAGCACACAATTAAAAGATGAGGACGTTATCGACGATGTGATCGAAGCCATGGGGGTTGCCGCTCCGCCCTCGATTGCCCGCAGCAGAACGGTCGCCGAACTGATGGAGACGCTCAGTCAATCAGACTGCGTAGTTGCCACCCGGTTCCACGCCACCGTATTACCACTACAACTTGGCATTCCCGTGCTGGGTATTTGCTATTACCGAAAAGCCGCAGAGCTTCTTGTGGATGTGGGGCTGGGCGATTACTTCGTCAACATTGATGATTTCGATGATGAGACCTTACGCCAAAAGTATAAGGCCTTGACCACACGAATTTCTTCCGGCTCTCTCACGCTTTCTGAGGAGCACTCACGATACATCCAGGCGCTTGACGAACAGTATAGAAATATCGCTGCCCTGGCGGTCAAAGGAGACCAGCAGTAAGCATGCCGAGGCCCAGCGTTGTACTCCGAGAAAACCACGGTTTTTCGAGGACCTCTGAACCGATCCAACTTGGAATTCCGCTTGCCAAAGGGTATCTGCAGGATAAGCAACCTCATTTCCTGAAGTATTCTGACGGGGAATTGGTTATACCTTTTCAGACCCGCCCGCTCAGTTATTGGCCAGATAACAGCGTGCGTTGGCTTCAGGTTGCCTTTCCGGCCGACCTTGCCCCGAACCAAACTCGCGTCGTCGAGCTTTTCAAGGAAGAGCCCTCTCTCAATTATCCAAATTCCCAGGTCGCTCCACCTGTTCAGCCAGCTGATAACGGCCTTGGCATCAGGATTATGCTGCCAAACGGCGACTATCGCGACCTGGAGTTCGATCTGAAGGATCCGTTGAACACCTCGTGTTCGGTACAATTCGAGAAGAAGTGGGCTGTTGTCGAAGACGGCACCTACTTCTCACGTAGCCGTTCAGAAGGCGTTTTCCTGACGTCAGCGGGAACCGATCTCGTCCGGTTCTTTATTGATATCCAATTCTTTAAAGTAGGCGAACTGATTCGTGTCGACGCAGGTCTTCATAATCCCCGTAGGGCTGTTCACAAGGGCGGCTTGTGGGATCTTGGCGACCCTGGTTCAGTTTATTTCAAATCATTCTCGCTTAGTGTTCGACAAATGGACAGCCGTTCCCAGTGGATCAGGCCCCAGCCTGGTGTCGAGCCGATTTTCAGCGAGAATGAAGCGCTTATCCTCCACCAGGAGTCCAGCGGCGGAGAGAATTGGAACAGCAACAACCATCTCAATCGGGATGGCGTGGTGACAACCAGGTACCGGGGCTTCAGGCTTTTCCGAAAATCTGAAGTAATAGACGATGGATATCGTGCATCTCCGGTCGCAGGGGTAACCGGAGAAAACTCCGGCACCTGTGCGCTGCTGTCCGGGTTTTGGCAAAACTTCCCGTCGTCAATCAAGGCCGACAGAGGTTGTGTGACTATCGGCTTCTTTCCTGAGACCGCCCAGGATTACGAGCTCCAGGGAGGCGAACAAAAGTGTCAAACAGGCTGGATCCAATTGACACCCGCTGGAGAAACCTTGTTGAACCTCCAGTCACCCGTGACGCCCGTGATTCCGGCCGAACACTATGCCAACACCAAAGCATTCTCGTGCTTTTCTCCTCCGGAGGAGACCGACGAGGTTGATTCGCTCATAGGGCTGGCGCTCTCCCCGGAAGAAGGCTTCCTGAAAAAACGGGAGATCATTGACGAATACGGATGGCGAAACTTTGGCGACCTCTATGCTGATCATGAATGCATGTACCTGCCATCAGATCATCCAAGGTTTATTACCCATTACAATAATCAGTACGACGCCATCTACGGCTTCGCACGCCAGTTTGCCTTGACGGGAGATCGACGTTGGTTCGAGTTAATGGATGATCTCGCAAAACACGTGGCAGATATCGACATTTATCACACAGACGAAGACCGCACTGAATACAACCATGGTATGTTCTGGCACACAGATCACTACCTTGATGCCCACACCGCCACGCACCGCACCTATTCAAGGTTTAATTCAACCAGCTCAATACCAGGCCAAACCGGCGGAGGACCCGCGGCGGAACATTGTTACAGCACGGGATTGCTCTACCATTTCTGGATGACCGGGTCTGAATCGTCGCGTTCGGCCGTTATTGAACTCGCGACCTGGATGAGAAATGCTCATGAGGGATCAAAAGGTCTTCTGGCGCAGGTGCTCGCTGTAAAGAAAACGGACCTCCCACGGTTAAAAAAGGTTCTGGGAGGCAATACGAACGGGGTTTATCGGTATCCGTTCACACGCGGCACGGGAAACTACATAAACACATTGCTGGACGCCAGTATGCTGGAACCAGATGAAGGCTGGCTTGATCTTGCCGAAAGCGTGATTCGCAGCACTATTGGCCCAATGGATAACATTGAAGAGCGTGGCCTACTGGACGCAGAAACGGGCTGGCACTACCTTGTGTTGCTTTCGGCAATGACGCGCTACCTCTGGATGAAACTGGACAACAACACGATAGACGAACCTTATCACTACACCCTGGCCAGCCTCCGGCACTACTGGCGTTGGATGGTTAAAAATGAACGTCCGTTTAAGGATGATTCTGAAAACCTTGAATTTCCAAACGACACCTGGGTCGCACAAGATTTCAGGAAAGCAGTGTTAATGAAGCAGGCGGCACTATTTGATACCGCCCACCGGAAAATATACGAAGAAAAGGCATCTGAATGGTCTCGCTATGTGACTCAAAAACTCCAGGCCAGTGAGGAGCGATTCTTTACCAGAATCCTTATTATACTGCTTCAAAATTACGGCCCGCACAGTTTCCAAACGCCGATACCAGAGAAGGGGCAGCTTCTGTCATCGCCAAACACCAACCGGATGGCCTTAACGAAAGCCAGATCTACCCTGAGAGTTCTTATCCAGATAGGCCGTCGAATTGGCCGCGGTTTGCTGCAGTTTCGTCCCTCCAGAGAGAGTTCCTGGTTAAAGATACGTTTGGAGCGTTGACATGAAATCGCAGATCAAGACCTTGGCACGAATCATATTCACACTGTTGGCTTCACCTTTATGGCTGGTCTATCGCGGTTTTTCGATCATAGGCAACCAGGATTCAGTGTTTCAGTCCGTTTCCCAGTTATTGAGCCTGGTTCCAGGAAAACCGGGAATCTATTTGAGAGCCAGTTTTTACAGCCTCGCCTGCCCCAACACATCCAGCGAGATTTCTATTGGTTTTCTGACCGTTTTGTCCCACTGGGACACGACTATCGAACGAGGGGTCTACGTGGGCCCTCAATGCAACATTGGGAAGTGTTTCATTGGAGAGAACACCCTGCTGGGCAGCGGAGTACATGTGCTCAGCGGCAGCAAGCAACACGAATTCAACGATCCCCAACGTCCCATTCAGGAACAGGGTGGGACCTTTACAAAAATCAGGATTGGACGGGATTGTTGGCTTGGAAACACGTCCGTTGTGATGAGTGACATCGGCGACCACAGTATTGTGGCGGCCGGCGCTATTGTGACCAGGGCAACACCGCCTGGATGTATTGTCGCAGGCAATCCGGCAAAAAAGGTACGTTCACGCTTCAGTGAACAGCCATCCGGTTCACAAGGGGAGAATGAAAACTGACATGGGTGGTCGAATCGAAAGCCTCTATTATTCAAGCCCGGTGTGGTTGCAAAACATGCTTGTCAGCGCACTCGGCTATCGCCTCTACATGAAACGGTACACTGGCCGCTATCATCAGATCCGCGCCCTTCTCTCGGAGGCGCGTCACTGGACTGCGAGCCAACGGCTCGCCTACCAAAATGAAAGGCTCTATGAGATGGTTCGTTTCTGTAAACAGAACGTGCCCTACTACCAAAAACTGTTTGCCGAACACGGACTGCGTGACCAGGACATCACCCACATTGACGATCTCCACAAAATCCCGGTTCTGGACAAAGATACCCTACGCAAGGACCAAGGGAATTTCAGAGCTGTGGGCTCAAAGCCCTATATCCTACAGAATACCAGTGGAAGTACAGGTACGCCGCTAACCCTTGCAGTGGACGAAACGACATATAAAATGGCCATGGCGTTAGTAGTGGATCATGAAGAGTTCCATGGGGTTCCGTTTGGTGCCCGCAGAGCCACCTTCGCCGGCAGAATGGTCCAGAGATCCGATGACCTTTCCCCACCGTTCTGGCGCTTCAATCGCGCCGAAAACCAACGGCTTTACTCCAGTTACCACCTGAACAGGGCCACGTTCCCGTTCTATCAAAAGGATCTCGATTCATTTGCTCCGCTCGAGTTAATCGGGTACCCGTCCGCCATTTCGGACATTGCAGGATACTACGAGTTGACTGAAACCAGGCCGCAGTTCAGACCCAAAGCCATTATTACAAACTCCGAAACCCTTCTTTCCTGGCAGCGAGAGAGAATAGAGAACGTCTTCCAGTGCCCGGTACGAGATTATTATGGAACCGCAGAGTACGTTGTTTTTGCGGGACAGGACGGAGAAGGTCTTTATCGAGTAAATCCAACTTTGGGAATCACCGAAGTGCTAACGGATGAAAGAAACAAGCTACAAGGCGATATTATTGCAACCTCTCTTACTAACTATTGCATGCCACTACTACGCTACCGAGTAGGTGATTCTGCGACACTGATCAGTGAGAGTGAAGGAAACGTTCAGACCAGGTTCGCAGGGATAAACGGTCGGCTAGATGACTATATTGAGACGCCGGATGGTCGAAGAATTGGTCGAATTGACCATATTTTCAAGGGGCTAACTGGCATTAAGGAGGCTCAGGTTATTCAGGAGACCAATGAATATTGCCGAATACTTATTGTAAAAGAATCTGCGGAATCATCATTAAACGAGCACGTTCTCCAGGAAAACTTCCACGCTCGAATAGGTCCGGAAATGAAGCTCTTTATTGAATACACCGGTCAAATCCCAAGGGCTGCAAACGGGAAATTCAAAAGTGTTGTTCGGGCAGCGAAGGCATAGTCGAACATGACCATTTTTACCATAGTTATCCCCTGCTTCAACGAGGCAGAGCATATCGGCATGTGCCTTTCATCGCTAAACAATCAGAATTTTCCGAGAAACCAGTTTGAGATTATTGTTGTCGACAATGGGTCCGAAGATGCATCTGTAGAAATAAGCCAGGCTTTGGCTGATAGAACCATTGTGTATCCCGATGGTAAAGTCGGAGCGGTCAGGAACAAAGGAGCATCAGAAGCAAAAGGCCAAAACCTCGTTTTCATAGATGCCGACTGCACATTGGACAATGACTGGCTGAATCGTGCTCTGAAGCTTCTTAGCCGCGATGCAAACACGGCGTTTGGAGGTGGCTGCTTGCTTCCTCCCAACGCCAGCTGGATTGAAAAGTGCTGGCTTTTAGAGGGGCGCGACGGGAACACTCTTCCCAAAGAGTTAATTGGTTGCTCAATCGTTACCCCACGAAAAGTGTTTAAAGATATCGGTGGTTTCGATGAGTGCATGGCCTCTGGGGAGGATAGCGAGCTTTCGGCAAGACTGAAATCTGCGGGTTACATAGTTAACATGACGCGATGCCTAAACGTCACCCACTGGGGTAACGCAAAAACCCAATTCGACTTCTTTAATAGACAAGCTTGGCATGCTGAGCAATACAAGAAAAGCTGGCGATCCAATATCAAAGATCCTATTTTTCTATTGGCTTTAGTTTTCTGCACCTCGACTGTAGCTACGCTTGTCTTGCTTCCAATTGGTTCCACCAAAACCTTTCTTGGCATTATCCTCCTTGCCGTGGCGCCGTCCGCACTTACCGTTAAGAGGTATTTCAGGACGAACCGAGGCCCCCACAACATTAAGGAGGCATTATGTTCCTATTATCTGGACGCCCTGTATCTTACTGGCAGAGCATGGGGCCTTTTAAGAATAGCTCTCGAGCGAGTGAAATAGATCTACGTGTGAGACGCCCTAAGGCGTCTCCGTGAGTCACTCGACCCTCAAATCAACAGGTGGTTGAGGCTTCGCTATTTCGCTTCCCATATTGTCCGGAATGTCGGTCCTGACAACTAAATCGTCGATCGAATACCACTCTTGGCGCTTCTCTGCCTCAGAATAACTCTTGAAATAATCATTTCCTCCGATAGAGAAAAAGTTCCACTTTGGCATTGACTGACCGGGCTCAACTGAGGGCACCCACATAATATCTCTGATATTGAGAATTCGTTTTCCATCAATCCATTGGAGAAGCCATCCGTCAGGGACACCGGGAGCAGAATTCATCTGGACGTAAAAACCCATTTTGGTCCATTCAGAGTTAGAACCGTATATTTGCGTATGTTCGATAATGCCAGATGTCGGAATGAAACCGCCGTTGAGCTTATCAGTGAGGCGCGCTGTTCCTCCGTCCACGGCCATGCCCTGAATATGGTTCGTAAAGTTCAAAGAACCTGACTTCTGGGGGAAACTACCCATCTCTGAATTACTGAGAATATAATTATCCCCATGAGGTCCGCCACGTACGGTAAACAGATTGCGGACCCCGTAGCTGTCTCGTTTCCAGTCAAACAGATACAGCGGGCCTTGCTCCCCACCCCCGAAAGCTTGAAACTCGCTACCAATCCCTGACCAGCTACCAATTCTGAGAATTTTCGATTGATCATTGCTGGGTGCGTAAGTCCAATCGGGATCGAACGAAATATAAAACTCGACATAGATCGAATCGTAGCCGTTACCCAGAAGCTTGAGTAGTTGGCCATCGGAAGTCCAACTACTTGTTTCCGACTTCGCATCGCGGCGCTGCACAAAGCTTTTACCCGTCCCGCCTCTCGCTTTGTCGGCATTGGCCGCCAAAATTTCTATCGTCTCATGAAAATTGGGAAAACCTACAGACGGAGCGAAAAGCGGATCTTGGTAAACGCTATCCCAATCCTCCGGAACGATATGCGTATCCCGACGCTGCTCGCGGTCGGGCCCGGCACCATTTACCGGGAAAGCGCCGGTATTGTTTTCTGGTAAACCGCTGTGCCAGTCTGGCTGGTCATCGAAGTTTTCTTTGAAAATAACTTCTGCACCTAGCGGAGCTGACGTAAGCGGAATGAATGCGGCAAACAAACCAGCCGCCCACCGGGATGTAAACGAATTCATGATTCACCTCGACTCAGATCATACAATCTCCAATTGTACCGTAGTTCTAACATTAGAAAGAATATCAATTTCACAGATTTAATTCTTTCAACTGTGAAATTTCAGCATCGATATCTCTTTCTGAACCAAAAGAAATCGTTTAATAATTTTTTAAGATAACATAGCCGTCTCAACCCTACGGTTGTGCAGCACTGATTACTCATAGCTGGCGCCTCCATTTTCGAAAAAGTTATTTCGAACAAGGACTTTCCGACGCCCTCCCCTATTGACCGGAAAGATTTTTTTTAAAATAATGCGACGAGCAGTAAAGACAAACTGGAATGTCTAAGAAGGCTAAAATGTGAAAAATCTGAAAGAGAAACATGCACTTGGAATAGTCATACCTCTAAAAGCAAGATCAGTGTCCAAGAACTGGACTACTACTTGCCAAAACCTTGATGCGACCCTCACCAGCATTGTTAACCAAACAGACCGAAATTTTAGGTGCGTAGTGGTGGGGCACGATAAGCCGCCCTTTTTCGACAAAGCTTCAGAACAGATTGAATTTTATCAGTTCACAACGATGCCTCCGCCCGAAGTGGGTAATAATGAATCTGAGAACCAGCTTAAATATGAGGCGGATCGATGCACTAAAATTTTAGAGGGTATTGTACACCTTAACAACCTTTATCCAATTACGCACTGGTATGCACTTGATGCAGATGACTTGATACATAAAGATTTTGTTAAAAGCTGTTCAGATTTATCAGAAAGAGATGGCATAATTTTCGACAGAGGTTATTTCTTCTTCAAAAATACCGGGATAATCAACAAATCTGACTCGTTTAGCGCCTACTGCGGCTCGAGCGCTGTAATTTCATCCAGCACATTTGATATCCCCAAAAGCATTGAGGGACAGTCCTTTAGAGCAACCCCTTTTGGTGATGTTTCGCATGTGAACATGAAGAAACATATGGAAAAACAAGGGCTGTCTATTGCAACTCCTGAAGAACGATTAGTCATGTATGTCAGAGACAATGGCGAAAACATTAGCAATGCAGCTTATTGCAATACTTGGGACAGGAAACTTAAAAAGACAATCAAGATGCTGATAAAAACCCAAGGTTCTCCGCGTAAAATAAAAAAAGATTTTGGAATTTTAGGTTAGTTTCACTTAAAAAGATAAAATAGCGGTTCGTGAACCCCCACACCGAACTAAAATATAGATATTGGTTTTGCCGATGAACCTTAACTCAATACAGAATTTTAATCGAAAAATACTTTTTGTCGCATTCTTTTACCCGCCGATTGAAAGCACTGGTGTTCCCGGCGCAATGCGCACTGTAAAGTTTGTGCGATCTTTTCCAGCTGGATCTAGCATAGTTTTAACCTCCAAGAAAAAGCCCACTGATAACGATAATGCTCTTAAACATTTAAAGCTTCCAGTAAACAACGAAACGATTGAAGAAACACCGAGCCTGGACTTTTTTCGAATTTTACTTGGCATCCGAAAAAAGGTCAAAAATGCCCTCATATCAAAGGATAAACGAACTTCGAAAAATACTGTTAAGACTGTTTTAAATGATAGCGCTTTTAAAGCCCGTCACTATCGTGGGATTTCTCAAAAAATAAAAGATTTCATCTATGACCTATGCTATTTCCCAGATCAAGCCGGTCCGTGGTTAATACCAGCAACCATCAGAGGAGTTCGGCTAGTTAAGAAAAACAACATTGACATTGTTTTTGCCACAGGGTCACCTTGGTCCGGATTGGTCGTTGGATACCTCATCAGTGCTATAACCAAGAAACCGCTAATAGTAGATTTTAGAGACCCTTGGATGAACAACCCATTTCATCAATCCAAAGGTAAGCTTCTTGATTCCTGGAATTCACGTCTTGAACGCCGCGTAGTTGAAAAGGCGTCTGCAGTATCCCTGAATACTGACCCCCTTCTCTCGGAATTCCTGGACCGTTACCCTGATCAACCACACGACAAATTTTTCGTGATGCCTAACGGCTTCGATTCCAATGAATTTTATGATATCGAAGCTGAACCAAGAGCGGGGGACGATAAAACTATATTACTTTGTCATGCTGGATTTCTATACGGTGTACGCGATCCAGACATTTTGCTTAGAGCTATTAGAGCAGCGAACATACAACTAAACGAGGCAGGAACGAAAATTGTGTTCCGCCAAATTGGGAATGTAAATTTAGCCTATGATCTGAGTGAGCGGTTTAAAGATTTGTTAGATGATGGGAGTCTGATTCTCGACGCGACTCGACCATACCGAGAATGCCTGTCTGCGCTTTCGTCTGCCGATGTAGTTGTTAATGTACAGCCGGGTACTCGAACGCAAATACCTTCCAAGCTTTACGATTACCTCGCAATTAATAAACCTATACTGAATATCACATCGCCGGATGGTGCCTTAGGAAAGTTGGTAACTCGGAAAGGGCTGGGAGATTTAGTTGATTTCAATCAGGAGGAGCAACTGGTCGAGATTCTTATAAAATATGCTAACGATTTCAATTTTAGATCATTTTCTGGCTACAAAAACAAAGACGAATTTGAAATTACTCGAATTTCTGAAGTTCTATCTCAACATATTGAGACTCTTTTCGCTGAAGAATGATGAGGCCCGACACTCATTGTCGGGCCTTACTTGTCCTCACTGAATTCGATACTGCACCGTATTCGAGGGAGGACTTAACAATCCGTTCTGATCTACGGTCCTCAAATAAAAATACCACACACCTGAACCAAGGTCCTTGAATTCGAATGACGTTTGTTCGCTGGGTACTGTCACTACATTTTCGGGGTTTGTCTCGCTCTGCCCGTAATTAATCCGATAGGAAGCAATTTCGCTCAAGGCGATTGAACTTCCGTCTATCCGTGTTCCCGGAGCAGTCCAGCTTAATGTAACAATCGGTGAAGGCGTGGGTTCTGGCTCCGGCTCAGGAGCAGATGGCTCACTGGTTGTGGAGTCATCACTACTGACGATGGCGCCCTCCCAAGCTGCCGGCTGATCAGGGGCACGGGGGCTAACGCCACTATTGAAGGCTTCCAAGACCGACAATCCCTCATTATTTAGCACTTGGTTGCTATCATCTTCCCAAGGATCTGATCCGTACTTCATCTCCCACGTATCCGGAATACTGTCTCCATCTGTGTCTGCGGAAATACTCGAATCCAGAGGAGTGACCCTGAAAATATCTGATGGAGTCAGAGTTTGACCGCTACTTAAATCGACCACTTGGAGTGTGATGCTGGCTCCTCCATAGCCTTCATTATATTCGACAGTAACTGGATAGGATTCTCCAGAAAGAAGTACTTTTTGGCCCCGGTATGTCGTACTGTTCATCCCGGTCCATGCATCAATTATTAAATCGCCACCAACGTAAAGCCTCGCACCGTCATCGCGACTAATACGAAATTCATAATTTCGTTGCCCAGAATCAAATGCTGGAACCAGAGTGCTGTACCAACGAACGCTAAATCGATCATTAGGGAGGTTCCCACCCGGTGAACCACCACCCCAGCTATTCGTGGGGCTTTCATCCAGGCGTGCGAAATCGAAGGTTTCGAAGTTCCTTCCGGAAAAATACTGGCCCACCAGACCCTGGGTATACGGCACATCCACTGGAGCCTCTGGCTCAACAGGCTTGTCGTCAGGATTGCTCGGATCCGTTCCTTCGTTGTATTCCCTGAGGTTGGAATAACCGTCCCCGTCCGCGTCCCTTTCAGCGTCAAGCGGGTCTGCAGGATCTAGCCCGTACGCGAATTCTGCTCCATCGGGTATGGAGTCGCCGTCCGTATCTGCAGATGTGGGATCAATCCATAGCTGATATTCATCCGCAGTTGTTAACAGATCATTGTCCGGGTCTGCATTAGCATCCTCCGGATCGGCCGGATTCAGGCCTGCCTGTACCTCCCAGTTGTCATACAGACCGTCCTGATCTTCATCAAGAGGCGGGTATGCATCATTGAAAGGCAGATTATGCTCACCGTCGAAAAAGCCCACGCGGTACCCTGCTGAGAAGCCCCGCCTGGCGTCTGCAGTATCAGGATACAACTGGCTTTCTTGCCGAGGAGAATAAAGGTACTGGGAGTCAATAACGGATCTTCCAAAACCCGGTCCCTCCCAGGCCACGCTGAAATGATCACCTCCGCCGCCTTCTTTGTGTCTCAGTTCAAAATAGTAACGCTTGCCTGCCGTCAATTCCTGAACTGCAGACACCTGGGAACTGTACTTTGAGTAGTCTCTTGCAGATGTCCAGCCGGTAACAGAGGCGATAACCCTTGCATCCGAAGCATTCTGACTTGGGCTTAGCAAGAACTGAGTTTCATCATCACCAGACACATAGAACTTGTAAAGCCCGCTCGCTGGGGCCTCGATAAAACCACGAACCAGGCTGCCATAGTTGTCTGCGCGATTAGGGCTAACCGACAAGCGCGTTAGTTCCAGAACTTGATCCGGATTATCCGGGTACCGGCTCAGACTGGTTAGCTGCGCTAGTGAATTCCCAGACACTCCGTCGAAATAACGAAGCTCAGCCCAACCTGCTTCGCTGGACTCTGGGAGGGCAGCGGTTGGAGGTAGTGAATCAACACCTCTCATGGTCCAGGACTGACATCCTGATAGGAAAAGGGCAGTCAAGGTTAACGGAACAAACTTTCCAGTTGCCATGGCAGACTCCAATACCTGAGAAAGGAGTGTTTAGTCTCGAATAGTCAGTATCGTCACAGGTACTGAATCACGCCACGCAAACGATGTAATGATTGGCAATTAAAAAGCCACACAAATAGGGTGCGGTTCTAAAAGGCTCCCGATCGAAACTTGTTGATAAACCACATCCAACCGTTAACAACTTCATTTTTAAGAGGGTGCCTTATAAGGAAGATGCTGCTTACCCAGATCAGGGGCAAAAGGCAAGCAACGGCCAAAAAGGGAATAGCGGTTCCATCAAACCATTGTTTACCAATCTGATAGATTCCCCAAGCGGAAGACCAACACACTCCCGTGATCAGAGTATTACCTATCCAGGCATGGAAGAACGCAATGATCTCCAGATTAAGGAAAGTTCCCAGCAAAATTGTTGTGAACATGAAATCAAGGAAACCCACAACCGCAAAGCTTCCTGCTACGTAAACCAAGCCGTGGGGATAAGCTGCTACTATCCCAATACAATACAGGACAAACATCACGCCTTCTTTTAACACCATCAGCCGTTCCTTTCCACGGGCCACAAGCAGGTCACTCGAAAACCAATGAACCGTTCGGAACATGGCCCAATAGGCCAACATGGTCGCAAACGGAGCTGCTGCGTCCCATTGATCTCCAAAAAAAAGGCGGATGACGGGTAGGCTGACAACGCTCGCTACGGCAAGAACCGGCCAAACGAACCCGCCGAGCAATACAGTAGCACCAATGTAAGCCTGGTTAACGTCCTTGCCGGTCCGCTGTACTTCAGACAAGAAAGGCAAAACCACTGGCTTTACCCCCATGAGGAGAATTTGTGACATGAATTCAATGAACCCAAGGCCCCGTGAAAACAGACCAACTTGAGCCGTTGTGCCGAGCTTGCCAATGATCATATCCGGGGCCGTGACCACGCCCCGCCTGAAAAAGCCGGCAAGTGAGTTGTAGATTCCGAAGCTCGCTATCGGCTTCAAGTTTCTGAACGAGGGCTGCCAACGGATACGGGCCGGCATAAACGTCAAAATTATCAGAAATTCGACGACAACAGAGAATGTATAACCCCACGCCAATGCGTAATAGGTGTAGCCCATGTGAATGAGCACGACAGTAGAAATCAGATTCGAAAGTGACGTACCCAGGCGAATGAAGAAGAGCTCGCGGAACCGGAATTCTCTCGTTAACATCGCTGCAGGAATGCTGATGAACGGGGCAAGAAAAAAGCTGACCGACAGAATCGTGAAGATTGTTGCAACTGGCGGTAGGTCGTAAAGCTCAGAAACTGGAATCGCGGAAAGCCAGATCCCGATACCCATGCCCCAGGAGATCAGCATAGTGAGACCAAGAGCTGCCCTGACCTTTTCCTCGGTCATCTCGGACTCTCTGACCAGATACATCCCCGCGCCCAACAAGCGGAATTCACTTATCACCATTACAATGGCGCTGGCAATCGCAAAGGTGCCAATCTGGTCCGGCGTAAGGAGGCGAGCCACAATCATCGTGGACGCCAAGCCTATTAGCATCCCTCCATATCGGGTCAGAAAAGAAAACAGCAGCGCACGGCGAACTTTTGACATGGGTGGCTCAGTTGCCTCTGCACTGGTGATAAATGGCGGTGTACTGACTTGCCATATGGTTTATCGAATAATTTTCATTGAAGCGTTCTCTGGACAACCTTGAGCACGACTGCCAAAGCCCCGGGTTTTCAATAAGTTTTAACATCGCTGACAGAAATGCCTTTTTATTGTTGTTCTCGGTCAGAAACCCCGTCTGACCATCTACGACGATTTCAGGATTTCCCCCAACGTGGGTCGCAACTGCGGGAATTCCGAGACTCATGGCTTCTAGCAGAGTCATTGATGTTCCTTCCGTGAAAGACGACAACAGGAAGACATTCATCAAACCCAGATACTGGGCGGGCCTGTTGATAAACCCTGTAAACCTGACCGATTCTGCAATATTCAGGGCAGCCACTCTCTTTTCCAGTGCCGGTCTTTCCGGGCCATCGCCGACCATAAGAAGAACGGCAGCAGGATGGGCTTCCAACAATTCTGCGAAAGCATCAATCATCATTCTCTGATTCTTGACCTTATCGAGTCGGGAAACTGTACCGAGAACCGGAGCCTTTTCTGAAATGCCCAGTTCTGAGCGTATCTTTGAAAATTGTTCCTCATCACGTTCAAGGGGATGAATACCGTTATAGATCACTTTTATCCTGGCTTTAGGGATAAACTCGTGTCGCGAAAGCGCCTCTCGGGTCGCCTCTGAGATGGCGATAATCGCAGGCGTCATCAGAGCCATCAAAGGATTAATCATTAGGGCCTTATAACGGTACCTGTCGGGAAAAAACCGTCCATGTTCAGTGAAGACCACTCTGGTACCGGTGCCAAAAGATGCCAGCCACCCGTAAACATAGGGCGTATACTGGTGGCAGTGAACAATATCAAACTGTCCCTGCCGAATCCGTTTTCTCAGTGATTTGACCAACGCCAGATCAAAGCCTGGCTGGCGATTCAGGCAAAACACCGGCAAACCTTCATTTTCCAGGGCCTGACCGATTTCCCCGATAAAACTATCGATGCACGCGATCTCATGGTGGACCTCGCGTGATCTGGAGTGCCGCACCAGCTGATTGATTACCTGTTCCGTGCCACCTATAGCCATATTGAAGGTGACATGGAGTACTTTGATTGAGCGGGCTGTCATCGTATGAAATCTTTGTAGTGCTGATACCAGAGGGCGAAGACCACCATGCTCCAGAGCTCCTGAGTGAAACGGTTATCACCTGAAAGGTGTGCCTGCCATAGCGCCCTAACCTGCTCCATTCTGAAATAACGGGACAAACCGCTATCGGGCCCCGTCAAAAGCGGTTCAGCAATACCCCGAATCTCTGATCTCAACCATTGGGCGAGCGGCACCGAGAACCCCATTTTCTTCCGGTAGAGTATGTCTTCATCAAGCAAATCAGAGAAACATTCCTTTAGAACGTGCTTCTTACTCTTGCCTTTCAGCTTCAGCGCAGAAGGAATGCCAGCGGCATACTCCACTACCCGGTAATCAAGGAGCGGAGCACGGGTTTCCAGGGAATTCGCCATGCTCATTCGATCAACCTTCACCAGGATGTCCCCCGGTAAATAGGTCTTGATATCCGTATAGAGAATGCGGGAAAGATGATCTTCCGCAGGTGCCTCCTGATAGTGATGCCGGGTAATCTCAGCAGGATCGTAATCATCAGTTAGCGCGGCAAACTCAGGGGAGACAATTCTTTTCCAAACCCTGGGATTAAAAAAGCAGTTGCTCGTGAAGAACCCGCGATCTGGATCGAGTGCTACGGTCCCGAAAAGCGACGACGCCTTTTTGCCCAACTGGCCCGGGATACGGCCTGCCAGTCGGGATAACCCGGGAAAAAGAGAATGCCGCAGTGCCGGGGGGAACAAAGACCGGATTCGGTTTTCAATGGCATCTGTCCGATACTTGGAGTAACCCGCAAAATTCTCATCGCCTCCGTCCCCGGCGAGCGCAACAGTAACCTGGGTGCGCGCAAGCTGTGAAACGAAAAACGTGGGCACAAAAGAAGGATCTGCAAAGGGCTCATCAAAGAATCGACTAATACCAACGAGGTTATCCGCGACCGTCTCTTTGACCGTGAATACGTGATGGTCTGTCTTGAATTGCCTGGCGACATGGTCCGCGTACTTAATTTCATCGAACTTTTCGTCATCAAATCCGATAGTGCAGGTAGTAACGGGCTGAGAAGACCGGCCCGCCATAAGACCTACAACAGCGCTCGAGTCGATACCACCGCTCAAAAAAGCGCCCAAGGGAACATCACTGATCATTCTCAAGCGTACCGCTTCGTCAATGACATCGTAGAGTCCGGCTTTTATATCACTTACCGTCCGACCCTCTACCGGCCTGAAGGAAAGATCCCAGTATCTCCTTACGGAAATACGACCCTCGCAAACTTCCATACAATGCCCAGGCGGTAGTTTGTGTACGTTCGTATAGATCGTCTTGGGGTCAGGGATGTATTGATAGACGAAGAAGTCCTTGATCGCATCCGGCCTCAGCGCGGGGCGCACAACGGGTGTAGCGAATAACGCTTTAATTTCAGAACCAAAGAGGAACTGTCCATCCGTGTCGGTGTAATAAAGAGGCTTTTTACCGAGCCGATCCCGTCCGATGAAAAGTGTCTTGGCCTTGGCATCCCAAATGGCGAATGCGAACATCCCGTTCAGCTGCCTTAGGCAGGATTCACCATGCCTGGCGTACAGAGCGAGAAGCACTTCCGTGTCTGTCTGGGTTTTGAACGAAAAACCGTCTTGCTCCAAGCCCTCGCGAAGAGAGCGAAAATTATAGATTTCGCCATTGAAAACGATAATGTACCGCCCGCACGACGATGCCATCGGCTGGTTACCGGCGGATGATAAATCCAGGATGCTCAGGCGCTGATGAACAAGAGCGACGTCCTGATCGATGTGGACGCCGTTCGCGTCCGGACCTCGATGAGCAATGGCCTGCCCCATCCGTTGGGCCCATAGGTGGTGGTGTTCTCGATCCGGCAACGTACCGGTGCGCAAAAATCCTGCGATGCCACACATGATTAGTCGGCCCCCCCGGTTACCGTTGAATTACGGGAGGACATAAGCTGCTGAAAGAGTTCAAGATACTCATCAGCCATTCGTCGCGCCGAATAGACTTCTTCTACTCGGGTCCTGGCATTCGCAGTCAGTGTGGCCTTGAGTTCAGGGTCATCAAGCAGTTTATTGCAGGCTTTAACTAATGCACCGACATCGCCGTGTGGCACCAATAACCCAGTAACTCCATCTTCAATCAGTTGATCTACCCCAGGAATATCGTAGGCAACGACCGGAACACCGACAGCCATCGATTCCATCAAGCACCTGGGAATCCCCTCCAACGAAGAGGTCATCACGAACATCTCAAACTTGGAAAGCAGCTCCAGGCGATCTTCGCGAAAGCCCAGAAATCTGACAGCCCGCCCTGCTTTCATGAGGGTGCACGTTTCCTCCAATTGTGGACGTTGCCGTCCCTCACCTATGAGCTGTAGCTCCAGGCCTTGGTGATGTTCGTGCAGCCCCTCAAACGCGCTCAATAAGTCCAGTAGTCCTTTGCGGGGAATAAGTTGTCCAATAAATCCGATTGGCCGGATACCGGCTACCTCCTTTTCCCGGATACTGGGATTTGCGAGTGTGGCGTCTATGTCCTTGATATCGACACCATTCCGGATAAAGCGAATCTTTGATGACGGCACCCTGAAACGGTGCATGTCCTCTATCAATTCCTCGGACAAGGGGGCTACAGCATCAAAGTACCTGAGGATTGAGGTTCCAAGCCTGATAAACATTTTAAGTTTAAAGCCGACATTGCCGGAGAAGCCGTGGGGTGTGCTCACGCAACGGATGCCTGCAATCCTGCCGGCGATCAGGCCCAGAATGTCGGATTTATAGCCATGGGTCAGAATGACATCGATTTCCCGCTCCCGGATAATGTTCACCAGCGTTTTTACGCTTCTGATATCGAATCGACCAGCCATATCAACGTAATGGACCTGGCCAGCCGAGTCGGGGTGGAAATCTGCTACGCGCAGGTCTTGGTTCGGGCTTTCCCTCGTTACCGCCAGATCGCATCGCATTCGCTGCGGATCAATGTTGTTGGCAAATGCCAGTACCCATCTTTCGGCCCCGTAAAAACCCGAAGGTGAGATAAACTGAAGCACCTTGATCTGACTCACGTATATACGTCCCTGCTTTTGCGTGTAAATTTGGCCTGTTTGTACGATGCTGCGTCGCCTTCTCCGGCGGCATCAGCATTTGCTTTCTTGGCCTGCAAGTAATAGACCTTGATCGCAACAGCCAGAAAAAGAATCATCCAATAAAGGATTTCGGCCCGGAATCTGTTTATGAAAGTGCCCGCGGCAAGATATCCGATGAACGCACACTCCAGCGCCAGTATCTGAAAATACGCTTTGGCGTTATCCAGGGACATAACATATTTCTTGGCTTTGCGAGACAGACGATACAACGACAGCAACATGCAGCAGAAGAAACCAAAGCCAAGCCAGCCCAGCTCCGACAAACCCTGGAACCACATTGAGTGGACAGAGCGATGCTCCACTCCTCCGCGGGTATCATCGTCCATGTATATAGGGGCGAGCCTGTTATATCCGTTGATCCCCATCCCCATCGGATGATCTTCAAGCATGTCAAACGTTGTCCACCAGAACACCATACGACTGGAGCCACTGGATTCCTTGTCTTCGATTTCTTTCAGCGTTCCCATACGTTCCCAGAACAAGTCATCGGTGACGTAGATCGCGCCCGAGAGCCCGACAACAACGATGAGCACAGCCGTGAATCGCTGTCCTTTGCGCTGCTGGCTGGAAAAAATCATGAACAGTATAAAAATGCCCAAACTGACTACGCAGGCAAGAAACGCCCCCCGGCTGTTGATCAGAACGAGGCCGTTGGCAATCAGCGCACCACACACAACAGAGAGAACCCGGATTTTTTTGTCACCCATCCAGGCGAAATAAAGCAACAGGACTGCCGAAGGGACTAGAGCCGCCGCTGTATCATTGGCATCAAGGGAATCCACCATTCCGATTCCCTCCACCCTCCCTTGCGCATTCCGACCTGTCACATGGGCGAGATAACCGATGTAAGCGCACCCCATGATGTATACCCACAGGCATACTTTGAGTGCTTTCTCCGAATAAATAAGCTTGTAAGCAACCAAAACAATAATAATCAGCTTGAGGAATTCGAACGTAAAGCGTTTATGGTTTGGGAGGTCAAGGGCAAAGATGTAAGCAACGTAATACATACCAAGAACTGCAAGCATCCACTTGAACGGCGCCATCTCTCCCCAAGGGCTCATTTCTGAGTAATGACGGTATTTTGCTGCAAGAACGGATAGCATCAGCAGGGAGGCGATTAACGAATAGCGCAACCCGGGAATACTGCTGGCCCACCAGCGATTGTCTGGGTTAAAAAAATAAACCATCTGGTAAACCACAAATGCGGCGGTACCGCTGTATGCAAGGGCAGCAACAACGCCACCAAAAAACACCAGCAGGAAAAGAAGCGCAAATTTCGACATCTAACGACCTTCCCTCCCCTGCCTTGCGCTGTCCCAGGTCACTTGGGTTTCACCCTGAATCGCCCTGAGAATGCCTCGAACGGCATACCAATTCACTGCGACGAAGTAGTAGGGAAAGGAAATCCAGATTGGAAGGGCGTTCTTGTGGGAAGAAAAATGACCAATGGCAGCCAACCCAAGGGTTAGCACACCGCCGAGCGCAATCAATTTGAACACGGTCAAACCAAAAAGAGAAAGTGCCAGACTCCCGAAACCACCCAAAGCGAGGAAAAGAGGGATCAACCAACGCAACAGTTTGTGAGAAATCACCATGAAGGAAAAAAGCCCGGTTTTAAAAGGATTCATAACACCCCGAACCCGGAAAAGCCCTCGAATGCTCCGATTTACAATGCGTTCTTTGCGGGCGATTTCCTTATCAAACTCTCCGGCAGTCTCCTCAAAACACTGAGCTTTCGGCTCGAAAACGCCGCGGTAGCCCTTAAGCACAATTTGAAGGGGATTCACAAAATCGTTGATGTCTTTTTGATCCAGAGGCTGCCACAAAGCACTTCTTATGGCGTAAATAGCGCCATCACCTCCGACAACCGACGAAAGGCGCGATTCCATGGTTTTGATTGCCAGTTCATATCTCCAATAGAGCCCTTCATTCTGAGCACTGGCTCCGGCCTCTCCATCCGTATAGAGGGCCGCACCAACCACATAGCCCACATCTGGTCTCTGGAAGTGGCGAACCAACTGACGTACGGCATCTGGCGCATACATGGCATTGGCGTCGCTAAACACCGTAATATCCGAGCGCACAGACTCCATGGCGAGGTTCAACCCCATGGTTTTCCCAAGACGCCCCTCCTGCCGGATCAGTTGAACCCCTTGCCCTGCGAATCGCTCAACAATCTCGTCTGTGCCGTCGGTTGAACCATCAGACACCACCAAAACGGAAAGTCGATCCTCTGGGTAATCGAGCTCCATCACGTTGTTGAGTTTCTCTTCAATCACATCGGCCTCATTAAAACAGGAAACAACGAGTGTCACCGTTGGGAGTTTGTCATCGGGCTGCATCGCCACTTCTTCCAAGCTTTTCAATGACGACAGTACCCAAAGCACGAGCGGGTACCCGACATAGACGTAGGCCGGAACCAGGAAACATATAAGGGTTGCAATCAGAATCGCGCTCATAGGCTGATATATCGTCTTATCTTCGGACCAAGCCAATTGGCCAAATCAAGGGGCAAGCATTGCCAGCCGGCGACTATCCATTGCCTAATCCTTGATTTTAGGTCGGTGGGAACAACCCAGGGGTTGTCAAAATCGGGAGCATCCCCTAAACGGTACCACCCGAGCGCCGCTGGCTCGGCCCCCCACTGCTTTTTAAAGCGAAATGTGCCTTCGCCGAAGGAAGAACGACCAAAATCGAAAGTTTTCGTGCCCCTATCGCTTACCCACTCAAGCAATCGCCAGTAAAGGAGCATGTTCGGTGCAAGGTGATTATATTCCGACAGCGTGGATGCCCAGGGAATGCAAGCTTCCTTGTTGCCCAAGAGAACGATACCTGCCCCAACAGGCAAGCCATCCAGATCGACAACAGCGACCACCATCCTCGGGCCATAGGCTTCTCTCAATGCCTGGAAAAAAGACAAACTGTGAACCGGCGAACCCAACCGCCTCATATTGTCGCAAAAGACGCTATAGAATCGCCTGAGAAGCTCCTCTTCCATTCCAACACTGCAAACAAGTCCGTTCTTTTCAGCCTTGCGAATTTGGCTTCGAAGTTTTGGTTTGAAACTCGTAAACAAAGCCTGACTGCTGCCCGGCAGAGAGAGAATCATGCGAACCTTCTCGCCAGTGATCCAGTTGTCTGATTCTACGGCCGGGTCTCTGACACGAATCTCGACGGAGTTCATGCCTTCTCTGGTTTTCAAATCTTTTGCGGTCGAGAGAAGTTGCTCCCGAATCCTGTTATCGTCCGCAACAGGGCCGCCGTAATCGCAAAAGGGCAGAGAAATCAATTGAGGAGCAAGGAAGGGAGGCTTGATCCTCACGAGAGGCAATACTCCACAAACTTCGTTGTTTCGATAGGCGACGATAACCCTGCCCTCGTGTTGATAGGCCTTTTCGACCGCCTCCAACCACTCCATGTAATGATATGGACCCGCTTCTCCAGATTCCTTCAGATAGCTGTCAAGCTCTTCCCTCGGACACTGAGCCAGTCTGAAGGCGCGAATCTCTAATGACATTATTGAACTCCGCGGGACAAAAGGTTGCGAGCCGACCGGAGCGCATTTTCGACAAATAGGGTAAGCCGTGGACGCTGCAACACCATTTTTACAATGCTTCCATGTTCACGCCCAAGACTCTTCTTGTAGCGATCTTCACCACCCATAAAGTCATAGAAATCCTGGCCTCTCTCTATGTAATCCTGAATCATCATGGAGTGCCCAACCAGCCCCGGTTTCAGGCGGTTATCATTGGTTTCGCTGGTTATTCCCAGATAGAAGTAAACTCGCTTCCCCTGGATGAAGTTGTAGAAACCCGCGAGTAGTTCTTCACCGGCTTTCACAACAGCGATATCCACCTCACCTTTTTCCCATCCGGATCGAATCAGACCATGATGAAAACGAACAAACTCATGGTTGGCATACCCACTTTGTCCCGGCAGCCTCCCCCACTTTCTAATATGCTGCTCGCCGAATCCATTGAACCACTCGAGGGCCTCTAAAACATTCAATGGGCGGTGCACCGCCACATTTCCAAACCCTGAATACAAGCGAGTGGAACGATTTATCTGATGGCGAGCGTTGGAGGACAGCGTTTGCAAGTAGCTGGACGCAGAACGTCGGACTTTACCCAGATCGACACCCACACAAGGCGTTTGCCATCGAATCAAAGCACGCATACCACTAGCCCTGGATAATTCGGAGGCTCGACCAACGTCAATCCCACTCACAATGAGTTCATCCCATTGGATTTCATTCCGTTTGAGTGCGTCCAGAAAGGCTTTGCTCACTGCCTGTTCCTCGCCCCGTTTTATCAGAAAATCGTTGTACTCTATCCAGATTTGATCTTCATATGGCTCACCGGTTTGGTGAAGCCTCATGCAATTAGAGATCACGAATCCATGCCGACGCTCTTCCGTCATCGAAAGCAACCCAAGGCCAATCAAGTGACCTGACTTCACTGCTTCAAGGACGAGCAGATTTGGTTTGTATGTTGTTAGCCAGTTCCCTATCCACCGCCATGATAGAAAAAAGCAGGCATCTGAATTCGCATATAACCTCTGCCACTTTTCTTCCAGTGACTCGATATTCGCCTGGGAGAAAGTGACCATGTTTACTGCTACAGAAATATTCTCGGCTAGCATTCAGCCTGCTCCGCCAGCAAACGCAGTTGCGTCGGCGAAATCGCTTTGCCACCCATTTCGTTAAAGAAGAAATCAAAGAAGCGCCGGAAACGCTCCAAAAACTCCCCCAGTTGAGCCTCGTTTCGAACATAAGTGGTATTGCCTGGAACGACACTGGGACTGTGAAAGCTCCAGGTGAAAACCCGGGTGCCGCGTCCCAACAAAGATTTGGTTAGCCTTAAATGCTCGTTTGAAGAGTACCCCTCGGGAGAAAGCATTAAACGATCAACCGCTCCGAGACGAGCCAGCACCCCTGGCAACCGGAATTGTCGCAACGACCACGCTACGTTATGCAGAGGTCTGCCAAACGAAGCAGCCCACCCCAAAAATGCACCAGTACAGGGAATTTCCAGCAGCGGCCGGTCCGGATCTCCAAACCAGAAAGGATTTGGCCCAAAGTGCGAATAGTCAGGGCCACCATCCTCGCTGCCATCCATCGGGGGACAGACCGAAAGGTCTATAGTGAACCCCAGTTCAGCAAGAATTTCCTGGGTATTCTCCCCAAAACCATAACGCCCAGCCTTGTAGATAGTGGGCTGAAAGCCGAAAGATTCGGCGATCCGATCCTTGAGATTACTGAGCTTTTCTTTCTCCAGATCTCTGGGCAGATTTCCGGGATACATATTGGATCGGGTAAGAGCTTCCTTGAAGGGCGGATTCACCCAGGGATGCAACTGAGCCCCAATATCACACTCACCGCGGTCATAGTATTGTTTGAGAAGGCCGAACCCTTCCTTTTGGCTTGCAACTGGATAATCTATTACATAGCAAGGAGTTATTCCGTATTCCCTGAAGATCGCCTGGGCCCTGCCGATGTACTCCATGGCGGAAACAGAATTCTCTCGAGAATCCGGTGCCGCACTCCAATCAAACTCTTCTTCGGCGTCGACGACCACGACCAGATAAGGTGGAGAATCCGCCGGCAATCTGATTTCCTTGCAGTCTTTGAACATTGAATCCTTTCCTGACAGCAGATATCTGACTAACGGCCCTGGCCAATGAGAGAAAATCCATGAGATAAAACCAGCCGGAGTTCAAACTCCTCTTCATCAGGCCGCTGGCGCTTACTTCTCAAATAGGCTTGGTTAAATTCCACTGCAAATGACGTGAACTCAGCGAGCTGGCGAACCCAGCGCGAGTTGAATCGGTGCACCTGTTCCTGCACTTCTGAGGCATTTTCCTCAGTTTCTGCTTGCCACAGATAACGAAACTCCAAGCGTTGTAGATTCGACATTTGAACTCCGAGGTCAAATCCGGCGCCGAGCTCGTGGGTCGTCTCGCCGCTTTCCTGGGACTCTCGGATTTCTCCGGATACCTGAACCGAAAAATCACAAACATCGCACAAAGTTCGACGGGTGTGGCGTAAATCAAACCGATCAGACAAGACCACTTCAGTCAGCCGAACGTTCTCTGAAAAGTCATCGGGTGATTGCGGATTCAAGACTAGATCGATGGCGCTATCAGACAGCGTGCGATTATAGGAGAAAGAGGTCGTCCAATCTGTCGTTACCCAATCCTTTGTCAGGAAAGCAGTTACGCCGTCACTCTCTGTGACGAGTCCCGAAGGTAGCTCGGTCTCGGCCTCACTGACACCGCCGCCAATGGAAAAAGTGCCAAAATCATCAGCGGTGCGGTACCCAACCTGGTAAGCATCAATCGTTACCTCTGTGTCACCTTCATCGGACCAACTCCGGCTGCCATTCACAAGTCCAAAGGACCTCTGGGATAGCCTTCTCTCAAGATTGACCCTTGCAGTGTAGGAGTCCGTATCGCCTTCATCTGAATCGCCATAAGCCCGTGCTCCATCTGCCGAGACCCTGACAGTGGTCAAAGCGCCAGGGGTCAACCTCAGACCCGCCCCGGCGTTGACTATGTTCTGAGTATCATAATTCGTCGGGTCGATGAGAAAGCCGGTGTTGTTCCGCACTGTCCGTACGGTGTGGCCTGCATTGAATTCGAATGGGTTGGAGGGGTCCGCGTGGGCAAACCGAGACAACCCGGTTATTGAACTATTGTCTCCGCCACTACCTATATCTGAATTCCGTGATGTCTCGACTCTGGCTGAATAGTCCAGCAATGCACTGTTACTTCCACTGACCCACTCGCCCGCAAGCCCGCCTTCCAATCCGAGCCGACCTTCCGTCTCACTGTCCGTACCCGCAGCCGTATCCGCGCGATTTTGAGTCAACGCGGTAAAAACAGACGCATCTCCCTCAAAACGGGCCAAGTCTTCCTCAAGGGCCTGAGCAAAGGCCGGACCAATAGGCGTTATCAGAGCAAGAAACCCCAAAACTCCGGTGAAGCGATCCATGATTCCACCACTGAACGTTGACAGTTTCATTCCTGAAAGACCAAGCCTGAGAATTTGGTGGCATCAAAGGATTCCACGGACTCCAGAATTTCATCCTCTGTTAAACGACCGAAAGGTACTCCTAATATGACCTGATCGGAAAACCTCTCAAGAATCCTGGCCTCAGTACTCTCCTGGAATGGTGGCGAGTTGATAATGATGCAACGATCCGGATAGCGCCCTTCTAATTCTTCGATGAGGTCTCGCATCCTTATTGAGGAAAAGAGCTCCACAGCTGAAGCTGGGTGGTTCCCTGCCGGAATAACACTGAGCCTGTCGACGCCGCTTGGATAGATAATCTTTTTGATCGGCAACTTGGGATCGAGAATATAGTCCGTCACCCCTTCATCCATCGGCACGGAAACCAACTCGGATAACCCACTGTTGTGAGGATCACAATCAACCAATAGCGCGGAAGTGCCAGAATCCGAAGCAAACGCAGCCGCCAGGTTAAACGCCGTTCTTACAGGACACTCTGACTTGCCAATACAGGAATAAAGAACTGTAAAACTGGGTCTGTTGTTAGCATTGTTGCGCAATTGAATGCGAATCTCGCGGTAAGCATCCAGAACCGCTTTATCTGCCATGCCGGGAAATACGATCTTGCGAGCCCGCAACTCTACCTTCGTCCAGGGCCGGGGATTTGATATCAGCCCCAATGAAACAGACGAGTCGTAGACAGAGGGTGGATATCCATCGGTTTCCGTCTCGACTCGCGTCCAGTTGGGCGGTTGCAGGCGCTCTCCCGCAAATGGCCGTTCCTTCCTGAACTGATCATCTGGATTAGCCTCGCCGTCGCCGTACTTGCCCTCTTTGCGCTGTTGCTGGCTTTTAAGAAGTGCGTTGTAGAGTTTATTATCGTCCATTCCCTACTCCCGCCCCAAATATCTCTGCCAATTTAGACATTATCCGTTCCGGGCTGATACCCATCACGCTGAAAACCAGAATGGCGAGATATGCTGCAATAAAAACACCGAGGGCACTGAGCAGTAGCAGGACGTCTTTTCGCAAAAGCCTATCTTTCCAGGTACTCCGATAGTGGGGGATCGTGCCAATAACCGGAATCGACTCGGGAAGCGCCAGATGGAGCTCCCGAGGCGAACGAATTCGTTGGTCAAACATAACGAGTGCTGTTATCAGGCCAAGCACCAAAGCACTACCAAGGAATGGTCCGGCAAGTCCAATCTGGTAGAGCTGAAGCCCGTCCCACTGGGTTGGGAATGTTGCAGGTTCCTGAATCTTATAGCTCACGCCCTCACCCTGAACATCCAGAGTCATGGAAAGCCTGGCGCGCTCGCGCCGCTGCAGCATGTCCTCATATACATCACGAGTTACGTCGTAATCGCGAGTCAGTTCAGACAACTGGGCCTGATTCTCCGCGACACGCTCAGCCCGGGCGAAGGCTTCCTCCAGCAAACGTTCCAAAGAGGCCAGACGATTCTTTTGAACCTCAAGGTCGG
Source organism: Marinobacter salsuginis (assembly GCF_009617755.1). NCBI lineage: Bacteria > Pseudomonadati > Pseudomonadota > Gammaproteobacteria > Pseudomonadales > Marinobacteraceae > Marinobacter > Marinobacter salsuginis. Next base: position 250,359 of record NZ_BGZH01000001.1, read on the forward strand.
TGCGGCCTTCGGACAAACGTAACTTGAGGTTTTCATAGACAGGATTCTCAAGAACTTCAGTTACACTGCCTTCGCGTGAATCATCGCTCTGGGTTGACACCTGTTGTTCAAGATCTTCAATTTGCCCTTTGATACTCACCACATCGGGATGACGCTCATGGTAACGCAGGAGCAACTCATCCAACTCCTGTCTCAATGCCACCAGCCGTCTTTCGGCAGCGGATCGGCCCGGATCAACGGTAACCCGCCGAACTGGCTCCTCTTGAGCTAACTGCTGCTGAGTAAGCCTGACTTCTGATTCGGTCTGCTGGATCTGAAGCTTGAGGTTTTCTATCTCAGCTCGGAGGTTTTCAATACGGCCACGTACATTACCTTCGGTACCATCCTGATTATTCGATTTAAAGACTTTTAGTTTCTGTTCAGCCTCTTCGAGTTGGCGCTGATAGGACTTGACCTGTGAATCAATAAATTCAAAGGCCGCCTGACTTTCCCCCTGCTTTTTGTTAATCGTTCGCTCAATAAACCTGTCGAGTACGGAACTCAGAACGGTAAAAGACTGATTCGGATCCTTGCTCGAATAGGAAAGCTCAAGAAAATTTCGATTGGACACCCTAAGAGATATCTGCTTGCGGAGACTCGATATAGCAACATTCTTTTGCTGATCGCTCTCTGCCCCGGTGAGAAGCTCGCTATCGAGCGCTATCTGTTCAAGGAACGAGCGACTCTCAACTAACTCACGCGCTTCATTAATCCGATCAATCTGCGTAACTTCGGCCTGCCCGCGAAGAAGTGGCTCAAGGATGTTTGATTGATCGGCGTAAAGCAGAGCCTCTGATGTGTAAGTCTTTGGAGTTACGTATCCCCAACCCAATACACCGGCAGTAGCAAGCATGAATACGATAGCGGCCGAAACTCGGTATCGGTACAACTCTCGCTTTATTGCTCGAAGGGTATCGAGGATAAACTGCAGATCCATTTATAGCTCACCTCTGAAGATCTGTTTTCTGGGAACACTGATCACGTCTCCTGGCTGGAGGACATGATTGAAGTCCATATTCCCTTCGGAAATCAGTTCGCCGAGATCAAGGCCAAAGGTTTTATACTCGCCATCTACTTGGCGATTCAGCGTCGCCCGACCATCAGCGGCGAAATCTGTCAATCCGCCAGCCAAAAGAACCAAATCCAGAACCGTCATGCCCGGCTGAAATGCAACCGACTGCGGCGCTTCCACCTGGCCTGTAATCCTGACCCGATTGCGATACTCCTTGCTGGCGGGATTAACAACCATTACAGTAACTTCCGGGCTTCGCACCAGTTCACTCAGTGCCACTCGTATCTCTGAGGCCAGCTCCTCGGGACGTTTGCCCTCTGCAATGACATCACCAGTCAATGGCATCGAAATATTTCCATCAGGGCGGACAACGATGGTTTGTGAAAGCTCGGGATTGCGCCAAACATGAACCGATACTGTATCTCCTACACCTATTTCATAGGGCTCTGATTGCGGTTCAGTGGCGGTAGGCATTGACTTCGTGGACGGAAGCCCCGAGCAGGCTGCCAAAAACGAAACCAAAGCGACAAGAAGGACTCCCTTAAACAACTGCGCGTTTCCCATGAGCTTTCTCCAGATTCAGTTTATTCTTAGCAGCTTCTAGCGAACACCCTTACCAAGCAACACGACCTCAACGGTCTGTATCATGATCAAGACATCCATCATCAGGCTATGATTCTTAGAATAGTATAAGTCGTACTCAAGTTTGCCTTTCGCGTCCTCAATAGATGCGCCGTAGGGGTATTTAAGTTGTGCCCACCCCATTAATCCAGGCTTTACGTAATGCCTCGTGTCGTAAAACGGAATTTTCTCTTTCAATTCAGAGACAAATTCAGGGCGCTCAGGCCGAGGGCCAACGATGCTCATTTCCCCTTTGAGAACATTGTAGATTTGAGGAAGTTCATCCAGGCGAGTATTTCGGATAAAAGCGCCAACTTTGGTCACTCTGCTATCGTTGGCAGAAGCCCACTGAGCTTTGCCGTCTTTTTCAGCATCTTGCCGCATACTACGGAATTTGTAGATCCTGAACTCGCGGCCAAGCATGCCTACACGTTTCTGGCTATACAGAATCGGTTTTCCAGTCTCCAGAAAGACCGCCAGTGCTGTTAGGACGATGAACGGCAACATAAGCACCAGCAAAGTCAGGCTGATAGCGAGGTCCAGGAAGCGCTTGGCAAAGGCTCTGCTCCTGGACGCTTTAAAGCCTTCAGAAAAAACAATCCAGGATGGGTGCACCATAGCGAGCTTTGCTTTCTTTAATTCCCGCTCATAAAAGTCCAGAGCGCTTGTTACTTCAACTCCGCGTAGCTTGCATTCCATTAGATCTGGTACAGGCAGCCAACCACCCTCGGCTTTGCGGCGTTCTTGCTGCGCGACGACTATTTCCGAAATTCGATTCTTAAGGCAAAACTCATAGAAGTCGTAAGGCGTGGAAAGAAGCTTCTCTTTTGCCACGGTAGGCTCTGGGCTATCGGAAATACATCCTACAATCCGGACTCCCAGCGCCCGCATATTCTGTTCGTACTCCGCCAGCAAACCTCTAGCGAAATCTCCAGCCCCCAAAATCACCACCCGGCGAACCAGTTGCTCAGAGTCCACGATCCTGAGGAAGATCAATCTCATGAGAACAACGACGAGCGAAGCCAGCATTACCGCCCAAAAAAGATTGGAGCTTCCGGGGTCCGCAGAGGGAACAATGACATAAAGAATGGTCAGCCCAATGCCTCCTACAAAACAGTAGGCAACCAAAGTTCTGAAAAAAAGAGAAGAGATACTTTCCTGCACCATAACCAGGTATCCACCCATAGCCAGCGTTCCGCAACTCAGGACAAGTGCAAACAGAAACGCAGACAAGATGTCGGTATGGAAGGGTGCATGATTGACCCCTACAAGTGAAAGAATCAGGGTCAGCAAAGAGAAAACGGCAAAAAGGACCACGAACTCCAGAATGCCGAGTACCAAGTGCGGTATGTGTATGTAATGCTTGCGAAACCGTATATACGACACGCTGAACTTCCTTGTCGTCTGCTCGACAATCAGCGACAGACTAACATCAAATTATTCTGGCAGCCTTCTGCCCTTTGCTACCAGCCACGACCTCTCAGGAGGCATTCTGCGCTGAACACGGCGCAATCTCAACAGATTGTATCTTTATGTAACATACTTTTACATTGTTTTATGCCTCCCACGGTTTCCGAGTGAAGACTGATTGTAATCGGCAACTATCTGGGAGAAAATCAGACCATTGGTGTTAGTTGGGAAGGAGTACCCATGCCGAGCCCGGACGCAAGATCACCGCTTCATGCAATGAGTATTGATGTGGAAGATTACTTTCACGTTGCCGCTCTCTCTCACGTAATAAAACCCAGCCAGTGGGACAGCCTGCCCAGTCGAGTGGTCCAAAATACCGAAAGGCTGCTAGAACTGTTCAAACAGTATGACGTCAAGTCAACATTTTTTGTTCTCGGCTGGGTTGCAGAACGCTTTCCAGACCTCATCAGAAAACTTTCTGACGACGGCCATGAGATTGCTTCCCACGGATATAGCCACCAACTGATCTACAATCAATCTCGGGAAATTTTCCGGGAGGAAACCATCCGGTCCAAAAAACTCCTCGAAGACATTACCGGTAATCCCGTTCACGGCTACCGAGCGGCCAGTTACTCGATCACAAGGGAGTCACTTTGGGCCCTCGACATTCTCTGTGAGGCCGGCTTCAATTGGGACTCAAGCATCTTTCCGATCCGACATGATCGCTATGGAATTCCAGATTCGCCAAAAGCGCCCTATTCGATTCAAACGGAGAGTGGCAACGTTATCAGGGAGTTCCCACTGACCACGGCCAAGGTATTTGGCCTCTCGGTTCCCGCTGCAGGCGGAGGTTACTTCAGGCAGTTCCCCTATCCATTGTTCCGCTACCTTTTCCGTAACGCATCCGGCTTCGGAACGCGCCCGCAAATGTTTTACCTGCATCCTTGGGAGATAGATCCTGACCAACCGAGATACAACAATGCCAGTTGGTTCTCAAGGTTCAGGCACTACACGAACCTTGACCAGTGTTATGGTCGCCTGGAAACGCTCCTACAGGACTTCCGATTTGGCACGGTCAGTGAAAGTTACAATGCCTACGATCCTGACGAATCTCTGACTCGAAACTCCCAAATGGTGCGCCTGGCTTAGCCGGGCAAAGGACGTCGTTAGCCATGTATCTTGAATTTTTTGGACTGCACAGGCACCCCTTTCGAATTACTCCGGAAGACGATTTTATTTACATGAGTCAGCAGCACTCCCGTGCATATGTCTATATGTCTTCGGCTATCTGGAGCTCAGAAGGTTTTGTCGTAATTAGCGGTGAGATAGGCTCCGGAAAAACTACCTTACTCAAGAAAACTATCAGAAACCTCGAGGGTGATCTGAAGCTACTCAATATTTCCTACACCAATCTTGAGTCGAAAGATCTGTTTGGATTAATCCTTCGCAAAGCAGGCTTGAAAGTCGAGGATGACAGCAAGGTCGCCATGCTCTTTCAGATCACAGAGTACCTGGAGCGAATGGCGGCAGCGGGAACGCCCGTAGTTCTGACGATTGATGAAGCCCAGAACCTTACCCGAGAAAACCTTGAAGACATTCGAATGCTGACCGGCATGGAGAGTATGGGCGGACCTTCAATGCGTGTAATACTTCTGGGACAGCCAGAGCTAAAGACTGCAGTGTCTGCAATCCCGCAGCTCTCCCAGCGTGTAAAACTGTTCTTTCACCTGGAGGGGCTGACAGCTGCGGAAACGGCTGAATACATTGATTACAGACTACTTGTTTCGGGGCACGGCGGTAACAAGCTGTTTGATGACGACACAGTTCGTGATATTCACAAGCTCAGCCATGGCATTCCTCGACTGATTAATAAACTCTGTGACGGAATGATGATGTGCGCTTACTCGGAAGATCGGCCGTTCATAGATCCTTTCGACCTGAAAGGTATCCGAAAGGACCTACTTGGTGAGGACGATACCGATGAGCTAGCTGATCAAAAACCAAGCCGTCAGCGACCTAAGAAAGACATGGTGGAGACTAGGCAGCGTAAGCGGCATCAAAACGAGGCAGAAGCTGACTCGTCTCAGGTACTTTTGAGAATCGCTGAAGCTCTGGAGAGTATAGACAGAAGGCTTTCGCAGATGACGTCAGACCCAAAGGACAATGAGGACCGCTATAGCACCTCAAGCAATGTGAAGCCGCTGGCTCCGGGGCGAAAATAGAGGTTTTCCTAATCTGCCCCGAAGACCGTCAAATCAACATTAAATTCATGAACTCATGAACAGGTGTGCTTTCCAGTTTTTCCTGCTCCTTGCATAGACTGACGATAGTGTTACACCTCCGAGCCGGAAATCTCGTCTCGAGATTGGAGCGGAACTTTTCTTCCAAAAGCGGCATACCCTCCTTCCGGCGACGACGATGACCTATCGGATATTCGACAGCAATATTGTCCGTGCTCGAACCATCATTGAAAAACACCTGAATGGCATTAGCGATGGAGCGTTTGTCAGGTTCCAGATATTCGCGGGTATACCTCTCGTCCTCCACAACTTCCATTTTGTCCCGAAGTTCATCGATTATCGGATTAGCTAGATGGAAGCCGTCTTCATAATGCTCCGCGGTGAGACTACCAAAGGCGAGTGGCACGGCAGCCATATATTGCAGGCAATGATCACGATCTGCGGCGTTTGCAAGCTTCCCGACCTTGGAAATGATTCGGATCGCAGATTCATGAGTGGTGATCACGATCTTATTGATTTCGTTCAGTCGGTCTTTAACTTCCGAATGTAAGATAACAGCCGCTTCTGCTGCGGTTTGAGCATGAAACTCTGCCGGGAACGATATCTTGAACAGAATATTTTCCATTACGTAGGATCCAAAATCCTGGGGGAGCGAGAACTGGCGCTTATTTTCGGGCTTTAACTTCTGGTCTTTATTGGTTTTACTGAACAGAACGTCGTAAAAACCCCATTGAGGTGCTGTCAGCACTCCCGGAACCCCCATTTCACCTCGCATCGCAATATCCGCCAGTCGGACCGCCCGTGACGTGGCATCACCCGCTGCCCAGGACTTCCGCGAGCCGGCGTTGGGGGCATGGCGGTAAGTCCTCAGGGATTGTCCGTCTACCCAGGCATGGGACAGCGCAGAAAGCAGCTGCTCTCGGTCCGCGCCCATTAACCGGCAAGCCACCGCCGTTGAGGCCACTTTGACAAGCACCACATGGTCCAGGCCGACACGATTAAAGGAGTTATCCAAGGCCAGAACACCCTGGATTTCATGGGCCATGATCATGGCCTCCAGAACGGTTCGCATGGTTAACGGTTCTTTGCCCTCAGCAACCCGTTTCTGCGAAAGGTGGTCTGCAACAGCCAGGATAGCGCCCAGGTTGTCCGATGGATGCCCCCATTCAGCCGCCAGCCATGTGTCGTTGTAGTCAAGCCAGCGAACGATGCAACCGATGTCCCAGGCGGCCTTCACCGGGTCCAAGCGAAATGGCGTTCCGGGCACACGGGCACCATGAGGGACCACTGTACCTTCGACGATTGGGCCGAGGTGTTTGGTACATTCGGGAAAGCGGAGAGCCAGAAGGCCACATCCCAGGGTGTCCATCAGGCAATAGCGGGCGGTGCTCCAGGCTTCTTCACTGGTTATTTCATAGGTGAGAACGTAGTCCGCAATTTGTTGCAGAACTTCGTCGTAATCGGGACGTTCGTTGAGATCAAATGTTGCAGACATAGGGGGCCTCCTTGCCCCCACTATAGATTCGGTCAGAAGCTATCGCCAGGCACCCGCACCCAACCTTCCATCAAAACCCGCGCACTGCGGCTCATAATGGCTTTGGTTGCGGTCCATTGGCCATCCACTTCCTTCGCTTCCGCGCCAACGCGCAATGTGCCGGAGGGATGCCCGAAGGTCACATGGGTTCGGTCGCCACCGCCCGCAGCCAGGTTCACCAGGGTTCCAGGAACCGCCGAAGCGGTTGCAATAGCCACTGCAGCCGTGCCCATCATGGCGTGATGGAGCTTGCCCATGGAGAGCGCGCGAACCAGAACGTCTACGTCCCCTGCCCCGATGTTCTTGCCGCTTGAGGATAAGTAATCCGAAGGCTTCGCCACGAAGGCGACTTTCGGCGTGTGCTGGCGGTTGGCCGCTTCCTCGATATTCTGGATCAGCCCCATTTTCACCGCACCGTGGGCCCGGATGGTTTCGAACCTTGCCAGGGCTTTGGGATCGGAGTTGATGTCGTCCTGCAGCTCGGTGCCCTTGTACCCGATGTCTTCAGCGTTCACGAAAATGGTCGGGATTCCGGCGTTGATCATGGTGGCTTTCAGGATGCCCACACCGGGCACTTCCAGGTCGTCCACCAGGTTGCCGGTGGGGAACATGGAGCCTTCGCCATCGGCGGGGTCCATGAATTCCACCTGCACTTCGGCGGCCGGGAAGGTCACGCCGTCCAACTCGAAATCGCCGGTTTCCTGCACTTCACCGTTGGTGATGGGAACGTGGGCAACGATGGTTTTCTGGATATTGGCCTGCCAGATGCGGACAGTGCACGTGCCGTTCTCCGGAATCCGCTCTTTGGCAACAAAACCGCTGTTGATGGCGAAAGCGCCGACAGCCGCAGTAAGGTTGCCGCAGTTACCGCTCCAGTCCACAAACGGCTTGTCGATGGAGACCTGGCCGAACAGGTAGTCCACATCGTGATCCGGCTGCGTGGGATCGGCCAGGATCACCGTTTTGCTGGTGCTGGAGGTAGCGCCGCCCATGCCGTCGATTTGCTTCTGGTAGGGGTCCGGGCTGCCGATGACTCGCAGCAGGAGTTTATCCCGGGCTTCGCCCGGGGTTTGGCACGCCTCCGGCAGATCTTTCAGCCGGAAAAAGACGCCCTTGCTGGTGCCGCCACGCATATACGTGGCGGGGATTTTGATTTGTGGCTGGTGTGTCATGCCGCACCTTCCGATTGCAGGAAGTCCTCGGCAAACCGCTGCAACACACCGCCCGCGCTGTAGATGGACACTTCTTCAGCAGTATCCAGGCGGCAGATAACCGGAATGCGCTCAGTGCTACCGTTCTTCCGATGGATAACCAGCGTAAGCTCCGCGCGGGGCGCCGGGGTGCCTTCCACGTCGTAGGTTTCGGTGCCGTCGATGCCGAGTGTCTTGCGGGTAGTACCCTCCTCAAACTGAAGCGGCATCACGCCCATACCGATCAGGTTGGTACGGTGAATCCGCTCAAAGCCTTCGGCGACAATCGCTTCTACACCCGCCAGGGCAACGCCTTTGGCGGCCCAATCGCGGGAGGAGCCCTGCCCGTAGTCGGCGCCGGCGATGATGATCAGCGGTTGCTTGCGCTCCATGTAGGTCTCGATGGCTTCCCACATGCGGGTGACCTTGCCTTCCGGCTCGATCCGCGCCAGGGAACCCTGCTTCACATTGCCGTTTTCGTCCCGGACCATTTCATTGAACAGTTTCGGGTTAGCGAAGGTGGCGCGCTGGGCGGTCAGGTGATCGCCACGGTGTGTCGCATAGGAGTTAAAGTCTTCCTCAGGCACACCCATCTTGTGGAGGTATTCACCGGCTGCGCTATTCATCAGGATCGCGTTGGAGGGCGACAGATGGTCGGTGGTGATGTTGTCCGGCAACACCGCCAGAGGGCGCATGCCCTTGAGGGTCTTCTCACCTACCATACCGCCTTCCCAATACGGCGGGCGACGGATGTAAGTGCTCTGCGGACGCCACTCATACAGCGGGTTGGTGTTGGCCTGGGCATCCCGGGTGATGTCGAACATCGGGATGTAGGTGCTGCGGAACTGCTCCGGCTTGACGCTGGATTTCACGATGGCATCGATTTCCGCATCGTCCGGCCAGATGTCCTTAAGGGTGACAGGATTGCCATCCTGGTCGTAGCCCAGCGCATCTTTCTCGATATCAAAACGGATCGTGCCCGCGATCGCGTAGGCAACCACCAGCGGGGGTGAGGCCAGGAACGCCTGCTTGGCATAGGGGTGAATCCGGCCGTCGAAGTTCCGGTTACCGGAGAGCACCGCCACGGAATACAGGTCTCGGTCGATGATTTCCTGCTGGATTTTCGGGTCCAGGGCACCACTCATGCCGTTGCAGGTGGTACAGGCGAAGGCCACCACACCGAAGCCCAGTTGCTCAAGTTCCGGCAGCAGTTTGGCTTCTTCCAGGTACATCTTGACCGTTTTGGAGCCCGGCGCCAGGGAGGTCTTCACCCATGGCTTGCGGGTCAGCCCCAGCTTGTTGGCGTTACGGGCGATCAGGCCTGCAGCCACCATGTTGCGGGGGTTACTGGTGTTGGTACAGCTGGTGATAGCAGCGATGATACACGCGCCATCCGGCATCTTGCCCTCTTCCTGCTCCCATTCACCGGCGATGCCGCGTTCTGCCAATTCGGATGTTGGCAGATGCGCATGGGGGTTGGAGGGGCCAGCCAGGGTACGGGTCACTTTGGACAGGTCGAACTTCAGCACGCGCTCGTATTCAGCGTTCTTCATGCTGTCGGCCCAGAGACCGGTTTCCTTGGCGTACTTCTCTACCAGAGCGACCTGCTCGTCTTCACGACCGGTCAGCTTCAGGTAATCGATGGTCTGGCCGTCGATGTAGAACATCGCGGCGGTGGCGCCGTATTCCGGAGTCATATTCGATATGGTGGCACGGTCGCCAACGGTAAGGCTGTCAGCGCCTTCACCGAAGAACTCCAGGTAGGCGCCAACTACGCGCTCCTTACGCAGGAACTCCGTGATGGCCAGCACCATATCGGTACCGGTAATGCCAGGCTGCAGCTTGCCCGTCAGTTCAACGCCCACGATATCCGGCAGGCGCATCATGGAAGCCCGGCCAAGCATAACGCTCTCGGCTTCCAGGCCGCCTACACCAACGGAAATAACGCCCAGGGCGTCAACCATCGGCGTATGGCTGTCAGTGCCGACACAGGTATCCGGGAAAGCAACACCATCGCGGTTCTGAACCACCGGGGACATTTTCTCCAGGTTGATCTGGTGCATGATGCCATTGCCGGGAGGAATCACGTCTACGTTCATGAACGCGGTCTTGGTCCAGTTGATGAAGTGGAAACGGTCGTCGTTGCGGCGGTCTTCGATCTGGCGGTTCTTCTCGAACGCGTCTTTTTCGAAACCGGCGTGTTCGACGGCCAGGGAGTGATCCACGATCAACTGGGTCGGCACTACCGGGTTGACCTTCGCAGGATCACCACCCTTCTCTGCGATGGCATCACGCAGGCCGGCCAGGTCCACCAGGGCGGTCTGGCCGAGGATGTCGTGGCACACAACGCGAGCGGGGTACCAGGGAAAGTCCAGGTCGCGCTTGCGCTCGATCAGCTGCTTGAGAGAGTCCGTGAGCATCTCCGGATCGCAACGGCGAACCAGTTGCTCCGCCAGGATCTTGGAGGTGTACGGAAGCTTTTCGTACGCGCCGGCCTGGATGTCTTCCACGGCCTGGCGGGTGTCGAAATAATCCAGGTCGGTGCCTGGTAACGGTTTACGATATTCGGTGTTCATGGGCGCTCCTCAATCGGTACCCACTTGGCATCCGCCGGGCCTGTGTAATCGGCACTTGGGCGGATGATGCGGTTGTTGGCGCGCTGCTCTTTCACGTGGGCGGTCCAGCCGGAAACCCGGGACATCACAAAGATCGGGGTGAACAGTTCGGTCGGAATGCCCATGAAGTGATAAGCGGATGCGTGGAAGAAGTCGGCGTTACAGAACAGCTTCTTCTCGCGCCACATGACTTCTTCACAACGCTCGGAGACCGGATACAGCACGGTATCGCCCACTTCGTCCGCCAGCTTCTTGGACCACTGCTTGATAATGGCGTTGCGCGGGTCGGACTCTTTGTAGATCGCGTGGCCGAAACCCATGATCTTCTCTTTGCGCTCCAGCATGCCCATCAGGCCTTCTTCGGCCTCTTCCGGCGTCTTGAACTTCTGGATCAGGGCCATGGCCGCCTCGTTGGCGCCGCCGTGCAGAGGCCCGCGCAGCGAACCGATGGCGCCGGTCACACAGCTGTGGATATCAGACAGCGTGGAGGCACACACGCGGGCGGTGAAGGTGGAAGCGTTGAATTCGTGCTCTGCGTACAGGATCAGCGACACGTTCATGACGCGCTCGTGCAGTTCGCTGGGCTTCTTGCCGTGCAGCAGCTCGAGGAAATGGCCGCCGATGGAGTCCACATCACTTTCAGTTTCGATACGAACGCCTTCGTGGGCGAAGCGGTACCAGTACGTAATGATGGACGGGAACACCGCCAGCATGCGGTCGATCTTGTCGTCCTGCTCGCTGAAATCTTCTTCGGTTTCCAGGTTGCCCAGCATGGAGCAGCCGGTACGCATTACATCCATCGGATGGGCGTCTTTGGGGATCTGCTCAAGCACGGTTTTCAGGGCAGCCGGCAGGCCGCGCAGGCTTTGAAGTTTTTTGGTGTAGGCGTCCAGTTCCTGGCGGTTGGGCAGTTTGCCGCGCAGCAGCAGGTAGGCGATTTCCTCAAACTGGGCTTTTTCAGCCAGATCGGCAATGTCGTAGCCGCGGTATGTCAGGCCGGCGCCGCTTTTGCCTACCGTACAAAGTGCAGTTTCGCCAGCTACCTGGCCTCGGAGGCCTGCGCCGCTCAGTTGTTTTGCTTCAGCCATTGTTGTCTCCCATCGTTATCTTGTTTGGGGTGTCTGTCGGATTAACCTTTACTCTGCTGAAACAGTTGGTCCAGCTTCTGCTCGAAATCGTGGTAGTTCAGGAAATCGTACAACTCCATGCGGGTCTGCATCAGGTCAACCACGTCTTTCTGGTCGCCCTTTTCCAGGATGTTCTGGTAAACAGTGAGAGCGGCCTTGTTCATCGCTCGGAAGGCGCTGAGCGGATACAGAACCATATCTGCGCCGGCTTCAGCCAGTTCCTTACGGTTGTATAAAGGCGTGGCACCGAATTCGGTAATGTTGGCCAGGATGGGCACGTCCAGGGCTTCAGAGAAGGCTTTATAGTGCTCAAGCTCGGTGACTGCTTCGGCAAAGATGCCGTCAGCGCCAGCTTCGATGCAGGCCTTGGCACGCTCAATGGCAGCTTCGAGGCCCTCTTTCTGGAAGGCGTCGGTGCGGGCCATGATGAAGAAGTCTTTGTCTTCACGGGCATCCACAGCGGCCTTGATGCGGTCGACCATTTCTTCCTGGGATACGATTTCCTTGTTCGGACGGTGGCCACAGCGCTTCTGGGCAACCTGGTCCTCAATATGGACAGCGGCTGCACCGGCACGTTCCATCTCTCGAATGGTACGGGCGATGTTAAAGGCGCCACCCCAGCCGGTATCAATGTCGACCAGCAGCGGTACGTCGGTAGCTGCGGTAATACGGCGAACATCCTCGACCACATCGTTCATGGTGGTCATGCCCAGATCCGGCAGGCCGTAGGAGGCGTTGGCGACACCGCCGCCAGACAGGTAAATGGCCTGGTGGCCCACTTTGTCGGCCATCATGGCGGCATAAGCGTTGATGGTGCCGACAATCTGCAGGGGCTGGTTGTCTTTGAGCGCCTTGCGGAAGCGGGCGCCGGGGCTGAGTTTGTTGGTCATGGTGTTGGCCTCTTCTCTTTTGGATTCTTGTTGTCGGATTATGACTTTGGCTAATCCGACCTACGTTAGATGGTGATTTCGCCTTCCTGGATTTTCTTTTCGATGTTTTGTCTGGCGGCATTGATATGTCGCTTCATCAGGAACTCCGCCAGCTCGCCGTCGCGCTGGGCGATGGCTTCCACGATTCGCCGGTGTTCGCCGAGTGCCCGTTTCGGACGCCCGGTGGAGGTGCTTAGCCGGTAACGGTACATGCGCACCATGTAGTAAAGATCACCCAACAGCATCTGGGCCAGTTTGGTGTTGCGGCTCCCGGTGGCGATCCGGTGGTGGAAGTCGTAGTCGCCTTCGGCCTGGTAATAGGCCTGGCCCTGGGCTTCGTCGATCATGCGTTCGTGGGTGTCGAGTGTCGCCTGGAGGTCGGCGATTTCCTGATCGGTCATGCGCTCGGCTGCCTGGCGCGCGGCCAGTCCTTCCATGACTTCACGTATGCGGTAGAGCTCCATCAGCTCGGAGGCGCTGACGGAAACCACCTTGACGCCGGCATGGGGGCGGCGCACCAGAAGGCCGCGGGACTCAAGGCGGCCCAGGGCTTCCCGGAGCGGGCCGCGGGTGAGATCGAACCGGGAACAAAGCTCCAGTTCACCGATCTTTTCGCCCGGGGCCAGCTCGCCTTTCACGATTGCCGTTTGCAGACAATCGAAGGCCTCATCGGCGCGGGTGTAGGTAGGAGACAGTAACTCAGACATAGTTTGTCAACAAAACCTGATTGATTTTGAGAAAAGCTACGCCTGAGCGGCCATATTGTCAACAATATTGGCTAAATTGAGCCTCTGATTGTTTACAATAGATCCAATCAATCAATAGAGCTTTCGCTCAGCGACAGGTGGCGGGGTGTACTGATAAAGCCAGGTTTCGGTAAGCGCCTCGGTGCCCAGCCTGAGGTACAGGCGAATATTGACGGGTTCAACCGAGTCATCCGGCACCAGGTCAAACATGGCCCGGTAACCGTCGATTGCAGACAATGGTCTGGCGGACGTGATTTCAACCTCTCCGCGGCTCACACTGATAACCGGCTCCACATCCGCGCCCTTGCTGAGCATCTCCAGGGCACCGCCAGCAAAATCAACCGCAAAACGCCTTGAAAAATAGGTGCGCTCCTGGCCCACTACACCGCCCAGCCCGGTCCGGGTTGCCTGCACCGTGGCCAACTCATAGGGCCGCACCGGCGCCTGCTCCCCCCAGTGCAAGCGGTAACTGTAGAGGTACTCCCTGCCTGGCAACAGAGGCTCTTCGGGGTGCCAGAAAGCAACGATGTTATCGAAGGTTTCATCCACGGTGGGAATTTCCACCAGGTCAACACTGCCACGTCCCCAATCTCCTCGAGGCTCCACCCAGAGGCTGGGACGCCGATCGTAGAACACACCGTCATCCTGGTAGTGGTCAAAATTCCTGTCCCGTTGCATCAAGCCAAAGCCTGCGGGATTGTTATCCTCGAAACTGTTGAACCGGAGGTTGGCGGGGTTCACCAGTGGTCGCCACAACCATTCACCGTTGCCGTTGCGCATGGCCAGGCCGTCGGAATCGTGTATTTCCGGGCGCCAGTCGTAGCCCATGCGATCGTCATTTTCGCCCACCTGGTACATGCTGGTCAGCGGCGCGATGCCGGCCCGGGTGATTTCGGTTCTCGGGTACAGCGCCACATCGACATCCATAACCATGTTCCGTCCGGGGTCCAGCACAAACGCGTAGGCACCGGTGGTGCTCGGTGAATCCAACAAGGCCCAGACCCGCAGCAGCTGGCTATCCGGTGCCGGCTTCTCCAGCCAGAACTCCGAGAAACGAGGGAATTCCTCCTTCCGGTTCATGCCGGTATCTATCGCCAATCCCCGGGCAGAAAGACCATACTGCATCTCCGAGCCCACTGCCCGGAAATAGCTGGCGCCCAGGAAGGCAGCCAGATCCAGGGCAAAGTTGTTGTGGTAGTGAACCCGAAAGCCCGCGTAACCAAGATCCTCGGGCAGATCGCCCAGAGGCTGTTCTCCCCTGTATCGAAAAAGCTCCTGTCGATAGGCCAGTTCATTGGCCTCTCCCTCGACGACTTCATAAATTCTGACCGGCTGCTGAAAGTACAGCCCAAGATGAAACAGCTGAATCTGGAAAGCAGTATTATCGCCACGCCAAAGGGCCTGGTCGGCTCGGAAAGCGATGGCCTGGTAATCGTCCCAGGAAATGTTTTTAAGGGTTCGAGGCAACTGGCCTTCGATGGAAACATGAGCCTCGCCTGCCAGCGCCCGAGCTCGGCCCTTTAGCCAGGCATAGCTGAACCCCGGCATAGAGCCGCCTGCCGCACGGGAGATTCCGGAACCGAAAGCTGATAAAGGCAGAGCACCCACACCGAACGCAGAGAGCAACACCTTTAGCAGTGTTCTTCGCGCTATCATCGTTTCTCTTGCCTATGCCTGACCACCTTCGCACCAATCTGGTGCATTATCTGAACCACGCTCCAGCTAAACATTAGACGAGATCTCCAATTTCAAGACTACGAAGCCTTGATATAAGTTACGGCAAAAGCACGCCTTGGCTCATAGTAGGCAACAAATCCATGTAGCCCCCTGCATTTGTGGTATTAACTTGGGTAAACTCGGCACACTTTGTGAAAGTACAACCGTTCATAGGCTTGCGCAGAGGCGTTGAGCAGACTCGAGGGCGTGAAAACGACCATTAAAGGACGAATGATATGATCAGAAAATGCCTGTTTCCCGTTGCCGGCTACGGCACTCGCTTTCTCCCGGCCACCAAGGCGATGCCGAAGGAAATCCTGCCAGTGGTGAACAAACCACTGGTTCAGTATGGCGTTGA
The DNA here is from genome assembly GCF_009617755.1 of Marinobacter salsuginis. Classification (NCBI taxonomy): domain Bacteria; kingdom Pseudomonadati; phylum Pseudomonadota; class Gammaproteobacteria; order Pseudomonadales; family Marinobacteraceae; genus Marinobacter; species Marinobacter salsuginis. Next base: position 265,896 of record NZ_BGZH01000001.1, read on the forward strand.
AGAAGCCGCGGAAGCCGGTATCCATGAATTTGGTTTTGTTACCGGCCGGGGTAAGCGGGCTATCGAGGACCATTTCGACATCAGCTACGAGCTTGAACACCAGATTGCGGGCTCCGGCAAGGAAGACCTGCTGACCTCCATCCGTGATCTGATCGACCACAACAGTTTCGCTTTTACCCGGCAAAATGAAATGAAAGGGCTCGGCCACGCTATTCTCACCGGTCGCAACCTCGTAGGCGATAGTCCCTTCGCGGTTGTGCTGGCCGATGACTTCTGCATTGGCCCGGAAGGTGAAGACGGCGTACTGGCGCAAATGGTGAAACTGTATAACCAGTTCCGTTGCTCCATTGTTGCGATCGAAGAGGTTCCGGCCGACGAAACCCACAAATACGGTGTGATTGCCGGTGAATCCATGAAGGACGGGCTTTACCGGATTACCGATATGGTGGAAAAGCCGGCCCCGGAAGACGCCCCGAGTAATCTGGCAATCATCGGCCGCTATATTCTCACGCCGGACATCTTCGACATTATCGAGCGGACTCCCGCCGGTAAGAACGGTGAAGTCCAGATTACCGACGCCCTACTCGAACAGGCGAAAAACGGCTGCGTACTGGCTTACCAGTTCAAGGGACGCCGGTTTGATTGCGGCAGTATTGATGGCTTTGTGGAAGCCACCAACTACGTTTACGAGAACATCTACAAGAAAGGCAAGTAAGGAATCCGGGGCGGTATCAGTTGCCCAGGATCTGAAGAATCATTCGCCGGTTTTCCGCGCTTGTCCTGCGGAACCGGCGAAGCAGCTCCACCTCTTCTCCGGTCAGTTGTACCTTCTCAAGTACTTCTTCCAGCTCGGCCACCGATGCCAAAAGCTCATCACTCTTATCCAGGGCAATACCGGGAAGTTCAAGTTGCCCGTGGTCCTCGGGCTTCTCTGGCTCCCAATGCTGCATGGGTTGCGCATGTTGCATGGCCACTTACCTCGTCATCCAAACCGGGAAACCTGTCCCGATAATGCCCTGCGAAGTGAATCAATCCGGAAATGTAACGTACATATAGCTTTGCACACAATCTGCCTATACTAAAGGAGTCTTCGCAGCTCCTGGGCAACAACCAACAGGCTATTTATGGCGGCAAGAACACTGGATATCGACTCGGCATGGGAGTTGGTGCTTAGCGCAGTAAACCGCAGCAATGTGACACTGCCGTTGCCGGGAACCGACAAAGAAGCAGTAAAACTCAATGGACACGGCGCTTGGCACCTGATGCAACCGGCCACGGGTGAAGCGAAGGATCTGCTCTCGGTGTTTCTTCCCCTGTGTCGGCCGGTGCCAGCGGATGGTCGCCCCAAAGTTATCGGCCAGCTCGGCCAAAGCCTCGATGGGCGAATTGCGACGGTGACGGGACGCTCGCGCTTCATCAACGGCGACGATGGGATTACGCACCTGCACCGGATCCGTGCGGTATCCGATGCCGTGATCGTTGGTGCCGGCACCGCCGCCACCGACAACCCCCGTTTGACCGTACGGCGCACCAACGGTCGCAACCCGGTACGCGTGGTTATTGATCGTCATCACCGCGTGCCGGACAGCCATCACCTGTTTACCGATGGTGCGGCCCCTACCCTACGATTGGTGGCCGGTCGCTATGACAAAGACAGGAATCCGTCTATTGAATCCGCTGTTAGCGAAATCCCCTGTCTTGGAGATGCGGACGCCAAAGCCCCCGTCGATCCGAAGCTGATTCTTCAGGTACTGTCGGATTTCGGGCTAAAAAAGGTGTTCGTGGAAGGTGGCGGCGTCACCGTCTCATCATTCCTCAACGCCGGCTTGCTGGATCGGCTTCACGTAATGGTCGCCCCCATGATCATCGGCAGCGGCAGACCCGCCTTTTCGCTCCCGGAAATCGATTTTCTGGACGATGCGCTGCGGCCAAGAGCGCAGCTGGTCAACCTTGGAAGCGATATGCTCTTCGCCCTGGATTTCTCCCGAGAGGCATAGGCCGATTTAGCGACTGGTGAACAAAAACACAACCCCGGGCAAGCTCGAAACCAGCACCAGCGCCCCGTACCCCACACTGAGCGCTACCCCCTGCTCCGCTGGCAATCCGGCCATGGGCCAGATCAGCGCTGCGGCGCCCTCCCTGATTCCCCAGCCGGCAACCGTCAGAGGTATGACCATGCTCAGAAGCAGAATACTGCCCAGGCCGACAATCAACCCTGCCTCCGCCCAGGTATCAACGTAACCCGCACCCCAGGCCAGGCAGAGAAACACCCCCAGATAGCTCGACAACACCACCAGTGAAGAACCGATCTGAACCGGCAATACTGAGCAATCCAACAACGACAGATACAGATCACGCCGAAGGCGCTGCAGGTAATCGGCAAGGCCCGCTTTCCGTGCTAGCCATGGGGCTATGGCAACAAAGAGAATGCCAACTCCAAGCCACGCCCAGCCATTCCAAAAGCCGGCAGTAAGCTGCCCCGAACCAAACAGCCACGCGATGGAAACTGCGACAACCAACGCCAGCACCAACTGGCCCGAGAGCCGCTCGATGGCGACCCCGTGGACAGCCGCGAGACGTTTACCGGCACCCTCACCGTGGCGCCATGCCCGGTTAACATCACCAAGGACGCCACCGGGCAGAACCTGGTTCAGGAATGTCGCCAGATAGTACTCTCGCACGGCAACGCCATAGTCCAGGGACAATCCAAGCCTCTTTGAGGTGAAGCGCCAACGCCAGGCAGAGAGCAGCACCTGCACTACGGTGAGTACCAGCGCGGGTATCAGAACAAAAGGAGAAAAGCGGACAAGCTCCTGCCAGAGCGCGCTGGTATCGACAGAGCGAATCACGAATCCAATGACCAAAACCGTGATCAACCACCGGGCCACCAACCGAACCCGCTTTTGACGCACCTCCCTCAAGCCAGCTGCCCGGTTGGCAGAGCCAAAAGGTCGAGATGCCGTACGACGACGTTCAGGCTGCCCTCAGACAACTGATGGTTCCGCGTTTCCAGCCAGAGGTTAAGGCGGTCCCTGTCTCCCGGAGATTGCTCGATCGCCGCCTCGGTCCATCCCTCCATCAGCATCCGGGCCAACGCCTGATCCTCGCTGCCCAGGGTCCAGGGCGATTCCGCCAATTTCACCTGGTAACCGTCTGCGTCAAGCAGCTGCTTCAGCGTAATGGGGGCCTCTGGCCCAAGCGCCGTACCGGTGCCTTTGTCCCCATGCTGATGCTGGTTCACCAGAGTTCGAATCAGCTCATCATCGGGATGACCGGGGGACAGTTCAAATTGCCCTGCGTAGCTCAGCGCGATCAGTATTGCTGAATTCCTGCGCCACGCCGCCTGACTGAGGGCTTTCAACCAAGTCTCGGAAACAAGATCAATCAGTGCTGACGCCGTGATCAGGGACACCTCGGGGGGCAGGTGCTGCTCAATATTCTCCGGTGACAATTGCACCGCGCGCGTTTCAAAGGGTACATCCAGCACATTTACCCGTTGCCGGGCCTCGCGCAGCAGCGCCGCGTCCTGATCCAGGGCCAGCCAGGCTTGAGGTACCTGAAGTGCAGGCACCAGAAACAGGGCGTTGGAACCACGGCCGGTGCCAATGTCGACAATCTGCATGGGGCAATGAATTTCAGGCGGCAGGCTATCGTAACGGTCGAGCAGCCACCGGTTCAGTTCCGCGGTCAGTTCTATCGAGCGAGCCCGATGATCTGCCGGTTCCCGGGCTGCCAGCCATTCGCTCTCGAATTCTGAATGCTGGTGCGGGTTTGCAGGAAATCCCCTGAAGTATGCTAATGCCTCGCAAAAATCCCGGGCGGTATCGGCCCATGATCGAACCCGCCTGGATTCCCTCGCAGCCAGTTTGCGCGCATGTTCGAGCTGGTCCGGATCCACCAGCCAGTTCCTGAGTCGGGCCTCGAGAGCCCTGATATCCCCGGCACAATACTGCACCACGCCCGGTCTGGCGGAGGTTTGCGCCAGGGCGCCGCCATCGGAGGAAATAATCGGCAGTGCTTCCGCCAACGCCTCGTCGATCACCATGCCGTAGCCCTCATAGAGCGAAGGCATGACAAAAAAGTCGGCCTGAGTGTAGAGATCGGCAAGCCCTGAGTCGTCCACTTCACCGACCAGGACAATCCTGTCTTCAAGGCCGGCCGCGGCAACCGCCCGACGGACCTGGTGGCTGTACCCCGGATCACGGCTGTCAGACCCGGCCAGTGTGCAGCGCCACGGTAGAGCCTTCAGTTTTCCCAGCGCTTCCACCAACTGATGTTGGGCCTTTCTCGGGGACAGATGGGCGACGCATAGAATGTGAGGGCCACTGCTTTCAGCGGGCTTGCTCCGGACTCGCGTTGTTTCAGCCCTGGCCACACCCGGCTCAGCTACTCGAATGGCCTCCGGCAGAACCTCGTAATCCGCAAGGCGGGCGGCCGTGTGTTGACTGGTGGTAATAACGCCTTCCACGAAGCCGAGGGCCCGCTTTTCGGATTCCAGAAACCATTGCCTGTCTGCCTCGCTGAGGCCGGTCTCGTCAGCAAGCGGATGATGAACCAGCCCAAACAGAGTTAAACGTCGGGAATGCTTTTCCACGATCTCCGGCAGCCCGCCCATGGTAAGGCCATCAAGGACCACAGACGTGCCAGCGGGCAAACTCGCGAGTTTCTGATCCATCGCTTCGCAGGCGACACTGTCCGGACGCGGAAACTGCCCGGCCAAACCGCTCACCCGGGCCGTGCAACCGTCTTTGCAAAGTGCTTCTACCAACTTACGAACATACCGGTAACCGCCGGTGTTCTGTTCCGGGTCGCCCGGAACGAGAAACTCGACCACTCCCGGTACGTCAGATTCCGGCATGGTAGCTGGCCCAGGCAATGTGAGATTCAGAGAGGGTAACTTTCAGGCTGACAATACCCTTTCCCGTCTCCCCCAATCGGCCCCCATGAATGGCCGCCGCCATCCGGTCGAACACCAGCTTCGCCATAAACTCCGTAGTGGTGTTCCGGCCTCGCAGTTCCGGTAGCTCGTCGAGGTTCTGCATGTTGAACTCTGAGAGAACATTCTTGAGAAGGTCGGAGGCCAGGCCGATATCCACGATCAGGTCGTCCTTGTCCAACTGGTGACGCTCGAAGGTCACATCCACCACATAAGTGGCACCATGCACTTTCTGCGCTGGGCCAAAGATCTCTCCATCGAAACTGTGGGCAATCATCATATGGTCCCGGACCGTCAAGCCGAACATAAACTCTCCTTAGCAGATCATTATGAATTATCAGTAAACAACGCGATGGCAGAGTGTTTCCCGGCCATCGATCAGAATCCGTGCCATGGACTTTGGCAGGTCCTCGAACCGGCACTCACCGGTAATCAGCGCATCCAGGGCATCCTCACTCAGTAGTTCCAACGCCAGCGCCAGGCGCTTGCGATAGTCCCACCTGGGAACCCGGGAGGGCGCAATCTGCCCGACCTGACTGGATTTCAGGGTCAGACGACGCGGATGAAATGCAGCACCCAATGGTGCGGAGACCAACTGATCCCCGTACCAGCTCATTTCAATCAGTGTCGCCTCCTGCCCCGCCAGCCCCAGAGCCGTTTCCAGGCCCGATGGGTGGCCGCTGGCATGTATCACAAGGTCGTGATCGTCGGCGGTAGGTTCGGCACTAAAGGTCAGCCCCAGTTGTTCGGCAACGGTCTGTCTCTCCGGGTTTGTATCGATAGCGGTAACCCGGGTGCCCGGAATGCGACTGGCCAGCCAGGCGACAAGCAGACCAACCACTCCAAGACCAACCACCGCGATTCGATCGCCGACCGCTGGCGATCCATCCCAGAGACCGTTGACGGCGGTTTCCATATTGGCAGCAAGAATCGCTCGCTCGGCGGGCAGGTCTTTCGGTAAGGGGGTGACGGCCGACGCCGGCACCCGATAATAATCCTGGTGCGGGTACAGGCAAAACACCGTTTGACCGACCAGTTCCACGGGCCCTTCAATCACCTTTCCTACGTTGGCATAGCCGTACTTCACCGGCCAGGGGAATTCACCGGCCTGGAAGGGTGCCCGCATTGCGGTGTATTCGCTTCTGGGAACACGACCGTGAAAGACCAGTGATTCGGTGCCCCGACTTATCCCCGAATAGAGGGCCTGGACCGTGACAGTCTCTCCTGCCTCCCCATCACCCGCCGGCTCCAGAGGCGTTTCCAGAATTTCGCCCTTTCCAGCGCCGGTTACCCACCAGGCCCGGGCGACGGTCTCTGTATTGGAATTCTCTGGATCACGTTGCAAAGGGAGCTCCTTTCCTGGCGTTGTTTTGCGCGGCATTGGAAACGGCCTTTCCTGCCTGAACCATCAGGTCTGAACGCGGTCAATGCTCGTAAGCACACTCATACATATCAACTATAGTCAGTGTACAGTGCGCCCGGGGTGTTTGATGCCTGCAAACCTATACGCTGGAGTTCAGTGATGGATTCTAACGGCCGTTCAGCTTCACATTGGGTCGCCCTCCCGCTGGACCTCGCCTGGGGTTTTGTCCTTGTAACCCTCTTATGTCTGGCTACAGGCTGGCTGGCCGGGCCTCCCGTTCTTTTCTATCTGCTGACAGTCGCACTCTACCTTTGCGTCTGCGGCCTGGTTTCCCGGGCCTGGCCCGAAAACCGCGACTTCGGCTGGGCGAACCGGGCAACCCTGTTGAGGGGTTGCCTCGTGATTGTCCTCTTCGCCTTGGCTCCCTTTGCAGAACATCTGACTGACAACCTCTGGTTGTATGGCTGGATGGCACTGTTGGCACTCATTCTGGATGGCGTGGACGGAAAAGTTGCCAGGGCAACCGGCTCCGAGAGCGACTTTGGCGCCAGATTCGATATGGAGATGGATGCCCTGTTCATCCTCGGGCTCAGTATTGCCGTGCTGGCGTTGGGAAAGGCAGGCATCTGGGTGCTTGCCCTCGGCCTGATTCGCTACGCTTTCGTTGCCGCTGGCCACTTTGCGGATTGGCTGAATGCGCCACTGCCAGACAGTTTCCGACGGAAGACGATTTGCGTTTGGCAGATCGTTACCCTGCTCGTGGCGGTACTTCCGCCAATCAATTCGCTGTTTGCCAGCACCACCCTGGCAACCGCACTTGCTCTGCTGGTGTGGTCGTTTTTCGTGGATATTCACTGGCTTTATCAAAGGAGACATCACCATGATGTTCAATAACCGGAAAACCATTACCCGTTCTGCCCTTGCCTTGCCTGCGGTCCTCGCATTGAGCCCTGCAGCCTCGGCCGAGCCGCAAGATTTCATCGTCGACGACGAACACTTCTCTATGTTCTTCGAGATCATGCACATTGGTTACGCCCCGGTCATGGGCATGTTCCGAGAAGTGGAGGGCCAGTTCGTTTACGACGAGGAAACCATGGAGCTGAAGTCGGGCCAACTGGTATTCCAGAGCGACAGTGTGTTCACCAATCACAAGAAGCGTGATGAACACGTTCGCAACGAGGACTTTCTCGACTCTGACGAATACCCCGAGATCACTTTCACTGTTACCGACTTTGAAACAACCGGCGAAAACACTGGCAAAGTAACGGGAGATCTGGAGCTACTTGGCCAGACACGGCCCGTGGTATTGGATGTAACCCTGAACAAATCCGACGTTTACCCCTTTGGCCACGAGGAATACACGCTGGGGATCAGCGCTTCCACCACACTGAAACGCAGTGAATGGGGTATGACCTATGGTCTGGATGGTGAAATGGTCGGCGATGAGGTCAAATTGCATTTCGGTTTCGAGGCGATACGTGAGTCCGGCATGTTCTGATTTGTCAGTGGCGATAATGTGACCCGCTGCACAACGCGGACACATTCTGTTACAGGATCGGGCCGGATTTTTGGGCTGCGGCGCAAAGCCCGTTATGTTTAGAACTACAACAATAATCAAGGGACCTGCCGCATGCCCGGTAAGGCTATTATTCTTTTCACAATCATAACTGCCGTTGTGGTTGGCACGGGGTATCTGCTTTCCGCCGACAACCACACCCGATTCAGTTGGTTCACGAAGCCGGCCAGCGACATCGGGTCCGCTTCTTCTCAGAGCCCAATTGAGACAGTCCAGCCGTCACCCGATCCCGTGCATCAACCCGAGCCACCATCGGACAACGCCCTTGGCTTTATGCTGGCCAGTGTTGCCGATCAGTACGCTGAAGCCACACGATATCCAGCCTGGTCGGTGCCTCTAAGCCCGGAACAGGCCCGCGCCTACCGTGGCAATCACTACGAGCCTGTCAGCCTGCCTCTGGAGGGTAACGGGCAATTCACAGTCACGCTTGAAAAATACCGGTTTACAGAAGGCGAACAGATTCTTGTTGCTGCGGCCATTCAAAGCCCTCAGGTAGTTGACCGCTCTCTTTCCGCAACCCTGGAGAGACCCGAAAGCCGTGATGCCGTCGCCAGCACCACACTGGAGCAAGCCGGTTCGCCGGGTTACTTCGAGGGCGTTCTGGCCGCCAATGAGTCACCGGGGGAATACCGCCTGATCGTCGAAGCCCGGCTCGACGGCAAACCAGTTCGCCACGCCTCAACGCTGACCGTCGAGCCCTACCTGGGGGACTTTGAGGGGTTGGGCAATGCCCGGGTCAGCGGCAACAACCTGATTATCCCCGTTCGGTTCTCTCCGGAAGATCCCGGCTTTTATGCGCTCTCGGCCCAGCTTTACGTCGGCCAGCGTCCGGTTGCCCAGCTGCAGGTGGAGAAACGGCTGGACAGCACTTCGGACACCATCAACCTCAGGGCCCACGGCACAGTGTTGGCGAACCAGACCGTGGACGGTCAACTTCAGCTGAAGAACCTGCAGATTCGCCAGCTCCCAGCCAGGCCAGGTGACAGAACCAACTACGCTTTCGGCCCCGACGAGGGCTACTCATTCACACCGCCGGACCTCGAGAGCCTGACCGATACCCCGGCGGTGGACCCCGAATCGGAACAACGGGCGGCGCTGCTCAGGCAGCTTGCCGACAAGTTCTGATGGCAGAGCGTGAGCTTTGCGCCGGCTGACGCCGGGCTGTACCGCCACAGAGTGGCGGAGAAACGTCTTGTGACAACAATAACTCAGCAAAGACGGAGCAACTATGAAAACAACAAAGATCGGAAGTGCCTGTAAGGCCGCCCTGGCGGTCGCCATCACCGGCAGCCTCTTTGCCGGAACCGCCCAGGCCCAACTGGCCGGGCACAATGTGATCCTGGTGCACGGCTTCCAACAGGAAGACCTGGCCAACCCTCCCGCCAACCTTCAGGAAGTGAAGAGCGCCGGTGAGGACTACTGGCGCACCTTCTGGCTCTCCCGTGCGGAGGCCCGCATCGACTGGGGCAGTGACGGGCGCGTTGAGGGTGGCATTGCCCAGCAGGCCTATGAACAGATGCGGCAGATCAGTCAGCAAGGGCTGTGCAATGACTACTGCATTGTCGTTTCCCACTCCACCGGTGATCTGGTTACGCGCTATCTGCTGGAAAACCAGGCTCGCTGGCTTCAGTCTGAGGGCCTTCAACCGCTGAAAATCCTGGCGTCCCTCGACTACTCCGGCGCAGGCGGGGGCACAGAACTGGCCAACCTGGCCTTGAGCCTTGCCTACAACGACAGCTGGTACAATTGGCCCCTCAGGGCGGCGGTCGAAGCGTTCACAGGCATTGAGCCGGAACCAGGAAAACTGGGCGTGGTAAACGACCTTCAGACCAATGCAGCGCGCAACCTGGCGGTGAGCCCGAATTCGATCCCCAGGTTGCGCTTTGTGGCCGGTGGATCGTCCTACGGCGGAATCACCAAGCCGTTCATTGCTGGTACCGACGATGGCGTGGTCCCCACCCATTCTGCCTGCGGTGCAACCTCCGCATCCGGAATTGATTCCTGCTCCTCAAGTATCAGCCTCGCGGGGAAGGTAACCAGCCAGAATGGCCCAAGTGCTCTGTACTTCAATCACTACCCGGTACTGATGAACGAGGGTGTCACCCACAGCGGTGTGCTCGGTTCCGAGACAGGCAACATCTCCGTGCCGGTGGTCAACAACACCACCCTTGGCGGCCTGCAGGTTGATTTCGCCAGCCGCACCTATAACAAGCGTGCATGGTGGCAGTGGTGGGGTTCCGGTGACCGATACATCGAAGTGCCGGGTTCGGACCAGACGGATATGTCCAGTCTGGTTTACACCACCCTGAACAACTGACTGCTCCTGGACAGATCAAACCAAAGGCTCAGGGAAGAGCCTTATCCCGCCTCGGTAATTCTACCCATCTTTCCTTTTTAGTTCGCAAACTATACATTGGTTCGCTTTCCCCGTTTGATTCACTCATTGCCGGCAAGCCATAACCGATGTCTGACACTCACAAATCTGATCTTCTTCTGGTTATTGTCACCCTGTTCGCTGCCATCAGCTGGATGTTCTCCAAAGAAGCCGTGCTGCTGATGCCCCCGCTGATGTTCATGGCCGCCAGGTTTCTGATTGCTGGCACGGTCCTGGCTTTTTTCGCCCGGCGCGCGCTGATGAAGCTGAGCCTGGATCAACTCCGCAGAAGCGTGGGGGTCGGCCTTGTGTTTGGCACGGCCATGACCTGCTGGGTGATGGGACTGGTTCATATTACCAGTCTGGGCGAAGGAGCTTTTCTGACCAGTCTGGGGGTTGTCATTGTTCCCATCATCGCCCGTTTGGTGTTCAAGGAGGCCCAGCCTCCGAGTACCTGGCTGGCCATTCCTATTGCCGTTGCCGGGCTTGCATTTCTATCCCTCGAAAACGGATTTCGCCCCGAAGCGGGCCAGATCTTCTTTGTTATAGCCGCGACGATCTTCGCCCTGTATTTCAATCTCAATACCCGGGCGGCCAATCAGAGAACGGTGATCAACCGGCAGGGCAAGACTGTAGAGAAACATCGAGTGCCAGCCCTGCCCCTGACAGCCATTGCCCTGCTCACAGTAGGTATGCTGACGCTGATCGAATCCATGATTATGGAACCCTGGCGGCCTACCCTGAATAACCTCTCACCAATGCTGGTATGGTGGGTGGTGGCCAGTGCCGTGATTGGAACGGCCGGCCGCTTCCTGCTTCAGACACTGGCCCAGAGCCTGTCGGCAAACAGCCATGGCGTCGTGATTCTGGTGCTGGAACCAGTGTGGGTTGCTCTTTTCGCGGCAGGTTGGTTTGGCGAGACCATGACCAGCATTCAACTGGCCGGCTGTGGCCTGATCTTCGCCGCATTGATCGTCAACCGCTGGGCAGTTTTGAGCAAACTGATCAAAGAGAAACTACGGAATCGGAAAACCGCATAAAAGAGGTTGACCGGCATCGGCTGAATCAGTATATTTCGTCCCCGTTGCAGGACACAGGACCATAGCTCAGTTGGTTAGAGCGCTACCTTGACATGGTAGAGGTCCCCAGTTCGAATCTGGGTGGTCCTACCAATTCTGCAAGAAAGTCAGTTGCTTACGTGCCTCGTAAGAACTGGCTTTTTTTGTGCCCGAAATAACCTCTCAGACACTCTCACCGCTGCGAACGGTGCTTTTCCTGTTCGACGACTATCAGCTCCTCCAAATCAAACCCTTCTGCCCTGGCCCGATCCTTGAGTGACTCTATCGCCTTTTCGCTGACTTCCGGCGTACGTGAGAGGAACCAGAGATAGTCCCTGTTGTGCCCGGTCACTCTCGAAACCGGTGACCGGCTCAATGTCCTCGGGAAGACCGGTACAGCCATCGACAGCAATAAGCCCGACTAGCAAGGACCATCTTTTGACAACGGCTATCATCTCGAACGCTCCGTTTTCGAATATCAGAAACGACAAGGGCCAGCAGTTGCTGGCCCTTGTTTCATACTTTGTAGAAGTCCCGATACCAGTCTACAAACCTGGCAATGCCCTCCTCTACGGGCGTGGCCGGTTTATAGCCGACGTCTTCGATCAGATCATCGACATTGGCGTAGGTGGCGGGTACGTCCCCGGGCTGCAGTGGCAGCAGGTTTTTCTCGGCTTTCTTGCCAACCCGCTCCTCGATAATCTCGATAAACCGGGAGAGCTCAACCGGGTTGTTACTCCCGATGTTATACAACCGGTATGGCGCCTTGCTGGTGCCTGGATCCGGGTTCTCGCCGCTCCACTCGCCGTTGGGTTCAGCAACATGGTCGAGGGTGCGGATCACGCCCTCCACGATGTCGTCGATGTAGGTGAAATCCCGGCGATGGCGGCCATGGTTGAAGACGTCGATGGGTTCGCCGGCGAGGATCTTCTTGGTGAAGATAAACAACGCCATATCCGGCCGGCCCCAGGGACCATAGACCGTGAAGAATCTGAGGCCAGTGGTGGGCAGGTTATACAGGTGGCTGTATGTGTGGGCCATGAGCTCATTCGCCTTCTTGGAGGCGGCATAGAGGCTCAGAGGGTGATCCACGTTGTCGTGAATCGAGAAAGGCATGGTCTCGTTGGCGCCGTATACCGAGCTGCTGGAGGCGTATACCAGATGCTTCACCTTATTATGCCGGCAACCTTCAAGGATATTCATGAAGCCAACAAGGTTGGCATCCACATAGGCGTGAGGATTCTCAATGGAATACCGCACGCCTGCCTGGGCAGCGAGGTGCACCACCCGCTCCGGTTTATGCTCGGCGAAAAGCGCCTCCATGGCGGCCCGATCTGCTACATCCTGGCGGACTTCGGTAAAACCGGCTTTGTCGGTCAGGCGTTTCAGCCGCGCTTCCTTCAGGTTCACATCGTAGTAGTCGTTGACGTTATCAACCCCAATGACTTCATCCCCCCGGTCAAGCAGGCGATGAGCCAGGTGTGAACCGATAAAGCCGGCCGTGCCGGTAACAAGAATCTTCACGTGTCTCTCCCTGAAATGAATGCCGGACTCAGAAGGATACGCCGGCGCTCACGAACGGCCCGCCAATCTCGACATCCAGGCGGTCGCTGTCGTCCTCGTAATCAATGGACATCTGGCGATAGCCTGCACGGAACTGGATCAGCGATATCTCGTACTGACCGTAGGCGTTGAAATCGTGCAGCGAATCGCCGTCGAAGCTGATGAAGTTGCCTTCGGCACCCACGGACAGGCCAGTCAACGGCAGATCAAATCGTGCTGCCAGATAGCCCATCGGGATAACTGCGTCGACGCTGGTCTCGCTTGATGCCAACCCATTCGCTTGCTGCACGATCAGATCGCCGGAAAAATCGCGAGCGGTCAGACCAAGATCGAGATTTACCCAGTTATCCAGAACTTCGTAATAGAGGGTCAGATCCAGCTGTTCCAGATCCAGATTGGACTGCACCTCGCCCGAGACGCCGTCGAAGCCGGCGAGACCGACATCGCCACGGCCACTTTGTTCAACCAACGTGTAATTGAGTCGAACATTAGGCAATAGCGGCACCGGATGCTCCAGATACAACGAAGCATTGGCGTTGGAGTCGCTGTCGAGATTCAGATCGTTTTCAACATCCACAACGTCATTGTTGGTGGCAGCCTTACCGGAAAGATCCGAATCCCAGTAACTTACGCTGGCACCCAGACCAACCACATCTGCCTGTGACAGAGGCGCCACCAGGATCAGTGAACCACCTACAGCAAGCATCAGTTTACGCATGACACACCTTCTATTTGTTGTCTGTTTCTATCAGTCGAACTGGATTCCCAGACGGCGCCCGACTTCTTCGTAAGTTTCGATCACTTCGCCAAGCCCCTGGCGGAAACGATCCTTATCCATTTTCTTGCGGGTTTCCTTGTCCCAGATCCGGCAACCGTCCGGGCTGAATTCATCGCCCAGCACGATCTTGCCTTCGCTGCGACCAAACTCCAGCTTGTAGTCCACCAGCAGCATGCCGGCGTCATCGAACAGGGCCTTGAGCACGTCATTTACCCGGTAGGTCAGGGCTTTCATCTGCTCCAGTTCGTCGGCTGAGGCCCAACCAAAGCTGACGGCCAGGGATTCGTTGACCATGGGATCGTGGAGCGCATCGTTCTTCAAAAACAGTTCGTACGTGGGCGGATTCAGCTCCTGCCCTTCTTCGACGCCAAGCCGACGGCAGAGGCTGCCTGCCGAGACGTTGCGGACCACGCATTCAACCGGGATCATGTCCAGTTTCTTCACGAGCGATTCGGTCGACGACAAGAGTCCCTCGAAATGGGTCGGTACGCCCGCCGCCTCGAGTTTTTCCATAATGAACGCATTGAACTTGTTGTTCACCATGCCCTTGCGATTAAGCTGTTCCTTTTTCTCGCCGTCGAAGGCGGATGTGTCGTCACGGAACACCAGCACGAACCGCTCGGGGTCGTCGGTACGGTAGACGGATTTAGCCTTGCCGGCGTACAGTTCTTCGCGTTTTTCCATTGGGGGTCTCCGAAAAGCGGCCGCCCTGAGCGGCCTCTTCCTGAATCAGTATAGGTAATCGAATAGTTGCGCGAGCAGATCCGCCGTCGTGCGGCTGCCAGTGTAGTCCGGAACCTCGTCGGCGGAGATGACAATGGCGTCGCTCTGCTGGCTGAGGTTTACAGTGTGGGTATGCTGCGGCGCCTCTTTATCACTGAACCAGCTGAACCAACCCGGATCCCGCTCGTCTTCGGTCCGGAAATCGACATGGAACCAACCCTCACTGCGGTTCAGATCAACAACAGGAATGCCCGAGTCTGTCAGCGCCCGGCTTACTTCAGCCCAGGAACGACCATAATCAAGCTCCATGCGGATCGAGACCGCCTCATCGTTTTCCGAGATCAGGCGAACAAGCGGATCGCTAACCATGCCGGATGCTGCTCGGGAAAAGGACTTGGTTTCCTCCCGGGCCCTGAGAAAATCTCCCAGGTCTGACAACAGGCGTCGCTGAAGCTCCAACGCCTGCTCCGAGGGGTCGGACACACCGCTCCAGGGGATCAGTTCGTCTGGCTGATCCGCCACTTCCAGTTTGCGCACCTGCACTTCGGTGGTCTTACGACGAACGCCGGGAGCCATACGCAGCTGGAGGACGACTTTCTGTTCGCCAGCAGACGGATTATCGGAAAGCTCCACCAGTTCCCTGGCGCGCTTGCTGAAGTTGGCAAGCTCAGTCTGCAGGAGGCCGAGCTGGGGGCTGTCAAAACCAACGCCCAGGCCACGGTCCGACAGGTAGCTGTTCACCGCGGGCCAGATTCGTCCGGGCACATCGTTCACCAATAGCCAAAGCCGGCCATCGAGCTCTTCAATCACATAGTTTTCATCCAGGATGTCCGAGGTCATGTCCGGCGGACGCGGTATATCGGACGGGTACATCTTGCTGGCATCGGCCGGCTGGACATCACGGATTGGCATGGTCTGGCTGAAACGGGAATCGTCGGCGGTTGGAGGCAGTTCCAGCGGCTTCCCTTCCGTCGCATTTACGTAGCGCTCGGAACGATCTTCAACGAAGCTGCATCCTGAAGCTGCTGCGAGAAGCAGCAGCCCGGATACCATAACAGCGGGTTTCAACATCAGGTTACTACCGGTTCCTTTTAGAACCTGCATCAGGTTACTCCGGGGCTGGGATGATTTAAGCAAACTCAGAGTACACCTGAGGCCTTGAGGGCATCTTCCACTTCGCTATGGAACTTTTCGCTGAGCGGTGTCAGCGGCAGGCGGATGCCCTCCCCGATCATTCCCATTCGGTGAAGCGCCCATTTAACCGGAATCGGGTTCGCCTCAAGGAACAGCTTCCGGTTGAGCGGCATGAGCAGTTCGTTCAGACGCTCGGTCTCTTCGCGGTTTCCTGCTACGGCAGCTTCGCAGAGCTGGGCCATGGCTTTCGGAGCTACGTTGGCAGTCACAGAGACGTTGCCTTTGGCACCCGCGAGCATCAACTCAGCCGCGGTGGCATCATCACCGGAGTAAACCGCAAGACGGCCATTCAAGGCTTCGATCAGTTCAGCACCGCGGGGAATATTGCCCGTGGCGTCCTTGATACCCACGATGTTCGGGATATCAGCAAGCCGCAGCACGGTCTCGTTCAGCATGTCGCAGGCAGTCCGGCCGGGCACGTTGTACAGCATCTGGTTCATGTCGGGGACGGCTTCGGCGATGGCTTTGAAATGCTGGTACAGGCCTTCCTGGGTCGGCTTGTTGTAGTAGGGAACAACGAGCAGACAGGCATCGGCGCCAAGCTTATGGGCTTCGGCCGTCAGTTCAATGGCCTCACGGGTACTGTTACCGCCCGTGCCCGCAATAACCGGGATGCGACCATTAACGCGTTTGATGATGTGGCCAATGGTCTGGCAATGCTCTTCCGGGTCGAGCGTTGCGGATTCGCCAGTGGTGCCCACAGCCACAATGCCGTGCGTGCCGTTTTCAATATGAAAGTCTACCAGCTTGTCCAGATCCTCCCAGTGAATATCACCGTTTGGATGCATGGGCGTGACCAGTGCGACAAGGCTACCCGTAATCATAAAAGCTCCGTCCGAATAAAACCGATATGGTAATGTTGGGCACGAACTGACACAAGGGAATTAAAGGAGATGTCATGCCATCCGTTGAGTTAAACAAACCCGTTCCGGATTTTGAAGCGCCGGCTACCGGAGATCAGACCATAAGGCTGGACAATCTGAAGGGTCAGAATGTGGTAATTTACTTCTATCCGAAGGACAACACCCCTGGCTGCACCACCGAGGGCCAGGACTTCCGGGATCGGATGAAACAGTTCGAAGAGCTGGACACGGTTATTCTTGGAGTATCCAGGGACGGCCTGAAAGCCCACGAGAACTTCCGGGCCAAGCATGAGTTTCCCTTCCACCTGATTTCAGACAAGGACGAAGCCCTCTGCAACCTCTTTAACGTGATCAAGCTGAAAAAGCTCTACGGCAAGGAGTACATGGGCGTCGACCGCAGCACCTTCCTGATTGATAAGGACGGCGTGTTGAGGGCGGAATGGCGTGGCGTGAAGGTCA
Source organism: Marinobacter salsuginis (assembly GCF_009617755.1). Lineage (NCBI taxonomy): Bacteria > Pseudomonadati > Pseudomonadota > Gammaproteobacteria > Pseudomonadales > Marinobacteraceae > Marinobacter > Marinobacter salsuginis. The sequence goes on from NZ_BGZH01000001.1 coordinate 282,783, forward strand.
AAGGCCATGCGGACGAGGTTCTGGAGGCCGTACAGGCGCTTTAGGCGCCTGTCAGGTATCGCTGGTTTCGGCCAGCGGCGCAGACTCCTTCACCGGCCAGGCGGCAAATACGGCCTTGAGCATGGTTGCCAGCGGAATAGCAAAGAAAACACCCCACAAGCCCCAGATGCCTCCGAAGAACAATACTGCAACGATAATGGCGACCGGGTGCAGATTGTTTACTTCAGAGAAGAGAATCGGAACCAGGACGTTACCATCCAGCGCCTGAATAACACCGTACACTACCATCACCCAGATAAACTGGCTGCCCCAGCCGAAGGCGAACAGTGCAATGACCGCAACAGGGATGGTGACAACAGCGGCGCCAATGTAGGGAATGACCACGCTCAGCCCCACCAGCAGGGAAAGCAACGCAGCGTAGGGCATGCCCAGTAACTTGAAGGCAATGTAGGTGGCGCCCCCCACGATCAGGATCTCAACCGCCTTGCCGCGCACGTAATTGGCACACTGGAGGTTCACCTCGTGCCAAATCTGCAGCATCATCGGACGCTGGGGTGGCAAAAGCCGGGCAATGGAATTCAGCAGCACTGCCCTGTCCTTCAGGAAGAAGAACACCAGAATCGGTACCAGCACCATGTAAATCAGTAGCGCCACAAGGTCCGGAATGCTGGACAGCGAGAACGACACCAACCATTGGGTCATGTGCCCCACTTCGGTGCTAACCTGACTGTATACGGTGCTGACAGCCTCTCCAGAGATCAGGTGGGGGTATTGTTCCGGCAGCAGCTCAAGATAGGATTGGAGCTCCCGGATGATACGCGGTGCTTCACCTGCCAGGTTACTCAGCTGCGTCCAGATCAGCGGAAGCAGGCCAAACAGGAAGCCGACCAGTACGCCGAGGAAAACCAGGAACACGCCAATGATCGAAACCGTCTCCGGCACGCCGAGCTTGTTGAGCTTGGTAACCAGGCCCTGCAGAATAAAGGCGACAATGAGCGAGGCAATGGCCGGCGCAAGCATGGCACCGAACCAGATAACAAAAACGGTTCCTGTCACCAGTATCAGGAACAGGATGACCGCTTCTTCATCCGAGAAGTATTTGTGCGCGAGACCGCGTAATGTCCTGATCATTTACAGCTCCGAATTCTTAACCGCCGCACTTTATCACAAACCGGTACTGCCCGGCGGTTTCGGAACTGCTCATTAGCTTGTGATCAGACAGTTGCAGAAAGGCCGGAATATCCCGTGCGGAACCCGCGTCTGTTGCGATCACCTCGAGTTCTTCACCGGGCGCCATGCTGTTAAGCTCCAGTTTTGTTTTCAGCAAAGGCATCGGGCAGCGCAACCCGGAGGCGTCAAGCGTTCGATCAACCATACTAGCGATACACTCTCGCGAAAATTATAAGCGGATTTAACAAGCGGGCATTATGCCGACAGTGATAATGTATTGCATCACAATCCTCTTCAAGCAGGGGATCAGAACTTTTTATCGTAAACCGCTGTCAAACCGGCGACTCAGACCACAGGCACCCGGCACTACATGATTGTTAATCAACCCCGACCCCGAACGCTAGCGGGACTGGCGGTAACCGCCTTTCTGGCACTGTTGTTTGCTGCATTACCGGGCCATGCCCAGGAAAGCAGACTACCTAGCATAGGTGGCAGTGGCGGAGGCCTGATTGCAGGCCAGCAGGAATCGGATATCGGCCAGCAGGTCATGGTGTCTATCCGCCGATCAGCACCCCGGATAAGCGACCCCCTGGTTTATGACTACCTCAGCGCTATCACCTATCGCCTGGTTCCCTCGGCGCCCCTGCAGAATCGGGACCTGACCCTGGCGCTGATAGATAGCCCGGCAATCAACGCCTTCGCCGTGCCCGGTGGCATTGTTGGCGTCAACGGGGGTTTGTTCCTGAATGCCGCTACCGAGCAACAGTTTGCCTCGGTACTGGCGCACGAGCTTGCCCATCTTAGCCAGCGGCACTTTGCCCGGCGCATGGAACAGCAGGAAACCAGTGCGCCGCTCACACTGGCAGGCATGATTGCCGGCATTGTGTTGTCGGCGGTCACCCAGTCGGATATCGGTTTTGCGGCCATTGCAGGAACCCAGGCTCTGGCGGCCCAGAACATGCTGGCTTATAGCCGGGCCCATGAGCAGGAAGCCGACCGGGTCGGCCTCGACATTCTGGCCAGTGCCGGCATGGATCCCCGCGGCATGCCGGAAATGTTCGAAATCATGATGAGGCAGAACCGGATGCAGGGAAATCGCCTACCTGAATATCTGTCGACGCACCCGTTGACCCAGAGCCGTGTGGCCGACACCCGCAGCCGAGCCGAACAGTATCCGGACGAAAAGATCCGTGATGGCCAGGAATATCACCTGATGCGCAGTCGGCTACAGGTGCACTACGCACCCTCAGCCGATGTCGCGGTGGAAACCTTCGAAGCCTACCTGGATAGAACGGATGTTCAGAGGAATGACGCTATCCGGTACGGCTTGTCCGTGGCCTATCTTGAGAACAGGCAGTACGACAAGGCGGTGGATATACTGGAAGACCTTCTGGCCAGGAATCCCGGCCGGATCACCTTCCAGGTGACTCTGGCAGAAGTAAGGCTGGCGCAGAATCGTATGGACGATGCGCGGGCTCTACTGAAAGACGCGCTGGCAAGAAATCCGGGTAACTACCCGATCACCCATACCCTGGCACGCACCGAAATAGCTGACAGCAATGGTGCCGCAGCGGCTGAGTACCTCAAACAGCTGACTCGCCAATTCCCGGCGCAGGAACATCTGTGGCTTAAACTGGCCGAGGCAGAGGGTATGGCAAGAAACATCGTCGGCGTGCATCGCGCACGGGCGGAGTACGATGTCTTGATGGGTGATCTGGAGTCTGCCCAGCGTCAGCTCCGGCAGGCACAGGAGAAGTTGCCAGCAGGGGCACCTCAGCGACAGGTTGTGACTGAGCGGCTGGCCGAAATCACCAGCCGCCTGCACGCCCGGGCCAACAGCTGATCAGGCGTTACCTGCCGCCTTGAGATTCATGTTGGCGGTAAAATCCAGCATACGCTGAAGCGGCTGCAGCGCTTTTTCCCGCAAGCCAGGGTCCACAAGCACTTCCTGATCACCCTGCTCCAGTACGTGCAGCAGATTCTGCAGGCCATTCATGGCCATCCAGGGGCAATGGGCGCAGCTCCGACAGGTAGCGCCATTGCCTGCGGTAGGCGCTTCAATGAGCGTTTTGTTCGGAGCAAGCTGCTGCATCTTGTAGAAGATGCCGTTGTCTGTGGCAACAATGAACTTTTCATTGGGTAACGTCTGCACTGCGTGAATCAGCTGCGAGGTTGATCCTACGACATCCGCCATCTCAACGACGGCATCCGGGGATTCCGGGTGGACCAGCACCGCTGCATCGGGATACAGGGCCTTGAGATCCTCAAGCCCGCGATACTTGAACTCTTCATGGACGATGCAGGAACCATCCCAGAGCAGCATATCAGCGCCCGTGGTTTTCTGAACGTAGTGCCCCAGGTGCTTGTCCGGCGCCCAGAGAATTTTCTCGCCGCGGGTGTCGAGGTCTTCAACAATTGCCTGGGCACAGCTTGAAGTAACCACCCAGTCTGCCCTCGCCTTCACCGCCGCCGATGTGTTGGCGTAGACCACAACCGTACGGTCCGGGTGCTGATCGCAAAACTCGGCGAATTCGTCGGCAGGACAACCCACGTCCAGAGAGCAGGTAGCCTCAAGGGTTGGCATCAGAACACGCTTCTCCGGGTTCAGTATTTTCGCCGTCTCACCCATGAAACGTACGCCAGCAACCACGATGGTCGAAGCTGGGTGCTGATTGCCAAACCGGGCCATTTCGAGGGAATCCGCAACACAGCCACCGGTTTCCTCGGCAAGACGCTGGATATCCGGATCGGTATAGTAATGAGCTACGAGCACCGCATCCTGCTCCCGCAGGGCCGACTTGATACGAGCTTCCAGTTCGGACTTTTCGTCCTCGCTGAGCGGCTTCGGCTCGGCGGCATGGGCCAGGTGTTCTTGAACGAGGATACGGTCTTCGGCGTATGTCATTACTGCGTCTCTGTGTTGCGTTAACCGGGGCATTATAGCATTCGAACCCGGCCTTAATATTTCTGAAACAGGGCTATCACAAAGTTGTGATTTCGTTTTCTGTCACCTGTTTACCTAGGTAGGAACGTATACGCAAAAAAAAAGAGCCCGGAGGCTCTTTTTTCACAAAAACCCGCAGGTTTCTGTTATTTGGTGGGTCGTGAAGGATTCGAACCTTCGACCAATTGGTTAAAAGCCAACTGCTCTACCAACTGAGCTAACGACCCTGAACTGCGACTGAAGCCTGAGCTCCAATCCATACCGAATGACTCAGCCCACCCGGTATTTCGTATTTGGTGGGTCGTGAAGGATTCGAACCTTCGACCAATTGGTTAAAAGCCAACTGCTCTACCAACTGAGCTAACGACCCAAACGAGGCGCATATAGTAATGATTTTTGGCCGTTGATCAACCCCTTTTTCTCAGGTTTCTCAACATTTTTGCCACACTCGGCAATCAGCTGTTCCGGGACTCCAGAAACTTCCGGGCCAGGTCCGCAGCGCTGCTGGACGGGTAATCCCCGATCACCGTTTGCATGCTGCGCCGTGCCTGCTCTTTTTCCCCCAGACGATCGTGAGTCACGCCCAGCTTGTAGACAGCATCCGGTGCCTTGCGGTGATCAGCGAAACGGGTGGCAACAATGGTGAACGCCTGTTTTGCCTGCTCGAGTTGAGGCTTGACCAGATATACCTCACCCAACCAGTAATAGGCGTTTACCGTGAGATCGCCCTCCGGATACTCATCGATAAACTCGTATATCCGGCTGATGGCCTCATCGTATTTCTTCTGGTTACGGATCAGGTCCTGAATCTGTTCGTAGGCCTTTCGCTCTTCAGCGCTCGGCTGACGATAATCCCTGGCCTCCGGAGCAGACGCTGTCGAACCAGGACTGCTGGCTTCCGGCGCCGGCTGCGATGCAATCTTTTCCGACAGGTCCAGAATACGCTGGTCCAGATCAATGTAACGATCGCGCCCCTGCTGCTGCAGGCGTTCGATCTGGTGTCTCTGCTCCTCCACTTCACCCTGAAGCCGCCTGACTTCGCCCTGAAGCTGCTGGATCATGTAGAAGAGCTCAGCCGTCGCCTGACTGTTATTCGCGTTTCGCTGAGTGTCCTGAGCTGATTGCGCCAGGGTAACCCCCGCCTGCCCAAGGGCAAGCGGGAGAACCACTGTCGCCATGAGGAATTGTCTCATGGTCCTTCCTGTGTGATTACTCAAATACGAGTTCCACACGACGGTTCTGGGCCCACGCGCTCTCGCTGGAACCCATCACTGCCGGCTTCTCTTCACCATAGCTTACGGTTTCGAGCTGGCCACGTGAAGCGCCATTGACGATCAGGAAGCGCTGTACCGCGTTGGCACGACGCTCGCCCAGAGCCAGGTTGTATTCCTTGGTGCCGCGCTCATCGGCGTGACCCTCGATACGCACATTTTGACCCGGGTTATTGGCGAGGAAGCGGGCATGGGCTACCAGCACGTCACGGGCTTCCTGTTTGATTTCAGCAGTGTCGAAATCAAAGTAAAACACAGTAATTTCGCGAAGCGCCTGCTGCTCAGCCTGTTCACGGGCGGCCATTCGCTCTTCCTCGGTCATGGCTGAAGAGGAAACACCACCCTGGTCATCACCACCATAAACCGTGGAACCACCTTCCTGATCAACAGCAGCGACATCGGAACCGTACTCACCGCCTTCCTCAGAGGTGCCACCGGTGGAGCTACAGCCAGCTACCAGGCCAACGGACAACAACAGTGCGAATGCTTTTGATTGAGCCGAGAAATTCATAGTTTCTTCCTTTCAGTTAGGTCATGTGATCAGTTTGAAAATTGCCAACGCCGATAAAGCCCGGCGATCAGCGAACTAAAGGTCCCCAGGCCGGCTCACGGACATCGCCTTCGGATGCCGGCAAGCTGTAGGCTGCCCCGCCATCCGCGGATATAACCGTGAGCACGTTACTTCCATTCTGCCGCGTGGCATAGATCAGCATCCTGCCGTTGGGTGCAACGCTGGGAGACTCATCAGATTCCGTACGGGTGAGGATCGTTTCCTCTCCGGTTTTCAGTTCGGTACGGGCGATGTGGAACGCCCGATCCCGCTGGTGCACGTAATAGACGTATTTGCCTTCGTTATCGGGCCTGGGCCGGGCATTGTAGCGGCTGCCAAAGGTGATACGACGGGGCTCAGCACCCGGTGTTTCCATATGGTAAATCTGGGGCCCGCCTGAGCGATCCGAAGTGAAGAAAATACCCTTGCCACTGGCGTCGTAGCTCGGTTCGGTATCAATGGCCCAGTGGTTGGTCAACTTGGTCAGTTGCCGACTATCGAGATTCATCCGGTAGATTTCGGCGTTACCGTCCTTCGAAAGGGTCATCAGCAGAGACCTGCCGTCGTCGGACCAGGCTGGGGCCGAATTCAGGCCCGGAAAATCAGCCACCTTGGTGCGCTGGCCGGTTGCAAGTTCATGCACGAAGATTACCGGCTTTCCGGTTTCAAAAGAGACATAAGCCAATTTTTTACCGTCCGGGGACCAGGCGGGGGACAGAATGGGCTCCTGGCTTTCAAGGCGTATACGGGCACGTTTTCCATCAACATCGCTCACCTGCAGCCGGTACCGGGGCTTGCCGTTAGCGGTATCCAGCGTCACGTAAGCAAGCTTTGTGGAAAAGGCACCGGGTACACCGGTGATCGCCTCATACACTTTGTCGGCGATGTAATGGGCCAGAGAACGTGTGTTGGAAGCAGGCGCCGCCGCCGTCTCCCCGAGAATCCGCTCCTCGCGGTTCACATCGAACAGTTCATACCGCGCCTCCACACGGTCGCCGCTTCGGGTGAGCGAGCCGACCAGTACATAGCGCTGACCGAGCAGACGCCAATCCCGGAAATACACTTCTTCCCGCCGGGACGGCAGGCTCAGCATCTTTTCTGGAGGCAGAGTACGGAACTCGCCCGTCATGGTCAGATCGGCCTGGACAATGCTGCCAACCTTGTCTCCAGCGGGCATCTGCCCGGATTCGGCGAAGGGCACCACTGCCACGGGAATGGCGGAATCCGCCCCCTCGGTAATCCGGATCAACAGCTCGGCACGGGCTCCTGAAACTGCGGCAAAGATCAGGGCGAAGGCGACAAGTAGCATTCTGGACGGTTTGTGCCAAATCCGATGTGTCATGGTGTTATCCGCATCCTTATCTCAACCGACGTGGGTTGAATTCAATCGTAAACTGTCGGAAATACCGTTCAAAGGTATCCCGATCATTCGGTATCGGGTAACGGCTCAGCGAGCGCACGGCTCCCAGAGCGGAATTATCAAACGCAGTGTTACCACTGCTACTGACCAGACGCACCCCGGCGAGCTCGCCGGTTGGCAACAGGGTAATCTGCAGCCGCGCGGTCATATCTTCCGTTGCCGAGGATGGCGGATACCACGCCTGACTCAATCGCTCCCGGATCAATGCCTGGTACTTCTCGCTCTCCGACAACATCTGGGCTTCCCGGGCTTTTGCGGCAGCCGCCTCCTGCTGGCGACGCGCCTCTTCTTCCCGAGCTCTTTGGGCCGCCTGCGCCTGGGCCTCCAACTGCTGTTCGCGAAGCTTGCGCTCCGCCTCAAGACGTTTGCGCTCGGCTTCCTGGCGTGCCAGTTCTTCCTGGCGCTTGCGCTCAGCCTCTTCGCGTTTCCGTTGCTCTTCCAGCCGCCGCTTCTCTTCTTCCGCTTTTCGCTGGGCCTCTTCCTGACGACGCTTCTCTTCCTCGGCTTTCTGTCGCGCCCGTTCCTTGGCTTCCGCCTCTGCCTTTTTCCGCGCCGCTTCCTCTTCACGCGCTTTCCGGGCTTCCCGTTCCCTCGCCTCGGCTTCCTGGCGTTCCTGCTCCTTCTGCTGCTGCAGTCGCTTCTGCTCTTCCTGGCGCTTCTGCTCGGCGATACGACGGGCTTTTTCCTCTTGCCTCTGCCGCTCAGCCTCTTCCCGACGTCGCTGTTCCTCGGCCCGACGCTCCTCGTCGCGCTTCTGTTGATCGTCTGGTTCAACAACCGGGCTGGGCTCCGGCTCCTGTTGGGTAATCAAACGTGCCGATATGCTTCGGGGTGGCGGCTCGTGGTCGGTACTGGTCCACGACCAACCCGCCAGCGCGATACCCAGAATCAACGCATGCAGCGTGACCGAGAGCGCCACCGGTGATTTCCACGGTGCCATGCCGGTTGTGGTTACGTCCCGCTCGTGATCTCTCACAACACTCCTGCCCGCACCACTGTCAGTTGTCGTCCCGAGGTGATTCGGTGATCAGGCCGATACTGCTCGCCCCGGCACCCTGTAATTCCGCCATCAATCTGACAACGGTGCCATAGGGAACGTTTTCATCACCGCGAACCAGAATCTCACTTGAAGCGCGCTGCGAAAGAATCTTGGAGATCTGTTCCCGTAAATCCCCCAGTGTCATGGGGTCGCTGCCCTCATCACCGATTTCGACGTAATAGGCACCGTTTGCATCCACGGAAACAATGATGGACTCAACATCCTTATCTGCCTGGATCGGGTCCGAGGTTGTCTGAGGCAGATCCACCTTGACCCCCTGGGTCAGCATCGGCGCGGTGACCATGAAAATGATCAGGAGCACCAGCATTACGTCAATGTACGGAACCACGTTGATCTCCGACATTGGTTTGCGCTTGTTTTCCGGCATCATTCCCATGCCTTTCATAAAGCAGCGCTCCTAAGCTGATCTACTCCCATGAATTTCGGTGCCATCATGCGGCGCCCTTTTCGCTCTGGTGCACCCGGCGATGAAGAATGCTGGAAAATTCATCGGCGAAGGTTTCATAGTTTTTCAACAGGGCATCGGACATGGCCGAGAAACGGTTGTAGGCGATAACCGCCGGTATTGCGGCAAACAGGCCCATGGCAGTCGCAATCAGGGCCTCGGAAATACCGGGCGCTACCGTGGCCAGCGTTGCCTGCTGAACCTGAGCAAGGCCGCGGAAAGAATTCATGATGCCCCATACAGTACCAAACAGACCGATGTACGGGCTGGTGGAGCCCACCGTAGCCAGAAACGGCAGGCTTGTCTCAAGCCGCTCGTGCTCCCGCGAGAACGCTACACGCATCGCCCGCTGGGTGCCCTCCATAACCGCATCGGCGTCCCGGCTCTGCTGACGCAACCGGGAAAACTCCTTGAAACCGGCCCTGAACAGGGATTCCATGCCGGAAAACGGCGTCGGGTCGGCATTCACCTCCCGATAAAGCTGCCCCAGATCCATACCGGACCAGAAACGCTCTTCAAACGCCAGTTGCGCCCGTTTGGCCTTGCGGAATACCTGCAAGCGCTGGAATATGAGTGCCCAGGACATGATCGACGCCAGGGCCAGCAAAAGCATGACCAGCTGTACCAAGACACCGGCATTCGCAATGAGGTACCAGACTGAAAGTTCTGAATCCACTTCTTACTCCTGGCTCGTTCTGTTTATCGTTTCATTAGGCTGGACATTCTTGGCCAGCAATTCCTGCATGTTTTCGGGCAAACGCCGCGGGCGTCCGGTATCCAGCGCAACGCAGGCGACCCGGACATTACTGTCACTCAAAAGCTTGCGGTCGGTGGCCCGCAGGACCCGCTGCCGAAAGTCCATCCATACCCGGCCGAAAGCCACCGGTTCGGCGGTGACAAGCAACTCGTCATCAAGCTTGGCAGCAACAGCATAGTGAATATCCAGCCGCTGGACGACGTAACTGATATTGTCTGCCAGACCCGCCCTGAGACCTACCCCACAGCTTCGTACCCACTCGGTGCGGGCCCGTTCCATGTAATGGAGATATTTGGCGTGAAATACGATGCCGCCCGCGTCGGTGTCCTCGATGTAGACCCGGATCGGCAGCTCGAATCCTGCCTCTGGCGCCTGCTCAACCAAAAAGATCGTCCTCCCTGCCCGACTTCGGCGGAATGACACCAAAATGCTGATAGGCGTTGGAGGTTACCATCCTGCCCCTCGGCGTCCGGACCATGTAGCCCTGCTGGATCAGGAAAGGTTCAAGCACATCCTCAATGGTGCCGCGCTCCTCGCTGATAGCTGCAGCAAGGCTCTCGACACCTACCGGGCCACCATCGAACTTTTCAATCATGGCCAACAGCAGCCGGCGGTCCATGTGGTCGAAGCCCTGATTATCCACTTTAAGCATGTTCAGGGCCTGATCGGCAATGTCAGAAGTAATGCGACCGTCGGAGCGAACCTCCGCAAAATCGCGGACTCGACGCAACAGACGGTTGGCGATACGCGGAGTTCCCCGGGACCGTCGCGCAATTTCAAACGCGCCTGCTTCATCAACGGCTACCGACGACAGACGCGCGGAGCGCAGAATGATGCTGGTGAGATCTTCTGTGTTGTAGAACTCCAGCCGTTGGACGATGCCGAAGCGGTCGCGCAGCGGCGACGTCAGCAAGCCAGCCCGGGTCGTAGCCCCGACAAGGGTGAACGGAGGCAGATCCAGCTTGATGGATCGGGCAGCCGGGCCCTCACCAATCATGATATCGAGCTGGTAATCTTCCATCGCCGGATAAAGGACTTCTTCGACGGCGGCGCTAAGACGGTGGATCTCATCGATGAAGAGAACGTCACCTTCTTCAAGGTTGGTCAGCATGGCCGCCAGGTCACCGGCTTTTTCGAGCACCGGACCAGAGGTTGTCTTGATGGACACGCCCATTTCGTTGGCGATGATATTGGCCAGCGTGGTCTTACCCAGACCAGGGGGCCCAAAAATCAGTACGTGGTCCAGGGCTTCCTGGCGGCCACGGGCGGCGGATATGAAAATATCCATCTGTTCACGGACCGTGGGCTGGCCAACGTATTCAGCCAGCAGGGTCGGGCGAATGGCCCTGTCCTGTACTTCCTCGTATTCACCGGCCCGGGCCGAGATCAACCGGTCGGATTCGATCATGGCATCACCCATAGTGTGGGAATCAACATCGTGCCTCACGTTTGCCCGCTATTCCAGCGCAGCCCCAATTGTACAAAGGGGTTTGCAGGTGTCACGTTACGCTCTCTACAGGTTCACGACAGGTTTTCGCGATCAGGCCGGTATCATGTTTCGTAGGGCCAGTCTGATGAGGGTTTCGCTGCTCATGCCCTCTTCGGCGACCTTGCTGATGGCCTTTGCGGCCTCCTGTGGCTTGTAACCCAGAGCAATCAATGCGGCTTCCGCTTCCTCGGTGGCCGCCGGGCCGCCAACCGGACCCTGTCCGCCCACTTGCCCCAATCCTGTCGTCTCCGGCGACGTTGGCACAAATTGCCCTTCAAGTTGCCCTATCCGGTCTGCCATTTCAATAAGAAGCCGTTCTGCGGTTTTTTTGCCAACACCAGGCAGCTTGACCAGTGAGGCGGAATCGCGATTTTCGACGCATCGTATAAACTGCTGGGCGTCCAGACCGGAAAGAATGCCAACCGCCAGTTTCGGGCCAACCCCGTTAACCTTGATCAGGAGGCGGAACAGGTCCCGGTCCAGGCTTGAGGCAAAGCCATAAAGACTCTGGGCGTCTTCCCGGACGGCAAAATGGGTGTGGAGGGTCACTTCATCGCCGGTTTCCGGCAGATGAAAGAAGGTGGTGTAGGGAATGTCGACTTCGTAGCCCAGACCCGCGCATTCAACCAGCGCCTGGCCCGGAGACTTTTCAACCAGAATACCTCGGATACGACCAATCAAGCTGAATCTCCTGTCGCTCCTGGGAGCGGTTTATTGTTGTCGCACGCGACCGCTTCGGACCTTTCCGGCGCCACTGGCGACCCGCAGAATACTCTGGCTCATGTGGGCATGGCACAGGGCAATGGCCAGTGCATCGGCCGCGTCGGCCTGGGGTTTGCGTGAGAGCGAGAGTAACACCTGAACCATGTGCTGAACCTGGGATTTGTCAGCGCCACCCTTGCCGACCACCGCCTGTTTGACCTGCCTCGCCGAGTATTCGTGAACCGCCAACCCGCTGTTGGCGGCACTGACGATGGCTGCGCCGCGGGCCTGGCCGAGTTTCAGTGCAGAGTCCGGGTTCCGGGCCATGAACACCTGCTCGATGGCGAATTCTTCCGGCCGATACTCACCGATTAGAGTGGCAAGGCTCTGGAAGATGGTCTGGAGGCGCTCAGCCATCGGCTTTTCCCCCACCCGGATACACCCGCTATCGATGTACTCGATATGGCGACCATCCGCCCGAATGACGCCGTAACCGGTAATTCGTGACCCCGGATCAACGCCCAGAATTATCGCCACATCAATGCCCCTGACTGGTCAAAGCGATTCCATGATCTCGCCGGAAATATCCGCGTTGTGGTAGACATTCTGAACATCGTCCAGATCTTCGAGCATATCAATGAGCTTCAGGATGGTTTCTGCGCCGTCCCGGTCCAGCTCAACCCGCGTGGACGGAACCATGGTTACTTCGGCATTGTCCGGTACCAGCCCGGCATTGACCAGCGATTCCTTGACGTCCAGAAACTGTTCGGGTGTGGTGACAATTTCCCAGGATCCGTCGTCCTGGCCTGCGAGGTCTTCGGCGCCAGCATTGAGAACGGCTTCCACCAGCCTGTCCTCTTCCCACTCCGGACCGTAGCTGATGATGCCCTGTTTGGTGAACAGGTAGGCTACCGATCCGTCGGTCCCGAGGTTGCCACCCATCTTGTTGAACGCGTGGCGTATCTCGGCAACAGACCGGTTTTTATTATCTGTCATGACTTCCACGAATATCGCCACACCACCCGGGCCATAGCCTTCGTAGGTCAGCTCTTCGTAGTTGTCATCATCGCCACCACCGGCGCCACGTTCTACCGCGCGCTCGATGGTGTCTTTTTTCATATTGGCGGTGAGCGCCTTGTCGATGACCGCGCGCAGGCGGGGGTTATCATCAGGATTACCCCCGCCCTGGCGCGCAGCTACGGTCAGCTCACGAATGATTTTGGTGAAGATCTTGCCCCGCTTGGCATCCTGTGCCGCCTTGCGGTGCTTGATGTTGGCCCACTTACTGTGACCCGCCATACAGCTCCTCTCTTAAATCATTGACTTACTGATTGCCCTCGCCGGCTTCCGCCTTGTTGCCTTCAACCGGCTTTGACGGCTTGCGCAGACGGATATGCAACTCACGCAGCTGCTTCTCGTCCACTTCGCCCGGCGCCTGAGTCATCAGGCAGGTGGCGCTCTGGGTTTTCGGGAATGCGATGACGTCACGGATGGACGTAGCGCCGGTCATCAACATGACCAGACGGTCCAGGCCGAACGCCAGACCACCATGGGGCGGGCAGCCGAACTTAAGGGCATCCAACAGGAAACCGAACTTGGCGCGGGCTTCTTCTTCACCGATTCCCAGGATCCGGAACACCGCTTCCTGCATTTTCTCATCGTGAATACGGATGGAACCGCCACCCAATTCGGTGCCGTTCAAAACCATATCATAGGCACGAGAGAGCGCGTTGGCCGGGTCTGCAGACAGCTCTTCCGGGCTGCAGGAGGGCGCGGTGAACGGGTGGTGAATCGCGGTGAGGCCGCCGTCCGGAGTCTCCTCGAACATCGGGAAATCCACAACCCAGAGCGGTGCCCACTCGGACGTCAGCATGTCCAGATCGTGACCGATCTTGATGCGCAGTGCGCCCAGGGCCTCGTTGACCACATTGGTCTTGTCCGCGCCGAAGAACACGATGTCACCGTCTTCGGCACCCACGCGCTCCATGATAGCGAGCGCAACGTCATCACCCAGGAACTTGATGATCGGGGATTGCAGGCCTTCTACGCCCTTGGAGAGGTCATTGACCTTGATGTAAGCCAGCCCTTTGGCACCGTAGATGCCTACAAACTTGGTGTAGTCGTCAATCTGCTTGCGAGTCAGCTCGCCACCTTTCGGTACACGCAAAGCGGCTACACGGCCTTTCGGATCTTTGGCTGGGCCGGCGAATACCTTGAAGTCCACGCCTTCAACCAGATCGTTCACATCCAGCAACTCAAGCGGGATGCGCAGATCCGGCTTGTCGCTGCCATAACGCTGCATGGCCTCGGCATAAGGCATCTGCGGGAAGGACGGAAGCTCTACATCCAGAACATCCTTGAACAGCGAACGGATCATGTCCTCGTTCAACTTCATCAGGGTCTCTTCGTCAATAAAAGAGGCCTCAATGTCCACCTGGGTAAACTCCGGCTGACGATCCGCACGCAGGTCTTCATCCCGGAAACACTTGGCAATCTGGTAGTAACGGTCGACACCAGACACCATCAGCAGCTGCTTGAACAGCTGCGGCGACTGCGGCAGTGCGAAAAAAGAACCCTCATGGGTACGGCTCGGCACCAGGTAATCCCGCGCACCTTCCGGCGTAGCACGGGTCAGGATGGGCGTTTCCACATCCATGAAGCCGTTGCTGTCCAGATAGTTACGGATGTAGCTGGTTACCCGGGAACGGAAACGCAGGCGGTTGATCATTTCCGGGCGACGCAGGTCTACAAACCGGTAGCGCAGACGCACGTCCTCGCCAACGTCGACATGCTCATCCAGCGGGAACGGCGGGGTCGCTGCGGCGTTCAGAATGCTCAGCTCCTTGCCCAGAAGCTCAACCTGCCCGGTCGGCATGTTGTTGTTTTCTGTGCCAGCAGGACGGCGACGCACCCGACCGGTTACCTTGATCACGAACTCGCTACGGACTTTTTCCGCAAGCGCAAAGCTCTCAGGGGTATCAGGATCAACAACCACCTGAGACATACCATCCCGATCCCGCAGATCCAGGAAGATAACCCCACCGTGGTCACGGCGGCGGTGGACCCATCCGCAAAGTGTGACTTCCTGATCGATGTGGGATTCGTTAATCCCACCGCAATAATGACTGCGCATACCGGTTCCCGTTACGTTTAATGTGTTCGTTTATCACAGATGTCTGGGCAAGCTGGTGGCGATGGCTTTCCGAAACCGTGCGGAGCCATGGATGGCGGAGCCGAACGTACATGGATGTATTCACAGCGTGTTTCGGAAAGCCATCGCCACCAGCTTGCTTGCAGCATGTCTGGATCGCAAAAATTAGATCGCGACCTTACTCGAAAAGCCGCCCATTATAAACACAATGACGCTGAAAATCAGGCGCCCCTGGAGCGTAAATTGGAAGGCAGGATGACTGCCGAGTTTTAGAGGGCTAGAATGCTGATTTTTAACGGCATAGGGATGGAGTCTCACCTTGGCAACCAGAGCGGAGCAGAAACTGAAAACCCGGCGGGCACTGATGGATGCGGCGCTTTCGCAACTGAGTGCGGATCGGGGCTTTGGGAGCCTGAGCTTGCGGGAAGTCGCCCGGGAGGCGGGCATCGCCCCGACGTCCTTCTACCGGCACTTTGCGGAGCTTGATGAACTTGGGCTGGCGTTGGTGGATGAGGGCGGTGTAGCGCTCAGGCAACTGATGCGTCAGGCCCGCAAGCGGATTGCCCGGGACGGTGGCAGCGCCATTTCGACCTCCGTGGAAACCTTCATGGAGTATCTGGGCAACAACGCGAACCTGTTCCGGCTGATGCTCCGGGAGAGAACCGGGGTATCCAAGCCGTTCCGGACGGCGGTGAAGGCCGAGATCGATCATTTTGTCACGGAACTGGCGGATGACCTCCGGCGGATCGCCGATGAGCAGAACAGACCGCTTTCCGAGGCAAGGCTGGTCGCCGAGGCCATGGTGACACTGGTGTTCAACCAGGGCGCCGAGGCACTGGACGCGACGTCGAAAGAACGCGAAGAGCTTAAGGCCAAGCTGAAAACCGAGCTCAGGATGATTCTGGTCGGCTCCCAGACTCTGGCAAAGCGCCCGTAATCTGAGCGAGCTTTAAACGCCCGATTTCAGTTCCGCCAGCACCGGCGCCAGCCGTTGCCGAACCTGCTCCAGTTCCTCATCGGTATAAGGTACCGGCGCCTGCTTGCCCCAGATCGGACCCGGCCAGGCCGGATCGCCCTCGAATCGCACGATATGATGAAGATGAAGCTGGGGCACCATGTTGCCGAGGGCCGCAACGTTCATCTTGTCACCGCCAAAAACCTCCATCATCGCTTCACTGAGAGTCGAGGACTCGCGGACCAGCTGGTGCTGCTGATCCGCCGATAACTGGTAAATCTCCCGGATCCCGGCAACCGCCGGAACCAACAGAACCCACGGCCAGGTACTGTCGTTCATCAACCGGATTTCACACAGCGAGGTGCTTCCAAGGCCCATCGTGTCGGCCTCCAGTCGCTCATGTAACCGGAAAACCGCCGGTTCACTCATGATTCCCTCCCCATTATCTGGATTTACTCCGAGTGGAACTGCGTGCGGCCACGGCCGATGGCGTAGTAGATAAGGCCGTAACGTTCCAGCATCTCTGGCTCGTAGAGATTGCGGCCGTCAAAGACCACAGGCTCGCGAATGGTCGCAGCAATGGATTCAAAGTCCGGCGAACGGAATTCCTTCCACTCGGTGCAAATCGCCAGCACGTCTGCGCCCTTGAGCGCCTGCTCTTTGGTGCCGCAAAGAGTCAGGCCATCCTGGTCACCATAGATTCGCTGGGTTTCTTCCATCGCCTCGGGATCAAAGGCCTGCACCCTGGCACCAGCTTTCCAGAGATCTTCCATCAAGGTGCGGGAGGAAGCTTCACGCATATCATCGGTATTGGGCTTGAACGCCAACCCCCAGAGCGCAACGACCTTGCCCTCCAGCTTGCCACCAAAATAGTGACTGATCTTGTCAAACAGGACGTGTTTCTGGGCGTAATTCACCCCTTCCACAGCATTCAGCAGGCGGGCTTCATAACCACAGTCACTGGCGGTTCGGGCCAGGGCCTGAACATCCTTCGGGAAACAGGACCCGCCGTAGCCACACCCCGGATAGATGAAGTGGTAACCGATCCGCGGGTCGGAACCAATACCCCGGCGTACGGCTTCGATATCGGCACCCAACCGCTCTGCCAGATTGGCTATTTCGTTCATGAAGCTGATCTTGGTGGCCAGCATCGAGTTGGCCGCGTATTTGGTGAGTTCCGCAGACCGCAGATCCATAAAAATCATGCGATCATGATTGCGGTTAAACGGGTAGTAGACTTCCCGCAGAAGCTCCGCCGCCCTCTCGCTGTCGGTACCAACAACAATACGATCAGGCTTCATGAAATCGTTTATCGCAGCGCCTTCCTTGAGAAACTCAGGGTTGGACACCACATCGAAATCCAGCTCCAGACCACGCCGATCCAGCTGGGCGCGAACCGCAGCCCGAACCTTGTCGCCGGTGCCAACGGGTACGGTCGACTTGTCGACCACCACCTTGTAGTCCTCCATATGCTCGCCAATGGAGCGCGCAACCGCGGTCACGTACTGGAGGTCCGCAGAGCCATCTTCGTCCGGAGGCGTACCCACGGCAATAAACTGCAAGGTACCGTGGCGAACCGCTTCTTCTGTATCGGTTGTGAAGGACAGGCGACCCGCTTCCACCGTATGTTTGACGATGTTGTCCAGGCCTGGCTCATAGATGGGAATCTGGCCATTCTTGAGCTTTTCGATCTTGCCCCGGTCCACGTCCATACAAAGAACGTTATGACCAACATCCGCCAGGCACGCACCAGTTACAAGGCCCACGTAGCCTGTTCCAAAAATCGTTATTTTCATCCTTTAAATCCCGATACAAGTACTGAAAGGTTATTCGGTGTCGTCGGCTTTTTTCTTCTGCCAGATCGCTTCCCACGCCAAAGCGGTGCCGACAATGGTATCCAGATTGTCGTAGTCTGGCTGCCAGCCCAGGGTCTGGCGAATCAAGGTGTTGTCCGCCATCAGCCCTGCCGGATCGCCGGCGCGCCGGTCGGTTTCGGTAACCGGGAAGTCAACGCCGGATTGCGCCTTGACCACATCAATCACTTCCCGAACCGTAAAGCCGCGACCATAACCGCAGTTCATGACCTTCGAGTGACCACCATTGGCCATATAGTCCAGCGCCATCACGTGGGCCTTGGCCAGATCTTCCACATGGATGTAGTCGCGAATGCAGGTGCCATCCCGGGTATCGTAGTCGGTACCGAAAATACTCATTCCGTCACGCTGGCCGGTCACGCACTCGCAGGCCACCTTTATCAGGTGGGTCGCTTCAGGTGTCGCCTGCCCCAGCAAGCCTTCCGGATTGGCACCCGCAACATTGAAGTAACGGAGAATCACGTAGTTGAGCCTGGAGGCTGCAGCCAGATCCATAATCATCCGCTCGCTCATCATCTTGGACGCGCCGTAGGGGTTGATCGGAGCCAGCGGCAGGTCCTCGGTGAGCACCGCTTGCTCAGGCATGCCATAGACGGCCGCAGTAGAGGAAAACACCATGTACGGTACGTCGTGTTTTTCGACCGCTTTCAGGAGGTTCAGGGTATTGCGGGTGTTGTTGCTGTAGTACTTCAATGGGTTGGCAACAGACTCGGGCACCACAATATTGGCCGCAAAATGCAGAACCGCTTCAAACCGGTGACGGGAAAACAGATCCTCCACTGCCGCTTCATCGGCCAGATCTCCAACCACTAGTTCGCCAGCAGTCACCGCCCAGCGGTAGCCTGTGGAGAGGTTATCGAACACCACGATGTCGTGACCGGCCTGGCCCAGCTGGCGAACCACATGACTGCCAATATACCCGGCTCCGCCGGTAACGAGGACTTTCATAGGCGAGAACTACTCCTTCCCTGAATTCTGTTTGCGCAGACGCCGGATCTCTGCCCGCCGCCGGCTGAAAAACTCACTGATCACCCGGCTGCACTGATCGGATAGCACACCGCCAACGGCAGTCACGTCCCAGTTCAGATGGGGCTCTTCAAGCGTTCGGCGTGCGGACTCTATCGCTCCGGCCTTGGGCTCGGCTGCGCCATATACTAGCCGACTTATGCGGCCATGAACGATCGCGCCCACGCACATAGTACAGGGCTCAAGAGTAACGTAAAGCGTGGCATCGGGCAGCCGGTAATTGCCGACTCGGGCAGCAGCATCGCGCAGGGCCCGGATTTCCGCGTGAGCCGTGGGATCGCATCCGGAAATCGGCGCATTGAATCCGGCACCGATCTCTTTACCATCCAGAACCACCACAGCACCAACAGGCACTTCGCCTTTTGCTGACGCCTCACCTGCCAGTTGCAGTGCGCGGCTCATCCAGTATTCGTCTTCCGCTGCCACCTCAGACATCGGACCCAGTCATCTGACGCTTATTCCCACTCAATGGTTGCCGGCGGCTTGGACGAGACATCGTAGGTCACCCGGGATACACCGGTAATCTCATTGATGATCCGGTTGGAAACGGTCTCAAGGAGATCGTAAGGCAGGTGCGCCCAACGGGCGGTCATGAAATCGATGGTTTCAACGGCACGCAGTGCCACCACGTATTCATAGCGGCGTGCATCCCCGACCACGCCCACCGACTTGACCGGCAGAAATACTGCAAAAGCCTGGCTGGTCTTGTGGTAAAAATCCGCCCGGTGCAGCTCTTCCAGGAAAATGGCATCCGCCCGGCGCAGGATATCGGCGTATTCCTTTTTCACTTCACCCAGGATGCGAACACCCAGGCCCGGCCCCGGGAACGGGTGACGATATACCATGTCGTACGGCAAGCCGAGCTCCAGACCGATCCGGCGCACCTCGTCCTTGAACAACTCCCGCAAGGGCTCAACCAGCTTCATTTTCATGGTTTCAGGCAGGCCGCCCACATTGTGGTGAGACTTGATCACATGGGCCTTTCCGGTCTTGGAAGCGGCAGATTCGATCACATCCGGATAGATCGTGCCCTGAGCCAGCCAGTTCACGTCCTTGATATTGGCAGCCTCGTCGTCGAACACATCAATGAAGGTGTTTCCGATGATCTTGCGCTTCTGCTCGGGATCACTGACGCCCTTGAGCTTAGACAGGAACAGGTCTTCGGCATCAACCCGAATCACTTTCACGCCCATGTTGCTGGCGAACATGTCCATCACCTGGTCGCCCTCGTGAAGACGCAGGAGGCCATTGTCCACGAACACGCAGGTCAGCTGATCACCGATTGCCCTATGCAGCAGCGCAGCTGTTACCGACGAGTCGACGCCACCTGACAAGCCAAGCAGCACCTTGTCACTGCCGACCTGCTCACGAATCTGCTGAACCGCATCATCCACGATCTTGGCCGGTGTCCAAAGAGCCTCACAGTTACAGATATTGAGGACGAAGTGCTCGAGTATCCGCTTGCCCTGAAGAGTGTGGGTTACTTCGGGGTGAAACTGAACACCGTACAGATTCCGGCTGAGATCCTGCATCGCAGAAATTGGCGCGCTCTCAGTGGAGGCCAGAAGCTCAAAACCTTCCGGCATCGCCACAACCTTGTCGCCATGGCTCATCCAAACGTCCAGCAGGGACTCGCCAGCAGGCGTCAGATGATCGGTGATATCCGCCAACAGCGGGCCCTTGGCGCGCACCTTCACCTGGGCATAACCAAACTCACGCTTCTCGGAGCTGGCCACGCGACCTCCGAGCTGCTCTGCCATGGTCTGCATGCCGTAGCAGATGCCGAGAATCGGAATGCCGCGATCAAACAGCCCTTCCGGGGCACGGGGACCGCCCAGTTGAGTAACCGACTCCGGACCACCCGCAAGAATAATCCCTTTGGGATTGAACTCATTGAGCTCTTCATCGGTGATATCAAACGCCTTGATCTCACAGTAAACGCCGATCTCCCGCACACGGCGGGCAATCAGCTGGGTGTACTGGGAACCGAAATCGAGAATCAGGATGCGGTGGTCGTGAATGTTCTGGGCCATGGAGTCCTCGGAGCTGAATAAACAACGCGGCCCTCTGGGGGCCGCGTCTGGTAAGGCAATGATTAACCGATACGGTAGTTTGGCGCTTCTTTGGTAATGGTTACGTCATGGACGTGGCTCTCGCGCATGCCGGCATTGGTGATCCGCACGAATTCCGGCTTGGTGCGCATTTCTTCCATGGTGGCACTACCGGTGTAGCCCATGGAGGCTCGAAGACCACCAATCAGTTGGTGCACGATGTTGCGCATCGGCCCCTTGCAGGCAACGCGACCTTCGATGCCTTCCGGTACCAGCTTCTCGATGCCTTTGCTGGCATCCTGGAAGTAACGGTCGCTGGAACCCTGCCCCATGGCTCCGATCGAGCCCATGCCCCGATAAGCCTTGTAGCTCCGCCCCTGGAACAGCTCAACTTCGCCCGGCGCTTCATCCGTACCAGCCAGCAGGCTGCCAATCATAACGCTGTGGGCGCCAGCGGCGATCGCCTTGGCGATATCACCGGAGAACCGGATGCCACCATCGGCAATCAGTGGCACGCCACGGTCTTTAAGAGCTGCGGCGACGTTGGAAACCGCAGAAATCTGGGGAACACCAATACCGGCAACAATCCGTGTGGTGCAGATGGAACCAGGACCGATTCCCACCTTTACAGCATCTGCGCCGGCATCTGCCAGGGCGATGGCTGCGTGAGACGTGGCAATGTTACCGCCGATTACCTGCACATCCGGGAAATTCTTCTTGATCCAGCGAACACGCTCGATAACGCCACGGGAATGCCCGTGAGCCGTATCCACCACGATGACATCAACGCCGGCCTCGGCCAGTGCCGTAATTCGCGCTTCGGTGTCGCCACCGGTACTGACGGCAGCACCTACCCGCAGACGACCCTGATCGTCCTTGCAAGCCAGCGGATAGTCTTTCGCCTTCTGGATATCCTTGACGGTGATCAGCCCGCGCAGCTCAAAGTTGTCGTTAACAACCAGAACCTTTTCGATCCGGTGACGATGCAGCAGCTCTTTAACATCATCCAGACTGGCCCCTTCCTTGACCGTTACCAGTTTGTCCTTGGGTGTCATGATGTCCCGAACCAGCGTATCCATGCGGCTTTCGAACCGTATATCGCGGCCAGTGACAATACCGATCAGGTCGTGGCCGTCCACCACCGGAAGTCCGGAAATACTGTTCGCCATGGTGATATCGACCAACTCGCGAACGGTGGTCTCTGGCGATACGGTGATCGGATCCTTCACAACACCGCTTTCAAATTTCTTGACCTTGCGGACTGCCGCCGCCTGTTGCTCAACGGTCATGTTCTTGTGCATGATGCCGATACCGCCTTCCTGGGCCATGGCGATAGCCAACTCCGCCTCAGTAACGGTATCCATTGCGGATGACAGAAGAGGAATATTGAGGGTGATACCCTTGGTCAGTTGGGTCTGCAGGCTGACCTCGTGGGGCAGAACTTCTGAATATCCGGGAACCAGCAGAACGTCATCAAATGTGAGGGCTTCTTCGGCAATTCGCAGCATTGGGATCCGCCTTTTGATCGTGCTAAGTTGGGAATTTCCGTGCTGTACCCGCGGCGGTACAGCAAAGCAAAATCCTTAATCGATCTATTATAATGGCGCTCTCGGGGACAGTAAACCGGCCCGTTTTTAAGGTTCGATTGCATCTTTTTGAAATTTCGCTATTTTTACCCTCCCCTTTTTCGGCTATTGCGTATGTATAACGACGGATCAGCACCGGCAACGCCGCACCTCCAGGACACCCGCCCCCGGGCACTGAGCGTCAGTGAACTGAACCACCAGGCCAGACACTTGCTGGAATCCAGCTTCATGCAGGTTTGGGTGGAAGGCGAACTGTCCGGATTTTCACGCCCTTCATCCGGTCACTGGTATTTTTCCCTGAAAGACCGGAAATGCCAGGTTCGCTGCGCCATGTTCCGGGGAATGAACCAGCGTATCCGGACATTGCCAAAGGAGGGAGATCAGGTACGAATCCGCGGCAAGGTTACACTCTATGAGAACCGCGGTGATTTCCAGATTATCGTTGAGCACATCGAGCCGGCAGGCCTCGGTGCCCTGCAACAAGCCTTCGAGGAACTCAAACGCAAGCTGTTGGCCGAGGGCCTGTTTGACCAGGCCCGCAAAAAACCGCTGCCCTCATTGCCGAGACACATCGGGGTGGTCACCTCACCCACTGGCGCCGCAATACACGACATACTGACTGTTCTTGCCCGTCGCTGCCCCGCCATTCCGATCACGCTTTATCCGACGGCCGTACAAGGCAAAGCGGCCACGGCCGACATTGTCCGCGCCATTGAGGCCGCCCAGAGCCACGGCGTTGCCGACGTGCTGATCATCGGTCGCGGCGGAGGTTCTCTGGAAGATCTCTGGTGCTTCAACGAAGAATCGGTAGCCCGCGCCATTGCCGCCTGCCAGATTCCCACCGTCAGCGCTGTCGGCCACGAAGTGGATGTCACCATTGCGGATTTCGTGGCGGATCTGCGAGCGCCAACGCCCTCGGCGGCAGCTGAAAAGATCTCACCGGATCAGTCTGACTGGCTCAGACAGCTTGGGGAGCGTGAAGCCCGGCTATCCAACGCCATCGGCCTCGCTCTCAAGCGCCTGAGCACCCAGCTCGGGCATCTGGGAGCGCGGTTGCGGGACCCAAGAAGGGAGCTTCTGGAAAAGGCCCAGCGCATGGACGAACTGGAGTTGCGGCTGAAGAAGGTCATTCAGCAACGCCTGTCGACCGTTAGCGTTCGCAATGACCACCTGCGCCAGAGACTGGCCATGCAATCACCCCGCCGCCAGCTCACGGAGGGCCAGGAAGCCCTGCAGCGCGTGAGCGAGCGATTGGCTTCCGTTATTCAGCAAAATCTGAAACAGAGCCGCGCCAACCTGGAACATGCGGCCCAGACCCTGAATGTTGTCAGCCCCCTCGCTACGCTGGGCCGGGGCTATGCCATCGTGCGCGACAACAACGGAAACATTCTTCGGGATGCCTCAAACGTTAATCCGGGCGACACCATCTCAGCCCGAGTTGCACGGGGCGAAATGACCGCGAAGGTGACTTCGGTCAAATCTTCAGAAGAAACTGGCCCCTAGCGCCCCCAGACTAAGCCAATGGTCTACTAGTCCATGATTTCAAACGGCCTAAAGTTGTCAGGAAACATACTAAAACAACAACAGGCACGATGAGGTGGAATGTATGGACTACCACTCGGAGTTCCGGCGGTCGATCGACAAACCGGACGACTTCTGGCGTGAGCAGGCGGACAAAATTGACTGGATTGAGCCGCCGAAAATCATCTGGCAGCCAACCGACAATGGCCATGGGCAATGGTTTCCCGACGGCACCCTGAACACCTGCGATGTCGCGCTGGATGCCAACATCCGCGCGGGGCGCGGCGAGCAGAAAGCACTGATCTACGATTCTCCGGTTACCGATACCCAGCGCTCCTACACGTACAACGAACTGACCGATGAAGTGGCCCGGTTTGCTGGTGCCCTGAAAGATCGCGGCATCACCAAGGGCGACCGGGTCATCATTTACATGCCAATGATTCCAGAAGCTGTCATTGCCATGCTGGGCTGCGCGCGGATTGGCGCCATTCATTCGGTGGTCTTTGGCGGATTTGCAGCCCACGAACTTGCGGTTCGCATTGACGACGCCAAACCCAAGGCAGTCATTACCGCCTCCTGCGGCATCGAAGTTGCCCGGGTGATCGAGTACAAGCCTCTGGTCAACAAAGCCATCGACCAGGCCAGCCACAAACCCGAAACCTGCATTGTTTACCAGCGCCCTCAGGTGCAGGCGGATCTTCAGGATGGCCGTGACCACGACTGGAACGAGCTGATGAAAACGGCCAAGGCGGCCGACCCTGTGCCCGTCAAGTCAACCGACCCCCTCTATATCCTTTACACCTCCGGCACCACCGGTAAGCCTAAGGGTGTGGTGCGCGACAATGGTGGTCACGCGGTCGCGCTGAACTACAGCATGAAGCTGGTCTACGACGCGAAACCCGGTGACGTCTACTGGGCCGCCTCTGACGTTGGCTGGGTGGTCGGCCATAGCTACATTGTGTACGCCCCCCTGTTTGCCGGCTGCACAACCATCCTTTACGAGGGTAAGCCGGTGAAAACGCCGGATGCCGGTGCCTTCTGGCGGGTAGTTCAGGACCACAAAGTGAATATGCTGTTTACCGCGCCCACCGCATTCCGAGCCGTCCGGAAGGAAGACCCGGAAGCGGATCAGTTGTCACGCTATGACATCAGCTCGCTAAAACGCCTGTTCCTGGCTGGCGAACGCCTGGATCCGGCCACCTATGAATGGCTGAAGGAACATACCGGTCTGCCAGTGCTTGACCACTGGTGGCAGACCGAAACCGGCTGGGCCATCTGCTGCAACCCGGTGGGTATCGAATTAATGGCCACTAAACCCGGATCGGCGACTGTGCCCTCCCCGGGCTACAACGTCCAGGTCGTGGATATGAACGGCGGCCAGATGCCTGCAGGAGAGCAGGGGCAGATTGCGGTGAAACTGCCGCTGCCGCCAGGCTGCATGATGACGGTCTGGGGTGATGACGAGCGGTTCCGAAAAACCTATCTGGAGCCGATTCCGGGATTCTACAGTTCCGGCGACGGTGGTTTTATTGACGATGACGGCTATGTGTTCGTGATGGGCCGTACCGATGATGTGATCAATGTGGCCGGCCACCGTCTTTCCACCGGTGAGATGGAAGAAGTGGTTGCTTCCCACCCGGCCATCGCCGAGTGCTGCGTAGTCGGTGCGCACGACGATATGAAAGGACAGATCCCCATCGGACTGGTTCTGATCAAGGACGGCGCAACCATCGACCACGACGAACTCGAAGACGAACTGGTGGAGATGGTTCGCGACAAGATTGGCGCCATAGCCTGTTTCCGCCGCGCTCTGGTAGTGGATCGCCTGCCAAAGACTCGTTCCGGCAAGATCCTGAGACGGGTTATCCGTCAAATCGCCGATGGTGAGGAGTACACAGTGCCAAGCACCATTGATGATCCCGCCATTCTTGAAGAAATCAGCCAGCAGTTCCGCCACTGACAAAGGCGTTCATCACCTGCCCGCCCCCGCTTTACGGGGAGCGGGCATTTTTTGTTCAATCAAACCCCAAGCCATTGTTTTTGCCGACAATAAAACCTGCATGAAAGCTGCAAAATTTCGTTGACGCCCCATAAAGTCGGTCTATACTGAAATTGCTGTGAAAATACAGCGGTATTTGGTGAATGCGTTTCAACGTCCTGCCGAAGTGCTCTTCGTTGCCCCTTCCTCAGTACTCTCTGGATTTCTCAGCACCGATTCCATGTGGAATTTTGAAGGTCCCGTGAGGGCAAATTACAGGAAGACAGGAAAGATCAATGTCCGATACTAAAACCGGCCACGTTAAGTGGTTTAACGAGTCCAAAGGCTTTGGCTTCATCGCTCAGGACGGTGGCAGCGACGTGTTTGTTCACTACAGCGCAATCAACGCAAGCGGTTTCCGCACCCTGACCGAAGGCCAGCAGGTGCAGTTCACCGTAACACAGGGCCCCAAGGGCCCGCAGGCGGAAAACGTAACCCCGGTCTGAGGGACTACGCTCCGTCCTTTGCCCCTCACGGGCATCGGAAAACCAACAAGCCGGCATTCGTGCCGGCTTGTGTCGTCAGGGCACCGGGTTATCAGGCGCCCGCCGTTTCAACTTCCACTTCTTTCTTGGGCATATCAACACCCACGGCCTGGGCTACCGCCGAAAACAAAGCCTGCAGGGTGGCGGATGTCGTGTCTTCCGCAAGAGCCGCCGCGCTGCAATGCCTGCCGCTTGCGGTCAAGCGAATACAGGCCAGCGCATTGGCATTGGTGCCCTCACCCAACGCAAACTCGTCGTAAGCCTCGACAGCAATGGAGATACCAAAGCGCTTCTCCAGCGCCTCCGATACGGCTTCCACCGCGCCCAGCCCGTGGCCATCCAGACGAACCGGCGACGCATCGCGACCCACCGACACCTCGGCATGCACACCCTCTTCATCCCGATGCAGGTCGTAGGACCGCAGCGCCCAGTCGGCATGGACCTTCAGATAACGATCCTCGAACAGACGATGAATGGTCAGGGAGTCGATCTCTCCGCCGTTGGTTTCCGCTTCTCTCTGGACCACCTTGCTGAACTCGATCTGCAGCCAGCGCGGCAGGCTGATGTTGTAATCCCGCTCCAGCACATAAGCCACACCGCCCTTGCCAGACTGACTGTTGATGCGCACCACTTCCTCGTAGCGGCGACCAACATCGAACGGGTCGATGGGCAGATAAGCGACATTCCAGATCTCGCCATCCTTGCGGCGGGCCAGACACTTCCGGATGGCATCCTGATGACTGCCGGAGAAGGCGGTGAACACCAGTTCGCCGGCATAAGGGTGCCGCGGATGGGTGGAAATCTCGGTGCAGGCCTCAACCACCTCGGTGATCTCCGCCATGCCAGACAGATCCAGTGTGGGATCAATGCCCTGGGAGTAAAGGTTCATGGCCATGGTCACCAGGTCCATGTTGCCGGTACGCTCGCCGTTACCCATCAGGGTACCTTCGACCCGGTCGGCTCCCGCCATCACCGCCAGCTCGGCCGCGGCCACGGCGCAACCTCGATCGTTGTGGGTATGCACACTGATGCTGATGTGTTCACGGCGCTTAATGTTGTCGCAGATCCACTCAATCTGGTCGGCGAACACATTCGGTGTCGCCATTTCAACGGTGGCAGGCAGGTTGATGATCATCGGCTGCCCCTCTTCCGGACGCCACACCTCGCTCACGGCATCAATCACTTCCGCAGCGAAATCCAGCTCGGTACCAGTGAAGCTTTCTGGCGAATACTGGAAGGTCCACTCGGTCTCCGGGTGACGCGCGGCGATGTCGCGAACCAGTTTGGCACCATTGACGGCAATATCCCTGATGCCATCCCTATCCAGGCCAAACACCTGCTCCCGCTGAACTGTGGAGGTAGAGTTGTAGACATGCACGATTGCTTTACGGGCACCAGCCAAGGCTTCATATGTGCGTTCGATCAACTCAGGGCGGGCCTGGGTCAGCACCTGTATCTTCACATCCTCGGGGATGCGATCTTCTTCGATCAGCTTGCGGCAGAAATCGAAATCCGGCTGGCTGGCAGCGGGAAAACCGATCTCGATTTCCTTGAAGCCCAGCTTGACCAGCAACTCGAACATCCGCGTTTTCTGGGCAACAGACATGGGCTTTACCAACGCCTGATTGCCATCCCGGAGATCCACGGCACACCAGGTGGGCGCCGTCTCGATGACCTTGTCCGGCCAGCGACGGTCGGTTTTGGCAACAGGTTTGAACGCAACGTATTTGCGATGATCGAAAGCCATGCGTGTGATTCCTTGCGGTTTCCGGAGTGAAATTTTCAATGTGTACAGGTTAACGCGATAAAGCTGGAATTTGATTGCGAACTTCGATGCGAATGGGTACTTTGTAATTTATAAATTGCTCGCCAAACATCATTTGTAGAATTTTATGGCTGAAAATCAGAAAACCCTCGTCAAAATCGACAAGATGGACCGTCGAATCCTCGAACACATCCAGCAGGATGGTTCCCTGACCAACCAGGAACTGGCAGAAAAAGTCGGGTTGTCGCCCTCCCCCTGCCTTCGGCGAGTCCGGGCTCTTGAGGATGCCGGTATCATTGTCAGAACCGTCACGATTCTCGACCACAAGAAACTCGGCCTCTCGCTGACGGCAATCATCCTGATCGGGATGGATCGACACACCCCCGAACGTTTTGCAGCGTTTGAAGAGCAGGTAGCCGAATACCCGGAAGTGCAGGAGTGCTACCTGATCACCGGCCAGGACGCCGATTACATGCTCAAGGTGGTAGTACCGGACATGGACCACTACCACCATTTCCTGCTGAACCGCATCACCCGCATTCAGGGGGTCAGCGGCGTGCATTCGAGCTTTGTGCTCCGGAGAGTGATCGACAGTACCGCCCTGCCCCTGGGTTATCTCTCCTGATTCAGGCTACAAGCTCGCGAACATACGCCCGGGCCATGCACTTGAGCTCTTCCACCAATTGCCGGCCCTGCGCCTCCGGCAGGGTCACGGCCAGCCGAAGCACAGTGCCCGCAGACCTTGGCAGTAGCAGGCTCGCAGTCCAGCGCCGGTCTTCCGGAATCTGGGGGCATTCCGCTCGGAGCTTCTCATCCAGGTCGCGGGCGTTGGTATAAAGCTCTCTGAGGTCCAGCTCCCTGAGTTCCGGCATCGCCTCAACACCACTCCAGATAGCTGAGTAGGCGGGCTCATGACGGTAGAACTCGTAGAACTGATCGATGAGAACATCTACCGCATCGACCAGACTCAGTTCCTGCAGACGCTCTCTCAGGGCGCGCTCCATCTTCTCCACATGCTGCTCAGCAATGGCATGAACGATGGCCGCCTTGTTGGGGAAATACCGGTACAGCGAAGCGAGGGACATTCCGGACTGCCGGGCAATGGCTGACATACTGACTGCGTCAACGCCGGTCTCGTGAAAAATCATGGCGGCATGGCGAAGGATGGCGTTGACGCGCTCCCGGCTGCGCGCCTGTACCGGCCGGCGCCGCGGGGCCACATCAATAGATTCGTCGGTCATCATCTGTACCTTGTGCAACAGGCTCCGTACAATAATGGCCACTTTACGACAAATAAAGGCTCCGGCGGGCCAACCGCCGCCTGTCCATTAGTCTAACACTTCAGATTTTTTACAAACGGAAGACACGATGCGAGCAAGCCGTTACCTGATTGCCACCCAGAAAGAGACCCCCGCTGACGCCGAGATCATCAGTCACCAGTTGATGTTGCGCGCCGGCATGATCCGAAAACTGGCCGCCGGGCTGTACACCTGGTTGCCCATGGGCCTGCGTACTCTGCGTAAGGTTGAGCGGATTGTTCGTGAAGAAATGGATAAGAGTGGTGCCCAGGAAGTGTTGATGCCGGCGGTCCAACCGGCAGAGCTCTGGGAGGAGTCTGGGCGCTGGACCCAGTACGGCGGCGAACTGCTGCGGATGAAAGATCGTCATGGCCGGGATTTCTGCTTCGGGCCGACCCATGAAGAGGTAATTACTGACCTGATCCGGAATGAGATCAGCAGCTACAAAGAGCTGCCGGCCAACTTCTACCAGGTCCAAACCAAGTTCCGGGACGAGCGACGCCCCCGGTTCGGCGTGATGCGGGCCAGGGAATTCCTGATGAAGGATGCCTACTCGTTCCACCTTAACCCAGAATCGCTGAACGAAACCTATCAGCTGATGCATCACACCTACTGCGCCATCTTCGACCGTTTCGGTCTGGATTACCGTGCGGTTCAGGCGGACTCTGGCGCCATTGGCGGCAGTGCGTCCCACGAGTTCCATGTGCTCGCGTCTTCCGGCGAAGATGACATCGTGTTCAGCACAGACAGTGATTACGCGGCCAACATCGAGAAAGCCGAGGCGGTAGCTCCGAGCGGTACCCGCCCTGCGCCGGCCGAAGAGATGAAGGAAGTTGCCACGCCGGACCAGAAAACCATCGAGGCGGTGTCAGCGTTGCTGGGCATTGATCCCACTCGCACGGTCAAGACTCTGCTGGTGAAGGCCGAGGCGGACGAAGACGGCAATTCCGGCCTGGTTGCACTGGTTCTCCGAGGGGATCACACCCTCAACGAAATCAAGGCCGAAAACCTGGCCGGCGTCGCCGAGCCTCTGACCATGGCCACCGATGAGGAAATCGAACAGGCCGTGGGCTGCAAGGCCGGGTCTATCGGCCCGGTAAAGCTCAACTTACCGGTCATTGTTGACCGCAGTGCGGCTCACCTGGCCGACTTTGTCTGCGGCGCCAACCGTGAAGGTTTCCATCTGACTGGCGTGAACTGGGAGCGAGACGTGGCGCTTGATCGCGTGGAGGACCTGCGCAATGTGGTTGAGGGCGACCCCAGCCCGGATGGCAAGGGCACTCTGGAGATCCGGCGCGGGATTGAGGTCGGGCATATCTTCAAACTCGGCAACAAATACAGTACCGCCATGAACGCCACGGTTCTGGATGAGAACGGCAAGACCGTGACCATGGAGATGGGTTGCTACGGCCTCGGCGTTTCCCGGGTTGTTGCTGCAGCCATTGAACAGAACCACGACGAAAACGGCATCATCTGGCCGGACGCCATTGCGCCTTTCCAGGTGGCCATCGTCACACTGAACGCCCACAAATCACCCACGGTTGCCGAAGCCGGCGAAAAGCTTTACGAGCAGCTGCGCCAGGCCGGCTACGACGTGCTTCTGGATGACCGGAAAGAGCGTCCGGGTGTGAAGTTTGCCGATATGGAACTCATCGGTATCCCGCACCGGTTCGTGGTGTCCGAACGCGGTCTGGCTGCCGGTACGCTTGAGTACAAAGGCCGGAGGGATGCGGAGAAACAGGATGTGCCGGTGGCTGAAGCGCTGCCCTTCCTGGTAAACGCCTCGCCTCGCAAAGGGCTTTAACCACATGCCCGCCGCCGGCGGGCGAACCTCTGACGGCACCCGGCTGCAAGGGTGCTGTCAGGGGTTTTCTTTTCCCGTACCACCCACGATTCCCGGTTCAAGTTCCAAAGTGACTCCGAACCGCCCCGCCACGGATTGACGAATTTTCTCAGCAAGCTTGAGTATGTCGGCCCCAGTGCCGCCCGAATGGTTAATCAAAACCAGAGCCTGCCGGTTATGAACGCCCACCCGGGCATTGCGGAAACCCTTCCAGCCACTTTGATCAATGAGCCAGGCCGCCGCCAGTTTGACGCCCTGCTCCTGAGGATAAGCCACAATATCGGGGTTACGTTCCCTGAGAGATTCAAACGTTGCGCTATCCACCACCGGGTTTTTGAAGAAACTTCCGGCGTTAGGAATGATGTCTGGATCCGGCAGCTTGCGGCGACGGATTGCCATCACAGCCTCCGCCACGTGCAACGGGCCAAGAGCGGTTTCCGCCGTATCAGCAAGGTATTCCTCCAGATCCCGATACCCGAGCACAAGGGGCCGCGTGCGCGACAGAGCCAGACGAATTTCAGTGATGACGTAACGGCCCGGAGTCTGTTTGAACAGGCTGTCGCGGTAAGCGAACCGGCACTCCGCGTTCTCGAGAACGACCAGCTCACCAGTCTTGCGGTCCAGGGCTGTAACCGATTCAAGACAATCGCAGAGTTCGACCCCGTAAGCACCAATATTCTGGACCGGAGCGGCACCCGCCGTTCCGGGAATCAGCGCAAGATTTTCAATGCCGCGATAACCGGCACGGGTGGCATATAGGACCGCCTCATGCCAGTTCTCACCTGCGCCGAGAACCAGGGTAGCCTTGTGATCTTCAATGTGCTCCCAGCGGCGACCACGAATGGCCAGGCGAACCACCAGCCCCGAAAAATCACCCGCGAATACTAGGTTGCTTCCACCACCGAGAATCAGCACTTCCAGGTCTTCGGAGGCAGCCCAGTTTAGAGACTGGACCAGCTCATCGGAGGTGTGAACCTTCACATAAAAACGAGCCCTGGCGGGCACATGTAGGGTGTTCAGTGCCTCCAGCTCGACGTTTTCCTGGATTTCCGGCCGCTGCTTCAAGCCAGGCGCCCCCGGATATCCGCCAGCAGGCCTTCGCCAGCCTCGTTTATCAGATCCAACACGGTTTCGAACCCTTCCTCACCGCCGTAATAGGGATCTGGCACTTCGTGATGGGCCGAGCGGCCATACTCCAGAAATAGCGCTGGCCGGGTGCCGCCGTTCTGGTGCCAGACATCCTTGATGTCGGCAAGATTCTGGCGATCCATGACTAGTACGTAGTCAAAGGTATCGAGATCCTCCGGACTGAACTGACGTGCCCGCAATCCGCTGATATCGATACCCCGGCGCAGGGCAGCCTCCTGGGCGCGGGTATCCGGGCTCTTGCCAATATGCCAGTGTCCGGTGCCACACGAGTCGATGTATATCTGATCCGCGAGTCCGGCTTGCGCGACCAGGGAACGAAACACACCCTCGGCAGTGGGCGAGCGACAGATGTTCCCCAGACAAACAAAAAGCACCTTTACCGGTTCAGCCATGGTCGATCTCTCTCCTTTCCAGCCAGTGGCGCACCCTTTGCAGATCAGCCTCTGTATCAATGCCACCCTGCGGGTTCACGGCGGCCACATCCACATGGATCCTGGCGCCATTGTATAGCGCCCGCAACTGTTCCAGTGATTCGGTAACCTCTGTAGGGGCTGGCGCCCAGCTCACAAACTCACCAAGAACCGACGCGCGATAGCCGTAAATGCCAATGTGCCGGAAATACCCGATGTTGTCTGGCAGAGACCTGTCGACGCCCGTCAACGGTGTTCCTTCCTGCCACTGGTCCCGGGCCCACGGAATCGGCGCGCGGCTGAAATAGTGCGCCATCCCCTGGTGATCAAACACCACCTTTACAATGTTGGGATTGAAGACCTGCTCCGGGTCATGGATTCGTTCACACAGGGTTGCAATTGCGGCTTCCGGATGAAACTCAAGGTTGTCTGCCACCTGATTGATCAGTTCCGGTGGAATCAGTGGCTCGTCGCCCTGAACGTTGACTACCCGGTGGTCGGCTGCAAACCCGAGTTCCCGAGCGACTTCTTCGAGGCGGTCAGTGCCACTGGCGTGATGGGGGGATGTCATGACCACCTCGGCACCGAAGCCTTCGCAAGCGGAGCGGATTCGTTCATCGTCGGTGGCCACAACCACCCGGTCTGCCCGGCTTTCCGCAGCACGCTCACAAACGTGCTGGATCATGGGCTTTCCGGCAATGTCCGCCAGCGGCTTTCCTGGCAGACGACTGGAGGCATAGCGAGCCGGAATCACAACGGTAAAAGACATGACGTAACTACCCCGGTGGACTTGGGTTTAGCGCTTGTGCAGACGCTCATCGGTGGACAGGGTCCGGGCCTCTGTGGCCAGCATTACAGGAATTCCCTCACGGATCGGGAATGCCATGGCGTCCTGGTAACAGACCAGCTCGGTTCTGTCCTCGTTGAGCTTCAGATCGCCCTTGCACACTGGACAGGCCAGCATTGCCAACAGTTTCTTATCCATCTTGCTTACTCACTTGAAATCACGAAGTTATAGGCTCGGAACACAGACGAACCCGGGCCAGAAACGCATCCCGGAACGGCCCCGGCAACCTGGCCTCGACCACCAGGCTCCACGCATTCTCGGGCGCGAACTCCCGGCATTTCACCGCATCCTTTGCCGTCATGACAATCCATTCATCGGTCTCGGTTGTCAGATCCTCCGGGCGGAACCGGTGATGATCCGGAAAAGCCGACTCGGTCACCGAAGCACCCAGCGCCCTGAGCGTATCGAAAAACCGGGCCGGATTGCCGATACCCGCAACCGCCTTAACCGTTTTTCCCTTCAGGTCGCCCACAGCTCTGGACGCCCCCGATTTGAGGTGGACCAAGGTCGTCGGCTCCAGAACCATGGAATAGATGGCCGGATGGTCAACGCCGGCAAAGCTCTCCAGAGCCTGCTCCGGGAGCTGCTTGTCATTTACGATAACAAAATCCACGGAAGCGAGCCGGGAAACCGGCTCTCGCAGGGGACCAACCGGGATCAGGGCGCCGTTGCCGATGCCACGCTGCCCATCAAATACCGATAGCTCAAGATCCCTGGGCAGTTTGTAATGCTGGAGCCCATCGTCGCAGATCAGCACATCACCGAGGTTGTTCTCGAGAGCGTAATCGGCTGCGCGTCGCCGGCGAGGATCAACCACGACCGGGCAACCGGTGCTGAGCGCCAGCATGACCGGCTCATCACCGGCTTTGACGGGGCTGGTATCCGCCGTGACTTCAAGAGGGTATTGGCCCGCATCACCGCCATACCCCCTACTGAGGATCACTGGCCGCCAGCCAGCAGATGCCAGTTCAGAGACCAGCCAGGCGGTGAGCGGCGACTTCCCGGTTCCGCCTGCGGTGATATTGCCAACCACAATCACCGGAACGGGCAGTGAGGCATCCCGTGCTTCCCAGGCCGCGCGGCGACGAGCCTCGGCGATGCTTCGGTACAGCCAGGACAACGGCGTCAGAAAAAACAAGGGCCGTTTGCTGCCATACCAGAGACGTTCAACCAGCGAACTCAGGGCGGATTTCACCCCACTCATGGCTGCTCGCTGAACTGCATCTGGTGAAGTTGCGCGTAAGCGCCGCCAGCCGCAAGGAGTTCGTCATGGCGCCCGGACTCTGCAATGCGTCCGTTATCCATCACCAGAATCCTGTCGGCTTTCTCGATAGTGGAAAGGCGATGGGCGATGACCAGTGTGGTACGGCCCTGCATCACCGTTTCCAGCGCCTCCTGGATATGGCGTTCAGATTCAGTATCCAGCGCCGAAGTGGCCTCATCAAGGATCAGAATCGGTGCATTCTTCAGCAGTGCCCGGGCGATGGCCAGCCTCTGCCGCTGCCCACCCGAGAGCATTACACCGTTATCGCCGATCATGGTGTCCAGGCCTTCGGGCATGCGGTCGATGAACTCGAGAGCATGGGCCTTGGCGGCGGCTTCCCGAATTTCCTCGGGGCTGCAATCTCTCAGCGCACCATAGGCGATGTTGGCAGCGATGGTGTCGTTGAACAGAACAACGTTCTGGGTGACCAGCGCGATCTGTTTCCGCAGGGCTTTCAGGGAAAAATCACGGAGCGAATGGCCGTCGATCCGGATGTCGCCGCCGGTATACTCGTAGAACCTCGGCAACAGACTCACCAGCGTGGACTTTCCGCTCCCGGAGCGACCGACCAGAGCCACGCTCTGCCCTGCCGGAATGCTCAATGAGATGCCTTCCAGAACATTGTCCAACTGATCACGGTAACTGAACGCGACGTTATCAAACTCGATATCGCCATCAACGCGATCCGGTGCGTAAGTGCCCGGATCCTGCTCCGGGGATTCATCAATGGTTTCGAAGACATCGTAGGCCGCAGCAACACCCTTCTGAATCTTTGCGTGGACCGAGGTCACCTGCCGGATGGGCTTTGCCATGGTGGTCGCAGCCGTAATAAAAGCAACCAGTTGCCCCGTGGTCATTTCGCCACGGATTTCCGGCGCCAGCATCATCCAGACCAGACCGGCAATGGCAATGGCCACCAGCACCTGAATCACCGGAACACTGATCGCCTGAGTCGATGCCATCTTCAGACTTTGCTTGAGGTTCTTTTCATTAACCTCCTGAAAACGCTGACGTTCGTAATCCTCGCCACCAAAAGTCCGAACAACCCGGTAGCCAGTAATCGATTCCGAGGCCACGTGGGTGATGTCGCCCATGGACCCCTGGATGCGCTTGCTGATCTTGCGAAAACGCTTGCTGGCATAGCTGACAACGGCGGCAATAAGTGGCCCTACTGCCAGGAAAATCAGCGTGAGTTTCCAGTTGGTGTAGAACATGTAGCCCAGCAGACCAACGATGGTCAGGCCTTCGCGAAGCGTGATGGTCACAGCGTTGGTCGTGGCCTCCGCCACCTGCTCCACGTTGAAGGTAAGCTTGGAGACCAGGCGCCCGGCTGCATTGTCGTCAAAGTAGCGGGAGGGCAAGGTCATCAGGCGATCAAATACATCGTTGCGTAGTGCATTGATGACCTGGCGACCGACATAGCTGATGAAATACTGGCTCAGGAAGGTGCCCAGGCCCCGGAATGCAAACACCCCTACTATGACCAGGGTGAGCATCAGGCGGTTCTGGTCGGTGGGGTTCTCGATGGCGGCAATGACGTATTCCATCGCAGCCGCCATGCCGGTTGAGGCGGCGGCATAGATGATGTTGCCGAGTACCGCCAGGGAGAACGCCAGGAGGAACGGCTTAACATAGGCAAGCAGGCGCTTGTAGGTTTCCCAACTACCTGCCGGTAACCCGGCCGAGGGGTCGGGCAGAGGCTCGGTTACCTTCACGGGCTCTCAGCCTCCCGCTCAGTGGTAATGCTGAGCTTGGCGAATCCCAGCCGCCCGGCGACATCCATGGCCCGAACCACAAACTCGTGGGGAGTGCGGGCATCGGCGGTGATAATGAACGGGAGCGAATTGTTGCCCTCAGCCAGCTCACGCACACCCCGCTCAAGGGTCTCGCGCCGATTGTTGACCAGCGTCCGGTCATTCAGGATGTATTGCCCCTCGGCATTGATCACCACGTCAATCTGCTGGACTTCCGACGCCGGCGCGGGCTCGCCACTGGCCTCGGGAAGCTCCACCTGCAAATGGCTTTCCCGTGTAAAGGTTGTGGAAACCATGAAGAAAATCAGCAGCAGGAACACCACGTCAATCAATGGTGTCAGGTCTACCCCGACTTCCTGGCTTCTCTGGCGCTTGAACTTCACGGCGTTCAGGCTCCTTCCACGTCGATTTCGCGGTCTCCGTGTACTACCTCAACCAGCTTGATGGCTTCCTGCTCCATACCGACAACCAGCTCATCCACCCGGCGGATGAAATAGCGATGGCAGATCAGCGCCGGAATGGCCACGCTCAGACCGGCAGCCGTGGTGATCAGCGCCTCGGAGATACCGCCCGCCAGGTTACCCGCGTTGCCGACCCCGGCCAGCTGGATCTCGGCAAACACCTTGATCATGCCAATAACGGTGCCCAGAAGACCCAGCAGAGGGGTAATGGTTGCCACAGTACCCAGAGGGTTCAGGAAGCGCTCGAGATCATGAATGACCTGGCTGGCCTCGTGCTCGATGCTCTCTTTCATGATTTCGCGGCCATGCTTTGCGTTGAGCAGGCCACCGGCCAGAATCCGACCCAGGGGCGAGGAACCCTGCAGGGCTTTCAGCTTCCGGCCATTGAGTTCTTTTTTCTTGATCCAGCGCCATAATTCGTTAATGGTCTGGGGAGGCGCTACCCTGGAAGCGCGAAGAGTCCAGATACGCTCCAGAATGATGGCCAGCGCCAGAATGGAACAGGCAACAATTGGCACCATCAGAATGCCACCGGCTTTCAACAGCTCGAACACGCTTGGTCTCCCTCATTGTTTGCAAGCCGCGCTACTTTAGCATAGCTACCGGTGGAGGCCACACCTGCAATGTCACGGTATTTTACATTGGTCCCGGGCGAGTCCCGGGCCGCCAATCCAGAATGGCGTCCCATGGCGCATTTCCTTCAACACCAACCGGTTATCCTCGATGGTCATCACTATGCTGCCAGAACAGGCTGTATTGAACGAAACGGCTCCGATCGCGGCATAGCGAGCGGTTACCGTCGGGTGAGGATGGCCGTACCGGTGGCGATACCCGGCAGTGTAGATAACCTGATCCGGCTTCAACGCCCGAACCCAGGCTTCTGAGGATGACGTTTTGCTGCCATGATGTGGTGCCACAAGCACCCGGGTAACCGGCGCCTGAAAATCCTCTCGATCAGCAAGATAAGCCAGATACCGGGCTTCCATGTGGTCGGTAATATCCCCCGGCAGCAGCCATTCGGTGCCTGATTCTGGATGGTAAATCCGCAGCACACAGGACGCATCGTTACCTTCTCTCGCAACCTCTCCCTGCCAGAACTCCAGAACCAGGCCGCCCAGCTTCTGGTTTGAGCGCTTGCAGCCCGAAACAGGCCGATCGGCGACCTGCTGTCTGACGGCCACCGGCTCGCCAGCGATAACTTGCCCGACTTCGATCTTCTGGGTGAGTTCGGCTACCCCGCCGGCATGATCACTGTCTGCGTGGCTGATTAGGAGGGTGTGGATCCGACGTATGCCTTCAGCCGCCAGATTCGGTAGCAGGGTTGATTCAACAGCCGAAAACACACCCGGAACGGCGGGACCGGTGTCGTACACCAGGGCTTCATGGCCATCACGGATAAGTACCGACAGGCCCTGCCCCACATCCCAGACCCGTATTTCCGGTGTGCGCAGATAGGGGTTCTTCATCAAGGCTTGGCCCGGAACCATTAACCAGAACACCGCCAACAGAGCGGCAACCAACCGGAATCCGGTAAACGGCACGAATACCAGCGTAACGGCCAGCAACCCCCAGCCAACTACCTCGGCAAGGCTGGCCTCAATGTCCGGCGACTGCCACTCCGAGAACCATGTCAGAACGTTCCAGAGCACGCCCAGTGCCCAATCGAACACTGGCACAAACACCTGGGCAGCGCCCGGGACCAAGGCAGTAACCAGCCCTCCGGTCACTAGCACCGGCATGACCACAAGAGATACCCACGGAATGGCCACCAGATTGGTCAGCAGACCAACCAGAGGCTGACCCTGGCCGAACACTTCGAGGATTGGCCATAAACCGCCGAAGACGGCGAGCTGCGCAACAACGAGCCCGGTCACCGGTCCCGTTCCCGCCAGCCGCGCCGAGAACACAGCTATCAACACGGCGACAGCGATGAATGACAACCAGAACCCTTGATCCAGGGGCGCAAAGGGATCCAGTACAAGAACGGCTGTAAGAGCAGCCAGAAACGCCTGCCACACCGGCGTCTGACGACTGAGCAGAATCAGCCACCCACCTGCGATAACCATGATGAGGGCGCGTCGGGTGGGCACGGTAAAGCCGGCGGCCAGCGCATAAACCAGACAACAAAGCACAATCGAGGTGAATGCGATCCCGCGTCTCGCCTCATCGCTGACCCATCGCGCCGGCCATACCAGTAACAGCCGCCAGCATACAAAACCGGCACCCAGGGCCACCAGACCGAGGTGTAGGCCCGAAATCGCCACCAGGTGAATGGTGCCGGTCGCCGTGAGCACATCCCAGTGGTTCTGCTCCATGTGCCCGCGATGGCCAATCAACAGCGAGGCAACCAGCGGAAAGTGCGTGGCGCTGCCAAACTGCTCCCTCGTCCAGCGTTCAAGCGAAAGATGCAGGCGCCGGTACTGGCAGTGCAGCGAACAGTCTACCGTCGTGTCCAACCGAACATTCCGGACGCTTCCCGTGGCACGATACCCTTTCCGGAAGAGCCAGTCCTCATAGCGGAAACCGGCAGGATTCAGCGTGCCGTGGGGACGCTTGAGAGCAACGTCCAACCGCAGCCGGGCGCCGGGAAGGTGTTGGTTGCCGCGACCATACCAGGCCAGCCTGAGCAGGTCCGGCATCCTTGCTTCCTGCCCGGCTTCGATGGGAAGGTTGTGCCAGTGGGTGACACAAAGACTGAAACGTAAACTGTTAAAGCTTCCGGGAGAAGGAATGTCGCACAGGTATCCCGAAACCGAGAGGCGCTCCCCTTCCAGGCTGGCCGGGAGGACGGTCGAAAGACGGTCTCCGGCATGCCAGGAGGCCCAGAACAGCCCCAGGAAAAGACCAAGGGCGAACACTGTTAGCCGAGAGGCAAGCGTCGAAAGAGAACAGGACAGGGCAACGGCGAGCAGAAATATCGCGGCGAGCAACCACTCGGAAGGTGGCAGTATCGACAACCAATACAGTAAGATAACGCCACAAGAGAAGGCGACAACGCCCACTACTGCGGAACCGGACTTGCCATACGAGCATACCGGTCGGTTGAGACTTCCGGACAATCCTTGTCCTCCTGTTTGTCATAAACACCGGCGACATCCGATGTGCCGGTATACTAACTCCGTTTAAAGGCAGAACTTCCAATGCCAAAGAAGTTCATGAAACGCTATCTGCCCTCACCAGAGAAGGTGCAAGCGATGCAGTCGCTGAGCTTTCTGGGCGATATTCTTCATGAACCAAACCTCTGGCACATCAACCGGCACAGTGTTGCCAGGGCGTTTCTGGTCGGTATCTGGTTCTGCTTTATTCCCATGCCCTTCCAGATGCTCGCCGCAGCCTTCTTCGCTATCTGGTTCAATGCCAATCTGCCACTGTCGGTGGTTCTGGTCTGGATCAGCAACCCGGTGACCATGCCGCCGATGTTCTATTTCAACTACAAAATCGGCGCCTGGGCCCTGGACCGACCTGTACTCAGCTTTGAGTTTGAACTGTCCTGGTCCTGGATCAGCGAGCGGCTGCTGGATATCGGCATTCCGCTCTACCTCGGCTCACTGGTGGTCGCAACCATATCAGCCTGCCTTGCCTATTTGATCATCCAGTATCTCTGGCGCAGGAAAATCCGCTCGGACTGGCAAGTGCGCCGAACCGCAAGATTGCGACGCCGCCGGGCTGCTGATCAAGCTTCCTGAATCAGCCGGCCCTGCTCCAGGCGCATGACCCGCCCCAGACTCCGGGCCATTTTCATGTCATGGGTTACCATGACAAAGGCAATGCCCAGCTGATCCCTCAGGGACTCGATCAGGGCCTGGACCCCC
Source organism: Marinobacter salsuginis (assembly GCF_009617755.1). Classification (NCBI taxonomy): domain Bacteria; kingdom Pseudomonadati; phylum Pseudomonadota; class Gammaproteobacteria; order Pseudomonadales; family Marinobacteraceae; genus Marinobacter; species Marinobacter salsuginis. Next base: position 323,881 of record NZ_BGZH01000001.1, read on the forward strand.
TCGCCGGTATGCTCATCGAGGTTTCCCGTTGGCTCATCCATCAACACGCAGTCCGGCTCATTTACCAGTGCCCGTGCAATGGCCACCCGTTGGCGTTCGCCACCGGAGAGCTCGCCGGGTTTGTGATCCAGCCGTTCTGCAAGACCCACCCGTTCCAGCAAACTGCTTGCCTTGTCCCGAGATTTCGAGACGGCCATGCCACCCAATGCGCACGGCATCATGACGTTTTCAAGCGCGGTAAATTCCGGCAACAGGTGATGAAACTGATAGACAAACCCCAGATGGGCGTTGCGGAACCTTGCCCGCCGAGCTTCAGATAGCCGATGGATGTCCTCACCGCAGATAGCAATCTGGCCGGACGACGGCTTGTCGAGCCCGCCCAGGAGATTTAGCAAGGTTGTCTTACCGGCACCGCTGCTGCCAACGATGGCTACGGTCTCGCCCTGGGCAACTTCCAGCGAAATATCTGAAAAAATGGTCAGCTTTCCGGGGCCCTCGTTATAGGTCCGGGTTACCTGACGACAATCGATCACCGGTGCAGAATGCGCCATAGCGGCATGTTCCTTACTCATAGCGAAGCGCCTCCGCCGGATCCACCCTCGAGGCCCGCCAGGCCGGGTATATGGTTGCCAAAAGGCTCATGGCAAGTCCGGCGCCGCTGATTATGAAAACATCCTGCCATTGCAACTGGGATGGCAGGTAGCTGATGAAGTAAACGTCCGCACTCAGGAACTGGTGGCCCAGCGCCCCCTCCAGCCAGGAGATAAAGGCACTGATATTAAGTGCACCAAAAACTCCAAGCGCTGTACCAACGATGGTTCCGAAGATACCGATGACCGCCCCCTGGACGATAAAAATGCGCATAATCCGACCCGGCGTTGCTCCCATGGTCCTGAGGATCGCGATGTCTCCGGTTTTGTCAGTGACCACCATGACCAGTGTGGAGACGATATTGAAGGCCGCTACGGCAACGATAAACATCAGCAGCAGACCGATCATGGTTTTCTCCATGCGGATGGCCTGGAAAAGATTGCCGTGGGTGCGGGTCCAGTCAGATACGTAATAGCGGCCGCCCAACGCCTCAGCCGCCTGCTGCGAAACCTTGGGTGCTGCGAACAGATCATCCACCAGCAGACGAACGCCCTCCGCCTTGCCCCCGGTTCGCATAAGCTTGGCTGCGTCATCCATATGAATCAGCGTGTAGTTGCCATCCAGTTCAGCACCGACACTGAAAATGCCCTTCACCGTAAATCGCTTGAGCCTTGGCAGCACTCCCGCCGGGGTCACCGAGGCTTCCGGCAGCACGACAGTCACCTTGTCACCCACCTGCAGCCGAAGGCTGGCCGCCATCAAGCGACCGATAATGATGCCAAACTCGCCGGAGACCAGATCGTCCAGCCCTCCCTCGATCATATGGTTCTCAATGATGGACACCGTGCGCTCTTCTTCTGGAAGAACACCATTGAGCATAACGCCACGAACATTACCGCCACCGGTCACCATCCCCTGCCCCTGAATAAAAGGGGCCGCGGCCAGCACCCTGGGATGCTGCTGCACGCGCGCATCCACCGACTGCCAATCATCCAGAGGACCGGCGCCCTGTATGGTGGCGTGGGGCACCATCCCGAGAATTCTCTGCTTGAGCTCCCGGTCGAAGCCATTCATGACGGACAGCACAATGATCAGCACGGCCACTCCAAGCATCAGCCCGATCATCGAAGTCAGTGAAATAAAGGATATGAAGTGATTGCGGCGCTTGGCGGCCGTGTATCGCAAGCCAATGTAAAATGATAAGGGTCTGAACATGAAGAGGTGCCTGTTGCTACCTTCCGGTCTGTCGTGGTCTGGTTTTCCCGGGTACCTTCTGTCTTCCAGCACGGAGGGAAACTGCTAAACTGTTATGTACCAATAAAAATTCAGTTTTCCGGAGCCGCGATGCAGTCGTCCGACATTCCAAACGAACCGGTGGACTATTCCCCCGAACGCCGGGACTTTTACCGCATTGAAGACCGGATCGGCCTGGAGATCCGCAAGCTGGCCCCTGGCACCCCACTGGACGGGAATGCCTTCGATGGCGACCATCTTGAAAGCCTGAAAGCGGAATTCAGGCGGCTGGACCAGGACGTAAAATCCCAGCTTGCCAGTCTTGCCGAAAAAGACCGACTGCTTACCGGACTGATCAAATCCCTGAACGGCAAGCTGGACACGCTTGCGCGCATTATGGCCTTTGAGCAAAATCCGTTGCAACCTGAGGACTGGCAGGATGTAACCCTGAGCGAAGGCGGCCTGTCATTCTTCAGCAGCACCCCTGCCTGGCATCCCGGAGACCGGCTTGCTGTCCGGATGACCCTCCCGCCCGAACTTTTCCAACCACAGGCACATGCCCGCGTGATTGAGGTACACCCCGATTCCTCAGGCGGGGCAAGGGTCCACACCGAATTTTCCCGGATTGATGACGGCGATCGCCAACAAATCGCACGGCATGTGATGCGGTGGCAGATTCGACAGCGCCAAAAAGAGTAGACTGGGGAAAAACGGGTGACTTTTGCTAGTCTTTTTCGGATATTACGCTTTATCCATGTCCTTCTGAGGACGCCAGTTTTCATGGAGACCCATCAATGAGAAAACAAACTACCCTGTTCGGCGCACTGGCAGTGACTGCCACACTGGCCTTTCTTCCGATGACGTCCGCGGTAGCTGAAGAAGTCCGCGTGCCGGTTGGCTCCCAGGCCGATCGTGACCAGGCCAGCTTTCCCGGCTCGGGAATGAGCCAGTCGTCAGTCCGCGCTTCCTGGGGTGCGCCCATGGAAATTCAGGGCCCGGTAGGCCAGCCACCGATCACCCAGTGGCATTACCAGAACTTCGTGGTGTATTTCGAAGGCAACCGGGTTATCCATACCGTTCTCAAACATAATCGCTGAGGGCCCGAGGGACTGTTCGGGTCGGAAATACCTTCCTTATGTCCTGACGTTCAACCAATCGTTGGTTAGAATGCCGTCTTTTATGATTCAAGGTGACGTAGTGACAACCAAACGAGTGTTGCCCGCCGAGTGGGCTCCCCAGAGTGCCGTGATGCTGACCTGGCCCCATCCGGGAACAGACTGGGCAGGCGTTATGGAAGAGGTGGAGCCGGTCTTCGAAAATATTGCGAAAGCCGTTCTCCGACACGAGCATCTGGTTGTAAGTTGCGAACATGTGATACGTCTCCAGGAGCTTGAGCAGCAGCTGAATCTCTACGCTGAGGAGAACGGGCTCCCTGGCCGTGTAAAGACCGTTCCAGCGCCAGCAAACGATACCTGGGCGAGAGACCATGGGCCGATTACCATCCTGACCGATGATGGGCCGGCACTGCTGGATTTCCGGTTCAACGCCTGGGGCGGAAAGTTTCCGTCGGAAAAAGATGATGCGCTGAACACTCACCTGTTCAACGCCGGTGTATTCGGCACAACCGCGATGCAGCAGGTGAACTTCGTGCTTGAGGGCGGCTCCTTTGAATCGGATGGCCAGGGCACCTTGCTGACAACGTCTGAATGCCTGCTGACCCCGACCCGAAATCCTGCCATGGACCGGACAGCCATAGAGCAACTGCTCTCAGAAATATTGGGCGTCCAGCGGATTCTCTGGCTTAACCATGGCTACCTTGCCGGCGACGACACCGACAGCCATATCGATACCCTGGCCCGATTCTGCGCACCGGATCATATCTGTTATGTAGCCTGCCCCGATGTCGCCGACGAGCACTACAGTGCGCTGGCGGCCATGGAAGAAGAGCTCCAGGAGTTTCGCCAGGCCGACGGCTCTCCTTATCGATTGACGGCTCTGCCCTGGCCCGATGCCATTTATGATGAAGACGGAGAACGCCTGCCGGCTACCTACGCAAATTTCTTGATCATCAACGGTGCTGTATTGCTTCCGGTGTATGACGTGCCGCAGGACGAAGACGCCATTACTGTCGTGCAAGAGATTTTCCCGTCCAGGGAGATAATACCGATTGATTGCCGGCCCTTGATTTACCAGCATGGCAGCCTTCACTGTGTGACCATGCAAATCCCGGCCGGAGTAGTCAGTTAATGAGCAGAGAAGCGCGCAAGAACCAGATCAACATTGCTGCCATCCAGCAGGCCTGCAGCAGTGACAAAGCAGCCAGCCTGGCCGTTACCGAAAAACTGGTTCGCGAAGCCGCAGCCAGTGGCGCAGACCTGGTTATTCTGCAAGAGCTCCACGCCACCCTTTACTTCTGCCAGACTGAAGATACGGCCGTTTTCGAATTAGCCGAGCCGATTCCCGGCCCCACCAGCAATCGCCTCTCCGATCTGGCCCGCGAACTGGGTATAGTGTTGGTTGGCTCCATTTTTGAACGGCGGATGAACGGCGTTTACCACAACACTGCCGTCGTATTTGAGAAAGACGGCTCAATGGCAGGGCTGTACCGGAAGATGCACATTCCGGACGACCCGGGATTCTACGAGAAATTCTACTTCACCCCGGGTGACGCCCAGTTCAATGATGGCAGGAGCGGCTTCACGCCCATTGATACATCTGTTGGCAGGCTGGGCGTGCTGGTTTGCTGGGACCAGTGGTACCCCGAGGCTGCCCGCCTGATGGCCTTGGCCGGAGCGGAGATGCTCATCTACCCCACCGCTATCGGCTGGGATGTGACCGATGACCCGGATGAGCAGGCGCGTCAACTGGAAGCCTGGGTCACCGTCCAGAGAGGCCATGCGGTTGCCAATAATCTCCCTGTCGTGGCGCCGAATCGGGTCGGCACAGAACCGGACCCCTCCGGACACAGTGACGGCATTCGTTTCTGGGGCAACAGTTTTATCTGCGGACCGCAGGGTGAATTCCTTGCCCGGGGCGATGACAGCTCCGAGTGCATTCTGTCTGTAAGCCTCGATCGCACCCGCAGTGAATCGATTCGCCGGATCTGGCCGTATTTGAGAGATCGTCGCATCGACGCCTATGGCGACATCCTCAAACGCGTAAGGGACTGAGGCCGGAATGAAAAAACTGGTTGATACAGTAGTCAGTGAACTGAACCAGATACTTCTGGGCAAGGAGCAACAGGTGCGTTTGGCCCTGTGCGGGCTACTGGCGCGAGGGCACCTGCTGATCGAAGACATCCCCGGCATGGGCAAGACCACCCTCTCCCATGCCCTGGCCAAGGTGATGGGGCTGAGCTACCAGCGAATCCAGTTCACCAACGACCTGCTTCCCGCGGATGTGCTTGGTTATTCCATGTACGACAAGCAGGCCGGCAGCCTGGTGTTCCATCCTGGGCCGATCTTTGCCCAGGTGGTTCTGGCTGACGAAATTAACCGGGCATCACCTCGTACCCAGAGTGCCCTTTTGGAAGCCATGGAAGAACGGCAGGTATCCATTGAGGGCGAGACCCGTCCACTGCCCCACCCGTTCTTTGTGATTGCCACCCAGAACCCCATCGAGCAGGGAGGAACCTACCCACTGCCTGAGTCCCAACTGGACCGGTTCCTTATGCGCCTTCACCTGGGCTACCCGGACCCCCGGGCCGAACGGGAACTGCTGGAAGGCGAAGACCGCCGCACCATGACCGAAAAGCTTCCCATCCTGCTCTCCCAGGCCGACCTGAAAACCCTGCAGGAAGGTGTAACCAGGATAACCGCCAGCCCGGCGCTTCTCGATTACGTGCAGCGGTTGCTGGAACAGAGTCGGAGAATGCCGGGCCTTCTGTACGGGCTTTCGCCCCGCGCCGGCCTGGGACTCGTCCGGGCCGCCAAGGCCTGGGCGCTCATGGAAGGACGGCATCACGTGTTGCCCGACGACATTCAGGCGGTTTTCCCAGCAGTAGCAGCCCACCGCCTCGAACAGGGCGAGTCCGGCAAAAGTGCGGAAAGGGTTCGTCAGCTGCTGGCAACCGTTTCCGTGCTTGAGTAAATAGCAAGGTTTTATAAGCGGAATTGGCCAAAACGAATGGCAGACCGCGCCTTTCATGTTAGCCTTTGCTCCTTTCCCCGAAGCGTCTGGCCCGGAACAGGGCCTGGCAACGTACGGCTTTTTCAGTGAGAGAATTCCCAATGAGCGACACCAAACATTCCCGACTGATCATCCTTGGTTCCGGCCCCGCAGGCTACACCGCTGCTGTCTACGCAGCCCGCGCCAACCTGAACCCGACCCTGATTACCGGTATTGAAGTCGGCGGCCAGCTCACCACCACCACCGACGTCGACAACTGGCCCGGAGACAACGACGGCGTTCAGGGCCCGGAGCTCATGCAGCGCATGCTCAAACACGCCGAACGCTTCGAGACCAGCATCGTCTACGACACCATCAACGAGGCTGACCTGCGCAACCGCCCCTTCCGCCTAAAGGGCGACGGCGGTGAATACACCTGCGATGCCCTGATCATCGCCACCGGCGCCTCTGCCATGTACCTGGGCCTGGAATCCGAAGAGAAATTCAAAGGCCAGGGCGTATCTGCCTGCGCCACCTGCGACGGTTTCTTCTACAAGAAACAGAAAGTCGCCGTTATCGGTGGCGGCAACACCGCCGTTGAAGAGGCGCTGTACCTTTCGAACATCGCCGACGAAGTCACCCTGGTACACCGCCGCGACAGCCTGCGCGCCGAAAAGATCCTCCAGGACAAACTGTTTGAAAAAGCCGAAAACGGCAACGTGAACATCGTCTGGGACCACACCCTCGACGAGGTCCTCGGCGACGGCACCGGCGTGACCGGCATGCGCATCAAGAGCACCAAAGACGGCTCCACCCGGGAGATGGACCTGGCCGGCGTCTTTATCGCCATTGGCCACAAACCCAACACCGACCTGTTCCAGGGCCAGCTGGACATGGAAAACGGCTACATCCGCATCCGCTCCGGCCTTGAGGGCATGGCCACCCAGAGCAGCATCCCCGGCGTCTTCGCCGCTGGCGACGTAGCCGACCACGTCTACCGCCAGGCCGTCACCTCCGCCGGCTTCGGTTGCATGGCGGCCCTGGATGCGGAAAAGTTTCTGGATCAACAGGATTGATCTAGTCTTTTATAAGACTATACGGAAGCTGATCGAGGCTGGGAGGGCCAGCCTTCTAAAACTGTGCGGAGCCAGGGATGGCGGAGCCAAGCGTACACGGACGTATTCACAGCGTGTTTTAGAAGGCTGGCCCTCCCGGGCGCGACTCCAAGGCCCGTAAGCAACAAGACCAACGCGAACTAGGCAGTAAAAACCGGAGAAGGATGACCTCACTACCCTGGCTAGACCCGGACCAACTCTGGTTCCCCCCCGCCAACGAAGCCCTGGACGACCCGGACGGCCTCCTCGCCCTCGGCGGGGACCTGTCCACCGAACGACTCATCCTTGCCTACCGCAACGGCATTTTCCCCTGGTACAGTGACGACCAGCCCATCCTGTGGTGGTCACCCAACCCCAGATGCGTCCTGTTCCCGAACGAAATCCACGTGTCACGCAGCCTGCGCCGCACCCTGAACCAGCAACGCTTCGAGGTGACCGCCGACAGACACTTCGGACGGATTATCCGACTCTGTGCGTCAACCCGGGCCGAGGGCACCTGGATTACCGAAGAAATGATTGCCAGCTATTCCGACCTGCACCGCATGGGCGTCGCCCACTCCATCGAAATATGGAACCGTCGCGGTGAACTGGCCGGTGGCATGTATGGCCTGGCCATTGGCCGGTGCTTCTTCGGAGAATCCATGTTTTCCCTGGAAACCAATGCCTCCAAGGTTCTCATGGTTCATCTGGCGCACCAGTTACAGCTTTGGGGCTATCGGATCATGGATTGCCAGGTGGAGAGCAGACACCTCCTGACCATGGGCGCACGGACTATTCCACGGGAAGAGTTTTTATCTATACTCAGGATGAGCATCGATCAGAAACCGGATCAGACCGACTGGACCTTCAGATGGCGTTGGCCCGGGCCGGAGGAGTGAATGAGCAATCTCAGAACCCTGGTGTTCTTCGCAACGCCGCCCCACGATTGCAGCTACCTGCCAGACCGCGAGGCAACCACCATGTTTGTGGATCCGCGGGCCCACATTGATAAAAAGCTTTACAGCCAACTGACCGCTCTTGGTTTTCGCCGCAGCGGTTCTCATTATTACCGCCCCCATTGCGAACAGTGTAATGCCTGCATCCCGGTCCGACTCAAGGTTGACGATTTCAGCCCGGACAGAAGCCAGCGGCGGGTGCTGAAGAAGAACTCAGACCTGAAGTGCACGATGGTGCCAGCGACCTTTGCGGAAAGGTACTACCAGCTGTATGCCAACTACATTGAGCAGCGACACCAGGATGGCGACATGTATCCGCCGACCCGGGAGCAGTTCACGTCGTTCCTGGTGGAAGGGGCAACGGACTCCTGGTTCCTGGAAATCCACAAGGATGAGCGATTGGTGGGGTTGGCGGCCGTGGACCTGCTGGACGACGGGCTGTCGGCCATTTACACCGTTTTCGACCCCGATCTTGATGACAGGAGCCTTGGCACTTACGCAATCCTCTGGCAAATCGAGGAAGCTCGCCGCAGAGGGCTGCCCCACCTGTATCTTGGGTACTGGATCAAGCAATGCCGGAAAATGAACTATAAAACCCGCTTCCGCCCGATCGAGGCGCTAAGAGACGGCCACTGGCGTGAACTGGACCCAGGCTAACTTTGCCAAACGCCGATAAATCAGGCAGAATTGCGCAATTTAAAATTACGGAAAGCATATCCAAACGAGGTTTCTACTGAATGCCGAAATCAGATGCCATTGAAATGGAAGGCGTTATCATCGACACCCTTCCAAACACCATGTTCCGCGTTGAGCTCAGCAACGGCCATGTTGTGACAGCTCATATCTCCGGCAAGATGCGCAAGAACTACATCCGCATCCTGACAGGTGACAAGGTCAAGGTTGAGCTGACTCCCTACGACCTGAGCAAAGGCCGCATTGTCTACCGCGCCCGTTGATGCTCACGTGACATCTGAAAGCCCCTTCGGGGGCTTTTTTCGTTGTAGCTAAAAAAAACCGCTGCCGGTTGCCCGGGCAGCGGTTTTTTATTTCCTCAAGTAGATCAGACCGCTTCGGCAGGCTCGTCCTCGTACTCGAATACCAGCTCATCATCACGAAGGTGGATGAAGACATCACCGCCCTTCTCCGACAAACGCCCGAACAGGATCTGCTCGGCCAGCGGCCGCTTGATCTTGTCCTGGATCAGCCGCGACATCGGGCGTGCACCCATGGTGACGTCGTATCCCTTCTCGGCCAACCAGGCTTTGGCATCGTCATCCACATGCAGAACCACATGCTTCTCGTCCAGCTGTGCCTGCAATTCGGTGAGGAACTTGTCCACCACGTGAGTGATGGTATCCATCTGCAAGTCACCAAACTGGATGATGCCGTCCAGACGGTTACGGAACTCCGGCGTGAAGGTCTTGCTGATGATCTCCATGCCGTCCGTGCTGTGATCCTGCTCACTGAAGCCAATGGACCGGCGGGCCATGCTTTCGGCCCCGGCGTTGGTGGTCATCACCAGGATCACATGGCGGAAATCCGCTTTCCGACCGTTATTATCGGTCAGCGTGCCATGGTCCATGACCTGCAGCAGCAGGTTGAACACTTCCGGATGGGCCTTCTCGATCTCATCCAGCAGGAGCACGCAGTGCGGATGCTTGTTGACCGATTCGGTCAACAAGCCGCCCTGATCGTAGCCAACGTAGCCCGGAGGCGCACCGATCAGCCGTGAAACCGTATGGCGCTCCATGTACTCGGACATGTCAAACCGTACCAGCTCAATGCCAAGAACCTTGGCCAACTGCTTGGTAACCTCGGTTTTCCCGACACCGGTCGGTCCTGCGAACAGGAACGCACCCTCTGGCTTCTCGGGCGCCTTCAGCCCGGCTCGTGCCAGCTTGATAGCGGTAGACAGCGATTCGATCGCCGGATCCTGGCCGAACACGGTCATCTTCAGATCCCGTTCAAGGTTCCGCAGCAGATCCTTGTCGCTGGTAGAGACGTTCTTCGGCGGGATGCGGGCAATGTTCGCAACCACATCCTCGATCTCGGTGACATCAACGGTTTTCTTGCGCTTGCCTTCAGGCTGCAGCCTCTGGCGGGCACCCGCTTCATCAATCACGTCGATGGCCTTGTCCGGCAAATGACGATCAGTGATGTAGCGGTCTGACAGTTCGGCGGCTACGCGCAGGGCCTTGTCGGTGTACTTGAGATCGTGGTGCTTTTCAAAGTTGGGTTTGAGGCCCTTCAGTATTTGATAGGTATCCTCAACGCTCGGCTCGTTTACATCGATCTTCTGGAACCGGCGAGCCAGGGCGCTATCCTTCTCGAAAATACCCCGGAACTCCTGGAATGTGGTTGAACCAATGCACCGGATTTCCCCGGAACTGAGCATGGGCTTGAGAAGGTTGGAGGCATCCATCACGCCACCGGAAGCGGAACCCGCTCCGATGATGGTGTGAATCTCATCAATGAACAGGATTGCGTGGTTTTCTTTCTTGAGCTCGGCAAGCAACCCTTTCAGGCGCTTCTCGAAATCGCCCCGGTACTTGGTCCCGGCGAGCAGAGCCCCGAGGTCCAGCGAGTAAACCACCGCATCGGAAATAATGTCGGGCACCTGACCATCAACGATACGTTTCGCAAGCCCCTCTGCAATCGCAGTCTTGCCGACACCGGCCTCCCCCACCAGCAGCGGGTTATTCTTGCGACGACGAACCAGAATCTGAACGACCCGTTCGACTTCGTGTTCGCGCCCAATCAGCGGATCAATACGGCCCTGACGGGCCTGCTCATTCAGGTTGGTGGCATAGCTTTCCAGGGGTTTGGACTGCCCGCCTTCCTCACCGGCCTCATCATGGGACGCCTGATCATGGCTTTCCTGGTCTTCCGCACCCTGAACACGAGAAATGCCGTGAGAAACGAAGTTCACCACATCAATCCGGGCAATGCTCTGCTTTTTGAGCACATAGACCGCCTGGCTTTCCTGTTCGCTGAAAATGGCCACCAGCACGTTGGCACCGGTTACCTCTTTCTTGCCGGAGGACTGCACATGGAAAACCGCCCGTTGCAGCACACGCTGGAACCCCAGCGTTGGCTGAGTCTCCCGCTCACTGTCACTGCTTGGAATGAGTGGTGTGGTTGAATCCACGAATTCGACGAGTTCTTCCTGAAGCCGCTTGAGGTCGGCGCCGCAAGCCTTCAGAACGCCCACTGCCGATTCATTATCCAGTAGGGCCAGCAACAAATGCTCCACAGTCATGAACTCATGACGCTTGTCCCGGGCATTTTTGAAGGCCGTATTCAGCGTAATTTCTAGATCTTTGCTCAGCATGGGCCACCCCAACGTCTTTCAGTCCGCACGTTCAATCTCGCAAAGGAGCGGATGTTCGCATTCCGAGGAATACTGGTTCACCTGTGCCGCCTTTGTTTCCGCGATGTCACGGGTATATACCCCGCATACAGCTTTTCCCTGTGTATGGACGAGCAGCATCACCTGCGTCGCCTTTTCTTCGTTCATTCCGAAGAACTTCATCAACACATCCACAACAAAATCCATGGGCGTGTAATCATCGTTCAGAAGCACCACCCTGTATCGCGCAGGGCGCTTGAGAGCAGGCTTCTCGGGAGCAACGCTGAGGTCATCCTGTCGCCCCGGTTGTTCGTCCTCCCCCTGATTAAATACTAGTAGAGAATTCTCGATAGTCCGCATCATTCCTTACCGGTTTATCGGTGCTCCTGTTAAATGTGGATGTCCGCCCCCGGGTTTTCAAGCGGGGCATGAGATATTTATCAATACGAACATGATACCGCTTCCAGACTGCGTTCAACCACACATTCCCGGCATAGAAACTATTGACTCATCGCTATGATTGGCCGAAAGTTAAGTTGCATTGTAAAATAATGTAAATCCATGCAAGGATTGTGTAACAGGATTCGGACCGACCGTGCGACGGCACCGATAGGCAAACAAAGAATCAACAAGAATAGAGACAGCAAAAGAACAGGGGAGTTCATCATGCCAAGAGGCAAGGTCAAGTGGTTCAACAATGCCAAAGGGTACGGATTCATCATCGAGGATGGCTGCAGTGACGACCTGTTTGCGCACTTCTCTTCGGTGCAAATGGACGGCTACAAGACCCTGAAAGCCGGCCAGGCCGTAACCTTTGACAAAAAGCCCAGTGACAAAGGCATTCACGCAGTCAACATCGTCCCTGACGAATTGCCCGCCAGCAAAGCGCAGGCTGGTACCGGGAGCGAATCTGCCGGCAAGTCGGGTCAGCAGGAATCAGGGCGCGACAACTATCCGCCCCGTGCCGTAAACGCCTGATCGGTTGCGACATTGGAATACTCGCACCCACCGGTACTCTACTGGTGGGCCATCCCTTCTTGCTTTTCAGAATCATCCCCTATTAAGCGATATCAACTTCGCTTTGCCACTGCCCCTCTTTGCAGTACCCTGCTGTCAACAAACGCATCGTAACCCCGGGAATACAGCAGCGCATGGCTGAACTCGTGCTTTTTAACAAACCCTTCCAGGTTTTGAGCCAGTTTACCGACGATGGCGTCTCCGGTGGTGACTCACCGAGAGCCACCCTGGCGGACTATCTGCGAATCCCGGGTATCTACCCCGCCGGTCGCCTCGACTATGATTCCGAGGGCCTGCTTCTTCTGACCTCTGAAGGCCCACTGCAACACAGGATTGCCTCTCCTTCGCTAAAGATGCCGAAGACCTACTGGGTGCAGGTGGAAGGCGACATTACGGAAGACGCCTTGAAACATCTGGCGGCCGGAGTTCAGTTGAAAGATGGCCTGACCCGACCGGCAAAAGCCACCGGAATAGCCGCCCCTGTAGTTTGGCCCAGGGTTCCGCCGGTGCGCCATCGAGAAACAGTTCCCACCAGCTGGATTGAGCTGACCATCACCGAAGGCAAGAATCGGCAGGTCCGAAGAATGACTGCCGCCGTGGGCTTTCCAACGCTCAGGCTGATCCGGTACCGGATTGGCGACTGGACGCTGGAGGGCCTGGATTCAGGAGCCCACCGGACTGTTACCGTTAATCTTCCAGCTTCAGCAAAAACAACCCGCCGCGGCAAAGTCGCCGGCGCCCGACCCGGGAGAAACCGCAGATCATGACCTGGACACCCCACGCAACCGTCGCCGTTATCGTTGAAGATGGTGCGGGCCGCTACCTGATGGTCGAAGAAGTCAGCGGCGGCAAGGTTGTTTTCAACCAGCCCGCAGGCCATGTGGAGGAAGACGAAGCCATTCTCGATGCGGTTCGCCGGGAAACCCTCGAAGAAACAGGCTGGGACATAGAGCCGTTACATTTTCTCGGCATCTATACCTACAAGGCGCCCGCCAACGGAGTGACCTACTATCGATTCTGCTACGCGGCCAGGGCCCGAAACCGGCTTACAGACCACCTGGACGATGGCATTATCGCCGCCCACTGGCTGACTATCGACGAGATTCACGCATTGGGCACGCAATTGCGAAGCCCGCTTGTGCTTCAATGCATAGAAGATTACCGAAATGGTCGCCGATACCCGCTGGACGTGGTGGTGGATGCGCAGACGGCGCCACCGGAAAGATGATAAACTTGCGGCTTTTTAACCGGTAACAAAGCTGTCATGACCAACGCATCCGACACCCATACTTCAAACGGCGCAACCCACACCCGCATCATTGTCGGCATGTCCGGCGGCGTGGATTCTTCCGTGGCCGCCTGGCTGCTCAAGGATCAGGGTTATCAGGTTGAAGGCCTGTTCATGAAGAACTGGGATGAGGACGATGGCACCGAATACTGCACCGCCATGACGGACCTGGCAGACGCCCAGGCCGTGGCGGATGCCATCGGCATCAAGCTTCATACCGCCAGCTTCGCGGCGGAATACTGGGACCGGGTGTTTGAACACTTCCTGTCCGAATACCAGGCCGGGCGGACACCCAATCCGGATATCCTGTGTAACAAGGAAGTGAAATTCCGGGCGTTCCTGGACTACGCCATTACTCTTGGCGCCGATTACATTGCCACCGGCCACTACGCCCGTCAGCGCCCGATTGCTGGCTCCCCGGGCAAGGCCCAACTCCTGAAGGGCCTGGATCCCAACAAGGATCAAAGCTACTTCCTGCATGCTGTCTCCGGCGACCGCATTGCACGGACACTGTTCCCGGTGGGCGAGCTGGAAAAACCGGAAGTCCGTCGTATTGCCGAACAGCAGGGTTTCGTTACCCACGACAAAAAAGATTCCACCGGTATCTGCTTTATTGGTGAACGCAAGTTCAAGGATTTCCTGAAGCAATATCTGCCAGCCCAGCCCGGCGATATCGAGACACCCGATGGCCAGAAAATTGGCCGGCACCAGGGCCTGATGTATCACACCATTGGCCAGCGGCAGGGGCTTGGCATCGGCGGCCTTAGTGAATTCGGGGATGAGCCCTGGTACGTGGCGGAGAAAGATCTCGGTCGCAATGTCCTTATTGCAGTTCAGGGAAAGCATCACCCCCTGCTCTTTTCCCGGGGCCTGGTGTCCGGGCCGATTGACTGGGTAGCCGGCGAACCACCGGCAGGAACCTTCCGCTGCAAGGCCAAAACCCGCTACCGGCAGCCAGACCAGGATTGCGAAGTTGAGGTTATCGAGGGCGGCGTCCGGGTGGACTTCGACAATGCTCAGCGCGCCGTCACGCCCGGGCAATCCGTCGTTTTCTACGACGGCGATGTGTGTCTCGGCGGCGGCGTTATAGAAGAGACCTGGCGAGACGGCGAACCCTTGCCAGACCGCCTGACCGGAACCCGGCACCAGGAAGAAACCGCATGAGCCGCTCCCTCAAGGATCAGACGCTGGCGCTGGCCGGCGTGTTCCAGGCCGCGAACCTGGTCCAGCAGATTGCCCACAATGGCCAGTGCAACGAAGCCAGCCTGGAAACATCTATTCGTTCCCTGTTTGCCACCGATCCGGCGAAAACTCTGGATGTCTATGGCGGCGAACTTCGCGACATCCGTGAAGGCCTTGTCACCCTGTCTTCGGTGCTCAGCCAGCAATCCCGGCAGCAGGACATCGAAGTACTGCGCTACGCCCTCAATCTGATCCAGCTCGAATCCAAACTGAATCGCCGCTCCGACATGCTGGACGTGATTGGTAGTCGTATCGATCAGGCCAGGCATACCGCCAGCCACTTCGGGTACACCCACCCCAACCTGATTAGCAATCTGGCATCGGTCTATGCCGATACCATCAGCACCTTCCGACTGCGGATCCAGGTCAGCGGCAACCCATCGGTGCTGCAGCGGGAGGAGAATGCTGCCAAAGTGCGCGCCCTGCTGCTTGCGGGCATTCGGTCCGCCGTGCTCTGGCGCCAGACTGGCGGCCGCCGCTGGCAGCTGATCTTTGCCCGGAAGAAAGTTATCCGGCTCGCCGGCGAACTGGCCGAGGAAGCCAATCGCTCCCTGTACCACTGACGGCGCTGATTCAGTGCCTCCGGTGGTGTATGATACGCACCCCTTATTTTCTTTTGATCCGAATCTTTGATGACTTGAGAGGTTTTCGATGGAACTCACCGCCCTGACCGCCATTTCCCCGGTCGATGGACGCTATGGCAGCAAGGTCAGCGTCTTCCGTGAAATTTTCAGTGAATATGGCCTGATCAGGAACCGGGTAACCGTCGAGATCCGCTGGTTGCAAAAGCTGGCCGCTCATCCCGGAGTAACTGAGGTACCCCAGTTTTCCGCCGAAGCCAACAAAGTTCTGGACAGTCTGGTCAGTGAGTTCAGCCTTCAAGACGCCGAGCGCATCAAGGACATCGAACGCACCACCAATCACGATGTGAAAGCGGTCGAGTACTTCATCAAGGAAAAAATTGCCGGCGTTCCGGAACTGCACGCCGTCACCGAATTTGTTCACTTTGCCTGCACCTCGGAAGACATCAACAACCTGTCCCATGCCCTGATGCTCCGCGAGGGCCTGGACCACGGCCTGTTGCCGGCCATGGATCGTGTTGTCGACAAGCTGGCACAGCTGGCTCATGATCATGCTGAACAGCCCATGCTATCCCGTACCCACGGCCAGACTGCCTCGCCCACCACCGTTGGCAAAGAGCTGGCCAACGTGGTTCATCGGTTGCGTCGACAGGTAAAGCAGGTCCGTGAAACCGAGCTTCTGGGCAAGATCAATGGCGCTGTGGGCAACTACAATGCCCACCTGTCCGCCTACCCGGAAATCGACTGGGCTGTGAATGCCCGGGAATTCATCGAGAGCCTTGGCCTCGACTGGAATCCGTACACCACTCAGATCGAACCCCATGATTACATCGCCGAACTGTACGATGCCATCGCCCGATTCAACACAATCCTGATCGATCTGGATCGTGACATCTGGGGCTATATTTCACTCGGCTACTTCAAGCAGAAAACGGTGGAAGGCGAAGTGGGCTCCTCAACCATGCCCCACAAGGTCAATCCCATCGATTTCGAGAACTCCGAAGGCAACCTTGGCATCGCCAACGCGCTCTTCAGCCACCTCTCCGCCAAGCTGCCCATTTCACGCTGGCAGCGGGACCTGACCGACTCCACCGTGCTACGCAACCTGGGCGTTGGCTTTGCCCACAGCCTGATTGCCTACGAAGCAACATTGAAGGGCCTCGGCAAACTGGAAATCAACCCGGCTCGCCTGGATGAGGACCTGGACCATGCCTGGGAAGTGCTTGCCGAGCCGATCCAGACCGTGATGCGCCGTTACAACATTGAAAAGCCCTATGAAAAACTCAAGGCTTTGACCCGCGGCAAGGCAATGACCCCGGAAGTGATCAAGAATTTCGTAGAGAGCCTGGACATTCCGGAGCAAGCCAAGGCCGAACTGATGGCCCTGACCCCGGGTCGTTATATCGGTAACGCCGTCGATCAGGCACAAAACATCTGAAACCGGGAGCAACACCCATGGACATGCTTGGCGGACTGACACCTTCTGAATTTCTGCGAGACTACTGGCAGAAAAAGCCGCTGGTTATCCGCCAGGCATTTCCGGGCTTCCAGTGCCCGGTCAGCGCTGATGAACTGGCAGGCCTTGCCTGCGAGGAAGGCGTGGAGTCCCGGATTGTCATCGAAAACGACGATGGCAAGCCCTGGCAGCTCCACAATGGCCCCTTCTCGCCGGACCGGTTCAGCTCACTACCTGAACAGGACTGGACGCTGCTGGTGCAGGGCCTGGACCATTGGGTGCCCGATATTGCCGATCTTCTCGAACATTTCCGCTTTATTCCCAACTGGCGCCTGGATGACATCATGGCCAGCTTTGCCCCGAAAGGCGGCAGTGTCGGCCCGCACTACGACCAGTACGATGTATTCCTGCTTCAGGCCCAGGGTCACCGTCGGTGGACATTTGGTGGGCATTGCGACCACACCTCACCCAGGGTGGAGGGCACCCCGCTCCGAATTCTGAGCAGTTGGGATGGCGAGGAAACCGTTACCCTGGCACCTGGTGACATGCTGTACCTTCCCCCGGGCATTGGGCACCACGGAGTTGCGGAAGATGACTGCATCACCCTGTCGGTGGGATTCCGGGCGCCGACCATTGACGATATTCTAACCGGCTTTACCGACTTCCTTTGCAGCCGCTCCGACGCGGCGGATCACCTGAACGATCCGGACCTGAAGGTGCAGGAGAATCCCGGCACCATCCAGCCTGATGTGGTAGATCGCCTGGAGAATGTGATCCGGGAAAAGCTTGGCGACCGTCGGCAACTGGCGCTCTGGTTTGGCCAGTTCTCGACTGCACCCAAGAGCATGGATATTGTCGTTCCTGCTGACGAGCCCGCGTCCAACGAGGATGTTGCGGAAGCGATTCACGCAGGCGAGCAGTTGCGCTGGAACGAAGGCTCCCGTTTCGCCTACTACGACTTCGCCAGCGAAACCGCGCTGTTTGTCGATGGCGAGCAGTTCCTGCTCAAGGGTGACGCCCGACCACTCGCTCCGTTACTGTGTTCCGCCGCCCGCGTGGATATGGCTGCCCTGGCCGGGTTTGCTGACGATGACGCGTTGCTTGGGCTTCTGACCACGCTCTACAATCAGGGCTCCGTTTACTTCGAATAGGCATTATGAGCATCCGGTTTCGCAAATACAGCTGGCAACTGGCTCCGGGGTCCATCCGCGACATTCGCCAGCAGGTGTTTATTGAGGAACAGAACGTCCCATCGGAACTGGAATGGGATGAAACCGATGAAATTGCCGACCATTACCTCGCTGTTCTCCCTGATAACACCCCGGCCGGCGTAGCCCGGCTGTTTTCAACACTGGAAGAAACCGGCCACATTGGTCGCATGGCGATATTGCCCCAATTCCGTGGCCGGAGCATTGGGGAAGCACTGCTGAGGCACCTGATTGCGGAATCCGCGAATCGATTTTCCGAGCTCAGACTGTCTGCCCAGGAGCACGCCATTCCGTTCTACCAGCGCTCAGGCTTCCATGTCTGTTCTGGCGTTTATGACGACGCCGGCATACCCCACTTCGACATGCGCTGTCTGGCGCCGGATCTTGCCGCCGGAACTCTCGGGGCCAGTGATCACCCCATGATTCTGGGCAGCGATACGGATTCCTGGCTATTCGATACCGAATCGAGACTGCTGGGCCTGATGGATTCAGTGGTTGGGCAGGCCAGCCAGCGGATCTGGCTGTACGACCGCCTGCTCGAACATGATCTTTATGACCGGCATCGGTTCCGGGAACTGATTTCGGCCCTGGCCCGCCGGCACCGGCTCAGTGAAGTCAGGTTGCTTATCCATGACGACAAGCCTCTGGTCAAACGCCGGCACGCCCTGGTCGAGCTGATGCGCCGACTACCCAGCCGAATGGAGCTTAGACTGGTGAATGAGGACTATCCGGTTGAGGACCAGCCCTTCATCCTCGCGGATCGTGAAGGTGTGGTTTACCGGCACGACTTCTACAAACCAGAAGGCTTTGCCAAGTTTTCGGACGGCGGCCGGGTGAAGCTGCTGTCTGAAAATTTCCAGCGCATGTGGGATGCGGCGCGCCCTTCCCTGGAACTCCGGGAACTACCGCTCTGAGTGATGGGCCTGGGGCGCGTCCGGCGCTTCGAATCTGGCACCGAACGGAGCAAACTCGGTATCAACCTCGGTGGCCACCTCGGCAATCAGTTTGCGCAACCATTGGTGATCCGCATTGTGCTGCAGCAGCGGACTCCAGGCCATTTTTAATTCAAATGGCGGGATCTCGAACGGCGGAACCTTCACCACCAGGTTCGGATTGTCTTTTTGCAGCCAGGCCGCCCGGGATGGCAGAGTTGCTACCAAATCGTGCTGCTCGGCCAGCAACATCGCCACCTGATAGTGCCGGGTGAACACCGAAATCTGACGCTTGCGCCCCATTCTTGAGAGTGCCTCGTCTACCCAGCCCAGACGCTGGACATCCTTGGGGTTCACCCCCACGCCAACGCCAAAACCGGTCTTGCTGACCCAGATATGGCTGGCATCCAGATAGGTATCCAGAGTGAAGGGTTCTTTCAGTACCGGATTTCTGGCGTTCATCAGGCAGGCAAAATATTCGGTCCACAAGGTCTTCTGGTGAAAAGATTGCGGGATCTTGTCGAACCGGTTAATTGCCATATCGAGCCGCCCCTGTTCCACATCCAGAAAGCTGACATCACTGGGCGTAAGTACGTCCAGCGTAACGTGAGGTGCTTCCTGACGGATCCGCCTCAGTACCCGTGGCATCAGGCAGGACTCGGCATAATCACTGGCCATGATCCGGAACACGCGTTGGCTGTCCAGGGCCGAGAACGGTGTTTTCTCCTGCACGGCCTGCTCAATATCCGACAGGATACCCCGCACCAGCGGTTGCAGCTCCCGCGCGCGCTCCGTGGCCGTCATGCCCTCGCTCGTTCGCACCAGCAGCGGATCGCTGAACAGGTCCCGTAGCCGCCTCAGGCCATTACTCATGGCTGGCTGGGTAATACCCAGGTGGTTAGCAGCCTTGGTAACATTCCGCTCGCGCAACAACACATCCAGGTAAACGAGCAAATTCAGATCAACACGGGAAATATCCACAAAAACTCCGAAGCACCAGAAACGGGAAATCACCACCATTCACGAAAACAATATACATGATACAGTGGATTCACGGAATCAATCCGCAACACGAACTTTCACATTTGAAAACGGATCTGGGGCGGTATTTCTGCTAGTCTTTCTGATACTTGCTGAATAATATCGGTATTTTTGAGGCCGGTTTACAGACCCGCCATCATTTGATCCTGAAGCCGGAGTCGTTACTGACAAAATGGATACCACTACGATCGTCCTTCTGCTGGCGGCCATCGTTACCGTCTCGATTGTCATTATTGTGCTCAGCCAGATGCGCGAGCGCGCCCGTATTGAGCGGGCTCGCAAGATTACAGCCCAGGAAGACGCCTACAACAGGGCCAATCGACTACTGACTGAAATTCCCGGCCAGTATCTGACGGCCGATCTGAAGCTGCTTTTGATCAAGCGCATGGAGGAAGCCTGTGGGGAGCTTGCCGGGCTCAAGTCCAACCTGCCGGTAAAGGAGTGGCAGATCGCTGCCGCTGAGCTGAAAGCCGAGATCATCGAAAAGCGGGACAGGACCACTCCCGTCAAGATCGATTCAGCCGAAAAGTCCAACTATGTCAAAGAGTTGCTTCAGAACCTGTTCAAAATGATTGAAGCAATGCACAAGAGTGGCCGAATTGATGCGGCGACTGCCAAGAAAAACCTCAAATATGTGCTCTTCCTGGTCCACAAGACCCACGCGGACCTGCATGTGTTTCAGGCCAGGGATTACGTGCGCCAAAACCAGTTTCGCAAGGCCATCCACGCCTATCACCTGGCCAGTACCGAAATGGGCAAATCCCGCGACAACCCTTTGGCTATGAAAGCGGTCAAGAGTTTCCGTACCCGCATCAAGGAGCTTGAGGCGCTGAGTGCAGAGGGTAAGGAAAGCCCTCAGGGAGAGTCCAAACTGGACCGCGAGTGGGATACCTTCCTCCACGACGACGAGTGGAAGAAAAAGGCCGACTACGACGACTGAAGGCACCGAACGGGTCGCCATTGCAGACCCGTCAACAGGGATAGTGCAAACCCGTGAGCAAGGGCTTTAAACAACGACTTTCCTATCGACTGACCCGGGACACGGTACTGGTTGCCATGGCACTTGGGCTGGTGCTGAATGTTATCCAGATTACTCTGGACTATTTCAGCGCCAAGGAGTCGATGGAGAAGGAAATCCACGCCCTGATCGACATCAGCAACAGCCCCGCGTCACAGATTGCCTACAACATTGATGTCCGGCTGGCGGAAGAATTGCTCGATGGCCTGCTTCGCCACCCCGCCACCATTGATGCACGGATTACCGACAACGACAACGAGACCATGGCCGCCGCAAGCAAAAGCAGCCCGGTGTCGTCCTATCGCTGGGTCAGTGATTTGCTATTCGGCCCCGACAGGGTATTCAGACAGGAGTTGCAGGTCCCACAGCTTGAAGATTTGCCGCTCGGCCACCTGATCGTCACCATCGATACCTATCACTACGGCGCGCAGTTTCTTCAGCGCGCCGGCTACACGTTGATCAGCGGCCTCTTGAAGAGCCTGATTCTTTCGGCCGCATTGCTTGCCATCTTCTATTTTGTGCTTACCCGCCCCATGCTCAATGTTATCAGTGCCTTGAGCCAGGTGCAGGCCAGCACTCCCGAGAAAGTCAGGCTTCCGATCCCGGCAAACCATCGGGAAGACGAGATCGGGACCATGGTTGGCATCATCAACCAGCATCTTGAGACCATTGACTCAAGCCTTGCCCAACTCCGGCACGCAGAGAGTGCCATGAAGAACTACTCCACCCAGCTTGAACAGGAAGTGGCAGACCGTACTCGGGAAATCTCGGAGAAGAACGAGGCCCTGCAACGGGGTAACCGTGCCCTGGTGAAAGCCAAGGAGGATGCGGTTCGGCGAGCACGGGCAAGGGCCAACTTCCTGGCCAGCATGAGCCACGAGATACGCACGCCCCTGAATGGCGTTCTCGGTATGCTGGGGCTGGCCCTGGAGGGCGAACTGGACCCGGCTCAGCGCAACCGGATGGAAATTGCCCTGAACGCCGGCGAAAGCCTGCTTGGCCTGCTGAACGACATACTGGACATCTCGAAAGTGGAAGCCGGCAAGCTCAGCCTGGAAAATATCCCCTTCAGTGTCCGGCACCTGATCGAGGAATGCGCCACACTGCACGCCCAACAGGCGCGTCGGAAGCAGATTCTCCTGGTTACCGAAGTCGACCCTGATCTGCCCGAAAACTTCCTGGGCGACCCAACACGGGTACGTCAGGTCCTCAACAACCTGCTGAGCAATGCCATCAAATTCACCGACGAGGGTAGTGTCCGAATTCGGGCAGCCTATTCCGGGGGTAGCTTGAGAATTGACGTTGTGGACACCGGAATAGGCATGTCCAAAGAGGGCCTGCACCGGATATTCTCTCCTTTTTCCCAGGCTGACGTGGACACCACCCGGCTTTATGGCGGTACCGGCCTCGGCCTGACACTCTGCCGTCAGTTAGTGGAACGCATGCATGGCCAGATCCTGGTGGACTCCCGGGAAGGCAGCGGAACTCACTTTACCGTTACCCTGCCATTGCCGATACACGAGACCTCCGGGGCACAGGACCTGCCGAGGGTGGACCCACGGTTAAAAGACATTGGCATTGCCATGGCGATCCCCGCCGACAACCCGTATCGTTCGGCCATCGAGGCTCAGCTGCGGAAATGGGGGATTCCAATCCGCGGAGCAAGCAGGGACCCGGACGGAATTCTGTTGGCGCTCGCCAGCGCCGAAGACAAAGAAACCCTGGAGTTTGCCAACGATTGGCAGGGCCCGGGCGTGATTCTTGCCGATGCTACCGGGACCCTGACCCCCGGCAAAGCCAACCACCAGCTACTGTCACTGCCGTTGCGACGGGACGAACTACTTCGCTGCCTTGGCCTGGCCGCGGGCCTGGTTCATTCGGACGATCAGCATGCACACAGGGCTGAAACGATTGACCAAAACGCAGCTGAACCGTCTCTGTCTATCCTCCTGGTAGAGGACAACCAGGTGAATCAGCTGGTGGCAACCAGCCTGCTGAAAAAGCTCGGTCACCGGGCAGACCCCGCCGAAAACGGCCTCAAAGCTCTGCAGGCGCTCGAAAATAACCACTACGACCTGGTGCTGATGGATTGCCAGATGCCAGTGATGGATGGGTACGAGGCAACACAGAGGATTCGCCAGAATCCGCAATGGCAGCAACTACCTATCATTGCGGTGACGGCCAACGTGATGCAAGGCGACCGGGAAGACTGCCTTGCATCGGGCATGAATGACTACATAACCAAGCCGTACAAGCGGGAAGAGCTCCGGGCCGTGATTGAACGCTGGCGACCCTCTGACTCAGCGGAGGTGTCAGACCGGTAGAAGTTTCTCGATATCGGCCCGGATATCCTCCGGCTTGGTCGTGGGCGGATAGCGGCGTACAACCTTACCATCGGGCCCTACCAGAAACTTGGTAAAGTTCCATTTCACCTTTTCGGACCCCATCAACCCCTTGGCCTCTCGCTTTAGAAAGCGGAACAGCGGATGAGCGCCATCGCCATTGACCTCAATCTTGGCGAACATCGGAAAATCGACACCGTAGTTAAGGCTGCAGAACTGGCTGATGGCATCCTCATTGCCCGGATCCTGATTCAGGAACTGGTTGCACGGGAAACCCAGAACTTCAAAGCCCTTGTCGCCTAGTTCCTTGTGAAGGGACTGTAAACCTTCGAACTGCGGTGTGAAACCACACTTGCTGGCAGTGTTCACGATCAGGAGCACTTTACCCTGGTACTCTGCCATGCTTTTTTCATTGCCCTTGATATCCCGTGCGGTGAAATCGTAGACCGTCTCGCCTGCCATAAGCTTCTCCGTTTGATATTTCCATTCGTCCCGGACCATTGTTCACAATGCAGAGCAAAAAACCATGGCATTGCAGGCTGTACGGCCATCATTTTTAAAAAACGGTTCAGGTTTGTGAGCTAAATCTGCCCCGACACGCCACAATTCATCATAATTCCCCTGTTGCCGCTGGCCCTCGCTCCGCTAGAATAAAGGCCTGTCGTGTTGGCAGATGCCATTTTCCGCTCTCAAAAGAAGGACATCCGGGTCTTATGCAGAACTACTATAAATCCGCCAAGCTGGATAACGTGTGTTATGAAATCCGTGGCGTAGTTCTGCGGGAAGCACGCCGACTCGAAGAAGAGGGTCATCGCGTACTCAAGCTCAACATCGGCAACCCAGCCGCCTTCGAACTGGACGTGCCTGAGGAAATCCAGCAGGACGTCATCTACAACATGCACATGGCCCAGGGCTATGTGGAATCAAAAGGGCTTTTCTCCGCTCGCAAGGCAGTGATGCACTACTGTCAGCAGCGGGGCATCGATAAAGTCGACATCGACGATATTTTCCTGGGTAACGGTGTCAGTGAGCTTATCGTCATGACCATGCAGGCCATGCTGAACACCGGTGACGAGGTGCTGATTCCCGCCCCGGACTACCCCCTGTGGACAGCCGCCGTCACCCTTTCCAGTGGCAAGCCCGTGCATTATCGGTGCGATGAGCAGCAGGACTGGTTTCCGGATATCGACGACATCCGCAAGAAAATCACCCGACGAACCCGTGCCATTGTACTGATCAACCCGAACAACCCGACTGGAGCGGTGTACTCGAAAGAGCTTCTGGAACAGGTCATCGAACTGGCTCGAAAGCACAACCTGATCATTCTGTCCGACGAAATCTACGACAAGATTCTCTACGACGGTACCCAGCATGTTTCCACCGCCTCACTGGCAGACGACGTGCTTTTCTTCACCTATAACGGCCTGTCCAAGAACTACCGGGCAGCCGGTTACCGTTCGGGCTGGATGATTGTCAGTGGTGCCAAGCATCGGGCGAAGGATCTGATCGAAGGCATCGACATGCTCTCCAACATGCGGCTCTGTGCCAATGTGCCGGCCCAGTTGGCCATTCAGACAGCCTTGGGGGGTTACCAGTCGATCAATGATCTGGTGGCACCGGACGGGCGGCTGTATGAACAGCGGGAGATCGCCTGGCGAATGCTCAACGACATCCCGGGGGTAAGCTGCGTCAAACCTCAGGGCGCGTTGTACCTTTTCCCGAAACTGGATCCGAAGCACTTCCCGATCGTGAATGATGAGAAGCTGGTCCTCGACCTGCTTATTCAGGAAAAAATTCTTCTGGTGCAGGGGTCTGCGTTCAACATTGACGACAAACAACACCTGAGAGTGGTGTTCCTGCCACGGGAAGACACCCTGGAAGACGCCATGGGC
The DNA here is from genome assembly GCF_009617755.1 of Marinobacter salsuginis. Classification (NCBI taxonomy): domain Bacteria; kingdom Pseudomonadati; phylum Pseudomonadota; class Gammaproteobacteria; order Pseudomonadales; family Marinobacteraceae; genus Marinobacter; species Marinobacter salsuginis. The sequence continues at coordinate 349,228 of NZ_BGZH01000001.1, forward strand.
CGGCTCGGAAACTTCCTGGCCCAATACCAGCAATAACGGGGAGAACCATGGCCGATATTCACGTCGAGGAATTCTACAAGGATGCGGCGATTGCTCTGGTGCAACTTTATGGCGCCTTCCCGCGTCGAATAAACCTGTTTGTCGAAGACATAGCCGGGCCGGATGAGCCGGACGAGTTCGGCCTGCACAGCAAGCGGCACATGGCCTGTTTTGGCGCCCTGCTCTGGCTCTCTGAGGAAGGCCTGCTCAGGTACGTCGATACCATTCGCCAGGAGGCTCTGGATCAGGCTGTACTGACACGGGACGCGTTTATCCGCCTCAGCTCTCCGGCACCACAAGCTTTGGCCAGGGAATTCGGCGTTGCCGAGGAGAATTCGGCAGGCTCGCTGCCTCCTTCGGTCAAGGAAGATCTTTCCACCCACATTCATCTGATCCGGACAGCCCTGCGCAGTGGTAACTCCGCCAGAATCAGCCATATCATGCAGTCCACCTTCTTCGCGGACCACGGCAATCATTAAATCACCGTAAGCTCGTTGATTGATTGAACCACGTCCGCATATAACGGTCTGAGTGACGGCTTTATCTTCTGTGACGAACTGATCAGGGAACCAACATGCGTATTCTGCTGTTTCTGGCAACCAACCTTGCTGTAATCCTTGTCGCCAGCTTTACACTGCGACTTCTGGGCGTAGACAGCTACCTCGCCCAAAATGGCATTCAGTACGGCTCTTTGCTGGCTTTCGCTGCGGTCTTCGGATTCGCCGGCGCCATCGTGTCACTGCTGATATCCAAGCGAATGGCCAAGTGGAGCACCAGGGCCCGGGTCATTGATTCCCCGCGCACGCCGGCCGAACGCTGGCTGGTGGATACTGTGGCCGAGCTGGCCAGGAATGCCGGTATCGGCATGCCAGAGGTCGCCATTTTCCCGGCATCCCAATCCAATGCCTTTGCAACGGGCTGGAACAAGAACGATTCGCTGGTAGCGGTAAGCGAAGGGCTTTTGCACCGCTTTAACAAGGACGAGATACGGGCAGTGCTGGGCCACGAAATCGGCCACGTTGCCAACGGTGACATGGTGACACTGGCCTTGATTCAGGGTGTGGTGAATACCTTCGTGATCTTCGCCTCACGGGTGATCGGCTCCTTTGTCGACCGGGTGATTTTCAAGAATGAAAGCGGGCACGGGCTCGGCTTTTTCGCAGTCAGCATCGTTGCCGAGATTGTCCTGGGCATTCTGGCGAGCACCATCGTCTTCTGGTTCTCCCGCCGCCGTGAATTCCGGGCGGATATCGCCGGAGCCCAACTGGCGGGGCGCTCAGCCATGATCAGCGCGCTGGCACGGCTGAAACAGGAAAGTGAGGTACCGGACCAGATGCCGGACTCACTGCAAGCATTCGGTATCAATCGGGGAGCCCGTGGTGGCCTGAGCGCCCTGTTTATGACGCATCCGCCACTGGAAGACAGGATTCAGGCGCTACAGCAGGCCAAGCTATAAAAAAACGGGGCCCAAAGGCCCCGTTTTTTGTTCAGATGTTGCAGGATCAGATTTTCAACTTGAATCCGATAGCCCTGAAACTGTCCTGCAAGGATTTGCTGGTGCCCTTGAGCTGGATCTTGAGGCTGGAGCACTCCCGGCGAACCGGATAGTCCCTCCGTAGCCTGTCAAAGGCTGCGCCACGCTCCTCAGCGGATCCGGTCATGGTATTGCGCAGTCTGGCATCGTCGCGACGAGGGTCGTAGCAGGCTCTCAGCGCAATACGGATGGCATCTTCTTCATCGGCAGAACTGGTAAATGAAATTTTGCTCAGGGCCGGCTCCGGCAAAAACTGACCCGCCTTCTTGCGAACCGGCAGCCCCAAAAAGTGGCTCAGGGCCTGGTAGATCATTTCGGTTCCCTGAACCTTGCCTTCCAGGCTATATCCGGCGATGTGCGGTGTTGCCAACCAGACCCTTTCAACCAGCCCGGGGTGAATTCTGGGTTCCTGCTCCCAGACATCCAGGGCCACAGTGGGCGGGTTGGGCTGTTCAAGGCGGGCCAGCAGCGCTGACGAATCAATCACTTCTCCCCGACCAGCATTGATCAGGAGCTGATTCGAATTCAGGGCCGCAAGCTCGGACTCGCCGATCATATGCAGCGTGGGATGATCCCCCTCGCGGGTCAGCGGAGTATGCAGGGAAACCACATCACACCTCATGGCTTCCTCAAGCGCCACAAACTCCTGATCGCCCTCTTCCCGATCCACTCTGGGCGGATCGCAGAGGCGCACATCGAAGCCCAGGCGTTCCAGTTTGTGCGCCAGCTCACCGCCAACATTCCCGACGCCGACGATACCGACGCTAAGCTGGGACCAGTCGGAAAGTCCACGCCGTTCAGCATGCAGGGATAACACGGACAGCACATACTCAGCGACACTGTTGGCGTTGCAACCCGGCGCCGCAGAGAACCGGATCCCCGACTGCTCGAGCCAGTCGAGATCAACATGATCGGTACCGATGGTGGATGTGCCCACGAAACGGACCCGACTGCCCTCCAGAAGCTCACGGTTTACCTTCGTGACGGAACGGACCAGCAGTATGTCAGCATCACGGACATCCGCGTTCGACATGGTACGACCGGAGACCCGATGAATCTCTCCGATATCGCCGAAGAAGCAATCCAGTAAGGGAATATTCTCGTCTGCTACGATCAACATGATGGTATCCGGCCCTGTCAGTTCCTGCGCTGACGCTGATTACGACCACCCTGACCACGGCCGCCTGAACCCTGTGGTCGTCGGCCACGTTTGCGGGTAATCGGCGGGTTCTCCATGGGCGCCATAAGCGCCTCATCGGGCACCGCAGTCTTGAGCTTCTGGCTGATGTAGGTCTCGATGGCCGGGAGTGCGAACGAATCATCCTCCCCGGCAAAACTGATGGAAACCCCATGCTTGCCAGCCCTGCCCGTACGCCCGATACGGTGCACGTAATCCTCGGCGTTATCCGGCAGATTGTAGTTGAAGACATGGGTCACGCCGTTCACGTGAATGCCACGGCCGGCCACATCGGTAGCAACCAGCACCTGAATACTGCCCTTCTTGAACTGGTCCAGGGTTTTGAGGCGTTTGTTCTGGGCGATCTCGCCAGACATCAGAGCCACCTTTACGCCCTGATTCCTCAAGTCCTCTTCCAGGTCGCGGCACTGGTCCCGGCGATTGGCAAACACCAGCGCCTTTTCCACTTCCGGCCGTTTCAGGAAATTAACCAGGACCGGAAGCTTCTCATCATCCCCCACCAGGTACACGGTTTGTTCAACCCGCTCCGCTGTTTTCTGTTCCGGCTCGATTTCCACGAACTCTGCGTTACTCGTCCACATGGAGGCCAGATTGAGCACGTCCTGGTTGAAGGTGGCGCTGAACAACAGGGTCTGACGCTCCTCCTTGGGGGTACACTTGCGGATGATCCGCTTCACATCGGGGATAAAGCCCATGTCGAGCATTCGATCAGCCTCATCCAGAATTAGGATGTCGAGCTGGTCCAGGAATACATCCTGAGATCCTAGAAAGTCGATGAGGCGCCCAGGAGTCGCAACGAGAATGTCGACGATCTCATTCTGCAACTGGTCCCGCTGCTTGTCATAGTTCATGCCGCCAACGACGGTCACCACATTGTGCCCGGTGTGCTGGCACAGTTGCTCGGCATCCTTTGCAATCTGCATGGCCAACTCCCGTGTCGGCGCCAGGGCAAGTACCCGGGGTTCGGAAGCAAAACGATCTTTCTCGGGAACCGGGGTTTCCAGCAGACTCTGGATGGCCGTAATCAGAAACGCAGCGGTTTTACCAGTGCCGGTCTGGGCCTGACCAATCAGGTCTTCACAGGCCAGTGTCCAGGGCAGTGTTTCGGCCTGGATGGGTGTGCAGTATTCAAAACCAATGGCCGTAATGGCATCCAGCAAACGCTTGTCGAGGTTCAGATCACTGAACCTCAGGTCACCGGTGTGTTTTGGGTCAGATGTCATAGAGTTTCAGTTTTCCTGGGAATGTCCTGATTCAGAATAAGACGGAGCGATACGCCGGGCATCTTCAAGCCAGCGCTCTTCAAGGGTTTCTCCGGTACCATAAAATGTTGCCAGCGCATCAAAAAATGCCTGGGCCCGGCGCGGCAAACCTCGCACCAGATACTCGCCTGCCTGGCTCCGGACGTTGTGTCTGAAACGCGCTTCATTGGCTGCGCCAACTCCGGAGAGGTTGTCCACGCTGATGTGGAAACGGGAACCTGCAGCCACCGAAAACAACCATTCAATGGCTTGCGGTTTAACCTCGACCTGCTCGAAAGCCTCTTGCTGTTGCAGTGTTCGGCCATCCGGACAGTACCAGTAACCATAGTCATGAAGTGTGCGCCGGTGCTCACCAGCAATACACCAGTGGCTTATTTCATGCAAAGCGCTGGCATAATAGCCGTGAGCGAAAGTAACCTGAGCGAGGCCCTCGGGCCCGCTGGCAGGCAAGTATTCAGGTTCATCGCTGCCTTTGACCAGAACTGTCCGGTATGCTTCCCGGAAAAGGTCATTGAACAGCATGATAAGATCATTCGGACTGTGATTCATTGGGTGGCTATTGTGCGACTTTACTGCCCCCAATACCAGAGGGAACTTTGATAGTCCCCTCGTGTCCATTGCTGGCGTTGGCCGGCAGCGATTTTGCTGTAACAGTCCGCTTTTTAAAGACTCTGATTAAAGAGACACTAACCGGGAAATCATACAATCGATGATGGCTTTCGCTGCAGTATCAAAGATGAAACGCCAATGGGCGAAATCGCTTGGCCTGTTTCTCGCACTTACCCTCGCGCTGTGGGCCTCGGCTTCCTGGGCCTTTGGCAGTAATGGCAGCTCCCTGTTTGGTGGCCAGGGTAACGAGTTCCTGCCGGTAGATGAAGCACTGCCCTTCAGCTTCACCACCAATGCCGACTCCGTGGTTCTTTCCTGGGATATCACACCCGGGCACTATCTTTATCGAGAACGAGTCAGCATTACCGCCAAAGACTCTAATGTCGCTCTCGGCGAACCGGTTTTCTCGGCGCCGGGAACGGTGACGGAAGACGAATTCTTCGGCAAAACCACGGTGTTTTTCGACCCCATTGAAGCCCGTGTTCCGGTCTCCCTTCCTGCCGGCATCCGGGAAGCTGAGCTGCAGGTAACCTATCAGGGCTGCGCCAAGGCGGGACTGTGCTACCCGCCCCAGACACGGGATGTACTTTTCTATCAGGGAAGCGGCGGCTCAGGCTCGCAAGCCGCCTCGGCAGCCGGCTTTTCCGGGGGGCAGAGCGTCCCCGTAAACACCGAGACCGCCACCGGTCTTGCCGGTTTTCTCGCTCAGCAATCTACCCTCGTAATCGCAGGCGTGTTTCTGCTGCTGGGGCTGGGACTGACCTTTACCCCCTGCGTCCTGCCAATGGTACCGATAATTTCATCGCTGGTTTCTGGCAGGAACACCCGAACCACCGGTCATGCCCTGCTCTTGTCCGGCAGCTACGTTCTGGGCATGGCACTGACGTACGCCGCAGCCGGGGTGCTGACAGGCTTGCTCGGCGCCAGCTTCAACCTTCAGGCACAGCTGCAGTCACCCTGGGTTTTGAGCGTCTTTGCCCTGCTGTTCGTTGTATTCGCCCTGTCGATGTTTGATCTGTTCGAAATCCAGCTTCCCCGCTTCATTCGCGAACCACTCAATGACGCCAGCCATCGCCTCACCGGTAGCCGGGTGTTCAGCATCTTCGGTATTGGCGCCCTGTCTGCCCTCATCGTATCGCCCTGTGTCTCGGCGCCGCTGGCGGGCAGTCTGCTGTATATCTCCACCACACAGGACGCCGTAATCGGTGGTGTCGCGCTTTTTGCACTAGGTCTGGGCATGGGCATTCCTTTGATTCTGGTAGCCGTGGGAGGGCGGAAACTGCTGCCAACAACCGGCCACTGGATGACCGCGGTGAAACACTTCTACGGGGTAATGTTACTGGCGGTGGCCATCTGGCTGGTTGAGCGTCTGGTCCCGGGGTGGCTGGCGCTGACATTATGGGGTCTTCTTGTTGCTATCACCGGCGTCCAGCTGGGCGCCTTTGATGCCGCAAAGGCAGGTTGGGAGCGCACCCGTAAAGGACTTGGCCTGGTTCTTTTCGCCTACGGCCTTGCTCTGCTCGCCGGCGCTGTGGGCGGCGCCAACGACCCGCTGAAGCCTCTGGCACCCTTCACGATAGCCTCGGCGTCATCCGGCGCCGTTGACACCCCGGGTCTTCAGCACGCGGATTTCGTGCGCGTCGAACAGCCCGCTGAAATCCGGACAATGTTGCAGCAGGCGCGGGAACAGGGCAGGCCCGTTGTGCTGGATTTCTATGCCGACTGGTGTATCTCCTGCAAGGTCATGGAGCGCAATGTGTTCAGTAAGCCGGATGTGATTCAGGCGCTTGCCCCCTACACCTTGCTGCAGATCGACATGACCGACAATACACCGGAACAACAGGCAATGCTGGACGAACTCGGCCTCTTCGGACCGCCGGCCATACTGTTCTATGGCACCAATGGAGAAGAGCTGCCCCAACGAAGGGTGCTGGGCGAAATGGATCGGGAGGAATTTCTGGGGCACCTCCGGACGCTACGCCCGGAGGTTTAACCAACGAGCAGCTCTTCTATTGCCCCCGGCGTATCAGGTAGACAAACAGGTCATCGTCTTCGACCTTACTAATCAGCTCGTGGCCGAGGAACTGGCAGAATCTCGGTATATCCCGGGTCGTGGAAGGATCAGTGGCCACAACTCGCAACACGCCACCGGGCTGAACATCGTTTATCCGGTTATGCAGCATCATGACCGGCTCCGGACAGAAAAGACCACGGGCGTCCAGCTCCAGGTCGTATTCGGTTGCGCTCACACTAGTTCTCCTGTCATTGAACCTGATTTTTCGTAAAAACCTGCTAAATTATTGTTTATAACCATTAAAACACTTGGAGGTTTGTCATGATCCGGGTTCTGATTGAACGCCATATTGCCGAGACTCTGGAAGAAGCTTACGAAGAACGTTCCCGCAAGGTTCTGCAGCAGGCTGTGAGTGCACCCGGCTTCATTTCCGGAGAAACCCTGGCAGACAGCCATGACCCCAATCACCGGTTTACCCTGGCCAATTGGCGATCCGAAGCGGATTGGGACCGCTGGTTCCACTCCGACGAACGTCGCGAGCTCATGCTGGAACTCATCCCCATGATGGACGAAGACGAGCACATCACCGTCTTGGAACAGAGCGTCTTTTAGCCAGTCCGTTCAATAAAACAGGTGATCTCCTCCCTGTCATGATACAAGTGGCGGGCCTTGAGACGAAAGCCGATGCCCGCCTGGCTCAGGCCATTCACGAGGATATCACGACAGGTTAGCCACTCGTCGTACCGCTTTTTCATCGGCAATTTGAGATTGAATACCGTGTAACGACAAAGGCCTTCGCCGAGCCAGGTCACCGCCAGCTTTGCAGTTTTCCGCGGCTGGTCCACAATATCGCAAACCATCCAGTCGATCCCCCGCCTGGGACGCCAGCCATAACCATCCGCTTCCACATGCTCCACCTGCCCTGACGCCATCAGTTCGGCCTGCATGGGACCGTTATCCACGGCCGTTACCATCATACCCTGGCGTACAAGCTGCCAGGTCCAGCCACCGGGTGCGGCCCCCAGGTCTGCGGCTTTCTTGCCACCACCAAGGTATTCAAGTTCTTGTTCCGGCGGTAAAAACACCTTCCAGGCCTCTTCAAGCTTGAGCGCAGACCGACTGGGCGCCGATGCTGGCAGCCGCAGCCGCGGAATACCACCAACATAACGGGCCCGGTTATCCGTGAGGCTGAAACCGACAACCGCCGAAGAGAAGTCCTGCAGAAGAATTTCCAGACGCGCCGGAGCCTGGGCATTCTGGTCGGCCTTGAGCAGGCCGGCTCCGCGCAGGCCCCGGGAGAGCGGCGATACCCACTTTCGGGCAAAATTTCCAAGATCGCTGTCGGCATTGTTTTCTGGCAACCTGACCTCAAGCCGCGCACATCCGGGATAGCCTCGCCCGAGATCCCGAAGCCCTTCTATCACGGCACCCACCCTGTCAGTTTCGGGCAAGCTGAATTCTCCGAGCACGACGATCCAGTCCCGAATAAATACCAGCTCTTCAAGCATGAGGCGGGCCATCACATCTTCCGCGGTTTCGGGCGCAGCCGGATAAAAACGCACCAACCCCTGGTCTTTTACAGGCTCGAAATAGCCGAAAATACCCTTTTCCGCGGCTGAGTCAGTCATTTCACGACCCGCTTCGGTTTCAAAGCCGGGCCGGCAAAACACGAGAATCTGTTCCATGCATTTCCTGAAAGAGGGCTGAAAACCAACCCGTAAAAGTTGAATCTGTTTAACAGCGCGAATTGTCCTCTCTGGCTACACTTGCCGCTCTGATAGACGCGGGAAGCCATGAATGACGTCCGTTTTGCGCTTGATTGCCATTCTCAGCCTTTTGCTGATCCCTGCGCTGGCACTGCCAGACGCAGGATCCCGGCCGTCTGGCTGCCCCACACTCGATGCGACCGATCCTGCTACCCGCGCGTCATTGATGCAATATGTTTGCTATTACAGCGCGCCGCCGGGCGCACCCGGCCATCAGGCAAAGGATCCGACCGAGCTTCCTGAAGATCTCGAGTGGACGCCAGCGAACGGGCGGGACCTGGTTTTCAGTCACACCAAATCCGTTTATTGGGTCCACCTGGAAGTCAGGAACCCCGGAACTGAACGCTCCGCTTGGTACCTTAAGGTCAACTATCCCCTGCTGGACGAAGTGACCTTCTGGCAAACGGGCGACGGAATTACGGAAACCCTTGCTACCGGTGATCAGCGGCCTTTCGCATCACGAGCGGTAGACTACCGGTATTTTCTACTCCCCGTCACCCTGGATGGCGGCGAGACACGGTCTTTAACAATCCGGATCCACAGCAATGGCGCTCTCAACGTGCCGCTCAGCTTTGAAACTGCTGCAGAAGTGATTGCCCGCAGCAATCACCTGACACTGACCCACGGGCTTTTCTACGGAGCCCTCCTCGTATTCGCGGTTTTCAACCTGCTACTCTTTTTCAGCTCCGGGACCGGCTATTACTTCTACAACGCGTTCTACCTGGCGGCACTGGGGCTGTTCCTGTTCGCCATGGGCGGCTTTGCGAATCAGTACTTCTGGCCAGACAACGCCAGCTTTGCCAACACTTCAATCCCTCTATCTTTGTCGCTTTGCGCCCTTGCCATGATACTTTTTGGCCGTTCGTTCCTGGAAGTGGAAAGGCGAACCATCTCCGAGACCGTGCTCAAGGGGCAGGCCTGGTTCTGCATCGGGTTTCTGCTTCTCACACTGATCCTGCCCTACAACAAGACCATTCTGCTGAACACGGTGCTGGCGATGACGGTTATTTCGAGCCTGTTCATCATTGCGGCCGTCCGCTGGAAGCAGGGCTATCAACCCGCCATCTGGTACCTGATGGCGTGGCTGATCATGCTGGTTGGAGGACTGATCTACGCCCTGGCCGCATTTGGCTATCTTACAGACTTCCTGGCAAGGGAAGCCCTCATGCAATCAGCGGTTGGTGGACAGGTGATTCTACTGAATTATGCCATGGTCCAGAGATGGCGCCTGCTCAACCAAAAGCTCCTCGATGTGGAACACAATGCAAGGACAGAGCTGGAATTCAAGGTGCACGAGCGCACAGCGCAGCTGAGAAATACCATGAGGGAACTGGAAAAGGCCAACCGGAAATTATCGACAATGAGTCTCAACGACGCCCTTACGGGCCTGCATAACCGGAGACACCTGAACAACATATTCCCCGAGCTATGCGCCGAGGCCCGTCGAACCTCCCAACCATTGACCCTGGCCCTGGTCGACGCTGACCACTTCAAGAGCATAAACGACACCTGGGGCCACGGCTTCGGCGATACCTGCCTTCAATTCATAGCCGAAATGCTGACCCGGCATGTAAAGCGTCCGCGGGATGTCGCCATCCGTTTTGGCGGTGAGGAGTTTGCATTGCTGCTACCGGGAACCGATGCCGCAGGCGCCCTGAACGTCTGTTCGGCCTTGCTGCAAGACATCGCCAGCACGCCGCTTCTGGGTCCGGATGGCACCGAGGTGAGAATGACGCTGAGTGCTGGAATCGCGTCGCTCAACCCCGGTGAGACCCAGAACCAGCTGTTCGAGCGAGCGGATGAAGCGCTCTATCGTGCGAAAAGCGAGGGTCGCAACCGCGCTCAGCTGTCTGACACGATCGCGGCGGAGTAACACTCAGAATTCAAACCGCTCATCTACAAAGATCCGGGTTTCCCGGGCAGCCTGCGCAATCAGCGCACTCTGGGTCTGAGGCTGACTTTTCAGGGTCTGGAAATCGTGGTTGCCGCCTTCCAGCCAACGCAAATCGATGGCTTCGAGTTCCTGTTGGTGGTCCTCCAGCTCGTCGGGCTTGCCAAACGGGTCCCGCGTTCCCTGCAGCACCAGAATCGGGCAGTTCAGATCCCGGAAATGTGCGGTTCGCCAACGGTCCAGCTTCCCCGGTGGATGGAATGGATAGCCAAAACAGATCACGCCATCAATATCGTCCCGACGGCTGGCGAGAATGCTCGCCATGCGGCCGCCCATGGACTTACCCCCAACCAGAATCAGACTGCCGCTCCCTAGCTCTGCCCGAACCCGGTCAATCACCCCGGAAAAGTACTCCAGCAGTACCGGCTCCCGGTCTGGCGGACGCTTCTTTCCATCCTGGCGACGTTTCTGCATGTAGGGAAACTCAAAGCGAATAGTTCCAATACCCTCACGCTCAAGAGCCACAGACAGGTCTTCCATGAAGGTCGAGTCGGCCGGCGCTCCAGCACCGTGCGCCAGAATCAGCACGACTTTAGAATGACTTTCATAGCCTTTGGTCTTAATCAACTCCACAGAATTCACCTCACCCCTTTAAGCGACTATCATTGCACTCAGGCAACACATATTCCCTACGCTGAAACAACTCCAATAACAGTACTGAAAAGGAAGCCATGTTGCTGATTTCGGCGCATTTGACGGATGTCAGGAGTTGACCTGAGTCATTGCAAACAGCTTACCGTTTCTCCATACTTGCGCCCGCATATTTCCCCACTATAAACCCATTGGTAAGGCTATGAGCACAGTAAATGCAAACCTGACATACAACTACAAGGTGGTGAGACAATTCGCCATCATGACAGTGGTATGGGGTATTGTAGGTATGGCGCTGGGTGTGCTGATTGCAGCACAGCTGGTCTGGCCGTCCCTCAACCTCGACCTGCCCTTTACCCACTTCGGCCGTCTCAGGCCGCTGCATACCAACGCCGTTATCTTCGGCTTTGGTGGAAGTGCCTTGTTCGCTACCTCGTACTACGTGGTGCAGCGCACCTGTCAGGCCCGACTGATTTCCGATGGGCTGGCTTCCTTCACCTTCTGGGGCTGGCAGGCGATCATTGTCGCCGCAGCAATTACCCTGCCGCTCGGCCTTACCTCTTCCAAGGAATATGCCGAACTTGAATGGCCGATCGATATTGCCATCGCCATTGTTTGGATAACCTACGCGCTCGTGTTCTTCGGAACGGTCATGAAGCGCAGCACCCCCCACATTTATGTGGCCAACTGGTTCTACGGCGCATTCATCATTACCGTTGCATGCCTGCACATCGGTAACAACATGGCGCTGCCCGCCAGTGCTTTCAAGTCTTACTCTGCGTATGCAGGCGTCACCGACGCGATGATGCAGTGGTGGTACGGCCATAACGCGGTAGGCTTCTTCCTGACGGCCGGCTTCCTGGGCATGATGTACTACTTCGTTCCCAAACAGGCCAATCGCCCTGTTTACTCCTACCGTCTGTCGATCGTTCACTTCTGGGCTCTGATCGCCACCTACGTTTGGGCCGGTGGTCACCACCTGCACTACTCTGCACTGCCAGACTGGGCACAGACCGCAGGCATGGTCATGTCCCTGATTCTGCTTGCACCTTCCTGGGGCGGCATGATCAACGGCATGATGACCCTCTCGGGCGCATGGCACAAACTGCGTACCGATCCGATTCTTCGCTTCCTGGTGGTTTCACTGTCTTTCTACGGCATGTCCACGTTTGAAGGTCCGATGATGTCCATCAAGACCGTTAACGCGCTTTCCCACAACACTGACTGGACCATCGGCCACGTTCACTCCGGTGCCCTGGGCTGGGTTGCCATGATCAGTATCGGTGCCGTTTACCACCTGATTCCCAAGCTTTGGGGTGTTCAGGCCATGTACAGCACAGCCCTGATCAACGCCCACTTCTGGCTGGCGACAGTCGGTACCGTACTGTACATCGTTGCCATGTGGGTCAACGGCATTATGCAGGGCCTGATGTGGCGTGCGGTCAACCAGGACGGCACTCTGACCTACAGCTTTGTTGAAGCACTGGAGGCCTCTTACCCCGGCTACTTCGTCCGCTTCCTTGGCGGCGCTATCTTCCTGACCGGCATGCTTATCATGGCTTACAACGTTTACATGACCGTTCGCCAGAAAGATGCGATTGCGCAGGACAACGCGGCAACCCAGCCGGCGTAACGGGAGAGAGATCAGATGAAACACGAAATAGTTGAAAAGAACCTTGGTCTGATGATCGTGCTGATCGTCCTGACCATCAGCGGCGGTTTTCTCGCCGAAGTAGTGCCCCTGTTCTTCCTGAAGGAAACCAATGAACCGGTGGAGGGTCTTGAGCCCCTGTCGGCCCTGGAACTGGAAGGCCGGGATATCTACATCCGTGAAGGCTGCCACGTGTGCCATACCCAGCAGATCCGTCCGTTCCGGGCGGAGACTGAGCGCTATGGCCACTACTCCGTTGCGGGCGAGTTCGTTTATGACCGCCCGTTCCTGTGGGGTTCCAAGCGCACCGGTCCGGATCTGGCCCGTGTAGGCGGTCGTTATTCGGACGCCTGGCAGCGCCAGCACCTTTATGATCCGCGCAGCGTTGTGCCCGAATCGAACATGCCAGCCTTCCCGTGGCTGTTCGAAGACCGGGTAGATCACACCAAGACCGCCGCAAAAATGGAGACCCTCCAGACGCTGGGCGTGCCCTACACCGATGATCAGATTGCCGAAGCGTCTGCCCAGGTAGAAGGCAAATTCGAAATCGAGGCTCTGGTCGCGTACCTGCAACAGCTGGGTACAGTGATTTCAGACAAACGGTGAACCCATGGATATTAATGAGTTACGCGGTATTCACACACTTCTGGTAATGGCGGTTTTCCTGGGAATCGTCTGGTGGGCGTACAGCGCCCACCGCAAGAAGGCCAACGACGAGGCAGCCCACCTGCCCTTCGACGATGACGACGTGGAAAAGCGTACGCTCGAACAGGAAAAAACGGAGAAAAAAGAATGAGTACCTTTTGGAGCATCTGGATCAGTGTGATCGTGCTCGGTACCGTATTCGGCTGCTGGTGGCTGCTTTGGGCGACCCGCAAGAGCCAGACGACCGATACCGAAACCGATCGCACCATGGGCCATTCCTTTGATGGCATTGAGGAATACGATAACCCACTACCCAAGTGGTGGTTCTATCTCTTTATCGCAACGTGCATTTTTGCACTTGGGTACCTCGCGCTCTACCCGGGCCTGGGTAACTGGAAAGGCCTTCTGGGCTGGACCGCCGTTAATCAATGGGAAGCCGAAGTAGCAGAGGCCGAAGAGAAATACGGCGAAATCTACGCCCAGTACGGCCAGACCCCCGTCCCGGAGCTGGCAGAGAATGACGACGCCATGAAAATTGGCCAGCGTCTGTTCGCCAACAACTGCGCGGTTTGTCACGGCTCCGCCGCTCGTGGCCAGGTTGGTTTCCCCAACCTGACGGACGACGACTGGCTCTGGGGCGGTACCCCTGAGGCGATTCTGGAAACCCTCCATAACGGCCGTATGGGTAACATGCCAGCCAAAGGCACCATGCCCAGCATGACCAACGAGCAGGTTGACCAGGTTGTGAACTACGTTCTGAGCTTCAGTGGTCGTGAAAAAGACGCCGAGGCTGCCAAAGCGGGCGAACAGGTCTTTGCCCAGGCTTGCGTGGCCTGTCATGGCCCCGAGGGTAAAGGTATGCAGGCTCTGGGCGCGCCCAACCTGACCGACAACACCTGGCTCTATGGCTCCACCTATGAGTGGATCAAGGAGACCGTCATGAACGGTCGCCAGAACCAGATGCCAGCTCAGGATCGCCTGCTTTCAGACGATCAGATTCAGATTCTCGCGGCTTACGTTTACAGCCTCTCGAACTGAGTCAGCCGGCCGGGGTTTGACCCCGGCCCGGTCTTTTCAACCCTGTGTCTGCGTGCGGGCACAGGCTTGAAAAGATCAGCAGACTAAAAGCCTGTTGCCCCGCATTACCCTTTTCCTGGAGGTAACGATGAGCAGTGAGATTCCGGTCAAACAGGTTGACCCATCCTCTGACCCCTCCGACAACAATAATAAATCCGGAACCGTCGAGCTTTACGCCAGCCGCAAGAAGATTTACGTCAAGGAAGTCAAAGGCTTCTTTCAGCGTATTCGTAATGTCAGCCTGACGCTGCTAATGGGCATGTACTTTGCGTTCGTCTGGTTCACGCTGGACGGACAACCCCTGATCCATTTTGACCTCCCTGCCCGTGAGTTCCATTTGTACGGAGCCACTTTCTACCCGAAGGATTTCATCCTGCTATCGGGAATGCTGATTATCTGTGCCTTTGGCCTGTTCTTCATTACCACCCTGTTTGGCCGGGTCTGGTGTGGCTACACGTGTCCGCAGACAGTCTGGACGTTCATTTTCATGTGGGTTGAGGAGCGCATAGAAGGCAGCCGAAACAAGCGGATGAAACTGGACAAAGCTCCCAGTTCCGCCAGCAAGATTGCCAAGAAATCCGCCAAACACACGGTATGGCTCCTGATCGCCCTGGCTACCGGCCTGACCTTCGTCGGCTACTTTTACCCGATCCGGGAACTGATCGCAGACCTGTTTACCTTGCAGGCCAATGGCTGGGCCTATTTCTGGGTGGCCTTTTTTACTGTCGCCACCTATCTGAACGCTGGCTGGATGCGTGAGCAGGTTTGCCTGTACATGTGTCCTTATGCCCGCTTCCAGTCCGTCATGTTTGACCCCAACACCCGCGTGGTCTCCTACGATCCAAACCGCGGCGAGCCACGGGGTGGCCGCAAAAAGGGCGTGGATCCGGCAGAGGCCGGCCTCGGCGATTGTATCGACTGTGGCCAGTGCGTCCAGGTATGCCCAACGGGTATCGATATCAGAGACGGGCTTCAGTACGAGTGTATCGGCTGTGCCCTTTGCATTGATGCCTGTGACGAAATCATGGATAAGATGAACTACCCGAGGGGCCTGATCCGCTATACCACGGAGAATGAACTCGAGGGTAAGACCTCGAAGCTCCTGCGGCCACGAACCTTTGGCTATGGTGCGGTCCTGTCGTTGATGGTTGCGGCCATTATTTTCACAATAGTCACCCGGGTACCGGCGCAAATGGATGCGCTCCGTGATCGCGGCGCCCTTTACAGTTTCAATGGCGAAGGTCGAATCGAGAACTCCTACACGCTGAAAATTGCCAATATGACAGAGGTTCCCCAGACCTTCACTCTCGCCGTGACCGGCCTGGAGGGGATCCGGATCCTGACTGATACCTCGGTAACCGTTGAAAGCGGGGAAAACCGCTCATTGCCGACCGTTGTCGATGTGCCTCCGGAATCCATTACCGAGTCCAACAACGATATCCTGTTCAGGGCGCAATCCGAGACGGATTCTTCGCTCAGCCTTGAAACTGAAAGCCGATTTGTCGGTCCAACGCGCTGATTTCTGATTGCGCGGACCTGACCGCATTAACGAGACACCGATTTATGACAACTGAAACACCCGTAGCACCCTGGTACCGCCAGCCCTGGTTCTGGTTCCTGCTGATATTCCCGGGCGCATCCATTATTTATTGCGCCGTTGCCATTACGATTGCTGTCAGCACTGAAAATGCAATGGTCACCGACGACTGGTCCAAGGAAGGCCGCGGTATCAATATGTCCATTGCCCGGGACCAGAAAGCTGTGGATCTGGGGATGGAAGCCCGGATCGATTTTCAGAACCGGAACATCACCGTGGATCTGAATACCGTTGACGGTCCGGCGGATTTCCCCTATCTGATTCTCAACCTGTTCCATCCAACGCTTTCGGACAAGGACCGCACAATCCAGTTCCAGCAGGTTGCCCCGGGACGATTTGCCGGAAAGCTCCATAACGATATTGACGGCCGCTGGTACTACGACCTCCGTGGTCCGGCCAACGAGTGGCGTCTCAAAGGAGAAGCCTGGCTGCCTTCCGAGAGCGGCATAACGGTCAAGGCCGGGGAGTCTGCCCAAGGTTGACCAGCCTGGATTGCTTTCACTGCGGTGAACCGGCAGATGGTGAGCCGCCCATTACCCTTGAGCTTGATGGCACAAATCGCCACTTCTGCTGCCAGGGCTGCAAGGCGGTTTGCCAGACCATCCACAGTGAGGGTCTGACCGGTTTTTATGATTTTCGGACAAAACCGGCTGTCACACCGAAGCAACTGACCGCAGCAGAATTGAACCGTATCAGGGAACTTGACCATCCCCTGATTCAGGAATCCTTTGTTGCCCCTGTCAAAGGGGCACAGGAAGCCCAGCTGCTGATTGGCGGGATTACCTGCGCGGCCTGCATCTGGCTGCTTGAAAACCACATGAAACAACAGCCCGGTGTTGTTTCCTTTTCGGTAAACCACACCACACAGAGAGCCCGGCTGGTCTGGTCCCCCGATCAGGCGCCGCTCAGCGACCTTCTGATTGCCATTCATGAGCTGGGTTATACAGCGCGCCCCTACCAGGCAGACGAGGCGGAACAGGCCCTTAAGGCCGAACACCGGTCCATGCTTATCAGGGTCGCCATCGCGGGCATAGGCTCTTTCCAGAGCATGATGCTGGCCTTTCCCCTGTACTTCGAGCTGGTCAACGATCTGTCGCCGGAGTTTGTAAGCTTCTTCCGGTGGTTCAGTTTGCTGGTTGCCACCCCCGTGGTTCTCTACAGCGCTGCCCCTTTTTTCCGAAACGCGCGCCGGGATATACGGAGCCGGCATCTGACCATGGATGTGCCGGTTGCCATTGCTATCGGGCTTGCCTACCTTGCCAGCGCCTGGGTAACCATTGTTGGCGGCGAGGAAGTCTACTTCGAGTCCGTATGCATGTTTACCTTCTTCCTGCTGCTCGGTCGTTATATTGAGGTGCAGGCCCGTTACCGCGCGGGGTTAACCGGAAACGCCCTTGCAGGTTTCCAGCCGACGGTTGCCACACGAGTCACCGGTGATGATACGGACATATTGCCGGCCCACCAGATTCGGCCCGGCGATATCGTTCGGGTTCGGCCCGGCGAGACTGTGCCGGTGGATGGAGAAATCGTGCGGGGAGAGTCCACTCTCAACGAGGCTGCGCTGACGGGAGAATATCTGCCTGAAACCCGCTACCCCGGGGATACCGTTCATGCCGGCAGTGTCAACGGCGAGAATCCGCTTGATGTAAGGGTGGTGAAGGCCGGCGCACAAACCCGGCTGTCAGGTATTCTCCGGGTGCTGGACCGGGTGCAATCGGAAAAGCCCGAGGTCGCGATGATGGCCGACCGTATGGCGGGGAAATTTGTTGGGCGGGTACTCATACTGGCTCCGGTGGTCTGGATCGGTTGGTGGCTGGCTGGCGCCGACAACGCCTTCGACATCACCCTGTCGGTACTGGTGGTAACCTGCCCTTGCGCGCTGTCGCTGGCAACCCCGACCGCCATCACCTCGGCAACAGTCAGGCTCCGTCGCCTTGGTTTTTTGCCGACGAGGGGCCATGCCCTGGAATCAATGAACACCATCGATACCGTCGTGTTCGATAAAACCGGAACCTTGACGCGAGGGGAGCTCAGTCTCACCGGGACAGAGGTTGTCGGTAGCATGGATGAGGAGACCTGCCTGCAGCTTGCGGCCGGCCTCGAGAAATACTCTGAACATCCGATCGCCAGAGTATTCCATCGTCGGACTACCGCCGCAGTTGAAGATGTGGAAAATCATTTGGGTGGTGGGCTCTCAGGCCACCTGGGCACTATGACGGTGTTCATTGGCCATCGGGGATTTGTCGAACAGCATGTAGGCGCACCCGCACCCAAATCCGGGCAGCAACATGGCATGGAGATCTGGCTGGCATCAGATCGCGAGTGGCTGGCCTGCTTCAGGCTCGACGACCAACCCCGGGATGATGCCCGAGCTGCCATCAAGGCCCTCCAGGATTCCGGCATTCGGACTTTGCTGCTCAGTGGCGACCGCTCAGGCCATGTTGAGCAGGTGGCGGGCATGCTGGGCATCGATGAAGCAATCGGGCAGGCTTCTCCGGAGGAAAAGCTGGCGGTATTGCAGAAGCTGGAATCTGAGGGCCGGCAAATCATGATGGTCGGCGACGGGTTGAACGATCTACCGTCCATGGCCGGCGCAGGAATCTCCGTTGCCATGGGGACAGCCGCAGACCTGACTCAACTGAAAGCTGATGCAGTTCTGCTGAACGGCCAGTTACTGCAATTGGTCGAAGCCCTGAAAACCAGCCGTCAAACACGGCGAATCATCCGACAGAATCTCTGGTGGGCACTTGCCTACAATGTCTGCGCGTTGCCCCTTGCAGCAGCAGGCATGGTTCCGCCCTGGCTTGCAGCAATCGGTATGTCCCTCAGTTCCCTGGTCGTTGTGTTGAACGCGCTGAGGCTCGGCAAGGCACCGAAGCAAACGGTTCAGCAAAACCCGGCGGTTGGCGCCCAGGCCCTGTCCTGATACCGTAAACCCTATACTCTTTCCTACGAGGTTTCGCCGTGCAAATCGTAATGTTCCTGGTACCGGTGATGCTCATACTGGTGGCTCTGGGCATCGTTCTGTTTTCATGGGCGGTCAAGAACGGTCAGTACGATGATCTCGAAGGCCCCGCCCATCGGATTCTTTACGATGACGACAAGGACATGATCCCGGACGACGCTCGCACCGATAAGCCGGCTGCCGAAGAACAAACCCCTGAACAAGTATCGGAGGCCAGCAAGGCCGCCAATCCGGATGAGGATAACTCCCAGAAAGGATGAATCCGGAACTCTACCTCAGTTATCCGAGCGCCTTCCTGATCGGACTGCTTGGCAGTACGCACTGCCTCGGAATGTGCGGCGGTATCAGCGCTTCCCTGTCAATGGCGCTTCCCGTGGGTCGGGGTTTCCGGTTCCGGCAAACCGTCATGCTTCTGGCTTTCAACTTCGGACGAATCGGCAGTTATGTGCTGATCGCCACCCTGGTCGCGCTGGCCAGCACCTCGGCCGCCAGCCAATGGGCCTCTGCAGGCCTCGTGCTTCGCACCCTGGCCGGGCTTCTGCTGATCTTCATGGGGCTGTCCATGGGGCAATGGTGGCAGGGGATCCGATACGTTGAGCGGGTAGGCGCACCAATCTGGGCACGACTTTCACCCCTGACCCGCCGCTTACTGCCGGTGAATCACGGCGGCCAGGCACTTGCTCTGGGAGCGCTATGGGGCTGGCTGCCCTGCGGGTTGGTTTACAGCACGCTGGGGTGGGCAGCACTGCAGCCCACGGTGGGCTCCGCAGCGCTGACCATGCTGTTTTTCGGGCTTGGCACCCTGCCCTCGATGCTGGCCACGGGGTTCGCAGCCAATTGGATTCGCGGCTTGCAGAGCCACCGGTTATTTCGCAAAGTCACCGGCGGCCTGCTGATCCTGTTCGGCCTCTGGACACTGCCTTTCCTGCATCTGGCCGGACACTAGCCGGCTAGATGTTCAGTACATCCAAACGCCCGAAGTCTGTTTGTGCCTCGGGTTCCGCCGTATGAACGGCCTGGCGCTTGCCACCGAGGCGCTTGCCTTCCTTGAAATCATACAGATTGGTATCTGCCAGGTGCGAGGGCTCCACATTGCACATGGCGCGGAACATGGTCTCCAGCCGACCGGGGTGCTGCTTATCCCAGGCCTGGAACATGTCTTTTATCACCTGGCGCTGAAGATTCTCCTGGGAACCGCACAGGTTGCAGGGAATGATGGGGAACTGCCGCAGCCCCGCATAACGGGCGATATCTTTTTCCCGGCTGTAGGCCAGCGGCCGGATAACCGTATTGCGGCCATCGTCGCTGTGCAGAACCGGAGGCATCGACTTGAGCTTGCCGCCATAGAACATGTTCAGGAACAGGGTTTCCAGCAGATCGTCTCTGTGGTGACCAAGGGCTATCTTGGTAACCCCGTGCTCCTCGGCAAAATTATAGAGAATTCCACGACGTAGTCGGCTGCACAGACCGCAGGTAGTCTTCCCTTCCGGCACTTTTTCCTTAACAATACTGTAGGTGTCCTTCTCGATGATGTGATACTCGATACCCATGGAGGACAGGTATTCGGGCAACACCTCTTCCGGAAATCCGGGCTGTTTCTGATCAAGGTTGACGGCTATCAGCTCGAACGAAACCGGGGCGCTCTTCTGCAGGTTGAGCAGAATATCGAGCATGGCGTAAGAGTCCTTGCCGCCGCTGAGGCAGCACATGACTTTATCGCCGGCTTCAATCATCGAGAAATCGGCAATCGCCTGCCCGACTTCGCGGCGCAGACGTTTCTGCAGCTTGTTCAACTCCAGCTTCTGGCGGCGCTCCCGCTCTGGGTTGAGGGACTGTTCGGAACTGGCGATCATTGCTTCGGACATACACACTACGTTCATAGGGCAAATGGACGTGCGATTATACGCGTCACATGGATTCAGGGACAGGATACCGACATGGATATGTTGCAATCGAGCGAAGAGGTCGCAGGCAAACGGGAACAGAACCGGATTCGGAACCGCGGAGCAATCCTGCATGCCGCACGGGAATGTTTCAGGGAGCGGGGCTATGAGAACTCAACCATCCGTGACATCGTCCGGCGCACGGGTCTTGCCGCCGGCACTTTCTACAATTATTTCTCCAGCAAGCAGGACATTTTCGCCGCTCTGCTCACGGACTTCCTGACCAATCTGAATGACAATCTCACTCGCCACCGGCGCGCGGCCAATAACACCGAGGATTTTATCCACTACGCCTATCTGGCACTTTTCACCGCGACTGCCAGGGATCCGCTGGTTTATGAGCTGGCACACCGTAATGATCGCGCGCTTCGGGAGCTGTTCGGTTCGGACATTCTCGGTCTGACCATGCTCTCTCTGGAGGATGACGTCCGTGAGGCGATGGAGCGAGGCCTGCTTCCCCGAATCGATCATGAGTACCTGTGCGCCGCTTTTTTCGGGGTCGCCTACGAGACCAGCCTGACGCTCGCACGACGCGCGCACAGGAACCCGGAGTCAGCAGAGGCCGAAGCGCTGAGGGCAACGCGGTTTTCGAGCGCTCTGTTCATCGGCGGCCTCCCGAGGTTGGCGGCACTTCCCTGATGACCGGGAGTGCCCTAACATGGGTCCCATGACAGACCGCCATGCTCCAACGCGCTCCGCTTACCCGGGCGCCGTAAATGAAGACGACTGCCTGGAACAACAGATTCAGCATCTTCTGGTGGCCGTTGAGCACGAGCTCCGGTCGGCACCGGCAGGCATGAACGAATTATCGCTGATCAAGGCCCTTCAGAAACCGCCGTGGGAACTGCTTGGAGCCGTTGTGTTCAGCGAACCGGAAAAGCTCTACCCGGTTCACTTCCTTCTGTTCCATGTGCTCTACCGCCTGCGGGACCAGTTGTCTGAGGCCGGCGAGAGCCTCACAATTTCGCCTCTGAATATTCGCATCGAGGCGCAGACGGTGGTCGGTGGCGAGGGTGTTCCGGACGGTGTCGACACACTCCGCCATTTCTATCTGGACCTGTCCCAGTACCGTCTGCCCGAGGAAGCAATTCAACAGATGATGAATGATTTCTGGGCAGGTTCGCCTGGCCAGGCGCCTGCGCAAGCCGAAGCGAAGGCTGCGGCGGAAGTACTTGGATTCCAGGCCTTGCCCGGGGATTTCCCAACGGTCAAGAAGCGTTTCCGCCGGGCCGTGATGCACGCCCATCCAGACCGCGGCGGCAAGACCGAAACCATTCAGCATCTCAATCAGGCCTTTGCGGTACTGAAAGCCCATTTTCGGCATAGCATCTGACCGGTCCGCTCCAACTGAGCCAGGACACAGAAACACAGGAGACGATATGCAGCTCAAAGCATTCCTGAAATCTTCCATGATCGTCACTTTGATGGCGACTGGCACCGCAGCGCGCGCAGATCTCGTTGTCCTGCAGTACCATCATGTCAGTGATTCAACGCCGCCCGCCACCAGCACGTCTGTGTCTCTTTTCGAAGGCCAGCTGGATATGATCTCGGATCTGGAGCTGGAGATTGTGGATCTGCACAAAGGCACAGAAGCAGCACTGGCCGGTACCGATGGGCAAGGTAATCGCATCGCCATTACCTTCGACGACGCCTATGACTCCGTCTACCATACCGCGGCGCCACTTCTGGCCGAAAAGGCCTACCCCTCTACCATTTTTGTAAACACCGAAGCCGTTGGCCGAAACGGCTATATGACCTGGGATCAGATTCGGGAACTGGCCGAGCGTCCGGGTGTTACCATTGCCAACCACAGCGCAGACCATGGACACCTTGCCCGAAAGCCAAACGAGAGCGAAAGCGACTGGCAGGCCCGGGTTACTAACAGCCTCGATTCGGCCCAGGAATCCCTTGAAGAGGAGCTGGATTCGCCTGCACCAATGTTCGCTTACCCGTACGGAGAGTTTGACCAGGCACTGGAACGCAAAATTGCCGAGCGAGGCTGGTATGGTTTTGGCCAGCAATCCGGAGCCATCGGACAACAAACAGAGAAAACCCGGCTGCCTCGCTTTCCGATGGCGAACGCCTATGGTCAGTTAGGGAACCTTGAGAACAAGCTACGCAGTAAAGCCTTCCCTGTTAATACCGGAGAGCTGCCAGATGGCGTGATCTCCGAGAATCCGCCCACACTGGTTTTCCCGCTCGTCGACCCCATTGATGCCAACCGACTGACATGCTTTGCGTCCGGTCAGGGACGAATCGACTTTGATGTCATCGACGGCAATGTGGAAGTGAAAGCCCCTGAGGCCTTTAACAGCCGGCGGTTCCGCTATAACTGCACGCACCCTGTCGGTGATGGCAGCTACTACTGGCTGTCCCAGCAGTGGCTGGATCTGAGTAAGCCGGAGGACTGACGCCTCACTCCTCCAACTGCATCAGGCCAATCTCACCATGACTGACATGGGGGATTTTCCGGGGGCCGGTACTGGTTTCGGTAACAGTCTGGCCCTTCAAATCTTCCTCCCTGGTAAAAACGACCAGCCAACGCTCTCCCTGGCGGGGGAATGCAGGTACCCAGGCCTCCAGGTAGCCGCGTCGGTGCCAGTTCTCCGGGGTAAAATCCATGACCAGGTCTGTCACCAGCCTTAACGGCGCCATCGTCTCATCCAGAAATACCAGGGAGGGCACAAACACGCCGTCCCTGGCGTAGGAGCGCAGGCGGATGACCAGACTTGCCTGCTCGTCGGGGTCGGGAAGTGCAATCAGTTGGTAGGGACTGGTTCCGGTGAGAAACGGATGGGTTGCTGAATCCTCACTAAGGGTAACGCCGAACTCCCTTCCTGATTGCCACCCTTGCCGACTTTGAACATCCAGTGACTCGCAGCAGGTGGCTGAAAATCGGGCAAAGAAGTTATCGGTTGGAGCCTCAATGCCGAGTATGGCAAAGGCGTCGGGGTCATAACCCTCCACCGGCGTCTGGTCTGCCTGATCCGGCCCGGCATGGTACACGCTGGCTTCGGTAATCTGGACCGGCGGCTCAACCAGCCCTTTTTCAACGTCAGAACGGGTATCGGGCTGGTAATAGCTAACCCGGACATTGCCTTCAGCATCGCGCCAGGTGAAATAAGGCTGCCTCTCCCCGGGTCGAACGTAGCCGTCCTTCTCAAGCTCGGTAGCATCAGGGTAGTTTTCAAGGGTGTACTCGGTTTCCTCCTCCAGCCCTGACTCTGAGCTGGCCGGATTTCCGGACCGCTCTGGCTCTGCCTTTACCTCCGGATCGAGCTGCTCACTAGCGTCTGAATCAGAGTCCCTACTCCCTGCTCTGGCAATGGGGGAGTATCGCACCCTGCCCTGTTCGTCGACCCAGGTAAAATAGCCTTCCCGCTCTGAAACCGTGGAGCCACCTATCTGGCAGCCTCCGAGAAGCGCTGCCAGAAAGAGAAACAAGGCTGATTTACCTACAGAGCCGTTAATCACTGCGAATGACTACCCTTCGGTTAGTGGCATCACTCAGAACTTGGTCCGGAAACTGAGGCCTGCCATGACAACCCTGAGCGACGTCTTGATATCGAGACCCGCATACGGGTTGTAGATAATATTGGTGATGTTGTCGCAGTTTACGTTACAGCTGGTGTCGGCGGGAATCGACTCTACCGAGTGAAGGTAGCTGAGATTCATGTCAATTTCTGTGTCTTTGTCCCACTGGTAGCCCATACCGATGCTGTACAGGTTTGCCCCACCGAAGGGAGCCATTACCTGTCGCTGATCATCCGGGATAACGGAATCCCGTATCTCCACGCCGGCTCGCAGGTCCAGACGGGAAGACGCGTGAAACTCCATGCCGAACGCCCAGTTCCACTGGCTCTTGAAACCGAGCGGCAACCTCAGGGTATTGGGCGTGGCATTGTCTGGGGACAGAATCCGGGCCGCATTGAGAAACTCCAGATTACGGTCAAACCGGAAAACGAAAGCATCCCACTGTTTGTAATCGGTCCAGCCAATGTCGGCATTGAGGGTCAGTTTCGGATGCACGTCAACACTGATGCCGGTCTGGAAATGCTGGGGATACACCAGATCCATACTGACGTTCCCGGATTCCTTGGGCGCGCCGGACGGCAGGCTCAGGATCGCCGAGGTGATGGCTCCGAGGACTGATCCGTTCACGCTTTGCCAGAAGCCGGACCAGTCGTCGGTGTACTGGATCTCGAAGGTGCCCTTCATATTCATTTCGGCTTCCGAGGTGTAGCTCGCACCCCAGCTGAACCAGTCCGTCGGCTCCCACATGACACCCAGAGCATAGGTCGGGGACAGGGTTTCCTGAACATTGATGTTCAGTGCGCCAATGTCGTCCCAGGGGCCAACATTACCACCACAAAGCGCCAGCCAGGGCTGGAGCGGCTCATCACCACTCTCACAGTTGAAGGCGTCCTGCAGGACTTCAGCCACCCCGAGCAACAGGTTCGGCGCGCGCATGTACTGATCCGCCGCGATCCCCATATGGGACAGGTGTATTCCGGCTCCCACCGACCAATCGTCATTGATCTCGTAACCCACCGTTGGTGACAGGTAGGTGGTGCGCTGCAGCGCCGTGGCCTGGGGCTGATAGCGACCGGGGTCGTCCTTGTCGCGGTAGAAACCGGCCGCCAGCGGCAGGTAGAAGGCATTAGCGAAGGTCAGCTTGGAGCCCGGCGGGTTGATGCTGATCCCCGCTGAGGGTGCCAGGGCCGGTCCCGGAGGCGCACGCAGAATTCCGTAGCCGGGCAAATACAGCGCCACGTTGTTGGTATGGCTGTGGGTATTGGCAACCGGATCCCGTTGCTTCCCCGTTTGCGGGTCAATCTCAAGCCCGTCGATGCCGAAAATCTCATAGCCCTCTGGCGCTGTGAAATCCGCGTCAATGTCCAGATAGACGCTCATCAGGTTCACTTCCAGCTGACGCCCGTCCAGTTTTGTCAGGCCCGCAGGATTGTAGTGAATCGCCATGATCCCCGGAGGATCGGCGGTCACGGCGTTGCCGAGCGCCAACGCCTTGGGATGAATGGTCAGGTTCTGCGCCAGCTGGGCCTGCGCGCCACAGGAGATGGTCGTGGCGATCAGGGCCGCGAGAATCTGACGGTTGTGGCTTTTCTGTCCCATGAAATCCTTCCCTTCCCGTAGATCGTCAACGACACCAATCACTCTTTGAGTCCGGAGAAGTTAATGGGCAGGGAGACCCCCAGGGAGAAGTCCGGTGCGTCCTCGGTAAGGCCAATACCCAGGCTGGTATTCACAATCGTTGTATCGCTGACACGGGTACCCAGTGACATGCTCAGGAATCCGGTCATCTGGTCCTGTGCAACAGCCTGGTCGCCATTGGAGAAGGTGAGAATGGTTTCATCGCTGTAACTGAGCTGGGCCGAAATGCTCAATGAAATGTCGTAAGACAGGGAATAGGCGAAACCAGCCGAGCCGGACAGTCCGAAACCGGGATCTACTTCTTCCAGCAGGCGTGCGCCTCGCACCTGCTGCAGGTTTTCTGCCGGCAGGTTATAGGTGGCACTAACAGAACCGAAAACCACCACCGGATCGAGAACCTTCGAAAGACTGGCCCCTCCCCCGATGGAGTAGTATCCGCTGCCAGTAGACAGCTGCTCGTTGATATCGATCTCATAGGGGCTGACACCGGTCTTGGTGGACAGGGTTCCGAACAGGGTTGTCGACATCTTGCCCGGCACGTAGGCAAACGGTTGCCAGCGCCCGGTAAAGGAGATATCGCCAAAATCGTAAACGTTTAACTCGTCCTGGGTATCATATTTGACCACCAACGGAATCCGGGTACCCACCGTGAGGTTGTCCAACAGGCCGTAATCGTAGGAAAAGGAATTCGTGAAGCTGTGGGTTGCCGATGGCACCACGTCCAGATTTCTGACTGATCCATTGGTGATGGCCAGATCCAGCCGCTGGTCTGCGGTATAGGAATAGTCGAATGAATAGTTCAGGGAATGGGAGCCCTTCTTCTGCAACGAGTAGTTCTTCTCTGCAGCCTGGAACACCTCCTCAAGCTGTTGTGAAGCGTCCTCGTCTCCCTCCTGCTTGGCCAGCGCTTCCCGCGCCTGATCCACACTTCCTTCCTGCGCCAGGGCCATGCCCGGAAGCAGACCTGCCGTGGAAACAAGGATAAAACCTCGCACAAACCAACGATTCATCCTGACTCCCTTATTTTATTTGTAGTGTTCCTGACCGGGGGATTGCCCGGTGAATTAGTTTCGACGGTAGTGCAACTGCTTTCGGGTGTTCTCTACACTGCCGTCGGGATTGTTTTTCTGGCGTTCCAGCAGATTCTGGATCCGCCTCTGGGTGGACTCGTGAAACGCCGGTATCCGTTCCAGCGCCAGAAGTGTCATTGTCTGGTCATCCACAGAACGAAGGTCTTCCTCCTTCAGCTCGAGGTTGTCCAGCGGCTTGTCACTGCCCGGAAAGACAATGAAGAGCACGTTGTCATCCCACTTCTCCTCGAACTGGGCGAGGGTGAAAGAGATGTTGCCTACTGAAGGATCGGCCAGGTAGGCGCGCCCGTCGCGGATCGTTCGTAACACAACGAAATGTTTGAAGCCCGCGTGATGGATAGGCACGATTGCCGGGTGATCAAGGTCCTTGAGGTCATCAATGGTGGCCCGGAAGCCACCTGATGGATAGCCGAGTGCGGTAACCAGTCGCTTCATGTCGAGCATGGAAAACGCGCGTCGCTCAACAATGCGCTCGCTTTCGCCGTAATGCAGCAACCCCTCCATGACCTGTCGTTCTGACAAAGTCCGGCCGAGGTAGAAATTCAGTACGGTGGTCAGCGCGGCACTACCGCAGCTGTAGTCATAGGCCTGACGCACGATGTTCCGGAATTTCTGCTCAACCAGCGGCTCGACCCTGACGTCGGACCTCAGCTCAACCGGACTGGAATCCACATCCTGCTCGATAACGATCTGGCCCTTCTCGAAAGGCTCCACCACGGTGGCTTCCTGCACCATGGTGAATGTAAGAATGGATCCGGCGAGCACCAGCAGCATGTCAGACGAAGTCCCTGTTTTTATTGGCCACGTTATAAATCGGGTTACATGTTGTTACGGTAAGATACCGAAAAGCCTGCGCCCTGAAAGATAACTGTGCCTCAAATCTGTCGCTGCAGGAGGGGCCTTGCGAGGTGGATTTGAGAACTGGTTCAAGGCGCTGATCGAAGAAGCCTCGAGGGTTGACTCAACGGGCCAAAAGGGGGTATCAACACCAGTCCTGACACTCAAATTCCTGATGTAGATCCTGATGACAACAACTCTGAACCCGGGACAGATCACCTTTATCACTGCCAAGAACCAGAGCCCGGTGTCCCCACCTGCACTGCTTCCAAGAGAGAAGTTCAACGATCTTCTGCATGGCCTTGAGCCGGTGAGTCTGCTCCTGGTTCATGCGCCGGCCGGGTATGGCAAAACCACCACCATTGCCGAGCGACTGGCCAGCCTTGAGGCACGTTCAGCGTGGTTCCGCCTGGAAGCCAGTGACAACGCCCCGGGCCGTTTTGCAGGGTACCTGGCCAATGCCCTTGCCAGCGCCACCGAGGGGAGCTGCCAACCGGTTTTGGAAAGACTCCAGACCGAAGGCTATGACAGCCTCGAATCTTTCCTGACTGACCTACTCGCCGCCCTGCCCCAGGATGACGAGCCGCTCTACCTGGTGCTCGATGATTATCACCTGATCAGCAACGGCGAAATCCATGAAGCGCTACGCTTTCTTCTGCGGCATCTGCCAGGGTATCTGACTCTGGTTCTCATCAGCCGAACGATGCCGCCGGTGGGAGTAGCCCAGCTCCGTATGCAGGGGCGTCTCACTGAAATAACCAGCCGGGCCCTCGGTTTTGAAGCGGACGAAGCCCAGCAGTATCTCCAGAGCCGGCTGCCTTTTGAGATTGCGCGTGAAGATATTGAGCGGGCGGTCCGCCGGGTTGAAGGCTGGATCTCCGCCCTGCAATTGCTCGCCGCTTCATCCGCCACCAGTGTCGAATTCAGCGAGTTTGTCGATCAGCTGGAACACGGTAACCAGAATATCTTCGATTACTTCGATGAGCTGGTGGGCAACGACCTGAGCGAAGAGCAAAGGCGGTTTCTCATGCGCACGAGCATCCTCGACCGGTTTAACGCGGGAATGGTAATGCGGGTCATGGACGACGCGGACGGACAGGCACTGCTCAGCAGCCTGCTGTCCATGGGGCTGTTCATAACCCCCGTGGATAACTCAGCACTCTGGTTCCGGTACCATCCGCTATTCTCGGTTTATCTGCGCCATCTGCTCACCTGCACCACTCGCGAGAACCAGAGAGACCTCAATCAACGGGCCGCCGACGCCTGGCTTGAACTGGACCATGCGGAGGAGGCTGCCAAACACGCCATTGCTGCGGAAGATCCCGAGCGAATTACCCGCGTGCTCTCCATCCACGGGCGCAAATTCTTTACCGAAGGTCAGTTTCACCTGCTTCAACGCTGCCTGGACACGCTGCCACAGGAAATCATCGCCGAGGATCCCACGCTGACTCTGCTTAGAGCGTGGGTTGCCCAGGGGCAGTACAAGTTTGATGAAGTCGAAAACTGGCTCTCAGCAGCGGAAGCCCGTCTGAGGGCATCACTGAACGAGGACACGCAGCGCGCCGTTCACGGCGAATTCAGTGCCATTCGCGCCCAGGTGGCGATGAATTATGGCGACGGCGAACGCGCCCTGACGCTTGCCCGCGAAGCCATCGAACAGGAAGCGCGCTTCCTGCCCACTTCCAGGGTTGCCGCCGCGTCGGTCATTGGTGAGGCGCTGTTTGTGCGCGGAGAACTTGAGGAAGCCCTGGCCCGAATGCAGGATACAGAGCATCTCGCCCGGGCCCATCAGGCCCACCAGAACGTGATCTGGGCGCTCTGCCAGCAAAGCGAAATCAGTGTCGCGATGGGTCTCCTGCAAAAGGCCTACAACATTCAGGAACGTGCTTTCCAATACGCGGAAGAAAACCAGCTGAACCACCTGCCGATCCTGGAATTCCTCTTCCGTATTCGCAGCCAGATCATGTGGGAGTGGCACCATCTGGAAAGCGCCGAGCGGTGCGCGCTTCAGGGCATTGAAATTCTTGAGGCCCAGGGAGAACGCTGGTATGTCCAGAGTTACACCTCCTTGGCCAAGGTTGCCCAGGCACGGGGCCGCCAGAGCCTGTGTGCGGATTACATCGCCAAGATCCAGAAAATGCTGGCGGCGGAAGACTACCACCTGGATTGGGTGGCCAATGCCCAGGCCACCATGCTGTCATACTGGGATGCCGTTCGGGATCACGACTCTATACAGCGTTGGCTCACAGTTGCCCCACACTGCGATCCGGTGAAGGCCACTAACCATTTTTATCAGTGCAACGGCCGCAACCAGGCCCGGGCGTTAATCAGCCTCGGGCAATACGAACTGGCACAACCACTCCTCGAAGAGCTAACCACGGTAGCGCGGGAGTTTGGCCTTAAAACAGACCTGAATCGCAACCACATTGCCCTCGCCTACCTCTACTGGCAACTGGATGAACGCGAACAGGCCCTCGATCACATGAAAACAGCGCTGGAACTGGCAAGTACCACAGGTGCTGTCGGCAGCTTCCTGCGGTTGGGTAAAGAGCTAATTGTACTGCTTAAGGCGCTGATCAACGATGAAGCCATTGAAGGAATGGAACTCCAGCGGGCAGAGCGTCTGATTCAACTGGCCCAGCAACAGCGGGACTTCAGCCGCGCCATCCGGATTTCGCTGGATGAAGCGATTATCCAGGACATCATCGACCGGCCGGATGTCCCGGAACTGATCCGCACATCGCCGCTCACCCGCCGGGAGTGGCAGATCCTCAGCCTGATACATGCCGGACTGTCCAATGACCAGATTGCGGAGCACCTGAAAGTGGCCTCGACAACGGTGAAGACACACATCCGCAGCCTTTATCAGAAGCAGAACATCAGCCATCGTTCAGAGGCCATTGAACTGGCCAAAGACCTCCTGAGCAAGATCCAGGGAGACTAGGCTCGGCTGGCCTACATGGAGAAAACCACACCAAGAAGCAGATAACTGAGCAGTGTCACCACCACAATACCCATCAGATTGAGGGCAAATCCGGCTCTGATCATATCGCTGATCTGCATATGGCCGCTGGAGAACACGATGGCATTGGGTGGCGTGGCCACAGGCATCATGAAGGCGCAGCTGGCCGCGATCGCAGCAGGCACTGTCAACAGCAATGGTGACACTCCCTGACTGAGGGCCAGTGCCCCCAACAAGGGCAGAAACGCCGCTGCCGTTGCCGTATTGCTGGTCACTTCCGTCAGAAAGATGATGATGCCCGCCACCAGCACAATCATAACCAGTGTTGGCAGAGCGCCGGCTACACCCAGGCTCTGGGCGATCCATTCAGCAAGACCTGAACTGCTGATCACGCCAGCCATGGCCAGCCCGCCACCGAACAGAAGCAGCACGCCCCAGGGAATTCCCTTCGCGGTCTCCCAGTCGAGAACGAATTCTCGGCTGCGGGTATTGACGGGTATGAGGAACATGGCAATGGCCGCGGCAATGGCGATGCCGGTGTCACTCAGCCAGGGCATGAGGTTCTCGGACAACAACGGTCTGAAGATCCAGGCGGTGGCCGTGATCAAGAACACCAGGGCCACGAGTTTTTCCCCTTTTCCCAGTGGCCCCAGGGCATCAAGCTCCTCGCGTATCGCTTCAGCACCACCTGCAGTATTACCCAATCCGAAGTCGCGCCGGGTCAGCCACCACCACGCAAGGGCCAGCATGACGACCGTGACCGGAACCCCCAGCAGCATCCATTGGGCAAAGCCCACGGAAACCCCCTGGTTTTCGCTCAGGTAGGCCGCCAGCAAGGCATTTGGCGGTGTGCCAATCAGCGTGGCAATGCCCCCGATACTGGCGGAATAGGCAATAGCAAGCAGGAGGGCTGTGGCGTAACGCCGAATACCCTCGGGATTGTCATTGCTGTCCATCATTGCCACCACCGACAGGCCTATTGGCAACATCATGATGGCCGTTGCGGTATTGCTGACCCACATGCTCAGAAAAGCCGTTGCCAGCATGAATCCGGCAATCTGCCTGCGGGGTTTGCTGCCCACGGCCTTCAGCGTCAGCAGTGCGATCCGCCGATGCAGGTTCCATCGCTGCATGGCAAGCCCCAGTGTAAATCCCCCAAGGAACAGGAAGATGATCGGATTGGCATAGGGCTCTGTGGCTTCACCAACCGTGCCAAGCCCGAGCGCCGGGACCAGAACGATTGGCAGCAAAGCTGTGGCCGGAATCGGAATGGCCTCGGTGGACCACCAGGTCGCCATTAGCAGCATCAGGCCGAGGGCGGCCCAGGCTTCCGCCGCCATGGTTTCGGGGGGTGGAAGAAGGATGGTTGCCAAGAGAAACGCGGCGCCAAGGATCAGCCCGATTACCTGGCTGCGGGGCAAGCCCCGGGGTTGGTTGTCTGCGCTGAGCTCTTCGGACATACCATTCTGTTCCGTTATTTAGACTCTCAAAATTTGTGGGCAAGAAAAACGTCAGAGCTTCCGAAGCTGGCGATCATGCAACCGCCCGAGCAGGATAAGAGCCAGGATCGCGCCGGACAACGCCCAGGCCATATCCGACTGGGTATCCCAAACATACCCCTGGGTGCCCAGAAAAGCCTCGGCGGCTTCGTCGCTGAGCAAGGCCACCCACCACTCGATCAACTCATAGAAGGCGCTCAATGCCAGACAGAAACAGACGATGAAAAATGCGGCCCAGCGGGGGCCGGAAAATACGTCGAATCGAATGACCAGTTCCCTGCCGACCATTGCCGGTATAAAACCCTGCGCCAGGTGGCCGAGCTTGTCGTAATTATTGCGCTGCCAATCAAACCAGTCCCGAAACCAGTCGAACAGAGGCACTTCCGCATAGGTATAGTGCCCCCCAACCATCAGGATGACGGCATGGATCAGAATCAGGAAATAGACCAGCGGCGTCAGCGGATAACGGAAGAAACACCAGACAACCAGTGCAAATCCAATGACCGCGGGCAGAACCTCAAGTACCCAGGTCGCCCGATCCTTCGGCCCGATGGCAGACCAGACAAAGACTGAAAGAAAGACAACCACCCAGACTGCGGGCGCAAATCGTTGGTTCATAGGTTTCCTTTTATCCGAAACTACCCAGACGCCCCGGCGCGCAGGAAGTGGCCGTATCCGGGTTCTCTGCCCAATGCAGCTTCCACCTCACCATCCGTTACTGCAGCTCGGCCGTTGATCAACACCTCTCTGACACATCCAGGCACCCGGTTCACCATTCGCTCCAGCCCGAAGTTTTCCATTTCGGCCCATTCGACCTGTTCCAGATCCTGATCAAGGCCATGGGGGTCCAGTACCGTTATATCAGCCCGGTCTCCTTCCCTTATATGACCCGCATCAACCCCCAGCCAATCTGCCTGCTCGCCCGTCAGCCTGTGTACGGCACGTTCCAGCGACATAACTGGCTCACCGTCTTCATGGCTTTCGCGAACCAGCTTGAGAAACCGTAACGGCAGATTGTAAAAAGCCATATTCCGGATGTGGGCACCGGCATCGGAAAAGGTGATCAAGGCGCCGGGGTTGGTAACCATTTTCCGGAGCCGATCCTTTCTGTGATTGCCGACCGTGGTAAACCAGCGCAATGAGCGGCCGTGGGCAACCACCATGTCGAGGAAGAAATCGACCACATGAATGCCGCGATCAGCCGCCAGTTCGGCGAAGTTGCGACCAACCACGCTTTTATCCGGACAGTCGAGAATCACGGCATCGCCGAAATCCCTCTGCCACACCCGGGGCGAGAGCTTTTCCTTGTAGAATTTCCTGAACTTCCGTCGGTACTGTTCGTCTTTAAGGAGTTCGTTGCGCTCGAGTTGATCGCGGATATCGAGGGCCATCTCACCGGCACCGAATTCTTCAAACAACACGATATCCATACCGTCGGCATAAACGGTGAACGGCGTGGGCAACAGCTGCCAGCGAAAGTTACCGCCAAAGCTGTTGGCCAGCCACCCCACCAGGCTTGCCATGGGTTTGACCGTGGGATTGCCCTTCAAATCGATCATGGCAATCAAAGTGGTTTTCAGGGGCTTTCTCAACCAACCCAGGGTCTCTTTCAAATACTGGGTAACCTGAAGAGGATTGGCCGCATTGGGTGCGCCCTGGTGCACCCGCCCGTAACGGCGCAGAAGGGCATTCAGACGGCTGACCTCACGCCAGCGGGCGTAGGTACTTGGCAGACTCTTGGACCATTCCCGGTCACCATCTACCTTGTCCCATTTCAGGCACATGGTGGAAAGCCCAAGAAAGCCTTCCTGCAGCGCTTCCTCAAGCAGACGTTCCATTTTTCGCTGCTCTTCTGCTGTCGGAGTCACACCCCGGTCGGTGGCGCGATGCAGACCCATGACTGCCGTCCGCAGGTCACTGTGACCGAGAAAGCTGATGACATTGGGCCCCAGTGGGTGCCGGTCCATGAACTCCACCCACTCTTTGGGTGTCTTCCAGGACTTGTGCTGTCGCAGTATGGGCAGCACCTTTTCCCTCGGCACGGTCTCCACCCGGGTAAAAATATCCGAGGCGTCTTCCGGATCGGCACAGACCATGCTCAGCGAACAGCTGCCGATAAGCACTGTGGTGACACCGTGACGCACAGATTCAGACAGAGAGGGCGCTACCAGCAACTCAGCATCGTAGTGGGTATGGGTATCGAGAAATCCCGGCGTTACCCAGCAACCGCTGGCGTCGATCGTGCGAGTGGCCAGACCGGTGTCAGGCTGTTCATCAAATATCCGGGCAATCCGGCCTTCTTTGATGCCCACGTGGGCTATGCGGGAGGGACCGCCGGTACCATCGAAATAACGACCACCGACAATCAGAGTATCGAACTGGTTCACCTCGCCAGGCTCCTTTTTGTTGTTTTATGTCGTCAGTCTAGCCAGCAGAACGTGATATGTCCTCTCATTTTAGTGGGCGGGCCCTGCAATATGGGCCATTAACGAACCCTGATCCTGCTGCCGTCTTCAAGTTGGCGATCAGGGTGGCGCACCACTCTATCCGAGTCTGCCAGCCCCTCCTGAATCACCGTTTGAAATCCATTGGTACGCCCTACCGACACGTTGGTCAGGACCGCCCTGTCATCGACCACGCGGAACACCTGATGCTGCCCGTCACCGATGAAGATCGCGGATTCCGGAAGCTGCAGGACATTGTCTGACTGCCATAGCAGAAATTCGGCATCCACACGGTAACCGTCACCGAGGCTCTGCCAGGCTTCGGGGGAACTGGTAATGTCCGCAACCACCTGAACCCGCCTTTCCTCGACCCCCAGGGCCGACACGTCTTCAAAGCCCACCGGCTCAACCCGCCGGACTCTGGCATCAAGACTGCCCCCGCCCCACCCAGTCAATCGCACACTTACCCCAGGGCTAAGCTTGACCGCATCGAAACTGAGCACGTCCACGACCACTTCCAGTGCGCCGGGATCACCCAACTCAAGGATGGGCTCACCCGCCTGGATGACGCCTTCACTCTTGCGGGCAACGCCCAGCACAGAACCATTGACCGGCGACCGGACAGGCACTCTCTCCACGTTGCCATTGCCGGTCTCCCGGGCCGCCGATACCTCCAGACGAGTCCTTGCTGCGGCCAGCTCATGGGCCATCACCTCCTCATCAAAACGGGCCGACCGAAGGATTGCCTGGGCCCGGTCTGCGGCCGCCCGGGCCTGCTGTAACCGTTCATCGGACACGAAGTGGTCATCGCTGAGAGCCTTCAATCGCGACAGCTCGCGGATTGCCAGATCGGCTTCCGCCTCGGCTGCCGCCACTTTCTGGCGCGTTGAATTCAGAGCGGAACGAGCTGATTGCACTTTTGCTTCCGCTTCAGCCCGACTTCTGGCATCCAGGGTACTTGCCGGCATCGGATCCACTTCGGTAAGCAGCTCGCCTGGTATAACGGCATCCCCCACTTCCAGAGGTACCCGATGCAGGTAGCCCGCCACCGGGGATGACACCACGTAACGATCGCGGACCCGTGTTCTGCCCTCTTCCTTGATGGTGATTTCCAGGGGACCACGGCTCACGGACGCCAGATCGACCCACACGGGCTCCGGACGGACCGTATACACCAGTGCCGCCAGGGCGAGCAGCGCAAATACGCCCCAGAACAGCCATTTTCCAGAAAACCCTTTTACCGTCATGATATTCACTCACCCCCTGCTTCCAGATGCTTTTATTCCCGGGTTTTCAGCACAGCAACCAGATCCAGCGCTTTCAGGCGCCACCACGCAATCACTCCGGACGCCATCGCTGACATCACCACGACCAGCGCTGAAATTGCCAGCGTCTGGCTGGTGATGGTCAGAGGTACCCGGTAGAGCTCTGTCTGCATGGCCGTAACAATGGCCAATGCCAGTCCCTGCCCGATCAACCAACCCAGCGGCACACTCAGCATGATCAGCAACGCCACCTCGCCGAGCAGTATGTGCGCAACTTCGTTATGGGTGTACCCCAGCACCCGGAGACTGGTCAGTTCTCTACCCTTTTCGGCCAGGGATATCCTGATGGTATTGTAAACAACACCGAATGCGATGATGCCGCCCATCAGGCTGTTGAAGAAAGTGAACGTCAGGAAGGTCTTGGCCAGGGTGTCATAGAAGCTGTCCAGCATGGCCTGGCGAATGCTGAGCCCCAGAACACCGGGCGTTTCCCTCAGACTGTCATAGATCTCGCCGGCTCTTTCCGGATCAAGGTTAATCATGGCCTGATTGATCAGGGGGCCGTCGCCCAGAGCCCGGTTGAGAGCATCCAGGTTCATGTAGGCACCCACACCGAGAAATTCACTCGTAATGCCTGCAACAGGGACCTGGATTGTCCGTCGGTCACCCTCCAGCACTTCCAGTTGGACAATCTCCCCGGGAGTAACGCCCAGCTCTTGGGCGAGAAAATCCGTCAGCAACAAGCCTTCCTTTGGCAACTGGACCCGCGCCAGATTGCTGTCCACAACGAACTGGAGTCTTGCATCCGAGGGGATGCCGGTTACGGCGCTGCGCCACTGACGGTGACCAAACGTGAGCCGCGCCGGCACCAGTCGTTTTCCCTCGACATAGAGAATACCGGGCTGTCGCTGAAGCGTGTAAATAGCGGAGCTGTTGACCGGATCTATGAACGCCGCCGCCAGATCCTGTTGCTGCACCCGCGCAAACTGGGTGTGAACCATCAGGGACACGGAATCAAACTGAAAATTGCCCACCATCACGATGGCGGTTGCCATCGCAATGCCACTTATTGAGAGCAGGGTTCGACCGGGACGTCGATCCAGCTGACGCACAATCATTCTCGACGGCTGAGAGAAACGAATACCGGAGAGCAGCTTCTCGGCACCGGCAATCCGGTACCTTGCCGGCCCCTCTGGTCTCATGGCCTCGGCCGGGGGCAAGGCCGCGGCTTGACGAATTGCCCTCCAGGCCCCTGCCCAGGCCACCAGTATCGTCAACAGGCCAAGCAACACTAACCAACCCGGATGAATACGGAACAACAGCCCCGGAAACCGGTAGTAATCCATGTAGAGCTCCGCCAGCCCCCGACCTAGCCAAAATCCAAGTGCGAGCCCCACCGCCAGACCAATCACCGCAATCAGTATCACCAGTTTGCTGTAGTGCCAGGCAATCTGTCGGTTGCCGTATCCAAAGGCCTTGAGCACCGCGATGATATCCCGCTGGGTACTGATTAAACGGCTGATGACGACATGCAGAAGAAACATGGCGACCGACATGAAAATCAGGGGAAACACCGTCGCCATGGTCTTCAACTGGTCCAGTTCGTCACTGAGGAACCTGTGCGAGAACTGATGCTCCCTGCCATAGGCGCCTGTCGCCCCGTACCTGGCCAGGGACCGATCCAGATGATCAATCACTGTGGCATCCGACATGTTGGATCGCAGGGTCACCACAAGGCTGTTGAAAGCCCCGACCATATCAAACCCCGCAGCCAGCGCTTCCCTGTTCATCCACAGCACGCCATAACGCTCATAGTCCGGCAGCATCCCCCCCGGAGGAATCACATAAATAAACTCCGGCGATTCGACAATACCGGTCAGGACCAGCGACTGGCGCCTGCCATTGATGATGCCCGTAAACCGGTCACCGGGGGACAGATCGTGGGCTTCGGCAAAGCTTCCGATGGCCACGACCTCCTGGTTGCGTCCCGCCATCGGCAGTCGTCCCTCACGGATGAAAAGTCGGTTGATATCGGGTTGCGAGTTCGGTGGCAGTGACACCAGGCGGGCCGACACGGGATCCGTATATCCGGGCATCTCAAGCTTGGCGATGCCCTCAACCCGGCCTTCGGCGCGGGCCACCCCGGGGATCTTCGAAATCTCCTGCAGGACATGACGCGGGGCACGTTTGACGGCTGCAAACACTTCGGCAAACCGGTGATGCTCGTAGTACTGCGCGCGCGTCTCCATAAGAGAGGAATAGTTCAGAACGGACATGACACACACGGCTACACCACCGGCGATCACCAGAGCGATGGCCACCACCTGGCCACGCAATTGCCAGAGTTCGCGCCGCAGTTTGATGTTGAGTGCGTTTCTGCCCATCAACTTACCTGCTCAGTCTTTTCACCATGACAGGGTCCGGGGATCCTGGCGCTCAGAATTGCGGTGTTCGCCGCTGATGTTGCCATCGGAAAGGGTTATGACCCTGTCGCCCATGGCCGCGATCGAAGCGTTGTGGGTGATAATAACCGTCGTGGTACCGGTCTCCCGGTTTGCCGTCGCCAGCGCCTCAAGGACCAGCACGCCGGTGGCTGAATCAAGCGCTCCCGTGGGTTCATCACAAAGCAGCACAGCCGGACGCTTGGCGACAGCCCGGGCAATGGCAACTCGCTGCTGCTCACCACCCGACAACTGAGCGGGAAAGTGATCAATGCGCTCCTGAAGGCCCACCAGGGCAAGAGCCTCCTCGGGCGCCATGGGGTTGGATGCAATCTCGGTAACAGCCGCCACGTTTTCACGGGCAGTCAGGCTCGGAATCAGGTTGTAGAACTGAAATACAAAACCGACGTGTTCCCGACGGTAACGGGTCAGTTCCCGATCGCCGGCCTTGCTGAGGTCTATATCCCGGTAGTGGACCTCCCCGGAGGTGGGAACGTCCAGCCCACCCAGGATGTTGAGAAGCGTGGATTTACCTGAACCGGAGGCGCCAAGCATGACGACAAGCTCGCCGCCAAAAAGGTCCAGATCGACGCCACGTAGCGCATGCACCTGAACCTCGCCCTGATCGTAAGTCTTGGTCAGCCCTCGTGTATGAAACACTGGCAGTTCTGAACTGCCTGCCGTCCCTGGTTTCACTGTGTCAGTCAGTCTTCGGCACAGTCGACACAGACCGTGGTATAGGGCAGCACCTGCAAACGGCGCGGGTCGATGGCTTCGCCGCAGGATTCACACTCGTCGCCCACACCGTTCTCGATACGCGCAAGGGCGTGTTCAATCTGCACCAACTCTGCACGGGTTTCCGTTTCGAGCGAGTCGACCACCTCGTCATTCTGGGTCTGGGTAGCCTGTTCCTCGAAATCCTTGTCCAGCGCACCAGCCTCCCGGTGCTGATGGGCTTCATAGCGGGAAAGTCGGGCCGTCAGGTCTGCCTTCAAGGTTTCCAGTTCGGATTTCCGGTCAGTCATGTGGTGCCTCCTGCCTTGCCGGGAAAACATTCTCTTACAGTAAAGCATAAGCTGAACCCGGGATTGATGCTTGTCAAAATTGCGTCACGCCGGCTGAGGCAGAATGGAACTCCATCGATTCTTCATGCAAAGGAGTTGTGACCATGAACACTGAGCTTTTTGAAAAGGCGACCCGACTGAACGAGACCCTGGTTGAGCAGTTCGGAAAGGCCGCGGAAATGCAGATGAACGCCTTCCGCCGCTATGCCGATGTCACCATGGAGCAGGCCAAAAAGGTGTCTGAAGTGCGTGATCTGGAAGGCCTGAAAAGCCTTACTGGCGATCAGGCGGAAACTTTGAAATCCCTGAGCGAGCAGTTCACGGCAGACTGGAAAGCCTGGCAGGACTACTTCAATGAAAGCCGGGAGCAGATTCAGAAGGTGTTCGAAAAAGCGCCGGAAGAAGTCACCAAGGCCAGCCCGAAAGCTGCCAAATAGGGGATACCCATGTTCGGTCTGGATACGCTCGGGAAAGCGGTTGGTCAGCTCGTCAACGTTTTTGAAACGAACGTCCGCCAGGGACAGCAGCAATTGGAGAAATTGCTGGGAGACGCTGGCGTCCTGGATGATGCAACCCTCTCCACGATCACGGAAATGTCCGACGCTTACCGGACAATGGCCGAGGATCTTCTTCTCCATCCGCTCCGGTTCGCCGGCGCGGAGCTGGATCTGGCCCGCAAACATGCCGCGCTGGGGTATTACACCCTCGCCCGGCTGATGGGTAAGGACAAGAAGCCCGTTGTGGAACCCGAACCCGATGACCGGCGTTTCCAGGCCGAAGACTGGCACAAGCATCTGCCGTTTGATGTGCTTCACCAGGCGTACCTGATCAATTCCCGCACGTTCCTGAACTGGGTCGCCGGCATGGAAGGGTTGCCCCAGGCCGGGCGGGATCAGATGCTGTTTTACGCCCGGCAACTGACCAGTGCGCTCTCACCCTCCAATTTCCCGGCCACCAATCCGGAAGTGCTTCGGATTACCTGGGAACGCAAGGGGATGAACTTGGTCGACGGTGGGCGTCAGCTCATCGAAGATCTGCGCCAGAACCCATCCCTGTTCAATGTTGGCATGACGGATCGCTCCGCCTTCGAAGTTGGGCGTAACCTAGCAACCACGCCGGGCAAGGTGGTCTTCCAGAACGAACTGATGCAGCTGATCCAGTACTCGCCAACAACCGAAACCGTCAGCAAACGCCCCCTGCTGATTGTGCCGCCCTGGATCAACAAGTATTACATCCTGGACCTGACGGCCAGGAACTCCTTTATTCAGTGGTTAGTGAACCAGGGGCAGACTGTTTTCATTATCTCGTGGCGCAATCCTGGCCCTTCCCTTCGGGACAAAGGCTGGGAAGACTATATGGAGCTCGGGCCGCTGGCTGCCATGGAGGCTGTAACCGAAGCCACCGGCGAAGAACAGATGAACGTGATCGGTTACTGTATCGGTGGCACCCTGCTGGGCTCAACACTGGCCTGGCTGAAGAAAAAAGGCCGCGATCCGGTAGCCAGCGCCACCTATCTGACCACCCTGCTGGACTTCTCGGATCCCGGTGGAATCGGGGTGTTTATCAACGATCACTCGATCCGGGGCATTGAGAGAATGCTTGAACGCAAGGGCTACCTCGACGGCCGTGCCATGGCGTTCACATTCAATCTGCTGCGGGAAAACGAGTTGTTCTGGTCGTTCTGGACCAATAACTACCTCAAAGGCGAGAAGCCTGCGGCGTTTGACCTGCTGTACTGGAATACCGATGGCACCAATCTGCCTGCACGCATGCACAGTTACTATCTGCGCCAGATGTACCTGAATAACCGGTTGGTGCAACCGGATTCCCTGAACCTGCTCGGGGAATCCATCAACCTGTCCGAGATCGAGGTGCCCTCGTTCTTCCTGTCTGCCCGGCAGGACCACATCGCCAAATGGAAAACAACTTATAAGGGAGCCCTGGCCCACGGCGGCGATGTCCGCTTTGTGCTCTCCGGCTCAGGCCATATCGCTGGCGTGATTAACCCGCCCTACAAGGAAAAGTACGGCTACTGGACCAACGACACACTGGTGCCGGACGCAGACGCCTGGTTCGAGCAATCCGAACACCATCCGGGCTCCTGGTGGCCCCACTGGCTTGAGTGGATCGGGCGCTTTTCCGATGGAGACGTACCGGCCCGAGTACCTGGAGAAGGCAAATTGCCCGCCATTGAAAATGCTCCGGGTAGCTATGTGAAGGTCAAGGCAGCCGATGCTGCTAAACAGTAACCCAAACGCTTTACCTCTAAAGGCAAGAACAAGACGCCCGACCCAAAAACGACAAAAACCAGGAGTGACCATGGGGCGACCGCTACCGATATCCCGCATCATGCACAGCGGTCTTCTGTTGCGTTGCCCTCCGCAAACGTCAATCGCGGAGGCGGCCGCGCGTATGGCTGAAAACTCGGTCAGTTCGATTCTGATTTCTGATAATGACAAGGTTATCGGCATCTGGACCGAACGGGATGCCCTGACCGTCGATTTCTCCAGACCGGAAAGCTTTGAGCGACCGGTCAGTTCCGTTATGAGTGCCCCGGTGCTGACACTCCCCTGCGACATGGATGCTGGCGAAGCCGCACTGCGTTTCCGGGAAACCGGCAAACGCCATTTTCTGATCGTCGATGAGTCCGGCACCCCGTCCGGCATTCTTTCCCAGACTGACCTAGCCCTGAATCAGGGGCTGGAACCCTACCTGCGCTTGCGGGAAGTAAGTACTGCGATTACCCACCCCCCGCTCGTCACTGATGGCAAGCTGCCACTCTCCGAAGTGGCTGCGATCATGCACCGTCAGCAGGCAGATGCCATCGTGGTGGATTGCCACGACGGCGGTCTCGGGATCCTGACTGAGCGGGATATTGTGCGCCTGATTGCACGTAATACCGGTAACGCAT
Source organism: Marinobacter salsuginis (assembly GCF_009617755.1). Classification (NCBI taxonomy): domain Bacteria; kingdom Pseudomonadati; phylum Pseudomonadota; class Gammaproteobacteria; order Pseudomonadales; family Marinobacteraceae; genus Marinobacter; species Marinobacter salsuginis. The sequence goes on from NZ_BGZH01000001.1 coordinate 391,756, forward strand.
TGGCTTCTGACCTCGCCACCCGGCCGCTGTTAACCGTTGGCGAGTCGGACCCGTTGATTCACGCCAGGGACCTTCTGATCAACCACCGGATTCGCCATCTGGCAGTGATCAATAGCCAGGGAGAGGTGACCGGTCTGATTGGCTACAACGATATGCTCGCTGGCGCCGAACAGATGTATCTGGACGATTTGCGAGACGCTCTTGAGCAGAGAGACCGCGCCATTGCCCAGTCCCGAAAGACTCTCCAGTTGGCAGAGCGAGTCATCGAGTCTTCTTTCGAGGGCATCATGGTGACGGACAGGAACGTGAACATTGAGTTCGTTAACCCTGCATTCACACACCTGACCGGCTACAGCCAGGACGAAGTTATCGGCAAAACACCGCAGATTCTCTCGTCAGGACGACACGACACCGAGTTCTACCAGCGGATGTGGAACTCTCTGGTTACCCATGGCTATTGGCGGGGTGAAATCTGGAACCGGCGCAAAACCGGAGAACTCTACCTCGAGCTGCTGACAATCACCGCCATTACCGACAACGAGGGTAACACCACCCACTACGCCGGCCTGTTCACCGATATCACCCAGAACAGGAAAAATGAGGATCAGATTCGCCAGCTGGCTTATTACGACGCGCTTACCGGCATTCCGAACCGACGCTTGCTTGAAGACCGACTGGAGCACGCTATTCGGCATGCCCACCGACGATCCTCACTGCTTGCCGTCATGTTTATGGACCTGGATCATTTCAAAAACGTGAACGACCAACTTGGTCACGCCGCAGGCGACGAACTGCTGCTTCAGTTCACGAGTCGGGTCCAGAGCTGTCTGCGTGAGGACGATACCCTTGCCCGATTGGGTGGGGACGAATTTATTGTCCTGCTGCCCGATCTGGAGAATGTTGAAGATGCCTATCGGGTTGCGGAACGCCTGATTGCCCAGAACCAGGAACCCTATCGCATAGATGGCACGACTCAGCGTGTAGGTTCGAGCATTGGCATCAGCCTTTACCCCCAGGATGGCTCGACGGCATCCGAGCTGCTGCAAGGTGCGGACATCGCCATGTACCGGGCCAAACAGGACGGTCGCAATCTGTTCCGGCTGTTCACCCCCGAGGTTGCTGCGGGCGCCTGATCTCGCCCCGCCTTTGCCATTGTGGCACTATAGCCCGCTCGAAGAATGGCGGAGAATCCCCCGATGTTTTATACCACCCTTGCGGCGATTGCGGTTGCCATGATCCTTTTTGCCTGGCTGGGACTCAGGGCCCGACTTGCAGACGGCGGCCTGGATGATTACGTAACAGCGCGGAACAGCCAGGGGGCCAGGGCCCTGGGACTCTCTTTTCTTGCCTCCGGCATGGGTGGCTGGATTCTATTTGCACCGCCTGAGGTAGGTGCACTGGTCGGGCCTTTGGCGCTGGCAGGCTATGCCCTGGGTGCCGCCCTGCCGTTCATTGTGTTCGCCTTCTGTGGCCCAGCCATCCGCCGATTCCTGCCCGAGGGACGCAGTATCGGCGAGTTCGCCAACGCCTGCTATGGCAATGGCGTGCGCCGCTATGTCTCAATGATCTCGGTACTCTACATGCTCTGCTTCCTGACCGCGGAGCTCACCGCCATCGGTGCCATTACCGCGCTGCTCTCCGGCATAGACGGTGGCATTGTGGTTATTGGCGTGGCGGTCACCACACTGATATACACGGCCGTCGGCGGCCTCCGGGCAAGCATCGTCACCGATCAGTGGCAGGCATTATTACTGATCGGCTTGCTCGCCATTGTCAGTTTCGTCGCCCTGGGCAAACTCCCGGACGCAACACCCGCCGCCCTGCCGGACATACCAACCTCTGCATCTCTGAGCGTGGCGCTGACGTTGGTAATCGCGGTAACCGCCGCCAACCTGTTCCACCAGGGATACTGGCAACGATTGTGGTCAGCCCGTGACACCGGTGCCCTCAGTCGTGGGGCTCTGCTAGGCGGCGCAGTCACCATCGGCGTTGTCGCCGTAGTGGGCGGGCTCGGAATCCTGGCCGCCATGAGTGGCGCCGACCTGGGCAGCCCTCCAATTCCGTTCTTTGCCTTGCTCGCTGATGCTCCGGCATGGCTTGCTTTACCGGCTCTTATTCTGGCCATCACCCTGGTCGCTTCGTCGGTGGATACCCTGCAGAACGCGCTTGCTTCCCTGGCGGTTACCGAGAAACAGGGCCTGTCCATAATCAGCGCCCGTTGGTTCACTGTGCTGCTGATGATTCCGGTCGTTCTGGTAGCGCTTCAGGGCATTTCCGTACTACGGCTGTTTCTGATCGCCGACCTGCTGTGCGCCACGGCGGTGCTGCCGGTGCTGATGGGGCTTTGGAGAAAGATGACCACTCGGGCGGCGATTCTGGGCTGCCTGGCAGGGCTTTTCGGAGCGATTCTGCCAGGCTGGATTTCCGGTGGAAGCCTGATGGCAGGTCTGGAAGCTTCGAGTTTTCCGGGCAGCATTCCGACCCTTATGCCATTCGTTGGAGCCCTTGCAGGCTCCGGTCTGGTGAGTCTCGCGATTGCGGTTGTGACCCCGAAACGCTAGGCGGAGGTTATGCTGTCCAGTCGGTTAACTGGACAGCAATTCAATCGGGTACCTGATCTTGGTCTGGTCGACGCCCGGCCGCGCCCCGAAATCCACCAGCCTCAACCGGTTACAGATCTTGTTCTCGAGCGCCGGCTCATTCAGCGTTGATTCAACCACTGAGCAACTGGACACCGCACCGTTAGGTTCGATGACCAATTCCGGTGTGATACTCCCCTGGAGCGAAGGCTTCCGTCGCAGCTCCCGGTTGTAGATGCTGTATATTGCCGATTTGTTGGCGTCCATGGTTCGACGCAACTCTTCCTTGCTTCGGGTTCGGGCGGCGGTCTCCTGCTTCTCCTTTCGGGCAGCTTCTTTCACTGCGGCAACCCGCTCTGTCTCCGCAACCTCTGCGCGCTCGCGCTCAGCAAGCGCAACCTGACGAGCCTCCCGGTTCAGAGCCTCTTCGTTGACACCACTGCTCCGGGTATTTTCCGTAGCACGGGTTGCGAGCGTATCGCCGGTTTTCCGCGCAATTGGTTCAGCAGTCTTCGCTACCGGCCCATCAAGCTTGACCGACTCTGCCAGGGAGCTGAGTTTTGACAGCTCGTTCCCCATCGCGAGAATACCGGTGTTCTTGGCCTTTTCCCGGGCTTTGGCCACCTCTTCAGGTTTCGGTTCCGGCTTGGGCTCAGGTTCTTCTGCTACCTGTGGTTCCGGCTCAGGTTCCGGAACCACCGGTTTGGGAATGGGCTCCGGTTCGGGCTCAGGCTTCGCCTGCTCCACGGGCTTTTCCTCGGGTTTCGGTGGTTCTGGCTCAGGCTCGGGCACAACCGGTTTTGGCGGTTCCTTTTTCTCGATGATCAGTTTGGCGAGTTGGGGTGGCAAGGCCTCCTGTTCCTCACGGTCCCGCTCTGGCAGTTCTATCCAACTGACATAGCCTGCAAAAGCCAGGAACAAAGGCACCACAACAACGGCTGCGGCAAGCAGCCGCTTTCGCTCACCGCGTTCCTGATTCCAGGGCAATCCATACCGGTAATCCATAAGGCTCAGGCTCCCTGTTCCGTACGCTGATTAACCGCCAGGGAAATGCTGGCATAACCGGCGTCCACACAGGTGGACATGATTTTCTTGAGCAGCTCGTAAGGAAGTTCCCGGTCCGCAAGAATGGTAATCGGACGCCCTGCATCCGGCGCTGGCGCCGACGACCGGCTGGCCTGGTAGTCGAGCTCCTGCTTCAGGGATGGCTCAACCTGCCCGTCGAAGGTCTGGAAGGCGTCGCGTTTTACCACCAGTCGACCATTGACCAGAATATCCCTGTCGGTCACCGTTAATGCCAATACATCACCCGGGGGTTGTTGGGCAGTCGAATCGGGCAATTTGATGGTGCTGTTCTGGTTGAGTACCTGCACGTCAGACGAAGAGTTCACCATCAGGAAGAACACGAGGATGGTAAAAATATCCATCAGCGACACCAGGTTCATTTTTCCCTGGCTTTTGTTGCGCCGGTAATGACGCTTCAGACGACGGGCTTTCGCGGATTCTTTCATGAACTCACCTCCGCGGAGCCCGAGGCCTGGGCAGGCGCATCTCCGAGGGAGATTTCGGGGAACAGTTCGGCCTCTACAACACTCCCAGCCACTACGGCTTCATAGGAGCGTACCGTATCCATCACGGAAACCAGGGACTGATAGGAGGTCTGGCGGGACGGCATGATGATCACATCCTTCTTGTCCGGCACCCGACTCTTGATCTCTTTCATGACATCCTTGAGCAGAGCAAAATCATACTCGCCCTCACGCCGGGGTATGTCCTTGATGACGCCGCCCTGGTTATCTGCAACAACCAGCCGATCTTCATAGATCACAACCTGGATCTGCAGTTCTTCGGCCTGCTCTGCCGACAGGCTCTCGCCTGTCGGGAAGTTCAGTTCCAGAACGCTGGTGTGGGCAAACACCATGTTCAGCAGCAGTACCGGCACCAGCACAATCATGAGATTCATGAAGGGCGTGATGTCGAGATCTGCCTCACTTTGTAGGCGACGATGCTTCCGTCTCATGGCCTGACATCCTTCTGGCTGGTTATCAGGCCGGGCTACCGGCCGGTGTCGCTACCTGTGCCGGCGCAGCGGCAGTCTGACCCTGAGTTTGTGCACCGGACTTATTGCCGGAGCCATCGCTGAGAAGGTTCAGAACCTTGATGCCGGCCATCTCGAAGCTATCAACAATCTCGTTGGTCTTGGTCTGCAGCAGCGAATGGATCAGGAGCATCGGAATGGCTGACATCAGGCCAAACGCCGTGGTGTTCATGGCGACCGAGATACTCTGGGACAAGAGGCTTGCTTTCTGGGCCGGATCCGCTGCGGCTACTGCGGTAAAGGCGGCAATCAGACCGATGATGGTACCAAGCAGGCCCAGCAGCGTGGCAATGTTGGCCAGCGTTGCCAAATATTGTGTGCGCTTTTCCAGCCGGGGCATAACATCCAGCAGCCCCTCTTCCATGGCGTATTCGATCTCTTCGCGACCCTGGCGGCGGGCCAGACGCTGGAGGCCGAAGCCGATCATGGTGGACATGGCACTACCGGACTCCTGAGTATAATTCAGTGCGCCCTTTAGATCGCGCTTTGCAATCATCTGGTGGAGGCGGTTGAAATCCCGACGGTTGGTCAGTTTCTGGGCGGAAAGGTAGACGTAACGTTCAATGGCAACAATGAGTCCGATGATCAGCACAACGGCGATCGGAAACATAAAAAAGCCACCTTCCTGGAAGAAGCGAACGGCGGTATCGATCATTTTCTGGGCACTCCATGGTCCGGTTTTCAGATCAGTCTATGCGCGTCCTGCCCCTGTGCGGGTAAGTTCGCGAAAGTCTGTGTGAGGGTTTGTTTAATCTTGCGCAGGTACACACACAGGATGTGACAGGCATCACATCCTATTCCCCGGTTTCTGCCTGATTCTGTTTGATAAACGCCTGGTGGTAGCTGATGAACCGCTGAAATTCATAGCGCTCCAGCGGCGCGAGGCCCTGGTCGACCATCAGGCGTTCTTCCGGCGCTCGCAACTCGTCGACTTGCGGTGGCTGCCAGGGCACCAGATACATCACAGTAGGCACTTCCTGGTCACCACGGATGCGGGTGCCTTCAATGGTTACAACACCCGGGGCGTCCTGGGCATACAGCATGGGCGCTGCAGGCAGCAGCGCGGACGCAGCCAGAGTGAGCAATACGAGACGTTTCATATCACCTTCTTCCCGTCAGATTCGGTTTTTCGCATCGAAGATCCAGTCTTCCAGTCTCGGGTGCGGCTCGCTGGCAACCGATTGATAGCGCTCGTAAAGCTCAACGGCACCAGCAGGATTCCCCAGGTAGATATCGAGCAGAAAGGCGAGATTAAGGATCGCCGGGGCGTATTTCGGATCCGAGGACAGTGCGGCGCGATAAAACTGCTCCGCTTGATCGAATTCTCCGGCATTCCGGGCAATCACGCCCAGATGATTCAACGCCTGGACATGGTCGGGATTTACCGCCAGCGCCGCCTCAAACCATTTCGTTGCGGTCTCGGTGTCGCCTTCGTTGAAAGCAATGATTCCCAGGTTGACCATGGGCCCTGCCTTTTCCGGGTGGTCGCTGGCCAATTGCTCGAATCGGGACCGGGCTTCGGCAACGTCTCCCCGCTCCATAGCTTTTACTGCTTCGCTGAATGACGCCTCAAGAACCGCCTGCTCGGCTTGTTCGTCTGACTCCGGCTGCGGCGGGGCGGTCACACATCCAGACAGCACGGATATCACGACAAGACAGATTCCGAAGGTCTTAATCGAGCTCATAGACAATCCCCGAGGTTACTTCTTCTTTCCGGTAGCGCCCTGGCAACAGCACTTTCAAGGCCTCGTAACTGCGCCTGACCCACTCATCGAAAATGCCCTCCCGGGCCCGCCGGATATTCTGCTCGTGAATATCAATGGCGTTGTCTTCGAATGGATAGGCCTGCTCTTCCAGCAACAGCTCGTACTGGGCCAGTTCAAGCTCGCTCAATCCGGTAGGCCGCTCAGAATCCATCAGATCTGCGCCGAGGCGTCCATAGATATGGGCAATCTGATAGCCCGCCTCGGTCGAGAACGAGGAGAGTCCATAACTGGCGGTTTTCTGATAGGCATTCACCGCCCTCTCCAGCGCATCGGTTTTCGCAGTCAAGCTCTCGTTCAGAGGGAGCGTCAGGCGAATGCTGTCATACCGGGCAAGAGCCTCCCGGGCAAGGGTCGCCGAGGCTGAAGCCGCAAGGTAACGCATGCGATCGTCCGCCTCCTCAGGGGCGTCGTCCACCGTTTCCATCTGCTTGCGCAGCCAATATTCCCGTCTTTCTGTGTCCCCCTCTTCCTGATAGAGCTCGGACAGTCGATTGGCCGCTTCCATATAGACATCCGCCGGCTCGGGATGGCTGTTGGCATAGTCGCGCCAGGTGTCGATCGCCTTTTCCCGGTTGCCCGCCTGATCGTAGAGTTCTGCGGCAATCAGCAGATTTTCCCGACGCTCTTCGGGCGTTGTCGCCAGGGCTACCATTTGCTGAAGTTCATCTGCGGCTCGCTCCCACTGCTCCGTTTCCCGATAGGCCAGCGCCAGTTTTGCGGGGACAGTGTCAATCAGTTCGTGATCCGGGAAAGCCCTCCGGAAACTGGTCAGCACACTGATAGCCTGATCCCACAGATTGGCGCTGATCAGAAGTGAGGCAGCATCGTATTCCGCATTTGCCCTCAAAACGGACTCGGGGACGGCACTACCGACTCGCAGGAATTCGCTGACTGCCGCCTCCACATTGCCGGCATCTGCCAGCTGCTCGGCCTGCCGATAGACTGCTGCGGCGAGATTCTCGCGCACACTACCTCTGCGTTCATCGTTTTCAGCCATGGTGGCGAGGGCATCACGATAGGCCTGCTCCGCCTCCGCGTATCGCGCCAGTTCAGACAGACTGTGGCCAGACAGTAACAAGGCTTCGGTGGTCAGGTCAGACGGAGGTGCCGGCTGCCAGGTAACAAGACGGGCTGCCATGTTGACCGTCTCTTCCCAGTTGTTCTGATCAAACTCCCGTTGCAGTGCAATGTAATACACGGCCGGAGCCCGGGGATCATCCGGGAACGCGTTTGCAAATCGCAGCCGATTCAATTGCTGCAACTCCTGATAGGCCCTCTGGTCCGATACGGGCTGGTTGTCCCATGTCTTTGCGTACTCCCGGAAGGCCAGCACAGAGGCATAGCCTGCTTCAGCGGCGCGCTCGGGCACCCTGTCCCCGGGGTAGTCATAAGCAACCCGCTCAAACGCTGCTATGGCTGCCGGCCAGTCTTCCAGTTCCAGATAGGTCTCTCCGAGGAGGAAAAGACGCTCAGGTGTCCGGGGGTGATCGGGGAATGTGGCTGCAAATTCTGCGTAATAACGGGCGGCATTGCGGTAGTGACCATCCGCCTGCTGATCATCTGTGGCCTCCCCTGCCAGCAGATACTGACGGTCTGCCAACTCTGGCAAGAGCTGTTCCAGTTGCTGTTCGATGAAGGCGATCGCATCGGGGTCTGCTGACTGCCAGTAATCACTGTAGATACCGTAAAGGCTGACAAAGCCAGCCTTTCTATCAGGAATAGTCCGGGTGAAGCCGGCGAGCTCCAGGGTATCGATGATCCGTATGTGGTAGCGTGGCGCCCAGGGGCTTGCCGGATGGTCTTCTATATAAGCTTCATAGACATCGATCGCGTCAGTGTACTGCTCCCTTTCCAGCAGGAGCTCACTGTAGCGGTCGTAGACCAGAATTTCGTAGGGACGCCCACCAGTCTGGCGAAACAGCGCCTGAAGGGTTTCCGCTCCGTCCAGGTATGACAGTGACAGACCCACTACCCTGAACAGATCCTCGATCAGGGTCTGGCTCCGCTGGTCCACATCTTCAACCGGTTGCCCATCGGGCATCACCAGATCGAGTACTTCAACGTAGCTGAACAGGGCCTCCTGATATTGCGCTTGCTTGAACAGGCTCCAGCCTTTCATGTAATGCGCGTTCACAAGGAACGAGGCATCGGCCATGCGTTCCTGGCTGGCAAGGGTAACCTCGTCGAAGGCCTGCTCAGCATCCTGGTACCGGCCATCGATGAACAGCAGATCGCCCCGACGGAACTGGGCTTCAATCCAGTATTCCGAATCCGGATAACGGCGGACCAGCGTATTCAGCGCCTCCAGCTGCTGGGGCGTCGCACCCCGAAGCTCCCAGGCCCTGGCAAGCTGATAGTAGATCTGGTCATTGCCCTCGCGTTCTGGATATTCAGACAAAAGACGCTGATAGGCATCAATCGCACCGGAGAGCTCATCGACGGCTGTATCCGCCATTTTCCGCTCCGCTCGCTGGAACTCCAGATCGGCCAATCGATGCCGTATCGTGACCTGTTTACGGGGATCGTCCACGAGCGGCAACAGCGCGTTGTAGCTTTCCATCACCGTCTCGATGGAGACATCGCTCGCTGGCCCACTGTCAGCTTCCAGACCTTCAGGGGATTGCCGAATGTCGGTAGCCGGCAGCGCTGCCAGGGTGCCCTCACGCACCCGGGGCATTTCCTCGTCGCCGACGGGCATTATCGACTGCCACATCTGGCAGCCACTGACCATGACAAGGGCGCCGGCAATAACAAGCCCTCTAACGATGTTTCCAGGCGCCCAGTTATTCATCTGCAACACCTGCACTCTGCGATGCACGGAACAGCTGATCCGCCAGCCTCGCCTGGGCATGGCGGGAAGCCACCAAATACCCGTTCAGTTCTTCCTGCTGGGCTGCAAGCATGTTGTCTACCTGGCGCACGAGAGCTTTCCGGGCATTCCCCAGTGCATCGGCTACCTCTGCCCCAAGGTTCGCGAGTTCCCGCTCACTGGCAGCGATACGTCGAGCCAGTTCGGCATGGCGGCTGTCGTCGGCCATCAGAGCTTCAACGCGCTGCCGTTGGACCTGGAAGCGTTCCATTTCACTATCCAGCTCACGCAGCTGCTTTTGCGCCGCCCAACGGTTCACCCCGTAATCATCAGCAATCCACCAGTCGAAGTAGGCACGCATCCTCTGATAGGTCGCGCGCTGGCTGGCGGTGGTCGCGTCGTCAGGCAAGCCCGCCAGGGTTTCTTCAACCTCATCGAGCTTGTCCCTCAGTGCTTTCTGCTTTGTGGTCATGAAGAAACCGGCGTCTTCCTCGGACACCGCAGCAGATATCTTGTCTCTGAACGCCTGATGTAGCTTTTGCCACTGGTCAGCTTGCTGGTTTTCCAGCTCCCGACGGGTCTGGGCAATGCGAACCTGACGTTGCTGTTCGCGGGTCTGCAGCATGATCCGGAAGGATTCGAACCGGGACTGCCGTTCAGCAATGAAGGACTGCATCCGGTAGAGTTCGTTCAGTTCGGCCAGGGCCTGCTGGAACGTCTCCGATGCCAGCACTTCCGCCATGCCGAAATCGGTCGGCTCCACGCGCAGTCGCCCGTAGGAATCCGTGAGAATCCCATCGCTATCACGGCTGAAATCCAGCTGCGCCATCAGGCTCTCTTCACTGAGTCTATCCCGGATTCCATCGAGCTCCCCGATCCGGGCCTGGTAATGATCGGCTGCCTTTTGAAAAGCGGGCAATGCACTCTTCGGCCGGTTCATCTGCTCTAGAACGTAGGCCCTGGCAAACGGCACCTGTTGGCGCCAGGGGAGAAACAGATCGCGATTCGCGAGGGTATTGAGAGCATCCAGTGCCCGCTCCGGCCTGCCCTGCCCGGCGGCAGCTACCGCGTAGTCAAAGAGGGCCTGATCGGCAAATACCCCGTCCAGGGGTATGTTCCCAAGAACCTCCAGCGCCATGTCGAACCGATTGTCCCTGAGATACAGCCTGGCCAGTGACAAGCGGGCCCGGCCCAATAGTCCCTCGCGCTCGTCCTCTGGTTCTGCAACATCGATAGACTGTTCGATGATGGCAATGAGTTTCTGCAGTTCCGACTCGGCCGCGACTGCTTCTCCCGCAGCCAGAGCCGAAACCGCCGAATTGTAGCGGAGGTAAAGGGACCAGATATCAGTGTCTTCCAGTTGCGCGCGAAGCGACGCAAGTCCCGATTCCTCTCCGAACCTCGAAGACATCATGGCCAGCCGGGCTTGCAGATAAATCCACTCGCGGAACAGGTCATGGTTGGCCTCAGCCAGAGTGTCGCCATCCACGCGACCCAGATTCTCGCTGGCCAGCTGGTAATCACCTTCCAGGTAGAACACCTTGCCCAGGTAGAACCAGGCCTGATTGCGGACATCGGGCGAGAGCGTGCTGCCCGAACCTTCATCGCCCAGCAGCTGCGTGAACAAACGGCTGGCCTCACGAGTCATTCCCCAGGAGAGCATCAGCCCGCCCTCTACCAGAGCCGGGTGGTCACCGTGACCCTCAATGCCACCCTGTTCCCGGGCAACCGCCAGCTGAGTCAGTGCCTCGAAGGCGTTGCCCTGATGGTATTCATAGAGTACCCAACCGTAACGAAGGTCCTTCGCACGCTCTGGTTGAACATCTTCGGCCTGAGCCGGAGAAACCATCGTCAGCCAGAGCAAAGCACCGGTGAAAAAAACCGGAAGCGCTCGAAACGACGTGATCACGATCAATCCCACGACGCGATTTACTCCCACTCCACGATGGATACGGAAGGCTGATAGTTGGAAGAGCGATCCTCAACGCGGATCTCCAGAGCGGCCGTACCGGTGCCCTTTTCAAATTCCAGGGACGCGGCCTGCTTGTAGGGACGCTCATCCGGACCGATTCCCTCGATGAACGCCGTCATCTGGTGAACTCCGGTTTTCAGGTTACCCACGTACAGCCGCTGCATGCCGCCGCGTTCAAGAGCCGTCACCTGGCGCTGCGTGTAGAGATGAGAGGCGACGATCTCGTCATTGACCTTCAGCTTCACTGCATCGAGCTTCAGGAACTTTCCGGCATCCACGCTGAGAAACACCGCAACCTGGGTGTTGGCCGGAAACAACAGATCCTCTTCAAGGATGAACAAGTCCCGGTTAAGCCGGATCACCTTCTTTTTCAACGCCTCCACCTGTTCGGCGACGGCCGTATCATCGTCATCTGCTCCGGTATCTGTCTGGGCGAACACGGGCCCTGTCAGTGCAAGTGTCAGTGCTGCCAAAAGAGCCGGAAATCGATGGTTCAAGCAAGTGGCCATGGTCGTTCTTCCTGCATGCTCAGTATTCAAGAATCAACGACGCCCGGGTGACCAGCGCGTCGAAGGAATAAAGGGGTTCTTCTCCGGGGAGATAGTCGCCGGGTGCGGTTACATCCCGGAAGTTGTCATAATCAAAATTCAGCCAGTCCAGCAGAAGGCTGAACTGCAGGCGATCAATGCCGGGAAGCGACGTCTGCTTCCATTCATAGACGGCGCCCGCTGCCAGGGTTGTCCCCGAGAGAGAGCTGAGCTCCTTGTCCCGTGCAAGATGAGTCTGGGAGTTCTCGAACGGAAAAAGATCGCTGTAAAAATCCGCCTCATTCTGGCTGTAAAAGCGGATTGAGCCCTCAAGGGTCCAGTGCTGGTTCAATCCGTGAACGTATCCGAGTTCGACAGTATGGGCATTGATGCCCCAGGTATCGGAAAAATAGCGGTATTCCCCTCGGATCGATGCCCGGTACGGTAGATAGTACAACGCTCGCAAAGCCACGGAAGTACTGGTTCGGGTTTCCGGATAACGCTCCGGCTGGTAGAGGAACGCAGTGGAATCGTTGGGATCAATGTAGCGATTCTGACGATAGGGGTTCTGCAGAAAGCCCTCATCCGTGACCACTTCAAGATCGACACCTACCAGGCTATTGCGAGTAACAACCTGGCTAAGGCCCAGCTGATAGTTGCGACGATCGGCCTCTTCGCTGAAGGAATCGTTGCCAACCCGGCCCACTTCGTCCCAGCCACTGGCATAGCCCATGGTAACCGTGGACATGCCTCCGAAGAATTCCTGGCTCACCGAGAAATAGACGGTATTGGCTTCGTAATCGTTTTCCGTGCTGTTGGTAAAGCCCAGACTCAGAATGGATTTATCGTGCAGATAATCGACGCCAAAGGTGTATTCGTTGCGCTCTTCCTCATAAGGGCTGGCTGTGGCCAGAACATCTACCGAGGCCGCTGAAACGGAATCGACATAGTACTGCCCGGACAGGGAAACCTGGGAACCGATACCCTTTCGAACCAACACCGATGGGCCATCGATAACCATGCCCCCGCCGTCATAGCGGTGATACAGAACGTCAACGTTGTCGACAGGAAGGGTGGCTGCAATCGCAGAATGCCCAAACAGTGCCAGTGCAAGCAGGAGGCACCCTGACCGCACCAACTGTCTTCTGTCAGTTGCAGCCACAACCACCTCCCGAACCGCCTTCAGCCCCCCGGGCAGATTCCCGAGCCTGATAGACGTGGTGCATGTAGGAATCCGCTTTGCCATGACGACTCAGGCTCATGACCGGGTCCGCCAGATTATCCCGCTCGTAAGGTTTCACCCAGGGCTTGACTGAGCTGCATCCGGAAACCGCGAACGTGGCGGCCAGAAGAGCGGAGACAGTGAAGATCGACAAACTACGCATAAACGTCCCGTCCGAAAATTACTCGCGCACCAGTTCGCGAATCTGCTGTTCGTACTCGTCTTCGTAACCCGGCTGGTATCCGTAATGGAGATACCGCGCATTACCATCACGATCAATCATCACCGTGGTGGGCATGGCCTGCACTTCGTACAGTTCGCTAACCGAGCTCTCCGGATCGTAGAGGATCGGATAATTCACGGGCACCTTGTCCAGAAAACGATGTGCCTCCTCCCGATTCTCATCCACATTCACTGCCAGAATCGTGAAGCCAAGATCCTTGTACTGGCTATACAACTCATCCATCAGTGGCATCTCCTGGCGACAGGGCCCACACCAGGAAGCCCAGAAGTTCAGCATCACCACTTCCCCACGGTGATCTTCCAGCCTCAGGTTCTCTCCGGAACGGCTTTCAAGAGTGAAATCCGGAGCCGGAACATTGATTGCCTCGGCGCCCGCCAACGGGCTCAGGCAGGCCAGAATGCCTGCGACTGCGAGTGATTGAATGGATGCTTTCATAACCATTGCTCCTGTATTCAGAAAAAGACGGACAGGCCAGTGCTGACCTCGGTGTTCATGGAGGTTTTCTCGGCCCCCAGAACGTCGATTCGGTAGTAGTGCTGTCGCACGCCAATGTGAACGGCAACGCTGTCCGTCAACAGCACCTGGTAGCCCGCACCGGCGTTCAGGGTAAAGCGGGTATCACCGGCAAAATCGGTGGCTCCTGCCCCTGCAATCAGATAGAAATTGGTGTTGAACGCGTAGTTTTCGGTGAGGAAGGCCTCCCCCGGCAGCACGTTGTAGCCCAGATTGATGTTGTAATAGCTGTAATCCCGCTCACTATCGGTGAGCACTTCAACGTTACCCGCCAACTTTTCGAAACTGGTTTCTCCGCCCTCCGCGAAGCCGATTCCGGCCTCGAAGAAGAAAGACTCACTGAGGTGATAGGTGAGCTTGCCACCATAGAGCAGTGAAGACTCGAAGTCCTCGATGTTCAGGACACCCACAAACGCGCCGATTTCAAAGTTCTCGGTGTCGATCATTGCCTCGGTAACCGGTACCGGGGTTACGTCAGGCTCGATCAGCGGCCGATCATCCTGGGCCTGGGCAACACCCGCTACACATAGCCCTGCCGCGAGGCACGCTGGTTTCAGAAAAAGATGCTTAGTCCGATTTTCCATTCTGTCGCTTCTTCGTTGGTGGACCGGGTAGTGAACACTTTGTAGTCCTTCACTTCGGCACGGATGAAATATCGATCGGTGATGTAGGCCCGGATGCCAAGGCCGGCATGGCCGATAGCGTTGTCCCGCTCTTCCGGCTCAGCCAGGGTGGCCTTGGGATCCACCCAGATATGCCCGACCCCGAGGGTAAAGAAGGGGGATACCCGCCAGTGTGGAAATGGCTGATGCACCAGATTGGCATCGACCTTCCGAATCTCCGACGCACTGCCCAGAATCTGGGAGGCCCACAGCTCGGCAGACAGGTTCCGAGTCATCCAGAAACCACCGTAACCGGCGGTGACGGCGGCACCATCAAATTCGCCCATCATTAAACCGGCCTCGAACCTCCGATCACTGAAAGAATCAAAATCCGGGACCTGAAGATCCACCCGGTTACCCGTGGCGTCCACTGTCTGTGCGATATCGGCAACAGCTACCCAGCCTTCCCGACCCCGGGAATCAGTAACTTTGAGCCAGCTTGTCTTGCGCTGAAGAATGGTCAGCCACTCTCCTTGCTCGCTGGTGTGAAAAACCGGATAGCCAGTTGCCGGGCCGGTTCGCCATTCAATGTAAGGTTCGGTCACATGCACTTGCGCGACGTCCTCGTCACCCTGACCCCACAGCCAACCAGCCCAGCTCTGGGCCGGAAAAAACAACAGAAACACGAGAATGGCAATGGGCATGGCGCGAGTGTCAGTCCTTAGATCAGTCTTCCGGGGCATCGAACGGGTTGTTGAAATACTGGCCGCCAACATCCAGCCATTCCGCGATCAGTCTGAGCTCCGACGGTGTCAGGAAATCGCGGTGCGTTCCCCCCTCGGCAAACACATCAAAGAAATTACTGGCACGGGCGCCGTTGACAGACATTGAAGCCTGCACAGGCACTGTCACGAGGATGGGTTGCTCATTGCCATTGGCATCCAGAATGGGGTTGCCCTCTTCGTCCCTCAAAACCTCTCCCGAGTCCACGAGTACGTCGATCAGGGCTCCGTTAACAAGTTCTTGCTCGCTATCAGGGAAAAGCAATTCACGGTAAGCGTTGAAGTGCAGCGGTTCATCGGGTGACGGGCCATCGCCCAGATCCAGCTGTCCAGCCGGCACCTGCTGAGCGTCGGCCGCATCGGTGTCGGTATGACAACTGGTACAGGTATAGTCATCCACAACTGCCATCGTATTCGGATCCAACACCTCCCGATTCAGGCTCCAGAGCGGATGAATATGCTGCTCGTAGTTAATGACAATCCGACAATTCGGCGCCCAGTCGCTGGCGCAAACGCCGGATATGGGCTGCGGGGTCTGCAGCTCGCCATAGGCATAGGAAAAGCTGTCAGGCTTGGGATCCACCGCATCACCGGACCACTCATCGGCATAGATGACATCCGGCGTCGGTCGGCGAATATCGTTGATGCGAGCAAACACCTCTGCCATGGTTTCACCCATATCGGCAAACAGGCCCGGGTCGGTATTCGGAAACGGAATACCGGTGGTTGCTGCCCCACCCCATACAGGATCAGGTCCGGCATCCGGCCTGCCATGGGGCGTAGGAGTGTTCGGGTTGTGGCAGCCTGCGCACTCGAGGGTTTCACCGGGACGCACCGTGAGCCAGTTCTGGTGCCGCGCACCGATTCGCTGGCCTTGCTCATCCAGCACACTGATGGCGAACGCGACATTGGCCGGCACTGCCACCTTCACGGAGCCATCCGGCTCGATCGGCACGTAACCCAGGATTTCCCGCATCAATTGAGCGCGGCTCCGGCCAAACGCGCTGTTATCAAAATCCCGGACGTTTTCATCGGGGATGGCGACGGGTTTTTCCAGACGCAAAAATCTGGCGGGACGATCTTCGGGCGGTGTCTGCAGCGGATCGGCCATAACATCGATGCCTGCAGGAGTGGTATCGACACCATCGATATCATACACACTTCGAATGTGCAGAACGCCGTAACCGGCATCCTTCAGCGCGCCTTCTGGACCAGCAAACTGCGATTCAGGAATGAAGCCTTCCAAGGGCCGTTCTTTCATCAGGACCGCTTCATCAAACTGGACACCTTCCACCGGTGGAACCACCGGCCGCTGCGTTTCGCTGTTGATATCAAGAAGCCAGAGACCGTAGACGGGCTCTGCGGGCAGATACGCTTCCGACTCCAGGCGATCATCCGTGCAATTCACAATCCGGTCGGTTGCTACCTCCCGCAAACGGCAGGGAGTCCAGCTCACAAGATAACGGTTGGTCCCGTCCAGCAAGGGAGAAACCGATGCGTAGCTGCCCTTCAACGATAGCTGCCCGTCCAGACCCACGCCGGGAACCAGAGGTTGCTGACCCGTGCCCTCGGTTCCGTCGATGCGGAGATTGGCCTCGACAAACTGCTCGACGTCTACCTCCGCCAGCACAGAGGCGTAATCATCACTCTCAAAGGGACGCAACTGAACCAGCAGATTGCCGCTGTCCGACTTACGAGGCTGGAGATACTGAATGCCGTTCGCCTCAGGCACGGAATCGTGGGAATGACGACCGTAGAGATAGCTCAACCCGGTGCCATCGGGATTAACGCGATAGAGGTTTACACCGTTGTTTCGGGTTTGGCCGGCATTGTCCCAGCGACTGAAAACAATGGTGCCGTCGTCAGCCACCATTGGATCGAGGTCGTGACTCTGGTTGAACGTAATCTGTTCGATGTTCTCGCCATCATCGTCCATCACATGCAGGACAAACGCAGGGCTGTCGCCCTCTTCGTCCAGGCCGGAGTATTGAGGCTTGCCTTCATCAAGCAATACCGCCTTGGAGATCCGCTGACGGGTAGAGGAGAAAACGATTCTGCCATCGGGCAGATAGGCGGGAGCAACATCCTGGCCTGCGCGTGCGGTAACGTCCGAGCCAATGATCCGACGCAGGGTGTCTGCACTAACGTCGTATTCCCAGATATTCCAGGTTGGCTGATCCTCGTCATCGGCGTCCTCGATTTCAGGAGCGCGCATGGCGAACAGCAATCTGGCGCCATCATGGGAGACATGGAGATCTTTAACGTCGTAACGCAACTGGCCGTTGTCATCGAGAAATTCCGGCCCGGCGAACGCTCTGGAAGCAATATCCCGTGTTTCAGCGTCGGCCGTCGCACTGGCCTTCAGTAGCAGCCTGGCACCGGGACGGAAGGCCGAAGGGTCTGCGAGGTTGTCCTCCACCAGGGCGCCGGTGTTCTCATCAAAAAGCAGAGCTCGCTCGACATACGCCACCGGGTTCTCGACAACAACCGGATCCGCCTGCTGGCTGTCGCTGCTCGAAAGGCAGCCAGAAAGCACAGTAAACGAGCCAAGCGCGATAGCCAGACGAGCACTGCGACAGATGTTCAGATTGGGTGACTTAATTTCCAACGTGACAAACCCTGTTTCGGATGACATTCCATGACATAAATTAAGTCGGTTCCGATGGCAGGCTCCAAGGGTTTTACGTAACGCAATGTAATAACGTGGCCTACGACTCAAAACGAAGGATATAGCAAGCCGTAAACTTTTAACAATTGTCAAAAAGCATTAATGTGCAGATGCTAATGAAAACCGAGGGAAAGGACATGACCGCCCGGAACAGGATCAGAAGCCGTCTCAGTAAGGCTTGCAGTACCGCAGTTCTCGTCGCACTGGTGTCTGGACAGGCAAGCCTTGCTCAGGCCGGCCCCAGGGAACAGGCCAAGCGAATCCACGATCGGATTGCCGGCGTGCCACCTTCCGCCGCAGTCCTCAATGCCATGGAAAGTGACATTGTTTCGGGCAACGCTATCGACGCAGCGTTCACCGCCATGGACGACAGCGCCTTCTACGACGTCACCCTGAAGAATTTTGCAGCTCCCTGGACGAACGAAGCAATGTCAAAGTTCGTGCCGCTCAATGACTATATCGCCACAGTGATCGGCCTGGTCCGGGACGGGGAAGACTTCCGCAAAGTCCTTTATGACGATGTTCTGTACATCGGGGATCCTTCCCTGAACCTGCCAAATTACTCCACTAGCAACAACAACCATTACGAATTGCTGGAGACCAGCGGAGCCAGCCTCAAGAACAATCTGATAAGCGTGAATCAGTCGACCTACACAGGCCTTCCCCCTGCTGCCACGGCAGGCGTGATTACGTCCAGAGCCTCAGCCCGGGCGTTCTTCAGCGCCGGTACCAACCGTGCCATGTTCCGTTTCACATTGATCAACCACATGTGCAACGACCTTGAGCAGGTAGCGGACGTTACTCTGCCGCCAGATCGCATTCGCCAGGACGTGTCCCGCAGCCCGGGAGGGGACAGCCGGGTATTCCTGAACAACTGCGTTGGCTGCCACAGCGGCATGGACCCGATGGCCCAGGCGTTTGCCTATTACGATTACGAATACGACGCCAATGCTGATCCTGATGGCGAGCTGGGCCGCTTGGTCTACAACGCTATGGGCGAAACGGATCCTGAAACCGGCTCCCGAGTTCAGGCCAAGTACCACATCAATTCTGCAACTTTCGAACAGGGCTATGTGACGCCCGACGACAGCTGGGATAACTACTGGCGCCAGGGCGCCAATCGCCGTCTGGGATGGGATCCCTCGTTGCCGGGTTCCGGCAGCGGTGCCAAGAGCCTGGGCAGGGAGTTCGCCCATTCAGACGCCTTTGCAGAGTGCCAGGTCAAGAAGGTGTTCGAGAATGTCTGTCTCCGACCGCCATCAGACAGCGCGGACCGTTCACAGGTAAGCAGTATGGTTGCCAGCTTCGCAAGCCAGGGATACGACCTGAAGCAGGTATTCGCAGAATCCGCTGTGTATTGCATGGGGGAGTGAGGACGCTATGAACACATTTAAAGGAATTTCCATGAGCTCCCTCAAATCGGTTCTTGCTGTCACTGGCCTGGCGCTTCTGCTGTCAGCCTGTGGTGGCGAATCCACGGAACAGTTGCCGAATACCTCCCAGAATTCCGGTACGGTTACCTACAACGGGCCTGCTCCTGCGACGGATGATGTAGCCAACTTCAAACGCACCGTCTGGGACAACCTGGTTACCCAGGATAAATGCGGCGCGTGCCATGGCTCCAGTGGTCAGGCACCTACGTTCGTCAACGAGCAGGACGTCAACCTTGCCTATGCCCAGGCAAACTCGATTGTTAATCTTTCAGATCCATCCCAGTCCACAATGGTGACCAAGGTAGCCGGTGGCCATAATTGCTGGCTGCAGAGCACTTCGGCGTGTGTGGACATTCTTACCACCTACATTTCCAACTGGGCCGGCGGCTCTGAAGGCTCTGCAAAAACTGTCGAACTCCGCGCACCGGCCCTCAAAGAGCCGGGTGCCACGGTTGCCCTGCCCAGCGCCCCTGGCCTGTTCTCCAGCACCGTATACCCAGTACTCACACAGTATTGCAGTGACTGCCACGGGGACGGAGGCCAGACCCCCTACATCGCCAGTGCCGATGTCACCACCGCCTACGATCAGGCGAAAAGCCGCATTGATCCGATGAACCCGGGCGCATCCCGCCTGGTTGAGCGCCTGCGCTATGACTTCCATAACTGCTGGGACGACGACTGTGAAGCTTCCGCCGATTTGATGGAGCTGAAGATTCTTGAAATGGTTCAGGACCTGAGCGCCCAGCCCGTGGACCCGGCGATGGTAGCGAGCAAAGCACTCAACCTCGAGGCAGACGGCCTGCTTGCCAACTCCGGAGGCCGCTTTGAGGACAACGTGATTGCCCTGTACGAATTCAAGTTCGGCGAAGGCCAGACAGCCTTTGACACCAGCGGCGTATCGCCGGCGCTGGACCTTACCCTCAGCGGAAATGTCGACTGGGTTGGCGGCTGGGGCATCGACCTTGGCCCGGCCGGCGAAAACGAACAGGGCTTTATGGTCCCGGCCGGTAAGGCCCAGGGCAGCACCACCGCGAGTCGCAAGCTCCACACGTTGCTGACCGCCTCCGGTGAATACAGCATCGAAGCTTGGGTCGCCCCGGGAAATATTACTCAGGAAGATGCCCGCATCGTGACCTACTCGGGTTCATCCACCACGCGCAACGTTACCCTGAGCCAGTCGCTCCAGCGTTACGAGGTACTGCACCGCAGCACCACCAGTGACGAAAATACGCCTTTCGCAACCCAGGACGCCGACATGCTTCTGCAGGCAACCCTGCAGCACGTTGTGGTGAACTACACCCCGGCGACCGGGCGTCAGATCTTCGTGAATGGCGTTCCAACCGGGGATGTTGATCCGGACGACGGTGGACTGTTGACAGAATGGGACGACAGCTTCGCCCTGGTGCTGGGCAACGAAACGGATGGCAATTCGCCCTGGCAGGGCGCGATCCGGATGGTTGCCATCCATAATCGTGCGCTGACACCGGAGCAGGTCCAGGCCAACTTCGAAGTCGGTGTAGGCCAGAAGTTCTACCTGTTGTTCGGCGTCTCTCACCTGATCGACGTGCCCGAGAGTTTCATTGTGTTCGAAGTCAGCCAGTTCGACAGTTACGCGTACCGGTTCACCAGTCCTTTCTTCATCAGCCTGGATGACACCGCCGAACCGTCAAACATCGCGCTGCGAGGCATGCGACTGGGCATCAATGGCAAAGAAGCGACGGTGGGACAGGCCTGGGCCAACCTGGACGTTGTCCTGGATGCTGACAGTTACGAGCCCGGGACCGGGCAACCGCTCTCTTCTTTAGGCACCATCATTGCGCTGGAAAACGGGCCAGGAAATGATGAGTTTTTCCTGACCTTCGACCAACTGGGAAGTAACAGCTTTGCCCGGTCAGAGCCGTCGCTGCCTCCGCAGCCGGAGCCTGCAGATCTGGAACCGTCATCGGAGATCGGCCTGAAGACCTTTGACGAGATCAACGAGTCCATGTCGCGAATGACCGGTGTTCCCACGACCAATCAGGCCGTATTCAACACGTACACCACCGTAAAGCAGCAATTGCCCACGGTGGAGACTATCCAGGGCTTCCTGTCCTCTCATCAGATGGCGGTTACTCAGATGGCCATTCAGTATTGCGATGCCCTGGTCTCCAATGCGCAGCTTCGGGACCAGATGTTCCCCGGGTTCGATTTCTCCGCCCCGGCCAGCACGGCATTCGACCACGGCGGCAAGAGCCTCGTAACCGGGCCGCTGCTGTCCCGGTTCGTGGGCAGCAACCTGGCATCACAGCCTGGTGATAGCACAATCGAAACTGAGCTCAGTTCGCTCATGGATAGACTGACCAGCTGTGGCGCGGGTTGCGAGCCTGACCGCACAGAAACGGTCGTAAAGGCAAGCTGCGCAGCAGTGCTTGGCAGTGCCACCACCCTGGTTCAGTAGAGGAAGCCGATCATGTTTATACGCAAGTCACGTAAAAAGCCTTTGGCCAACGGCAGCCCACTGCTCCACGACGACCACGGCAAGCCAAGAACACGTCGCGAGTTTATCGCGCAGGGCCTTATGGCAGGCTCGGCAACCGTGTTTGGGGCGTCTTTGTTCAGCCTCTTCGGTAATCCCAGAATGGCGTCCGCAGCGCTCTCTTCCGATCTGGAAACCTTGAAGCAAAGCTGTGGCATAGCGGTTCAGGGCGCAGGCAAGATCCCGTTCATCTGTTTCGACCTGGCAGGCGGCGCCAATATTGCCGGTTCTAACGTGCTGATGGGCAAATCCGGGGGGCAAATGGACTTCCTGAGCACCGCAGGTTACAACAAACTCGGCCTTCCGGGAGACATGCTGCCCAACGACCCAGCATTCGTGAACACCGAGCTGGGTCTTGCTTTCCATTCGGACAGCGGCTTCCTGCGAGGCATCCTGCAGAGCACCAGTGCCGGAACCCGCGCAGCAACTGACGGCGCCATTATTGCGGCTCGCTCGGAAAACGACACTGGCAACAACCCCCACAACCCGATGTATGGTATCCATCGCGCAGGTGCTGATGGCTCCCTGCTCTCTCTGGTGGGCTCCCAAAGCTCTGAATCCGGCGGTAACTCGTTGGCGCCCATGAATCTGATTAATCCGGAGGTTCGCCCCACCAAGATTGACCGGCCGTCAGACGTCACTGGGCTGGTGGACGTGGGCGACCTGATCGGGATTCTGGATCAGCAAGATGCTGTTGCAGTCATGGAGTCTATCCAGCGGATCAGTGACGCCAAGATGAATCAGGTCAACACGAGTATCTCCACGGATGAAGTGGTCAAGGACCTGGTCCGCTGCGGTTACGTAAAGAGCGCCGATCTTGCCGACCGATTCGGCAACCCGGCGGACCTGGATCCGGAGCTGGATCTCGAAATCGTTGGCCCCACAGGCATCTTCAGCCGCGATGAGTTCAACAGTAACCGCGAATTCCGTAAAACTGCCTCTGTCATGAAGCTGGTTCTAAGCGGCTACGCCGGCGCCGGTACGATAACCATGGGCGGCTACGACTATCACACCGGTGAGCGCGGAACGGGCGAACGTCGTGACGAACAGGCCGGCCGGTGTATGGGCGCCTGCCTGGAATACGCTGCTCGGGTGGGCATGCCACTGATGCTTTATGTATTCAGTGACGGTTCGGTGTCGAGCAACGGTCGGATTGATGATTCCATGGACGGTCGTGGCAAGGGCGAATGGACCGGCGACAACCAGCAGACGGCCGCATCTTTCTTCCTCGTTTACAACCCTGCTGGCCGCCCCACTCCGATTCGCAGGCAGATCGGCTTCATGCGTTCTGATGCATCGGTGGAAACCGCTTCCAGCCCCGCGGCCAACAACGTCAACCAGTTGGTGCAGACCGTGTTGCTCAATTACATGGCACTACACGGGGAACAGGCTGACTTTGGCAGTCGTTTCAACGGCCACGGGCTGGGCAACGGCACCTCTCAGGACAGCCTGATAGCCTTCTCGAATGTCGTGAACGGTACAATCGGAAACTAACCGAAACCGCTCGTTCCACCCCCTAGTCGGATTGGGGTGGAACGAGCCCTTCTGACACGTGCATCATGCGCTGGTCATCGATAACAACCACATCGATACCCTTTAAACGCTCGATCATCTCCAGTCCCTTTTGGGGGCCGAGCACGAAGACTGCCGTGGAAAGGCCGTCGGTTGTCAACGCATCCTCGCCAATAATCGTCACGCTCTGGACCCCCTGAACGGATTTGCCGGTTTCGGGAGACAGAATGTGATGGACCCGATCTCCCGCTTCATCCATGAAAAACCGCTCGTAGTCGCCAGAGGTGGACACCGCCACGTCCTGCAGCGGCAGAACCACGGCATTGCGCCCCTCTGAGCGGGGATCCCGGATGCCCACGTACCAGGGTCGGCCCCGCTTGTCTCCGAGTAACCGCATATCGCCTCCGGCACTCAGCCGCGCATGGCGGATACCAGAGCTGACCAGGCGCTCAATCCCCAGATCAACGGCATAGCCCTTGGCAATGCCGCCCAGATCCACCAGGATCCCCTCCTGGCGAAATTCAACGGTTTGCGCACCCTGGTCAAGAATCACATCCCGGAAATTCACCCGGGGCAAGCCAGATTGTAGCTGCTCCTCCGTGGGCTTTTTGCCGGCTCTGAAGTCGTACAGGTAACCGACCGAACCAAAGGTGATGTCGAAGGCGCCATCACTGAGCACCGACACCTCCCGCGCTTTCTCAAGCACCGCGAACAAGTCGTCACTGACGGTTACGGGACCATTGGCGGCGTTGCGGTTCAGTCGGGAAACTTCCGAGTCCTCCCGGTAGCGACTCATCTGCTCATCAACCTGATGAAAAACCGCCAGCACCTCTTCCCCGACCTTCTCCGCCAGATCCTCATCCTCTGCCCAGAATTCCAGTTCGATGGGCGTCGTCATGGCGGTGTCTGAGAACCGGTACCATTCTGCGCTGGCAGCGCCCGCAAAGCCAATAAGCCAGAGACAGGATGCCACTGCCAGGACACGCACTGAACGCTCTCGAAATCCTGCATGCATCATTCTGGGTTTTCCATGTGTGTTATCCAGTGTTCACCGCCATCGGTGGCTCCCCACTACTACTCCCCCCTCCTCCCCCCGTCTACGCCAACAAAAAGTGGCGCAGGAGGATGAATGGAGCGCGAGCCAGCCGCAGTATGAATCGAGTCTATTTGGGTGGAATGCAACTACCACTTTCAACAATAACAACTTCTCACCGCCAGAAGTACAAGCGAGGCTACATGATCAAGAACCCGGACTGGTGGCGTGGCGCCGTCATTTATCAAGTTTATCCGCGAAGTTTCTACGACTCCAACGGCGATGGTATCGGCGACCTGCCGGGGGTAACCGCCAAGCTGGACTATATTGCCAGCCTGAACGTGGACGCTATCTGGCTGTCTCCGTTTTTTACCTCCCCGATGAAAGACTTTGGCTATGATGTCTCGGACTATCGCAATGTGGACCCAATTTTCGGCACGCTTGAGGATTTTGACGAGCTGATCGCCGAGGCCCACAAGCGGGACCTGAAGATCATGATCGATCAGGTACTGAGCCATTCCTCGGACCAGCACCCCTGGTTCGTTGAGAGTCGTGCCAACCGTGACAACCCAAAGGCTGATTGGTACGTATGGGCCGATCCGAAATCCGATGGTACGCCGCCGAACAACTGGTTGTCGGTCTTTGGTGGCTCGGCGTGGGCCTGGGACAGTCGCCGAAAGCAGTATTACCTGCACAACTTCCTGACCAGCCAGCCGGACCTGAACTTCCACACTCCGGAGGTTCAGAAGCAGGTTCTGTCGGACGTTAAATTCTGGCTCGACCGCGGTGTCGACGGGTTCCGCCTGGATGCCATCAACTTCTGCTTCCACGACCCCAAGCTGCGAGACAACCCTGCCAGCAAGGCTGTTGCTGAAGGCTCTATCGGCGTGCGCAAGGAAAACCCCTACGCCTACCAGTTCCACAAGTTCGACAAGACCCAACCGGAAAACATCGATTTCCTGAAGCGTCTTCGTGCGCTGCTGGACCAGTACCCGGGCACTACCACGGTCGGCGAGATCGGCGACGACAATTCCCTTCAGACCATGGCCGATTACACCAGCGGTGGCGACAAACTGCACATGGCCTATTCCTTCGATCTGCTGACAGAGCAGCACGGTGCGGATTTCTTCCACAAGACCGTGAACACCATTGAGGGCAAATTGACCGACGGCTGGCCCTGCTGGGCCATCGGCAACCACGATGTCGCCCGAGTGGCCACTCGCTGGAACGCAACCTCGGAGCAGCAGCTCAAGGCCTACATGGCCATGCTATTGACCCTGCGCGGCAGCGTTTGCATCTACCAGGGTGAAGAACTGGGCCTGACCGAGGCCGAGTTGCAATACGAAGATCTTGTCGATCCCTACGGCATTACCTTCTGGCCGGAATACAAGGGCCGGGATGGTTGCCGCACGCCCATGGTCTGGCACCACGAGGAATCCCACGCCGGATTCTCCGATGCACGCCCCTGGCTGCCGGTTTATGATGATCATTACAACGCAGCTGTCGCTGTCCAGCACGCCGAGGACAATTCCGTGCTCGCCGCTTACCGGGCGTTCCTGGGCTGGAGAAAAGACCAACCCATCCTGCTCAAAGGGGACATCGAGTTCAGCAAGAGCCCGAAGAATACCCTGGTTTACACCCGCAGTCTGGGTGATGAAACCGTGATGGTGGCACTGAATTTGAGCGAGGCCGCCGTCACCATTCCAATGCCCGGAGCCGGAACGCCCGAACCTGATACCCCGGATTTCGTGGGCGGCCAGTGGCATGGCAAGGATCTGACACTCGGGCCCTGGGGCGTCGACATCGCCCGGCTCTGACATTCAATGACCTAACAAGAAGACACGAGATATGGCCAGCGTCACTTTACGCAATATCTGCAAGAGCTATGACGAAGTCCAGGTTACCCGAGACGTAAACCTGGACATTCAGGACGGAGAATTCGTGGTCTTTGTCGGGCCTTCCGGCTGCGGCAAGTCCACCCTGCTGCGCATGATAGCAGGCCTGGAAGACATTACTTCCGGCGACATGTACATCGGTAACGACAGGGTCAACAACCTGCCGCCCAAGGAGCGGGAAGTGGGCATGGTGTTCCAGTCCTATGCCCTGTACCCCCACATGGACGTGGCAGAGAACATGGCGTTTGGCCTGAAACTGGCCAAAACGAACAAGACCGAAATCAACCGTCGCGTCCAGGATGCCGCCAACCTGCTGCAACTGGACAAACTCCTGGAGCGCAAGCCCAAGGACCTCTCCGGCGGCCAGCGCCAGCGCGTGGCAATTGGCCGGACCATTGTCCGGGAACCGGAGGTATTCCTGTTTGACGAACCGCTGTCAAACCTTGATGCCTCCCTGCGGGTCCAGATGCGCATTGAAATCTCCCGCCTGCACAAACGCCTCGGCGCCACCATGGTGTACGTGACCCACGACCAGGTAGAGGCCATGACCATGGCCGACAAAATCGTTGCCCTGGACAATGGTTCCATCGCCCAGGTGGGCAAGCCCATGGAGCTGTACCATTATCCGGCTACCCGTTTTGTCGCCGGCTTTATCGGCTCTCCGAAGATGAACTTCATTGATTGCTCTGTTGCTTCCGCCAGCAGCCAGTCCGTCACCATCGTCATGCCGGGTGACCACCAACTGGAACTGCCGGTGAACGGCGCCGGGCTCTCCGAAGGCGAAAACGTTACCCTCGGCATCCGCCCGGAGCACCTGAGCGAAGACCAGGAAGCCGACATGTATCTCGAAGGGGAAGTGCACGTGGTTGAACGCCTGGGCTACCAGACCCTGGTGCACCTGGACGTCAATAACGTCGATGGCGTTATTACAATGCGCACCGACGGCTCCAACCCGATTCAGGAAGGCGCCCGAATGACCCTGGGCATGAACGCCAACAAATGCCACCTGTTCCGCCAGGATGGTAACGCCTGCCCCCGTCTCTACCGAGAGCCCTGCATCGATTTCTAACCCACTCCCAGGGGCCACCCGGCCCCTTTCTGTTTCGATCTGTCGTTACCCCTAACGGGGCTACTCTTTGGCCGGTTCCGTCACGTACCGGCCCTTTTTTTGTGACAAAAAAAGCCCGGTCAGCAGGGGGGAATTAACCTGACCGGGTCGCGAAAGCTAACGCTGGAAGACGCTGGGATCGCGTAAAGAGAAGTCGCCTACCCTTTCACACCACCGGCGGTGAGACCGCCGACAATCCACTTCTGGCAGTAAAGGAAGATCACGGTAATCGGCAGACCGGAAAGCACCGCCGCTGCCGCGAAATCGCCCCACAGATAGTTCTGTTCATACAGATATTGCTGGGCACCCACCGCCAGGGTCAGTTTATCGGTATCCACGAGAAGCACCGACGCCATCGGGTACTCCATGATGGTCATGATGAACGCCAGGATGAACACCACCACCAGAATCGGCACCGAAAGCGGCAGCAGGATGTACCGGAAGGCCTGCCAGGTGGTGGCGCCATCCACGATAGCGGCCTCCTCCAGGGAGCGATCAATGGAGTCGAAGTAGCCCTTGATGGTCCAAATATGCAACGC
This sequence comes from Marinobacter salsuginis, assembly GCF_009617755.1. Taxonomy (NCBI): domain Bacteria; kingdom Pseudomonadati; phylum Pseudomonadota; class Gammaproteobacteria; order Pseudomonadales; family Marinobacteraceae; genus Marinobacter; species Marinobacter salsuginis. Next base: position 419,573 of record NZ_BGZH01000001.1, read on the forward strand.
CATGCCACCCAGGGAGGCCACGATAACCGCACCGTGGGTATTCAGCCCTAGCCAGCTGACATGATTGCCGATCTGATCGAACAGAGCATACAGCGCCACCAGGGAGAGCACCGGCGGGAACATCTGGAAGATCAGCATGGATTTCAGGACAAATCCCTTGCCGGCGAAGCGCATGCGGGCAAAAGCGTAGGCACTGGTTGTAGAAAGGGCCAGGATCAGCACCGCCGAAACAACAGCGATCTTGATCGAGTTCCACAACCACAGAAGCACGGGAAATGGCGGCTGCGTGGTCACACCATCTTCTCCGGTGTAGGGGATACCCAGCGCCAGGTACCAGTGTTCCAGGGAAGGGTTCTCCGGCAGCAGGCTGCCGGATGCAAAGTTACCGCTGCGGAACGAGATGGAAATGACCATCAACAGCGGGAACAGAATGATCGCGATAAACGCCAGCATCCCCAGGTGGGATGCCAGCACGCGGTATTTGGTGGAGCGGGGTTCAACCATGGCCATAAGAAGCTCCTTACACCTTGATCTTGGACAGTTTGAGGTTGATCAGGGACAACGCACCCACCACCAGGAAAATCGCGGTGGCAATAGCGGCGGCCAGACCAAAGTTCTGTCCGGAGTCCTGGAAAGCAATGCGGTAGGTGTAGCTCACCAGAAGATCGGTGGTACCTGCCGGCGTGCTCGCGCCGATGATGTCCGGGGCGCCCCCGGTCAGCAGTGCAATCAGGACGAAGTTGTTGAAGTTGAATGCGAAGCTGGCAATCAGCAGCGGCATCAGCGGCTTGATGATCAACGGCAGGGTGATATTGAACAGATTGTTCACCGGCCCTGCCCCATCCATGGCCGACGCTTCATACAGATCCCTCGGGATAGCCTGCAGAAGCCCCATGCACAACAGCATCATGTAGGGATAGCCAAGCCAGGTATTCACGATCAGAATCATGGTGCGGGCCAGCGCCGGGTCGCTGAACCAGTCCGGACGAATGCCGAACAGGCCCTCCAGAACCAGGTTGATCTCACCGAAGTTCTGATTGAACAAGCCCTTGAACACCAGAATCGAGATAAACGCCGGCACCGCGTATGGCAAGATCAGCATGGTGCGGTAAAAGCCCTTGCCGCGAATCTGGTCCCACTGCAGCAGGTTGGCCAACAACAGGCCCAGCGCCAGGGTAAAGACAACCGTGGCGACCGCAAACGAGAGCGTCCACACGAAAATCTCGAAGAATGGCCCGCGAATGGAAGGGTCGGTCACCACCTTGAGATAGTTGTCCCAACCGATATTGACCGTCCAGCCAGGCGACAGGGCATTGCCATCGGCGTCCCGGTAGAAGCCGGTTTCCTGGTCCGGGAAATAGGTGACGCCGGTCTGGTTATTGGTCAGGCTGCCATTGTCATGCAGCGTAAACTGGGGATGAATCGCCGCGAATGAGCGCAGGCTGGCCTGACTCAACTCGCGCCCGTCTTCGGTGATCAGGGTCAGTTCCGAGAGTTGCCCCCTGAGCTGTATGATCTCGCGAATGGACAGGGGCTCACCCTCCGGCTTGCCCGACACCGGCAACACGGGTGCCGAACGTTCGCCGGCCTCCAGGTCTACCGGTGTTGAAGTCAGGTTCTGGTGTTCTCCCTCAAGCCAGAACACATAGCCTTCGTCGGTTTTGTAGAGTTGGTAGTCGTAGCGAACCGCTTCAGACTGATAGGTCCGGCTAAGGAGGTTTTCCTGCACCTGCTCGAAACTCAGCAGGTTGCTGGCGCTGTAATTGGTGAAGCCTATGCCAACGGTGTACATCAGGGGAAAAATGACGAATAGCCCCATGCCAGCGATGGCCGGAAAAATGTAACGGTGGGCGTACAGCTTTTTGCTGACGAACACTGCAACAGCCGACGCGGTGAGCACCAGAAATAGCATGGCGAAGACAAACTCACGCTGGGCATAGAGTGCCAGAATGAGGTAGAGCGCGGCACCGACCAACGCCGCCAGCGCGCCCCATTTAAGAAATACTCGGGTCATGGAGTGTCTGCTTTCAATACCGGGAGAGGACAGGGTTTCCGTTATCATTGTAGTCAGCCCGTTGATTACCGTCGCACGTCGGCAACGGCGAATGTTCATGCACGTCCAGGCGGCCCAGTGTCGGAGGGAAAAAACCCCTCCGACACCGGTATACCCTTTGGTTACCGGGTAATTCGCTGTGCTGCCGCGTTCAGGGCATCTTCAACGGACTGGCGTCCGGAGGTGATGTTTTGCAGGGCCGGCCCCATGGACGACCAGAAGGCACCCATAGCCGGTACGTTCGGCATGGGTTCGCCCAGCTGGGCATTCTCGAAGGTCGCCTTTATATTGGGATCGGAGGAGAGTTCATCCATGAATTCCTTGTTGGCCACAGCACCCAGGGGAACGTCGTTGTTCACCATTTTCAGGCCCTTGACGGAGAGCGCGTAGTTTTCCAGGAATTCAACCGCCAGATCCTTGTTGGGACTGGCAGAGTTCAGGGTCGCGGCCATAACACCCACCATCGGTTTGCTGGGCTGGCCATCCACCGTCGGAATGGTGGTTACACCGAAGTTGATGCCGCTTTTCTCAAGGTTGCCCCAGGCCCAGGGGCCATTAATCATCATGGCCGTCTCGCCCTTGTTGAAGCTGGACTCCATGGCGCTGTAGTCGGCTCCGCGGGGCATCACGCCCTCCTCGATCAGCCGGGTCAATGCGTTGGCACCTTTGATGGCCCCTTCGGTATTCACGCCGGTGTCCTTCACATCCACGGAACCATCGGCGTTTTCACCGAAAATGTATCCGCCAGCTGCCGCCAGCATCGGCCAGGTAAAGTAGGTGTTGTTGTAATCCCACAGAATGGCGCGCTTGCCGTCTTCCGCCAGCTCTTGGTGAAGGGCAGGAATGTCTTCGAAGGCGCTGGGAGGCTCAGGCAACAGATCCTTGTTGTAGATCAGGCCTATAGACTCGACCGCCATCGGGTAGCCGTACATCTTGCCGCCCACCGTGACCGCATCCCAGGTAAAGTCATAGTTGGCGTCAATCACGCTCTGGGACGGTTTGATCTCGGAAATAATGCCGCTCTGGGCCCATTCGCCGAAACGGTCGTGGGCCCAGATGAAAATATCCGGGCCATTGCCGGTTGCGGCAGATTGCTGGAACTTGTCGGTGGCGCTGTCCGGGTGGGCGACTTCAACCGGGATACCGGTTTCTTGAGTGAACCAGTCCCCCACCTCCTGCAGGCCGTCATAGCCCTTGTCACCGTTGATCCAGACCAGAAGCTTGCCCTCTTCGATCTCGGCATGGGCCGGCGCGGAGACGCCGAAGGTAGCGGCAACAATGGAGGCTGCGAGAGTGCTGCGGATAAAAGTTCGACGATTCATCAGGTGATTCCTCTGTATGTTCTTGCCTTATTCTTGTTTTCCGGCCATTCACGAGGTTGTCGGGCCGGACTGAACGCAAACTTTCTTTTGCGAGTATTGGCACTGTGTGGCAATTCCGGGTAATAAGCATCACCCCTTATTTCATTCCCCGAGGCGTAGTAGAGGGGAGTAGACAGGCGTAGAAAATTCCTTCTACCACCCCGGGGTGGAGTCTGGTTTGATGGCATCCACAAGAATGAAAACCGAAACGGAGCAATTGCCATGAGCCCTCGCGCCAGACACCTGAAACTCTCAGCTTGTATCGCCTCAGCCCTGATTACAGCCGGTTGTGCCTCCGGCCCGGGCAAACCCACAGTTGTGGCCGGGCCACCCTCAGCCAATGATACCAATGTCTTTTGCGAAGCGGCGTCAGCCGAAATGACGATTCCGGTCGGATCCGCATTCCCGGACGGGACACTGGTCCGGGATTTCTACACGGGAAACACTGCCCGGGTTATCGATGGTGAGGTAACCATGGCGCCGGGTGCCAACGCCGAGGGGCTGGTGTTACTGGAATCAGTCGACGCCAAGGCGGGCCAGTTTAGCTGGGGCGGTGCGACCGTCTATTTCGCCGTAACAGACCGGTTTGCCAACGGCACGACCGGCAACGACCAGAATTATGGACGCCAACCAGACGGCAAGGATGAAATCGGTACCTTCCATGGCGGTGATTTTGTAGGCCTGACCCAGAAACTGGATTACCTGTCGGAACTGGGGGTCAACGCCCTCTGGATCACGCCTCCGTTCGAACAGATGCACGGCTGGGTAGGCGGTGGCGACCGGGGCGATTTCCAGCACTACGGGTACCATGGCTATTACGCCCTGGACTTCACGGTCCCGGATGCCAACTTTGGTACCCGGGAGGAATTCCGGACTCTCGTCCAGGAAGCCCATAAACGAGACATCCGGGTGGTCATGGACGTGGTTATGAACCACCCAGGCTACAGTTCCCTGCAGGATATGCAGACCTTTGAATTCGGTTCGCTGTTTGAGGGATTCGAAAAGCATCTGCCCGAGCGCTGGGGCGACTGGCAACCGGAATCCTGGGAAAACTTCCACGCCTACCATGCCCTCATTGATTACGACCATCCGGATTGGCGCAACTGGTGGGGCAAAGACTGGGTCCGGGCCGGTATTGCCGACTACGACACGCCGCCGAACGCCTCCGTGGATGCCCAGCGCGGCTCTCTCGCGTTTCTGCCGGATTTCAAGACAGAGGCCGAAAAGCCCGTGGATCTGCCGGTGTTCCTGCGGAATAAAGCCAGCTCAAGAAGCCAGCAACTGGACGATGCCACCGTTCGGGATTACCTGATCACCTGGCTGACCGACTGGGTCCGGGAATTCGGAGTGGACGGCTTCCGGGTGGATACCGCCAAGCATGTGGAACCGGAGGCCTGGCTCGCGCTCAAAGAGGAGGCCCAGGCAGCCCTGGATGAGTACCGCAGCCGCAATCCCGACGCCGACCTGCCGGCCGAGGAGTTCTGGATGGTTGCCGAGGTATTCCCCCATTCGGTTCGCAGGACCGCCTATTTTGATGCCGGCTTCGATGCGGTGATCAACTTCGACCTGCAGGAAGAGGCCCGGGCCGGCGCGCAATGCCTGCCCGCCATGGAACCCATCTACAGTGATTACGCCAGCAAACTGCACGGCGAAGAAAACTTCAATGTGATGAGCTACATCTCCTCCCACGACACCAAACTGTTCAGCCAGATTGCAGGCAATGATCCCGCTCTACAGAAGCGGGCCGCAGCGGCTCTCATGCTTACGCCTGGCGCAGTTCAGGTGTTCTATGGTGATGAGTCGGGCCGGGCGTTCGGGCCAACCGGATCGGATCCGCATCAGGGCACCCGCTCGGACATGAACTGGAATGCCATTGAGAATGGCGAGGTGTCCGGTATCCTTGCGCACTGGCAGAAACTGGGGCAGTTCCGTGAGCGTCATCCCGTGATTGGCGCAGGCGAGCACCGGTTGATCAGCCAGCAACCCTATGTATTCTCAAGAACCAACGGCGATGACCGGGTGGTGATTGCGTTCGGGAAAAAGTGACCTGACCATGAGTTATTCGAGATTTCTGGAAGACACCCCTCTTGTTCCCGGCATGATGCGTCTGCTCGACCATGCAGATCTGTGCCAGCCGGCACGGCTGGCAGACTGGATCCAGGGGAGGCTGGATGAAGGACTGACTGTCTTCGATCATGCCGACATCTACGGCGATGGCGAGTGTGAGCGTATTTTCGGCGAGGCACTGATGGCCTCGCCGGAACTGCGTCAGAAAGTACAGGTTATTTCCAAAGCCGGCATTGTGCCTGCCCATCAGGACACCAGCCAGTGGACCACTAAACACTATCGGGCCGAAGCAGACTATTTTTCCGGGGCTATCGACAGGTCTCTCAGCCGGCTGCGGGTTGAGCAAATCCTCACGTTCCTGATTCACCGGCCGGATCCGCTGCTGGACGCGGAAACCCTGGCGAGAACCCTGGAGCAGGCCGTCAGCGCTGGCAAGATTCGGCACATTGGGGTATCCAATTTCCTGCCGGAGCAGTGGCGCTGGCTTCAGAAAAACACCCGCCTGCCCCTGGTGTGTAATCAGAGCGAGCTGTCACTCAACCATGCATCACCGTTGTTCGATGGCACCTTTGAGGCCCACCTTAGCGATGGCCTGCGCTGGCTTGCCTGGTCACCACTGGCTGGTGGTGCCCTGCCCGGCTCGGTTCCAGAAAGCCTGCTGCAAACCGCCAAAGAAGAAACCGGACTGTGCGCGACGGGGCTGGCCATCGCGTGGTTGCGGCAGCTTCCGGGTGCCCCGATTCCGGTTCTTGGCTCCATGCGTGAGGCGAGAATTGAGGCAGCGCTCAAGGGCGCCCGCACAACTCTCCCCAGACCGCTCTGGTTCGCCCTGCTGGAGGCAATGCGTCAAACCGCGGTGCCCTGAGGGGCATCGTAAAGTTGATAGAAGTCACCGACCTACAATTTGTTACCGAAAATTCCACTTTAGTCCCATTGTTGACTCCATAATCAGCGCTGACACTAGCTCTGCTTAACAAATAATCAAAAAAGATTCGCAGCCCTCTCCCTCCATTGGCGCTGCAACTCCGGAGGCCAACCTGAATGAAGATCAGAAAAGTACTCTTTTCTGCTTGCCTGCTGTTGCTGGTGAGCTCCACTGTCTATGCCGAAACCCTGAAAATCGGCCTGAACTATCCGCAAACCGGTCGCTACAAGGATCAGGGCCTGCAACAGCGTCTGGGCGCGTTCCTGGCCGTTGACGAAATCAACAAGGCCGGCGGTGTCATGGGTCGCCAGCTGGAGCTGGTGATCAGAAATACCCGTGGCGAACCTGCTCAGGGCGCAAAAAACACCGCAGAGCTTATCGACCGTGAAGGCGTCCAGATGGTGTTCGGCGGCGTGTCCAGCGCCGTTGCCATTGCCTCGGGCAAAGCCGCCCGGGATCGCGACCGGATTTACTTCGGTACCCTCACCTACTCGAACGCCACCACCGGGGCCGAGGGTCACTCACACATGTTCCGGGAGCCCTACAACGCATGGATGACGGCCAAGGCGCTTAGCCAATACCTCACAACCAATCACGCCAACGACGACTACTTCTACATCACCGCTGACTACACCTGGGGCTGGTCCGTGGAAGAGTCGGTACGAAAATTTTCGGGAACCGAGGACACCCAGCGCCACCAGGGCGTGAAAACGCCTTTCCCCCGAGCACTGATTACCGACTTCCGTGAAGCGCTGGAGCAGGCGGAAGCGAGCGATGCCAAGGTTCTGATGATGGTTCTTTTCGGTGACGACATGGTGCGAGCCCTGAATGTCGCCTATGAAATGGGCCTAACCAAGAAAATGCAGATAGTTGTACCCAATCTCACCCTCGGAATGGCGCGCCAGGTGGGCCCCACCATTATGGAAGGCGTTATCGGCGGCTCGCCCTGGGTGTGGAACGCACCCTACGAGCTGAACTACCCGCGAGGCAAGGAATTTGTAGAGGCCTTCTCAGCGCGATATGAAATGCGGCCATCCACCGCTGCGGCCTCTGCCTACAGCATCGTTTACCAATACAAGGATGCTGTGGAGCGTACCGGAACCACCAATACCGCCCGCCTCATACGGGCCCTCGAGGGACACAGATACACGTTCCTGAAGGACGAGCAGTACTGGCGGGACTTCGATCACCAGAATATCCAGACTGTGTACGTGGTGAAAGTGAAACCACGCAACACCATCATCGCTGACGAATACAGTTCCGATTATTTCAGCATCATCGATTCGATGCCCGGCGATCAGGCAGCCCAGACCCGGGAAGAATGGGAAGAGCGGCGCCGGGAGGCTGGCAAGCCTCTGAGCCTCTAGATCGAATCACGCGTTGCGAGCCCCGCCCTGAATGGCGGGGCTTTTTTTTGAATTTTCCAAGGGTTTGCGTAAACTTTCGATTCCGAACATAACAACAAGGCTCCAGGATGTCCCAGAAACACCGTCTTGAACAGATCATGGACTTGATACAAGCATCCGGATTCTTAACGACAGAGCAACTCGTCGAAGAGTTTGGCGTAACGCCACAAACTATCAGGAGAGACCTCAACGAGCTGGCGAGGCAAAATCGGCTTCGCCGGCACCATGGCGGCGCGGGCGTCGACTCTAGCACGGCCAATACTGCTTACCAGCAGCGCAAAATCATGAACCTGGAAGCCAAGGAACGGATTGCAAACGCACTTGTGCAGCACATACCGGACAATGCATCCTTGTTCATCAATATTGGCACTACCACTGAAACCATTGCCAAAGCACTACTACAAAAGCGCGGCCTGAGCATCGTCACCAACAACCTCCATGTTGCTTCCATCCTCTCGGCGAAGGAAGACTTCCACATCATCATTGCTGGCGGTGAGGTTCGTAATCGCGATGGCGGCATCGTTGGGGAGGCCGCCGTGGATTTTATCAATCAGTTCAAAATGGATTATGGAATCATAGGCATCAGCGGCATTCACCACGACGGTTCCCTACTGGATTTCGACTACCGGGAAGTTCGTGTTGCCCAATCGATCATTGCCAACTCTACTGAAGTGCTCCTGGCCGCTGACCACTCCAAGTTTGGTCGAAATGCCATGGTGCGCCTGGGGAACATTGGCCAGGCAGACCATCTGTTCACCGATGCTCGGCCACCAGAGAAGATTCGCAAACTGCTTGAAGTAAATGGAGTAGAGGTTCACATCACCGGCGATTAGTTTCGTTTTTCTTCGCGTTTTTCCTTTACGAACACCGCACCATTCCCCATAATCAGTTCCATCAACCAATGCTCGTTCAGGGACTGTGAAAAGTGGCACAAGATCAGGATGTCTACGATGTACTTGTAGTTGGCGGCGGGGTGAATGGTTCTGGCATCGCGCTGGATGCAGCAGGACGAGGCCTAAAGGTCCTGCTTTGTGAAATGGATGACCTCGCATCTGCCACTTCCTCCAGTAGCAGCAAACTGATTCACGGCGGCCTCCGTTATCTCGAACACTATGAGTTCCGCCTGGTCCGGGAAGCCCTTGCAGAGCGCGAAGCGCTGTTACGAAACGCTCCGCACATCATGTGGCCCATGCGGTTCAGGCTTCCTCACCGCTCTCATCTACGGCCAGCCTGGATGATTCGTACCGGTTTGTTTTTGTACGACCACCTTGCAAAACGGGAAATCCTCCCCGGCTCCCGATCAATTTCTTTTGAAGAGGACTCTCCCCTCAAACCCGAAATAACCAAGGGTTTCGAGTACTCGGACGGCTGGGTAGACGATGCCAGGCTGGTCGTTCTGACTGCTAAAAAAGCAGAACAGAAAGGGGCACAAATCCTGACGCGTACGAAATGCGTGAAAGCAGAGCGCGGCCAAGACCGATGGATCGCCACACTGAAAGACGTGCTCTCCGATTCAGAGAAAACCATATCGGCAAAAGTCATTATCAACGCCACCGGGCCATGGGTGAGCCGTCTCTTCGGCGAGAGCCTCAGCATGAAGGCGCCGAAACAGATCAGGATGGTCAAAGGTAGCCACATTGTTGTGCCCCGCCTGAACCAGGGTACGGAAGCCTACATCCTGCAGAATGAGGACGACAGGATTGTCTTTGTGATCCCGTACGAAGACCATTTCTCACTCATCGGCACCACCGATGTTGAATACGACGGAGATCCGAAAGCCGCCAGCATATCCCCCGAGGAGACTCACTATCTCCTGGATATTGTGAACACCTATTTTAAACGGCAGCTCGACACCTCTGATGTGATCTGGTCTTACTCAGGTGTTCGGCCACTCATGGACGATGAGGAGGAGCCGGCCCAGAAGGCTTCAAGGGACTATTCTTTCGAGGTCAGCGAGGGTGCTGCCCTTGCCCCCCTGATTTCAGTCTTCGGTGGCAAAATCACCACCTTCCGCAAGCTCGCAGAAGCCGTTACGAACAGGCTTTGCGACTATTTTCCTGATGCCGGGCAACCGTGGACCCGAAGCGCGGTTTTGCCAGGAGGCGACTTCGTGAATCAGCAGGGACTCGGAGCGCAGATTAAAACACGATTCCCTTGGCTGCCCGATGCGGCCATATCACGTTATGTGCAAACCTACGGCACCAGCACCTTCGATTTTCTTGAGGGGAACCATTCTCTGGCTGACATTGGAACGGCTTTCACACCAACTCTCTTCCAGAGCGAAGTGGATTATCTGGTTGCCAATGAATGGGCCATTACCGCCGACGATGTACTTTGGAGACGAACCAAGCAAGGCCTCTACATCTCTAATGAGAATAGGGAACTACTGCGAGACTACCTGAAGGAGACAGCACTACCCCGTCACTGATCATTCGATTCCAGAACGACCATCCGCGTCCAGCATTTTATTGACCAGGAGCTGCAAACCCGGGACCACCTCATTCTCGAACCAGGGATTCTTTCGTAACCAGCCATTGTTCCTGGGACTCGGGTGCGGCAAGGGCACCAGATCTGGCCAATAATTCCGCCACCGCCTGACATTTTCCGTAACGGATTTGCCGGTACCCGGAAGATGCCAGGCGTGAGCATACTGCCCGATGACCAGCGTCAGCCCTATGTGTGGCAGACGATCCAGCAACAGGTTGCGCCAGGCCGGCGCGCACTCTGGTCGCGGCGGAAGATCCCCGGATTTGCCGGTACCCGGATAGCAAAACCCCATGGGCAGGATCGCCAGCTTCTGTTCGTCATAAAAGGTATCCCGGGTTATCCCCATCCATTGCCGAAGCCGATCGCCGCTGGGATCATTGAAGGGCAACCCGGTTTCATGCACTCGCCTGCCCGGCGCCTGCCCGACCACCAGAATGCGGGCGCTTTCCGATATCTGGATGACCGGCCTTGGGCCACGTGGAAGAACGTCCGCACAAATCGTACACGCCCGCACGCGCCGAACCAGGTCGTCGAAGGGAAGCCGGGAGAGATCCTCTTTCATGAACGTTCCATTGTCAGGGTGATTGCATAAACGGGCATTTCCCGTAACGATAGAGGCACAATCACGACACAACAAGTCTCGAAGGACACACCATGAATGCCAAAGCAGGCCCTCTTCCTCTGCCGGAAATTGATGTCGAGGAGTTCCGAAAAGTCGTTCGCACCCGCCGCTCCATCAGGCGTTTCACCGATGAGCCTATTCCGGAGAAGGTGCTTGAGGATTGCCTCGAGCTGGCAACACTTGCCCCAAACTCCAGCAACCTTCAGCCCTGGGAATTTTTCGTTGTCCGCACTCCGGAGCTGAAGGCGAAACTTGCCCACGCCTGTCTTGGCCAGAATGCCGCGAAAACCGCCGCCGCGCTGATCGTGGTGGTTGCCCGACCGGATAGCTGGCGAGCTCATGCCCGACAAGCCCTGGAAGACTGGCCAGAAGAAAAGCTGCCGCCGATCGTTGAAAAGTACTACCGCAAAGTCGCCCCCATTCACTACAACCAGGGCCCCTTCGGGATTCTGGGGTTAGCGAAGAAAGCGGCAGGCCTTGCCGTGGGAATCACCCGGCCTGTCCCCCGGGGCCCCTACTCAACCTGCGAGATGAAAATCTGGGCCACCAAATCCACCGCCCTGGCGGCCCAGAACCTGATGCTTGCACTCCGGGCCCACGGCTATGATTCCTGCCCCATGGAGGGTTTTGACGAGTATCGTGTCAAGAAACTGCTCAACCTGCCCGGAAAAGGACTGGTGACCATGGTACTGGCCGCCGGCCGCCGGGCGGAAAACGGTGTGTATAACCGCCAGTACCGTTTCGATCAGAGCCAGCTGGTCCACTACCTCTAAACCAGCAAAGGCAATCCGGCATCAAACCTCCGGATTGCCCAGTGCCTCGGCAGCGCCCAGCAGCCCGGTGTACGGCTCAGTAACCACATAGACCGGCGTGAACTCGAGCAGCGGGCGCATTCTGCCTTTATCCTCAAAGCCGTTCCGGAAGGGACTTTCCAGAAAGAACTCGAGGAAACGGGGCAGGATTCCGCCGCAGAGATAAACACCGCCGGTGCTGCCCAGGGTCAGAACCCCGTTACCGGCTACACGGCCGAGGATTTCACAGAAGTGGCGAAGCGTGTGTCGAGCCAGGCTGTCGGTGTTTTCCACCGCAGCCGCGGTGATTTTTTCCGGCGCATCCAGTGGTGCGGCCACGCCCTGGATCTCGGCATGGGCCTGATACAGATTCAGCAGGCCCTGACCACAAAGAATACGCTCTACGGACACCCGCCCAAATCGGGCCTTGAGAATCCGCAGCACCGCCATTTCGGTATCGTCGGTGGGGGCGAAATCCACGTGGCCGCCTTCGGTCATCAACGGTACCCAGCCATGCTCAATGGGCACCAGGCCCGAAACACCGAGCCCGGTTCCAGGCCCCATAACCAGTCGAGGGCGACGGCTGTCGCCCGGCCCACCACACACATGCACAAGGTGTTCGTCCGGAACATGGGGAACGCCGAGCGCCATGGCGGTAAAGTCATTGATCACCTTGAACCTGGACCAGCCAAACTGCGCCCGGACCTCTTCGATATCAAAGCGCCAGTGATTGTTGGTCATGCGAACCTGGGTGCCTCGAACCGGTGAGGCAACAGCCAGACAGGCTCCATCCACCTCTGAAACTCCGACCCGGGCCAGGTAATCCCGCACGGCGTCATCGAGATTGGCGTATTCCCCGCAGGGCAGAATCTCGATAGCCCCGGGCTGCACACTGCCCTTCTCTACCAGCGCGAAACGCGCATTGGTGCCGCCGATGTCACCGACCAGTGAGTAATGTGTTTCTGTCATGCCTCATGATTCCAGAAAAAGCTGGCGCCTTCCTCGGGATTGCTGGCCGCACGTCGCATCCAGCCAAACAATTCCCGACCATAGCCGTGATGATACCCGGTCAGGTCCGCATTTTCAGAATCCCGGCCGGCAAACTCCTGCTCATCCACGCGGACGGCAAGAATCCCCTTTTCGGCATCCAGACAAACCTGGTCACCATTTTTGACCTTGGCCAGCGGCCCACCATCCAGCGCCTCCGGGTAGACATGGATCGCCGCGGGCACCTTGCCCGACGCGCCGGACATACGGCCATCCGTCACCAGTCCGACCTTGAACCCGCGATCCTGCAACACGCCCAGGTAAGGGGTAAGCTTGTGCAGCTCTGGCATGCCATTGCTCTTGGGTCCCTGGAACCGCACGATCACAATGCAATCCCGATCCAGGTCGCCGGCCTCGAAAGCTGCCTTTAGTTCGTTCTGGTCGTTGAACACCACGGCCGGCGCTTCAACTATCCGGTGTTCCGGAGCAACGGCAGAAACCTTGATCACGCCCCGGCCCAGATTGCCATCGAGCACCCGTAGCCCACCATCGGGTGCAAACGGCTCCGCAACCGGGCTGAGCACATCCGGCCGAAGGCTTTTTTCCGGCGCCGGCTTCCACACCAGCCTCTCATCCTCCAGCTCCGGCATCTCGGTATAGCGCTCAAGGCCATAGCCCACGACCGTGTTTACGTCATTGTGCAGGTACCCGCCGCTCAGCAGCTCCCGGATCAGGAACGGGGTACCTCCCGCCTCGTGAAACGCGTTCACGTCTTCCTGGCCATTGGGGTAGATGCGGGTCATGGAGGGGACCACGGAAGAAAGCTCGGCGTAGTCATTCCAGTCGATGATGATACCGGCAGCCCGGGCAATGGCAATCCAGTGAATGGTGTGATTGGTGGAGCCACCGGTAACCAGCAGCGCTACCAGCGCATTGACGATGCTCTTCTCATCCACCATATCGCCAAGACCAAGCTCGCCTCCGTGAGGCTTCGACAATTTGATCACCTGCTCGGTTGCGGCACGGGTGAGCTCTTCGCGCAGCGGGGTATTGGGATTTACAAAAGCCGATCCCGGCAAATGCAGCCCCATGACTTCGACCAACAGCTGGTTGCTGTTGGCCGTGCCGTAAAACGTGCAGGTGCCGGGGCTGTGATAGGACTTGCTCTCGGCCTCCAGCAATTCATCCTTGCCAACCTTGCCCTCGGCGTAAAGCTGTCGAATCCGCTGCTTTTCCTTGTTCGGCAGACCTGAAGGCATCGGGCCTGCCGGAACCAGAATGGTAGGGAGATAGCCGAAGCTCAGCGAGCCGATCAGCAGGCCCGGAACAATCTTGTCGCAGATGCCCAATAGCATCGTGGCATCAAACATGTTGTGGCTCAGGGCCACGGCCGTACTCATGGCGATGGTGTCCCGGGAAAACAGGCTCAGCTCCATACCCGGCTGGCCCTGGGTTACGCCATCACACATGGCAGGCGTGCCTCCGGCCACCTGGGCCACGGACCCCATCCCCCGGGCCGCCTCCCGAATAACATCGGGGAACTTTTCGTAAGGTTGGTGGGCCGAAAGCATATCGCTATAGGCCGTTACCATGGCCACATTGGCCTTGTTCATGAACTTCAGGGTGTCTTTGTCGCCCTGACTACAGGCCGCAAAACCGTGGGCCAGATTGCCGCAGGACAGAGAACTCCGGTGCGGGGATTGGGCTTTGAGAGCGTTCATGCGGTTCAGGTAATCCTGCCGCGTTGAGCGACTGCGCTCAATAATTCTCTGGGTAACCTTGTCTACGGTCGGGTGCATGGTGGGCTCCATTGCATAATCTATTAGAGTGGTCGTTTTTAGATGTAATTTTACTTTCTTTTTTTAGCATTACCACCGTTTAATCGTTCATTTATTCTTTTTTTGTTGTTATATTTACTACATTACTGAGGTTAAACGAACAAAAAACGACCACCCAAGGAGTCAGACGATGACAATCCGTATCGCAATCAACGGTTTTGGCCGCATCGGTCGCAATGTTCTCAGAGCATTGTATGAAAATAACTACCGGAGCCAGCTCCAGGTTGTTGCCATCAACGACCTTGGCGACGCCGAAACCAACGCTCATTTGCTCAAGTATGACAGCGTTCATGGCCGATTTAACGCCGACGTCAGTCACGACGCAGAATCCCTGACCGTTAAAGGGGACCGGATTGCCATTACCGCTCTCCGCAACCCCGAAGAACTGCCCTGGAAAGACCACCGTGTTGATGTCGTTTTCGAGTGTACCGGCCTCTTCACCAAACGCGACAAGGCGGCTGCACACCTGACGGCCGGCGCCCGCAAGGTTATCATCTCGGCACCCAGCCCTGATGCGGATGCCATGGTGGTATACGGCGTTAACCACGGAACACTGACCGCCGACCACGACATCATCTCCAATGCGTCCTGCACCACAAACTGCCTGGCTCCGGTGGTTGAAGCCCTGCACAAGACCATTGGTATCGAGAGTGGCCTGATGACCACCATCCACTCCTACACTAACGATCAGAAGCTGAGCGACGTCTACCATTCCGACCTCTATCGGGCACGCTCAGCCACCCAGTCAATGATCCCAACCAAGACCGGCGCCGCTGCCGCCATTGGCAAGGTCATTCCGGAGTTGGACGGCAAACTCGATGGCCTGGCCGTTCGCGTTCCCACCATCAATGTGTCACTGGTGGATTTCGGCTTCATTGCCAGCCGGGAGACAACCGCAGAGGAAGTCAACGAAGCGGTTAAAGCGGCGGCCGAGCAGAACCCGGTTCTTGGCTATAATATCGAGAAGCTGGTCAGCGTGGACTTCAATCACAACGCGCTCTCCAGCATCTTTGACGCCAACCACACCCGCGTTCTGGGCCGTCACGTAAAAGTCATGGCCTGGTACGATAATGAATGGGGGTTCTCGAACCGCATGCTGGATAATGCACTCGCCCTGATCAAGGCCGGCCAGTAAAACTGGCCGGCCCAGCTGATTCCGCTACCCTGCTCGAGACCATTTTGAAGAACCAAAGGACACAAACCATGCTCAGGCGTACCAAGATCGTCGCCACCCTCGGCCCCGCCACTGACTCGCCGGAATCCCTCGCAGCTATAATTGCCGCCGGAGTAGACGTTACCCGACTGAACTTTTCCCACGGCAGCGCCGAGGAGCACATCGGACGAGCCCGCCGTGTCCGCGAAGCGGCTGCAGCCCAGGGCCGGTTCGTCGCGCTGCTCGCCGATCTGCAGGGCCCCAAGCTTCGCATCGCCCGCTTTGCGGAGAACAAGGTCACCCTTCAGGCCGGCCAGACGTTTATCCTCGATGCTGCCATGGACAAGGAGGCCGGTACCGAAGAAAGAGTCGGGATCGATTACGAGCAACTGATCGAAGATGTGGAACCGGGCGACATCCTGGTTCTCGATGACGGCCGCATAGAGATGGAAGTTCAGTCGGTGAGCGACCATAGCATCACCTCGACGGTTCTGATTGGCGGCCCGCTCTCCAATAACAAAGGCCTGAACAAGCGTGGCGGCGGCTTGTCCGCTGAAGCACTGACGGAAAAGGACAAGCAGGACATCGTCACAGCCGCCAAACTCGGTGCCGATTACGTGGCGGTTTCTTTTGTTCGCACCGCCGAGGATATGCACATCGCCCGGCGGCTGCTGAAGGAAGCCGGCTCTGACGCCGGCCTGGTGGCGAAAATCGAACGGGCAGAGCTTGCCGACGATGTGGAAGCCCTGGACGCGGTCATCGAAGCCTCCGATGCCGTGATGGTTGCCCGCGGCGACCTGGCCGTGGAAATCGGAGACGCACAGCTGGTTGGCGTCCAGAAGCACATCATCTCCCGCGCCCGGGTTCTTAACCGCGCGGTGATTACGGCCACGCAGATGATGGAGTCGATGATCACCAGCCCGATGCCAACACGAGCCGAAGTCTCAGACGTTGCCAACGCGGTGATGGACTACACCGACGCGGTGATGCTCTCTGCCGAGACCGCGGTGGGTGATTATCCGAAGGAAGCCGTGGAAGCCATGGTGCGCATCTGCCTTGGTGCCGAGAAGCATCCATCGATGCATCAGTCCAAGCACCGGATTCACGAGAGCATGGAAGCGGTGGACGAGGCCATCGCGCTTTCGGCCATGTACGCCGCCAACCACCTTGAGGGTGTCTCGGCCATCATCTGCATGACCGAAACCGGCGCCACACCGAGGTTGATGTCACGCATAAAGTCGAGCCTGCCAATCTTTGCGTTTTCGCGCCATCACTCCACGCAGCATCGGGTCGTTTTGTTCCGGGGCGTTCAGACGGTGCCTTTCGATTCTGCCAAGATCCCGAACGAGCGGACGAATGCGTTGGCCGTGTCGGAGCTGGTAAATCGCGGGGCAGTCAAGGATGGTGATCTGGTGGTGATTACCAAGGGTGATTATGTGAATGCTCAGGGTGGGACCAATACCATGAAGATTGTCCGGGTTGGTTCTGACATTCGCTGATTTTTACTTCCTGATTAGCCCGCTGTCGTCGGTGCACGACCTTGTAGCCTGAGAGTCTTGTGCCGGCGGCAGTGGGGCTCCCCTTTCCAAAAAACGCTACGAGCACATCCATGTGCGCTTGGCTGTGGCCATCCTTGGCCACAGACATTTTTGGAAAGGGGAGCCCCACTCCCTCCTTCAAAGCTTTCAGTTATCTCTGCGTGACAGTTTTTCGATTGCTACGAATGTCATTGTAGTCATGTAGGTCGGATTAGCCGTGGGCGTAATCCGACAAACAGTCTTTAAACCGGGAAACCCACGACGAGTCCGTCGGATTACGCCTGCGGCTAATCCGACCTACGAAATCACGGTGACTAATGGCGTTATCGGAAAGTTTGACAAGCGCTTTGGGGCAGGGCTTCCGGGAATGTCGCTGGCCAGGGACGGCCAGCGCCAAGCGCACATGGGTGAGGCGGAGCGTTTATGAAGCGAAGCTTCATGCGACAGACGAACGACAGCAATCTGTGATTGCTGGCTGGACCCCGAAGGGGTGCTCGTAGCGTTTCCCGGAAGCCCTGCCCCAAAATGCGCCCACTCCAAAACTTCCAGTCTGGGAAACCAAGTCGGAAATTAGAGATCAGCAAGACTCCCACGCGCAATCTCGGTAATCTGTGCCCAGTCCTTGGCCGCCACCACATCCGCAGGGGTCAACCAGGTGCCGCCAACGGCCTGGACGTTGCCGAGAGCCAGGTAGTCGGCTGCGGTGTTTCGGCGGATGCCGCCGGTTGGACAGAAAGTGACATCCGGGAAGGGGCCGCTGAAGGCTTTTAGGGCCGGGATGCCGCCGGCGACTTCGGCAGGGAAGAATTTGAATTCGCGGTAGCCGAGGTTATAGCCCACCATCATCTCGGAGATGGTAGCGATGCCGGGCAACAGCGGGGCTTCGGAGGTCACGCCGAATTCCAGGATGGCTTCGGTTACGCCCGGGGTGATCACGAACTGGGCGCCAGCGGCTTCAACCTGCCGATACTGGGCAATGCTGGTCACGGTACCTGCGCCCACCCAGGCGTCCGGGATGGCTTTGCGGACTTCTTCGATGGCTTTGAGGCCGTGTTCGGTGCGCAGGGTGATTTCCAGGACGTTGATGCCGCCATCAACCAGTGCCTGACAAAGCGGCACGGCGTCTTCGAGCTCTTGGATAGCGATAACTGGCACCAGGGGTGAGGATTGCAGTACTGCCCTGACGCGCTCGCGATGGTAGTCGGAAAGTTGATTCATGGTTTTCTCCATAACAAAGGTCGGGCGTTTCAGGGGCTCCAGAACAGCTGGAGGCCAGGCTTGAGGAAAGCTCTGATGGGCATTTCGAGAACCTCGTCCGGTTCTGACAGGGCACGCTCCAGTGTCTGCAGCTTGTCCTCGCCCTTCAGATGCAATGCCTTGAAGCGGGCATCTCTCAGGGGCGGCCAGGTAAGGGTGATGCGCTTTTGGGGTTGCGACGCGGGCGTAGCAGCGGCAACGATGTCCTGACACTCGGGATCCATGGCACTCTTCAGCTCCGGTGCATCCGGGAACAGCGACGCCGTGTGGCCGTCGTTGCCCATGCCGAGAATCAGTACGTCGATGGGCAGGGCCAGATCCGCCAGCTCGGCCTTGACCCGTTCCAGGCCTTCGGCAGGTGTGGCACCGGGCTGTTTGAGCGACAGGAATCGGGCCGACGCCGCCTGGTTCTGCAGCAGATTCTCCCGAACAAGACGGGTGTTGCTGGCGTCATCGCTTTCGTCCACCCAACGCTCATCCGCCAGCAGGACGTCTACCCTGCCCCATTCCAGATTCTTGCTGGAAAGCGCCTTGAAAAATGGCAGCGGCGTGGAGCCGCCGGATAACACCAGGCTCGCCCTGGGCGCTTCTCTCAGGCGGGCAGCCAGAAACTCTGCAACCGCATCCGCAAGATTCAGGGCCACAGCCTCAGGCGTTTCACCTGAACAGTCGCGAACACCCTGGGGCAAGCGCAGATCAGACATCTTCATACCAGCTTCTCCCATCCCGGGTGATCATGGCGATGGAGGCAACCGGCCCCCAGGTTCCAGCGGCATAACGCTTGGGCGGTTCGCCGCTGTCTTTCCAGTTCTGGATAACCTGGTCTACCCAGCGCCAGGCGAACTCCACCTCGTCACGGCGGACAAAGAGGTACTGGTTGCCTTTCATCACCTCCCATAGCAGACGCTCGTAGGCGTCGGGTATCCGGTCGGTGGCAAAGGTCTCCGAGAATGTCAGCTCCAGCGGGCCCTGGCGCAGGCGCATGCCTTTGTCCAGCCCCTGGTCTTTGGTGAGGATCTTCAGAGCCATCCCCTCATCGGGCTGCAGTCGGATGATCAGCTTGTTGTTGGCCAGATGCTTCTGGTCGGGATCAAAGATGTAGTGCGGTGCCGGCTTGAAGTGGATGATTATCTGAGACAGCTTCTCCGGCAGGCGTTTGCCCGTGCGGATGTAAAAGGGCACGCCGGACCAACGCCAGTTATCGATTTCGGCTTTCAGGGCAACAAAGGTTTCAGTAGCGCTGCCCTTGTTCGCCCCTTCCTCTTCCAGATAGCCGGGCACAGGTTTGCCATTGCTGGTGCCGGCGGTGTACTGCCCGCGGACCACATAGCTGTCCATCATGTCTGGCGTTATCTGCTTCAATGCCTTGAGGACTTTCACCTTTTCATCGCGAATGCTGTCGGCGGACAGGTCTGAAGGCGGATCCATGGCAATCAGGCACAGCAGCTGCAACAGATGGTTCTGGATCATGTCGCGAATCTGGCCAGCCTTGTCAAAGTAACCCCACCGGCCCTCGATGCCCACGCTCTCGGCCACCGTGATTTCCACATGGGATATATGATTCTGGTCCCATTGCGAGGCAAACAGATTGTTGGCAAATCGCAGGGCGATCAGGTTTTGGACGGTTTCCTTGCCCAGGTAATGATCAATCCGGAACAGCTGATTCTCGTTATAGACCTCGCCCAGCTCATCGTTGATCACCTTTGAGGACTCCAGGTCGTGGCCGATCGGCTTCTCTACCACCACCCTGGTCTTCTCGGTACAGCAACTGGCGGAGCGCAAGTTTCGGGCTATAACACCATACATGGACGGCGGGGTGGCCATGTATACGATGAGCTCATTGTTGGCGTCATCCCGCCAATCGTTGAGCACACCAAAGGCCTCCGGTTCGTTAAAATCCAGAATCTGGTAATCAACCCGTTTCAGAAAAGACTTGGCCAGTTCACCGTCGAACTCCTCCGGCTTTACATGCTGCTTCAGCTTGTCAAACAACTGCTGGCGCACGGTCTCGGTATCCGCCTCTGTGCGGGCAATGGCCAGCACCCGGCTACCGTCGGCCAGGAGGTTGGCTCGCTCCAGCTGGTACAGCGCCGGAAACAGTTTTCGCTGGGCTAGGTCCCCCAACGCTCCGAATAGCATGAGGTCACAACGGGTATTGATCTTGTTGACCATTGGTTCCTTCTCTCTGGTGGGCAGTCCGTCGCAAAAACTCGACGACCGGACTCAATGTAGTAATTTTAAACAAATAATGACATTCAAAAATCAATATTCCAAGAAAAAACTGCTTTTCGTGATACTTTTACTACCCCAAAACCGGTAAAAAAGCGGTATAATCACCGCGTTTTCAAGACACCGACCGCCCATGATTCAGGGAGTACCATTGATGGCCGCGAACCAGGCGCACCGTGACGACAATCTGCTTGAGGACATCCAGTCCAGACTGGACAGCCTTAACAAATCCGAGCGCAAAGTGGCCGAGGCCATTCTCCGCGACCCCAGCGCGGCCACCCGTTACAGCATAGCTGCACTGGCCAGAGCCGCCGATGTGAGCGAGCCAACGGTCAACCGCTTCTGCCGCGGTTTCTCTGCCACGGGCTTCCCGGATTTCAAAATCCGCCTCGCCCAGAGCATTGCCACCGGCACCCCTTACATCGGCCAGAATGTGGAGCCGGATGACACCGTTGCCGAATTCGCCGACAAGATCATGCTCAGTACCATTGCCAGCCTGGACAAAGCCCGGCAGGCGCTCGACCCGAAAGCCCTGGCCACCGCGATCGATTACCTGATCCAGGCCAAGCAGATCAATTTCTTTGGCATGGGCGGATCTGCGGCTGTAGCCATGGACGCTCAGCACAAGTTTTTCCGCTTCAATATCCCGGTCATGTCTTACGACGACGCCTTGATGCAACGTATGGTTGCGGCCGGCGCCAACGTCGGTGACGTGATCGTCCTTATTTCCTATACAGGCCGCACCCGGGAAACTGTCGATATCGCGCAACTGGCGCGGGCAAACGGCGCCACTGTGATTGGCATCACTAACCCCGACTCACCCCTGGCGGAAAGCTGCACGGTGGTACTGGGCGTGACCGCTCCGGAGGACACCGAGGTCTACATGCCAATGTCTTCACGCATCATTCACCTCAGCGTTATCGACATCCTGGCAACCGGTGTAACCCTCAAACGCGGCGCGGATTTCCTCGGGCACCTCAAAAAGATCAAGGAAAGCCTCAAACCAACACGCTTTCCGCCGAGCTGAATACAACCAAAAGAAAGATAGCAAAGCGAACAACAGAGGGGCTCCTCCTCCTACGCCCCTCCTCCCCCTGAAAACTCACCCCCCAAATTCTTCGGGGCGGATGATGTACTACCGCCTAGGTTACAACACTATGAAATCCGGTTTCCCAATGTCTGATTGGCAGAAGCTGCAATCGCGGGAACCGGAAGCCTGATCCGGCCATTGCCAATCCAATCTCGGCATCCGGAGATTCCGCTTCCCTGACATTTAAAAAAGATAAAAAGCACAGGACACAGATGATGCAAAACAAAAAGCGCTTTACCGCAAACAAGCTTCCCCTGGCTGCCGCAATCACCGCCGCAGTCCTGGCAACGCCAGCCGTTGCTGTCGATTTCCATGGCTATGCCCGGGCCGGCGTGTCCACCAATATTGGCAGCGGTGGCGAGCAAACCTGTTTCGGCAGCGGTTCCACCGGCCACTACGTTGGACGTCTGGCCGATGAGTGCGACACCTATTCTGAACTGTCACTGGGTGATGAACTCTTCAGCCAGGACGGCAAAACCTTCCGTTTTGATTCCATGCTGGCCTACAGTGCCAACCGCCAGGGCAACGACTACCAGGCCCTGAACGGCTTCAACAACATCAACAACGTGGATTTTGGTAACCAGGAAACCACGTCGAACAGTTCCGACCCCTACGGCGGTGGTGATATTGCACTTCGCCAGCTCTATGTATCCGCCAATAACGTGATCGAATCACTGCCCGGGGCCACCCTGTGGGCCGGTAAGCGATTCTACAAGCGGAAGGATATCCACCAGCTGGACCTGTTCTATGTCAGTAACGCCGGCTACGGTGCCGGTATCGAGAACATCACGGCGGGCTCCGGCCAACTCTCACTGGCCTACACCAATTCCGATACCAGCGACGGTGACAATTTTGTTCAGAACAACAAGGTCGACGTGCGCTATTCCTTCCCTCTGGCAGGCGGCAATAACCTGGAGCTGATCGGCATCTACGCCATGGCCGACCTCACAGACGCCCAGAAAGACGCCGGTATTAATGATGAGAACGGCTATTTCTTCACCGCCGAGTTCTCTTCCGGCGTGATGGGCGGTTTCAACAAGTTCGCGGTTCAGTACGGCGCCGATTCCATGGGCTTTGCGCTGGCCGAGAATGCCAGTGGTGGCCGGGTGGACAACGGCAACGTGGCCGGCTACTTCGAATCCAGCTGGCGCGTACTCAACCATGGTGTAATCAAGCTTGGCAAAGGCTGGGATCTGGGCCATTCCGTGGTCTACGAGCAGGCCGAATCGCATGATCCTGCCGCCAAAGACGGCGAGCGTCTGAGCATTGTTGCCCGCCCGATCTACAACTGGTCGCCGGTGATGAGCACCGCAATCGAAGTGGGCTACAGCGACACCGACCGCCCCTGGTTCACCGAATCCCAGGACCTCGGTAAATTCGCGATCGCCCAGCAGTGGCAAGCTGGCCCCGGATACTGGGCGCGCCCGGTAATCCGTGCCTACGCCGCAACCTTCTTTGGTGACGAAGCCGAAGCAGCGCGCGGTGGTGAAGGTGTCGATGGAGATATCCAGATCGGCGCCCAGATCGAAGCCTGGTGGTAAGGCTCTAAAACCCACACTCTCGTTGGACCTCCTCTGGGCCGGCTTTTGCCGGCCCCTTTTTTTGTGTGCTGCCCCCTTTCTACTACCCCGGCACTATTCCATCTACGCCCCGAAAAATTGCCCGCCGAAGGATGTCCTTCCGGCTTTATCACGCAACTATGAATCTGACCCGAAAGGGTTCTAAACCAAACAAAAACAATGGAAAAGGGGATTTCCCATGCCTGAGCAAAAACTGGTTGCGGGCAGCCTTGCACTGGCGTTTTCGCTGGCGCTGGCCGGCTGCAATTCCGGAAGCGACAACCCTGCGCCGGACGACGGCACCGGTAGTGGCAGCCAGACCGATGCCCTCCTGGAGCCGGGCGAAAACGAAGCATTGCTCTACTACAAACGACCTGACGACAACTACAGCGGCTGGGGCCTGCATCTCTGGAACAACCCCGCAGACGGCTGCGACGGCCTTGCCGAAGGCGTTCCCACAGAATGGAGCAGTCCCCGGTTACCGGATGGTGTCAGCGACACCTACGGAGCCTGGTACCTGATCCCGATGCGCGAAGCCGGAGAGTGCATGAACTTCATCATGCACAAAGGTGATGAAAAAGACCTGGGCGGCCTCGACCACCGCTGGCACTTTGGCGCCCTTGGCGATCGCATCTTTACCCTGAGCGGCAGCCAGGAATTGTCGCAGACTCCGATTGAGGCGGAGGCTGTTACCATCGCCGGAGCCAAGGCTCACTGGCTTGATGAAACCACGGTAGTGATCAAGGACGCAGGCAGCCTGGCCCGGGTTGAACTGAGGCATGACCAGAATGCGCAAATCACCGTTACCGAAAACGAAACGCTTGACGGCGGACAGCCCCTGACGCTTTCGGCAACGACCCTGGCGCCAGCCCTTGCGGAAAAATTCCCGCACCTGAGTGACTGGCCAGCCTTTGAGGTTCAGGCAGGTAACTCTGACATCAAAGCCGCCCTGAAAGGCCAACTGGTCGCTGCCGGCTTCAACAATAGCGACGACCTGGTTATGGCCACCGGTGTCCAGATCCCGGGTGTTCTGGATGACCTGTTTACCTATAACGGTGAGCTGGGAGCCGTGGTAAATAGCGCCGACGTGAATTTCGCCGTCTGGGCGCCCACCGCCCAGTCTCTGCGTTTGCACGTTTTCGACGATTCAGGCTCGCTGCTTCCGGGCTACCCGATCAGCATGTCTGAGGTCGATGGCGTCTGGACCCACAGCGGCAGTTTTGCGGAACTGGATCAGCAGTTCTACCAGTACGAAGTGACTGTCTACCATCCCAGAACGGGCGCCATCGAGACCACGATGGTTTCAGACCCCTATGCACTCAGCCTCTCAACTAACGGCCAGTATGCCCAGATTGTGGATCTGGCAAGCAACCACAAGCCGGCAGGCTGGGACTCGCTG
Source organism: Marinobacter salsuginis (assembly GCF_009617755.1). NCBI lineage: Bacteria > Pseudomonadati > Pseudomonadota > Gammaproteobacteria > Pseudomonadales > Marinobacteraceae > Marinobacter > Marinobacter salsuginis. The sequence continues at coordinate 444,335 of NZ_BGZH01000001.1, forward strand.
TCAACACCGACCATGCTGGCTCCGGAGGACGTGGTTGTCTATGAAACCCACATTCGTGATTTCAGTGCCACCGATGAAACCCTCGATCCAGCACTGAGAGGCAAATACCGTGCATTCACCGCGCCAGCAGACGGCAGCGTCGACAGTGTCGCGCACCTGAAATCCCTGGCCGATGCCGGCGTCACCCATCTGCATCTGCTCCCAGCTTTCGACATTGCCACCGTCAACGAAGACCCCACCGGGGTTGTCGACATCAACGATGATTTCAGCCGCCTGTGCGATCTGTCCGACGAGGCTGCCAGCGCCTATCAGGCATACTGCGCCAGTGGCAAAACGATTCGTCAGGTGCTGGGCGAATTCGATCCGCTGACTGGCGATGCCCAGGCCCTCTACAACACCTTCCGCGACCTGGACAGCTTCAACTGGGGGTACGACCCGGTACATTTCACCGTTCCGGAGGGTAGCTACGCCTCCGACACAGACGGCACCCAGCGCATCCTCGAATTCCGGGAAATGGTGCAGGCGGCCACTGCACTTGGCCTGAACGTGGTCATGGATGTGGTGTACAACCACACCAATTCATCCGGGCTGGCCGAAAATTCCGTTCTGGACAAGCTGGTTCCCGGTTATTACCACCGCCAGAATCCGGAAACCGGTGCGGTCGAACAATCCACCTGCTGCGAGAACACGGCCAGCGAGCACGCCATGATGGAAAAGCTTATGGTGGACTCACTGGTAACCTGGGCCGACCAGTACAAGATTTCGGGTTTCCGCTTCGACCTCATGGGCCACCATATGCTTGGCAATATGGAAAAAGCCCTCGCAGCGGTAAAGGCGGTTGATCCTGACACCTATTTCTACGGGGAAGCCTGGAACTTCGGCGAAGTGGCCAACAATGCCCGGGGCAAGAACGCCATCCAGTCGAATATGGCAGGCACCGGCATAGGGTCTTTCAACGACCGGCTCCGGGATGCCGTCCGTGGTGGCGGCCCGTTTGACGGCGGCGATGCCATCCGCGCTAACCAAGGCTTCGGCAACGGCCTCTTCACTTTTCCAAACGACCGCAACACTGGCAGCGACGACGAGAAAAACCGCCTGCTCCAGGTCAGTGACTGGGTGCGCATCGGTATCGCCGGCAGCCTGAAGGATTTCAGCTTTGAAACTGGCAACGGAGAAATCCTGAGCGGCGGCCAGATCGACTACAACGGGCAGAATGCCGGCTACACCGACGATCCCCAGGAAATCATCAACTACGTCTCCAAGCACGACAACCAGACCCTGTGGGACAACAACCAGTATAAGGCGGATTACGCAGCGACGACCATGGAGCGGGCACAAATGCAGGTGGTCAGCCTGGCCGTGCCCATCCTCAGCCAGGGCATCCCCTTCCTGCACATGGGTTCGGAGTTGCTGCGCTCAAAATCCATGGAACGGGACAGCTACGACTCCGGCGACTGGTACAACGAAGTGGACTTCAGTTACCAGAGCTCTGCCTGGAACCGGGGTCTGCCTCGTCAGGACAAGGACGGCTCAAACTGGGATCTGATCACCGAAGTGATTCAGTCAGCAGGCGCGGGTGCGGCGCCTACACCTGAAGCGATTGCCTACACCAACCAACAGGTCCGCGAGCTTCTGACCGTCCGCAGGGACTGCCCGCTGTTCCGCCTACAAACGGCCGAGGCCATCCAGAACCGGTTGCGGTTTCTGAATACCGGTACAGGCCAGATTCCGGGAGTGATCGGTTACAGCCTGCTGGATGACACTAGTAACGGCCTGCCCGACCTCGATGCCGCCAACGATGAGATTGTCGTCGTTATCAACGCTAGTAATAGCACCCAGACCCTGAGCACGGGGCTGAGCGGAACCTTTGCTGTTATGGCGGACACATCACCAACAGAGACTGCGAGCGCATCGGGCGGCGATTTCTCCGTTCCGGCGCTTTCCGTTGGCGTCTTTACCCGCTAAACAGCGGCTGCTCAGACAACGATATGGCCACCGGTTGGCCCGGTGGCTTCTACAAAAAGAAGGAGAATACCCATGAACATGAAACGCCATACTCTCGCGCTCGCTTCCGTCCTGGCCGTCACTGGTTGTGCGACCACCGGAGGTGAGCGGGATTACAGCGAATCCCTCTATCTCAGAGGCCAGTTTGCCTGGTGGGATGCACTGCCCGAATACAAGGTAAAGAAGGTCGACAGCGGACTGTACCGGACTGAAGTGGAACTGAAAGCGGATGGCCAGCCTTACGAGTTCAAGTTTGGCGATGCCAACTGGAGCAGCGGCACAAACTGCGGCTATCTCTCGGAGGCCGACGACAAGGTGGTGGAGCTCGACACGCCGGTAAACGCGAACTGTTCCGCCGTGTTCGAGAACTTCCGCTTTACCCCGCCGGAGTCGGCGGTCTACGGTTTTTTCTTTGACACCTCCGGTGAGGTGCCTCAGGTCTACATCAAGAAGGCCGAATAACAGAAAAGCCCGGGCATAGGCACCGGGCTTTTCGCTTTCTCTGGGCGCCATTAGGCGCCCTCTTTCATGGAGCGGACATCAGGGTCTCTCGACCTCTGCCCGATTCCTCAGGAACTGCTGGTAAGCGGCGTATTCACGCTGGCCTTCAAGCGACGCCAGGAACTCACGGAGCTGGTTCAGCTCGGTGCTTTCTTCGGCCACCTGACCGTCGGTAACCTCGTCCAAAGCGATCACTGCGGCTGAATTCGGCGTCACAGCCTTGCCGTAACGGGCATCGTCGGCAGGACGGGGCAGAGAGAAAACCTGTTGCATGATGGCAGGCCCAACATCCGAGGCGTTCCTGGCAAGACCCTCATAGCTCGCCCACTCTCCAATACCCTCGGGGGTATTGCCAGCTTCAAGCTCAGCGATAATCGTATCGGCCCTTTCGGAGAGCGCTTCACGGGTCTTGCGTTGCTCAAGCGTGGCACGGATCTGATCACGAACCTCGTCCAGCGGCAACTGCTCGGCCTCGTGGTACTCACGAACCCGCGCGACAACGGAGACGTTGTCACCCACATCAATCAGCTCGGTATTGTAGCCGGCCTCCAGGACATCCTCGGAGAACAGCTGTCGAACCAGGCCGGCATGATCAAATGGAGCCTGGCCACCGTCACGGGTGATGCCCGTGGCCTCTCGCACTTCCAGACCCAGTTCTTCCGCAGGGCCGGCCAGGTCATCGGCTGCATAGGCAGAGTCGGCAAGTTCGGCACGGACTTCCGCAAAACGCTCCCTGGCCTGTTCGCGAGCCAGTTCACGACGGAGTTGCTCTTCCATTTCAGCCAGAGACGGCACCTCGGACTCTCTAACATCTTCCAGACGGATCAGATGGACACCGAAGGACGTACGAACCGGCTCGGAAATCTCCCCTTCCTCAAGGGCAAACAACGCCTCCTCAAAGGCCTCGGCGTAAATACCGCGGCCAGCGTAACCCAGATCGCCGCCGTCCTCCGCAGAGACGGCGTCAATCGAATACTCCCGGGCCAGATCGGCAAAGGATTCACCGGCCGCCAGGCGCTCCTGGATCGTCGCCATGGTTTCGTCTGCTTCTCTGCCGTCTTCGATCAGGATGTGCGACGCACGACGCTCCTCGCTCGCCAGATCAGCCGACCGCCGCTCGTAATAGGCCTGAAGCTCCGCATCGTCAATTTCGATGCTCTCAGCGAGGGCACCCTGGGACAAGGTAATATAAGCGGCATCGACCCGCTCCGGCTTCTGGAACGCCCCTGAATTCTCTTCATAGAAGGTTTCGATGTCGGCGTCCGTAACCGAGATGCTATCCGCCACGGAACTGGCGGGAATATCCAGTACCCGGAAGCTCCGGGTCTGATTCTGGATCTGGAGCAGTTGCTCGGCGTTTTCATCGGCAACCAGACCACTCTGGACGATGCCGGCACGGATCTGGTTAACCACGTACTGCTTGCGCATGGCTTCCCGGAACTCACCGACACCCATGCCCATGTTGCGCACCGTGGAAACGAAACGGTCACGGTTGAACTGTCCATCCACCTGGAACTGCGGCATCTGGGTGATCAAGGCATCGATATCCGCATCATTGAGTTCCAGACCCTGTGCGTTGGCGTCCTGGATCAGGACCTGCTCCTGGATCAGGGAATCCAGTACATCCGTGCGGATCTGGTCTTCGTTGAGCATGGAAGGATCGGGGGTTTCCATTCTGGATAGCCGGCGCTGACTCTCCATCTGCACCACGCGGAGAAACTCCCGCTCGGTAATATCCTCGCCGTTGACCGTTGCCACCTCTGGCTCGCCAGAGAAGCCGCCAACAATGGCGTCCATTCCCCAGATGGATAGCGACACAATCAGAAGACCAATGATGATCTTGGCAATCGTGCCCTGGGCATTTTCCCGAATATCTTGAAGCATGTTTCTCCCGGATCCCTGTTCAAGGTCGTGCAGTGTTATTCGTTTCAGCGCGCTGTTACGGGCGGACCTAACGTAAAAAGGCGCACCCTGAGTGGAATGCGCCTTGAATTCTTCTTGGGTGGCCCCCTGTGACAGGAGCCACCGGAGAAAGAACCGTTACTTAACGGCGTCTTTCAGGGCCTTGCCTGCTTTGAACCCAGGCACTTTGGAGGCCGGAATCTTGATCTCGGCACCAGTCTGCGGGTTACGACCGGTACGAGCAGCACGCTCTTTAACGGAGAAGGTACCAAAACCGATCAGAGTTACCTGATCGCCTTTTTTCAGGGCACCGGTGATGGAGTTGGTCATTGCGTCCAGAGCACGGCCAGCGGCGGCTTTGGAGATATCTGCGGACTCTGCAATTGCATCGATAAGTTCGGACTTGTTCACACTAAACCCCTTCGATTTCAGGTTGAAGATGTTATAGGTTGGTTTGTTTTTTCTCGGACGTTCTCGACTATCGCATAAGCGGTCAGAGAATTCCATTCTTCAGTTTTCTTATTCCTTTCGGCTTTATACCGGCATTCGGAATAGGCACTAACTGCGCGGGAGCCCTTGGTATTGGCTGCTTCACGGCGAAACAGTTATACCAATGGGCTCTCAGGCATGTCAACAACTCATCAAGGCTTTAATGTGTATTTATGCGTTCTGACGCGTCACCGTCTTCGTCACGCGGCTTACCAGACCCGGTTTCCGGGGACGAATCCTCGGCCCTGGGCTCGGGTGGATACGCCAGCGCAATATCCAGCACTTCGTCAATCCACTTCACCGGGCGAATCTCCAGCGATTCCTTGATGTTCTCCGGTATCTCTTTGAGATCCCGGACATTTTCATCAGGAATAATCACTGTCTTGATGCCACCCCGATGCGCCGCCAACAGCTTTTCCTTCAGACCGCCGATGGCCAGTACACGACCGCGCAGAGTGATCTCACCGGTCATCGCAACGTCGGCGCGAACCGGAATCTTGGTCAGAGACGAAACCAGTGCCGTGCACATACCGATACCCGCACTCGGACCGTCTTTCGGTGTAGCACCCTCCGGTACGTGGACGTGCAGATCGTGTTTCTCGTGGAAGTCATCCGCGATACCCAGACCGGGCGCGCGACTGCGTACCACCGTCAAGGCTGTCTGGATGGACTCCTGCATCACATCACCCAGGGAACCGGTCTTGACCACCCGGCCCTTGCCAGGCGTAAGCGCGCATTCAATGTGCAGCAGTTCGCCGCCCACCTGGGTCCACGCCAGACCGGTCACCTGACCAATCTCGTTCTTTTCCTCGGCGAGGCCGTACTTGAATTTCTTGACCCCCGAGTAGTCCTCGAGCATGTCCTGAGTCAGGGTCACAGACGCCTTTTCACCACTCTCCACATGGTCGCGTACCACCTTGCGGCAGATCTTCGCGATCTCACGCTCCAGGCCGCGCACGCCGGCTTCACGGGTGTAGTAGCGGATCAGGTCGCGGAGAGTATCCTCGGGCAGCTTCAACTCGTCCTTGCGCAGCCCGTTCGCCTTGATCTGCTTGGGCAACAGATACCGCAGGGCGATGTTGACCTTCTCGTCTTCGGTATACCCCGGGATCCGGATGATTTCCATCCGGTCCAGCAGCGCCGGCGGAATGTTCATGGAGTTGGAGGTGCACACGAACATCACATCGGAGAGATCGTAATCCACTTCCAGATAGTGATCGTTGAACGTGTGATTCTGCTCCGGGTCCAGAACCTCAAGCAGCGCTGATGCCGGATCACCACGGTGATCCATACCCATCTTGTCGATCTCATCGAACAGGAACAGCGGGTTTTTCACGCCCACCTTGGACAACTTCTGCAGAAGCTTGCCCGGTAGCGCACCGATGTAGGTTTTCCGGTGACCACGGATTTCAGCTTCATCGCGAACGCCGCCCAGGGCCATGCGGGTGTATTTCCGATTGGTAGCGCGGGCGATGGACTGCCCGAGTGAAGTCTTACCAACACCAGGAGGTCCCACCAGGCAAAGCACCGGGCCTTTGACCTTCTTCACACGACTCTGAACCGCCAGGTATTCCAGAATACGCTTCTTGACCTCATCCAGGCCGTAGTGGTCCTTATCGAGGATCTCCCGGGCTTTTTCGATGTCGTGACGGACACGGCTCCGCTTCTTCCAGGGAATGGCCAGCATCCAGTCGATATACCCCCGAACGACGGTCGCCTCCGCAGACATCGGCGACATCATCTTGAGCTTGTTCAGTTCGGTTTCGGTTTTCTTGCGGGCTTCTTCCGGAAGGCCGGCTTCCTCGAGCTTCTGTTCCAGTTCTTCAAAGTCGTTATTGCCTTCGCCCAGGTTACCCATTTCCTTCTGGATAGCCTTCATCTGCTCATTCAGATAGTACTCGCGCTGGCTGCGCTCCATCTGCTTCTTGACGCGGCCACGGATGCGTTTCTCGACCTCAATCAGATCGATTTCGCCGTCGAGTTTGCCCAGCAGAAGGTCCACGCGCTTGCGGATGTCCAGAGCTTCCAGGAGCTCCTGCTTTTCAGGAATACGCATTTCCAGGTGCGCGGCCATGGTGTCGGCCAGGCGCTCCAACTCTTCAATACCGGTAAGCGCATTGGAGACTTCAGAGGGTACCTTCTTGGAGAGTTTTACGTACTTTTCAAACTCATCCATCAAAGTCTTTACCAGAACCTCCTGCTCGCGCTCGGGCAAGCCTTCTTCATCCATAAGGACTGCGCCACCGGACAGGAATTCGCCCTCGGTAATATCGCTGATGGTGGCCCGTGCGTTACCCTCCACCAGCACCTTGACGGTGCCGTCGGGCAGGCGAAGCATTTGCAGGACCGTGGCCAGGGTGCCCATCTCGAACACATCCTTCGGGCCGGGTTCATCGGTGGAAGCGTCTTTCTGGGCTACCAGGAGGATTTCCTTGCTTCCTTCCATTGCGGCTTCCAGAGCCTGAATGGATTTTTCTCGGCCCACGAACAGCGGGACCACCATGTGCGGAAACACCACTACGTCACGCAGCGGAAGCAGCGGGTATTCTTGCACGGCATTTTCGGGTATACGGGTCATTGGGAATCCTCTGACGGTATTTCTTTCAGCATATCACCCTTCATTGGGGCGCCCGCAAAAATTGCAATCTTTTTACCAAACGAAACAGGGCAGGAAACTCGGGATACAAAACGCGAAAAGGGGCGTCGCCGCCCCTTTTCATTTCAACCGATGAGCCAGACTCAATCCTCGGGCACAGCCTTGGCGTGATCACTGCTCGCGTAAATCTTGAAGGGCTCGGAATCCCCACTGATTACGCTCTCATCGATCACAACCTTGGTTACGTCATGCTCGGAGGGAATCTGGTACATGGTGTCCAGCAGCGTCGCTTCCATGATGGAACGCAAACCACGGGCGCCGGTTTTGCGCTCCATGGCCTTCCGGGCAACCGCCCGCAAGGCGTCTTCACGGAAATCCAGTTCAACACCTTCCATATCAAACAGTTTCTGGTACTGCTTGGTCAGGGAGTTCTTGGGCTCGGTCAGAATCTGAACAAGCGCTTCCTCGTCCAGTTCGTTGAGGGTTGCCACGACCGGCAAACGGCCCACGAACTCTGGAATCAGGCCGTATTTCACCAGATCCTCAGTCTCCACGTCCTTGATGACGTCGCCCGTATTCTTGGCATCATCCTGACTGGCGACCGATGCAGAGAAACCAATGCTGTTCTTTTCAGTACGCTCGCGAATCACCTTGTCGAGGCCCGCAAAAGCACCACCGCAGATAAACAGCATGTTGCCGGTATCAACCTGCAGGAATTCCTGCTGCGGATGCTTGCGACCACCCTGTGGCGGGACCGACGCAACGGTGCCTTCGATCAGCTTCAGAAGTGCCTGCTGAACACCCTCGCCGGAGACATCCCGAGTAATAGACGGGTTGTCTGACTTGCGGGAGATCTTGTCAATCTCATCGATATAGACAATACCGCGCTGGGCCTTGTCGACATCGTAATCGCACTTCTGCAGCAGCTTCTGGATGATGTTCTCGACATCCTCACCCACGTAACCGGCTTCCGTCAGCGTGGTGGCGTCGGCAATGGTAAAGGGAACATTCAGCATCCGCGCCAGGGTCTCTGCAAGCAGCGTCTTACCACTGCCGGTCGGGCCGATCAGCAGGATGTTACTCTTGCCGAGCTCGACATCACCCTTGCCCTCGCCGTAACGAAGACGTTTGTAGTGGTTATAGACCGCAACAGACAACACAACCTTGGCCCGGTCCTGACCGATGACGTATTCATCAAGGGTATTGCGGATCTCGGCCGGTGTAGGAAGGCGATCGCTCGGCTCTTCCTGCGCGTTCTCCTGGATCTCTTCCCGGATAATGTCGTTGCACAGGTCGACGCACTCGTCGCAGATGAACACCGAGGGCCCTGCAATGAGCTTTCGGACTTCATGCTGGCTCTTTCCACAAAACGAGCAGTAAAGCAACTTGCCGTTATCGTCGCCCCTGCCGTTTCTTTCATCTGCCATTGAAATACCTCTGATCTCGTTTTGCCGGCGTCACTGCCTGATACGCCGGCCAAGTATGATGCGATTAGTTCCAGTATTATTTATTCGGTACGCGCTTATCAAGTATTGAATCAATCAGCCCATACTCTTTTGCCTGGCCCGGATCCATGAAGTTGTCACGGTCGGTATCCTTGGCGATTGTCTCCAGATCCTGCCCGGTATGATGGGCCAGGATGGAGTTCAGGGTATGCCGGATCTTCAGGATTTCCCGGGTGTGAATCTCAATGTCCGTTGCCTGCCCCTGGTAACCACCCAGCGGCTGATGAATCATCACGCGGGAGTTGGGCAAACAGGCCCGCTTTCCGGCCGCACCGCCGGCGAGCAGGAATGCACCCATGCTCGCAGCCTGACCTACACACAGGGTCGCTACGTCCGGCTTTATGAACTGCATGGTGTCGTAGATGGACATACCCGCAGTGACCGAACCGCCCGGGCTGTTGATATAAAGATGAATGTCCTTGTCCGGGTTCTCAGACTCGAGGAACAGGAGCTGGGCCACGATCAGGTTCGCCATGTGGTCCTCTACCGGGCCCACCATGAAGATTACCCGCTCCTTGAGCAAGCGGGAATAAATGTCGAACGACCGCTCGCCGCGAGCTGTCTGCTCGATAACAATCGGCACCAGTCCTGAATTGGTAACCATTGCGGGACCATCGATTGGTTTCTGCGTCATGATGCGCCTGAACTCCTTATGGACAATGGGTCGTGGACTCGCTCCACGGCAGTTTCAAAAGTATTGCACCTTATACTTTGCCAGCAGCGGCCCCAGATGAAAACAGCCGGACATGCCGGCTGTTCTCTGGGTCGGCCATCGGGACCGGCTTTTGACCGATCCCGGGCAAAATCAGCGCTGGGGCTGACCGGCCTGAACGGCCTCTTCGTACTTGACCTTCTTCTCTTTGACCTTCGCCTGCTCCAGCACATGGTCAACAACCGCATCCTCCAGAACAGAAGACTCGATCTGGCTCTTCTGCTCCGGGTTGCTGTTGAAGTGAGCAACAACCTCTTCAGGCTGTTCATACGTAGACGCGATTTCCTGGATCTTTTCGTCTACTTTTGCCGGATCGGCCTTCAGGTCGTTCTTCTTGACCACTTCCTGGAACAGCAGGCCGGTCTTCACGCGACGCTCCGCCTGCTCCTGGAAAATTTCCTTCGGCAGCTGCTGGAAATCAACCTGGCCGCCAAAGCGCTGAACGGCATCCTGACGCAGGCGATCGATTTCCTGGTCAACCAGAGCAGACGGAATATCCAGCTCGGTGGTTTCCAGCAGTCCGTCAACAACGTCGTTCTTGACCTTGTTAGAAACCGCCTGCTTGAGCTCACGCTCCATGTTCTTTTTGACTTCTTCGCGAAAGGTCGCTTCGTCTTCAGCATCGATACCGAACTTCTTGAAGAATTCGGTGTCTAGTTCGGGCAACTGCGGCTCTTCGACCTTGTGAATCTTGATCTCGAACTTGGCCGGCTTACCTGCCAGCTCTTCGTTGTGGTAATCCTCCGGGAAGGTCACCTCGATTTCCATGTCTTCGCCGGCCTTTCCACCAACGATGGCTTTCTCAAAGCCCGGAATCATCTGGCCGGAGCCCAGAGTCAGGCGATGGCCTTCAGCGGCGCCGCCTTCAAACTCTTCACCATCGATGAAACCTTTGAAGTCAATGGTCAACACGTCCTTGTTCTTGGACTTGCGCTTGACTTCTTTCATGGTGGCCTGCTGACGACGCAGGTTGTCGATCATGTTGTCGACGTCTTTGTCGGTGATCTCGGAAGTGAGCTTTTCAACGGAGATCTTGCTCAGATCGCCCAGTTCGATTTCGGGCAGCACTTCGACGATGGCAACGAATTCCAGATCCTTGCCCTCTTCCATCGTCTTGGGCTCGAACTTCGGCCAGCCCGCCGGGTTGATATCCTGCTCCTGCAGTGCCTTGATGTAGTTGTCGCGCATAACCTCGCCAACGATTTCCTGGCGGACGCTGTCACCGAAACGACGCTTGACGACGCTCATGGGCACCTTGCCCGGGCGGAAACCGTTCAGGCGCACGGTACGCGCGGTTTCCTGCAGGCGTTTCTGGACCGCCTGGTCGATTTCCTGGGCGGGCACACCAATCGTCATGCGACGCTCGATGTTGGAGGTCGTTTCAACAGACACTTGCATGGAAGATCCTCAAATTACAGGTTCGGTATGTGAATGAAATTAAACCTAAAAGTCCGATTTCGGGGCGATTCCCAAGAAAGGACCGAAAATTAAAAGCCGGTAGTTTATCATGCTTTGCACCGCCGAGAGAATCACCCTGCAAAGCAGTTTGATGCTGCCCAATCACGGAACCGGCCGAATCTTGAAGACATAAATGGGGACGAACGAAAAAAAAGAAAGGGGTGGTGCGCGAGGAGAGACTCGAACTCTCACGGGTTGCCCCACTGGAACCTAAATCCAGCGCGTCTACCAGTTCCGCCACTCGCGCACAACAGAATGAAGAATGCCCGATGGCCAGACTGCCATCAACCTATTCAACAAACGCGGAATCAACTCTGAAAGAAAAGTGGGGTGGACGAAGGGGTTCGAACCCTCGACCGCAGGAGTCACAATCCTGAGCTCTACCAACTGAGCTACGTCCACCACATCGGGACATGCCTTTTACTTTTCAACTTTGCTGGTTACGGTCGCTCCGGCGCGGACCAAGCCGACGACTTGATGGCGCGCCCGGCAGGACTCGAACCTGCGACCATCCGCTTAGAAGGCGGATGCTCTATCCAGCTGAGCTACGGGCGCTTGACCGTTCGCCCACCTGAACATTCAGAAAATGGTCGGGGTAGAGAGATTCGAACTCCCGACATCCTGCTCCCAAAGCAGGCGCGCTACCAGACTGCGCTATACCCCGTTTGAACTGAACAACAAGTGCCTCAGCAAAGTTGGCGCGCATATTACCGGCGCCGGAGGGTTCCGTCAACACGGATTTCCAAATTCCCTGAAACAACAGCCTCTTCAATGACAAAGTGCGGTGCCGAAAGTTCCTCCGCGCCCGGTCAGGCGCCCGTTCAATTGGAGTTCGCCTGGAAGCATGAGACAATGCCCCACCTCCAATTTACCGATGCCCAACCGACAAGACGAGACATGACCGCCAAACTGATCAACGGAAAAGAGATTGCCGCCGAAGTAAGACAGCAAGTCGCCGCAGGGGTGGAAGCACGAACCCAGCAAGGCCTGAGAGCCCCCGGGCTGGCCGTGGTACTGGTCGGCAACGATCCCGCATCCCATGTATACGTAGGCAACAAACGCAAGGCGTGCGACCAGGCCGGAATCCTCTCCCTCTCATACGATCTGCCGGAAGACACTTCCCAGGAAGCACTCGAGGCGCTGATTGATGAGCTGAATGAAAACCCGACCGTAGATGGAATCCTGGTACAGCTTCCATTGCCTGCTCATCTGGATGCAGACCCGATTCTGGTCAAGATCCGCCCGGACAAAGACGTCGACGGCTTTCACCCGTATAACATCGGCCGCCTGATGCAGCGCAAGCCCACCCTGCGCCCATGCACACCGGCTGGCATTATCACCCTGCTCGACAGCATTGACACGCCTTACAAGGGCCAGCATGCCGTGATTGTCGGCGCTTCCAATATTGTCGGTCGCCCCATGAGCATGGAGCTGCTATTGAAAGGTGCCACGACAACGGTTTGTCACCGCTTCACACCAGATCTTGAGAAGTTTGTCCGGGAAGCCGACATCCTGGTCGCTGCAGTCGGCAAGCCCGGCCTGATCAAGGGCGACTGGGTAAAGCCGGGAGCAACTGTGATTGATGTGGGCATCAACCGGATGGAAGACGGAAAGCTGCATGGCGATGTAGATTTCGCAGCGGCTTCAGAGCGCGCCGCCTACATCACACCGGTTCCCGGTGGCGTCGGGCCGATGACCATTGCCACCCTGCTGCAGAATACACTGTATGCCGCGGATGTTCTGCACAAGGACTGAGCCGAGGTGTTGGATTACGGCTCCGCCTAATCCAGCAAGCCACAAAAAACCCCGCCGAGGCGGGGTTTTTTTATGCTTAGCGCTTACTGTCCGTACTTGGCTTTCGCCTTCAGACGGTAGGCGTGCAGCAGCGGCTCGGTGTAGCCGTTGGGCTGCTCGCGGCCCTTGAGAACCAGATCCAGCGCTGCCTGGAAGGCGACACTGTCATCAAAGTTCCCGGCCATTGGGCGGTAGGCCGAATCACCGGCGTTCTGCTTGTCGACCACCGCAGCCATGCGCTTCATGGTTTCCATGATCTGCTCTTCGGAGCAGATACCATGATGCAGCCAGTTGGCCAGCAACTGGGAAGCGATACGCAGCGTGGCGCGATCTTCCATCAGGCCCACATCATTGATGTCAGGTACCTTGGAGCAGCCAACGCCCTGATCGATCCAGCGAACAACGTAACCGAGGATACCCTGGGCATTGTTGTCCAGTTCCTGCTGGATATCTTCGGCACTCAGGGAGGCCGGATCATCCATTACAGGCACTGTCAGAATGTCCTCCAGTGCTGCACGAGTGCGGCTTTCCAGCTGCTTCTGGACATCAGCCACGTTCACCTGGTGGTAGTGAGTTGCATGCAGCGTGGCCGCCGTGGGAGACGGAACCCAGGCTGTGTTCGCGCCGGCCTTCGGATGGCCGATTTTTGCTTCCAGCATGCCGGCCATCAGGTCAGGCATGGCCCACATGCCCTTACCAATCTGGGCAACACCACGGAAACCGGTTTCCAGGCCAATGTCCACATTCCACTGCTCGTAGGCGTTGATCCAGGTTGCCTGCTTCATCGGGCCCTTGCGGATAAACGGACCCAATTCCATGGAGGTATGGATCTCGTCACCGGTGCGGTCCAGGAAGCCGGTATTAATGAATACGGCGCGCTCTTTGGCGGCATGGATACAGGCTTTCAGGTTAACCGTGGTACGACGCTCCTCGTCCATAATGCCGACCTTCAGGGTGAAGCGCGGCAGACCAAGCGCATCTTCAACACGGCCGAAGAATTCGTTGGTGAACGCCACCTCTTCCGGTCCGTGCATCTTCGGCTTCACGATGTACATGGAGCCTTTGGTGCTGTTCTGGAACTTGCCGTTGCCCTTCATGTCGTGAATGGCGATCAGCGACGTGATCAGACCGTCCATCAGGCCTTCCGGCACTTCGTTGCCGTCCTTCAGCAGGATGGCAGGGTTGGTCATCAGGTGGCCGACGTTACGGATAAACATCAGGCTTCGACCTTTCAGGCTCAGCTCACTGCCGTCGGCTGCCGTGTAGGTGCGGTCAGCGTTCATCTTGCGGGTCAGCTGCTCGCCACCTTTTTCAAAGGTTTCCTGCAGGTCACCCTTCATCAGGCCAAGCCAGTTGCGGTAAGCCAGTGCCTTGTCGTCAGCGTCTACGGCCGCTACCGAATCTTCGCAGTCCATGATGGTGGTCAGAGCAGACTCCATCAGCACGTCTTTGACGTTAGCGCCGTCGTCTTTGCCAATCGGGTGGCTGGCGTCGATCTGGATTTCGAAGTGCATGCCGTTCTTGACCAGCAGCACGCCGGTGGGCGCGTCGGCAGCACCGGTGTAGCCGACAAAGCCGGCTTCGTCTTTCAGACCGGTGGTCTCACCATTCTGCAGCTTGACGACCAGCTTGCCACCTTCAACCAGATACTTGGCAGCATCTTTATGGCTGCCTGAGGCCAGAGGCGCGGAGCTGTCGAGCAGGTTACGGGCCCATTCGATAACTTTGGCCCCGCGAACCGGGTTGTAACCACGGCCTTTGTCGGCGCCGCCTTCTTCGGAGATCGCATCGGTACCGTAAAGGGCATCGTACAGGCTACCCCAGCGCGCGTTCGCCGCGTTGAGCGCAAACCGGGCGTTCATGATCGGAACCACCAGCTGCGGGCCGGCCATGGTGGCCACCTCCGGATCCACATTGGAGGTGGAGATCTTGAATTCGGAAGGCTCGTCAACGAGATAACCGATGTCTTTCAGGAAGGACTTGTACTCGGCCATGTCCAGCTTCTGACCCTTGTGATCACGGTTCCAGCTGTCCATTTTTTCCTGGATCGCATCACGCTTGGCCAGCAGCTCACGGTTGCGTGGCGCCAGCTCGTTCACGATCTTGTCGAATTCTGCCCAGAATTTATCGGCACCGACCCCTGTGCCCGGGATCGCTTCATTGTTCACGAAATCATACAGATTCTTTGCGACCTGAATGCCGCCGATTTGTACGCGTTCTGTCATCGTTGTCTGCCTCAGTGGGTTACGTTTCCCGACTCCCCCTTCATCTTGAGGGGGCATTCTAATTTGAGCGCCGCATTGTAAGGGAAAATCCTTACAAGATCATGCCTGCACGCGCAAAACTGGTCTGACCAACCAGCATCTCCCGGAAATTCAGGCTTTACGCCAGCTCGTCCCCTCTCGGGAATCGTCCAGAATAATACCCTTCTCGAGTAGCTCGTCGCGGATCCGGTCGGCCTCGGCAAAATTCTTCGCCTTTCGGGCATCGGCCCGGGCCTGGATCATCGCTTCAATGTCTTCTGCGCTGAGTTCACTACCCGTGTCCGCCTGGAAGAACGCCTCGGGGTCCTGCTGCAGCAAACCCAGAACACCGCCCAGCCTGACCAGAATCGCCGCGCTGTACTTGGCGTCCTCTTCACGGCCATCCCGGCGATGTTGATTAATCTCGTTGGCAACCGCGTGCAGGACAGCAATGGCACCGGCGGTATTGAAGTCATCGTCCATCGCCTCGGCAAACCGCTCGTCGTGCTCGGATTCCGGCACATCAGCAGCCTTGGCAGGCACAACTCCCCTCAGCGCATGGTAGAGCCGGGTGAGCGTGCGGCCAGCCTCGGCCAGATTTTCCTCTGAGTAATCCACTTGGCTGCGGTAGTGGCTGGACACCAGGAAGTAGCGAACCACCTCTGCCGGGTACTTCTCCATGATTTCCCGGATTGTGAAGAAGTTGCCGAGGGACTTGGACATCTTTTCCTTGTTTACCCGGATAGCGCCGGCGTGCATCCAGGTATTAACAAAGGTGTGGCCGGTGGCACATTCAGACTGTGCGATCTCGTTCTCATGATGAGGGAACAGCAGGTCCGGACCACCGCCGTGAATATCGAAGGTGTCGCCTAGGCAGCAGGTAGACATGGCCGAACACTCGATGTGCCAGCCGGGACGACCATCGCCCCAGGGCGAGGGCCAGCTGACCTCCCCTGCCTTGGCCGCTTTCCACAACGCGAAATCCGCCGGACTGCGTTTGGCTTCCTGCACGTCAACTCGCGCGCCCGCCAGCAGATCCTCCAGTTTTTTCTTGCTGAGCTTGCCGTATTCCTCGAAGGAATCAACGGCAAAATAGACATCACCGTTATCCGCCGCATAGGCGTGGCCACTGGCAATCAGCTTATGGATCATCGCGATGATTTCGTCAATGTACGCAGTCGCCCGGGGCTCTTCGTCCGGAGACAGCACACCAAGACGGGCTTCATCTTCGTGCATCGCCCTGATCATCCGGTCGGTAAGCTCGTTGTAGGGCTCACCGTTCTCATCCGCACGGCGCAAGATCTTGTCGTCAATATCGGTGATGTTGCGAACGTAGTTTACGTCATAGCCGCGGTGGCGCAGGTAACGGGTAATCACGTCAAAGGCCACCAGCACCCGTGCATGGCCCAGGTGGCAGTAGTCGTAGACGGTCATCCCGCAGACATACATCCGCACCTTGCCCGGCTCAATCGGCCGGAACTCTTCCTTTTGCTGGGTCAGCGTGTTGTAGATGCGGATCACTTGCCCCCCTTACCCCAGGAATCCCTGAGCGTAACCGTGCGGTTGAACACCGGCCGACCGGCAGCCTCGGTATGGGCCTGATCGCAGAAGAAATAGCCTTCCCGCTCGAACTGGTACGGAAGATCCGTACGGGGCGCGGCAAGACTCTTCTCTACCCGGGCACCCTTCAGGACCACCAGTGATTCCGGGTTCAGGTGATCCATCAAATCACCTTCCTTGTCACTGTCCGGGGATTCATGGTTGAACAGACGGTCGTATAGATTGATGTCTGCTTCCACACTATCGGTGGCAGAAACCCAGTGGATAACACCGTTGGGCTTATAGCCTTCAGGATTGACACCCAGGGTGTTGGGATCGTACTCGCATTTCAGCTCCACGATCTCACCGTTGTCATCACGAACCACTTCGCGGCAGGTCATTACGTAACCGCCCCGCAGACGCACCGCCTGATCCGGCGCCAGCCGCTTCCATTTGCGCGGCGGCTCCATTTCAAAATCTTCCCGATCGATAAAAAGCGTCTGGGTCCAGGGCACTTCCCGCTCGCCCATATCCGGGTCCTGCGGATGAACCGGCAGGATCAGGGTTTCACTCTTGTCGGCCGGGTAATTGGTCAGTGTGACTTTCAGCGGGCGCATGACACACATGGCTCTCGGTGCGCGAGTGTTCAGATCTTCGCGAATAGCGTGCTCCAGCATGCCCACATCCACGGTACCGCCAGCCTTATTCACGCCAATCATATCGCAGAAGGTGCGGATGGACTCCGGTGTATACCCGCGCCGGCGCATGCCCGAAATGGTTGGCATCCGGGGATCGTTCCAGCCATCAACCACGCCCTCATCCACCAGTCGCTTGAGCTTGCGCTTCGAGGTGATGGTGTAATTCAGGTTCAGACGGGCAAACTCGATCTGGCGTGGGTGACAGGGGCCGGAGATGTTATCCAGAACCCAGTCATACAGCGGCCGGTGATCCTCGAATTCCAGGGTGCACAGGGAATGGGTAATCCCCTCCATGGCGTCTGAAATCGGATGCGTGAAGTCATACATCGGGTAGATGCACCATTTGTTACCGGTCTGATGGTGCTCTGCGTAACGGATACGATAAAGAATCGGATCCCGCATGTTGATGTTCGGCGAGGCCATATCGATCTTGGCCCGCAGCACCAGCTCACCGTTCTGGTACTTTCCATCCCGCATGTCGCGGAACATCTGCAGACTCTCTTCTACAGGGCGGTCCCGGTAGGGGCTGTTTCTGCCAGGCTCTTTCAGGCTTCCGCGGTACTCCGCCATTTCGTCGGCTGTCAGGGCGCACACATAGGCCTTGTCCCGGGTAATCAGCTCCTCGGCAAATTCATAGAGAGCATCAAAGTAATCCGAGGCATAACGAACGTCCCCGGCCCACTCGTAGCCAAGCCACTCCACATCCTGTTTGATGGCGTCGATGTATTCCTGGTTTTCCTTTTCCGGGTTGGTGTCGTCAAACCGCAGGTTGCAGTCGCCGGAAAAGGTCTCGGCGATGCCAAAATTCAGGCAGATCGATTTGGCATGACCAATATGCAGGTAACCGTTGGGCTCCGGCGGGAATCGGGTGACCACCTTGCCGGTATGCTCTCCGCTGGCGATGGCGTCTTCGATCAGGCTCTGGATAAAGTTGTGGGCTTTCTTCGACTCGGCGCTCATACAATCTCTGTTAAAAGGGGAGTGAATCTTAAACCGCGTATTATACTCACAAATCCTTGCCGGACTCATGCATAGCAGGAAACTCTTGAGTACAATGGGCCCTGTAACGTACCTAACCTTTCTGAACAGGAAAACCTGATGATTCTGCTGACAACCAACTACGGTGACATCAAGCTGGAACTGGACTATGACAAGGCACCGGAAACCGCCAAGAACTTTGAACAGTACGTTCGCGACGGTTTTTACGATGGCCTCATTTTTCACCGTGTGATCAGCAATTTCATGATTCAGGGCGGAGGCTTCGAGCCCGGCATGACGCCGCGCAAAACCCGCGATTCCATCCAGAACGAAGCCGATAACGGCCTGAGCAACATGCAGGGCACCATCGCCATGGCACGCACCATGGACCCGCACTCCGCTACCGCCCAGTTCTTTATCAACGTTGAGAATAACGGCTTCCTCGACCACACCGCCAAGAACGCGGAAGGCTGGGGCTACTGCGTGTTCGGCAAGGTTGTCGAGGGCATGGACACGGTCAACGCAATCCGCGCGGTCCGCACCACCATGCGAGCGGGCCACCAGGACGTGCCTGCCGATGACGTGGTTATCGAAAAAGCTGAGGTTCTGGAGGACGCGTGACCACGCTGTTTATTTCAGACCTTCACCTTGAGGAATCCCGCCCGGATATTACTGAGGCATTTCTGGGGTTTCTCGACGGGACAGCCAGCGGCGTTGATCAGCTCTATATCCTCGGTGATTTCTTCGAGGCCTGGATCGGCGATGACGAACGCACGCCGCTCCAGGAACAGATTGCTGCTGCCCTGCGCAAACTGAGGGATAGCGGCACCGACATCTTCCTGATGCACGGCAATCGGGATTTTCTGATTGGTGAGGATTTCTGCAAGCGGGCCGGCGCAAGCCTTCTGGACGACCCCACGGTAATCGATCTGCACGGTACCCCTACCCTCCTCATGCATGGCGACAGCCTGTGCACGGCCGATGTGGAGTACCAGAAGTTCCGGGCCAACATGCGCAACCCCCAGTGGCAACAGATGATTCTCCAGCGCCCCCTGAAAGACCGCCAGCAGATGGCCCGCCAGCTGAGGGAAATCAGCATGGCGAAAAATCAGGGCAAGGAAGAGTTCATCATGGACGTAACGCCGGAGGAAGTGATCAAGGATATGGAAGCCCACGGTGTCCAGCACATGATTCATGGCCACACCCACCGCCCCGCCGTGCATGAGCTCATTGCCAACGGCTTGCCGGCAAAGCGGATTGTCCTGGGCGACTGGGACAAGAACGTCTGGTGGCTCGAGGCGGAACCTGGCAAAGAGCCAGAGCTGAAGAAACAACCGTTATAAAAAAACCGGGCAAATGCCCGGTTTTTTTTGCCCTTTGCTTCAGTGCGCCAGTATCTGCTGGAGAAACTTCTGGGTCCGAGCTTCCTGCGGGTTTGTAAAAAACTCGTGCGGTGGTGCTTCCTCCACAATCTCACCACCATCCATGAAGATGACCCTGTCGGCCACGGTTTTGGCAAAGCCCATCTCATGGGTTACACAAAGCATCGTCATGCCGCTGCCGGCTAGCTCAATCATGACATCGAGCACTTCCTTGATCATTTCGGGATCCAGCGCCGACGTTGGCTCATCGAACAGCATGATTTTCGGCTTCATGCACAGGGCTCGGGCAATCGCAACCCGCTGTTGCTGGCCGCCGGACAACTGTCCGGGATATTTGAGAGCCTGGTCGGGGATCTTTACCCTCTCCAGATACTCCATGGCCGTCGCTTCCGCCTCTTTACGAGGAATCTTGCGGACCCAAATCGGTGAAAGGCAACAGTTCTCGAGCACGGTCAGGTGCGGGAACAGGTTGAAATGCTGGAATACCATGCCGACTTCCCGGCGAACCGTATCGATCTGGCGCACATCATCCGTCAGCTCAACGTCGTCGACGATGATTTTGCCTTGTTGATGCTCTTCCAGCCGGTTAATGCAGCGAATGAACGTCGATTTACCGGAGCCGGACGGCCCGCAGATAACAATTCGTTCGCCCTGGGCCACTGTCAGGTTCAGGTCCTTCAATACGTGAAAATCCCCGTACCACTTGTGCATCCCTTCCACGCGGATGATATCGGGTTTCTTGTCGGTGTCGCCCTGCCCGGAGGACGTCACGTTGGATGTCTGGGTTTGTTCTGTCATTGGATTACCCATCAGGTTTTATGACCGGTGTCGAGTTTGCGTTCAAGGTTCTGACTGTAGCGGGATATGCCGAAGCAAAAGACCCAGAAACAGAAAGCGACAAAGACATAGCCTTCGATCGCAACGTTTTGCCACGCGGGGTCAGTCACAGTGGACTGGACCGTACCAAGCACATCGAAGAGGCCGATAATCAGAACCAGCGTGGTGTCCTTGAACAGTGAAATGAAGGTATTCACGATTCCCGGAATCACCATTTTCAGCGCCTGGGGAAGAATAACGAGCCCCATCTTCCGCCAGTAGCCGAGCCCGAGGGCATCAGCTGCCTCATACTGGCCCCGCGGAATGGCCTGCAGACCACCCCGGATGACCTCCGCCATATAGGCAGACTGCCAGAGTGTGATACCAATCAGGGCCCGTGCCAGTTTTTCGAAGTTGACGCCTTCAGGGAGGAATAGCGGCAGCATCACCGAGGCCATAAACAGCACTGTGATCAGGGGCACCGCCCGCCAGACCTCGATGAACACCACGCTCAGACCACGAATGATCGGCATCTCCGAGCGCCGTCCAAGGGCCAGTAGAATGCCAATAGGCAGAGAGGCGAGGATGCCGATGTATGCGAGAATCAGGGTCAGCATCAGGCCGCCCCATTTTGTGCTCTCGACAACCTCAAGGCCGAACGTGCCGCCGGGTATCAGGAAATACCCGATGATGGGCAAGCCGGTCATGCCGAAAATCCCGAGCCATTTGCGGCCAGGGAACCGCTCGATGAACTGGGGTACAAACGCAATGGCCAGCAGCAGGAACATGGCGTCCACACGCCACTGCAGCTCATCAGGGTAGAACCCGTAAATGAAGAAATTCAGACGCTGACTGATAAACAGCCAACACGCGCCCGCGCCAGTACAGTCACTCGCATCCTGGCCCTGGAAGTTCGCTTCGAACAGCAACCAGTTCAGCAGCGGGCCGACACTGGTCACCAGCAAATAGCCAACGGCAAGGGTCAGCAAGGCGTTGTACCAGGTTGAGAACAGGTGCTCTCGCATCCACTTGATCGGACTGAGCGCCTTCTTGGGTGGTTTCATGGTTGACTCAGTCATCATCGCTCCTTAATCGCCACAGCCCGGTTGTAGATATTCATGAACAGCGAGATCGAGAGGCTGATCGTGAGATAAACCGCCATGGTGATCGCTACAACCTCGACCGCTTGCCCGGTCTGGTTAAGGGTGGTGCCCATGAAGACTGCAACGAGATCCGGATAGCCGATGGCCGTCGCAAGGGATGAGTTCTTCGCCAGGTTCAGGTACTGACTGGTTAATGGCGGGATGATGACGCGCATTGCCTGCGGTATCACAACCAGGCGCAACGTAAGTCCGTTAGGGAGTCCCAGCGCTTTGGCCGCTTCCGTCTGGCCCTTGCTCACTGACAGGATACCGGACCGAACTATCTCTGCGATAAAACTGGCCGTGTACAGCGACAACGCCACCCACAGGGCGGCAAGCTCGGGAATGATGGTAATACCACCACCAAAATTGAAGCCCCTCAGTGCGGGTACTTCCCATTCGAGCGGGCTGCCTGCGGCGAAGTAGGCAATTGCCGGCAACAGGACCAGAAGTGCAACACCAACCTTGAAGGTGGGAAAGATCTGGCCAGTAGCCAGCTGCCGCTTTTTGGCCCAGATTCGAATGCCAACAACTGCGGCAATGGCGATTGCCAGAGCCCCCCAGACCAGCCCAAAACCGTCCTGTGCCAGGGGTTCCGGGACATAAAGCCCGCGATTGTTGAGAAACATGGTACCGCCCACATCGATACTCTGGCGCGGCGAAGGCAAGGCGCCCAGAACGGCGAAATACCAGAAAAAAATCTGCAGCAGTAACGGGATATTCCGGATGACCTCGATGTAAACGAGGGACACCTTGGCAACCAGCCAGTTACTGGACAGACGGGCCACGCCGATGATGAATCCGAGAATCGTTGCAGCAACGATGCCCATTGCGGAGACCAGGAGGGTATTGGTCAGGCCAACCCAGAAGGTTCGGCCATAGGTCATGGTGGCATCGTAAGGGATCAGGCTCATGATGATGCCGAAACCGGCAGTCTCATCAAGAAAGCCGAAACCGGTGCTGATGCCCCGGCTCTCCATGTTGGCGAGCGTGTTTTCTACCAGTGTCCAGCCAGCCCAGAAAACGAGGGCTATGGCGACAACCTGGAAAAAGAGTGAACGTACCCGGGGGTCATACCAGGGCTTGGGCCCCGCAGGTCTTGAATCAATTGTTTGTTTTTTCATGCAATGTTCCGAAAGGCTTCCCTGCAGCTGACTTCATCAGAGATCACCGGGGCGCCGCTTGCGAGGCGCCCCGGTGTGCTTTCAGGTGTTACCGGACTGGCGGGGCATACATAATGCCGCCATCGGTCCACAGGGCGTTGATACCCCGATCCAGACCGAGCGGTGTGTCCGGACCCACATTGCGGTCGTACATTTCGCCGTAGTTACCCACGAGTTTCACAACCTTGTGACCGAAGTCGTCAGGCAGACCAAGCTTGGCACCCATGTCGCCATCCGTGCCCAGCAGGCGCTGAATGTTCGGATTATCAGACTTCAGCATGTCGTCAGCATTGGCGCTTGTGACGCCCAGTTCTTCGGCGTTGATCTGCACTGAAAGCACCCACTTGACGATGTTGAACCACTGGTCATCGCCCTGACGGACGACCGGACCGAGAGGCTCTTTGGAAATGGTGTTCGGGAGGATCGTTGCCGCGCTCGGGTCCGGCAGTTTGGAGCGCAGTGCCGCCAGCTGGGAGCGGTCAGACGTCAGAACGTCGCAGCGTCCCGCAGAGAAACCCTGAACGGTTTGCTCGGATGTGTCGAACACGATCGGCTTGAATTCCATGCCCTTGGCACGGAAGTAGTCGGACAGATTGAGTTCTGTGGTGGTGCCCGCCTGGATACAGATTGAGGCACCGTCAAGCTGGGTTGCATCGGTAACCCCGATATCCTTGTTGATCAGGAAACCCTGGCCGTCGTAGTAGTTCACGCCCGCGAAGTTGAGACCCAGCGAAGCGTCACGGGTCAACGTCCAGGTGGTGTTCCGGGAGAGCATGTCGATTTCACCGGACTGCAGTGCGGTAAAACGCTCTTTTGCAGTGAGGGGCGTAAATTCGACTGCGGAGGCATCACCAAAGATCGCTGCAGCTACGGCGCGGCAGGTATCAACGTCGATACCGGTCCAGTTGCCTTTTTCATCAGGCTGGGAGAATCCCGGAAGACCGGTGGTAACACCACACTGCAGGTGCCCCTTCTCCTTGACGTTCTCCAGAGTCGTGGCGGCCATCGCACCAGTAGCCGAGAAGGTACCTACGGCCAGAGCAATCCCCAGGGCAATCGATTTCGTCTTTCTCATTGTCTTTTCTCCGAACATCAGTTGGTTTTTCGAGACGCATGGACTCAGCAATTTGCGAGCCATACATCTTAAACCCATGATTTGTATTGTTTTTATCCGCCACCAGGGCGTTACAGACAGATCTGGAACGAGGTGACGCTGCTTCATGCACTGATACAGTGCCCTCATTGCGACTCCATGCGCCAGAAAAAGGCAGCATTGGAGCCGTGCTCCTTAAAAGTAGAACAAGGTTCGGTAAATGAACTAGTTTTTATGCAAATTTATTCGGAAATTTTGAAGACGGGTGGCTCTTCATAGGTTTCGAGGCGTTTCAACCAGCCTGGCAGCCAGCGCTCTCGTTCGATGGGATCTTTTGCGTTTTCAGCTCTGCGCGTGAGCACCTGAGCGGCCGCCTCCCGAAACTGGACGAGAGCACTATGGTCAGCGGAGCCAGACATTGCCAGTAGCACCTGCAGTAGCCCCCAGCCTTGCTCGTTATAGCGTTCCTTGGGTGAAAGCCCCTCTCCCTTGAAATTCACATAGTCGATAATGGCATAGACGCCGCCGGGCGTCTGACTGAGCGCTTTTAACCTGTTAGCCACTTCTGACTTTCGCTCGTCCGGAGCGGCCTCAACAATTTTCCCCAGCGACTGCCTGGCCCGGCGGAATATGAATTCCGCCTGAATTCCCTGAGTGCCCGCCAGAAACTCGCGTAGTTCTGCGAGCCGGGGCGAGTCGTCGACAGCCATGAATTCCGCTTTCCGGCTCCAGGGCGCATCGAAGGGCTCCAGAGCCCGCAGCCATTGGGGAATATTGACTTGTCGTTGCTCCATGTATTCCATCAGCGCGGGAAAGCTCTCGACAAACCGACCCTCAACACCCTTCGGATACCAGATAAAGTGTCCGATACCGAGCGACGGGAAGGCCTCACCATCATTCCAGTGGACCAAGCACTGGAAACGACCTGCGCATTCGTTCCGGAAAATCTGCTGACCCACCCAGTCTAACTGGGCGGAGGTCAGCGCCAGGGAAACATCAACATCAGGACTCTCCGACGCGGACATATCCTGGGTCTCAGGAACGGGATCCGTAGTCTCGTTCGCGGAATCACAGCCAGCGAGTGCGAAAACCGTGATCAGACCAAGCAATGCAAACGATTTACCAAACACCAGCGCCTCCGGTAGGTTCAAAATTACGGGCGATTACTCTACAGCATGTTCAGCCAGTCTTGCTTTGATGTCCTCTGGAATTGGCAGGGCCTTCTCTGTTTCGTAATCGAAATGAATCAGCACGGCGACGCCCCGGGCAATCTGCTTGTCGCCCTGCCAGGCTTCCTGAACGACATGGAACGAGGAATTGCCAATCTTGCCAATGCCTGTTTTGATCTTGACCGGAATATGCCAGTAGCTCTGGGCCAGCAGATCAATTTCCAGCCGTGCAATGATCAGCGGCCAGGTCTCCGCCTCAAGGGTGGGATGAAAAATCCGGAAAACCGGCGTTCTGGCCTGCTCGAACCAGACCGGCAAAGTGGTATTGCTGATGTGCCCAAGGGCATCGGTATCGCTGAAACGTGGTTCCAGTTCCAGATGAAACATGGCGGCTTCCCCCTTTTGAAAACCGCCTACTATACACCGGCCATACGCAAACGACCCAGATCTCCGACTAAGGCACGATACGCAGCACTCGCCCTTCGGCGCTGTCGGTAAGCAGATACACCCCACCGTCAGGCCCCGTGGCAACATCCCGAATCCGCTCATCAAGCTCTTCGAACATCGTTTCCGTATCGTTGGCCTGCCGTCCGTCCAGCGTCACCCTATGCACACTTCTGTCGGCGAGCGCGCCCACAAGCAAGTTGCCGTGCCAGTCCGGAAACAGCTCGCCCCTGTAGCGGGTCATCCCTGAGGGCGCGATTGAAGGGGTCCAGTGCAGCAGCGGCTGCTCCATACCCTCATGCTCAACAAAGGGCGTGATCATCGCTCCCGTGTAGTCGATGCCATGAGTGATCACCGGCCAGCCATAGTTGTGTCCCGGCTCGATGATGTTGACCTCATCCCCGCCACGTGGGCCGTGTTCGTGGGCAATCAGCAAACCATCAACGGAATCGTAGACCAGCCCCTGCACATTGCGGTGTCCGTAACTGTAGATTTCCGGAAGAGCATCGTGGCTGCCAACGAAGGGATTGTCTTCGGGCGCGGTGCCATCCGGGTTCAGGCGGACAATCTTGCCAAGATGGCTGGACAGGTCCTGCGCCTGCTCGCGATAGTCAAATCCATCTCCCAGGGTGACGATCAGCGTACCATCGGGAAGCCACGCCATTCGGCCACCATAGTGGGCACTGCCCTGCTTCGCAGGTTGAGCCCGGAATATCTCGACTACGTCGTGCAGAGCCATTCCCTGTAACTGACAACGGGCAACACATAGGTGATTGGCTGCGGCGGTACCGCAAGCGTAGGCGAGAAATACCGCCCGGTCAGCCTCAAAATCCGGCGACAGCAGGACATCAAAAAGGCCAGCCTGAGCATCATTGAAAACTGTCGGCACGCCTGTAATCGGCTCGGGATCCAGCCCCCACTCCCCTGAAATGCGCCGTAACCGCCCTGCCCGCTCCGTTACCAGGGCGCCACCCTCAGGGAGAAACGCCAGGGACCAGGGATGCTCCAGCCCAGAGATTAATGTCTCGACGGTGTAGTTGCCGGGAGACTGGGCCTGCACCGGCGCGGGCAGCGACCCGAGGCCCAGTGCCAGGCAACAGGCAAGAATAACCGTCGGAGCATGACCAACGACACCGGTATGCCGCCTGGCCGTCAGTCGGGCGAACAATGCACCCGCAAACGCCGCCGTTAGCAACATCGCGAGTAGCCCACCCGCAGACCGGGTAGCCGCAATGAGCGTAGGCATGGGGGCCAGTGCATTGGCTGTCAGCAGCGCCACCCACAGCCCGCAGGCCCCGGCCAGTGCGAACAGCGGTACCCGCAGCCCACGCCCCACGAAACGCGAGACAGCGGTAGCGACAACCTGGGAAACGACGAAACTAACACCAAAAAGGATTCCATAAAGCGGCGCGAAGGAAACCAGATCATGCACAGTGGCGGACAGGCGGGCGTCAAATCCAACCCCCACCCCGATGGCCTGAAGGGCGAGGAGGTTTAGCTGGGTCTGAACCACTGTACCAAGAACCACTCCGACCACCAGTGCCACCAGGAAACTGATGACGTTTTTCTTCGTTCCCTGCATTCCCGCCATTTTGTCCGCCTCCATAACCGTTTGCCGTTTATACGACCAATTCTGTCAGATACAAACACAAAAAAGCCGGAGCATCACGCTCCGGCTTTGTCAAAGGCGGCCTGGCCCTGAAAACTCACTGCTCCACAAAGGCCCGTTCAATCACGTAATGCCCCATGTCGCCGCCCCGGGCTTCCTTGAAACCCATATTGTTCAGGATGGCGCAGGTGTCCTTCAGCATGCTCGGGCTGCCGCAGATCATGAACCGATCGTTTTCCGGATCGAAGTCCGGCAAGTCCAGATCACGGGTAATCTTCCCGGTTTCCATGGCATCGGTCAGCCGGCCCCGGTTGCGAAACTCTTCGCGAGTGACGGTGGGATAGTAAACCAGCTTGCCCTTGACCATTTCGCCGAAGTATTCGTTCTCCGGCAATTCCTCAATTTCCTTCTGATAGGCCAGCTCGGACACGTAACGAACGCCATGGGTCAGGATCACCTTATCGAAGGCCTCGTAGACCTCTGGATCCTTGATGATGCTCATGAAGGGGGCAAGCCCGGTACCGGTGCTGATCAGCCAGAGGTTCTTGCCCGGCAGCAGGTTATCCAGAATCAGGGTACCCGTTGGTTTGCGGCTTACCAGAATTTCGTCGCCCACCTGAATCTTCTGTAGACGGGATGTGAGTGGGCCGTCCTGCACCTTGATCGAGAAGAACTCAAGCTCTTCCTCGTAGTTCGCACTGGCAATACTGTAGGCGCGCATCAGCGGCTTGCCCTCGGTCTCCAGACCGATCATGACGAAATGACCGTTTTTGAAACGAAAGCCCGGATCACGGCTTGTGGTGAAGCTGAACAGGGTATCGTTCCAGTGATGGACGCTGGTAACTTTCTCTTTGATCAGGTTGCTCATGTAAACCTCTTGCCTGTTCGATACGCTGTTTTACGGCGAATGATTTAACTTTGGATTGCGCTCAGTTTAACCCGGCACTAACCTATCGGGAAAATGGGATATTCTCATAACCTTATTCGAGTGAGCCGATTAAGAGCGAAAAGTTATGAAATACAGTTTCCGACAGCTGGAGGTTTTCCTTGCAGCGGCGCACTTCCAGAACATTACCCGGGCCGCCGAATCGCTGGCCATGTCGCAGTCAGCAGCCAGTAGTGCACTGAAAGAACTGGAGAATCAGTTCGATATCCAGCTGTTCGATCGCGTTGGCAAACGGCTTCAGTTAAACGAACTCGGGCGGCTTTACCGCCCCAAGGTGGAAGCCGTCCTGGCCCAGGCGAACGAACTGGAACAGGCCTTCAGCAAGCACACGGAAGTGGGTGCGCTCAAAGTAGGTGCCACGCTTACTATCGGAAACTATCTGGCCGTGGGTGTCATGGCCCAATACATGAATACCCCTACACACCCCAGAGTCTCTCTGGAAGTGGCCAACACAAGCACCATTGCCAGACGAGTCAAGGACTTTGAGTTAGACATCGGGTTGATTGAAGGCGAATTACAGTCACCTGAGCTGGATGTGTTGCCCTGGCGAGGCGATGAGCTGGTGGTGTTCTGCTCTCCGAGCCATCCTCTTGCCGGCAAGAAGTCTCTCTCCGACGAGGACCTGCGCAGCGCCACCTGGATCATGCGGGAGCCAGGGTCAGGAACCCGTCAGAGCTTTGAGAGAGGCATGCACGGCCTGCTGCCGGATCTGAACGTGCTGCTGGAACTGGAACACACTGAAGCCATCAAGCGCGCCGTAGAGGCGGACCTGGGCATTGGCTGCCTGTCTGAAGTGGTGCTGGCAGACGCGTTCAAGCGGGGCAGCCTGGTGCCGCTGACGGTCCCGGAACACCGACGATTTGATCGCCAGTTCTATTTTATTCTGCACAAGCAGAAATACCGCAGCGCCGGCATTGATGCCTGGATAGAGCTGTGCCGGCAGCTACGCTGAGACCGGCCCGCTGTGGAACCGGAACTCCGTATCCGGCTCTTCGACCAGCGCTTTCTCAAGCGCCAGAAATTCTGCCACCCGCGCCTCGATAGGCTCACCGGCAGCCTGCTCGGCCAAAGACAGATAATCCTGATAATGTCGGGCTTCGGATTTCAGCAGGCTGGTGTAGAAGTCCGCCAGCTTCTCATCCAGAAATGGCGCCAGGGCAGCGAAACGTTCGCAGGAGCGCGCTTCGATAATAGCGCCCACGATCAACACATCCACCAGACGTCCGGGATCTTCGGTGCGAACTGCCTGTCTCAAACCGGCAGCGTAGCGGGCCGGCGTCAGGTGACAATACTCCACGCCCCGCTTTTTCATGATCGCCAGCACCTGCTCGAAATGCCTCAGCTCCTCACGGGCCAGCCGGGACATCTTGTTCAACAGGTCGGTGTTGTCGACATAACGGTACATCAGACTCAGAGCTGTGGAGGCGGCCTTTTTCTCGCAGTGGGCGTGATCAATCAGCATCAGATCCTGATTCGCCAGGGCGTTGTCGATCCATTGTTGCGGGGTCCGGCACGGCAGGAAGTTGTGAATCTCTTGCAGGGCGTCGTTCATGGCTAAGCACATTGGTTAATTGGCGGCGGGCGAGTATAGCGCACTTAACAGATTCCTCCGACCTCTGTCCAACTTAACTTTATAAGGGGTTTCCTATAGAATGCAGCGCCAGATTGAGGAGTCTCTGAATAAACCCTGAAACCCCATCGGTGATTTGAGGCATTATTCAGAGGCTCCTGCGGCCTTTCCGCCAAAAACCGCCCGCCAAGGCATGAAGCCAACGGCGCGGGACATTCCAACTGATGAGGGTCCATATCGTGTTAGAAGCCTATCGTGAACACGTTGCTGAACGTGAAGCCCTGGGTATTCCTCCCAAGCCCCTGAACGCCGAGCAAACCGCTGCTCTGGTCGATCTGCTGAAAAACCCGCCGGCCGGCGAGGAAGATACCCTGGTGTATCTCCTGGAAAACCGTGTGCCGCCAGGTGTGGATGAAGCCGCCTACGTGAAGGCCGCTTTCCTGACCGCCATTGTGAAAGGCGAAGCGTCTTCTCCGCTGCTGGACAAGCAGACAGCGGTCAAGCTGCTGGGCATGATGCAGGGTGGCTATAACATCGCGACTCTGGTCGACCTTCTGGATGACTCCGAACTGGCCGAACTGGCCGGTGAACAGCTCAAGCGTACCCTGCTGATGTTCGACGCCTTCAACGACGTGAAGGAAAAGATGGACGCAGGCAACCCCGTTGCCAAGGCAGTCATTGAATCCTGGGCCAACGGCGAGTGGTTCACCAACAAGAAGAAGGTACCCGAGAGCACCAAGATGGTGGTGTTCAAGGTTACTGGCGAAACCAACACCGACGATCTGTCACCGGCTCCGGATGCCTGGTCCCGCCCGGACATCCCTCTGCACGCCCGCGCTGCCTACAAAATGGAGCGCGACGGCCTGAAGCCGGAAGAGCCCGGCGTTACCGGCCCCATGAGCCAGATCGACGAAATCAAGTCCAAGGGCCTGCCCGTTGCCTTTGTTGGTGATGTTGTCGGTACCGGTTCTTCCCGTAAGTCCGCCACCAACTCTGTTCTGTGGTTCTTCGGTGAAGACATCCCGGGCGTGCCCAACAAGCGTGCCGGTGGTGTCTGTATCGGTAACAAGGTTGCTCCGATCTTCTTCAACACCATGGAAGACGCCGGCGCCCTGGTTTTCGAGGCTCCCGTTGACAACATGAACATGGGCGACGTGATCGAGATCCGTCCGTACGAAGGCAAGATCCTGAACGAAGCCGGTGAAACCATCTCCGAGTTCAAGTTCAAGTCTGATGTGATCCTGGACGAAGTTCAGGCCGGCGGCCGTATCCCCCTGATCATTGGCCGTGGCCTGACTGCCAAGGCTCGTACAGCACTGGGCATGGGCGCGACCGACCTGTTCCGCCTGCCGAAAGATCCCGAAGCCGGCACCAAGGGCTTCACCCTGGCCCAGAAGATGGTCGGTAAGGCCTGTGGCCTGGAAGAAGGCAAAGGCGTTCGTCCGAACACCTACTGCGAGCCGCACATGACCACCGTAGGTTCCCAGGACACCACCGGCCCGATGACCCGGGACGAGCTGAAAGATCTGGCATGTCTGGGCTTCCAGGCTGATCTGGTTATGCAGTCCTTCTGTCACACCGCTGCCTACCCGAAGCCGGTTGACGTGGAAATGCAGCACACCATGCCGGACTTCATCCGCACCCGTGGCGGTGTTTCCCTGCGCCCGGGCGACGGCATCATCCACTCCTGGCTGAACCGCATGCTGCTGCCGGACACCGTCGGCACCGGTGGTGACTCCCACACCCGTTTCCCGATGGGCATCTCCTTCCCGGCCGGTTCCGGCCTGGTTGCGTTTGCCGCTGCCACCGGCGTAATGCCGCTGGATATGCCGGAGTCTGTTCTGGTTCGCTTCAAGGGCGAAATGCAGCCCGGCATCACCCTGCGCGACCTGGTACACGCCATTCCGCTGTACGGCATCAAGCAGGGCATGCTGACCGTTGAGAAGAAAGGCAAGATCAACGAGTTCTCCGGTCGCATCCTGGAAATCGAAGGCCTTGAGCACCTGACCGTTGAGCAGGCGTTCGAACTGTCTGATGCCTCTGCCGAGCGCTCCGCAGCCGGTTGTACCATCAACCTGTCTGAAGACTCCGTAGCCGAGTACCTGCGCTCCAACATCACCATGCTGCGCTGGATGATTGCCGAAGGTTACGGCGACCCGCGTACCCTGGAGCGTCGCGCCCAGCAGATGGAAGAGTGGCTGGCTGATCCGAAGCTGATGCGTGCCGACAAAGATGCCGAGTACGCCCACGTTATCGAGATCGACCTGGCTGACATCAAAGAGCCGATCGTATGCTGCCCGAACGACCCGGACGACGCCAAGTTCCTGTCCGAAGTGGCAGGCGACAAGGTGGACGAAGTCTTCATCGGTTCCTGCATGACCAACATCGGTCACTTCCGTGCCGCTGGTAAGCTACTTGAACAGCACAAGGGTCCGCTGAGCACCCGCCTGTGGATGTCTCCGCCGACCAAGATGGATCAGGCCCAGCTGATGGAAGAAGGCTACTTCAACACCTACGGCACTGCCGGTGTTCGCACCGAAATGCCGGGCTGCTCCCTGTGCATGGGTAACCAGGCGCGTGTAGCACCGAAGTCGACGGTTCTGTCCACGTCCACCCGTAACTTCCCGAACCGCCTCGGTGATGGTGCCAACGTGTACCTGACCTCTGCGGAACTGGCAGCTGTGGGTGCGGTTCTGGGCAAACTCCCCTCCCCTGCGGAGTACATGGAGTACGCCAAGGACCTGAACAGCATGTCGAAAGAGATCTACAAGTATCTCAACTTCGACCAGATGGAGAACTACACCAAGAAGGCTGCCGAGGCGAACGTTGCCTAAGCGCTGACCTTCAGGTCTAGCTCCACAAAAACGCCAGCCCTCGGGCTGGCGTTTTTTATGCCTGCTTACATACCCGGGACGCCCACATACTCAGTCGATAATAAGCCTCACCAGAATCGCAGCCACCATAACGAGGGTAATCCCCTTGATCCAACGTGCGCCGCGTTTGCTCATATTGACCCGGGTAGCGATAAACGCACCGGTAACGTTGCCCAGTGCCAGGGTCAGGCCCACGCCCCAGCGCACCTGATCGTTAAGGGCGAACACTACCAGTGCTGCAAAAGTAAATGGCAGCACGATCGAGACCTTGAGAACGTTCACCTGGCGCAGGTCGATCTTGAGCATGTGGTAAAGCACCACAAGGAAAAGCACTCCGACACCAACCTGAATGAATCCGCCGTACATGCCAACCACGAACATCGCCAGGTAGACAGCCGGACCCAGGCGCTCAGGCGTCAACGGACGGGTATTGAGAACGGGCTGCGGCAACAGCATGAAGACAGAGGCGCAAATCATGGCCGCCACGAGCACCCATTCGAACACCGTATCGGAAACCCAGGTAGCGACCCAGGCACCCACAAGAGAGCCCAGAACCGCTGGAATCGCCAGGTGCAGGCTGACAACAAGGTTGCCATGCCCCATGCGGTAGAAGCTGCCTACCGCAGTGACACTCTGCAAGGTTATCGCCACCCGGTTCGTGCCGTTGGCCACCTGGGGCGGCAAACCGAGAAACATCAACAGGGGCAGGGTCAGCATGGAACCGCCGGCTGAGAGAACATTAATAAACCCGGCAATGCCGCCGATCGTCAGCAAAGCCCCGATTTCCAGAACAGTCACTCAGCGCGCTCCATCCAAGCTTGGGGGATACGACAGTACCCCCCCTCGATCAGGAATCATTATGACTAAAAAAAGGACTCCCGAAGGAGCCCTTTTCACTTCTGACAACGCTTTTCCCGCGTTTTTTTACCGTCCGATGTGCTGGTACTCACCGGCATCGGCGGTTACCGAGCTCACTACCAGGATTGCGATGAATGCCGCAATGAAGCCCGGAATAATTTCATAGACACCCGGGCCACCCATGAACGAGCCGTTCCAGCCCAGGGAGATCCAGATAATGACCGTGGCTGCACCGACAACCATACCCGCAATCGCGCCTGCACCATTGGTGCGCGGCCACATCAGTGACAGGATGATCAGCGGGCCAAATGCAGCACCAAAGCCTGCCCATGCGTTGGCAACCAGCGCAAGAACCTGAGAGTCCGGATTGGAGGCGATAAAGGCTGCGACCAGACCGACGAGGACAACGCACACCCTGCCAATATTCACGCATTCCTTATCAGTTGCTTCCTTACGCAGGAACAGACGATAGAAGTCTTCTGTCAGCGAGGAGGAAGACACCAGCAGCTGACTGGAAATTGTACTCATAACCGCCGCCAACAAGGCTGCATACAGGAAGCCAGTAATCAGGGGATGGAACAGCATATCGGACAGAATGATAAAGATGGTCTCAGGATCCTGGATGTCCATACCATTGCGAATGGCGTAGGCGCGACCAAAGACACCCAGTGAGATCGCACCGATCAGGGAGATCAGCATCCAGCTCATGCCGATGTTCCGGGCAATCGGTACATCCTTCAGGGTACGGATGGCCATAAAACGCACGATGATATGGGGCTGACCAAAGTAACCCAAACCCCAGGTAACCGCAGACAGCCAACCTATGAAGGTCAGGCCTTCCGTCCAGGACAGAAGCGTCGGATCGACTTCATTCAAAGTTTGTGACGCCTGAGCAAAACCACCGCCGCCTTCGCCAAACAGCACAACGGCCGGCATGATCACCAGCGCCAGCATCATGATGCAGCCCTGCACAAAGTCCGTCATGCTCACGGCCAGGAAACCACCTACCACGGTATAGGCCAGAACCACGCCCAGGGTAATGACGATACCAACTGCGTAATCACTCAAGCCACCGAAGTTGAAAATCCCGGAGAACGCGCTTTCGAACAGCTTGCCACCGGCAACCAGACCTGACGCCGTGTACACTGCGAAAAAGATAACAATGACGATCGCAGATACTGTTCTGAGGGAAAGTGCCTGCGTCGGGAAGCGATTCGCCAGGAACGAGGGAATGGTAATGGCATTTCCGTAGTGAACGGTCTGCTCACGAAGCCGTGGCGCAACCAGCGTCCAGTTAAAGAATGCCCCCACGAGCAGGCCAATACCGATCCAGGCCGATCCGAGACCGGAAGCAAACAGCGCCCCTGGCAGACCCAGAAGCAACCAGCCACTCATATCAGAAGCGCCAGCTGAAAGCGCAGCCACCTTCGGACTGAGGGCTCGACCGCCCAACATATAGTCCTCGGATGAAGAAGTAGCTCTGCGCATGGCATAAACGCCAATGGCGATCATGAGCGCAAAGTAAGCAAATAGACTGATCCAAACACCAATAGCCATAAGGGCTCCTCCGGTTTAATGAGTCGGAATAGATCCGCTCGCAAAGCACATGGCTGACCTTCTGCCAACTCGCTGCACTATTCTTCTTTTGTTCCCGAATTCCATCTCAATTGAAGCAGGGATTTTTCCTTGTGGTAATTCCCTGAACCTGAGTGCGCAAAGGGCATTTGCGACTCTCACCCCGCACCGGGCTTCAGTCGCTATAAGTTAGTATTAGTGCGGATTTCAGGCTTACGAAATCCTACGATTCTTTTGCACAATCCTACGGGACTAATGAACTGAGGGGCCAAATCAGGCCACACGCTCGCCAACCTGTAATCGTGACGGCGTGGTCCCCTTGTATTTCCGCAAGGCATTTGTCAGCGCGCTTTGCGACGAGAAACCGGTTCGATAACTGATTTCAGACACGGTAAGGGTCGTTGTTGCAAGAAGGTGCGCCGCCTGATCCAGGCGCGTCTGTAACAGAAACTGGTGCGGCGTTATGCCTGCCAGGTCCCTGAACACCTCATGGAACCGGCTGACACTGAGGCAAACCTCTCCAGCCATGTCTTCAACGGTGATCTTCTTATGGAGATTTCTGAGGATGAAGCGGCGGATTGCATCAGGGCTAATCGCATTCCGGTTTGACGTGAAGGACTGGCCATCCGTGATCCGGTCAGCCATGCAGTAAAGAATGCTGGAAGCCAGGTGCTGCTGGAGCGTTACATGATTGGGCGCGCGATCAAACTCGCCGGCGGCGAACTGGACAAGACCGTGCAGGCGACTATCCATTTGCAAGGTTCGCGGCTTTTCAAAGACCCGCATCATGCGCTCATAGTCGGCGTGAGCCGGAGAATTAACGGCGGGTGCAAGCGGATCCAGATTGATGACCAGAACATGGTTCTTGTCATTACCACGATAATCGTGTCGGGCCTCCGTAGGCACCAGATAAGCCCGCCAGGTGTCCAGGTAGGCCCCTGCTCCATCAACGCTCAACTCGGCTTCTCCACGCACCCCGATGACAATCTGGTGGTGCTCATGCCAGTGCTGATGCGCGGCCGTGGGAAGCTTCAGAAGTTTCGCGTTAACCATTAAAACTGCCAGCGTTTAACTGAGAATGTTCCTCAATTAAAGCAGAACATTACAGAAAGTGCACGAATGGAACAAAAACGGCGGCAAAACCAGAGCATTTGTCGGACTTGAAACTATTGACCATTGACCCACCGGTTCAAAAGGCCCGACACCTGATCAGACACCTCTGAGAGCGGACGAGCGGCATCAATCACGTGATACCTGGCGGGCTGTGCCGTCGCCCTGGCAAGATAGGCATCCCTGATTCGCTGGAAAAAATCCAGATCTTCCTGTTCAAAGCGATCCAGTTCACCCCGCTTGCGAGCTCGGGCCATGCCTGTGTCCACGGGGGCATCCAGAACGATAACGTGGTCCGGACGAATGTCACCCTGAACAAGGGTTTCAAGCAAGGCGATTCGTTCTTCGGGAACGCCCCGACCACCACCCTGATAGGCAAAGGTCGCATCGGTAAAACGGTCGCACAGGACCCACTGGCCTCGCTCCAACGCTGGAAGGATCCGCGTGTGGAGATGCTGCGCTCTGGCCGCGAACATCAGCAGCAGCTCGGTAATTTCATTCACCGGCTCGTCCCGGGGTGCCAGTAGGAGCTCGCGGATGGCCTCAGCCATGGGCGTGCCTCCTGGCTCACGGGTAACAATATAATCAACACCCATCTGATCCAGTGTGCTGGCGGCGTTGGTCAACTGGGTCGACTTGCCAACGCCCTCGGTGCCCTCAAATGTTATGAACTGTCCCCGCGCCGTCATCCGGCATCCTCATCAGAATCGGCATCCTGTGGTGCCGGCGAGGAACGGTAATCCTCACGTCGGTTTAGCTGAAACTCTCGCACCGCCTTCTGGTGCTCCGAGAGTGTGCGAGAGAACTTGTGGGTGCCATCACCCCGGGCGACGAAGTAAAGTGCATCGCCTTTGTCCGGGTGTAGCGCTGCGTGAATGGATTCACGCCCCGGGAGGGCTATGGGCGTGGGAGGTAATCCATTGATTCGGTATGTGTTGTAAGGCGTATAGGTACGCAGATCCTTACGACCAATCCTGCCCTGATAGCTGTCACCCATGCCGTAAATGACCGTGGGATCGGTTTGCAGCCGCATCCCCTTCTGAAGACGACGAACAAATACGCCCGCAACCTGATCCCGCTCATGGGGCGCTCCGGTTTCGCGCTCCACGATCGAGGCCATGATCAAAGCTTCATAGGGAGTGTCGTAAGGGAGCCCTTCTTCCCGCGCTGCCCACTCTTCGGCCAATACGGTTTCCATCCGGTTGAAGGCCCGCTTCAGAAGATCAAGATCCGATTCGCTACTGGTGAAAGCGTAGGTATCGGGAAAGAACCGACCCTCGGGATGCTCGCCTTCGGCGCCAACAGCCGCCATGATCTGCTCAGTGGTCCACTGGCCGGTCACTTTCTCCAGCCGCTCGGCCCGGGCCAGTGCTGCTCGCATATCCTTGAATGTCCAACCCTCGATAAACTGCACATACCAGTGTTTGGTATCGCCGGACACCATGGCACCGATCATGTCCCTGGGGCTCATGCCGTCGACAAATTCGTACTCGCCAGCCTTGATCCTGGTTTGTCCAGGCTCAAGCCGACCATAGAGCCTGAGCCACAACCGGTCTGAAACCAGTCCTTTAGACTCAAGTCGGCCAACTACTTCAATAAAAGAACTGCCCTGGGGAACGTTAAAAAGCAGCGGCTCTTCGAGCATCACCGGCTTGTTCAGGCCTTGCAGACCCTGCCACACCCAGAGACCAGTTCCTGCCGAGGCAAGGACGGCGACACAAACGCACGCAAGCAATAACTTCTTGAGCAAACGATTTATTCCAGTTTTTCGAGAGGATTGAAGATTGTCGCAAGTCCGCCATCGACAGGCAAATCATGACCGGCGATAGTGCGAACCGGAACAATACCCAGCACGCTGTTGAGCAGAAACAGTCCCTGGCAATCTGGACCAAGCACATCGTTTACCGTGACTGGACGCTCTGTCACCGTATCCCCTCTTTGCCTGAGTCGCTCCAGAAGCCACTGTCTGAGCACACCGGCAACCGCCAGGCTTGATGCCGGCGGTGTCAGCCAGCAATCGCCCCGGCGAAGCAGAAGATTGGTGCGGGTGCCTTCGACCAGATTGCCGTCGCGGTCCGCCATCATCACCTCGAATAGAGAAGGCCCGAGATCAGAGGCCGCCAGGACCTGTTCTATCCGGTTCAGAGACTTGATCCCCGCCAGCAATGGATTAACGGTCAGCGGCACTTTGGAGACATCAACCGCAACACCGGCTGGATCAGGCACAGGTGGCAAAGGTGAGGCAGAAACCATCAGGTTAGGCTCCATGCCAGGGTCCGGGCGATACCCTCGCCCGCCACTGCCGCGGGTCAGCGTCAGTTTCAGAACCCAGTCCTCCGAATTGAAACGATCAGCGAAACGTTGCGCCGCCTCGACGCAAACGTTGGCGAGTTCCTTCCGGGAAACCTCGATTCCAAGGCGCGCGGCGTCACGAACCATTCGCTCCAGGTGGCGGGATAAAAGTACACCCCTGTGCCCGGACATCCGGATGGTTTCGAACAGCCCGTCACCATAGGCCAGACCACGATCACCGGCAGGCAGGCCGCCCTCATCTGCCCAGTAAAGACGAAACACGACGAGTGTCAGCCTTCGTAGCGGCGGAAAATCAGGGTTCCGTTGGTACCACCGAATCCGAACGAGTTGGATAGCGCCACTCGAACATCGGCCTGACGACTCTTGTGGGCCACAAGATCCAGATCGCATCCTTCATCAGGATTATCCAGATTGATGGTGGGCGGCAGCACGCCATCGCGTATGGCCAGTACCGAGAAGATCGCCTCAACAGCACCGGCTGCGCCAAGAAGGTGCCCGGTCATTGATTTGGTACTGCTCATGGCCAGCTTTTCAGCATGTGCGCCGAATACTCTCCGAACAGCTGCCACTTCGGCGACGTCTCCGACCTGGGTGGAGGTGCCGTGGGCGTTGATATAGTCAATCTCGTCGGCGTCGAGGCCAGCGTCACGCACAGCATTGGCCATGGAACGGGCCGCGCCCTCGCCATCCTCCGGCGGCGCGGTGATGTGGTGGGCATCATCGCTCATGCCAAAGCCGACCACCTCGCCGTAGATCGTGGCGCTCCGCTGTTTCGCGTGCTCAAGTTCCTCAAGAACCACCACGCCGGCACCGTCACTGAGTACGAAGCCGTCCCGATCTTTATCCCACGGTCGACTGGCCTTTTCCGGTTCATCGTTTCGCGTGGACAGGGCCCGCGCTGCGGAGAAGGCAGCCATGCCGGTTCGCGTGGTCGCCATTTCAGACCCACCAGCCAGCATGACTTCGGCGTCACCGTAAGCAATCGTACGGGCAGCGTAGCCAATGTTGTGGGTGCCGGTGGTGCAGGCGGTGACAATCGCAATGTTCGGACCGCGATAGCCAAAGCGGATGGCAGCATTACCGGAGATCATGTTGATAACAGAGGCCGGCACGAAAAACGGGGAAACCTTTCGAGGACCGGACTTGTCCATGGTAAGAACGCTTTTCTCGATGTACTCGAGGCCACCGATGCCAGAGCCAATGGCAATACCGACGCGCTCGCGGTCAAGCCTGTCAAAGGATTCGAGGCCACTGTCGTCCACCGCTTGCTGGGCGGCAATCAGGCCGTAATGGATAAAGGCGTCGAGTTTCCGTGCATCCTTGGGGGACAGGTAGGGCTCCATATCCAGATCCCGGATGGCCCCTCCAATCCGTGTGTTGTACGCCGATGCGTCGAAGCGGTCGATCATTCCAATCCCGCTACGTCCGGCCTGGATGGCTTGCCAGGACGACTCCACGCTATTGCCGACCGGAGACAGCATGCCCATGCCTGTGATGACAACTCGCCGTTTAGTCATAACCTGTTACACCTGATCTTGTCCGAATGAATCTGAACGCAGATTGAACCTGATTTTCAGCCAATAAAAAAGCCGTCCCTCGCTGTTTCACAAGGACGGCTTTTTGCCTGGCTTTCTTAAATGCAGAGTATCAGGTGTGCGCGACGATGTAGTCGATCGCGTCCTGAACACTTGTCAGCTTCTCGGCTTCCTCGTCAGGGATCTCGGTTTCGAATTCCTCTTCCAGTGCCATAACCAGCTCAACGGTGTCCAGTGAGTCAGCGCCAAGATCCTCTACAAAAGAAGATGAGTTCTGAACTTCGGACTCTTTAACGCCCAACTGTTCACAAACGATCTTCTTCACGCGCTCTTCAACTGTACTCATAATGTCCTCACTTTGTGTGTCAACCAAGCAACTCAAGTGCTGCCAGTTTAGTTTAAACCCTACCTGCAAACAAGCAGGGATTCTGATAAACATGTTGTGCGACAAGGAGTTGCGCACAGACCCCCCACAGGGGGTTTATCCCATGTACATTCCGCCGTTTACGTTGATGGTTTCACCCGTCACGTAACCGGCTGCATCGGATGCCAGGAAGGCGACCACGGCGGCCACTTCTTCCGGCTCACCCAGACGACCCGCGGGTATGATTTCCAGCATAGCCTCGCGCTGCTTGTCGTCCAGTTTTTTTGTCATATCAGTGTCAATAAATCCCGGCGCCACACAATTCGCGGTGATACCCCGGTTCGACATTTCTTTGGCCAGACTCCGGGTGAACCCTTCAACGCCGGCCTTGGCGGCGCAATAATTGCCCTGCCCCGGATTGCCCATGCCGGCAACGACGGAACTGATGTTAATGATCCGACCCCATTTCGCCTTGGCCATGCCGCGCAGAACAGCCTTGCTGGTGCGATAGACGCTGGACAGATTGGTTTCCAGAACGGACGCCCAGTCCTCGTCTTTCAAACGCATCAGCAGGTTGTCGCGGGTAATACCGGCATTGTTGACCAGAATCAGAGGCGCACCTGACTTCTCCGTCAGCGCCTTGAGGCCTGATTCAATGCTGGCTGGATCTGCAACGTTCATGACCATGCCGTAGCCTTTGAAACCGGCCGACTGGAGGTCTTTGGTGATGGACTCGGCACCGGCCTCGCTGGTCGCGGTGCCAACGACTTCAGCGCCCTGCTCGGCCAGCGCACGGGCAATCGCCTGGCCAATGCCGCGGGTCGCACCGGTTACCAGTGCAGTTTTACCTTCCAGAGACATGAATAACTCCCTTTCGTTTCAGGACTGACCGAAGGCGTCCAGCGCCTTCGCCAGCGAGTCCGGATCTTCGATACCGTGAACGGCCAAAGTCCGGTCGATGCGTTTGGCAAGCCCCGCCAAGACTTTGCCGGTGCCGCATTCAACGGCGACCTCAACACCGTTGGCAACAAGAGTACGCACGGAATCCGTCCACAGTACCGGTGAATAAAGCTGCTTGAGCAGATTTGACTTCAGTGTAGCGGATTCGGTCTCGGCGGCAGCGTTAACATTTTGTATGACCGGGATGACAGCATCATTAAAGCGCACACCTTCCAGGGCTTTGGCCAACTCTTCAGCAGCGCCTTTCATCAGGGCGCAGTGGGAAGGCACGCTAACCGGCAATGGCATGGCCTTGCGGGCGCCTTTTTCCTTGCAGGCCTCAATAGCGCGATCAACCGCGGCTGCCGAGCCAGCAATGACGACCTGGCCGGGAGCATTGAAGTTAACCGCAGAAACCACATCACCCTGTGCCGCTGCTTCACAGGCGGCAACGACGTCGTCGTCATCAAGACCGAGGATGGCAGCCATTTTGCCTTGCCCTGCCGGTACGGCGTCTTGCATGAGCTCACCACGCAGGCGAACCAGCTTTACCGCCTCAACAAAGTCGAGGCTTTCGGCGGCAACCAGGGCGCTGTACTCCCCCAGACTGTGACCAGCAAGG
The DNA here is from genome assembly GCF_009617755.1 of Marinobacter salsuginis. Lineage (NCBI taxonomy): Bacteria > Pseudomonadati > Pseudomonadota > Gammaproteobacteria > Pseudomonadales > Marinobacteraceae > Marinobacter > Marinobacter salsuginis. The sequence continues at coordinate 486,277 of NZ_BGZH01000001.1, forward strand.
AAGTCCGGCGCAACACCTCCCGCAACAAACCACTGCCGCCAAAGGGCGACACTGGCCGTCAGCAGTGCAGGCTGGGTAACCATGGTTTTATTGAGTTCCTCGGCCGGGCCATTCTGGCAGAGCGCCCAGAGGTCGTAACCAAGCACGTTGGAGGCTTCAGCGAAGGTTCTGTCGATAATGGGCCAGGCTTCAGCGGCAGCTGAAAGCATACCCACCGATTGCGACCCTTGTCCTGGAAAAATAAAGGCTGATTTCATAAGCGGAATCTTATCGTCATTGGGTGGTTACGTGAGATTAGCCAATAGTACAAGTTAGGCCAATTATCCGCGAACGCGTGGTCAAACGGGGACAGACTTTAGTCTCAGGCACTCAAAGCATGAGATCGTCGAGACGCTCATTGATACGGCGGGGCACTTCCAGCTCAACTTCCCTGACAGCCTGACGAATGGCCGACAGCATGGCGCGCTCATTGGCGTTACCATGGCTTTTGATCACCACACCCTGAAGGCCGAGCAGGCTGGCACCGTTGTGGCGGGAAGGATCCATCAATTGCAGAAGCCGACCAACAATCGGCCGGGCCAGCAGGCCGACCAGCCTGCCGTAGAGGTTCCGGGTGAATGCCTGCTCCATCAATTCGATCAGCAGACCTGCAACGCCTTCCCCGGTCTTCAGAGCGATGTTGCCAACGAAGCCGTCGCAGACAACTACATCGGCCACATCGCGAAACAGATCACTGCCTTCCACATAACCAATGTAGTTAATGCTGTCGCACTGGGCCAGCATATGAGAGGCCAGACGGACCTGTTCATTACCCTTGATCTCTTCTTCGCCAACGTTCAGCAGTGCAACCCGGGGCTCTGCCTGGCTGCAGATGGCAGAAGCCATCAGTGACCCCATCAGCGCGTACTGATAAAGATTTTCGGCAGTGGAGTCGACGTTGGCACCAAGATCAAGAACATGGCAACGTCCACGAAGCGAAGGAATCAGTTTGGCAATGGCCGGGCGCTCGATACCCGGATACATTCGGATAATGGTGCGGCCAAAGGCCATCAGCGCGCCGGTGTTACCGGCACTGACACAGCCCTGCGCCTCGCCATCCCGGACAAGACCCAGCGCAATGGCCATGGAGGAATTTTTCTTGTGGCGAAGAGCGTGGGAGGGCCGCTCGTTCATTCTGACCACGTCCGCCGCTTCGACAATGCGGATTCTGGCATGCCCTTCACACAACAAAGCCTCAAGCTCGCTCCGGATTCCCACCAGAACGATGCTCAAGGCTTCGTTTTCACGCACCGCCTGCAATGACGCGGCAACCACAACGGCTGCCCCGCGGTCGCCACTCATGGCGTCAATCGCGATGGTGACCGGTTTCACCGTTCTGCCATCCGATTCCTGGCGATGCATAGCGGCAACGAGATTACTCGTCGCGTGCTTCGATTACCTGCTTGCCACGGTAAAAGCCGTCCGGAGACACGTGGTGACGACGATGTACTTCACCTGTGGTCGCATCAGTGCTCAGAGCAGCGGCGCTCAGGGCGTCGTGTGAACGGCGCATGCCACGCTTGGAACGGGTCTTACGGTTTTGCTGTACAGCCATGATTATGCTCCTGACCTGTTAACGTAAACTTTGTCTTGCTGAACAAGTAACGTCTGTTCGTTAAATGTGCGCCGGCTTCCCAAGGGAGACCGCGCCCGGTTAATGCTTTGTCTTTTTGAGTTCCGCCAGAACACTGAACGGATTCTCGCCCAATTTTCTTACCGGCTCTGCCTCGGAGCCATCAGGCTCAAATGCTTCCAGATCTTCCCGAGCAGGGCATTCATCCCGTTCGTGAAGCGGAAATGGTGGCAACACCAGCAACAACTCGTCTTCCACCATGGACCAGAGATCCGCGGTGAAGTCATCGGTCAAAAACGGCTCAAGCTCTTTCGGTAGCTGTTGGGCCTGCTCGTCACTGGTGACCAGCCCCAGGGTGAACCCGGACTCCAGAGTCACACTCATAGGACCCATACACCGCTGACATTCCAGATCCACGGGAGCGGTCAGCTCACCCGACACCACGCGACGCCGTTCACCATCCATAAAGAAAGACAGTTTTACCCGGCACGCGGCACCTTCCGAGAACCCGAGAACCGCTTCGCGAAAACGGCCTAGCCCGCTGATAGGAATCTCTCCCTCCAGTGTGCTGTTCTGTTCCGCTAACCGGTAAGGATCAACAGATTTGGGCAACTCGGCGTTGGACGCGTTTGACATAGGCGCGCAATTTTAGGGGCGCAGCCCTCTGGTGTCAAAGACTTCGTTGCTTTTTCACGGGGGTTCCCGTGCAGATAGGTGTAATTTACGATAACCGCATCTCAATTACTTGGGCCAGGCACTCAAAGGACCTATCGATGACCCGAAAACCGCTTCTACTCGCGTCTTCATCACCCTACCGGAAAACGCTTCTGGAACGGCTGGGCCTTCCGTTCACCTGCGCCAGCCCAGACATCGACGAATCTCCAGAACCAGACGAATCCGGAGAATCCCTGGCCACGCGCCTGGCCGTAAACAAGGCCCGCGCACTGGCGGACCGCTTTCCCGGGCACTGGATCATCGGTTCAGACCAGGTGGCCTGCCTACCGGACGGTTCGGTGCTGAGCAAACCCGGCGGCCATGAACAGGCAGCGCACCAGTTGCGTCAGAGCAGTGGCCGCAGAGTCTTGTTTCTGACAGGCCTGGCACTGCTCGACGCCGACTCCGGAAGGCTCGAATGTCTCTGCGAACCTTACAATGTCCGGTTCCGTGAACTGACTGACGCGGAGATAGAAGCCTACCTGCAGCAAGAAAAACCCTACGACTGCGCCGGCAGCTTCAAGATGGAAGGCCTGGGCATCACACTGTTCGAAGCACTTGAAGGCCGGGACCCTAACAGCCTGGTAGGGCTACCGCTGATCGCCCTGAACGACATGCTTCGGCGCTGGGGCCGGAATCCCCTGCTGGAAAACCGGCCTGAGCCCGAAAAAACTTAACGCAGCTCGAGACGGGACTCGACCAACTGACTGGCGAACCCCTCGCCAAAGGCGACACCAAGCTGATCGACAATATCCTGGAATGGCGACTTGCGACGACTGTAGTCCACAAGCTTTTCCTGCCCGATGATCTGCCGAGCCACGTGTGAAGCACTGCCTAACCCATCGGCCAGACCAAGCTCAACGGCTTGCTCGCCACTCCACACCAGACCACTGAACAGTCTTTCGTCATCTGACAGGCGATCACCACGCCCCTGCTTTACGGCTGCAATAAACTGTTGATGGGTGTTTTCCAGCACGCTCTGCCAGAACGCCACCTCCTCTTGCTCCTCCGGAGAGAACGGATCCAGGAAAGCCTTGTTCTCGCCGGCGGTATAAAGACGGCGATCCACACCGATTTTTTCCATAACCCCGGTAAACCCGAAACCGCCAGCCACAACGCCAATGGAGCCAACGAGGCTGGCACGGTTGGCGTAAATTTCATCCGCTGCGGCCGCGATATAATAGGCTCCGGAGGCACCAATATCGGAGATCACGGCGTAAACCTTTTTCTCGGGGTATTCCTCCCGCAAACGCTTGATCTCGTCGTAAACATAACCCGCCTGAACCGGACTGCCGCCCGGACTATTGATGCGTAGAATCACGGCCACAGAGTTCGGCTCCTCGAAGGCCGTTCGAAGGGAGCCAACGATGTTATCAGCGCTTGCCAGCTCGTCCGCGGCGATCGGACCATTTATTTCAACCAGAGCAGTATGCTCCCCTGCCACACCTTCCAGAGAGTCGCCGATGGGAAACTTGAACATGAACAGCAGAGCGATCAGATAACCAAAGGTCAGAAATTTGAAAAAGATGCCCCAGCGCCGACTTCTTCGCTGCTCGGCCTGAAGCGACATCACCAGCTTTTCAATCAGCTTCCAGTCACGGCCGGATTCCGGCGGAAGTTTCGGCGATTTTCGCCCGAACAGCGGCTTACCCTCCTTCTCTGGCTCTACCGGCTTATCCCCCCAATCGGCAGGCTTGTCAGATTCCCAGTCACTCATGCTCGCATCCTGTCAGCAAATTCGATGAATTCGGTCTGTCTACAACCTACAACCCCAGCACCCGACGAAGTTCAGGCACCGAATCAACAATGGCGTGCGGCGAGTAATCGCCCAGCACGTCCCGCTTGTGGACACCCCACTCAACCCCGATGGAAGGCATGCCAATACGCCGGGCCATTTCCAGGTCATATCGGGTATCACCAATCATCACCGCCTCTTCCGGCTCAATGCGGTAGAACCGAAGGATCTCCTCAAGCATCGCCGGATCAGGTTTTGAGCGGGTTTCATCGGCGCATCGGGTAATTTCGAAGTGGTCACCCAGGCCACTGGAGACCAGAGCAAAATCCAGCCCGCGCCGGCTCTTGCCAGTAGCAACGGAACAACTTCGCCCGGATCCACGAAGATCTGCTACCACCTCGGCCATCCCTTCAAACACATTCTGGGGTGTTGTCACCTTGCTGAAGAAATAACGCGCGTAACCTTCCCGGATATTATTCATTTCCTCACGACTGATGCCCGGGTAGAGTTTTTCCAGCGCCTCGACCATGCCAAGGCCGATAATATCCCGGTAGGCCTCTCGCTCCAGGGCCGGATAGCCCAACTCGGTCGCAGCCTGGTGCAGACTGTCGGCAATGTGCTCAACCGAGTCCACCAGGGTCCCGTCCCAGTCAAAAATAACCACTCTGACGTTCATTGATCGGATCCTTTAAGACGCCCCGAAAGCTTCCTGAGTACGTCGTTGAATGCATCGTCGTAAGGCGCCTCCAGGCGCATCGACTCACCGGTGACCGGCAAGGTGAACTCCAGGGCGCGGGCATGCAGCATTAATCGCTGCCCGCCAATGGAGCGGAAAGCTTTGAGGCTGACATCATCCATATACTTGTCGTCACCCGCAATCGGATGACCGGCCCAGGCACTGTGCACCCGGATCTGGTGTGTCCGCCCGGTAATCGGCGAGGCCTCCACCAGACTGTAGCCGGCAAAGCGTTCCAGGCAGCGAAAGGTCGTCAGGGACGCTTTCCCAGAGTCATCAACCCGAACCCGGCGCTCTCCGTTTGGCATTTCATAGCGCAGCAGGGGCACATCGACCCGGTCGATACTGGCTGGCCAGTCGCCGGCAACCAGCGCATGATAGTGCTTGCGAATGCGCTTCTGTCGCAGCTCATCCTGCAAGAAACGCAGTGCCGATCGCTTCTTGGCTACCATGACCAGGCCGGATGTATCGCGATCCAGACGATGAACAAGCTCCAGGAATTTTGCTGACGGACGAGCCGAACGAAGCACCTCAATCAACCCGAAGCTCAGCCCGCTGCCGCCGTGAACCGCAATACCGGAGGGCTTGTTGACCACCAGCATCTGGTCGTTCTCGAACACAACGGCCGCCTCCATGACGCCCTGAACCCGGGAACCTGGCGCCACCTGCTCCGGTTTTTCCTTGCGGGTAATCGGCGGTATGCGCACCTGATCACCGGTATTCACGCGGGTATCCGGCTTCACGCGCCCCTTGTTAACCCGAACCTCGCCCTTGCGGATAATTCGATAAATAATGCTCTTGGGCACACCACGCAGCTGGGCAAGAAGAAAGTTATCCACCCTCTGACCATCGTTATCCTCATCCACGTTAACCCACTGAACGCCCTGACGAACTTCGCCTCGGGAAGCAGCATTCCCACCGCCAACCTCACTTGTCCTGACCGGCTTATCGGGCCTGGTTCGGGCTGGCTTTTTGCTGGCTGACTTTCGGGACATGAAGTTCCTTGGATGATGGAGTAGCTACAGGATTGAACGGGTGCATGAATACTGTTATATTCCGGCGTGCTCTGCCGTTTGTCTACGGCCTGACCAACTCAAGTCAGAAGCCGGAGCGGCAGAAGTATACCGACACTATTCAAGAGTTTGAACGCCGTGCACCCAATCACTACCGGGAACGGCGAGAGAAATGCTCCCGGAGGACCAGGACAGATCTTCACAAGACTGCATCCTGTACCCGGGAGAAAGAAAAACCGCGCAGAAAACCGCGGGCGACATCGCGAAGAATCATTGCCACCCAGGGCCGGGCCGTCCAGCATACGAATACGACGTGAGACCCAGGCACCTGAGTGAACCTGAAAACGGATAACATGCGTCAACAGACACGAACCTTACACGACCTCTCCCTGCCTACAGGCAGACGGATCGTCGGCGTTGGTCTCAGACCGACAGGATCACACCCCCGAAGGGTCTGATTCGTCTGGCCGCCGGTCCGCCCTTGATGTAACAGGGCCCGCGGCACGCACATCCTGCTTCGCTGATGCGATCCCCTCTGGTTTTCTGTCAAATTAAACGACAGGAACTCTTTCTTTCCATGAAAAGAATGCTCATTAATGCAACTCATCCTGAAGAGTTGCGCGTCGCCCTCGTTGACGGCCAGCGTCTGTTTGATCTTGATATCGAATCCAGCTCCCGCGAGCAGAAAAAGGCGAACATCTATAAAGGCCGCATTACCCGCGTTGAGCCCAGCCTTGAAGCCGCCTTTGTCGATTTCGGTGCCGAGCGCCACGGTTTTCTTCCGCTCAAGGAAATTTCCAAGGAATACTTCAAGAAATCTCCCGGCCAGATCGAAGGCAAGATCAACATCAAGGATGTAGTGTCCGAAGGCCAGGAAGTAATCGTCCAGGTGGACAAGGAAGAGCGTGGCAACAAGGGCGCGGCCCTGACCACCTTCATCTCCCTCGCCGGCCGCTATCTGGTGCTGATGCCCAACAACCCCCGTGCCGGCGGTATTTCACGCCGCATTGAGGGCGATGAGCGGGCCCAACTCAAAGAAGCCATGAACGATGTCCAGGTACCCAAGTCCATGGGCATCATCGTCCGCACCGCCGGTATCGGCCGCAGCACCGAAGAACTCCAGTGGGATCTGGACTATCTGGTGCAGTTCTGGGAAGCCATCACCCAGGCCGCTGGTGAGCGCAAGGCGCCCTTCCTGATTCATCAGGAAAGCAACGTCATCATTCGCGCCGTTCGCGACTACCTGCGCCAGGATATCGGCGAGGTGCTGATTGACGCCAACGGGGTTTACGAGGACGTCCTGAATTTCGTCCGCGCCGTCATGCCCACGTTCGAAAACAAGATCAAGCTGTACAAGGATGAAATCCCCCTGTTCAGCCGCTACCAGATTGAAGGCCAGATCGAGACGGCGTTCCAGCGGGAAGTAAAACTGCCCTCCGGCGGCTCCATCGTGATTGACCCGACCGAGGCCCTGGTTTCCATCGACATCAACTCCTCCCGGGCCACCAAAGGCCAGGATATCGAGGAAACCGCACTCCAGACCAACCTGGAAGCGGCCGAGGAAATCGCCCGCCAGCTGCGACTGCGTGACATGGGTGGCCTGATTGTCATCGACTTCATCGACATGACGCCGGCCAAGCACCAGCGGGAAGTGGAACAGAAGATGCGGGAGGCCCTGGAAATCGACCGGGCCCGGGTTCAGGTCGGCAAGATCTCCCGTTTCGGACTGCTGGAAATGTCCCGTCAGCGCCTGCGCCCCTCCCTGGGTGAGACCCGCAGCGAAGTCTGCCCCCGGTGCGAAGGCCAGGGCACGATACGCGGTATCGAGTCCCTCGCCCTCAGCATCATGCGGCTGATCTACGAGGAATCCTCGAAGGACAAGACCGGCGAAGTACGGGCCGTTGTGCCGGTTTCCGTTGCCACTTTCCTGCTGAACGAGAAGCGCAAGCAACTGGCGGACATTGAAGCCCGCCAGGAAGTCAGTGTTGTTGTGGTTCCAGTACCACACATGGAAACGCCACACTTTGAAATCATCCGGATGCGTCAGGATGAGACCACGCCCGAGCACATCTCCAGCCACCAGGTGGCCCAGGAATACAGCGAGCGCGAAGAGGAAATCTTTGAGGCTCCCGCCCCTGAAAAGCCGGTTCGAGAGCAGGCCGCTGTGAAGGCCATCCGGCCCAGCGCGCCCGCGCCCACTCCGGCAGCACCGAAAGCAGAAGAAGCAGCCGATCAGGAAGAAGGCCTGTTCCGCCGGCTCGGTCGTAAGATCTCCGCCTTCTTCAGCGGCGAAGAAGAGCAAAAGACCGAAATTCTCGACCAGGGCAAGAACCAGCGCGAAGACCGCCGAAACCAGGGACGGCAGGACCGTCGCAAGTCCCGGGTAGCCCGCGGTGACGAACAGCGCTCCGGTGGCAACCGCAGTGGTAACGACCGGCGCCAGGGCGGCCAACAAAGCCGTGGTGACGACAACCGCGGGCGCGGACGCAACCGCAGTGATGACCAGAGCCGCGGCAACCAGAACCGTCAGGGGGCTGACAACAAAGGCTCGGACAATCGCGGAGGCGATAACAAGGGCGGAGACAACAAAGGCTCTGATAATCGCCGTGATAACCGTCGCGATAACCAGGGCCGTGGCCGCAACAGGCCGCAGCGGGACCAGAAGGACAACCGCGACCAGAAGGACCAGAAGGATCAGGGCCCGCAGGATAACGCCACCAAGTCCGGCCCCGCTGACAAATCCGGTTCTGACGAAAAGCGTCGCAAGCCACGTCGCCAGCGTAATCGTGACGGATCACCCGCTGAGACACCGGCCTCCTCACCGGCGGACCGTAAAGCAGCCCGCAGCGAGAAGCACCAGAAGGACACCCAGCCTGAAAAAGGCCGGGACGAGAACAAGGCGGAAGTAAAAGCCGAACAACCGATGGAGCCTTCAAACAAGGCGCCCGCAAAGTCTGAGAAGTCCGAATCCCGGACTGATACAGCGTCAGCGGCCAATGAAGCGCCGAAACCAGCTGCAGCCCAGGAACAGCCCACAAATGAGCCGAAGCCTGAGCAGACGCCTTCAGCCAAGGCACCCTCTGACAGCAAACCGCAGGCCCAGTCAGAAGAGACGGCAAAGGCCAGTGGCAAGCCAGTTGAAAAGCCTGAAGCTGATCAGTTGAACGCTGAAAAGGCCGAAAAGGGTGGGGCCGCCAAAACGGAAAAGAGCTCCGAACCTCGCCCGAAGCCGCAACAGGCTGGCGCAAAGGCTGCCGAGCAGGCTCAGCAAACAGACACCAAGCCAGAGCCGGAACCCAAGACCGCAGCCGGAAGCGAGCAGGCACCGGAAGCCAAAAAGCAGCCTGCTGAATCAAAAGAGGCAGCCGCGCCCAAGGCCAAACCCGAGCCGGCAGCCAAATCAGAGGCGGCAGCAGAGCCCGGAAAAGCTAAAGAGCCTGCGGAGGTGAAGGCGGCAGCCGGAGTCCAGGCCCCGGAAACCCAGCCGGAACCGAAGCAACCGGCACCGGCAAAAGCCGAGGAAAAGAAGGCCGAGCCTGAAAAGGCAGAAGCTGAAAAAGTCGAAAAGCCCTCTGCTCCGGAGCCTGCAGCGAAGGACACGCCCACCGAGACTCCGACAATCGACGTGCCGGTGACACCGGGTCGCGCCTACAACGACCCCAGAGAGGTCCGCAAGCGTCAGAAAGCTGCGGAAGAGGCCAAGAAGGCCGGGAGTAACTAACTGATGCTATCGAACTCCGACATTGAAGCGCTGGAAGACATCCTCTTCGCGGAACCCTGGGGGGAGGATGCCCTGGACTTCTTCGGCTTCCACGGGGTGGTCTGCGCCAGCGTCGTCGGCCCGGCCGAACTGAGTGCGGAAGACATCTTCCGCCTCGCCACTGGCGCCGATCAGTTGCCGGACACCGGGATTCCCGAGGTGTTCAGGCGCTGCTCCGCCCAGTTGGCAAATGACATGGCCCATGCCCTGGATATGGGGCAGGCCCTGGAATTGCCGGAGCCCGAGGACGGCGACCCGATGAACGCTCTGGAAAACTGGTGCGCCGGGTTTGTGGACACTTTCCTTGAACATGAAGAGGAATGGTTGGAGGCATCCAGCGAGGAAGAGACCGCCGATCTGATGGTGCCTATGCTGACCCTATCGGGACTGTTCGACGACGAGGACTTCCAGAAAGTTCGCAACAGTGAGAAGTTGTCCCGGCAAATGGCCGATGCCATTCCGGACTCACTGACCGACCTGTACCTTCTGTTCCACGCGCCGGATTAACCTGTCGCAGACCTCGAAATGGGTTGCCTGAATGAATGCCAGACCGGCTCAAGCCCGTCTGGCATTTTCATGATGCGGCCAAGCTCACACCAGGGCGCACCCGGAAAGTGAAAATCACTGCCCTGGGACGCCAATAACTTCTCTTTCCTGCACAGCTCTGCCAGAAAGCCCAGGTCGCCGCTGGACTGCCCGGAGGTGGACACCTCGATGGCTTGCCCCCCTGCCCTTCGGAAATCCGAGGTCAGCTCCCTCAGTTTGGTTGCCGTCAGCTGATATTTCCGGGGATGGGCAAGAACCGCAACGCCGCCCGCCTCGGTAATCCAGCGAACGACCTCCGAAAGCTCCGGCCAGAAGGCCTTTACATCACCCGGCTTACCGGCGCCCAGATACCGTTTGAATGCCTGCCCGGTATTATTGACCACCCCAGCCTCTGTCAGAACCTGGGCAAAGTGCGGGCGTCCCGGCACGTCCCCGCCGGCGGCCTCCGATGCCCTGGCCAGCAGATCATCAATACCAAGCTTGCCCAGGCGCTCGGCGATCATTCGCGCACGAGCCCAGCGATTCTCGTTCTGCCGCTCAAGCGCCTGCCGAAAACCCTCGGCAGCGGGATCAAAATCCAGGCCCACGATGTGGATCGTGCGGCTTTTCCAGAGGCAGGAGAGTTCAACCCCGGGGATCAGCACGATGCCCTGTGCCTGTGCAGCAGTTTGCGCTTCGGCAAGGCCGGCGATCGTATCATGGTCGGTCAGGGAAAGATGGGTGACGCCGCGACCGGCAGCCCGCTCAACCAGCGCGGCCGGTGATAGCGCGCCATCGGAAGCCGTGCTGTGGCAATGCAGATCAATGCACAAATGCGGGTCTTGCGGTATAGTCACAAAATATCCTGAATCATCAGATAACTGGCGGCGTGCCGCGGGCTTACAGTGTACCAGCCAACCCTTGCGCGACACGACCGCTGATTGTCTGGCTGTTCACCCCGGTTATGAGTGTCATTACGGAGAGCTGAATGTACTACGCGATTATCAGTGAAGACGTCGAGAACAGCCTGCCGTTGCGTCAGTCCGCGCGACCTGCTCACATCGAGCGGCTGCAGGCATTGAAAGCCGAAGGCCGGTTACTTGTTGCCGGTCCTCACCCGGCGCTCGACACACCAGAGCCTGGCGATGCCGGTTTTACCGGCAGCCTGGTGGTCGCGGAGTTCGACTCCCTGGAAGCAGCCCAGGCGTGGGCAGATGCCGACCCTTATGTGGATGCAGGCGTTTACCAGAAGGTGGTGGTGAAGCCCTTCAAGGCTGTTTTGCCGTAAGCGATGCCATGGGGCTCTATGAGTTTATTGTAATGATGGCTCGCTTGCACGGCGGGGCATCTGTGACAAAATTGCGCTTTTAATCACGCTCAGATTTCAATCGCAGAACTTCAGGGAACGTAACCAGTGACGCTTTTTCGTCTCGCCATCAGTGTCTTGTTCGCAGTGTCGTCCATTGCCGTTGCCCAGGCCAAAACTGTCTGGGTGGACGACCAGTTGTATCTTCCGGTGAGATCCGGCGCGGGCTCCCAGTTCCGGATCATCGAGAACGCGGTTCCCAGCGGCACACCGCTGGAAGTGATCGAGGCGTCCGATTCCGGGTATACCCTTGTTCGCACGCCCAAGGGCACTGAGGGCTGGGTTTCCAGCCAGTACCTGAGCGAAACGCCTATCGCGGCAGACCGGCTTCGGACAGCCAATCGCCAGCTGGAAGAAACCCGTGCTGAGTTGGCCCAGGTAAAGGAGCAGTTGTCCAACGTCGTCAATGAACGTAACGCCCTGGAAAGCTCTGAAGCCTCTCTTTCTGACCGCTCCCAGGAGCTCCAGGAAGAGCTCCAGCGGATCAAGAGTATCGCCGCAGATTCCATTAACCTGGAACGTCGCAATCGCGAGCTCCGTGAAGAAAACCAGAAGATTCGCAACGACCTTGAGGTACTGACGGCCGAAAACGAACGTCTTGAAGCCAGCAAGGAATACGACTTCATGTTGCTGGGCGCCGGCCTGGTTCTTGGTGGTGTGCTGCTGGCACTGATCATCCCCATGCTCAAACCGACAAGAAAAACCGACAACTGGGCCTGATGCCATGAAAGACTATTCGGAAAAACGCGACTTCCACCGTATGCAGGTAAACTCTGAGATTGAGATCACCGATAGCCAGGGCAATAGCTTCAAGGGGGTGTGTCGCGACCTGAGCGCCACCGGCATGCAGCTTTACGTCGATCGGGAAGTCGCCGTGGGAGAGGAGCTCCAGACGGTTCTACACCCCAGCAGTGATCAGTTCCCGCCACTGGAGGCGGTTTGCGAAGTGATTCGCTGCGAGGCCGAAGGCGACGGATTCCTGCTGGGAACCAATATCAGCGAAGTTACCCGCTGAACGAAAAACGGCGGCCAATGGCCGCCGTTTTTGTCTGTGCCCGCAGAAGCCTCAAACCAGAGGCTTTTCCGAGACGATAATGCCGTTGTTGTCGGCATAGACATAGTGCCCGGGGTGGAAGGTAACGCCGTGGAAAGTGACCGGAACATTCAGGTCTCCCAGGCCACGCTTCTCACTTTTTCTGGGATGGGTACCAAGGGCCTGAACACCCAGGGCGGTGTTGCCAATCTCGTCCACGTCGCGCACGCAACCATAGATAATAAGACCGGCCCACCCGTTGCTCGCCGCTTTTTCTGCCAGCATGTCACCCAGCAGTGCGTGACGCTTTGAAGCGCCACCGTCCACGACCATCACACGACCGTTTCCAGGTTGGCCAACCTGCTCTTTCACCACGGAGTTATCTTCGAAGCACTTCACGGTGACAATCTCACCGCCAAAGGCCTTGTTGCCGCCGTAGTTGTTGAAACCGGGCTCTACCACCTGCACTTCCGGAAATTCGTCGCACAGGTCCGGGGTAATTATTGTCGTCACGTTGCCGCTCTCCTTATCCTGGAAATAAACTCAGTCGATTTTTTCGTCGGCCAGGAAGAACCAGGTATCCAGCACCGAATCCGGGTTCAGTGACACCGTATCAATGCCCTGATCCATCAACCATTTGGCAAGATCCGGATGATCCGATGGTCCCTGCCCGCAGATACCAATATACTTGCCGGCTTTCTTACAGGCCTGAATCGCGTTGGACAACAGGGCCTTGACCGCATCGTTACGCTCATCAAACAGGTGGGCGATGATGCCCGAGTCCCTGTCCAGGCCCAGTGTCAGCTGGGTCAGGTCATTGGAGCCGATAGAGAAGCCGTCAAAGTGCTCAAGGAACTGATCCGCCAACAGCGCGTTGGCCGGCAGCTCGCACATCATGATCACTCGCAGGCCGTTGTCACCGCGCTTGAGTCCGTTCTCCGCCAGCAGATTCACAACCTGCTCTGCTTCACCCACCGTGCGAACAAACGGAACCATGACCTCCACGTTGGTCAAGCCCATCTCGTTGCGCACTTTCTTCAGGGCGCGGCATTCCAGCTCGAAGCAGTCCCGGAAAGTGTCAGAGATGTACCGGGAGGCGCCCCGGAACCCGAGCATCGGGTTTTCTTCGTCCGGCTCGTAGAGGGTACCGCCGATCAGGTTGGCGTATTCGTTGGATTTGAAATCCGACAACCGCACGATCACTTTCTTGGGTGCAAACGCAGCCGCCAGAGTGGAGATGCCCTCAACCAGCTTGTCGACATAGAAATCCACCGGCGAGCTGTAGCCGGAGATGCGCTTCTCGACCGTCTGCTTGATATCCCGCGGCAGCCCGTCGAAGTTCAGCAGTGCCTTGGGGTGAACGCCGATCATACGGTTGATGATGAACTCCAGCCGTGCCAGGCCGACACCCTCGTTCGGCAGCGCCTGGAAATCAAAGGCCCGGTCCGGGTTGCCCACGTTCATCATGATCTTGAACGGTATGTTGGGCATGGAGTCCACGGTGTTTTCCCGCAGCTCGAAGTCCAGAGCACCCTCATAGATCATACCGGTATCACCTTCGGCGCAGGAAACAGTGACTTCCTGGCCATCGGTCAACAACTCGGTGGCATCGCCGCAACCGACCACGGCCGGAATGCCAAGCTCGCGGGCAATGATCGCCGCGTGGCAGGTACGACCACCACGATCAGTCACGATGGCGGAGGCCCGTTTCATGACCGGCTCCCAATCCGGGTCGGTCATGTCGGTGACCAGCACATCGCCGGCCTGAACACGATCCATTTCCTTGATGCTGGTAATGATCTTGACGGGACCGCTACCAATCTTGTGGCCGATACTCCGGCCTTCGACCAGAACCTTGCCGGTCTCTTTGAGGAGATAACGCTCCATTACGTTGGCAGAGGCACGACTTTTCACCGTCTCAGGGCGGGCCTGAACGATATAGATCTTGCCGTCGTCCCCATCTTTGGCCCACTCGATGTCCATCGGACGCTGGTAGTGCTTCTCGATGATCATCGCCTGGCGCGCCAGGTCTTCCACCTCGGCATCGGTGATGCAGAAGCGGTTGCGCTCTTCCTGCTCCACCTTGACGGTTTCAACGAATTCTCCCTCGCCGGGCTTGGTGTGGTAGACCATCTTGATGGCTTTGCTGCCCAGATTGCGGCGAAGCACAGCCGGACGGTCCGCTTCCAGTGTCGGCTTGTGTACGTAGAATTCATCCGGGTTCACAGCGCCCTGAACGACCGTCTCACCCAGGCCGTAGGAAGCGGTCACGAACACCACGTCGCGGAAACCGGATTCGGTGTCCAGGGTAAACATCACGCCACTGGCTGCCGTTTCACTGCGCACCATTTTCTGGATGCCCGCTGAAAGCGCGACCATTTTGTGGTCAAAACCGTGATGTACGCGGTAGGAAATAGCGCGGTCATTAAACAGCGATGCGAACACTTCCTTCACCGAGGTGCGAACCTGCTCCAGGCCCACCACGTTAAGGAAGGTTTCCTGCTGACCGGCGAACGACGCGTCCGGCAGGTCTTCCGCGGTGGCAGAGGAGCGAACCGCAACCGCCATGTGTTCATTGCCATCCTGAAGGGCGGCGAACGATTCCTTCAGGGCATTTTCCAGAACGTCCGGGAATGGTGTCTCGATGATCCACTGGCGAATCTGCGCACCTACCCGGGCCAGCTCGTTTACGTCATTGATATCCAGAGCGTCCAGAGCATTGTCGATGCGCTCTTTCAATCCGTCCGTGGCGAGAAATTCGCGATAGGCGTGCGCTGTAGTGGCAAAACCACCCGGAACGGTAACACCTGCGTTGGCGAGATTACTGATCATTTCGCCGAGTGAGGCGTTCTTGCCGCCTACCCGATCGACATCGGACATTCCCAGGTGATCAAACCAGATAATGTAATCTTCCAAAGCATGTCTCCCTTGAGTCTGTGAAGCTAAGAGCAAAATCGGGCCAGCGGTAAAAGTAGGCAATATCCACTGCGGAGTCTCGAACTTGGCGTGTATGATACTGTAACCTGCGGAAATTACCTAGGCCACCAGGCCAGGAATCAAGGAACCATGGAACCGGACGATACAGCATGAAACGCACTGCTTTTTTCATTTCTGATGGCACCGGCCTGACAGCCGAAGCACTGGGGCACAGCCTTCTGGCCCAATTCGAAAAGATCGAATTCGAACGGGTCACCGTTCCCTATATTGCGGACGAAGAAAAAGCCCGGGAAATGGTCAAACGGATCAACAAGGCGGCCGAGACCGATGGCGCACGCCCGCTGGTGTTCGACACCATTGTAAATAGCGATATCCGGGAAATCATCGCCACCGCCGAAGGCTTCATGGTGGATATTTTCGGGACCTTTCTCAAACCCATGGAGGAAGAGTTGCAGTCCTCTTCCTCATATACCGTGGGTAAATCCCATGCCATCAATAACGAAGGGAGCTACGAGCGCAGGATCAATGCGGTCAACTTTGCTCTGGATAATGACGATGGCGCACGCACGCGGCATTACGATGAAGCCGATCTGATCCTCGTGGGTGCCTCTCGTAGCGGGAAAACACCCACCTGCCTCTATCTGGCCCTGCAATATGGCGTGAAGGCGGCCAACTATCCGATTACGGAAGAAGACCTGGCAGACCAACAGATCCCCAAAGCACTCAAACCTCATAAAGAGAAGATCTTTGGGCTGACCATTGATCCGGAACGTCTGGCGACCATACGCAACGAGCGCCGGCCAAACTCCCGCTACTCCTCCATCAAGCAGTGCATGCACGAAATCGAGGAAATCGAGTTGATGTACAAGCGTGAGCGAATTCCTTACTTGAACACCACGGCCTATTCCGTAGAGGAAATCTCCACTCGAATCATGGTCACAACCGGGCTGAAAAGACACCGCTGAACATCGCAGGGCGCCAGGGAAATGACCGGGCAACTGAAAAGGGGTCAGATGAACATTTCATCTGACCCCTTTTTCATAGCGCCTTTTTGTGAAGCCGGGCTCTAGAGTTCTTCGATAGCCAACCCAAGTTTCTCGGCCCTGGCCCGATTCTCCGGGCTGGTTACCACTGCGGTACTGGCTTTTTCGGGCACCAGCCAGGTTCTGGCCACGCGTTTCAGGTCATCCAGTGTGACCGACAGTACTCGCTCCCGGAACCTCGCCCGCTGTTCCAGGGTGCGGCCAAATAGCTTGTTGTGGAAAGCATGCCGAGCTGCACCGGCCGGGGACCGGGGCCTGTCGAGTTGGCCAATCACACCAAGAATCGACTCTTCAAGCTCCTGATAATCATGGTCGTTGTCCTGCAACCACGCCAGGGCGGCATCGAAATCGTCCAACGTTTCCTCCAGGCGCGGATCCCGGTAGGAGAAGAACCGGAAGGTACCATTCACGCTGTCCTGGCCAGCGCCACCACCGTAAGCACCGCCCTTTTCACGGATGGCACGGTGTAAATAACCGTTGCGCAGGAAACCACCAAGCACGGTCAGTGCCGCCGCATCCGGATGGTCCACCGCTACCGTGCTGTAGGCTTTGGAACAGAAGTT
This sequence comes from Marinobacter salsuginis, assembly GCF_009617755.1. NCBI lineage: Bacteria > Pseudomonadati > Pseudomonadota > Gammaproteobacteria > Pseudomonadales > Marinobacteraceae > Marinobacter > Marinobacter salsuginis. The sequence continues at coordinate 503,314 of NZ_BGZH01000001.1, forward strand.
GACCTGGGTAGAGGTCAGCCACGCCTCGCGGGTTGTGTAATTGACCGACTCCATTTTCCAGTCAGAAACGGCTGCTTCGGAAGCATCGCGCCAGCAGGACTTCAGGTCATCAACCATCGCCGGAAGCTGCTCGTCCTCACCGATCACCAGGAACTCACGCCCCTGGTTGCGAATTTTCTCATGCAACGCAGACAGTCCGTCACACAGAGCCGCCAGCTCCTCCGGATCCTTCAGGGCCTGATCCAGCTGCTTGGTACCGCGAATACCGGCAAGACCACCGAGCCGGAAAGACAGCCAGGCTCCCGGGCTCATGCCCTGAGACGCCGCGCCCATGGCCAGCGCATGACCACTGCCGGTCACCGCCTGCTCTCGACGAGCCCGAATCTGGGCAATAATTTCCCGGATCCGTTCTTTCTCGTCAAAGCGGGCGCTGGTGTAGACATCCCGCAGAAGACGGGTCAACTCACTGCGGTTACGGGCCAGCGCCTTGCCATTGAAGATGATGTATCCGGACAAATCCTGAACATCATCAATACGGCCTTTGGCGCTGAACGCCGCCCCGATACCACCGGATTCCGCAGAAATACGATCCTGCATCTGCAAGTAGTCCAGATCACCACAGCCCACTTCGGAAATCAGGGTGGTGTAATAAGGCACCAGCAGAAGCTCTTCTTCTGTCAGAGCCGGAACCGGGACAATAATCTGTTCGTATACCAGACCGTTGGTGCCACGGGCATAAACCGTCGCCGAGATATCGCCGTCATAACGGCCTTCCGGCTCTGGCATCTGCAGGGGCACGTCGGACAGATCCACTTTTGGCAGGATGGAATCGTCATCCTTGTGCATCTGGCGCTCTTCCAGAGCCTTGGCCCGATCCACGATCATCCGGACTTCTTCGTCGGTCAGCTCGGCCTTGCGACGGGCCAGGGCTTCACGGATAGCCTCCTGCCGGCGGGACTCGAGCTTTTCGTCCGGTCGCAGGGTCAAAGTGACCCGGTGCGGGTTCTCCAGTAGCTTGCGGCGGATCAGGTTTGGCACATACTGCGGATCCCGAATTTTCTCCCGGAGCGTTGCCAGCACCGGCTCCAGGTCAAGCAGTTCAACCGGATCACCACCGTGCACCATGGGTGCAATGGCGCTCATGATCAGTTGCAGTCCGTATGGGAACTGGTCACCAGCGATTTCCCGCTGATGCAGTTCGAGCTGATGCAGGATGGCCTCGAGACGTTCCTCGCTGACGCCTTCCTCCACCACCTTCAGAAGCGTGGATTCGAGCAGCGCTTCCAGATCCTTGTGCTTGTCGGGTTCGCTGCCTTCGATGCCGCAGACAAAGGTCATCTCACGGTTGGAATCCTCCAGCCCGCACATGGGCGACGGTGCATGCCCCAGATCTGTGGTTTCCAGTGCCCGCATCAGCGGCGAGGCACTGTTTTCAAGCAGAACGGCGGACAACAGCTGCCCCTCCAGGTTCTCCTGAAGATCAAAGCTGTGGCCCAGAAGCCACCCCACCACGATGTGGGTCTTGTTGTCGGTACCCTCACCCTCGTTCACGGCGTAGCCCTGCTCCACACGAACGGGCGCAAACATGCGCTTCTCGTCGCGGACCGGCAGATCAATATCCAGTCGGTCAAAACGTTTCAGTGCCAGCTCTTCAAACTTTTCATGATGCTCCCGAGCCGGGATATTGCCGTACGTGGCGAATATCGCATTGCTGGGGTGGTAATGATGGCGATAGAACTGAAGCAGGTCGTCGTAACTGAGGTCAACGATGTGGTCCGGCTCACCACCACTGTTGTAGTGATAGGTCGTGGTCGGGAACAGATGGCTGCTCAGGTTCTGCCACAGCTGGGAGGTCGGCGAACTCATCGCGCCTTTCATCTCGTTGTAGACAACGCCCCGATAGACCAGATCGGTAGAGGGATCCTCGGGTTTGTCGAATTCCAGACGGTGACCCTCCTGGGCAAAATCCAGTGGGTCAAGCTTGGAGAAAAACACGCAATCGAGGTAGACCGACAGCAGATTGTCGAAGTCTTTCCGGTTCATGCTGGCGAAGGGATAGGCAGTCCAGTCGCTGCTGGTAAAGGCGTTCATGAATGTGTTCAGCGACCGCCGGATCATCATGAAGAATGGGTCGCGAACCGGAAAACGCTCACTGCCGCAAAGCGCTGTATGCTCGAGAATGTGAGCAACGCCGGTGGAATCCATCGGGAAGGTTCGAAGCGCCACGAAAAATACGTTCTCGTCGTTATCTGCGGCCAGGTGCAGGTGCCGGGCGCCGGTTTTCCTGTGACGATACTCCTCAACCTCAAGGTTGAGCGTGTCGATCCGGTGACTGCGAAGCTTCTCAAAGGCCGGATGGGTTGCGTTGTCGATCACTGCAGCCATTCAAACTATCCTGTCTTTAAACAATTGGAGAATTGTAGGGTAACACGTAGTATCGCTTATCATGCATAACTCCAGTAGCTAAAGGGTACCTCGCCGTCCATGACAACTCCCGCTCCTCAGACAAAGGCAGTTGACGCTCCGGAAGTCGCCGCTTATTGGGCAGAACGACGAAATTACCTTGACCGGATCCGGAAGGTACCGGAAATCAGACAGCGCTTCTGGCGGGAAGTTGCCATATACCTGCTGCGTCGCCTGCTCTGGTCTTTTGGATTTTTCCCGGTTTTTATCGCTTTCTGGGTTCCATTTGTGATGGCCAGCTTCAATCCCGTTGTGCTGGCTTCAGATCTGATCCCACTGTTGCAGGATTTCGTTGATTCCAATCCAGAGGTGCAAGCGACCACCATCAGTACACTGGTCATCGCCTGGGCCTCCATCGGGTTCTTCTTCCTGGTATTTGACTTCGTGCTGACCCCCTTCAAATCACCCTATGAATACGAAGCCGACGTGTACATGAGATCATGGGAACAACTCAACCATGATCAGCTTCCGGATAAAGTGTGATTTGGCCTGCATTCTCGGTAACTGCCGGACACTTTCTGTTACATAGTGTTGCAGTCACTGGGTAAGATGAAGCGGTAGACAGAATTCCAAGAATGCAGGATCACGAGGTTCCGTCATGGTCGATTTCAGACCGCTTCTGTTCATAAATGCCCTGGCACTTATGCTGTTGGTTACCGCCGGGTTCGCATCCGTGCGGGATGACCTTCGAATGACGGAAACCTTCGAGCCACCTGCCGTCGAGCAGGTGATCACATCCGGCCCTGATGAATCGGAGATCAGCGCGCCGCCTGAACCTGCTGCCATTGCGTCCCCCCTACCGGAGCCAGCTCCCCAGCAATCCAACACGCCCGTGGTCGACGCCACCCCGTTCACCATTCCGCCCATGCCTGAGAATCCGGAGGTTCTGGCAATGGCTGAATCGCCGGCAGCCATGGCAACCCGGACTGATACAGCCAAGGCAACCCGGGAAAAACCGGCAAAACAACAGCAGCCAGAGCGACCAACACAGGCTCTGCTGGTGCTCCGCTCCAATGTGGTCGGCGATCAGGTGACGATAAACGGAAAGCAATACGGCGCCACTCGCCTGGACCTGGAGCTGGATCCGGGCCGGTATGAGGTCACTATCAGCAAGCCCGGCTTCAAGCCCTGGAATCGCACCGTGGCCCTTGAAGCCGGCAACGAGATGACCCTGGTGGGCGAACTGGAAGCCTTTACCACGGTAAATTTCCGGGACGGGACCTGGGTCGGCGGTGTGAAAACCGGTGACGGCACCTATCAGGATGCGGACGGCCTGCGCTACGAAGGCCACTTTGTGGACGGTGAATTCCACGGCCAGGGCACTGTCTGGTATCCAGACGGCAGCCGCTACGAGGGAGATTGGGCTGCCGGACAACGCGAGGGCGAAGGCGAATGGCGCAGCGCTGACGGGTCCAGGTACTCCGGCGAATTCCGGACCGACCAGTTCAATGGCAAAGGCACCCTGACATTGGCAAACGGAGACATACTGACCGGACACTGGCAGGACGGGCAACTCAATGGCCACGGTTCCCTGACCACTGCGGACGGCATGCTCTATGTGGGCGGATTCCGGAACAACGAATTTCATGGCAGTGGCACACTGACTTACCCCGATGGAAGGCACTACGAAGGCGAATTTTCCAACGGCGCTTTCCACGGCACAGGAACCGAGGTCTTCGCCAGTGGCAAGAAATACGAAGGTCAGTACATAGAAGGGAAGTTTCATGGCAGGGGTTTGCTGAAAAACCCCAACGGCAGTTCAATCGAAGCCACTTTCCGTCATGGCGAGCCTTACGGACAGGTGCGCCTGACCACGGCGGCAGGGGAGATTTTCACTGCCCGAACCACTGAACCCGGTGTCTGTTATCGGGACAAGAGCTACCGGGCCACAGAGTGCCCGAAACTGGAAGGCTGGTAATCCCGGCAGCCCGATAACAAACGCGTTTGCAGTAAACGATTGAGGTAGTGACATGGCGATCAAAAACGCTCTGCTGGTAGATGACTCCAAGGTGGCACGATTTGCCCTGAGCAAACTGCTGGAGAGTCGCGATATGGAAGTCAACATGGCTGGCTCGGCCGAAGAGGCCCTGGATTTCCTCAACAGCCATGGCCGCCCGGATGTCATCTTTATGGACCATCTGATGCCCGGAATGAATGGCGTTGAGGCCACCAAGGCCATCAAGGGCAATCCGGAGACCGCCAGCATTCCCATCATCATGTGCACATCCAAGAAATCGTCCTCGTTTATGGAAGAGGCGCGAAACTTTGGTGTCTACAACATCCTGACCAAGCCGCCACAAACCGAGGGACTCAAAGAAGTTCTGGACCAGCTGGCCAGCGATGTCACAGGGGGAACCCTGCCAGAACCGCCCACTGAATCAGCGTCCGCCTACGTCGACGAGGATGAATTACTGAACGTCCCGGCGGATGCTTCGGTGGAACTGTCTCCCAAAACAGGCGATTCCGCCGGTCGTGGTAACCCTCAGGCCAACGTGGTTCCCCTGACCAGCGAGCTTATCGAGCAGATTGCCCGTTCTGCGGTCAAAACCCACATCAACAATCGGCTGCATGAACTGCTCAGCTCGCTCTTTGATGAACAGTTCGACCACCTGAAGCGCGCGCTGGACGAGTCTCGCAGCAAGCAGGACGCGGCTATCGAGGAGCGCCTGAACGCAGTGACTGAAATGGTCGAGGAGCGAACCAGAAGCCTGCGCGACGACGTCGCCGCCGAAGTCAATCTCAACCTCGGCAGCGAGCTGGCAGTTCTCAAGAAAGAGCTGAAAAAGAATTCCGGCTTTACCAGCGATCATATGGCTGAGCTGAAAGATCACATCACCAGCGTTCAGACGATCGATACCGAGTTCTGGCAGACCCTTCAATCCGAGGCCATTCAGCAGGCCCACGAAATTTCCCGGGAAACCGCTGAAGACATTGCCCAGCGGACAATCGATCTGTTCGTTGCCCAACAGCGTTCTGCAGCCTCTCGAGTCTACACCATTGGTCTTGCCGTAAGCCTCGGGATCTTCAGCGTCGGGATTGCCTGGCTGTCAGGCCTTTTCGGCTAAGCAGCGCCCGGATTCTGCGCCAGTCTGCCGGGGTGTCCACATCGTCGTGGACCCCCGGAATATCGACCCGGGTGGCCCGCATCTCTGCCAGCAGCTGCCCGGCGCCCTTATCCCCCTCCAGATCAAGCACCAGAGGCCAGAGCCAGCGTGGAAGGTAGGCAGGCACGCCCGGCCGCCCCCCATAATCTGCGGCAATCGGCTGATCCGGCACATAGCGCGCGGCCTTGCCAAAAGCCTCAAGGGCGTTCAGATCCAATAACGGTTGGTCCGCCACCAGAACGAAAGCCCCTTTCGCAGCGGGCCCCAGGCTTCGAAGCCCTGCAGACAGCGACGCTGAAATCCCATGCTGCCAATCCGGCGTTCTCAGCCATACCGATGGTTGGCGTCGGCAACGAAAGCGGATCAAGGGGTACCAGGCACCGCACACAACCCGGACGTCCGGGCTCAATACTCGGCCCTGGCCAATGGCTGCATCCAGGAGAATACGGTTGCGGGAATCGGTTACCTCCGGATCCCGGGGGCCCAGAGGCAACAGGGCTTTGGGCCGGCCAAGGCGGCTGGAGGCACCGGCAGCCAGTACCAGTACCGGGAATTGCTGATCGTTGAGCTTTTCGAAGTTTAAGATGATGAAACCCGTACAGTAAGAAATGGAGCCCGGGGAATCCGCCAGACTGCTGTATTCGGTGATTTTTGCTAGAATTCCGCCATCAATCAATCATACCCGCCTGGAAATTTGATGAACCATCTGTTTGTAGACAACCTGACCGTTATCGATTTCGCTTACCTCGACCCGACCCGGGGGTTGGTGGGTGAAAGCTGGATTGCGGATGTGGTGCTTGGCGGGGAGCTGGACGAACAGGGCATGGTGTTCGACTTCAGCAACGTAAAACGCACCATCAAACGGGTCATTGATGAGCGAGTGGACCATCGCCTGGTCATTCCCCGAGGTTACCACGGATTGTCATGGAACGAGGAAGAGCCAGACACCTTCAACTGGTCGCTGACCGATGGCAGCCAGATCACTCACCGGTCGCCGGACGAAGCCATCGTCTGGCTGTCCGCCGACCGGGTTGTGCCATCAGCCGTTGCCTCGCTGCTGGAACAGGAAATCAAGGCGGTGCTTCCCGCCAATGTCATTTCCGTGGAGATCAACCTCCGGGAAGAAGAAATCGACGGCGCCTACTATCACTACGTGCACGGCCTGAAGAAACACCTGGGCAACTGCCAGCGCATCGCCCACGGTCACCGTTCGCCGATCCGTATCGACCGTAACGGGCATCGCGATTACGACCTGGAACGCCGCTGGGCGAAACTCTGGCGCGACATCTACGTGGGTTCCGAAGAAGATGTGGTGCGTCGGCATGTGGGTGAAGACGGCGTTCGCTATGTGACCTTCGAATACGAAGCCAACCAGGGCGAGTTTGCGCTGACCCTGCCAGAGGAGCGCGTGTACATGCTGGATACCGACACGACGGTGGAGCTGATTGCCGCCCACATGGCTGACAAGCTCAAGGTGGAGTTTGCGACAGATACCATCCGGGTGAAGGCCTATGAAGGTGTTGGCAAAGGGGCCATTGCGGAGCGTTGATTGAAGTCCTGAAAACGGGATCAGAAGAACTTTTCTACTGATCCCTGGTTTACAGGCACAAAAAAACCGCCCGAAGGCGGTTTTTTTGATGGCTTTACGGTGGACTAAACCGAAAAGCCTAATTGGCGTCCCCTAGGGGGTTCGAACCCCTGTTGCCGCCGTGAAAGGGCGGAGTCCTAGGCCACTAGACGAAGGGGACTAGAAATTGGTGGAGCCAGGCGGGATCGAACCGCCGACCTCAACACTGCCAGTGTTGCGCTCTCCCAGCTGAGCTATGGCCCCTCAACGGCTGCGTATATTAAGGATCCGCCCTATGGGCGTCAACCTCTGAATCACACTTTTTTTCAGTTTTCTGAACATCCCTGTTCGAGCCGTTTATTAATTCACCAAAGCGGTCAATGAATACCCAGAGCCGCGTATTCCTTTTCCACTTTCTTTGTTTCTTTCTTGGAAAAGCCACCCATCACTTCCAGCGCATGCCGAAGCCTTGAACGGGTCATGTCCGGGCCCAGAAGCGCCATGGAATCCATCACGGACCAGGAGTTCGGCGTACCGGCCACCGCCACAAAGATAGAGAACATGAAATCACCCATCTTCAGCTCCATGGCCTTGGCCAGGGCCTTGATGTCCGCGAAGATGGTTTCCTTGCTCCAATGCCGCTGGGCTTCAAGCTTCCACAATGTAAACTGCAGAACCCGCTTGATCTGAGCTTCCTCCAGTTTGTTGTGGGCAAAGTCTTCCGGCTTCAGGTTGAGCATACCGGAGAACATAAACTGAGCCATGGGCGCCACATCCGAAAATACCTCTGCCCTGCCCTTGATGTGGGGCACCAGAGCACGCAGGGCATCCTCGTTGAACCACCACTGGCGCATGCGCTCCATGAACTGCTCTTCGGTCAGCTCTTCACGCAGCCACTGGCCGTTCAGCCAGCGAAGTTTCTCTACATCGAACACCGGGCCACCAAGGGAAACACGCTGGATGTCAAAATTCTCGATCATCTCGTCCAGGGTGAACTTTTCCCGCTCGTCCGGCATTGACCAGCCCATACGCCCCAGGTAATTGGTCACAGCCTCCGGCAGAAAACCCATGCGCTCATAGAAGTTGATACTAGTGGGGTTCTTGCGTTTGGACAGCTTGCTCTTGTCCGGATTACGCAGCAGCGGCAGGTGACAGAGCACCGGCATCTCCCAGCCAAAATACTGATACAGCAGCTTGTGCTTCGGCGCAGAGTTGATCCACTCCTCGCCCCGCAAAACATGGGTGATTTCCATCAGGTGATCATCAACCACATTCGCCAGGTGATAGGTGGGCATGCCATCGGACTTGAGCAGAATCTGGCAGTCCACCTGAGCCCAGTCGATCTCAATGGTGCCCCGAAGCATGTCGTCGATCTCGCAGACGCCCTCATCGGGCACTTTCATGCGAATCACATATGGCTCGCCTGCATCAAGGCGGCGCTTCACTTCATCTTCAGGCAACTCCAGATCGCCCTTGATGCCCGGATTCAAGCCCTGAGCCTTGCGCTCTTCCCGAATGGCTTCAAGCTCTTCCGGTGTGCGGAAGCAGTAAAACGCATGCCCGGCCGTGACCAGGTCCTCGGCATACTGGCGGTAGGAGTGCTTGCGCTCGGACTGGCGATAGGGGCCGTGAGGACCACCGACATCGGGGCCTTCGTCCCAGTTCAGACCAAGCCAGCGAAGCGCCTTTAGAATGTCCTGCTCGGACTCCGCAGTACTGCGGGCCTGGTCAGTATCTTCGATACGCAGGATGAACTGCCCGCCGTGCTGACGGGCAAAACACAGGTTGAACAGGGCCACGTAGGCGGTACCAACGTGAGGGTCACCCGTAGGTGACGGAGCAATTCGGGTACGTACAGTCATGAAACCTTCCTGAAAAATCGGTGGCCGTTTTGTAAAGCGGGCATTATACCGGCCATCGTCAGGTTTCGCATGATCAGCAAGTTAACAGGCGCACCATAGACTGCCAGTAGAAAGTTTCTTTTGCCGACCCCACACCAACTTGTTACATTATAACATTACACAATGGCATTGCAGGATCTCATCTATCATGCGCGTTCCCGGAAAAGCACTTTCTCTGGCACTCGGTGCCGGCACCCTTTTGATCAGCGGCGCACTTCAAGCCGAGACCCGTATCGTTACCTCCATCAAACCGGTTGAACTGATTGTCAGCGCCATCGCAACGGACGACATGCAGACGACCACCCTGGTTCCACCTGGCTCCAGCCCCCACAACTACACCATGAAGCCATCCCAGCGTCGGGCACTGGAAAACGCCGACGTGATTTTCTGGGTCGGGCCCGACATGGAAACCTTCCTTAATCGCCTCCTGGCCGGGCAAGAATTCAGTGGTCGAACGGTCGCGCTCATGGATGCCGAAGACGAACCCGCAGAAGTTACCCACGATGAACACGCCCACGACGACCACGCGGACGATCACCATGGCCATGCTCATGAAGAGCAGACCAAGAAGGAAGAGCACCACAACGAGGGGCATGGACACGGCCATGATCACGGAGACGGCGAAGACCCGCACATCTGGCTGGATCCCGAACTGGCCATCGAAATGGCCGGGACGGTCCGCGATGCTCTCTCAAAACTGGAAGGTGTTGACGCTGGCGCGTTAAACGAGAATTTCGAGCTGTTCAAAGCCAGCGTTCGAGAGACCGATGCCAATATTCGCGACCGCCTTGCACCGGCCCACGACATCAGCCTGTTCGCCTATCACGACGCCTTTACCCGGTTTGCCGAACACTATGAACTCAAACTCGAGGGCGTTCTGACCCTGAACCCGGAGCTGTCGCCGGGGGCACGGCATATCGCGGAGGTGCAGGAAAAACTACGCAACGCCAACCACCCATGCCTGCTGACCGAACCGCAGTTTAACCGGCAGTGGTGGCGTTCGATCACGGAGAATTTGAACGTCACCTTCAGCACCTGGGACCCCCTTGCCACCGATATCGAGGCAACGGCCCAGGGCTACAACAACTTCCAGCACAGCATTGTCGACGCGGTACTCAACTGCCTACCAGAGGATACTGAGCATTAACGGAATGGTGACGATGGCCAGCAAGGTCTGGCCACTGATGATGCCCGCCATCAAGGGGGCATCACCACCCAGTTGCCGCGCCAGGATGTAGGCAGAGGTGGCCGTGGGTAGCGCTGCCAATAGAACCGCCACCTGCACCAGCATTCCTTCGAGCCCCAGCAACATTGCCAGTCCGGCGGTCATCATCGGAAACCCGATCAGCTTCAACGTAGACGCGACAATAAATGGCAGGGACGCACCTCGCAGGGCTTTCAATTGAAGCCCGGCACCGACCGTCATCAGCCCCATCGGCAACGCCAGGTTACTGAGCGGCTCGAGAATGCCGCCGATCAGCGGATGGAATCCGATTTCGAAGAAACTCCAGACCACGCCAATCACCGAGCCTACGATCAATGGATTGGTCACAATCGCCTTGAACACCGGCACCAATCTCACCGGCCCTTCCGCGGCCACCAGCGAAAACATCAGTATGCAGAGCAAATTTAGCAACGGCACCATGATGGCCACTGCAATTGCCGTCAGCGACAGCCCCTGATCGCCCAACAGCATGCCGCCAGCCGCCAGCCCCACATAGGAATTGAACCGGATTGCCCCCTGGTAAACCGACGAGAAGACCGGACCGGACCAGCGCCAGAACCATTGGGCAAATGCCAGAACCAACGTCATCGCGATCAGCATGGCCCCGATCAGCAAGGCAATATCGCCATAGGCGGAAGCCGGCAACCGCGCCTGCCCCAGCTTGAAAACAAGCATGGCCGGGAACAGCACGTAGTAGGTAAAGCGCTCCGCCTGCGGCCAGAAATCGCCACCGGGAAAATCAATACGCCGGAACACATGCCCGAGCATGATCAGGACAAATACGGGCAGCAGGGCCTGCACCATCAGAGGCATATCTATGAACTCCGCCGCAGTTTTTTCATCACAGCACGGGTCACTGCCGTGGGCGCCGAGCGGGCAATTGGCCATAGGATCTTGAACTGACCGGAAACCGCTCTATGAAGTTGAGGCGAAGCGACCTGCTTCCAGACCTCGGCGGCAACTTCAGACGGCGCCAGATTAACGCCCAGGCTATCAAACAAACGCGACCCTCCGACGTTGGCCTGAACCATCCCCGTGTTCACAAAGGGGGGCATCAGATCGCAGACGCGAATGCCATGAGCTTGCCATTCGATATCGAGGGCCTCGGTCATGGCTCTCACCGCGTGCTTGCTGGCGGAATAGGAGGCGAAATCCGGTGTACCATAAGCCGCTGAAGCAGAACTCATGTTCACAACCACTGCACCGGAGGCAGCCTTGAGGTAGGGAAAAGCTGCGTACAGAACATTCATCAGGCCAATCACATTGATTTCAACGATCGCACGATGGTCTTGAATGGCGATGCTTTCAAACGGACCTACTCTCAAAATGCCGGCGTTGTTGTGCAGTGCATCGATGGTTCCCCCGGTTAATTCTGCGAATTCTGACAGGGCCTCAGCGACAGCCTTTTCATCAGTCACATCGACGACATGAGTGGAGCATACTTCCTCACCCAGTTCGGCCTGCAGATTTTCCAGCGCCCTCGGGTCTCGGTCTGCCGCACCGACAAACCAGCCTTTTGACGCGAACAGGCGTGCTGTTTCAAGGCCAATTCCGGCACCTGCGCCGGTGATGAAAATGGATTTGGTCAAGATAACTTTCCTTTATCTTTTCATTGCCGAACAAAGGATTGGCAGTTTCCCATGGGTTATATGGTCTGTTCCACGACAAGATGTAATAGCTATTGAATATATGAGCCCAACGCGCAACGTTTTTAGAGACCTCAATCGCCACTCTCGCCGGCTTATCCTTTGAGGCATGGGGTAACTTGGGCATTTCGCCAAAGCCCTACGGAAATCTGCTGGGCAACCCTGTTAAACTAGGGCCCAAACAGCAACGTAATGATTAGCTGCACCAGCCAATCAGTCGATCAGGTAACCGCAATGCCAGCAATACCATCACAAGCCGCCGCAATGACCGAACCGGGCCTCTCCCGCCGCTTCTGCGTGGCCCCGATGATGGATTGGACCACCAGCCACTACCGTTATCTGGCGCGCCAGCTCAGCAGACACACTCTACTCTACACTGAGATGGTCACCACCGGAGCGCTGATCCACGGCGACACCGCACGTTTTCTGCGCCACGATGAGGCCGAATACCCATTGGCCCTTCAGCTTGGCGGCAGTGATGCCGGCGAACTGGCGCACTGCGCCAGGCTGGCCCAGCAATACGGGTTCGATGAGGTCAACCTGAACGTCGGTTGCCCCAGCGATCGGGTGCAGAACAACATGATTGGCGCCTGTCTGATGGGCCACCCCGACAAGGTGGCGGAGGGCGTTCGGGCCATGATTGAGGCAACCGACCTGCCGGTCACTGTGAAGCATCGGATCGGTATTGATGGCCGGGAGTCCTGGGACGATCTCTGCGAGTTCGTGGAAAAAGTGTCTGATGCGGGTTGCCGGACGTTTATCGTGCATGCCCGAATCGCGATCCTTGAAGGCCTGAGCCCCAAGGAAAACCGTGAAGTCCCACCGCTCAAATACGATTGGGTATATCGGCTGAAAGCGAAATACCCGCACCTGGAGATCATCATCAACGGCGGTATAAAGACCTTCGATGAATGCCACGAGCACCTGCGGCATACCGACGGCGTGATGCTGGGCCGGGAGGCCTACCACAACCCCTGGCTGCTGGCAGGTGTCGATCCGGAGTTTTTCGGGGAGGCAGCGCCGGTGGAAACCCGGCATCAGGCGCTTCGGGCCATGCTTCCGTTCATCCAGAGCGAACTCGAGCGGGGCGTATACCTCACCCACATGTCCCGACACCTGCTGGGCCTGTTCCACGGCCAGCCCGGTGGCCGGCAGTTCCGTCGCTACATCAGTGAGAACGCCCACAAAACCGGCGCGGGCCTGGAAGTTATCGAGACCGCGCTGGAAAAGGTGCGTGAACCGTCAATGCCGGAGATTGCCGAAGCTTAACCGCAGGCAATTGCCCCCATACCTTTTGTTGTCTTGTTCCTGTCAGAGCAGCCCGTTATTGTAGGCGTATAGCCAGCGCCCGGGATTCGGGCGCACCAATAACAGATCAACCGGGACGACAGGACGAATGACCAGCAAGCTCGACCAACTGAAAACCATGACCACGGTAGTGGCGGATACCGGCGATATCGAAGCCATTGCAAAGTGGCGGCCGGAAGATGCCACCACCAACCCATCCCTGCTCCTCAAGGCGGCCGCTTCCGATGCTTATCGTCCCATGTTGGACAAGGCTGTGACGGAAGCCCGCCGCCATGGCGGCTCAGACGCCGAGCAGTTAACCATGGCCACCGATATGCTGGCCGTGCTCGCTGGCCGGGAAATCCTGAACCTGATTCCCGGTGTGGTATCCACCGAGGTCGACGCCCGGTTGTCCTTCGATACCGCCGGCACGCTGGAGCGAGCCCGCCGCCTGATTGAGCTATACGACAAACAGGGCGTCGATACCAGTCGCGTGCTGATCAAGATTGCTTCCACCTGGGAAGGTATCCGGGCTGCCGAGCAACTGGAGAAGGAAGGCATTCGCTGCAACCTGACACTCCTGTTTTCCTTCATCCAGGCGGCCGCCTGCGCCCAGGCCGGTGCCTTCCTGATCTCTCCGTTCGTTGGTCGTATTCTGGACTGGCATCTGGCCAACACGGGCCGCGACAGCTACCCGGCGGCGGAAGACCCCGGGGTGCTGTCCGTCTCTCGCATCTACAATTACTACAAAGCCAACGGCTTCAAGACGGTGGTGATGGGCGCGAGCTTCAGAAATACCGGCGAAATCGAGATGCTGGCCGGTTGCGACCGCCTGACCATCAGCCCGGCCTTGCTGCAGGAGTTGCAGGACGACCAGGGCGACCTGCCTCGTCGTCTGGTGGCTGATACCGCCAGCTCACCGGATCAGTTTGGCACCATTGACGAAAGGCTGTTCCGTTGGGAGTCCAACGAGGACGCCATGGCGACCGAAAAGCTGGCCGATGGCATTCGCCGGTTCACAGCCGACCAGATAGAACTGGAAAACCGGGTTCGGCAGCTCGCCAGGGCCGCCTGAAACCGGGCCTGAAACCAAACACAGGAGTGGGATTGTCCGATCATGATCGAGAGCCTGAAAAAACTCTTTGCGGCACCGGAAGCTGAGAGCGAGAAACCGGATTCTCACCAACTGGCCGTGGCTGCAACCGCGTTGATGGTTCAGGTTTCACGGATCGACCAGCACGAGGACGAACGCGAGCTACAGGCCATTGTCGACGGGGCTGTGAAAGCGCACCAGGTCACCCGGGCCGAAGCAGAGGAAATTCTGCAGGATGCGCTGAACCACGCAGACGATGCCACATCACTCTATGAATTTACCGGCCAGATCAACGAGCACCTCGACCAGGAAGGCAAGCAGGCCCTGCTTGAAAGTATCTGGCGCGTGGCTTTTGCCGACGGTCGCATCGACAAATACGAAGAACATCTTATTCGCCGCATGGCAGACCTGCTGCATCTTAATCACCGGGAGTTCATGCAGGCGCGGCACCGGGCGCAAAACGCCGGTTCTTGAAAGGAGACAGCATGCTAGCGATTCTTCATCCCAATACCTCCCTGGACAGCGAGGAATACAGGCAGACCATGCACTACCTCGAGAATCTCCCGAACGTCACGGTTCGGGTTCACGAGGTCCAGGGTGCCACCCAGAGGTTGACCGAAATCTATCTGCTTGGGGATACCAAACCCCTGAACAAGGAAGAGATTGAGGCCTTGCCAGCGGTTGAACGGGCGATTCGTATCTCGGAAGACTACCGTATTCTGGGCCGTCACCGGGATGATCGCCGGCAAAGCGGTTTCACCTACAACGGTGTCGAGTTCAACCAGTCCAATCTGAACATTTTTGCCGGCCTTTGCGCGGTCGATGTGCCCGAGCACGTCGAAATGATGATGCAGGCCCTTGAGGACAACGGCGAAGTCTGCACCCGGATGGGCGCCTACAAGCCGCGCACCAACCCCTACTCGTTCCAGGGGCACGGCAAGGGCTGCCTGCCCTGGGTGTTCGAGAAGGCTGGCAAGCACGGTATCAAGGTGATCGCCATGGAGATCACCCACGAGAGCCACATCGAGGAAATCGACACCTGCCTGGAGAAACTGGGCAGACCCACCGGCGTCATGCTGCAGGTCGGTACCCGAAACACCCAGAACTTTGAACTACTGAAGGCCATCGGCCGCCAGAGCACCTACCCGGTACTCCTCAAGCGCGGCTTCGGGATTACCCTGAACGAATCCCTCAACGCCGCGGAGTACCTCGCCAGCGAGGGCAACGCGAATGTTATTTTCTGCCTGAGAGGCATGAAAACCGAAGCTGGGCAGCCGCATCGGAACATGGTGGATTTTGCCCATGTGCCTGCGGTAAAACGGCTCACCCGTATGCCGGTGTGCGTAGACCCGTCCCACTCGGTTGGCAGCCGCGAACAGTCTCCAGACGGAATTCTGGATGTCATGCACGCCACCGCACAGGGCGTGATAGCGGGCGCCAACATGGTGCTGGTGGACTTCCACCCCAAACCGGAAAAGGCGCTTGTAGATGGGCCCCAGGCGCTTCTCATGCAAGAATTGCCGGCCTACCTGGAAGATATTCGCCTTTGCCATGATACCTGGAAGAAGCGCCAGGCCATTTATCAACGCCTGAAGGATGACGCAGCGGAATGATTGTCTACGGACACAGAGGCGCAAAGGGAGAAGCCCCGGAAAACACCCTCCCGGGATTTGTTCATGCTCATCGGCACGGTATCCGGCATTTCGAGCTGGATCTGGTGCTCTCAAAGGACGGCAAGCCGGTTCTTGTGCATGACCTTTCAGTAGACCGCACCACCAGTCAGAAAGGCAGCATCAGCCAGTACACAGCGGCCGAACTTGCAGCCATGGACGCTCGTCGTAACACCAGCTCCTGGCCCAAACCTACAGGGATCCCCGCCCTGGAAGACCTTCTCGATCAGTTCGACGACATCGAACACCTGCAACTGGAGGTCAAGAAGGATACGCGTCAGCGGCTGAACATCCTGAGCAATCGGCTGACCGAGGTGATCCAGCGTCGCAACCTTTACCAGACGGTGGCGATAACCTCGTCAGATACCTGGATCCTGAAACAGATCCGTAGGCGGAACACAAACATCCGCATCGGCCTCGTAGCGGAACGAAAGTTTCCACGGCCACTGAGCATGGCAAACCGGCTTGGCTGTGACTACCTCTGCATCAATTGGAAGCTGTGCTCCAAAATGCTGGTTGAACAGGCCCATCGCAGGGGTATGCATGTGTCCACCTGGACAGTGAACCGGATTCACGACATGTTGCAACTGGAAGCGATGGGGGTGGACAGCATCATCACCGATTATCCAACAAGCACACGCATGTTTTTCGATAATCGGGCCAGATCGGCGCTGTCGCTCCCCCAGAGTCAGGACGGAGTTACCCCGAACCAGGAGGCCGTCTCGGCGGGTTGAGAGCAAAAAATTGAATCAAAAGAAAACGGGGTCGGAGGAATGCTTTCCCCGGACCCCGTTTTCTGTAGCAGCCTAGAAAATTCGATTCAGGCCATTCAATGCGGCAACCCGGTAGGCTTCCGCCATGGTCGGGTAATTGAACGTGGTATTGATGAAGTAGTTCAGAGAGTTGGCCTCTCCTTCCTGATTCATGATCGCCTGGCCGATGTGAACGATTTCTGCGGCCTGGTCACCGAAACAGTGGATACCCAGAATCTGGCGGGTCTCCCGGTGGAACAGGATTTTCAGCATGCCTACCGCTTCTCCGGTGATCTGCGCGCGGGCCAGATCCTTGAAGAACGCCTGTCCAACCTCGTAAGGCACCTTGGCTTCAGTCAGTTCACGCTCGGTTTTCCCCACGGAACTGATTTCCGGAATGGTGTAGATCCCGGTCGGCACATCGGACACAAAGCGGAAGTACTCGTCATCAACAATGTCTGAAGACGCCGAACGGCCCTGGTCATAAGCCGCGCTTGCCAGACTCGGCCAGCCGATCACATCACCCGCCGCGTAGATATTCTCCACCTCGGTGCGGTAGTGCTCATCAACCGCCAGTTGACCCCGACCGTTGGGCACCAGGCCGATGTTCTCCAGCCCAAGCTTCTCAGTGTTGCCACTGCGCCCGTTGCACCAGAGGAATGCATCCGCACGGATTTTCTTGCCGGACTGCAGCGACAGCACTACGCCGTGGTCATCACCCACAACCGACTCGTACTGCTCGTTGTGGCGCACTAGGACGCCGTTATTGCGCAGGTGGTAACTCAGGGCATCGGAAATTTCGTCATCCAGGAACGACAACAGCCGGCTACCCGGGTTGATCAGATCCACCTTCACGCCCAACCCTGCAAAAATCGACGCGTATTCTGAGCCGATAACGCCCGCGCCATAGATAATCAGGGTTCTGGGAGTATGGGACAGGTTCAGGATGGTGTCCGAGTTGTAGATACGGTGGTGCCGGAAATCCACATCTGGCGGAAGATAGGGCCTGGACCCTGTGGCGATAATCGCCTGCTTGAAGTGAAGGGTCTCGGAGGACTTGCTGCCACGGACCTCAATACGGTTCTGGTCGATGAAAAAAGCCCGCCCGTTGATCAGATCCACCCGGTTGCGGGAATAGAACTGGGTTCGGAGCTTGACCTGCTTGCCAATGACCTTCTGGGCGTTCTGAAGTACCCGGGGAAAGGAGAACCAGCGGGGCTCCCCGATATCCCGGAACATCTGATTGGTGTTGAAGGTGATGATCTGTTTGACGGAGTGGCGCAGCGCCTTGGAAGGGATGGTGCCCCAGTGAGTGCAGTTCCCGCCGACGGTAGGCTTGTCCTCGATGATCGCGACACGTTTGCCATGTTTCGTCGCATTCATCGCCGCGCCTTCGCCGGACGGGCCGGCGCCGATAACGACGACGTCGTAATGATGTTCTGCCATGCGCGCAGTGACTCCTTATCTACGTCGTGAAAAGTTGATTGTAATTATCAGAAACAGATCAGTGCTTGCTGGTATTGCTGGCGTCGTAAGCCAAAGCCTCGGGCTCTTTGCCCTCGTTGGCCAATCGCTCATTTTCTTCTTCGCATTTCTGGGTGTTGCCGCCGCAGATATCACAGGACTGGCTGATACCGAGCGCGCCAATCCCGCCGCAGGTTCCACTGATGGGCTTGCGGCCCAGAATTACGCCGATGGACATAGCTGCAACCAGCAGCACTACAATAAACAGAACCAAAAGAAAGGTACCCATATTGCCCTCCCCTCATTGAGTCACGTAGGACGAAAAAGCCGGCGTCTGGTGTGTCTCGAAGCCCTCTTCCGTCCTGACAATAAAATAGGCCGGGATGTTTTCCCTCACCGCAAGCTCATTGGCCTGCTCATAGCCCATCACGTTAAAGCCGGTCGCAAGGGCGTCCGCTGTCATACAGTCGTCTGCGATAACGGTTACCGACGCCAGCCTGTGCGCAATCGGTTTACCGGTTTCAGGGTCTATTGTATGGGAATAGCGACGCCCTTCCGATTCGTAATAGTTACGATAGTCACCCGATGTTGCCATAGCACGCGATTCCAGCGCCACAACCCGGTTCACCTCGCGCCCCTCAGACACCGGTTGCTCGATGGCCAGTCGCCAGGTGCTGCCATCCGGTTTGCGGCCGTTTACCCGAACCTCGCCGCCAATTTCCACCAGATAAGCCTCGATACCCTCGTTTTCCAGGAAACGGGCTACCGCATCCACTCCGTAGCCCTTGGCAATCGCCGAAAGATCCACGTATTGCGGTGGTGTCGCGCGCACGGCGGGCGGATCTGCCCGCAGTTCAAGCTTTTCGTAGCCAGTGGCGGCAAGAGCCATGGCAAGCGATTCTTCCGACGGCACCTGTTCCGGCCTTGCCTGGGGCCCGAAACCCCATAGATTCACAACCGGACCGATGGTTACGTCAAAAGCGCCGCCAGTCATCGAGGAGATCTCCCGGGCTTTCTGGAGCACCTCAAACAACCCGGCTGAAACGGGAATCCATTCGGACTGATCGTTCCGTTGGTTGAAAAGGGACAGCTCAGAATCATCGCGCCAGGTCGACATTGATGCATCGACGTCTTCAAGCACCCCATCGATGCCACTGGCCAGAGTTTCGAGCTTCTCCGGATCCTCGGTCAATACGACATTGATGTGGTAGCTGGTGCCGAACACGGGGCCGGAGATTTCCCAGATTTTTTCTTCTGGCTGAAACGAACAACCCGCCAGAACGGCAAAGACCAGCGCTGTAAAAGCGCTGGCCAGGGCCACCCTGGCGGGTCGTACCATGCGGGATGTCATCAGGACTGCTTAGCCTCCAAAGTCATCCAGCATGATGTTTTCATCCTCAACACCAAGATCCTTGAGCATCTTGATGCAGGAAGCGTTCATGATTGGGGGCCCACACATGTAGTACTCACAGTCTTCCGGAGCCGGGTGGTCCTTCAGATAGTTTTCGTACAACACGTTATGGATAAAGCCAGTCGGCCCTTCCCAGTTGTCCTCGGGCAGCGCGTCGGAGAGCGCAACGTGCCACTCGAAGTTTTCATTCTCTTCCTGCAGCCCGTCGAAATCTTCCACGTAGAACATCTCGCGGACGCTCCGAGCGCCATACCAGAAGCTGATCTTGCGCTTGGAGTTCAGGCGCTTGAGCTGATCGAAGATATGAGAACGCATGGGCGCCATACCGGCACCGCCGCCGATGAACACCATTTCAGCATCGGTCTTCTTGGCGAAGAACTCACCGAACGGCCCCATCACGGTTACCTTGTCACCCGGCTTCAGGTTGAAGACGTAGCTGGACATGATGCCCGGCGGGTGATCGGTGCCCGGAGGCGGCGTGGCGATACGAATGTTGAACTTGAGAACACCCTTCTCTTCCGGGTAGTTCGCCATGGAATAGGCCCGGATGGTCTCTTCCTTGTTAATCGCCTTGTAACGCCAGATGTTGTGCTTGTCCCAGTCTTCGTGGAACTCTTCCTCGATATCGAAATCCTTGAAGTCGATCTCGTAGGGAGGGCACTCGAGCTGAACATAACCGCCGGCCCGGAAGTCCACTTCCTCGCCTTCGGGCAGCTTGAGCACCAGCTCCTTGATGAAGGTAGCCACGTTGTGGTTGGAGATAACCTCGCATTCCCACTTCTTGACGCCGAAGAACTCTTCCGGCACTTCAACCTTCATGTCCTGTTTCACAGGAACCTGGCAGGACAGACGCCAGCCTTCTTTCTCTTCACGGTTGGTAAAGTGGGTCTTCTCCGTTGGCAGCATGGCACCGCCGCCTTCCAGCACCTTGCATTTGCACTGTGCGCAGGTACCACCGCCCCCACAGGCAGAGGACAGGAAAATACCGCTGTTTGCCAGGGTACCGAGCAGCTTGCCGCCGGCTTCGGTCTTCAGCGTGTGTTCAGGATCATCGTTGATCTCAATGGTCACGTCACCGGTGCTTACCAGCCTGGACCGGGCCGCAAGAATCACTGCGACCAGGGCCAGAACGATAACGGTGAACATGACCACGCCGAGAATAATTTCTGTATTCATGGTCTCGCCTTTTCGTTAAACCGAATCACCGGGTGAATTACAGTGAGATACCGGAGAAGGACATGAAGCCCAGGGACATCAGACCAACAGTAATGAAGGTGATACCCAGGCCACGGAGGCCTTCCGGAACGTCACTGTACTTGAGTTTCTCGCGGATACCCGCCAGGGCAATGATGGCCAGAGCCCAGCCGAGGCCGGCGCCGAAGCCATACACCACACTCTCGCCAAAGGTGTAGTCACGCTCCACCATGAACAGCGAAGCACCCAGAATGGCGCAGTTCACCGTGATCAGTGGCAGGAACACACCCAGAGCGGCGTAGAGCGCCGGGATATACTTGTCCAGAACCATTTCCATGATCTGGACAATAGCCGCGATTACACCGATATACGTCAGCAAGCCGAGAAAGCTCAGGTCTACGTTGGGCAGGCCTGCCCAGTCCAGGGCCCCTTCCCGCAGAATGCTGTTGTACAGCAGGTTGTTCACCGGCACGGTTACGGTCAGTACCACCACCACGGCAATACCGAGACCCGTCGCCGCCTCGATCTTCTTGGAGATAGCCAGGAATGTACACATCCCCAGGAAGAAGGCCAGAGCCATATTCTCAACGAAAATAGCCTTCAGAATCAGGCTGATATAATGTTCCATCAGAAAGCCTCCTTGGCGACATGGCGGGACATTTTATAGTCCGGCTCTTCAACCTGCTCCGGCTTCCAGGTCCGCAGACCCCAGATGGCCAGGCCGATAATGAAGAACGCGCTCGGCGGCAGCAGCAACAGACCGTTCGGAATGTACCAGCCACCTTCGTTGACTACCGGCATCAGGGATACACCGAACAGGGAGCCGGCACCCAGAAGCTCGCGGAAAAAGGCAACGAAGATCAGGAGTACGGAGTAGCCGAGGCCATTACCAACGCCATCCAGGAAGCTCAGCCAGGGGCCGTTCTTCATGGCGAAACCTTCTGCGCGGCCCATGACGATGCAGTTGGTGATGATCAGGCCAACGAACACCGAAAGCTGCTTGGAGATCTCATAGGCATAGGCCTTGAGCACCTGGTCAACCACAATTACCAGAGAGGCGATGATGGTCATCTGCACGATGATCCGGATGCTGCCCGGGATCTGTGTGCGTACCAGAGACACGGCCAGGTTGGAAAATGCGGTAACGGCGATAACCGCCATACACATAACCAGAGTGACGTTCATGCTGGTGGTTACCGCCAGCGCTGAACAGATGCCCAGAATCTGCAGGGCAATCGGGTTATTGCTGAAGATCGGTTCGAAGAGAACCTGTTTGGCTGATGCATCTGCCATGATCAGACCTCCCCTTCACGAAGTTTTTGCAGGAACGGCGCGTACCCGCGGTCGCCCATCCAGTAGTTGACCAATTGTTCAACGCCACGGCTTGTCAGGGTCGCACCAGAGAGAGCATCAACCTTGTGCTCCTTATCCTGGGCATCGGCGCTGACGCCGCCCTTGACCAGTCGCACCTGGGGTTCCGAACGGTCTTCGTTGTAGACCTCTTTACCAACCCACTGGCGCTTCCAGCGCGGGTTGTCCACCTCACCGCCAAGACCCGGGGTTTCTGCGTGCGCATAGAAGCCCAGACCTTCAATGGTGTTCAGATCGCCCTCGAGGGAAATGAAGCCGTAAAGGGTAGACCAGAGACCGTAGCCGTGGATCGGAAGAACCACGCGGTTGATCTGGCCGTTCTCGCTCATGGTGTAGACCTTGGCAACATTCGGACGGCGCTTGATACCGGCCTTGTCTTCAGAAGACGGAATGTTGGTGGACATCTGAGGGTCCGAAGCGGCCTTGTACATGTCGTACTTCATGGGGTCCTGGACACCCACGTCGGAAGGCTCGACGAATTCACCTGTATCCAGATCGACCAGCCGGACGTCAAAACGCGCAAACGCCTCTTCGATCTGCTCAGCGCTGGAGCCAGACTCCAGCATGCCAGCGGCAGACAGAATGTTGGTCTTGATATCCAGGTTCTGGTTCTGGATCTGGGCCGGGCGAAGCAGAACCGCCGCCGTGGAGACCACGACGGAGAATACAATACTCAGCACCAGCGCAACGATCAGCGTACGGGAGACAGTTTCTTTAGCTTTAGCCACGAGCAAGCCTCCGTTTGATGTTGGCCTGAACCACATAATGGTCCATCAGCGGCGCGAACAGGTTAGCGAACAGGATGGCCAGCATGATGCCTTCCGGGAAGGCCGGGTTGATCACGCGGATCAGAACCGTCATCACGCCCACCAGAATACCGAAGCACCAGCGGCCGGTGTTGGTCATTGCCGCAGAAACCGGATCCGTTGCCATAAACATCATGCCGAAGGCGAATCCGCCCATGACCAGATGCCAGTGCGCCGGAATGGCGAACATCGGATTGGTTTCAGAACCGATAATGTTCAGCAACAGGGACATACCGATCATGCCGATCAGCACACCACCGACAATCCGGTAGCTGGCGATTTTCATAGCCAGCAGAATCAGACCGCCGATCAGTACCGCAAGCGTTGAGGTCTCACCCATGGAGCCCTGAATGGTGCCCATGAAGGCGCTCATCCAGCCAATTTGCGCTTCCAGGGCTTCCAGGCCGCCACTTGCAGCCCAGCTCAGCGCAGTTGCGCCACTGAAACCATCAACCGCGGTCCAGACGGTGTCACCGGAAATCTGCGCCGGATAGGCAAAGTACAGGAACGCACGACCGGTCAAAGCCGGGTTCAGGAAGTTCTTGCCAGTACCTCCGAATACTTCTTTACCGATGACGACACCGAAGGTGATACCCAGGGCCACCTGCCAGAGCGGAATGGTGGGCGGGCAGATCAGTGCAAAGAGTACAGATGTAACGAAGAAGCCTTCGTTCACTTCGTGACGACGCACAGTGGCAAACAGGACTTCCCAGAAACCGCCAACCACGAAGGTCACGAAGTAAATGGGCACGAAGTAAGCCATGCCGTACACGAAATTATCCCATACGCCGGCACCGGCGCCGGTAATTGCAAGCGCCTGGATAAAGGCAGTACGCAGGCCGCCGTCAGCGACCATGGCATCCGGGTTAGATGCCAGGAAACTGTTGGCCTGATAGCCGATGTTCCACATACCGAAGAACATCGCCGGGAAAGTACACAGCCATACCGTGATCATGATGCGCTTGAGGTCAACGCCGTCACGCACATGGGCGGTGGTTGAGGTTACCTTGCCGGGAGTGTAGAAAATGGTATCCACGGCCTCATACAGCGCGTACCAGCGCTCGTACTTGCCACCCTTTTCAAAGTGATGCTCGATTCCATCGAGAAACTGTCTGATAGCCATCGTATTAGCCCTCGATCTCGATTCGGGTCAGGTTCTCGCGGAGAATCGGACCATATTCATATTTGCCCGGGCACACGAATGTGCACAGCGCCAGATCTTCTTCATCCAGCTCCAGCGCACCAAGCTTCTGTGCCATCTCTGTGTCACCGACAATCAGTGAACGCAGCAACTGCGTCGGCAGGATATCCAGAGGCATGATCTGCTCGTAAGCGCCAACCGGGACCATTGCCCGCTCACTACCGTTGGTCGTGGTGGTGAAGTTGAAAAGCTTGCCACTGGCGAGCTTGGACAGATATATGTTCAGCACCGAGAAGCGGTTCGGGCCCGGAGACAACCAGCCCATGAACTCACGCTTGTTGCCTTCTTCAAGCACGGATACCTGATTGGCAAAGCGGCCAAGGTAAGCGCAGGGGCCATCGCCACGGCGACCACCGAACACGGAACCTGAAATCGCGCGGACCTCGCAATCCGTGGCAACTTCGCCGTCCAGAAGCTCCTCGAGGCTGGCACCCAGGCGGGTACGCACCAGGCGCGGCTTCAAAGCCTTGGGGCCACCGATCGCGACAATACGCTCTACCGGCACTTCGCCGGATTCAAACAATTTGGCGATGTCGATGACGTCCTGGTAATTGATACTCCAGACGGTCTTGCTGCCGGATACCGGGTCCAGATGATGGATGTGGGTACCAACATTACCCGCAGGATGCTTGCCATCGAACTGGTGGACTTCAACGGCGTCGGTCTTGGGAACCGCCACGTTGGATCCTGGCTTGCCGGTAACAAAGACTTTGCCTGCAGTCAGCTTGGTAAGCAGTTTGAGGCCGTTTTCAAATGCCTGACTGTTCTCGCCAATGATGACCGTCGGGTCCGCTGCCAGCGGATTGGTGTCCATGACCGACACGAAAATGGAGTTGGGCGCGGAGTCAATCGCGGGAACCTTGCTGTAAGGCCGCGTCTTGAACGCCGTCCAAAGCCCGGATTCCACCAGATTGTCTACCACCTGCTGGCGTTCCAGGCCGGCAAGATCCGCGTCGCTGTAGCGCGCAAAGGTCTCAGCCTCATCGCCATCGATTTCGATAACGATCGACTGGAACACACGACGCTCACCACGGTTAATCTCTTTCACCACGCCGGCGGCGGGTGAGGTATAACGAACGCCTTCGGTCTTCTTGTCCGTGAACAGCAGCGTACCGCGCTTGACACGGTCTCCCTCTTTCACAGCCATCGTCGGCTTCATGCCGATGTAGTCAAAACCGATCAACGCCACGTGGCGAACGGGTTTGCCGTCTGTAATGGTCTGTTCGGGAGCGCCGCTGATGGGAAGATCCAGGCCTTTTTTGATCTTGATCATTAGCCTCATCCAATCATCAGAAACTTTTCAATGGATTCGTAACGCCCGACACCTGCGGCCCAGAAAAACCATGAGAAACGGAGTGCCAGACGTACCCAAAATCGCGCCAATTATAGAGATTAAGGAATCCTATTTCCACCAGAACTCGGAACAGGTTATACGTCGACATCGAAAAACCCCGACGACACTGACTATAAAAACAAAAACCCCGACAGCACTCGCCATCGGGGTTTTCAGGACCTTCACTTCACCAGATCGGCGCGATCGACTCAGTCTCTCGCACGTTTGGGGAAGATCGGGTAACTTACGCCGGCCATCTGGTTGACCACGCGGATAACCTGAGCGCTATAGCCAAACTCGTTGTCGTACCAGACGTACAGGATCAGACGCTTGCCGCTGGCGATGGTTGCCTGCGCATCAACGATACCGGCATGACGGGAACCGACGAAATCGGTGGAAACCACTTCCGGCGAGTTCACGAAGTCGATCTGCTTCTGGAGCTCTGAATGCAGCGCCATATCCCGCAGATAGTCGTTCACACCTTCCGCATCGACCTCTTTCTTGAGGTTGAGATTCAGAATCGCCATGGACACGTTCGGCGTCGGAACGCGAATCGCATTGCCCGTCAACTTACCTTTAAGCACCGGCAGCGCCTTGGCAACGGCCTTGGCGGCACCTGTCTCGGTGATTACCATGTTCAGGGCAGCGCTGCGTCCGCGACGACTTCCCTTGTGGTAATTGTCGATCAGGTTCTGGTCATTGGTGTAGGAATGCACTGTCTCGACGTGACCGTCTTCAATGCCGTACTCATCCTCAATCGCTTTCAGCACAGGGGTGATGGCATTGGTGGTACAGGAAGCCGCCGACAGGATCTTGTCTTCGTTGGTGATCCAGTCGTTGTTGATACCATAGACGATGTTCTTGATGTCGCCCTTGCCCGGCGCAGTCAGGATAACGCGACTGACGCCCTTGGACTTCAGGTGCAGACCAAGCCCGGCCTCGTCACGCCACTTGCCGGTGTTGTCGATCACAATGGCGTTGTTGATGCCGTATTCGGTGTAATCTACCTTGTCCGGACCGTCAGAGTAGATCACCTTGATGTAGTTGCCGTTGGCAATCAGGGCTGATTCTTTTTCATCGACGGTAATGGTGCCATCGAACGGTCCGTGTACGGAATCGCGGCGAAGCAGGCTCGCACGCTTCTCGAGATCGTTCTCTGCACCACCCTGACGTACAACAATCGCGCGCAGGCGCAGGTTGTTACCACCACCGGCTTTCTCGATCAGGATACGCGCCAGCAGACGGCCGATACGGCCAAAGCCGTACAGAACCACATCCTTGGTATCGTTGTGGGCGTCTTCTTCGGACTGAGCGGCGTATTGGCCAACTACCGGACCGATTTCACGCTTGAGGAACTCGGTCAGGTCACCGCCTTCCTCTTTGAACTTGACCGCCAACTTGCCGATATCGACGTGAGCGCGGCCCAGATCAAGTTTGTCCATCGCCTGCAGGATCGGCAGGGTGTCGTGAACAGAAAGCTCGCTGTCTTCAACCTGGCGCACGAAACGGTGAGCGCGGATGATATCAATGACCGACTGGTTGATGATGGCGCGACCATAGACAGAAGTAACCACATTGTTTTTGCGGTAGAGGCGGCCGATCAGCGGAATCATGGCTTCCGCGGTGGATTCTCTTTCTGTCCAGTTGGACAGGTGCTGATTGATCTGTTCGTGACTCACGCTTGAACCTCTGCAGTTGGCACTTGGAAAATGGGGCGCATATTATCCAACTTAATCCGGCTGACCGCAAATACACCAGACCATGACCTTCGTATAGAACCCGCCCGTCGATTAAGCAAGTGTCAGCCACGGCTTCAGCGCCATGACAGTGCCAGTCGCGAGCGTTAGAATACGCGCCACACCGCCGCCCGGACACCCAAACCAGGAGAATCAGACCGCCCATGAGCCAAGGTGCCAGCACACGCCCGTCACTCCGATCCATGATTGCCCCGGAATTCCCTTCCCGAGCGGCTGATCACAGGACATGGGGCCAATTACATGGCAGCAGTGATGCGCTGGCCATCTGTGAAAGCGCCCGCGCCCACAAAGGCCTGACTCTGGTGATAACCCGGAGCACCGCCGATGCCATCCGGCTTGAACAGGCGATGCGGTTCTTTCTCGGGCTGCCTCCTGAAGAGGATGGCCCCGCCATCAGCGAAGACGGATTGGAGCTGCTCTCCCTGCCGGACTGGGAAACCCTGCCCTACGATCTGTTCTCCCCGCATCAGGACATCATCTCCCGGCGAATCCGGACGCTGCATCGCTTGCCCTCGACCAGCCATGGGGTACTGGTAGTTCCTGCAAGAACCCTGATGCACAGGTTGCCGCCGGTTAACTACCTCCAGGGCAATACTCTGCTTCTGGAAGTCGGGCAGTCCCTGGATATAGAAAACTGGCGCATGCAGCTGGAGGCGGCAGGCTACCGGCACGCCGAGAACGTCTACGAACACGGTGAATACGCCGTTCGCGGCGCGATACTGGACATTTTTCCCATGGGCGCCAGCCTCCCCTACCGGATTGACCTGTTCGATGATGAAATCGAAACTCTCCGGACCTTCGATCCCGAAACCCAGCGTTCGATTGACCGGATAGATCGGATCGAACTGCTGCCTGCTTTCGAATTTCCATGGCATAAGGAAGCACGGTCGGGCTTCCGTAGCCGCTGGTTCGAGCAGTTTCCGGACGCCGACAAGGACACGCCCATATACCAGGACGTGACCCAGGGCATCACGCCACCGGGGATCGAGTACTACCTGCCCCTGTTCTTCGACGAGACGGCAACCCTGTTCGATTATCTGCCTGGGGCGACCCATGTCTTTACCGCCGACGGGCTGAACGACGCGGTCAGCCATTTTGACAGCGAAACCCGTAACCGTTACGAAGACCGTCGCCACGATCGACTGCGGCCGATACTGCCACCCACCCGGCTGTTTCTGCAGCAGGAGGAGCTGTTCAGACACCTGAAAGCCTTTCCCAGGGTAACCATCTCCTCCGATTCCCAGGAGGCCACAGGATCGGTCAATTGCCCGACAAGAACCCTGCCGAATATCGCCATGGATGGTCGTGCCGCTGATCCTGCGGGCCGTCTCAAGCGGTTTCTCGGTGATTTTGACGGCCACGTACTGATCTGCGCAGAGTCATCCGGCCGGCGGGAAGCCCTGCTGGAGAATCTTGGCGAACAGGGCCTTGAGCTGAAAACCCTGGCCGGCTGGCAGGCTTTTCTGGACGATCACGAAACCCCGCTGGCCATTACCATTGCCCCGATGGAGCAAGGCCTGGTACTACCCGAGCATTCCATCGCCCTTATTACAGAAACGGCTTTATTTGGCGAGCGGGTATTGCAGCGACGTCGCCGGGAGAAGCCCACAGAAACCGACGATGCAGGTTTTCGGGACCTGTCGGAATTGCGGATCGGTGCACCGGTGGTTCACATCGACCATGGGGTGGGCCGCTATCTGGGCCTCGAAACCATAACCGTTGAGGGCGAGGCCAGCGAGTTTCTGATGCTGGAGTACGCCGGTGGCTCCAAACTCTATGTGCCGGTGTCCAGCCTGCATCTGATTTCCCGCTATGCCGGCAATGACACCGAGCACGCGCCGCTGCACAAACTGGGCACGGATCGCTGGAGCACAGCAAAACAGAAAGCCCTTGAGAAAATCCGCGATACCGCCGCCGAGCTTCTGGACGTCTACGCCCGCCGGGAGGCGCGCAAGGGTTTCAGCTTCGAGGATCCGAAGGAGGCCTACCGAGCCTTTGCGGCCGGCTTCCCGTTCGAGGAGACGCCCGACCAGCAGGTGGCTATTCAGTCAGTGTTCGAGGACATGACCAGTGAGCGACCGATGGACCGCCTGGTCTGTGGTGATGTCGGCTTCGGGAAAACTGAGGTCGCCATGCGCGCCGCCTTCCTGGCCACATGGTCCGGCAAACAGGTGGCGGTTCTTGTGCCCACCACCCTGCTCGCCCAACAGCACTACGAGTCCTTCCGGGACCGCTTCTCAGAAACCCCGGTTCAGGTCGAGCTGCTCAGCCGATTCCGTACCGCCGGCCAGACCAGCAAAGCCCTCGAGGCGGTGGAGAATGGCAAGGCCGACATCGTGATCGGCACCCACAAACTGCTTCAGGGTGACATCAAATTCAAGAATCTCGGCCTGGTCATCATTGATGAAGAACACCGGTTTGGCGTCCAGCAAAAGGAAAGATTGAAAGCGCTGCGGGCCGAAGTGGACATGCTCAACCTCACCGCGACTCCGATCCCGCGGACCCTGAACATGGCCATGGGGCATCTGCGGGATCTCTCGATTATCGCAACACCTCCGGCCCGGCGACTCTCGGTGAAAACCTTCGTGCGCCAGAAAGACAATGCCATGGTCAAGGAAGCCATCTTGCGGGAAATTCTCCGCGGCGGTCAGGTGTACTTCCTGCACAATGATGTGGCAACAATCGAGAAAACCGCCGAGGATCTGCGGGCACTGATTCCCGAAGCCCGCGTGGGCGTCGCCCACGGCCAGATGCGGGAGCGGGATCTCGAGAAGATCATGTCGGACTTCTACCACAAGCGCTTCAACGTGCTGGTGTGCACAACCATCATTGAGACCGGCATCGACGTTCCCAGCGCCAACACCATTATTATCGAGCGGGCAGACAAGTTCGGCCTGGCCCAGCTGCACCAGCTTCGGGGTCGCGTTGGCCGGTCGCACCACCAGGCCTATGCGTATCTGCTGACGCCACCGCCGAAATCGATTACGACCGACGCCAAAAAACGGCTGGACGCCATCTCGGAGGCGCAGGACCTCGGCGCTGGCTTTATGCTGGCCACCCATGACCTGGAAATCCGCGGCGCCGGTGAGCTGCTGGGCGAGGAACAGAGCGGGCAGATCGAAAGCATCGGCTTTACCCTCTACATGCAGCTGCTGGACGAGGCCGTCAAGGCTATCCGGGAGGGCCGGACACCCAACGCCGACCTGCCCCTGAGCCACGGCACCGAGATGAACCTGAGAATTCCGGCATTGATTCCAGAAGATTACCTGCCGGATGTTCATAACCGCCTGATGCTCTACAAGCGAATCGCCAGCGTCGACAGCCCGGATGCATTAAAAGAACTTCAGGTTGAAATGATTGACCGGTTCGGATTGTTACCGGAGCCGGCCAAGAATCTGATCCGCCAGACCGAGCTTCGGCTCCGGGCAGAAGGCCTGGGCATCGTGAAAGTTGACGCTGGCAAGGAATGGGCGCGCCTCGAGTTTGGCAGTTCGACTCCGGTGGACCCTCTGGTTCTGGTTAAAAAAGTGCAATCTGCACCGGACCAATACCGGCTCGAAGGTGCCAACAGCTTCCGTTTTCGGCTGAAGGATGCCACAACCGGTGGTAAACTCGACGGCATTTCCCGGATGCTTGGCGAGCTGGAGCCTGCGAAAAGTCACGCATCCGGCTCATGAACGGCCGACCAACATGTGGAGTACGACCCTTGCAGACTGACGGAATTCGCTGGTGCCGATACCCGACCCGGGCCTTCCTGGCCGCCCTCCTGCTGAGCTTCGCAGCCACAGGGGCTGCCCAACAGCCAGACCGGGCAACACTGCCCCTGGAGCCCGGCACCCCCATTCCCGACGATTACTACCGGGCCGAGTTCGTGATTCTTGAGCGGATTATAGAGCCCGAGGCCGTGAATGAGCGCATGTCTGGCCGCACGGTAGAGGAGCCGATAGAAACGGAGGAGGTTCTCTGGTCTGCGCTGGAGGATGGCACCACGGAAACCACCCTGGAACTGGCGCCCCGGGAAGACCTTCACCTTGCCAGCGCGGCGGCGCGACTTGAGCGCAGTGGACGGTACCGTGTGCTCCTGGCTGCCGGTTGGTATGAGGCGTTCCCGCCGGATTACGAGGGCACGCCCCTGCAGGTGGAAATTGGTGATTGGATTAACAACGCCCGTACCAGGGAGGTTGAAGGCCACATTACCATCGACCGGCAACGCTACCTGCACGTAAATGTTCACCTCAACCACTGGCAGCTGGCGGAAGATGCTCAAGCCCTGCCTGAAGACGAGACGACCGAGTTGTCACAGGAGACGCCCCCGCCTGCAGGGGCGACCGGCGCTGAAGACACCGCTCCCTCTTCAACGACACTCGACGAATCTGCCGCTCAGCCACTTGCTGTAATGGCTGAGCCTGCCCCGCTGGAGTTATTGACCTGGATTCGGGAAACCCGGCGTATGCGCAGCGAGGAAATCCACTTCCTGGACTCCCCCACGATCGGCGTACTGGTGTTCTTCAAGAAGATTGAGGCAACGGAGTAAGCACTCCAAGGCCGGCCATCGACACTGCGAGAATCCGTTTAACACCGGACATTCCCTGCTCGATGGCCGCCTCGATCTCTTCCATCGTGATGATGTGATCGGATTTGCCAGCCGCCCAATTGACCACCAGCCCCAGACAGACATAGCGCATCCCCAGTTCCGCTGCCAGCGCGGCCTCCGGCATGCCGGTCATGCCCACGAGGTCGCATCCGTCCCGTTCCATCCGGATGATCTCGGCTGAAGTTTCCAACCTTGGCCCCTGGGTTGCGCCATACACCCCGAAACCGGAAAACGGCACGCCCTCTGCGCCTGCGGCATCAATCAGGATCTGACGGGCACTCTCGTCATAGGGCCAGGTGAAATCTATATGGGTCACCGACTCCAGGTCACCCTCGAAAAAGGTGCTGGCACGCCCCCAGGTGTAATCAATAATCTGATCGGGAATAACGACGTGGGCAGGCCCCATATCCGGGTGGATACCACCGACGGCGTTGACACCCACTACCGTCCGGACACCGGCATCGTAAAGGGCCTTCAGATTCGCCCGATAGTTAACCTGATGGGGTGGAATACGGTGCGGATTACCATGTCGCGACAGGAAGATAGCGGGCTGATCGCCAAGCCGCCCTTCCACCAGCGGCGCCGATGGACTGCCCCATGGCGTGCCAACCTGCCTTTCACCGGTGATTTCCAGGCCCGAAAGGGTGGTCAGGCCGGTGCCGCCAATAATGCCAACAGGGTGCATTTTCTCCGGTGACGTCATTCTGCCTCTCCTGAATCTTCTACATCTCCAGTGGTCTGGCGATTCTGCGACTTGCCGGATGAATCCGCCGCGCCCTTGTCTGATGAACCCTCGGACTGTGATCCGGACAGCCTCACGCCCTCCGGAAGATGCAATGTGCGGGTCGGGAAAGCCACCTCGGCACCGTAACCCTCAATGATGTCACTGATTTTCAGCAGCACATCCTGCTTCACCTCGTGGAACCGGACCCACTGGGTTGTCTTGGTAAAGGTGTACACCATGATATCCAGCGAGGAGGCATTGAACGCGAGGAAGTTCACGATCAGGGTCTCATCGCTGTCAATCTCTTCATGCTCTTGAAGCATGGCCTTGATGTCATCAACGATGGACGCCATCTGCCCGACATCGGCATACCGAATGCCGATGGTTTCGTAGATCCGGCGATTGGTCATGCGCGATGGGTTCTCCACCGCGATGGTGGTGAACGCGGCATTGGGCACATAAAGCGGCCGTTTATCGAAGGTTCGGATGGTGGTGAGGCGCCAGCCGATGTGCTCCACCGTACCCTCGATATTGCGATCCGGTGAACGTACCCAGTCCCCTACCTTGAACGGCCGGTCCAGATGGATAATAAAGCCGCCGAAAAAGTTGGCCAGCAGGTCCTTGGCAGCAAAGCCAACGGCAATACCGCCCACGCCGCCGAACGCCAGGACACCGGAAATGCTGTAGCCCATGGACTGCATCGCAATAAGCACTGCAGTAATGATGACCACCGCCCGGGACAATTTGCTCACCGCGTTGACGGTGGTGTAGTCCATGGGCTGCTTCATTTTCAGAGGCGATACCAGTATCCCCTCAGCTTCCTTGATCAGCCTAAGAACGGCCCACACCAGAACAAAGATGAAACCGATCTGAAGGACGGACTCGTTCGCCTTGAATATCTCTGCTTCCGAGTATTTATGAGCCACTTCCGCAGCCCAGTAGACCCCTTGCAGCCAGACAAACGCTACAACCGGTTTGCGGGCCGCGTGCAATAACGCGTCGTCAAACAGGTTCTTGGTCTGACTGAATTTACGCTCCAGGGCAGCGATGATATGGCTGGCGATATACGCCACCGTGGCTGTCCCGAAAACCAGCGCAAATACGACAATTCCGACGCGCCAGGCTTCAGACAGCAGCCCGAAATTCTCGATCCAGCCATTCACCATGGCCATAACATCTCCGATCATCGGATCCCTCTGGTCTCGAAAGGTTTATCGAATGGAAACGGCCGTTCCCGGCGCGACGCGATCAAACAGATCAATAATGTCTTCATTGCGCATCCGCACACAGCCGTGGGACAGCGGCACTCCCATCGGCTCACTGTCCGGCGTGCCGTGAATGTATATGAAGCGACGGAAAGTATCGACACCCGGCCCCCGGTTTTCGCCCCACTGGCGGCCGCACAACCAGAGAATCCGGCTCAGGATCCAGTCGCGGTCAGGGTGCTGACGGGCAAGTTCGGAGCTGTAGATTTCTCCGGTGGGGCGCCGTGCCCGGAATACGGTTCCAACGGGAAGTCCTGCCCCGATACAGGCCCGGACATAGTGCTCTCCCCGGGGCGTACAGCCACTGCCATCGCTCTCTCCCGGCCCGTTCAACGCGGTGGAAACCGGATAGGAAGCAACAAGCTCTCCGCCTGCGGTTTCAAGCCGCAGGCGCTGGAGGCTCAGATCTATATCAATGCGGACTGATGCAGGATGCGTCAAAACCGGCCAGGCTCCCTTGGGGTAAAGGTGGAAGCCTAACCGAGAGAGTGGAACTCAGGCAACCGAGACCTTGCTGCCAACCGGTGGAACCAGCATGGCGTCTTCCGCCTGCATGCCGGCGGCCAGGAAGGGGACCAATCGCGCGGCAATTTCCTGAACTGTGGTTTCCACACCCAACTTGTTCTGAAGGATGTCTCTCAATGCATCGCTGCTGGACATGGTGAAGGCTGTTGCTCCCAACATGAACTGGATGCGCCAATATCTATCCACCGACGACAGCTGGGGAGTCGCTTCCTTGAGCAACCGCATGAAACGGCTGAAGGGCTCGCTGTATTCCTGTTCCAGGAACTTGCGCAAATGCCCCTGGGACTGGGTGTAGGCAAGCCCAAGCAAGCGCATGAAGATCGAGATGCCCTTCTCGTTGCGTTGAGGCATGCGCACCGCACTTTCGGTAAGCGCCCAGAGCGTCTGATTCAGCGTTGGCGGTTTGCCGTCACAGCGTTCCTCAAGCTCATCAAAGGCGTTCTCCAGGGTTGCAGAAAACGGCGTCAGAAAGCGTGCGAAAACGGCGTGAATCAGGGCGTTCTTTGAACCAAAGTGGTAATTGACAGCGGCCAGATTTACTTTAGCCTTACTGGTAATCATTCGGAGCGAGGTTTCCGAAAAACCCCGGTCGGCGAACAGCTCTTCGGCTGCATCGAGAATCCGGTCAACGGTATCAGACTGCGCCATTTTGTTATCAATGCCTCTAGCAAACGTCTGTTTGAAACATACGTTTGAAGCGCATCCGTGTCAAGTTCTGGGCTCAGGCTCTGCCGCCACTTCCTCCCAACCCCGGTCAATTGCTTCCTGGTTACCCTCGAAAAAGGCCTTCTGGACGCGGCTGTACGCCTTCTCTGCTTCCAGCAGGTAGATCAGGTACAGACGCACATGCTCCCTGCGCGTCAACTGCCGTGACAGAACCCGGCTCTCGGACAACTTCAGGAGATGACTGAACCGGGTATTCTTCAGCGCAGGATTAAAATCTGCCATCCGGGCGCATTGCCAGATCAGGCCGTCCGAGCCTTCAAGGTGGGCAACGTGCTGCCGCGCTTCACGGATCATCCTCTGGCGGGTCATGATCAGGTCAAGATAGGAAGGTTTGGTGGTATAGATTCTGCGTACCGCCGGTATTCCCAGCAACAGAATGATCACGAAGGCGCCGAAGCCGCCGCCTGCAATCCAGGCAGGGACAAACCCGGTCAGCCCGCTCAGAAAGATGGCTGCGGCAATCAAGGCGCTGAACAACCACAGATCCCGCCCACGACGGGCTTCAGCCAACGTAAAGTTATCCGGCCAACCGTTCATGGCCAGCAGATCAAAATCCATCAGCAGAACCCGATCACATTGCCGCAGCATCAGCCGGAGCTTGCGCTGCCGGGATTCTGCCATCACTCTCTCGGCCCCGCTGCTACCTGCCTCCCGGGATTCCTGACCAGCTGAGCCGTTATCGGGCTCTGAACCGGTGTCCGGGCCCTGCTCGGACGGTGCACCTTTGTCAGCCTGACTGTCGGATACTGGAGCCGAAGGCTGGGCATCCGCCGTTCTGGGGGCCGGCACAGGATCGGCCGCCCGCCCCGGCCTCAACACCGGCGCCTGCACCGGCTCATTCGCCTGGGTGGCAGCCTTACTCTGATTTTCAGCCATGGCAGATTGTCCGGATTAAAGGGTTTAAACAGGTATCGACCGTCACATCGGATACTTGAATTCCCTGCCCCGATCTTGGCATTCGCCAGTCCGGTCGCTATCCTTGGCGCACCTGCCAGAAAGGCATCCGAACACCACACTTTACGAGGTCAGGATTATGTTCACAGGCATTGTCCAGGGCATTGCAACCATCGACGACGTCAAGGCCGAGCCCGGACTGAGCACGTTTGCTATCCGGCTGCCCGCAGACAAGGCTAGCGGCGTGTCGATTGGCGCATCGGTCGCAATCAACGGCACCTGCCTGACCGTGACACGCCAGGAAGACAGCGTGCTTTACTTCGATGCCATGCAGGAAACCCTGAGACTGACTACCCTGGGGGATCTGAAAACCGGAGACCAGGTGAATTTCGAACGGGCCGCCCGTATCGGCGATGAGATTGGCGGTCACCTGCTGTCCGGACATATTCATACAACCGCCCGGATTGTCGAAATCCTGAGACCGGAAAACAACGTCATCCTGTGGTTTGAAGTTCCCGACGAGTGGACACGCTACATCTTTCCCAAAGGCTACATCGCCATCAACGGCGCCAGCCTGACCATCGGTGAAGTGCGGGGCAACCGGTTCAACATCCATCTGATTCCGGAAACACTGAGGGCCACAACCTTCGGCACCTGTGAAGAGGGTCAACGGGTTAACATCGAAATAGACAGCCAGACCCAGACCATCGTGGACACCCTGGCCCGACTCGGATACGACCGCCCGGCCCCGACGCTCTGACTCATGTGGTGTTTCAGCGGTTGCCGGCCCGGAACACCACGAATTTGGGGCTGGCATCCAGCTGTTCTACCCGCGAAAAATACCGCTGCAGGCTTCGGTGATAACCCAGGTGGCGATTACCAACCATGAGCAAGCGCCCTCCTGGCTTCAGGTGCTTCGAGGCCTGCTCAAACAACCGCAGGGCAATATGATCACCGACCACGCCGCCCTCGTGGAACGGTGGATTCAGAAGGATCAGCTCGAAAGCGCCCGCACCGACATCAATGCCATCGCAGTGGGAAAAGAACGCGCTGGCCTCCGGGAAAGCCTTTTCGACATTATGTCGGGCACTGAGCACAGCGTGGCTTGAAACGTCACTGAAACCCAACTGCACATCCCGTCTTTCCGAGAGCGCCGTCAAGCCCAGCACGCCGTTGCCACAGGCCAGATCCATCACAGAGCTCCCAGCCTGCAAGGAGGATACCTCTCTCGCCACGTGCGGAAGGAGCAAGCGGCTACCGATATCCAGCTTTTCCCTGGCGAACACCGCGGGCAATGCCTGGACTGCCAGCTCACCGTTCCTGCCGGATAGTGCATACCCCTTCCAGAATCCCGGCCAGCCCGCCAGACTCTCAGTACCTTTCCGACACCGAATGACCCGAGCCTTTTTTCGTGCGGGAAGCACCTGTTCCGTCTGCACCGCTTCGCCAAATACCTCGACACTTTTGGACGGCAAATGCTTGATCATCCCGCCTGCCAGCAAGACACTGGAATCAGTTATCACGCCATTGAGCCAGCGCAGCAACCAGGCCAGATAGTCAGCCTGGCGCGGTATCCGCAACACCACCAGATCGAATGGGCCCGCAGGCGGATCGATCCAGCTATAAACCTGCTTTCCTGAAGAAAACGCGGAATTCAATGCAGCGTTGCTTGCCAGTGCGGCGGGCAGCACAGCACTGTCGGCAACAACGATGGGCGACAGTCGCGAAAGCCCCAACGCAAGGGCCCCGAACTGATCGTCCACCACCAGGACCCGGGGCTCTTCTATACCCGCCGCAACGTCAAGAGCCTGTTCCAGCAAAAGCTCGTCAGCAGCATCCCACGCTCTCAGCGTCGGATCATCGGTCCCCGGGCGGCCCAGAATCAGCCTGCCTTCGGAAAAAACGAGTTCTGCAGTTGTCATTTCAGGCATCCTGGAGGCTTTTTGTCACAAAAGCGCCATTCTAGGCTGTTTATTCTAGAAATTAATCCTAACGTTGGAGGTGTTCACGCTGAACATCCCTTTTCCGGTTGGCTCCGTTGTTCTGGACGCAAACCTTTTGCCCCTCACCCCAGGGGCTTTTTTCGTTCAGGAACGACGAAAAGCGCGATAAACCGTAAACCTGCGGTCTTCTCTCAGGCGCTCAACCGGGCCGATGCAGCGCTTCATCAATGGCTCATAGGGCAGAAAGCTGTTCGCGACCAGACGCACCTCACCACCCGGCGCCAGATGTCGCCCAACTTCCCGGAGAAAGCGCTCGGTCATCGACATGTCCGTTCTGACACCGGTATGAAAGGGGGGATTACTCAGAATAACGGGCCAGGTGCCCTCAACTGCGGAGAGACCATCCGAGGCCAGGATGCGCCCGGAAACGCCATTGCGCTCATAGGTAGCCCGGGCACAGATGACGGCCTGGGACTGAACGTCGATTCCGTCGACTGTGACCCGAGGTTGGTTCTGCTGCTCGTGCCAGCGGTGCAACCAGGCGCCAAGGACTCCGGCGCCACAGGCAAAATCCAGCACAGGGCCAGACCGCAATGGATTTTCGTCCAGCGTCTCCAGCAGCATGCGAGTACCCTCGTCCAGCTCGCCGAGGCTGAAAATGCCCGGCAGTCCCGCGACTTCCAGATGCACCGCTTTGCAGTCAATGCCTGTCCAGCTCATCCATTGCTCAAGCGAGAATTCAGGCAGTGTTTCGATCTGATCAGCACACCAGACCTGGCAGTGTCTTGCGCTATCGACCTTAGTAGCCCCAGGGGCCACAGCCTTGAGCTGCTTGACGGCGCCGGCAATCCCCTCTTTTTTTTCACCAACAAGCACCAGCCGCGCGCCCGCCGCCGCCAGCCAGCGCGCCAGGGCAAGACGTAGATCAAGTTCGGCCCGGGCCTTGGGCAGGAATACAACCAGGGTGTCGAAAGCGCCGGCTGCCAGTGCCGGATCATCGTAGCCGAAACAGATCTGCCAGCCCGCTTGCCCGGCGAGCGAGGCACAGACACCGGCATGCTCGCTCATGGCCATGCCACCGGCAGGCAGGTCGGCCAGCAGCCCGGTGGCGGCCATGCCCAACAGGGCAACCCGCCCCTGCAACAGTTGGCGGTTTCGCAATAAGGCTTCATGGGAATTGGGCAATGACATTGATTAGCTGGTCCCGCGTGGTTGGTTCGCAAGCGGGATACTCTAACCGGAATGAGCCCTCGCGTCTCCCCTGCAAGGCAGAGGCTGGAGGGCTTTCAGAGGGTAACTACCACGGCAAACTCGGTCACTTGTAGCGGGCAACGGTGCCAACCCGCAAGGCATCTTCAGGGGACATACCCCAGTCTTCGGACTGGCTGGCATCAGAAGGTTTCCGCCCCCGCCCCTGTTGCTCCGCGCCGGCCGAGATGTCTTTACGCTGGCTCAGTACTGTCAGGGCTTTTTGCATCAGTTCTTTCATGGTCTACCTCCTCGCTTACTGCAGGATCCACTTTAGCAAAGCGGGAGGTGACCAACTGTGATGACGCCGAGGGTCAGGAAGTGACGCTCATCACGAATTTTTGACGCAATTTTACATTCTTTATTGGACGACTTTCTGACGCCCCGACCTTACCGGCCTTTGCACCAATTCGTCGATACTGTTCTGCCGGACCCGTTCACGATCCTCCTCGCTGGCGACCGATAGCCCCATATCCCGGAGAATCCCGTCGGCAACGTCATAAACAAAACCATGGACCGTTAGTGGCTGGCCCCGCCTCCAGGCTTCCTGAACAATGTTGTTCTGGCACACATGCCCTACCTGCTCAACGACGTTGAGCTCGCAAAGCCGATCCACCCGGTCCTGCACGTTAGGCAGATTATCCAGCACCTGCTGATGACGGTCACGGACATCCTGAACATGACGAAGCCAGTTGCTGATCAGCCCGAACCCTTCATTGAGCAAGGCCGCTCTTACACCGCCACAACCGTAGTGCCCAACCACCAGGATGTGCTTCACCTTCAACACTTCGATAGCGAATTGCAGCACCGACAGACAGTTAAAATCCGTATGGACAACCACGTTGGCCACATTCCGGTGTACGAACAGTTCCCCCGGCAGAAGGTCGACGATCTGGTTGGCCGGCACGCGACTGTCCGCACAGCCTATCCACAGGTATTCCGGTGCCTGCTGGTTCGACAGGCGGTGAAAAAACTGGGGATCCTGGGCCTTGATGCCATCCGCCCAGGCCCGGTTTTTTTCAAGAAGATGGTCAAGCTGACCCATTATCCCACTCCATTTGATGGTTCCCGATCAGCGATTGAACGGGAATGCGGGTTTCAACGCAATACTCAGTTGGTCTCAACCTCTGCCTCAGCGTGCGGCTGGTGCATTGTGCTCTGGGCCAGATCCAGCAATTCTCGCAATGCCACCGAGAACATGGCGTATTCCGGTTCTCGCACACCCTTGAGTTCTGACAGCATGGATTTCCAGCGATCAATCATCTGCTGATGACGCGAGAGCCAGTTCTCAACAGAGGCAGGGACGTCCTCCGGCTTTTCCGCGAGCTTCAGAACCCCGGTGGTCAGCGCGCGCTGCTGCCAGTCGAGGTCCTCACGGAAACTCTCCCTGGCCAGTGCCTGCCAGTGGGAAGCCGGTTTGAGCGCAGCAATGGCGTTGGCAAACCAGTTCAGGTCCAGACGATCACCCAACTCATAGTAGAGGTTGGCAACGGTTTTCAGTGGCATGCCAGAGGCTTCGTGGGCCTCAATAATGCCCAGGGACGAATACAGGTGTCCTGTACCAGAGACCACGGATGCCAGCTCCGAAGGCAGACCGGCATCTACTAGAGCCTGATGCCGTTTCTCCCAGTTGGTCCTGGCCTGATCACCCAGGTACTCAGGCAGCCCCGCAGTAATCGCCCAGACGCTGTCGGCAAAACGCTCCATATGGTGCTGGATGCTGAGCTCCGCTCGACGGTTGCGCAGCAGCCACCGCACCGAACGACGCATCAGACGCATCAGGTCCTGCATCAGTTCCATCTGCAGCTGGGCCGGCACATGAAAATCCAGGGCCTCAATCCTGTCCCACCAGTTATCAATGCGGAACACATCCCGGGCGATGATCCAGGCCAGGGCAATGGAAGCCGCATCGGCGCCGGTAGACTGATTCAGACGCTCCACAAAGGTAATCCCCATGTGGTTGACCATGTCGTTGGCAATCTGGGTCGCGATGATTTCACGGCGCAGTTGATGCTCTCCCAGCTCCTTCGAGAATTTCTGGGTCAGATCCCTCGGGAACACCTTGTACATCTCGCCAGCCAGCAGCGGATCGTCAGGCAGAGTGCTGTCGATCAGGGTCTGCTTCAGATCGCCTTTCACGTAGGAAATCAGAACCGACAGTTCCGGCCGGGTCAGCCCCTTCTTGTCGAGCTTGCGCTCGGACAGGGTTTCATCATCCGGCAGGAATTCCAGGGTGCGGTTCAGTTTGCCCTCGCCCTCGAAGGTGTTCATCAGCCGGCGATATTCCTCCAGCCGCGTCGCGGCATCCTCACTGGCAATACTGATCGCCTGGGTCTGCCGGTAGTTGTTCTTCAGCACCAGCTCTGCGACATCGTCGGTCATCTCCTCAAGCATGACGTTCCGCTGCTTGTTGGTGAGATCGCCCATGGCCACGGCCCGGTTGAGCAGGATCTTCATGTTGACCTCATGGTCAGAACAATCGACGCCACCGGAATTATCGATGAAGTCGGTGTTCAGACGCCCGCCCCGCAGGGCAAATTCAATCCGGCCAAGCTGTGTCAGGCCCAGGTTGCCACCCTCGCCGACCACCTTGCAGCGCAACTCCGAACCATTGATCCGCAGCCCGTCGTTGGCCTTGTCACCCACGTCGCCGTGAGACTCGCTGGCGCCTTTCACATATGTGCCGATACCACCCACCCAGAGCAGGTCGACCTGGGCCTTGAGGATGTGCGAGATCAGCATGTTTGGTGGCACCCGATCCGATTTGATACCCAGCAGTTTCTTCATTTCCGGACTGACGGGGATCGATTTCGAATTCCGGCTGAATACGCCGCCGCCCTTCGATATCAGCTTGCTGTCGTAATCGGTCCAGGCGGATCGTGGAAGCCCGAACAGGCGCTTGCGCTCCTTGAAACTTTTCTCCGGATCCGGCGAGGGATCAATGAAAATATGCACGTGGTTGAAGGCCGCAACCAGCTTGGTCTTCTCCGAGCACAGCATGCCGTTGCCGAACACGTCGCCGCCCATATCACCAATGCCGATGGCGGTAAATTCATCGAGCGCAGGGTTGATGCCCATCTCCCGGAAGTGTCGCTCTACCGATACCCACGCGCCCCGGGCGGTAATGCCCATTTTCTTGTGATCGTAACCATTGCTGCCACCGGAGGCGAAGGCATCGCCCATCCAGAAGCCGTATTCCGCGGCCAGTCCGTTGGCAATATCCGAGAAGGTGGCGGTGCCTTTGTCAGCGGCCACAACCAGATAATGGTCATCTTCGTCGTGGCGAATAACCCGTTCAGGGGCCACGATTCCCGAATCCACCAGGTTGTCGGTAATATCGAGCAACCCCCGAATGAACGTTTTGTAGGCCTCGATGCCCTCAGCCTGGAACGCTTCCCGGTCTGACGGGTCCGGCAGGCGCTTGGCCACAAAACCTCCCTTGGCACCAACCGGCACGATGACGGCATTCTTGACCTGCTGGGCTTTGACCAGGCCCAGAATCTCGGTGCGGTAGTCCTCGAACCGGTCTGACCAGCGCAGGCCGCCCCGGGCGACCTTGCCACCCCGCAGGTGCACACCCTCAACACGCGGCGAATACACGAAGATCTCGAACATCGGCATGGGCAGAGGCATGTCCGGAATGCGGGACGGATCGAACTTCACACTGATGTAGGGTTTGGGGCCACCTGCCTCGTCCAACTGGTAGTAGTTGGTGCGCAGGGTGGCCTGCATCAGCTCCAGGTAGAGCCGAAGCACCCGGTCCTCACTGAGATTCTCGACATTCTCGAGACCGGCATTGAATTCAATTTCCAGTTTCTGCTGGGCCGCCTGGCTCTTGCCGGGACTCTGGTAGCGCTCCGGGTTGAAGCGGATCTCGAAAAACTCCAGCAACAGACGGGTCAACTCAACATGGTTGACCAGCGTGTTGGAAATAAACGTCTGACTGTTGGAGAACCGGATCTGACGCATGTAGCGGGCATAGGTCCTCAGCAGCGCAATTTCCCGCCAGCTCATGTAGGAGGAAAGCAGCATCCTGTTGAAGGCGTCGTTCTCCGCTTCGCCGTGCCAGACCCGACGGAACAGCTCCTCAAATATTGGCCGGATGCGATGGATGTCGACAACACTGCCGGTGTGGGCCTGGAGGGTGAAATCGTGGATCCAGACGGTTTTGTTGTGCCTGTCGGTCACCTCGAAGGGGTGCTCACCAATTACCCGGAAGCCCAGGTTGTCGAATATCGGCATCACATCCGACAGGGGCAACGGCTCATCTGGATAGAAGAGTTTGAAATGCAGCGTGCTTTCGTCCTCCTCCAGGGCCCGGTAGAAGCTCATAGCCAGATCGTGATTGTTGGCCGATGCCGCAATGTGGTCCAGATCGATGGCCGCCCGCCTGGGCGAGAACATGTCGGTATAACTGGCCGGGAATCCACCCGCCCAAAGCCGGTAC
The DNA here is from genome assembly GCF_009617755.1 of Marinobacter salsuginis. Classification (NCBI taxonomy): domain Bacteria; kingdom Pseudomonadati; phylum Pseudomonadota; class Gammaproteobacteria; order Pseudomonadales; family Marinobacteraceae; genus Marinobacter; species Marinobacter salsuginis. The sequence continues at coordinate 546,925 of NZ_BGZH01000001.1, forward strand.
AGCTCATTACCCTGCTCTTCGCCATAAGCCTCGCTCAGGGCTTCGGAAAGTCCGTCGCGCCAGGACTGCGCAAGCTCAATAACCTTCTCGCGAATCTCGGCTGTGGGCAGTTGGCGGTTTTCAACCTGGGGGACCCGGATGGTGAACTGGACCCGTGCCAGTACCGACTCGGAAAAGTGCGTTACGAACTCCACGTCCTCGGCTTCCAGCCGGTCTACCAGCACCTGCTCTACCTTGAGTCGCAACTCGGTGTTGTAGATGTCCCGTGGGAAGAACGCCAGGCAGGTAACAAACTGGCCGTACACATCCTCCCGCATGAACAGCTCGATCCGGCGGCGCTCCTGAATATACAGAATGCTTTTCGCCACCTTGAGAAGTTCTTCCGGTTCAATCTGGAACAGCTCGTCGCGGGGATACACCGTGAGGATCTGTTCGAGCTCCTTGCCGGCGTAATCATCGCGAAGGAACCCGGACCGCTTCATGACACTCTGGAACTTGCGACGCAGCAAGGGAATCTCGTCGGGCCGCTCGTTGTAGACCCGGGCGGTGTAAAGGCCGAGAAAACGGCGTTCACCGACCACCTCGCCCTTGTTGTTGAATTTCTTGACGGCAATGTAGTCCGGGTACGCAGGCCGGTGGACCCGCGAACGTTGGGCCGACTTGGCGAAGATAAAAATATCGTCGCTTCGGGTCATTTCATGGCGAGTGCGCTGGGGCAATTCATTCAGGCGAACCCGGTCCGGGCGCTCGTTATTGACGCGGAGAATGCCCAGTTCCGAGTTCTCGACCCGGCGAACAACCATTCCGCTTTTGTCCTTGGCGAAGTCGTACTCGTCATAACCAAGGAAGGTAAAATGATCCCGGGCCAGCCATTCCAGAAATGCCCGGGCTTCCTCTTTCTGTTCGTCATTGATGCCCGCCGTGGTGCTGTCCAGCTCGCCCAGGATCTCGTTTACCTTTTCGGTAACGACCGGGAAGTCGCTGACGGCAATCCGAACCTCATGGAGGACATTCTGGAGCGTGTCCTCCAGGTCCCGGAGATCTTCCGGATCACTGTGTCTGTCGATCTCAAGGACAATGAACGCTTCGTAGTCCGAACCGGAGGCCTTCTTCTTGGTGGTGTGCAGTTTCTTCAGCTTCCCATCGCTCTGTCTTTCCACTTGCAAAATCGAGTGCTGGATAGAATGGGTACCAATCTCCCGCTGGTTAATGGCGATACGAAGGGAGTCGATCAGAAACGGGATGTTCGGGTGCAGAATAAAGACAACGGTGTGCGTCGACTGCCAGCCATCACTCTCCAGATCAGGATTGAATACGGCAACCGGCGTTTCTTCGGCAGACCGCTTCTGCAGAAACTGCCATGCGGCAAGAACTGCCCCATAGGTGTCGCCGAATCGTCGACTGACCAGTTCTTCAAGTGGGATATGCGCATAATGCTGCTTGGCAAATTCGCTGATTTTCCTGGCTTCGGTTTTTGAAATCTTCTTCGCGAAAGCGTCAGCCAACTGTTCAAAGAATTGATCCTTGCTGGCCACTGTCAGCGCATTCATGGTCGACCTCAGTTAGTGTGAAATAAACGTAATCGGCGTATCGTCACATAAGCATAGTCAAACCCTTGATTTTTGCCGGCCAGACGCCAAAACTTCGGCAACTACCTACGCACGATACGGGTTTCTCCGGGAAATCTTCAGATACAGAGAGCAGTCATTTCCAATGTCGCTACAGCATACGTTCGGTGAGTTACGGGAACAGTTAGCCAAACGGATAATCGGACAGGAAAAACTGGTGGATCGCCTGCTGATCGCGCTGCTTGCCGACGGCCACCTGCTGGTCGAAGGCGCACCGGGTCTGGCCAAAACCACCGCCATCAAAGCCCTTGCCGACCACCTGGACGGTGATTTTCACAGAATCCAGTTTACCCCGGACCTGCTGCCTTCCGACGTCACTGGCAGTGAGATTTACCGCCCGGAAACAGGGCAGTTCGAATTCCAGCGCGGCCCCATATTCCATAACCTCGTGCTTGCCGATGAAATTAACCGGGCACCCGCCAAGGTCCAGTCCGCCCTTCTGGAAGCCATGGGCGAGCGACAGATCAGCGTGGGCATGCGCACCTTTCCGCTGGACCGGCTGTTTCTGGTCATGGCCACCCAGAACCCCATCGAACAGGAAGGCACCTACCCGCTGCCCGAAGCCCAACTGGACCGGTTCCTGATGCATGTGGTCATCCATTACCCGTCGGCGGAGGCTGAAAAGGCTATTCTGCAACTGGCAAGGAACGATTATCGGCATGGCCTGCCCAAGACAGATCTGCGCCTGACGGCAGATCAGGTGTTCGAAGCCCGGGCGGACGTCGCCAACATCTACATGGCAGAGCCTGTTGAGCAATACCTGCTGGCGCTGGTGCTGGCCACCCGTGATCCGGCCGCCCTGGACCCGGAACTGACCCGCTGGACCGCCTTTGGCGCCAGCCCCCGCGGCACCATTGCCCTGGATCGTTGTGCCCGGGCACTGGCCTGGCTTGACGGCCGCGACTACGTCACCCCGGATGATGTACGTGCCATGGCCTTCGACGTGCTCCGACACCGCATCCTGCTGACGTTTGAGGCAGAGGCCGAAGGCATGACCGCCGATACCGTCATCGAGCGGCTGATCGAACGTGTTCCGGTGAGCGCCTGAAGCCATCGACGGAAGTAATACACGGGAGCCGTCAGGCATGGGCCACAGCGAAGCCATTACCCACATCAGCCTACCGGACCTGATCCGCTTGCAGGCGGACGCCCGGGCATTGAAACTGCCCTCCGCCCGTCCAGTGCGCTCACGCCAGGCCGGTTTGCAACGCTCGCCCCAGCGCGGCCGCGGCATGGCGTTTGCGGAAGTCCGGCTGTACCAGCCCGGAGATGACATCCGCAGCATCGACTGGCGGGTCACCGCCCGCCGCCAGGAGCCACACACAAAGCTCTATGAGGAGGAGCGGGAAAGACCCGTGCTGCTCCTGTGCGATCTCGGCCCCAGCCTTTTTTTTGCCAGCACCGGCGCCTTTAAACAGGTCCGCTGTGCCCAGATCGCTGCCATTCTGGCCTGGCTTGCGCTGTGGTCGGGAGACCAGGTGGGAGGCATCGTATTCAATGATGAGACCCTGAGTGTTCTTCGCCCTGCCCGTCGCAAAAAATCGGTGCTGCGGTTGCTGGACACGCTGGACGAACAGCAACGACGGGACAACCAAGCGCCGGCACAGGACGAGCAACCCGCCCAGTGCAGGCTGGACATGGCACTTACCGAGGCCCGCCGGGTCGCCCACACCGGCAGCCGGATTTTCGTGATCAGTGATTTTCTGGATATTTCTGCAGAAACAGGCACGCTGCTCGGGGCCCTGGCCCGCCACAATTCAGTCAGCGCCCTGAGAATCGTCGACCCACTCGAAAAGGAGCTGCCAAAAAGTGGACGCTTCGCGGTTGCCGGCCCGGACGGTCCCGTGTGGTTCGACGCCGGAAACCCCCGGTTCCAGCGCGCCTGGCATGAGAAAGTCACCAACCACGAACACCGGTTGGAAGACTGTTTCCGAACCTCCGGGGTCACCATGGCAGAGGTGTCCACGGCGGAAGATCCGGCGGCGACCCTGAAACTACTGCTTGGGCCGGGAGGGCGCATCGGATGAACCCGCAGGATCCGCTCAGCCAGCTCCGGGACATACACCTGCCCGAGACTGGTGGTTTCTGGCCACCCGCTCCTGGCTGGTGGATGCTGGCCGTCCTGGTCATTGCGGCACTTGCAGCGCTGATCTGGCTTATCCTGAAGCGACGGAAACGAAACCGGTGGCTGCGATCCGCCCGCGCCCAGCTGGCGAGACTGGAAGGTTCAGCCAGCTCCGACCCCGCGTGGTTTGCGCAATTGAATACCCTGCTCAAACAAGCCGCCCGGGAGCGCTACCCTGACCAGCATCCGGAAGCGCTGACTGGTGATGCCTGGGTGAACTTCCTTCTGTCTACCGCCCCAAGGGACCGGGTTGCCTCCAGGCCGGTTGCCGAGGCCCTGGTGCAGAGTGCCTGGCGGCCGACGGTTTCGGCGGAACCCGCCGAGGCACTGGCGTTCGCCCGGTTGTGGCTGGGAGGTCAGAAATGCTGACTCTTGCCTGGCCCTGGGTACTGGTTCTCGTACTGATACCGCTGATCGTCAAATGGCGGAAGCCTGGGGGGCAGTCGGTGGATGCGCCGGTGCTGCCGGTCGGTCACTGGCTGTCGGACCTGCCCGGTGTCAGTCGTCGCGGCAATGCCGTTCCACTGTGGCAACAGCTGTTGCTGTTCCTAATGTGGACGCTTCTGATGATTGCCCTGGCACGCCCCCAACACGTGAGCGAGCAGGTGCAAATGCCGGTTTCCGGCCGGGATCTGATGCTGGTTGTCGACATCTCCCCCAGCATGGACGAACAGGATATGGTCCTTCAGGGCCGGAGCATCAATCGCCTGCAGGCGGTCAAGCGGGTACTGGATGACTTCATTTCCCGCCGCCAGGGTGACCGGCTCGGTCTGATCCTGTTCGGCACTGAGCCCTATGTTCAGGCCCCACTGACCTTCGATCTTGAAACCGTCAGAACCCTGATGCGCGAGGCGGGTCTGGGCATGGCCGGACGCGCCACTGCCATTGGCGACGCGGTCGGTCTCGCGACCAAGCGACTGAGAGACAGGCCCCAGGACCAGCGCGTTGTAGTCCTGCTGACCGATGGCGCCAACACGGCTGGCGAAATTACCCCCGACAAGGCCACCGAAATCGCCGCCGCTGCCAGTATTCGGCTTTACACCATCGGCATTGGGGCCGAATCCATGGTTCAGCGGGGCTTGCTGGGCTCACGGCGGGTAAACCCGTCCAGGGACCTGGATGAAAACCTGCTGACCCGGATGGCCCAGCAAACCGGCGGAGAGTATTTCCGCGCCCGAAGCCTGCCGGAGCTGGAACTGATTTACGAGAGCATCGACCAACTGGAACCCATCGAGCTGGAGGGTAAGTTTTATCGGCCAGTAACCGAACTCTATGTCTGGCCCGCCGGCCTGGCGGTCCTGCTGTGGCTGGCCCTGTTCCTTGTTCGCCACGGGCATGAGTTGTTTGCTGACTCCCGGCGCAACAGGAAGGAGGATGAAGCGAATGTGGGCTGACTTTCACTTTCTGCGGCCGTTCTGGTTCTTGCTGCTTCTGCTGCTACCCATCCTGTACCTGGCCTTCCGGCAAATGCGCCTGGGCGACAGCGGCTGGTCCCGGCTTATTCCGGCCCGCTTGCTGTCGCCGCTGATTCGTCACAACGGCAGCTCGGGGAAAACGGCAAAGTCGCCTCTGGCCCCGGCCACCGCTGCCCTTGTCATCCTGTCCCTGGCTCTGGCCGGCCCCGCCTGGCGGGAGGCACCCACCCCGCTGAAACAGCCGGGCGACAGCCTTGTGATTGCTCTGGACCTTTCCCTGTCCATGCTGGCCACAGACGTTGAACCTGATCGCCTGACGCGGGCCAAACGGAAAATCCGGGATATCCTTGCGCTGCGGGAAGGCAGCCTGACCGGTCTGCTTGTCTTTTCCGGCGACGCCCACGTGGTCACACCGCTCACCGATGATGGCCGCACGATTGAGGGCATGCTCAATGTGCTGGACCCGGTCATCATGCCGGCCACAGGCAACCGGGCCGACCTGGCGGTTGCCCGGGCAAAAGAGTTGTTGCAGCAGGGGGCCCCGGGCGAGGGCCGGATCCTGCTGATCACTGACAACATCAACGATCGCTATACCGGGACGATCCGGGACACGCTTTCCGGGACCGGTTACGCCCTCAACACTCTCGTTGTCGGCACCGAGGAAGGTGGCCCAATTCCCCTGGCCCGGCGCGGATTTATACGTGAAAACGACGACATCGTTATCACTCGGGCCAACCCGCAAGCACTATCGCAACTCGCTGGCAGCACCGGCGGCCGAAGCCACGAGCTGACCCTGGACGATACCGATATTCACTCCCTGAACCTGAGCCCGAAGGATAGTGACGACTGGCAGGAATCAGAGGAGGGCCTGACGGTCAGTCGCTGGCAGGACGACGGCTACTGGCTGCTCTGGCTAGCCCTTCCCCTGGTTCTGCTTGGCTGGCGCCGCGGAGCATTCAGTGCCCTCGCACTGATCCTCCTGCCGGTCTGGCCACAGCCCGCTGCTGCCATAAGCTGGGATGAGCTCTGGCAACGGGAGGATCAGAGAGCTCCCGAACTGATCGAGAAAAGTCCTGAGGCGGCTGCCCGGCAGATGGAAGACCCGGAATGGCGTGGGTCTGCACTGTATCGTTCCGGGCAATTCGAGGGCGCCGCCCAGGCATTCGCCCGGTCGCAGGGCCCACGTGCCAGTTACAATCGTGGCAACGCACTGGCCCGTGCCGGCAAACTACAGGAGGCTTTGGCCGCCTACGATGCCGCCCTGGAGCAAGCACCCGACATGGAGGATGCCCGACACAATCGCAAGATTGTCGAAGAGCTGCTGAATCAACAGCAGCAGGATCAGGAAGGCGGCCAGCAGGGCTCGTCTGACTCCTCCAGCAGCGAGGAAAATCAGGGCAATCAGCAACAGAGCCGCCAGAACCAGGAAGGCAACGGTGAAAGCGAATCTTCCAGCGGTTCGGGAAACAATCAGCAGGATTCCCGGAACAGCCAGACCGCGTCCGGCAACGAGGATTCAGCAAACAATCAGGGCGATGAGCAGAATCAGCAAGAGCCAGGTGAGCAAGGCAATCCCGAGCAGGCATCCGGCGAGGGGGAATCTCCCGCAGGCCAGGCACAGGCGCCCGCCCCTATTTCCGAAACGCCGCTGACCCAGAGCCAGGAACAATGGCTCAGACGGGTACCTGATAACCCGGGCGGCTTGCTGCAGCGCAAATTCCTGCAGCAGTATCAACAACGCCAGACTCCATCCGATGAGGGCGATACACCATGGTAAAACGGCTGATTACACCCGCCGTCTGTCAATTTCTTTTAGCCATGCTTCTGACGGCAATCTGGCTGCCGGCCCAGGCACAGTCACAGCAGCTGACGGTCGAACCCGACCGTACTCGCCTCTACGAAGGCGAGGTGCTGACATTGACTGTGAAGGGTAGCATGGAGATCGATATCAACCTGGGCAACCTGTTTGACTTTGACATGTCCAGCCTGCCCAAGCCGGATATCGAGAAAGTGGAGCCGGATTTTGAAATCCTGGCCCAGAACCAGCAATACAGCATCCGCACCGTGAACAGTCAGATGGTGGGCGAGATTACCTGGACCTACCAGCTTGCACCGAAGAGCACCGGCGAGCTGACTATCCCGGCGCTCACCTTTAAAGAGGCAGTATCAGCGCCGGTTACCATAGAGGTGGTGGATGGCTCACCACCGGATCAGGCCAGTCCCGGTCGGGACAGCTTTATCGAATTGTCTGCCGACAAAGATGAAGTGTATGTCCAGGAGCAGTTGATCCTGACGGTCCGGCTTTTCTTCCGGGGTAACCTGATTCGCGGAGAGCTCTCCGAGCCCACCCATCCCCATGTCATTATCGAATCCCTGGGCAGGCAACAGGAATTCTCCCGCTATCGTGACGGAGTCCGATACCGTGTTGTAGAACGCCGGTATGCGATCTTCCCTCAGCGTGCGGGTACCCTGAAACTGCCGGCGATCCGTTTCGAGGGCCAGGCCAGGGACGCTTCCGGCAACCTTCGTTTTCTGCGGGACAGCGAGGAGCTGTTTGAAGTTCCGGTGAAGGATGTGCCTGCACAATTCAGTGGCGAAACGTGGCTGCCGGCAACCGGCGTGGCGCTTGAGGAGTCCGGGCTTCCGCCATCGCTGGAGGTGGCCACCGGTGAAAACATGACCCGCGAAATCAAGCTGACGGCAGCGGGCCTTCCCGGGGAGGCACTACCACCGCTGCCCGATGCGGTACCGGACGGATTAAGAAGTTACCCCGAAGAGCCGGAACGACAGACCGAGACCACACCCGCTGGCCTCACATCCTCACTGACCCAGTCTGTGGCCCTGGTACCCGTGGAGCCCGGCCAGATGACCCTGCCGGCCATACGCATTGTCTGGTGGGACACGGAAGCCGATCAGGAGCGGGTAGCCACGATTCCACAGACAACACTGACGGTGAAAGACCCGACTACCGCTGCCGCGAGCCCATCCCCGCAAAACGATCAGGGCAATGCAGGCCCGGAACCCGATGTCAGCAGCACGGAATCTACGGCTAGCCCGGCATCCGACCGAACCCGGCTGTGGCAGTGGTTCGCCCTGCTGCTGGGAATACTCTGGGCAGGCACGCTAGTGGCATGGTGGTGGTCAGGAAAAAGCAGGAAAAGCACGCCGGCACAAACTGACAACCGGGACGAAGATGCCGCGTTCGACCGTCTGATCAGGGCCGCGAGGGACGGCGCCGCGGTAACACCGGAACTGGTCGTGGAATGGGCCAATCTCCACGTGCCCGGCCACGGCTTCCGCTCGGCGTCTGACGTTGTGGATCATTTCGATGACGAGACGCTGGCAGCAGAACTCAGAAGGCTTCAGGCACGGCTTTTTGCGCCCGGCCACAAGAACGACAGCTGGGACGGCCAACCACTGGCGCGGGCCCTTGAACAGCTCCGGAGGCACCGGCGGACGGAAACCAGCGCCGATCTCCCTCCGCTCTACCCCAAAGGCCTGTCCTGAGGATCAGTCGATAAGCTGCTGATCAATCACAACGGCGACCGGCGCGTCTTGACCTTCATTGACCGCGATGGGCAGGTCGGTGCTGCCCTGCCAGTCACCCGCCTTGGCGCTGACACTGCCGGAACGACTGAGACGGGCCGTCACAACAACCTCATCAACACTGGAAATGGTAGCCTGGGGTGACATCGCATAGCGGTCGTCCAGACGGATTTCCACCGGCAGTTGGTCGGCCGTAAGCCGCGCCACGGCGAGTGGCGGACCCTGCCGGACATTGGCCTCGCGGGCGAACAGGAATAGCGTCGTGTCAGCGGGCACCTGATCGCGCAGGTCCTCGGCAAGCGTCACACGAACGGTGACTCCGGCTCCGGATGCTTCGGCTTCCGCCACCGATGCCGGAGGCTCCTCCCCGAGACGCGTGTAAGCTTCGCGAATCCCATCGCGAATGGAGCCAATCTGCGGGTGATCCGGAGCAACCGTTTCGATTCGCTCCCAGTATTCGATGGCTTCACGGTAGTTCTGCTGGCTGAAAGCGTTGATGCCCAGCAACCCCAGGGCGTTCACTTCATCCGGATTCAGCTGGCGGGCCTGTTCAATAGCTGCGGTTACCTCCTGTGTCATGGCACCCTGGCTACCGAAGAACAACGCCTGCGCAGAAAGACCATAGGCGACGGCTTCTGCCCTGTCATCGTCATTCACGCTGTCCGCCAGCTGGCGGAATGCCCAGGCCGCATCGTCGTATTGTTCCAGGCGCATGTAGGTGCGACCCAGCATTGCCCAGCCCTCCGGATTATCCGGGCTGGCTTCCAGCCGTTCCCGAAGCTGGCCTGAAAGTTCAATCATCTGGGCCTGTCTCGATCCGTCGGTCGCACCCATTTCCTGCATGGTGATGAACTGCTCAACCCGATCCATCGCGCCCCAACGCTCATACAGGTATACGGTAGCCGCCGGGATCAGGAGAATCGACACCAGTGCCACTGCCATGGCACTCCTGCGACCACTGATCACCGGCCTGACCTGTTCCTGCTCCGGCACATCGTCCAGCATGCTTCCAGCGAGCTCTTCCTTGAGCTGGCGATAATTCTCGTCGTCCAGAATACCGGCCTCGTATTCGCTATCGAGCTCCTTCATCCTGGAGCGATAGGCCATCAGATTCTGGTTTTTCAGGTCCGTCTGCTTTCTCGCGCCCAGCCGGTGAAAAAAGACCGGGTACAACACAAACGAAAGGGCAAGAATGATCAGTACCGTTGCGGCAATCCAGAAAGTGTCAGTCATGGAGTTTCAGTCACAGGTTCAGAATTTAGAATGAGGTAGCAACCACGGCATCCCGGGCAGGGCCAGGTTCAGGACGGTTTGTCCTGGTCTGCCAGCATTTTGTTGACCCGGGCCTGCTCTTCGGCACTCAACGCCGGGCTTTCCGGCCCTGCCCGCCGGGAGCGGATGACCACACCGGCCACCACCAGAAGCCCACCCAAGACCGCAATGGCTGGTGTCGCCCAGAGCAGAAAGGTCCGGCTGTCCAGCTCGGGTTTGTAGCGAACGAACTCACCGAACCTGCCAACCAGGGATTCAACAATCTCCTCGTTACTGGCACCGTCTTTCATCATCCGGTAGACCGCATCCCGCATATCCTTGGAGATCGGCGCGTTGGAATCGGCGATGTTCTGGTTCTGGCATTTCGGGCAGCGCAGTTCTTCGATCAGGTTCTGGTAGCGTTGCTCCTGGGCCCGATCCGAAAAATCGTAGACATCGGCTACCTCGGCCGCAGCGCCCCCGGAAAGCAAGAGCACCAACAGGAAATAAACAATCCGTAGCATCAGCCGTTCCCCTGAACATCGTTGATCACGGGCAGCAACGTCTGTTCCCAGACCGTCTCATTGACCACACCCACGTGGCGATAGCGAACCACGCCACCGGCATCAATTACGAAGGTTTCCGGCGCACCGTACACACCCAGATCAAATCCGAGGGTGCCGCGGGGGTCATAGATGATTTTCCGGTACGGGTCGCCCAGACGGTCGAGCCAGACCAGGGCATCGTCGCGGTTGTCCTTGTAGTTCAGGCCGATGATGTTGACGCCTTTCTCCTCGGCCAGCCACATCAGGTCGTCGTGCTCATCCTTGCAGGCCGGGCACCAGGTACCCCAGACATTCAACAGCGAAACCTGGCCCCGGAACAGGCTCTGGTCCAGCATGGCATCCGGGTTATGCAGATCCCGCAGGCTGAACTCAGGAACCGGTTTGCCGACCAGGGCCGACTCAAGCTTGGTTGGATCCTTGCCGATGCCCGCGAATAACACCACGCCGACAACAAGGGCGACCAGTAACGGCAGAAAAAGCAGGAACCGCTTCATGAGGTCGCTCCGGCGGACGTCGCAGGGCCGGGCTCAGGAGAGGCTGTACCGGCCTGCGCCTTTTTGTCAGCTCCCTCCCGGATTCGATAGCGGCGATCGGCAATCGCCAGGAAGCCGCCAGCCGCCATAAAGAGCGACCCCAGCCAGAGCCAGCGAACCAGTGGTTTGTACTGCAGCCGGATGGCCCAGGCCTCGTCGGTGATGCGTTCACCAATGGCCACGAAGATATCCCGGAACAAACCGGCGTCGATGTCCGCCTCGGTCATGACGCTCATACCAACGGAGTACTGGCGTTTCTCGGGATGAAGCACGGATACACGCTCACCATCCAACATGACATCGAAAGTGCCATATTGAGCCGTAAAATTGGGACCCTGGCGGGCACCGATATCCCTGAACACAAATTGATAATCGCCGACGGTCGCGACATCGCCGGGTACCATACGTACGTCACGCTCGATGCCGTAGTTGGAAACCACCGTAGCCCCAGCCATGGTAATTGCCAGACCCAGATGCCCAAGCACCATGCCATAGTAGCTGCGGGACTGCCGCTTGAGGCCGTGAAGGCGACCTTTCCGGGAAGAAGACTTGTCCCACAGATCCCAGAACGTGGCAACGGTTACCCACAGGGCGGAGAAAATGCCCAGGAACGCCCAGGGCTTGAAGCCCCCGTAGCCAATCAGAACCGCCGTGGTACCCACAATGCTGATTGCCAAGGGCCACAGAAGCTTTCGCGCCAGCCAGCCGCCATCGGTTTTCTTCCAGCGAGAGAAGATACCGGCGCCCAATAACAGGCCTGTTGCCACCGCCAGGGGGCTGAACGTCAGGTTGAAGAAGGGCTCGCCAATCGACAGTTTGCCCAGTTCCAGGTAATCAAGCACCAACGGATACAGCGTGCCGACTGCCACCAGAAGCGTAGCGGATACCAGCAACACGTTGTTGAGCAGCAGGAACACTTCCCGAGACAAAGAGCCATACCGGGAGCGGACATGCACCACCGGTGCCCGGAACGCATACAGTGCCAGACTGGCGATCACTGTGACCGCCAACAGGCCCAACAGGAAAGTGCCCCGCTCCGGATCAGATGCAAAGGCGTGGACCGATGTCAGTACGCCAGACCGGACCAGGAAGGTACCCAGCAGGCTGAGTGCAAAGGTGACAATGGCCAGCAGCACGGTCCAGCTCTTGAACACACCGCGCTTCTCGGTGACCGCCAGCGAATGCATCAGGGCCGTCCCGGAAAGCCAGGGTAACAATGAGGCATTCTCGACCGGGTCCCAGAACCACCAGCCACCCCAGCCAAGTTCGTAGTAGGCCCACCAGCTTCCCAGGGCGATACCAAGGGAGAGAAACGCCCAGGCAACTGTGGTCCAGGGCCGCGACCAACGTGCCCAGGCGGCATCGAGACGACCGTTAATGAGAGCGGCAATGGCAAAGGCAAAGGCCACAGCAAAGCCGACGTAGCCCATGTAGAGCATGGGCGGATGGACGATCAGTCCGAAATCCTGGAGCAAGGGGTTCAGATCCGTGCCATCGGCGGGCACATTAGGCAGCAGACGGTCAAAGGGATTAGAGGTGATAACGATAAACAGCAGGAAGCCGACACAGACCATGCCCAGCACCGACAGCACCTGGGAAATCATCACCGCCGGCAGGCGACGGCTGAAGATAGCCACCGCCAGAGTCCAGCCCGCCAGCATCAAAATCCAGAGCAGCAGTGAGCCCTCGTGCCCGCCCCATACAGCGCTGAACTTGTAATACCAGGGCAACAGGCTGTTGCTGTTATTGGCCACATAGGCCACTGAAAAGTCATCAGTCACAAACGCATGGGTCAGGACGGCAAAGGCAAGCCCCACAAACACAAACATGCCGGATGCCAGGGGCCTGGCAAAGGCCTGAAGATTGTCCCTGCCGGTCAGGGAACCGGCCAGGGGGACTACGGAAAGGAGCACTGCCAACAACAGCGCGAGAATCAGTGCAAGCTGTCCGAGTTCGGGATACATCAAAGGCCTCCAGAAACCAGGCTGTCAGATAAATTGATTAGTAGGACACGGTTTCCGCACTACCACTGGCTTTGTGCTGGCCCTTGGAGGCCTTCTCCAGTGCGTCGGCGACTTCCGGCGGCATATAGTTTTCATCGTGCTTGGCAAGCACCTGATCGGCCACAAAGCGGCCGTTTTCATCCAGCCGGCCCATGGCAACCACGCCCTGCCCCTCGGCAAACAGATCCGGAAGGATACCGGTGTACTGGACCGGCACAGATGCGTTGAAGTCGGTCACCTTGAACTCAACCTTCAGGCTGTCCGGATCACGCCGAACCGAACCCTCCTCGACCATGCCACCGGCCCGGATTCTGACATCGACCGGAGCTTCACCGGCAGAAATCTGAGTGGGGTCGTAAAACAGGTTGATATTCTGTCGCAGCGCGTAGGTGGTCAAACCCACGGCAATGCCCAGTCCCACCAACAGGAACAGGACAATGGTCAGCCGCTTTTTTCGGATTGGATGCATCAGTCATCTGCCTTTCAGTCTTGGGAAACCTTGACGCGGGTGAAGGACGCTGCCGAAGCCGATGCATCCTGCTGGCCTGCCTGAAACTCATAACCCCGACGGCAGGCCTCAATGGCAGCCTTGCGGCGGCGCAGGGACCACACCATGAGGCCAATCATCAGGAGGAAGAAGGCAGCGTAACAGGACCAGACATAGGGCCCGTGACCTTCCATCACCATAAATGCCGAAAAGGAATCAAATGCCATACTTCAGCCCCTCCCGGCCAACACGTAATCTTTAACCCAGCGCGTTTTCTGCTCGCGTAAGAGAATCTCGGTCTGCATGCGCAAACACGCCAGCCAGCCGAACAGCAGGTACAGCCCGAGCACAGACAACAGCAACGGGACCCACATCTCTGCCGGCATGGACGGCTTTTCCGTCAGCTTGAACGTCGACGGCTGGTGTAACGTATTCCACCACTCAACGGAGTATTGGATAATCGGTATATTCACCACCCCGACCAGCACAAGTACCGATACGGCCCGAGCAGCAGATTTTTCGTCGTTAATCGCCCTGTCCAGCGCAATCACGCCCCCGTACAGGAACAGCAGGATCAGCATCGAGGTCAGTCGGGCGTCCCAAACCCACCAGGTGCCCCAGGTGGGCTTGCCCCAGACAGCACCGGTGAACAGGGAAAGAAAAGTCAGCACCAGGCCCACCGGAGCGACCGACTTCACGAACACATCGGCCAGTTTCATACGCCAGACCAGAGTGACAACGGCTGCCACTGCCATCATTACGTAGACAGATTGGGCGAGAAATGCCGTCGGCACGTGAATGAAAATAATCCGGTAGCTGTTGCCCTGCAGGTAATCCTTGGGCGCAAAGGCCAGCCCCCAGACAATGCCCGCCATCAACAGCAGGATCCCACCCGCCAGCAGCCAGGGCATCAGCCGGGTTGCAATCCCGAAGAACCATTTGGGAGAACCCAGCTTGTGAAAAAATTGCCACATCAGATGGTCACCGTCCTACCGTTACCTTGTTTTACCCGTTAGACAGGCTGATACGCAGCGCCGCTGCCGATGCGAAGGGCGCCAGAGTCAGCGCCAGCACCAGAAATGCGCCCATCAAAGCGAGATACGCGCCCACGGGAGCGCCCTCCGCGGCCGAAGCCACTGTTCCCGTGCCAAAGATCAGGACGGGAATGTACAGCGGAATGATCAGCAGGGACAAGAGTACCCCTGCCGACCGTAATCCAAGTGTCAGTGCCGCGCCGATTGCCCCTATCAGGCTCAACACCGGTGTACCGATCAGCAGCGTTAGACACAAAACTCCGATGGAGTTCCCGTCGAGATGAACCATTACGCCCAAAACCGGCGTGAGCACCACCAGTGGCAAGCCTGTTAGCACCCAGTGCGCCGCCGTTTTGGCCAATACCAGCAGAAACAGGGGCTGGGGCTGAAGCACGAGCTGCTCAAGCGTGCCATCATCGAAATCATGGCGAAACAAATGGTCCAGCGACAACAGCACCGATAGTAATGCCGCCACCCACAGGATACCGGCTCCGGACTCGCGCAAAAATGCCACTTCCGGACTGACCCCGAGGGGAAAAAGGCTTACAACCATCACGAAAAACAGGAGCGGATTGAGCAGATCCTGGCGCTGCCGGAAGGCCACCTTCATATCCCGGGCAAACACAGCCTTCATCGCTGCCAGTGCACCGACGCCGTCCTGCTGCAAACTCAGTACCGGCCGGCAATCAGCATTCATTGGCCGCACCTCCACCCAGAACAATGCGCTGCATACCGGGCAAATTCAGATCGTGGTGCGTCGTCACAACCACTGCACCTCCCTCGGAGGCGCGCTGTTGAAGCAGGTTCTCAATGGCGCTGACGCCGGCCGAATCAATGGCGGTAAAGACCTCATCGAGCAACCAGAGAGGCTCATCGGCAATCAACAGGCGCGCCAGGGCCACCCGCCGTTGCTGACCGGCAGAGAGATTCCGACAGGGCACATCCTGAAACCCCGCCAGACCGGTACCTTCAAGCGCCTGACGCAAAACGGGGTCCGGCAGCGGACGCCGCCCCGCCGTCAGTGCCCGGAGATTTTCCAGGGGTGTCAGCAATGGCTTGATGCCTGGACGATGGCCAAGGTACAGGGTATTCCGGAGAAACTCCTCCCGCTGAGCTGACCTGGGTTGGCCGCACCAGAAGAGATTGCCGGACCAGGCATCGTTCAGACCGGCCAGCATCCGCAGCAACGTGGTCTTTCCAGAGCCGTTCGGCCCCTCGACACGGGTGACCGTACCGGGCAGTATGGAGAACGACAGGTCACGGAACAGGATCCGTTCATCCCGTTCGCACTGCAGTTCGACAGCCTGTAATAACGGCTCAGACATCAGGTCCCCGTAACCAGGACGATGCACGTGAAGACGGCATCGGGTGCATTCGTGACATCGACGGCCAAGAGCATTGTTCGCGCGTGACCTGCCGGCGCGGCGTATTATAACGAAAGCGCCGGCGGATTACTCTTGCTCAACATCAAATCAATGACCATGAAACTACCCAGCGGACAACAGCCCCCGACACCCCCGGCCCAGCCAGCAACGCAGACTTCCCGGCCGTCGGTCACAACCGAATCGGCCCGGGAGCCCCTGCCGGCCTCTGCCAGGCAGCTGCTCGACCAACTACAGTTGAAAAACCGGGAAACAACCCTGGCCCGGGTCGCAGAGATCATCAACCGTCAGGGCGGCAACAGCGCAGACCTTTTGCTGGACATTCGCGGCAAGTCACTTCTTGTCCAGGCCGCCGTTGGCAAGACCGAGCTGGCGACCGGTGACTGGGTAAAGGTAATGCGGGCGGGCAATGAGCTGCAGCTGATGGGCAAACTGGCGCCCGCGCCGGAGGCCGGGATCGCCCGGGCCCTGGCCCAGCGGCTGCCCTGGCAACAAACCCTGGACGCAGGCCTGGCAAGGCTGTTGGGCACACTGACACAGGGAGTCCGTCAGGAACCACTGCCAGGCCAACTGCCGTCATCCCAAAGCCCCCAACCTCTTCCGTCGGCCGCCAGGCAGGCTATTGAACAAATAGTAGCAAGGCTGCCATCGGGGAACAGCCTGACCCCCGGTGCCGGCAACCAGGAAACGACACCGCAGCAGGTCCGTCAATGGCTTTCTGAGAGCGGCCTTTTCGCCGAGTCCCGTCTGGCCCAGGCACCGTCTGCGCAGTTACCCGATCTGAAACTGGCACTTGGCAGGGTGATTTCCGCATTGCTTGCCCACCAGGGGAGCACACCGGAACACTTCAACAGGCTGACCCCTATCTCAACGCCGGAACTCATGCAGGCACCCTTGCAGTTTCCCCAACCCCTGGCCACACCCCAGCCCCCCGGTAGTGGTGATGCGCCGACCGTGGGCCAGATGCTCCGCCTGCTGGCGGGGATGCTTAACCGGATCACCGTCAATCAATTGCACAGCCAGGTACTAACGGCCCGTGGTGGTGGCGAGGCGCCGGGGCCGGCACCTGCTTCCACTCTGGTAATCGATCTGCCCTGGCTGACACCCCAGAACGAGCCAAGACTGGCTCAGGTTCGGATCGAACAGTACCCTGAAGACAGGGAATCAGAGGGCAGATCCGGGAAAACCACCACGGCCGAGTGGCGTCTGTCGCTGACCATGGATCTGGATGAGGCTGGGCCGCTGCATTTCGATGTCGCCCTCCGCCAGCAGGCAGTAAGCGCCCGTGTGTGGGCAGAAAAACAGGCAACCCTGCGCCAGGTGAACCAGGAACTGCCCGCATTGCGCCAGAGCCTGACCGACCTCGGCCTGGAAGTGACCGACCTGGACTGCCGCCGCGGGACGCCCCAGAGCAGCGCCACCCGACTCGAACACAGACTGGTGGATACACGAGCATGACAACAGAGACAGAACACCCGGGCAGAGCCGCGGTTGCACTTAAATACGATGGCGAAAAAGCGCCCACCATCAGCGCCACCGGTACCCACGAACTGGCCGAGGAAATCATCCGCATTGCCCGGGAGCACAATGTGCCTCTCTACGAAAACGCGGAGCTGGCCAGCATTCTGGCGCGCCTGTCACTGAACGAGGAAATTCCCGAGTCGCTGTACCGGGTGATCGCGGAAATCCTGGCGTTTGCTTTCCATATTCGCGGGCTGACTCCCGAGGACCGCAAACCCGGTACGCCAACGGTCGACTCAGTGAATGAGTGAGCGCAGCGCCCAGGCCTGCTGCCAGTTGTCACCCCGTCTGGGCGCCACTGTTGTTTCAAAGTAATGGCGCAGCCTGCGCCGGTCTTCAGGCTGGTCCTTGAGTGCGGAGCCGACGATGTGATGCATCAACTGCTCGACCGTGATGCTGCCCCCACCGTAATACCAGGCATTGAGACTCGCCGCGTGGGCGACCGATACGGCTTCCGCAGTCGACAGCGCCGAGCCGGCGAGGCGATCGGTACTGCGTCCGTCCAGGGTCTGACCATTGCGTAACTCGTGGAACATGGTCACGAGAATCTCAATGACCGACTCCTCCAGCGCCACCTCAATTCCGGCCCGACCATTAGCCCTGCGAACCTCCCGCAGAACGACATCCATTTCGTCGGCCAGGTTTCGGATCGGCCTGATTTCCTCAAAGTCCATCCGCCGTTTCAACGCGGCACTCATGCGGTGAACACCCTCATCGATGCTGTTGGACGTGGCGATCACGTTGAAACCTTCCCGCGCGAGTACCACGCCGTCATCACCTGCCAGCTCGGGAATCACCACCACCCTGTCGGAAAGAACCGACAACAGCGCGTCCTGAAGCGCCTGGGGGCAGCGGGCAATCTCTTCAAACCGAACCAATCGCCCCTCTATCATGCCCCGCAGCAAGGGGCTGGGCACCAATGCTTTCAGACAGGGACCATCGGTACGCAGCACCGCCTCGTTCCAGCTGTACAGCAGTTGTCCCACACTGTTCACCGCCCCGCCCTGCAGGGTCAGTGTAGAGTTCCCCGAAATGCCGGCGGCCAGTAATTCCGACAACCAGGATTTGGCCGTGCCGGGCTCGCCCACCAGAAGGCAGCCGCGGCTGGTACACAGGGAAATGATGATCCGGACCACCATGGCCCGGTCGGCAACGAATTTCCGCTCAATGCCGAGCTTTTCATCCCCCATCACGAACTTTTCCACCGCCCGGGGAGACATTAACCAGCCGGGTGGCACCGGACCATGATCCTGGCCTCTGAGCTTGTCCAGCTCAGCCCCATAGACCACTTCCACGGGTTCCCGTTGGGCCGCCTTGTTAACCGATTGCTTGTTGCTCATTGCTGACTCCTGCGGCCGCCACGGACTTCCGGTGCCATGCGCTCCCTCGGGAGAATCCGCGGCAGTTCGGAAAGCGGGATAATGCCTTCAATTACATGATCCAGGGCGCTGTCGCGCATGGTCACCAGGCCGGCATCAAGGGCGCGCCACCGCAGTTCCCCGATGGGCGGTTGGCTCGAAATGGCGTTGCGGATGTCCGAATCGACTTCCATATACTCAACAATCGCCACCCGGCCCTGGGTGCCACGCCCGTTGCATTTATCGCAGCCGGCGCCTTCAAAACAGCGGAAATCCGCCGGCGGGCCATCGGGAAACACCTCGGACAGAATCACCGGATCTGGCTCGGCAGGCTGGCTGCAATGCTTGCAGATACGCTTCGCCAGGCGCTGGGCAATAACGGCCAGCAGCTCACCGGCGATGGAGTTGGGATGGATCCCAAGATCGTAGAGGCGTTGCAGTGAATCCACCGCGTCGTTGCAGTGCAGCGTCGACAGAACCACGTGCCCGGTCTGGGAAGCCCTGATCGCCTCCAATGCCGTTTCCTGATCGCGGATCTCGCCCACCAGAATGACATCCGGATCTTCCCGGACAAACGCTCTCATGGCGTTGGCGAAACCAAAGCCGATTTCCGAGCGAACCCGGGTCTGCTGGATGTTATCGATGGAATACTCGATGGGGTCCTCCACCGTAATCACTTTACGCCGGCCATCATCGGCAAGAGTCTGCAGCCCGGCATACAGGGTGGTGGACTTGCCGGAGCCGGTCGGCCCCACCACCAGCACCAGCCCCGCCGGGTTGTCGAGCAATCGCTGATAGCGGGCACCGATCATCGGTGACATGCCGAGCTCGGCGATGGTCATGGCCCGGCCTGTCTGCGGCAACAGCCTGATAATCGCGTGCTCGCCATGCAGCGAGGGTTGGGTCTGGATTCGCAGGTCGTAGGCCATATCGCCAAGCTGAAGTCGGGATCGCCCGCCCTGAGGCAGCCGGTGCTCGGCGATGTTCAGTTCCGCCCGCAGCTTGATCACGTTGATCACCCCTTTTATCTCCCGGGGCGACAACTGGTACTGAGGCAGATCATGGAGATCACCATCCACCCGCAGGCGGATCCGAATCCGGTCACCGTACTGTTCGATGTGAATATCGCTGGCTTTTTCGCTCACGGCATCCAACAGGATGGCCTCGTAGACAGACACCAGATAGGGGCTGACGTGCTTGCTTTTAGGATCGTTGCCCAACAACTGATCAGTGCTGCCGTTTGCATGGTCTGACTGTTCCGGGCCCGGCCCATGATCCGCCACGAAATTGCGGCCCTTCGCGGTCAGATCGAGTGCTGACCAGAGACGGCGGAAGTCTGTGGGAGTCACCAGCAGGCAATCAACCACCTGGTTGGGGCTCAGGCGCTCAAGCTGATCGGTGCGGGCATCCGGATCATCGGTCACAACGGTGATCCGGCCATCTTCCTCGGCGATGGGGATCAGTCGCGACAGGTCCAGAAACGTCCGGGAAAACCGGCGGAACAGCGCCGGGTGGAGCTCAGGCAGAATCCCGTCGGCATCGGTGAACGTCATGCCACGCTGGCTGGCAAGAGATCGATAGAGATCCATCTCTTCAAGATTCAGTTTGCGCCGGAGAACTTCAAGCAGGCGGCAATTCTGCTTGGCCGCCTCCGCCTTCGCTTCGGCCAGGATCTTGTCATCCACAAGGCCCTGATCGATGAGAATCTGCTCAACATTGCGATTGAAATCGACCCACCCCAGTGTCCTCACCCGCTCCAGTCCCGCCTCACGGCGCACAAACATGGCGAGGCTCGGAACAGGTCCGGCGCGCCCCTCCAGGCAAACCAGGTGCCCTCCTTGCCGCACCAACCGGGCCAGAACGTGGCGCTCGGTGATAAACGTTGTGCACAAAACGAGATCGCAAAGGGGATCCGGTTCCGGTGCGTCTTCCGCACTGGCCACCAGAACATCCACATTATGCATACCGAGCCGGAAGAATCGCTCCCTGGCGGCCTCGGCGACAACGGCGTTTTTTTCCAGATAGATTACCCGATGGGCCAGGCCTGATAGCACAGCGGCGAGATATCCGGAGCCACCACCCACGTGCATCACCACCTGATCCGGTTCGATCTCTGGCAACAGGGAGAGAATGTGGCTGACGGTTTCTTCGCGGGGGATGGAATGGCCGGTTATCGATGGAACCAGATCAGAACCGGAAACAAAATCATGGCGGGATACAGACCGGAGGGCCTCAAGGGCCCTCGGATAAACTCTCTTCATTCAACAGCGTCCGTAACGGCATGGTATCAGGCCGCCTGACGTTTTCTGAGTGCTGACACCAGCTCGGCCTCGGGACGGGAAATTCCGCACGTGTTCATAAGATCGTCGATATCGGCGCCGAGATCAACCAGTCGAGAGGCCTCATCATAGGAGATTCGCAGCGGATCGTTCTGGCGCATTTCATCGAGTGTGGTTCGCAGCTCGTGCAACTGGCGTTCACAAGTGACGAGCCGCTGACCTACACCCATGCTTCCGCTGGTGGTGGCATGCAGCTCCCGGCCAAGGGTATCGCACCGATCTTTCAGGTTCGCTCTGAGGCTACGTACCTGGCGCCCAAGCACGAGGCCCTGCACGAATACCAGCGACAAGGCGGCAACAGTCAACGCCCAGGGAAGATACGAAGGAATTTCTGCAAACATGACGGATGTCTCCCGTTAATTGCCACGGAAGGCATCCATCTTCAGGCCCGCAACGGGTTGCCCCGGATTACAGTGCCGCGATTTCAGCCCACTCGTGGTCTGACAGCATCTTGTCGAACTCGACCAGAATGATCAGTTCGCCATCCTTGTTGCACACGCCCTGGATAAACTTGGCACTTTCCTCGTTACCCACGTTCGGTGCGGTCTCAATTTCGCTGGCTTTCAGGTACACCACCTCAGCCACGGAATCCACCAGAATGCCCATGACCTGGTTGGCCGATTCCATCACCACAATCCGGGTGGCATCGGTGACTTCAGCATCCGCCAGGCCAAAACGCCGGCGGGTGTCGATGACCGTAACCACGTTACCCCGGAGGTTGATGATGCCGAGCACATAATCCGGAGCTCCCGGAACCGGAGCAATCTCCGTGTATCTCAGCACTTCCTGGATCTGCATGACATTCAGACCGTAGGTCTCATCATCCAGCCGGAAGGTAACGTACTGCAGTACCTGATCGTCCTGGGCCTGATTGGTTTGTCCGCTCGGGGATGCCATTGCGATGTTTCTCCTCTTGGGCTGCCCGGCGGGCAACCTGATCGTCAAAAAAATATCATCAGTGCCCAATACTATAGTTAAGGGCACAAACCGTGCCAGCACGGCTCGGTTTCTTTCAGTAACCGTTGTTTGCGTCAACTAAGATCCAGATGGTGCTCTCTTTCCGCCCGCTCCAGCAAGTCTGCCATGGTGCGCACATCAATCAGTGCGCACATATGGTCAATCACCGTACCGGCTAGCCAGGGCCGTTTGCTGCGGGCGCTGCGCCAGCGCACTTCGTCGGGCCGGAGGGTGAAAGACTGGGCCACATCGTCACAGGCCAGCCCCCACTCACTGTTATCAAGCCGGATCACGAAGCGATAGTTATCACGAGCGCCAGGGGGTACCCGCCCCGCCATGATCCATTCAGCGGAATCCACAACCCGCAGGTTCTGGTCCCGATCCGGGCGAATACCCATGTACCAGCGTGGACTGCCCGGGATCGGCCGGATCTCTTCCTCAATACGATGGATGGCGCCCAGAAGAATCAAAGGCACCGCCAGTTGCAGCCCGGCAACCGTGAATATCAGGCACTCGAAGGGCTGCTCCGACCACTCGGGGCGCGATGGTGGCGCAGCCGGCTCTGGCTCGGGCCGAACCTCCTCTCTCTGCTTTGGCACAGGCACTTCCGGAGCCTGGCGTACCACTGGCCTCGCTGGCTCTGCCGGCTTTTCGGGCGCCGGGCGCCGCGGCTCGGGTCTCGCCGCCGGTTTTTCGACGGTTGGTGCCGGAGCTGGACTCGGTCGGGTTGCTACCCGGGGCTCTTCACGCACCGGTTTCACGGGCGCCGGCGTCTCGGTTTCCTCCCGAAGTGCGGTGTCAGTGGCCGTATGCAGCAGTTCGTCAAGGTAACTGGCAATGGCGGTTTCCGGATCCGCCAGCCTTGTCAATTTATCGTCAGCCATGCTGACGCTCCTTGACCGTGCCCACCCGACTCATGAGGTCGTCCAGCAGGTGACTGTACGCCCGGACACCGTGGGTTTCCGCATCCAGTGCAGAGGGCGTGATACCGCCCTGGCTGGCATCCCGGAACTTGGTGTCCACTGGAATGGCAAATTGCCACAGGGAGTCACGGTAGGTTTTTCGGAGCAGATTAAGGCTCTTCACCGACGCCTGGGTACGGCGGTCAAACAGGGTTGGCACAATGGTGTAGGGCAGCTCGTTTTTCTGGGAACGCATGATCATCTTCAGAGTATGCAGCATGCGCTCCAGGCCCTTGATGGCCAGAAACTCGGTTTGCACGGGAATAATCAGATGCTGCGCCGCCGCAAGGGCGTTGACCATCAGAACCCCGAGCGAGGGGGTATTGTCCAGCAAGACATAGTCGAAATCGTCCCAGAGCTGGGCCAGGGCCCTGGAGATAATCAGCCCCATGCCCTCAACCCCGATCATCCTGCGCTCAAGGGTAGCCAGAGCCGCACTTGCCGGTAGCAGGGACAGCCCCTTGCAGCTGGTTTCGGTAATCAGCTGGGCCGGAAGACCCTCGGGCACCTTACCCTGATGCTGGAACAGATCGAAAACGCTGTGGGCGATGGTATCCGGGTCATACCCGAACCAGCTGGTGAGCGAGCCGTGTGGGTCCAGGTCTACAACGAGAACACGCTTGCCGCGCTCGGCAAGCAGGCCGCCCAGCGCGACAACACTCGTGGTTTTACCGACACCACCTTTTTGATTGGCTACTGCCCAGATTCGCACGCTTCGATTCTCCAGAGAACACGTCGGTGTGGCCGAACTTTAACGATAGCCACAGCCCGGTTATCGGCCACTCCCCGGGCAACTTGAACGAATTGCATCGGGGAGTTCCGGCAAGCTCTTGCCGGCGCCTTTTTGTTAACGGGGATTAATACAGGAACCGTGCCAATGGCTCTATACGCATCTGCCGACGATGCCGTTCAGCGCATAGCGCCGCGGATACTGGCGTCACGGGAAATCAGCAATACCACCCGCCGATTTCTGCGCCGTCCCTCTTCCGTGTCATTCCGGGCAACCGGCTGATACTGGCCATAGCCCACAGCCGCCAGACGCTCCGGCTCGATGCCCTCCATCACCAACATCCGTACCATCGAGGCCGCCCGGGCGGCAGACAATTCCCAGTTGGAGGGATAGCGGGAGGTACTGATCGGCTGGTTATCAGTGAAGCCTTCCACTTTAACCGCGTTGTCCCGGTTATTCAGGACAGAGGCAATCTTCTCGACAACATCGAACGCGTCGTAATGGGGCTCGGCGTCACCGCTGCCAAACAACAAACTGTTGGGAAGATTCAACTCCAGCCACTCGTCACTGGTCTCGAGTGACACGACCCCCTGGTTGATCAGTTCATCGAATTCCATGGACAGCTGGTCGGCCATGGCCCGCAGCGCTTCCGTTCGGGCCTGGGCGTCCATTTCCGGATTACGGGGGGCTTCGGTCACTGCTGGCGGAATGACGTTTTCCGCAGGGGCGTTCAATGATCGTTGGGGCTGATCGCCAATCTCTATGGGCTGAAAGGACCTCTGGGGCGCGTTAAACACACCCGTCAGGGTTTCCGACAGGACTTTGTACTTGCCTTCGTTAACAGATGATACCGAGTACATCACCACGAAAAATGCAAACAGCAGCGTGATGAAATCCGCATAGGAAATCAGCCACCGCTCCTTGTTGTGCAGATCATCCTGGGGTTGCCTACGGCGCCGCATAAGTTGGCCTGCGCATGCTTACTGCAGGAAGCCCCGCAGCCGCAATTCGATGGATTTCGGGTTTTCGCCTTCGGCGATGGCAATGAGACCGTCGATCATCATGTCCTCATATCGGGTCCGTTCCCGCACGATGCCACGCATCTTGTTGGCAACTGGAAAAAACAGCAGGTTGGCCAGGGCCACACCGTAAATAGTGGCGACAAAGGCGGTCGCGATCCCGCTGCCCAGAGACTGTGGATCCTCGAGGTTGGTCATTACCTGGATCAGCCCCATCACCGCGC
Organism: Marinobacter salsuginis; assembly: GCF_009617755.1. Classification (NCBI taxonomy): domain Bacteria; kingdom Pseudomonadati; phylum Pseudomonadota; class Gammaproteobacteria; order Pseudomonadales; family Marinobacteraceae; genus Marinobacter; species Marinobacter salsuginis. Next base: position 572,005 of record NZ_BGZH01000001.1, read on the forward strand.
CGATGATACCGATGGTCGGCGAGTAACCGCCCATGGCCTCGAACACTTTGGCGGATTCCAGATCACGCTGCTCCCGGGACTCGAGATCCACCTCCATGATGCCCCTGATGGTTTCCGTTTCCGCTCCGTCCACCAGCAGTTGCAAACCCTTGCGGGCGAAAGGTTCAGGTTCCCGTTCAGCGAGACCTTCAAGACCCAGCAATCCCTGCTTTCGCGCTTTGACACTCCAGTCGATGACCTTGCCAATGCCATCTTCGAGATTGATAAACGGCGGGACGAACACCCAGCGCACCTGTACAAAGGCCCGTTTCAGCATGGGCCAGGAGGTCTGGAGGATAGTGGCCGCCAGGGTACCCCCAATGACGATGATGGCGGCCGGCCCATTAAACAGGGAGCTTACTGCACCGCCTTCAAGCAGATTGCCGCCAAGTATCGCGGCAAAGGCCAGTATGACCCCCAGCAAACTCAGGATATCCATCAGCAGACACCTTCGACCAGACGCGGACCGATTTCGTCCAGGGACAGCACGTCGTCGGTCAGTCCTGCCTTGGCAACGGCCATGGGCATGCCATAGATAACCGATGACTTTTCATCCTGGGACCAGATGTCCGACCCGCTCTGCTTCATCATCCGGCACCCTTCCTTGCCGTCCGAGCCCATGCCGGTGAGAATGACGCCGAGCGTCTTGCCCGGGAAACTCCGGGCCAGGGAACCGAAGGTTACGTCGACACAGGGCTTGTAGTTGAGCCGCTCGTCGCCGGGCAGGATGCGGATCCTGGCCTGCCCACCCCGGTTCTCAACCATCATCTGCTTGCCACCGGGTGCCAGAAGAGCAAGTCCCGGCCGCAACACATCGCCATCCGCGGCCTGCCGGACTTCAATCCGACAGAGCTTGTTCAGGCGTTCAGCGAAAGCCGGCGTGAAGCTGGCAGGCATGTGCTGTACCAACACGATGGGAGCCGGAAAGGTTGCGGGCAACGCCGTCAGTACCCGTTGCAGGGCAACAGGTCCACCGGTGGAGGTTCCGATGCCAACCACAGCGTAATGCTTTGCCGGGCCTCGGCGGGTAGGACGCCTCGGCGCCTCGGGTTCAGTCGCAGCCGGAGGGCTGTGGGCGCCTGGCCGCTGGCGCGGCGTGACTTCCGCACGAGGACGGGCCGGCGTGGCGGGAGCGCGGGACGTGGGCGCCGACAGTTCGGGGCGGGCCGGCGCTGCAGGGCGGTTGCCCGGGCGGCTGCGGGCCACGTCCAGAATCCGCTCAATCAGGATTTTCTGGAGCTGGCTGTTGTCACGGGCAATTTCTTCAAAGTTCTTGGGCAGGAAATCAACGGCACCCGCCTCGAGGGCATCGAGTGTGACCCGGGCGCCCTCGTAGGTGAGAGAAGAAAACATGAGTACCGGTATGGGATGTTTGCGCATGATTTCGCGCACGGCGGAGATGCCATCCATCACCGGCATTTCATAATCCATGGTGATCACATCGGGACGAAGCTTTTCAGCCAGCTCCACGCCTTCCCGGCCGTTGGTTGCAGCCCCAACCACCTTGATCTGGCCGGAGCTGGTCAGGATTTCCGTCAGCCGTTTGCGAAAAAACCCTGAATCGTCAACGACCAGGACAGAAACTGTCATCCACTTCTCCTACCCAATCCATCGTTCTTCGGCCTTCTATGGCCGCAGTCACCTGAAAGCCCGGCTTAGCCGTAGTGTTGCAACAGGCTTGGCACATCAATGATCAGCGCGATCCGGCCGTCGCCGGTAATGGTGGCGCCGGCCATTCCCGGCGTACCCTGGAGGGCTCGACCGAGGGGCTTGATCACCACCTCTTCCTGCCCCACCAACTGGTCGACCACAAAACCGACCTGTTTGGTCCCCATGGCCACGATGACCACATGGGCGTTTTCCGGCACTTCCTGGGAAGTACCATCACGCACCAGCCATCGTTTGATGTGAAACAGCGGGAACACCTTTTCCCGGACCACAATACACTCTCGTCCGTCGACGATATTGGTCTTGGTCAGGTCCAGGTGGAAAATCTCGACCACATTCACCAGCGGCAGCGCGAACGACTGATCACCCAACATGATCATCAGTGTGGGCATGATGGCCAGGGTCAAAGGAACCTTGATAACAATCCGGGAACCCTTCCCCAGTTGCGATTCAATGCTCAACTGGCCATTGAGTTGCCCTATCTTGGTTTTGACCACATCCATGCCGACGCCACGACCGGAGACGTCCGAGATCTGCTCCTTCGTGGAAAAACCGGCAGCGAAAATCAGGTTAAAGCACTCGGAATCGGTCAGGCGATCCGCGGCATCCTGATCGTAAATCCCCTTCTCAACGGCCTTGCGACGGAGCACTTCCGGATCCATACCGGCGCCATCATCCTCGATGAACAGCAGGATATGATCCCCCTCCTGTTCGGCAGACAGGGTTACCGTACCCTGGCGAGGCTTACCTGCTTTCTCGCGCACTTCCGGGGCTTCGATCCCGTGATCGACCGAGTTTCGAACCAGGTGAACCAGCGGATCAGACAGCGCTTCGACCAGATTCTTGTCCAGGTCGGTGTCTTCACCGTGCATCACCAGGTTGACCTCTTTCTTGAGGTTCCGGGCCAGGTCACGCACAACCCGGGGGAACCGGCCGAACACCTTCTTGATCGGCTGCATACGGGTCTGCATGACGGCAGACTGGAGGTCGGTGGTGACCACATCCAGGTTGGACACGGCTTTGTGCATGTGTTCGTCTTCGCTTTCCGCGCCCAGACGCTGCAAGCGGTTACGCACCAGCACCAGTTCACCCACCATGTTCATGATGTCGTCGAGACGCTTGGTGTCAACACGCACCGTTGTTTCAGCCGCGGGCGCGTGTTCGCGGGCGGGCATCGCAGGGGTGGCAGCGCCTTTGGTCTCCGGCTTCCCGGGCTTCGGTGCCTCTGCTTTTGGCTTGGCTGGCTCTTTCGGCGCTGAGGGCTCTTTCGGCGCTGGCGGCTCTTTCGCTGCTGAAGGCTCCTTCGGACCGGAGGACTCTCCCCCGGCTGTCGGGCTTCCGCCCTTGCCGTGCAGATCGTCCAACAATTTTTCGAATTCGTCGTCGGTGATCAGATCGTCGCTGCCACCGCCTTCTGCCTTTGCCGCCGGCTTTTCTTCTTTGCTGACAGCATCGTCCTCGCCCGCAGGTGCGCCGGCAAACTGCCCTTTTCCATGCAGCTGGTCGAGCAGCGCCTCGAACTCGTCGTCGGTTATCTCGTCGTCGCCGGAACCCTCCCAGTCACCGGAAGACGCTCCGGAGTCTGAAGCCGGTGCCTGGTCTTCGCTCTTTTCGTCCTGCAAGGCATCCAGAAGCTGTTCGAATTCGTCGTCGGTGATGTCGCCACCATCCTCCGCCGGTTCACTCTCTTCGTGTTCTGGCTGAGGGTCGGCGACAGGCGCTCCCTCACCTTCTGGCAGGGCCAGGGCATCGAGGCGGGCAATCAGTTCGTCCGGAGCCGGTGTTGGTTCCTCGTGATTGCGAACCTCTTCAAACATGGCATTAACGTTATCCAGGGCCTCCAGAACCACGTCCATCAGTTCGGAGTCCACCTTACGCTTGTGATTGCGCAGGGTATCGAAAACGTTCTCGGCGGAGTGGCAGCAATTTACCAGCGCTTCAAGCTGAAGGAAGCCCGCGCCGCCTTTAACGGTGTGAAAGCCACGGAAAATGGCGTTGAGCAGATCACTGTCGTCAGGATGTTGCTCAAGATCTACCAACTGCTCTGACAGCTTTTCGAGAATTTCACCGGCTTCTACCAGGAAGTCCTGCAAAATCTCTTCATCAGCATCAAACGCCATGCGTTACCCTCTTTGTTCAGAAACCGAGACTGGACAACAGGTCGTCAACGTCATCCTGTCCCGAAACTACATCTTCACGCTCATCGGCCTTGATCTGGGGCCCGACGCCCTTCTCTGCAGATTCTTCCTTCTCTTCAATCTGGTGCACGGTGCCGGTGAGCTGATCCACATGGCTGGCCATCACCACCAGGCTGAGCATCTGCTCCTCAACCTCTTTTACCAGGGCGGTGACCTTCTGGATAACCTGGCCCGTCAAATCCTGATAATCCTGAGCAAGCAGAATTTCCGAAAGATTGTTGTACATGGTGTCAGCGTCGCTGGCCGTACTGACAAAAAAGCGATCAATCCGGCCGTACAGTTCCCGGAACTCCGCCGGCTGCATCTCCCGACGACGCAGACGTTGCCATTCGTCCCGCAAGGAGGCCGCCTCTTCCCGAAACGCGTTGGCCACCGGCATGGTTTCCTCAACCAGATCCATGGTGCGGTTGGCCGCTTCGCCGGTCATCTGCACAACGTATTCGAGGCGATCGGAGGCGTCTGTCATCTTCGACAGCGCTTCTTGCTGTTCCGCGTTCCGGGGGTCAATCTGGAAGTTCCGGATGGCTTCGTGCAGGCTCCGGGTCAATCGCCCTACCTCGCGGTACAGACTTTGATCCCTGACCTCGCTGAGTTCATTGATCAGGGTCATGGCTTTGGCATAATCACCGGCATCAACACTCTCTGCCAGCTCTGCTGCCTGCCGCTGGAGCTTTTCGGTCACCTCCGGCTCAAGGCCCCGATGGTTCTTTTTGCTATCGCTCATGAGAGCCATCCGACCTCTGGTTACTGGATTCTTTCAAAGATTTTCTCAATCTTTTCCTTGAGCACAGCGGCAGTGAACGGTTTGACAACGTAGCCGTTCACACCCGCCTGAGCCGCGGCAACAATCTGGTCGCGCTTCGCCTCAGCCGTTACCATCAATACCGGCAGGGTTTTCAGATTCTCGTCAGCCCGGACAGCCTTCAGAAGATCGAACCCGGACATGCCCGGCATGTTCCAGTCGGTGACCAGAAAGTCGTATTTGCCGCTCTTCAGCATCGGCAAGGCTGTGTTGCCATCGTCTGCTTCATCGGTGTTGGTGAAGCCCAGATCACGCAGCAGGTTTTTGATGATCCGTCGCATTGTGGAGAAATCATCCACAATGAGGATTTTCATGTTTTTGTCCAATGGGACCTCCAGTTAGTAACACCCGGAATTCGTTTGACCTTCGCGTTCAAAGTCTAGCAGGCCGCTGTTTAAACCGCTTATTGTCAGACCTTTGCTTCCGTTGTAAAGCATCGGTTACCAAAAACTACAGACTGCACCTTCGCAGACACAGACTGAACGCAATCAGCTGTCCGGTTCCTGGCGCCAATCCGACAACCGCCCCCGAAGGCGCAAGGCAGCCTGGCTGTGAATCTGGCTGACCCTGCTCTCGCTGACGCCCAGCACGGCGCCTATTTCCTTGAGGTTCAGCTCTTCCTGGTAATAAAGGCTCAGAACCAGTTTTTCCCGCTCCGGCAGGTCTTCAATGGCCTCAGCCAGGCTCCGCCGGAAGGCATCGGAGGACAACCCCTCCAGAGGGTTATCCTGCGTCTCTGTCTGTTCTATCGGCAGCTCTCCGGATTCATTGAGCTCATCGAGGCTAAAAAGTCGGCCACTGTTGGAATCGGAAAGATAGGAATGATACTCCGCCAGCTCCATACCCAGCTCCTCGGCCACTTCCTGATCCTGGGCTTCCCGGCCAAGCCGGTCTTCCACAGCCTTGATGGCCCGGGAAATGCGACGGGCGTTTCGATGCACGGAGCGGGGAACCCAGTCGCCCTTGCGGATTTCATCGACCATCGCCCCACGAATCCGGATACCGGCGTAGGTCTCGAAGGTGGCTCCTTTGGTGGAACTGTATCGCTGGGCAGCCTCAAGCAGGCCAATCATGCCGGCCTGCATAAGATCTTCAAGCTGAACGGAAGCCGGCAGGCGGGCCATCAAATGGAGGGCGATTTTCTTGACCAGCGGCGCGTGTTGCTCAACAAGCTGAGATGCCTTCTGCGCACCTGACTGGTTATAAATTCCGAGGTTTTTCGCCAATGTCATGTATCCGGTTTCTTGTTTGACTGGATCCGATTCAGACTTCGACGAGCCGCTCCACAAAGAATTCCAGATGTCCACGGGGTGAGGACGGCAACGGCCAGCTGTCTACCTTGTCGGCCAGAGACTTGATGGCCAGGGAGGCTTTCGCTCTGGGATAGGCATCCAGCACTGCCCTCTGTCTCTGGACTGCTTTCTTCACTGCCTCATCGTAGGGGACTATACCGACATATTGTAGTGCCACATCGAGGAAGCGCTCGGTGACCCGAGTCAGTTTTTCGAACAGATGCCGGCCTTCCTGCTCATTCCGCACCTGGTTGGCAAGAATGCGGAAACGATTGGTTCCATAATCCCGGTTCATCAGCTTGATCAGGGCGTAGGCATCGGTGATGGACGTGGGTTCGTCACACACCACCAACAGTAATTCCTGGGACGCCCTGAGAAAGCTGACCACCGATTCGGAGATACCGGCGGCGGTGTCGACGATCAGTACATCGATCTGATCCCCCAGCTCGCTGAACGCATTAATGAGCCCGGCATGCTCCATGGGACTGAGCTGGGTCATCCGCTGGGTACCTGAGGAGGCAGGAACGATCTTTATGCCGCCGGGACCATTTACCAGAACGTCCTTGAGGTCACAGTCGCCTGCCAGAACATCCTGAAGGTTACGGTTGGCGGTGATGCCCAGCAATACGTCGATGTTGGCGAGCCCAAGATCGGCGTCGAGCAGCACCACTCTCCGGCCTTTCTGCGCCAGGGCAATTCCGAGGTTGACCGACACGTTACTCTTGCCGACTCCACCTTTACCGCCGGAAACTGCAATCACCTGTACCGGATGTGCTCTGCTCATACTGTTTTTTGTCTCTTGCCACGTTTCGCCGGTGCGTTTCCGACGCCTGCTGTCAATCTGTCCGGTCTCAGGCGTGCTCTTTCAGGCCCTCTGCGACCGCCTGCTGTTGCTGGAGTGTTTTAAGCCGATCCACGGCCAGCCGCACCAGCGGAACAGCTTCTGCGTGGTGCAGATCTTCAGGAATCTTCTGCCCGTCTGTGTAGTAGGCTACCGGCAGACCGGTTTCCATGACAAAACCGAGGGACTCACCCAATGTGAGGGCCTCATCGATCTTGGTCATCACACAGCCCGCAAGATTTGCCATCTTATAGCAATGCCAGACGGATTTCATGATGCGCGGCTGACTGGTTGCCGAGACGACCAGATGCGTTTTGACATTGTGATGGCTGCGAGCCAGTTCGGCCAGCTGTTCCTGATAACCTTTATCCGAACTTGTCAGCCCGGCAGTATCAATCAGAACCAGGTGACGGTCTGACAGCTCGTCCAGAATATCGTCCAGGCTGTGAGTCTCATCCACCACCCGAACCGGCACATTCAGGATACGACCGAACACGAACAACTGCTCGTGCGCCGCCACCCGGTATCGATCGGTGGTGACCAGAGCCAGGGAGTCGGAGCCATGCTTGAGCACATACCGCGCCGCCAGCTTTCCAATCGTGGTGGTCTTGCCGGAACCGGTAGGACCCACCAGCGCATAGGCGCCCCCCTCATCAAGCCACTCCATGCGAGAGGTCCGGACGCCGGTGCACAGCATTTTCAGGGACTGCTTCCAACCATCTTCCAGTCGCCCTGCCTTATGGCGACGGGAAATTGACCCTGCCAGCTCGCTGCCCAGGCCGAATTCCTGCAGGCGCTCGGCCAGCCTTTGCTGAACAGCCGTGTTTGTCGAAACCACAGAGTCCGGCTGCGGGCGACCACCCTGCATCATATCCCTGAGGGAGCTGATCTCGGCACGCATCTGTGCGAGTTCATCAGAATAGACATCCTTCGGCGCCTGGGGCTCAGCCACACTATCACCGAAATCGCCGCCGACCGTTTCCTGAACAGCAGCAAACGACGGACCTGAGTAGCCGGCTCCCTGGGAGGCACGCTTTTCCCTGACTTCACGGATGCGGTCACGGGATCGGCTCAATTCATCCTCGAGACGACGATGCTGGTCAGCCTGCATTTCTGCCAGGCGGGATCCGTTGGTGGCTTCTTCGGCCTGGTTGCCCAGGCGCTGGCGCGCCATGTTTTCGTCATAGTCCAGCGCCGTCACGATTTCGACACCACCGTCGACCCGACGGTTGGAAAGAATAACGGCATCCGGCCCCATCTGTTCACTGACCTGTTTCAGCGCCTCTGCCATGGTCTGAGCAAAAAACCGTTTTACTTTCATGATGCCTCTTCCTCCACCGGCAACACCGTGCCGGCCCTGTCCGCTCTGTCATCCGCGCCGTTACTGGCCAACGGACGCCACGATCGTAATCTGTTTGTTATCCGGAATTTCCTGGTACGAGAGCACGTGCAGTCGCTCTACCCCATAGCTGGCAAACTTCGCCAGGACCGGCCGCAGTGGCCCGGACACCAGCAGAATGGCCGGTTTGCCAAGCATCTCCTGGCGCTGGACGCTCTCCTGAAGCGATCGCTGGAGCTTCTCCACCATATTCGGCTCCAGAACCAGGCCAATGTCTTCCTGACCGCCGGATTGTTGACTCTGCTGAACAGACTTCAGCAATAACTGTTCCAAGTCCGGATCCAGGGTGATCACCGGTATCTCCGATTCGTTGCCGCAGATGCTCTGGACAATCATCCGGCGCAGGGACTGCCGGGCTACGGTGGTCAGCAGCTTGGGATCCTGACTCTTCGGATGAACATTCACGATGGCCTCGGCAATGGACCGCATATCCCGGATCGGCACTTCCTCCTTCAGCAGGTTCTGCAAGACCTTCAGGAGCAGACTGATGGAAACGGTGGTGGGCACCAGCTCTTCGGCCAGCTTCGGAGAAATCTTCTCAAGCTGATCCAGCCACTTCTGGACCTCTTCGTGGCCCAGCAGTTCGTGGGCGTGTTTCTGCAACACCTGGTTCAGATGGGTGGCAACCACGGTACTGGCATCGACTACGGTATAGCCAAGGGTCTGTGCCTGGTCTTTCTTATCGGGCTCGATCCAGCAGGCATCCAGACCGAACGCCGGATCCTTTCCTTCAATCCCTTCGACCTTTCCAAATACCTGGCCGGGGTCGATGGCCAGCTCCCGGTCCGGGTGAATCTCTGCCTCGGCGATGGTTACGCCCATCAGGGTGATGCGATAGACGTTGGGCATCAGGTCCAGATTGTCGCGAATATGAACCGAAGGCATCAGGAAACCCAGATCCTGGGACAGTTTTTTGCGAACGCCCTTGATGCGACTGAGCAACTGACCGCCCTGGGATTTATCGACCAGCGGAATCAGCCGGTACCCCACTTCCAGACCGACGATATCGACGGTGGACACATCGTCCCAGCCCAGCTCTTTGGTCTCTCCGGGTGCCGGCAGCTGACGACCCTGATCGCCACCCGCGTCTCCGCCCGGCGGCAGATCACGACCCGCCGGTCGCGGTGCCGCGCCGCCAGCGCCCCTGGCCGGGAAGGCGCCCTCCTCCTCGACAGTCTGCCTCTGGTGTTTCCAGATATACCAGGCAGCGCCGCCAGCCAGCGCACCCAGACCCAGGAAGGCCACGTGAGGCATGCCGGGAATCAGGCCGAGGATAATCAGGATTCCAGCGGCAATGGACAGTGCCTTCGGCGCACTGAACATCTGCTGCAGGATCTGGCCGCCCATGTCCTGGCTGGAAGTGACCCGCGTTACCATGATCGCCGCAGACGTGGACAGCAGCAGCGAGGGAATCTGTGCCACCAGGCCGTCACCAATGGTCAATAGCGCATAGCGCTCCATGGCCAGCCCGAAATCCAGGCCATGCTGGAGCATACCGATGGCGATCCCGCCGACGATGTTAATGGCAAGAATGAGCAAGCCGGCAATGGCATCGCCTTTAACGAACTTGGACGCACCGTCCATGGAACCATAGAAATCCGCCTCCTGGGCAATCTCGGCCCGGCGATGCTTGGCTTCGTCCTGATTGATCAGGCCGGCGTTGAGATCCGCATCAATGGCCATCTGTTTGCCGGGCATGGCATCCAGGGTGAAACGGGCACTTACTTCGGAGACCCGGCCGGCGCCCTTTGTGACCACCAGGAAGTTGATGATCATAAGAATCGCGAAGACCACCAGACCCACGGCGTAGTTGCCTCCGATGAGTACCGCACCGAAGGACTCGATCACCTTACCGGCCGCGTCGCCGCCCTCGTGGCCGTTCAACAGAACGATCCGGGTAGACGCCACGTTCAGGGCCAGACGCAGCAGCGTGGCCACCAGCAGTACCGTGGGGAAAGAGGCAAACTCCATGGGCCGCAGGGCGTAGACACAGACCAGCAGAATGACAATCGACAGGGTGATGTTGAACGTGAAGAACACGTCCAGCAAAAACGCCGGCATGGGCAGAATCATCATACCGAGCAAGCCCATCAGCATGATGGGAATGCCCAGATTTCCCCGCGTCAGGGTTTTGACGTTATTGAGGACTAAAGCTCTGTCCATGCCGGATACTTCTCCGATTGGCCGTGCCTGCAGGCGTTTCAAAGGTCGAAAATCTGACGCGGCGGCGTCGTTTGGAAGAGTTATCGCAAGATCCGTACCAGCCCTTAGTGGATTTCCGCGAACCGGCCATTTGCGGCCTGACTCGCCTTGCCAGATGCGGTATCCTTGCGCCATTTAATTGCGACGCTAAAACCCCAACCAGACACACAGGTGACCCCATGCCAATCCACGAGGTAAAACACCCTCTGATCCGCCACAAGCTCGGCATCATGCGCCGTGCGGATATCAGCACCAAGAATTTCCGGGAGCTGGCACAGGAAGTTGGTGCACTTCTGACCTACGAGGCCACCAAGGACTTCAACCTGCAGGAAAAAACCATCGAAGGCTGGGCCGGCCCAGTGAATGTGGAACAGATTCACGGCAAGAAAGTCACCATCGTTCCGATCCTCCGGGCCGGGCTTGGCATGCTCGACGGTGTTCTGAGCCTCATTCCTGTTGCCCGGGTCAGTGTTGTCGGCCAGATCCGCAACGAGGAAACACTCGAGGCCAGCACCTACCTGGAAAAACTGGTGGGTGAGCTGGATCAGCGAATGGCCATGATCGTCGATCCCATGCTCGCTACCGGCGGCTCCATGATTTCCACCATCGACCTGCTCAAGAAAGCCGGCAGCACCGAGATCAGGGCCCTGGTTCTGGTAGCCGCGCCCGAGGGCGTCAAGAAAGTCCTCGAGGCCCATCCGGACGTGTCGATCTACACAGCCTCCGTTGATGAACGCCTGAACGAGAAAGGTTATATCCTTCCGGGTCTCGGCGATGCCGGCGACAAGATCTTCGGCACCAAGCAGAAGGACGTTTAAGCATGCAGGATCATACCAACGACCCGGTCTGGAAACAGGCCATTGCCGGCTCACAAATGCTGCTGGTGGCCTTCGGTGCCCTGGTGCTGATGCCATTGATCACCGGCCTGGATCCCAACGTGGCCCTCTTCACCGCCGGCCTGGGCACCCTGATCTTTCACGTGGTGACCGGCGGGCAGATCCCGATCTTCCTGGCGTCCTCCTTCGCCTTTATTGCCCCCGTAATCGCTTCCAAGGGCCGGTTTGGCATGGAAGAAACCCTGGGCGGCCTGATGGCCGCAGGTATTCTCTACATCTTCCTGAGTGGCCTGGTTCGGATGCGGGGCACCGGCTTTGTCCGCCGCCTGCTGCCGCCAGTGGTCATCGGCCCCGTGATCATGACCATCGGTCTCGGCCTGGCACCGGTTGCAGTTCACATGGCCTCCGGCCGTACGGGTGACGGCGCCAACCAGCTGATCCCCTACGACACCGCCATCTGGATCGCGATGATCTCTCTGGCCGTAACCATCATCATGTCGGTCTGGGCCAAGGGCATCTTCCGCCTGATTCCCATCATGTTTGGCGTGATCACCGGCTACATCCTCTCCGCGTTTGCAGGCATCGTGGATACCACGCCCATCAAAGAAGCCGCCTGGTTTGCCGTTCCCAACTTCGTTGCGCCCGAGTTCAGCTGGGGCGCCGTGCTGTTCATGATTCCGGTAGCCATCGCCCCGGCCATCGAACACATTGGCGACGTGCTGGCCATCGGCAACGTGACCCGCAAGAACTATCTGGAAAAGCCGGGCCTCCACCGCACCCTCCTGGGTGACGGCCTGGCCACCAGTGCTGCTTCCATGCTCGGTGGACCACCCAACACCACCTACTCTGAAGTCACCGGCGCGGTCATGCTGACCAAGAACTTCAACCCGAAAGTCATGTGGTGGGCGGCCGGCGTAGCCATCGTTCTGGCCTTTGTTGGCAAGTTCGGCGCGGCACTGCAGACCATCCCGGTCCCCGTTATGGGCGGCATTCTGTGCCTGCTGTTCGGCTCCATTGCCGTGGTTGGCCTTAACACGCTGATCCGTCACCAGGTGGACCTGTCACAGTCTCGCAATCTGGTGATCGTCGGGGTCACCCTGGTATTCGGTATCGGCGGGATGGTGCTGGGTCATCTGGAAGGCATCGCGCTGTGCGCGGTGGCCGCCATTATCCTGAACCTGATCCTCCCCGGCAGCCGCGAGGCATGGGGCAAAGCCGTCTATGAGCAGAAAGCCGACTGACAGCTCCGGCATCAGCTTCACTGCCCTCTACACCGGTGCCGTCTGGCACCGGTACGGGCTTTCCGACGACATTCTGGCCACGGAAAAAGGTCGCTGGCTATACCGCCTGATGACACCCTTCGAGGCCGCCAGCAAGGCGGCCATCGGTGGCAACATCCGCACCTTCCTCCTGCAACGCCATCTGATCATCGAGCATCTGATCGACCAGGCCATCAAAGAAAAGGGCATCACTCAGGTCCTGGAAATCGCCTGCGGCATGTCTCCCCGGGGCATCCGGTTACGCCAGAAACATCCCCTGCTCCATATGGTCGAAGCCGACCTGCCCGACATGGCCGCCCGCAAGGCGCTCCGCCTGATGGCCACTGGCCGCCTCGGCGACCATCACCAGGTCACGCCCATCGATATCCTCGCGGATCACGGCGAGTACCAACTGGAAAAAGTAATCGACCGGGTATTCGAGAACAACGAGCCGGTAATCATCGTTACCGAAGGCCTGACCAGCTATTTTTCCCTGGAAACCATCACCGTGTTCTGGCGCAGACTCTCCTCCGCCATGGGCAAGCGCCCGGGTTCGGTTTACCTGTCCGAAAGCTACTACCAGCCAAGCCAGCCTGTACTGAACACCACCCTGAAAGCATTAGGAGGCGTCCTCGGGGCCATCACCCGCAGCGAGGTATCCTTCCACTTCCGGACTGACGCTCAGGCAAGGGAGCATTTCCTGTCCTGTGGGTTCGCCTCTGCCACCGTGCATGACCCGCGGTCCTGGTATGGAATCTTGCCGATTCCCGAAAGCCGCGGTGAGCCGATGGTTCGGGTTATTGAGGCTGGTTGCTGACCTTGCCTTCGAGTCCTGCCCTAGCCTGCTGTTTCGGGGTAAGAGGTTTGTGGGTCTGCTTCCCAAAAACCGCTACGAGCACATCCATGTGCGCTTGGCTGTGGCCATCCATGGCCACAGACATTTTTGGGAAGCAGACCCACAAACCTCGCAAACCTGACGGGAATCCGCCAAAACCGCGTAGATTGGATTAGGCGAGGCCCAAATCCAACAAATGTTATTAAAACCACAACGGGATTGTCGGATTACGGCTTCGCCTAATCCGACCTACGGTCAGCACTAGTATTTTTCAGCGATATCGATGGGTTTGAAAAGCGGTTGTGGGTGGCCTTTTCAGGACTGTCTGTGGCCATGGATGGCCACAGTCAAGCGCACATGGATGTGCTCGTAGCGTGTCCTGAAAAGGCCACCCACAACCGCGCTAACTCCTAAACCCGCAGGCTACTTACAGGAACCCCACTCAGAACTAAACGTCGCGCCGCAAATCAGAGGGAATGGGGAAGTCAGGCATACCAGGTTTAGGCCCACGCCCCTTGCGGAACTGGCGAAGCTGGAACACATAGGCGAGCACCTGGGCGATCGCCATGTAGAGGCCATCGGGAATTTCCTCGCCGATATCCGTGTTGTGGTAAACCGCTCGGGTCAGCGGCGGTGTTCTCAGAATCTCGACTTTGTTCTCGCGGGCAATTTCCATGATCTTGAACGCCACCTCATCGGCCCCCTTGGCCACTACAATCGGCGCAGCCATCTCCTTCTGATCGTACTTCAACGCGACGGCATAGTGGGTCGGGTTGGTGATTACCACGTCTGCGGTCGGCACATCCTGCATCATCCGGCGCTGGGCCATTTCGCGTTGGAGCTGTCGGATCTTGCCTTTGACCTCGGGTTTACCCTCGGTGTCCTTGTATTCGTCTTTCACCTCCTGCTTGGTCATGCGCAGTTTTTTCTGGTGATCGTAGATCTGGAAGGGTACGTCGATGGCCGCGATGATGATGGTGGCGCAAGCGAGGAGGAAAAAGCTCCAGGCGATGGTCCAGAGTACGTGTTCCATGGCCGGCACCACAGGTTCCTCGGCGATGGACAACAGGTCTTCGGTGCGCAGGTCCAGGATAAGGATGGCCAAAGCCATGACAAGGCCGACTTTTGCAATGGCCTTGACCAGCTCGATCAGCGAGCGCATTGAGAACATGCGCCCCAGGCCCTTGATGGGGTCCATACGATTGAGTTTCGGGGCCACGGCCTTGCCGCTGATCAGCAGACCGCCAATTCCGATTGAGCCGAAGATGGCGGCAATAAGAAGTAGTACCAGAATCGGCGAGAGGGCCCAGGCGGCTTCCTTGGAAGATTCGATGAGCTGGACGCTCATGTGCCGCATGTCAAAGATGGCGGACCGTTCGATCACGAAGCTGTCGCGCATGATGGCTTCCAGCGACGCTCCGAGGCTGGCGCCGAACACGAGCATGCCTCCCGCGCCAGCCAGAAGCACCGCCATGGTGGCCAGCTCTTTGGAACGGGCAGTCTGGCCCTCCTCCCTGGCCTTTTCGAGCCTTCGGGGGGTGGCCTCTTCCGTTTTTTCCTGACTGTTATCGTCTTCTTCGGCCATGAGTCTCTATGGCTGCCCTTGCAGTCCCCGCATGAATTCAAAGGTCTCCCGGGTGTACTGATCAAAGTGCGGCAGAAAATTGGCGTGCAGCACCCATATGGCAAACAATCCAAAAATCAGGCCAATCGGAAAACCGAGAGCAAAGATGTTCATCTGGGGAGCAGCGCGGGTCATGACGCCGAAGGAGATGTTGACGATCAGAACGGCGGTAACCGCCGGCAGCGCCAGGAGCATGGCGGAGGCGAACATCCAGCTGATCCGATGGGCCAGTTCCCAGACGCCGGTCTGGCCCAGTCCCTCCATGCCGATGGGCAGGGTCCGGAAGCTTTCTATGAAGACTTCGAAGGCCACCAGGTGACCGTTCATGGCCAGGAACAGCAGAGTGATGGTGATGGTATAGATCTGGGACAGTACGGGCACGTTAACGCCGTTGGCCGGATCTACCATGGAAGCGAAGCCCAGGCCCATCTGCATGGCGATCATCTGGCCGGCGATGACGAAGAGTTGCCAGAGCGCCGTGAGTGCGAAGCCCATGCCGACACCAATGAGGATCTGCTGCAGGGTGATCACCACCGCATCGGCGCTCAGGGCCTCCACCTGAGGTACAGGCGGGATCATGGGTGCAATCAGGATGGTCATTAGCAGAGCCAGCCCCAGACGGATCCGCGCGGGTACCAGCTGGGTACCGAAGATGGGGATCACCATCAGGAAGCTGGCCAGGCGGAACAATGGCCAGATGTGCTGGCCGACCCATTGGCCGATAACGTCCGCGCTGATTTCCGCCGGTATCATCCGTCAGCCGATCAGGTAGGGAATGTTACCGAACAGCCGGTTGGCGTGGTCCAGCAGCTGCGTCAGCATCCAGGGGCCCCACACGATGATAACGATCAGCGTAACCAGCAGGCGGGGCAGGAAGCTCAGGGTCTGTTCGTTGATCTGCGTTGCCGCCTGAAAGGTACTGACCACAAGGCCAATCACCAGACCCGGTCCGATGATTATCGAGGCAAGGAGAACAATCATCCAGAGGGCTTCGCGCAGGATGTCGATAACGGTTTCCGGAGTCATGACGCCTCCTATATTCCGTAGCTGGCGGCCAGGGTGCCCATGATCAGGGCCCAACCGTCCACCAGCACAAACAGCATGATCTTGAACGGCAGGGAGATGATGATCGGCGACAGCATCATCATACCCATGGCCATGAGAACACTGGCCACCACCATGTCGATAATCAGGAACGGAATGAACAGGATAAACCCGATCTGGAATGCGGTCTTGAGCTCACTGGTCACGAATGCCGGCATCAGTATCCAGAAGGACACGTCCTCGGGCGTGTCGTACTGTACGTCCGAGATTCGCATGAACAGGGCCAGGTCACTCTCCCGGGTCTGCTCCAGCATGAATTTCCGGAACGGCTGGCTGGCCAGTTCGACCGCCTCCAGGGAGGTCACTTCTTCCTGCATGTAGGGTTGCAATGCCACCCGATTGGCCTCCTCCAGCACCGGTTTCATGATGAAGATGCTGAGGAACAGGGCCAGGCCCAGGAGAATCTGGTTCGAGGGCGTGGACTGCAGGCCGATGGCCTGGCGCAGGATGGCAAACACGACGATGATTCGGGTAAACGAAGTCATCATCATGAGCATGGCCGGCAGGAAGGTCAGCGCGGTCATCAGCGCCAGGATCTGAAGGGTGACCGAGTATTCCTGCGCGCCCTCGCCTTCTCCCGGGGTCACGGTAAACGCCGGTATACCGGGGATGCCGGAGGGTTCCTGGGCGAACGCCAGAGGTGCCCAGAAAAAGCCTGCCAATAAAATCAGGGAAGGCAGCAGTCGCTTGATGGTTGCGGCAAGCATGGGGCTAATCGTTCCTTGTCGGGGAGGTCCAGGATTTGCCGATCATGCCCTGCAGGCGGCGGGCAAAATCGCTGGAACCGGCGCTGCCGGCCTCGACAACCGGCTCATCAAACACATGGAGGGTTCGGATCGCCGATGGCGTAATGCCCAACAGGATCTGCTGGCCGCCCACTTCAATCAGGGCAATACGCTCCCGGGCTCCTATAGCCATCACCGAAACCACCTTGATGGCGTTGTTGTTCATGCCGGTCATGCCGTTCATCCGCCGGATGATCCAGGCGCAGCCATAGATGACTGCCACCACGGCCACCAGACCCAGCCCGAGGCTGAGGATGGTACCGAGCGTATCCGGGGCTCGCACCGGAGAGTCGGGCGCGGCCGTCTTTGCCGTTTCCTGGGCAACAACCGGATGGATTACCAGCAGCGCCAGTGCCGCAGTCAGTCTGGCCCACATGTTACTTCTGCAACCGCTTGATGCGTTCGCCCGGGCTGATCACATCGGTGAGACGGATGCCGAACTTTTCATTCACCATGACCACCTCGCCATGGGCAATCAGCGTACCGTTGACCAGCACATCCAGGGGCTCGCCCGCCAGCCGGTCCAGCTCGATAACCGATCCCTGGTTCAGCTGTAGCAGGTTCCGAATCGGGATCTGGGTGTTGCCGACTTCCATGGAGATAGTGACCGGTATGTCGAGGATAACATCGATATCCGGAGCCGGGCCGCCACCCTGGGCGGGCTCACTTCCGGCATCAAACTCTTCCATGGGGGCAGCCTGAACGTCGTCTTCGTTGCCACCGGTCTCGCCGGCCTCGGCCATGGCAGCGGCCCACTCGTCCTCACGTTCGCCTTCGTCACCGGACTCTTCCATGGCGGCTTCCCACTCGGCAGCCAGCTTTTCGTCTTCGCTGAGTTCCTGCTCGTCTTTCTTGTCGTCGTCAGCCATTGCGTCCCACCTTCAGTTGTTTCTTTACCTTGGGCACAGATGCCCGTTCGTGAATTCGAAGCGCCAGTTTCCCGTCACGGGTTCCCAGAGTCGCCTTGTAGACCGGGATTCCGTTGGCAGTGACCGTCAAATGCTCGGGAATCTCAACCGGGATGATGTCGCCGGCTTTCATCTTGGCAATGTCCCGCAACGAGATCCGACGGCGACAGACCGTGGTGTTGATCGGAACGTTTACCTCTTTGATATCTTCCTGAAGCGCATTCACCCAGCGCTCATCCACATCGTCGATATCACTCTGGACACCAGCATCCAGCACGTCACGAATGGGCTCGATCATGGAATAGGGCAAGGCAAAGTGCAGCTCACCACCGCCGCCGTCGAGCTCAATATGGAAGGTGCTGACGACGACCACCTCACTGGGGCTGACGATGTTGGCCATGGCCGGGTTGACCTCGGAGCTAAGGTACTCGAAGTCCACCTTGAGGACCGCATGCCAGGCTTCCTTCATGTCATGAAACACCTGATCCAGAACCATCTGGACAATGCGGGTCTCGGTCGGGGTGAACTCGCGGCCCTCGATCTTGGCGTGGCGCCCTTCCCCACCGAAAAAGTTGTCCACCAGTTTGAAGACCAGTTTGGCATCCAGCACGAAGAGCGACGTGCCGCGCAATGGGCGAACCTTGCACAGGTTGAGACTGGTGGGCACGTAGAGGGTGTGGATGTATTCGCCAAACTTCATGATCTGAACGCCGCCAGTCGAGACATCGGCGTTACGTCGCATCAGGTTGAAGAGGCTGATCCGGGTGTAGCGGGCAAAGCGCTCGTTGATCATTTCCAGGGTCGGCATCCGGCCCCGGACAATGCGGTCCTGACTGGCAAGGTCGTAGGACTTTATGCCGGTATCGTCAGTCTCTTCATAGGTGTCTATGTCACCGTCGTCCACCCCGTGGAGGAGGGCATCGATTTCATCCTGTGACAACAAGTCCTGCATACGTAGTCCTGCCCCTGAAGTACCTTGGCACGTGCGCTATTGCACGACGAAATTTCTGAATAACACCCGTTTGATCGCGGGCTCGCCTTCCTGCTCCAGCACCTGATTCACCGTAGTCAGCATCCGGTCGGCCAGGCCGCTCCGCCCCTCGGGCGTCTGCAATTCATTGAAGTCGCTGCTTCCAAGAACCGTGACCAACTGGCTTCGAATCAAGGGCATATGCAATTTGGCAGCTTCCAGCGCCTGCTGATCTGTTGACTCGAGCGCCAGATAAACCTGGGCGTAGCGCTGGCGACCCTCCGCCTGAACCGTGGTAACGATGGCTTTGTCGATCTGGTGATAGCTACTGGGAATGAAGGTTTCCTCTGCAACCTCTTCTGCCTCACCGTCGTCGCCACCCATACCCGGCAAGCCATCACCGAGAAACCAGAGGGTGCCCACCACGGACAGTACAATCGCCAGAATGACCACCACAACCAGCATGATGATCAGCTTCAGTTTTCCTTTCTTGGCGGGCGCCGCTTCAGATTCGTTATTTTCAGCCATAGTCTTCGATTTGCCAGAAATCCGTCAGACGGAGCGTTTTCCGTGACTTTTCAGGATAAGATGCAAAGGACGGGCCAGAACACCCAACCTTCCCGTTCAGAACAGCAGTTTAGCGTTGCCGGGAAGGATGGGCAAAAGAGATTGGGGGGAATTTTCAGGAGTGTCAGGCGAAGATGTCCACTTCGCCTTTCCAGCTCAGATCAAGGCTACCGGTATTGGCATTGTCATCTTCATGATCGCCAGCGACGAGGGACGTCGAATCTGCCTCGGAGCCGTCACCGCCTCCGGTTCCCTGTTCGCCGGTCTGCTGCCTGGGCGAGTCAGACACATCAAAGCCTGCCAGTGACAACCCCTGCTCACCCAGCATGTCCCGGAGCCGATGGGAGTGAAGTTCCAACTGATCCCGGACCACCGGATTCGCAGAATGGACAGTAATGTTCGCCTGCTCGTTCTGCACCCTAACCTTGACCTCCATGGGCCCCATGTCCGGCGGAGTCAGGTGGATTTCAGCAACCGACATATTGCGGGCGGTCAGCCAGCTGAGCTTGCCGACCAGTTTGTCGCCCCATTCAGCGTGGCCGACCGGCACGTCGATCGACGTGGCATAACCTCGCAGGGGCGCAGCATTCTCGCCTGCCAGCTTGGCGGCGCCATTCGCGTTATTGGCCACCTGCTGGGAGACAAGATCCATGGCTGACTGGAATCGGCCAGACCCCATCAGCGAGCCCGAATCCGGATTCCGACCTGAATCGGTGAGTACCGACGCTTTCATAACATCTGTCAATGTGGCATCGCCAGTGACGGCACCGGCCGAGGTCTGCCCCTTCTGACCGGACACGGACGAGAGAACGCCATTAAACATGCCGGCAACCGCAGTTGCCTGCCCCGTCCCGCCAGCTGACACACTGGCGCCGGTTCCAGCGCCGCTCACCGAAACGACGGCCTCACCGGAACGGCCAGCCTGCGGCCCCAGTAATGACTGTAACTCGGCAAAGGTCAGTGGCAGTGCGGTGGGCCCTGCTCCGGCTTCATCGCTGGCAACGGGCACGTCACTGGATTCCCGGGAGTCGCTACCGGAGGCCGCATCAGGCTTCTCGCCAGACTTTGCGCTGGCATTGGCATCGGGTTTTGTATCCGACGCATCGTCACGGGCAGACCGGGTTTCATCAGCAGACTTTGCATCGGCGTTGCGATCCGCTCTCTGGCGGTCCAAACGCTTCTGCTCTGCCTGGGAGACAGATTCAAAATCGTTTTTTCTGTCAGCCGGATCCCGGCTGGCTCCGGATTTCGACGGGCCGGAATCCTTTTGAGTCCCGGGCGAGGGAGTTTGGGGGAGAACCATCTGGGCCATGGCAACCTCTTGCCGCTTTTATCGCATTGTCGCCCTCACCTTGCCGGACTTCGCCGGTGTTTGGGCGGTTAATCAACTCTATGCGAAAGACTTAGCAATTGTGATGCCAGAGCACATGGGCGCTTTCTGGGGGAAGACCTCCTGTTGACGAAAATTACCGGGCCATCAATCCATCAAGGCCATGAATCACCTGCGCGAATTCCTGATCGATATCATTCAATAGATCCGGCGCATCGCCCAGCCTGGATTCTTTTCCAGCCATCTCGGCCTTGAGACAAATTTCGCCAAGCCTGGGTGCACCGATATTGATGCAACTGCCCTTGAAACTGTGGGCTGTCTTCGCGAAGGCGTCGCTATCCTCTGCCTCGAGCGCTTCCCGCAGCGCCCGGATTCTGTCCCGGGAATCTGCCAGATAGGTCTGTATCAGGACTTCGAATTCATCCTCCATGACGTCCCGAAGTTCAGCCAGCGCCTCCTCGTCCAGGTGTGGTTTATCAGTCATCTCGATCCTCCGCTGTACGGGCGAACTGCCAATCATAAACAATTTCAACATGATTGCCCTGTTCATGAAACCTGATGGTTTCAGCCAGGCGTTTCAACAGCAGCAGGCCCCGCCCTGCATAACGCCCCCCTTTTGGCGGGGAGATACCGGAAGCCACACTGGGATGATTCCGGAAATCGAACCCCTGACCACTGTCCTCGCAAACAACACGAAGCCTGCCGCCATCCGGTTTCAGGGAATGATGCAGCGTAAACCGGATGTAGTGACCCTCTACGTTGGCCAACCTCCGGTTGCGCTCGGCATAGTAACGGCCAAACCCCTCGGGCGAATGCTTCCAGTCTGAGGGCAGCTCCAGAACGCCGTGTTCCAGTGCATTGTTGTAGAGTTCCGCCAACAAGGTGTAGATTTCGCCGCTTTTCCGTCGAAGACCCGGCACTTCCATGCAGATATGAAGCAACAAAGGCAAGGGGCTGAATTCTCCGAGGGTCCTTTCCCGGATTTCATAGGTGCAGCGCCACTCCGCCGGCCCTGCAAGCGCAGACGGTGAGGCACGATCTGGCAGCGGCGCCAGCCCTGCCTCGTCCATCATTTCCAGACAGCACAGCGTCAGGTCGTCGCCATCCTCAAAGTTGCCGGTAAACCGGTGAACCGCGGCCATCATGGCGTCAAAAGGGTGGTCATCCGCTTCCAACTGATCAAGGGTTCCAGTCACACCCTGCTCGCCAAAAACGTTGCCCTCGCTGTCGGCGGACTCCAGAAAGCCGTCGGTCATCATCAACACCCGGTCACCCGGTGCAGCTCCGACCCTCTCGAAATCGGCATTGAACTGATCCGGCGACAGGATACCGAGGGGCAAATGCCGTGATGGTAATGCCAGATGCTCGCCTGAGGGCCGGATCAGCCAGCCATCCGGAAGCCCACCGTTCCAGATCTGAATCTGATTAAGCTTGAAGTCCGCCTCTATCATGGCGCCACAACAGAACATCCCGGTGGGCAGAATTCGTTTGAGCTTCTGGTTAATCTCGCGCAGTACGTCCTCACCATTAAAGCCCTTGTTGCTCATGCCGTAGAAGATCTCGGCAACCGGCATGGCCCCAATCGCCGCCGGCAGACCGTGGCCGGTGAAATCCCCCATAAAAATCAACATTCCGCCCGCGGGCCGGGGCGAAGCAAACAGCACATCGCCGTTGAAAATGGACTGAGGGGAGGCGTGATAGCGAATGCTGGCGGCGTCGAGGCAACCCGAATGGGCCACATTATCGAACACCCGCTTGGCGATCTCCTGTTCTTCCGTGAGCTGGCGATTGCGCTCACGGATCAGATCGCGCTGGTCTGACAGGGTCTGGTGCATCAGCCGCATTCGATTGAACGCCTTGATCTTGGCTTCGATGATAATCCTGTTGTAGGGCTTGCCCAGAAAGTCATCACCACCGGCCTCCAGGCACCGGGCCAGGGCGCCCGCTTCAGACAGGGAAGTCAGAAAGATCAGGGGGACCAGCCGCTCACCAGCCAGAACCTTGATCTGACGGGCAGCTTCCATGCCATCCATGATCGGCATAAGGGCATCAAGCAGAACCAGATCCGGTGCCTCGCGCTGAAATACCGAGACGGCATCCAGCCCATTGGCGACGTCCAGAACCTCGTGCCCGAGGCGCTTCAGGAGTGTTTTCAGGATGAGGCGGTCGCTGTCCGAATCGTCAGCGATGAGTATTCTCAGAGGACTGCTATGTTCTGCAGCGGAATCATCCATGACTACTCCGGCAGTCCGCGAGCATCAGCGGATGTTGAACAATTGCTCGAAATTGGAGATGGAGAGAATCCGCCGCACATCGTTATTACAGTTTTCAATGACGATGCGGGCACTGTCGCCCCCGGCGTAATCCCTGAGCAGCAACAACATACCAAGGGCCGAGCTGTCCAGATAGGTGGTGTCCGACAGGTCCACAATGTAGTTGCGGACAGTCGGGTCACCGTGCTCATAGGCATCCCGGAACGCCTGGTGGGTGCTGAAATCAAACCGACCCTTGATCCTGATAACAAGGGTCTGACCGTCATCATCACGGCGGGTCTGAATCGGCATTCCTCAACCTCCCAAGATATCAAGAGCAGCGTTTAACCGGCGGTTTTCACCGGTCCTTCCTCGGGTAAGGATAGCTGAGTGGACTGACTTTGCATCCGTTTTTGCTTGATGTGGAGCAAGATTCAGCGTTGACGGCGAGTAAAGGCCCGCCCGGCCGCCTCATCCGAGAGCTTTTGTTCGCGAAGATCCTGCTCTTTTTGCTCCTGTTGCCGACAGGTTTCTATGTACTTTTCCATGCCGCGACGCCGCTCCCAAGCCTGCTGCCACTCATGTTTGCGTGCCTCAAAGACCTGTTCGGCCTGCTCCAGTTGCTTCTGCTGCTGCCGTATCACCTGGTCCAGCTGCGCAATAAAGGCCTGCCAGGCCTGTAGACGGGACACCTGCACCACGCCCTGCTGGCTATTGCGGATCTGGTCCCGGTACTCCTGCTGGTAACGGTTCAGGTTCTGCACCTGTTCGCGCTGCTGTTCGGCCAGCTTTCGGGCCTCCCCCATTCGCTCCAGTGCTTCCTGCTCCTTGCGTTCTTCCAGGGAAAGAACCACCTCCAGTCGCCGGGATCGCAGCATCAGGCATCACCGCCGGTCGCGCCGGCAGCCGGATTGGGAACTGCCGACTTGCGCCGCTCGGGGGAACGACGTTCCGGCACAACAGCCAGCAACTGTTCAATGCTCTCTTTCAGCGGGGCGCTCTCGTTAAGCCCCTGCTGCAAAAACTGGCGCATATTGCCGATGTGGGTGATGGCAAAATCGGTCTCCGGGTCGGAGCCCTTCACGTAGGCGCCCACGGAAATCAGGTCCCGGGCCTGCTGATACCGGGAGTACACCTGTTTGAAACGCTGGGCTCTGGAAAAATGCTCGGTCTCGGTAACCTGGGGCATCACCCGACTGATGGACGCTTCCACATCAATGGCCGGGTAATGGCCCTCTTCGGCGAGCCGACGGGACAATACAATGTGGCCGTCCAGAATCGCACGGGCGGCATCGGCGATCGGATCCTGCTGGTCGTCACCCTCGGTAAGCACGGTGTAGAAGGCGGTAATCGAGCCGCCCCCGGGGCGACCGTTGCCGGTTCGTTCCACCAACTGGGGCAGCTTGGCAAACACCGAGGGTGGGTAGCCTTTGGTCGCCGGAGGCTCGCCCACAGCAAGCGCGATCTCCCGCTGGGCCTGGGCGTAACGGGTCAGGGAATCCATGAGCAGGAGCACTCGCTTGCCCTGGTCCCGGTAATATTCGGCAATCCGGGTGGTCAGCATGGCGGCGCGCAGCCGCATCAGGGGGGAGTCATCGGCGGGCGCGGCCACCACCACCGAGCGTGAAAGCCCCTCCTCGCCCAGGATATCCTCGATAAATTCCTTTACCTCGCGGCCCCGTTCACCAATCAGGCCCACGACCGTAATGTCGGCATCGGTAAAGCGGGTCATCATGCCGAGGAGCATACTCTTGCCCACGCCGCTGCCGGCGAACAGACCCAGGCGCTGACCCTGGCCGACGGTCATCAACGTGTTAATTGCCCGAATACCTACATCCATCGATTGGCGCACCGGCGCACGATTCAGGGGGTTGATGATATCGCCTGTGAGCGCTACGCGGGCTTCGGCCTGCAAGGGCCCTTTTCCGTCCAGAGGCTCACCGCTGCCATCCACAACCCGACCGAGCAACTGGGGCCCGACCGGAACTCGGCTGGCGGCGGAGAGCGGCACGACCCTGGCACCGGGCTTGAGCCCTTCAATGGCAGTGAGCGGCATCAGGTAAACCCGGTCATCCTCGAAACCCACCACCTCTGCTTCAACATTGCCGGTGTTCTGGCCGAAGATCACGCAGCGGTCACCGACAACCATGGGGCAGCCGACACATTCCAGTGTCAGACCGACCATTCGGGTCAATCGGCCCGAGAGTTCCGGCTCCGGTTCGTTGCCCAGAAAGCCCTGAAAGCGGTTCAGACGGTCAGCGAGGTTCGAGGTCATCACCGTCACCTTCATCTTGCGCCGGCTTCGAATCACCCGAGGAATCCCCGGCATCCTGAGAATCCAGGACGTCCCGGTGGAAACCGGTCAGGTCTTCCATCATCGAATCCAGCTCTTCGGTTTCTCCGCCCTCGCTGTCGTTCATCTGCTGGTCCAGCATGCTCTGAACCGACCGCTGGAAGCGTTTTTCGACGGTGAAGTCCACAAGGCTGTGACGGGTCTCTACCTTGCAACCACCAGGTAGAATGCTGGCGTCTTCAATGACTGAAGCAGAGGCATCCAGACGCGCGGTCACCTCGCGGACCATCTCACAGTCTTCGGGATTTATATGGATCCGGATATTGTCGGCAGTGGAGGGCAAGGCTTCCATGGCACGGCGAACGACATGCCGGATCTGGGAGGAGTCGATGGTCAGTTCGCGGTAGACCACGGCCCTCGCCAGAACCGTAGTCAGGTTCACCAGAGAGGTTTCCAGCTCGTCTTCGTGCCGCTTGATTGGCTGCAGCAGCTCACCCAGCAAATGCTCAAGCCGGTCGAGCTTGGCGTCGATCTCCTTGCGGGTGTCATCGTACCCCTGGGTCTGGCCCTGTTCCCTGCCCTCTGCCAGGCCGGTTTCCAGTCCTTCCCGGTGCCCTTCTTCCTTCCCGGCCCTCAGACCGTCCTCGTAACCCTGATCCCGCCCCTCTTTAAAACCGTCTTCACGGGCGGCCTGACGAATCTCATCGATGTCCGCTGCCGTCAGGGGTTTGACCTCGCGCTCCTCCTCCCGGGGCACTTCATTGCCACGGGCATCGAGCAAGGGCAACTCCCAGCGCTCATAGGCGGTCAGCTGCTCCTTGGGAATACGATTGACGTCTCGGCTGGAATCTTTCATTACATCATTTCTTCGCCGGCCCCGCCGAGGGAGATTTCACCGGCCTCGGCCATACGGCGGGCAATGGTAATAATGTCCTTCTGGGCCGACTCGACTTCGCTGACCTTGACCGGCCCCTTGGCCTCAAGATCATCCTGCAGCAACTCCGCAGCACGTTTGGACATGTTCTTGAAGATCTTCTCCTGGACCTCCTCGTCAGCACCCTTGAGGGCCACCACCAGCACTTCCGAGGATACTTCCCGCAACAACGCCTGAATACCGCGATCGTCCACTTCCTTGAGGTTGTCGAACACGAACATCAGATCCTCAATGGTGCTGGCAAGATCCGGATCCATATCCTTGATGGAATCCATCAGATTGCCTTCAATGCTGCGATCCATGAAGTTCATAATGTCGGCTGCGCGTTTGACACCACCGATACGGCTGGTCTGGGAGGCGGCACCGCCAGAGAACTGCTTCTCCAGAATATCGTTGAGCTCCTGTAACGCCTGGGGCTGGATACTCTCAAGAGACGCCACCCGCATCATGACGTCAAGGCGCACTTTTTCGTCGAGGGTACCAAGAATTTCGGCTGCCTGATCCGGATCCAGGTAGGAAATGACAATGGCCTGAATCTGCGGGTGCTCGTAGCGGATGATGTCGCCCACTGCACGGGGCTCCATCCATTTGAGGGTATCAAGGCCCGTGGTGTTGCCACCAATGAGGATGCGATCGATCAGGCTCGATGCCTTGTCATCTCCCAGCGCCTGGGTCAGCATCGTGCGGATGTACTCATCATTACCAACACCCAGACCGGTCTGGCCGCCCACGGCGTCAACGAACTGATTCATCACATAGGTAACTTCGTCCTTGCTGACGTCCTTCATCTGGGCCATGGCCACGCCCACACGCTGAACTTCCTTTGGCCCCATATGCTTGAGGATCTCAGCGGCGTCCGCTTCGCCCAGTGACATCAGCAGAATCGCAGCCTGTTCCACACGCGGAATCTTCCGCTGTGGCTTCTTCGCCTCACCGCCACCCTGTTGATTGGTTTGCTCAGTCATCGACATTCACCCACTGGCGCATTACCTGTGCGACCCTCGCAGGATCCTCGGCAATCAGACCTTTCAATGCGTTCAGCTGCCTATCATAGCCGTCTGTGGCACCCGGCAAAAGCAGATCATCCTGAGCAGACATGGCCTTGCGTAACTCATCTCCGCCCTCGATATCGTCAAGACCACCGTAACCGCCACCGCTGCCAGAATCCAGACCGCGCTCGCGCTGGCCACCACCCGACAGGCTCTTGAGCGTGGGACGCAACAAGCCAAGCACCAGCACCAGAATGACCAGACCTGCCAGCACCTGCTTCATCAGGTCCCAGAACCAGGGCTGCTCCCAGAAGGCCGGGGCCTCAAATTCGACCGCTTCTTCCGGTGCAAACGCGGTATTCATTACCGTAACGCTGTCTCCCCGGGCGGCGGAGTACCCCACCGCATCCCGCACCAGCATGCTCAGACGCTGCAGTTCCTGCTCCGGCCAGGGTTCGTAGCTGACTTCGCCGGTCTGGGGATCAACCACTTTCATATCATCCACCGCCAGAGCAACAGTGACGCGCTTCACTCGTCCCAGTTCCTGGCGTCTGTAGCTGACAGTACGATCCATCTCGTAGTTCCGCGTTGACTCACGACGCACGTTCACCGGCTGGGGCGCAGCCTCTTCGCCATCAGCACCGGCGGCCTGTTCCGGAACAGTGGCATCGGCCGGGGGCTGATTCGCCAGCGCTCCGGGGATGCCGCCCTGGGCGCCAGCTGCACGCTGTTCGGTGAGTTCCCGCTCGCTGCGCACCGCCTGCTGTTCGGGGTTGAACAGCTCTTCCGCCTGCTCCACCGAGGAAAAGTCCAGATCTGCCGAAACTTCCGCGCGATAACGGCCATCACCCACAATCGGTGCAATCAATGACGCCACCCGGCGGGTCAGACGCTCCTCGACCTTCGCGGTGTATTCATATTGATCCGCCATCTGGTCGGCGGTGCTCTGACTCTCCTTGCCGGTCAGCAGATTGCCGTTCTGGTCGACGACGGTGACATGTTCCTTGCTCATCATGGGTACGCTGCCGGCAACAAGATTCACAATGGCGTTGATCTGCTCCTGCTCCGGCCGGCGGCCGGCAAACACTTCGAGGAATACCGAAGCCGACGGATCGCGTGCATCACGGACAAAGACCGAGCGCTCCGGAATTGCCAGGTGCACCCGGGCATTCCGCACGCCGCGCATACTGGCGACTGTTCGGGCAAGCTCCCCCTCAAGCCCGCGGCGGTATGAAATGGTTTCCATGAACTGGGAGGTGCCAAGACCGCGTTCCTGATCCAGCAACTCGTAGCCCATGGTTTGACGATCGGTAACACCCTCCGCCGCCAGTTTCAGACGAGCGTCGTAAACCTGCTCGGACGGCACCAGCAATGCGCCGGTACGCGGATCCATCTTGTAGTCGATGCCGCTGTTGTCGAGGATGCTGGTCACGTCCTGAGGGTTGTAGGAGGAAAGGTCGCCAACTACCGGCTGATAGTTCGGTTCCTGGGCCCAGAGCACGACCGCCAATCCCAGCGCTACGCTGGCGGCAAGCCCCACCATCAAACCGATCTGACGCAGCAGATTGAGCCGGTTGAAACCCATGAACAGGTCGCTACGGCTCTCTGGTGCGTCGCCCTCGCGAGCTGCCGGCATGTTGGAGGGGTTGGATTCTGCAGGTACGCTGGCCATGACTCTGCTCCGTTATCAGATCGGCATGTTCATAATGTCTTCGTAGGCCCGAACCACCCGGTTACGTACCTGGGTCAGCGCTTCGAAGGAGACAGAGGATTTCTGGGCGGCGATCATCACGCGGGTGATGTCGACATTCGGATCGCCCATGTCGTACGCGGTTCTTAGATCCCCCGCGGTTTTCTGGAGGTCGTTCACGGTGTTCACGGCATTGCTCAGCATGTCATTAAAACTGGGCGTTTCCTGGGTTTCCTGAACCTGGCGGGGACCGTCTATCCGGCCACGAACAGATTGATCCTGTTCGATTCGCTGGTTCTGCATCATCTGGGAACGCAGGGACCGGATATCGGACAAAACACTGTTGATGTCGGCACGCTGAACCATAACTCTCTCCTGGCTCCGCCCTCCCCGGGACGGACTTGCTCTTGGGGTGCTGTTATCCCCAATTAAGCAATTGGCAGGCCAAGTAACTTTCTATATTTATTATCAGACACTTACGAAGAACATCCGTCGTACAGGAGAAATCACTGACGGACTTTTGACGACAGATAAAAAAATGGCACCCTGACGGGTGCCAATGAAGGAGTTCGTTTTGCAGGGGGTCAGACCAAGGCCATTTCGGCGTCCAGATCGATACCGGCGTCGCGCATCTGGGCCAATTTGTACCTCAGCGTCCTGGGACTGATGCCCAGCTGCTCGGCGGCCCGGTTGCGACGTCCACGCTCTTTCCGAAGTGTCTGGATAATAATACGGAATTCCTGCTGCCTCAGATCATCTCCGAGCGAAACCGCGCCTTCCGGCTCTCCAGCCTGCCCATGAGGCGGCTGATTGATGGCAGAAACGGCGGGCTCTGACATCTCCGCGTCAACCGCCGGGTTGGCAACAGGTTCAGGATACGAAACCGGCTCCAGGCTGCGAAGGTCCGGTCGCCCGGTAATGCCCAGCTCCAGACACAGGTCCCCGGCGTGAATAACATTGCCCTGGTGCAGCACCAGGGCTCGCTGGATTGCGTTGTCCAGCTCCCGGACATTCCCAGGCCACTGATGATTCATAAGCGCGCTCTTTGCGTCCTGGGCGAAGGCAATTCCTGTCAGCTTCATTTTTCGGCAGTGCTTTTTAAGCAGTGACGTGGCGAGCGGCATGATGTCCAGCGGACGCTCCCTGAGCGGCTGCCAGTGCATCGGGAAAACCGTCAGGCGGTAATAGAGATCCTCCCGGAACTTGCCTTCGCGCACGTAATCTGCGAGATCGCGGTTGGTGGTCGCCACCACCCGGACATCGAGACTGATGGTCTTGCGACCTCCAACCCGCTCCACTTCGCGCTCCTGCAGAACCCGCAACAGCTTGGACTGAAGCCCAAGATCCATCTCAGAAATTTCGTCCAGAAGGATAGTGCCACCGTTGGCCTGCTCGAATTTACCGGGCGACGAGGCAACAGCCCCGGTAAAGGCACCTTTCTCGTGACCAAACAGAATGGCTTCCAGCATGTTCTCGGGGATGGCGGCACAGTTTATGGCCACGAAGGGCTGATCCGCCCGTGGGGACTGCTGATGGATATACCGGGCGAGCACTTCCTTGCCAGTTCCACTTTCCCCGGAGATCATGACGGTCGAGTCGCTGCCGGCCACTTTGGTCGCCAGCTGGAACATGCGCTTGCTGATCGGATCCTCGGCCACCGGCTCATCGCTGGCTTTTTCGCGGCCGCCACCCACAATTTTACTGACAGCGTCGACCAGGAACCGTGGCTCGAAGGGCTTCACAAGGTAATCGATAGCGCCGGCTTGCATGGCCGAGACCGCATCGCTGATCTGGCCATAGGCCGTGATCAGCATCATTGGCAAGCCCGGATACAGCCGCTGGACCTCGGACAGCAACTCATGCCCAGACAGGCCCGGCATATTGACATCGCTGACCACCATATCAACCGGGGACTCTGCCAGTCGCTGAAGTGCCTCGTTGGCATTTGACGCTTCCCGCACCCGGAATTTTGCCAGTTCAAGGGTGGTTACCAGCGCTTCCCGCAGGTCATGGTCGTCCTCAACAATCAGAATCTGGGCCTTTGCCATGGTTGCCTCCGATCAGTTTCTGTTACGTAATTGCGGCAGGCGCAAGGTAGCGATGGCGCCACCCTGCTCTGGCGATTCAATGGAAAACCGCCCCTGATGCGCCTTGATGACGGCTTGCACCACCGCAAGGCCGAGCCCCGTACCATGGGACTTGGTTGTGTAAAAGGCTTCGGTTAACCGGGCCGCGTCCGAGTGCTCGAACCCCGGCCCGTTGTCCACAACGCGAATAACCAGCTCGCTGTTCTCCTCGGTTACCCGAACTGCAACCTGGGTCGCTCCGGCCTCAAGACTGTTATTCACAAGATTGGTGCAGGCGCCGACAAGGGCGTCCCGGTTACACATGAGACGGCAGTCGCCGGAAATTTCGTTCTCGAGAGTCACCTCTGCGCCGGGAGCCGGCTTGAGCCCCTCCATTGCGGACGCCAGAGCCGAGACCAGCTTGCCGGCAGACAGCTCCTCTGCCAGCCGGGTTTCGCCCCGGGCGAATATGAGCATATCCCGCACCTGCTGCTCCAGGTGAGTCAGTCGAGACATCAGACGCGAAGCGCAGCGTTGACGCATTTCTTCATCGAGGTCGTCCTGGCTCAGGTGGCCACCATAGAGAATTGCCGCAGACAGAGGCGTACGGATCTGGTGTGCAAGGGATGCCACCATCTTGCCCATGGCAGACAGCCGCTGGGCGTGTGCCAGCTGCGCCTGGAGATGTCGGGTTTCAGTGAGGTCGGTCAGAAGGATCAGCTGGCCGGGCTGGTTTTCCATGGTCCGGATCTCAATGCTGACCCTGCGACCATCTTTCAGGGAGACTTCGTGGCCATCGTCCCGCCGGGGGGCAAAACAGCGATGGATGACATCCACCCACCGGGTGCCGTCCAGGGGTTCCCCGAGAAGCGCAATGGCGGCGGGATTGGTCTGCGTCACCACGCCCTGGCTGTCCAGCACCACCACGCCCGCAGGCAGTGCGTTCAACAAGGTCGACAGACGGTCTGCCAATCGCTCTTTCTCCTCCAACTCCTGCTGACGCTGGAGCGATTCCTGGTTCAACTCGCCGGAAAGCTGGTTCACCCGGGACTCAAGGGTTCGGTAGGAGTCGGTAATCTGTCGCGACATACGGTTGAACAGCTCGAGGGCGGAATCCACCGCCGCGTCGTCCTGCTCCGGGAACAGGGCCGTAACCTTGTCGTTTACATCCGCCGCCGCGTTGGCTTTCGCGCTGCCTGCGCCGGACTGAAGAACAAACTGTGCCTGACTCATAACCTGACTCCCCGATCGGTCCGTCGGATCGGACCTCCTGATTCGGATACTTCGTTTACAGGTCACTAAGCCAGCACCGTGCCAACTTAATTTTTCCTTTATATATCAGCAGGAAAGAGAATCCAGAAAGAGGCGAATGACAATTTTACGTCGGTCAAAAACAGAAACGGCGCCTCAGGTTACGAACCTTTGACGCCGTCTCAAAAACTCGAAAATGCGAACTATCCAGTTCACGAATCCTCGGATTCCTCTTCTCTCAGCCCGTACTTACGCACCTTCTCTACCAGTGTGGTTCGACGAATACGCAGCTTTTCTGCAGCCCTGGCCACGACACCGCCAGCCTCGTCGAGCGCCTGCTGGATCAACTGCTTCTCGAGGTTCGAGAGGTAATCCTTCAGATCGATGCCGTTTACCGGCAGCAACGCAGGGGCATCCAGCCCGACCAGTCCCGGAATACCGGACGGCATGCCGGTGTCCTCGACCGGACGGTTCTCATCGTAGTCATCCACGTAGCGGAACTTCTTGGGCAACTCCTGTACGCCGATCACACCGTACGGGTGCATGATCGAGAGGCGTTCGACGAGATTGGCCAGTTCACGCACGTTGCCAGGCCAGTCGTGGCGGCAAAGACTCATGATTGCGGCCGAATTCATCCTCAGCGAGCCGCGCTTCTCTTTTTCCATCCGGGAAATAAGCTCATTGATCAGCAGGGGAATGTCTTCCACCCGATCACGCAAAGCAGGCATCTCGATGGGGAATACATTCAGGCGGTAATAGAGATCTTCCCTGAAATCCCCGGACTCAATCATGTCTTCCAGATGCTTGTGGGTTGCAGCAATCACACGGACATCAGCCGATTGGGTCCGGTTACTACCCACCCGTTCGAAGGTACGCTCCTGCAGAACCCGAAGAATCTTTACCTGCATATTGAGAGGCATGTCGCCGATTTCATCCAGAAACAGGGTACCGCCCTCAGCCATTTCGAAGCGCCCTACCCGGGCTGTGATAGCACCGGTAAAGGCGCCCTTCTCATGGCCAAAAAGTTCGCTTTCCAGCAGTTCGGCGGGGATGGCGCCACAATTTACAGGCACAAACGGCTTATCCCGTCGGGAAGAGTGATAGTGCAGGTTTCGGGCAACCACTTCCTTGCCAGTACCGGATTCGCCGGTGATCAGAACGCTGACGTCCTTATCGGCCACCTGTTCCATTAACTGACGGACCTGCTGGACCTTGCGGCTGGTTCCCACGAGGCTACGGAAGAGTTGAAGACCGCGCTGTTGGCCTCGCTCCCGGGATCGACTGAACTGATCGCGGAAGACCTGGGCGCGGTAGAGCGAATCAACAAACTTGGTGTAATTCAGCGGCCACTCCATGCGGGCAATAATGCGAGCGCCGGCATCTTCGGAAAGCCCTGAGAGTTCGGGGTGTCCGACCAGCAGTAAAGGAACGCCCTTAACCGCATTGCAGACTGTGGTGATGGTCTCGGTGACTCCGGCAGCTTCGCCATTTACCACCGCGACCGCGATGTCCGAAAGGCTTTCCTCGTCGCCACTACTCAAAAGTGCCCTGGCTTCATCGCCTGCAAGGATCTGTTCCTCGCCGATGAACTCAAGAATGGTGACCATGTCCCGCAGTCTTGAATCATCCTCGCTCAGCACCAGCACTTTGTTATTTTTAGACATTCAACCGAATCTCTTGGGGGATTTGTGCGGTATTTAAGACTGTAAGGGCGGCAGAGTCAATTTTATGACGCTATTTCGGTCGATTTGAAGAAACGTTCTGATAGGCCTTCGCTGCGCTGCGATTACGGTTAACACCTTTGAGGCCGTCCTCCGCTTCCTTGCGGGCAATACGCGCGGATTCGTCCGCGGCGTCAATAAACTGCTGCAATTCCTGCAAGCGGAGCCGCACCGGCTCCGCCTCGATCTCACCCGCTTCCAGGGCAGCCATCAGCGGCTCGACTGCCGGCTTCACCTTCTCGTTGAGACTGGCCATCGCTTCCCAGTCTTTATCTGCCAAAGCGCGACCAAGCCTGGCCATCAACTGGTCGAGATGATCAAGGTGCGCTTGCGGGTCTGCCATATCGGCCTCCTTGGTGATCAACGGCGAGCGGCTCTACGGGCAGCGGAAGCAGTAAATTCATTACCCCGGAACCCCGGGCTGAAATCGTACGCCGGGAAGCCATCATCCAGCCCATCAATGTAGTAACGCTCCGCCTTCAGGTCGTAGGTCATCTCCATGGTAGTCCAGAATACGGGCTCACTGTAATAGCTGATATTATGGGCCTCCGACACACGCCACAGGTTCCCTTCCGCATCGTACTCCTCGGATGCCAGAATCTGCCAGCTGTCTTCGTCCACGTAGAACACGCGGCGATCGTAGATGTGACTGATCCCGGTCCTGCGTTTCGCCTCAACCACCCAGACCCGGTGCAGCTCATAGCGGGTCAGTGCCTGATTAATGTGGCCCGGACGAATCACATCATCGGCCTCCACCTGCGGCCCGTGTAGCTTGTAGGCATTGTAGGGTACGAACAGCTCCCGCTTGCCTTTCAATTCCCAGTCGTACTGATTGGGTGCGCCGTTGTACATATCTTTCTGGTCAACCGAACGCAGTGACGATGAGTTCGGCAAGTCCGTCTCATAGGCCAGGTTTGGGGACCTGCGAAGCCGGCGCGAGCCGGAATCATACCGCCAGGCCAGCCTCGGCGAGCGCACCTGATCCAGGGTTTCGTGGACCAGTGTGATGGTGCCGGCCAGCGAAGAGGGTGCAATGGTGTCAGTCTTCAGGTAGAAAATCTTGTTATCGATTTCCGCCAGTTCCGCCCCTTTCTGACTATAGGCAAAGAAATAGTCGTAATCGTTTACCACCGGATTGTACGAACCGTCCCTTTGGGGCGTTGCGGACGCACTACGCAGGGAAATCTCTTCGCCGCGGTAGCGAAGAATGTGGTTCCAGATTACCTCCAGACCGTCTTTGGGGATCGGGAATGGGCTGGTCATAATGGTGTCACGAACACCGTTACCGTTGTCCAGCAACTGAGCTGTCAGCGCATTTTCACGAAACTTGTCGTAAACGTGCTCGGGAAACGCTGCCGTTCGGCGAGTCTGATAGACCGGCATGAAAAAGTCCGGCCCGTACTTTTCCAGCATGGCGATATGGCCATCGGAAAGCTTGTCGCGGTAGAGATGGACATTATCGGCGGTTATGACGAAGAGGGCCTCGTCTTCGGGAAAGGGATCAATTTCAACCTGCCCCTCGCGCCAGCCGTCCGGGGGCGTTGCAAGACCACCGGTCCACTCGGGTATGCTGCCTGACCTGTTGCCGGCCCGTTCGGCTCCAACCGGAGTGAGATCATCACCCAGCCGCTGCGCTTCGGCGGTCGTGACTTTGGACAGAGCCTGTCCGGAAAAACCGAGAAAAACCAGGGCGACACCTGCAACGATGTGGCTTCGCATCCCTTACACCTCCAGAAGTTCATGCTGTTGGGCAGCCGCAACGATCAGAACTCGCACAGCCGGGCGCCTTTTTGCCAAATTCAAACGGTCGTTTCAAGTGAATGTTTGTATTTTATTGTGAAACCTCCCCTGGCAGACAGTTGAAGAAATTTGCCGCCAAAAATGGTATGCTGTCGCATTAATTTTCCGGGGTTGCACCCGCGCTGGGGGATTGAAGGTATTCCATGGCCTCGCAATGGCACTCGCAGGTTTCGCAAAAACTCTTTCTCGCCCGCACTCTGCTGGGGCAACTGGATCGACCAACAGTCGAGGGCGTAGGCCATCCCCCCAATGAAGCTGAACAGGCTTTGCGCCGGGAAGCCGCGATCCAGGGGGCGATCGAGTTACTTCTCAGATCCCGGAAATTATTGCTGGTGATGATTGCCAGGTTGTACCAGAAAAAATCAGAAGAGCCTGCCACTCTGGATGAACTGGCCTCGCTGATCGGACCGGAACCGAATGAAATAAGTCGGCTCAGAGACCTGGAACAGCGCTCAGGCAGCTGGTGGAACCATCTGGAACAACTGGAACGCTCTCAGAGCCGACCGCCAGCAACCAAAAAAACCGTGAGCGCGGAGAACATTATTGCGGTAGCCGCCGACACCGGCCCGGATCGCTCCGCGGCGGCCTTGCTGAAAACACTGAATGCCGTCAAACACTTTGCCGACGATCTGGAAGACCAGCACAGCGAGTGGTGAACCACTCCAATTGCCGGTTACACTGATCTGATTAACTTGAAGGTTTACTGAATGTCACCATCGTTTTTTGAAATTGTGCAACTGACCAACGGCGATTACGCCCTGCGCCGCATTGACGATGACAGTGCGCCACTGGTGAAGATCTCATTCTCGGAGGAAGCCCGGGAAATGATGGAAGACCGTGATATGTCTGTTGCTAAAGCAATGATCGCCGCAGGTATCGAGGCGGTCGGAAATGTTGCCCACGATATCGACTGGGAAGACGACGAACTGGACGCTTCAGACGCCCAGCCCTCCTACACTCTCCACTGAGTCATTAACGCTGCCTGAGAACGACCCCATGGCTGTTGCCTTCGGCAGAGGCTTTTTGCAGGGACTCAAAGGCAGCGCGGCCCAGTTTACGGGTCCACATGACCACAGCATGGCAGGTGCCTGCACTGAGGGCTCGCTCGGCCAGTTCCTGCGCGGAATAATCCGACGTTGAACGAAGCACTAGCAACTCACCAGCCACGATCCCATGCATTTTCTGCCACTTGCTGACCAATGCCTGAGGCGGATCAATCCAGGCCAGCCAGCGCTTTTCCTGGTTCAGCTGCGTCAGCATGGGCAACAGCAACTGAAAGTTTTCCACCTGGCCTTCCGGCAAGATGATTTCCGTCACATTTCCAGAGACCTTGGTCTCGGTGGATTCCGGAGAACGTCGGGCACGAATGACAGAGCGTCGCTCGCGGGCGGCGGTTGCCGGCACTGAACAGGACAGAGCATTGGGATTGTAAGCCAGATTCTGATTAAAGCTCATTTGTTCCATAATTCACCCGTTTTCCAATCTATCAGAGGTTATCCGTACTGATCAGTGCAGATCAGAGCGTCGGATAACACCCACACCCAGGCCTTCGATGAACAATTCCTGCTCGGTAAGGTCTACTTCAATGGGTGCGAATTCTTCGTTCTCGGCAATCAGGTAGACTTTCGAGCCTTCCTTGCGGAAACGCTTTACCGTAACCTCATCGCCGACCCGGGCAACGACCACCTGGCCGTTGTGAACATCCTGGGTGCTGTGCACTGCCAGCAAATCGCCATCAAGAATGCCGATATCTTTCATACTCATGCCCCGGACCCGCAGTAGATAATCTGCCGAGGGCGAGAAGAACTCAGGCTGGAGCGTGCAGTGATCCTCAACGTGCTCCTGGGCCAGGATCGGACTACCAGCGGCAACCTGCCCGATCACCGGCAGCCCAAGATCCTCCTCTGCCTCTGGCAGCCGGATACCGCGGCTGGCCCCTGGCACCATCTCAATGGCCCCCTTCCGAGCCAGCGCACGAAGATGCTCCTCTGCAGCATTGGCCGAACGAAAACCCAGTTCAGCTGCGATTTCAGCACGAGTTGGCGGATAGCCGGTCTCATCGACGTAGCGGCGTATGATATCCAGTACCTGTGACTGCCTTGCTGTGAGTTTCATCAAGCTACTCCGTTGTATCGGGGTCGGTGCCAGTATCCGCAGTCCGGGAATGCCTGCTCCGGATAGCCTGCTTCAGGCGCCCTGTTTTTTTATACAGTAAACTGACTATATACAGTGTTTTATCCAGTGTAAAGTCAGGCCCGTGATTTTCTTGCATTGGGTTAACCATGATGATCAGCAGCGGTGTGATATGGTTAGTGTTCAAGCCCTCACAAGTCAGGAAGTAGCATGACGCAAGCCAGTAGTTGCAGGATGCCTGATATCCGAGAGACAAACGAAGGCCGGGAACGCCGCGTGGGTGTCGAGATCGAATTGTCTGGTCTGGGCTACGATGAACTGGTCACCCTGGCCGCAAGGCTTCTTGAAGGGACGGCGGTGCTCCAGTCACGCTACGTGACCAAGCTGGAGACCGCACTCGGCGAATTCACGGTGGAACTGGATTCCGACCCGATCAAGGACCTTGATCTGGCCGATGAACGCCTGCCTCAGTCGATCCGGGAACTGGGCGGCCAGGCGATGGATGTGATTGATGCTGCCGCAGAACGGGTTGTGCCCCTGGAAATCATCAGCCCACCCCTGCCTTTCTCCAGCCTGGAGACTATCGAATATCTCGTTGAAGACCTCAGGAAAGCAGGCGCTCTGGGCAGCCGGGATGCCATCTATTATGCCTTCGGCCTCCAGTTGAACCCGGAACTGCCCGATCTCAGCCCGGAAACAATGGTTCGATACTTCCAGGCGTTCGCGGCGCTTTACGACTGGCTCAAAGACCGGCATCAACTGGATGTCAGCCGCAAATTCACCACCTATATCGAACCCTGGCATGGGCGCTATACCGAGCTTTTGATGGAAGACAACTACCGGCCCAACCTTGGTGAGCTGATGGAGGACTACCTGGAGTTCAACCCAACCAGGAACCGGGCGCTTGACCTGCTGCCTCTGTTTGCTCACCTGGACAGTGAGCGTCTTGAGCGCCATGTTCACGATCCGCGGATCAAGAGCCGGCCAACTCTGCACTACCGGCTGCCGGATTGCGACATCGATAATCCGGATTGGCATTTTTCTACCGTGTGGAACGATTGGGTGGTACTGGAGCAATTGGCCAACAACCCGGACGACCTGGCGGACATGCGGCGGCTGTTCCGGGAGCGACGGAAGCTCAACCTGCATAACCTGACCCACAGCTGGCAGGAAACCACCGACGACTGGTTGGCCAAGAACGGGTATGTCTGAGCCGTTTCCCGAACAGGAACTTGAGGTTCCCGGCCTGACCATTGGCATCAGTGGTCCTGCTCGCAAAAGCCTGGCCCATCGCCTGATCAGCCTTGGATTGCGTCTTCACGGCGCTCGTACCCACTACATTCGTCCCGGGTCGCGGGTGGCCGTAGCCATGCTTGATGGTCTGGTGCTCTCCGGCGGCACCCATGTCCATCCTGAGCGATATGGCCAGGAACCCCAGGTTACCGCAAACTATGATCGCAAACGGGATGCGACCGATCAGTCGCTGCTGGAGCAGGCCGAGGCCATTGGCATTCCCGTGTTGGGGATTTGCCGCGGCGCGCAATTCATTAACGTTTTTCATGGCGGATCGTTGTGCCAGAACGTGACCCCGCTGAGGGTCAACACCCGGCATCGGCCTCTGCTATTGCCCCTGCAAACGGTGCGACTGGTAACGCAAAGCCGGCTTGAACAAGCCATGCGCTCGCCTGTGATCGGCGCCAACCGCATTCACAGCCAGGCGATCAAACGCCTGGGCCAAAATCTGCGTGTAACCGCCGTGGATAATGATCTTTTTGTAC
Organism: Marinobacter salsuginis; assembly: GCF_009617755.1. Taxonomy (NCBI): domain Bacteria; kingdom Pseudomonadati; phylum Pseudomonadota; class Gammaproteobacteria; order Pseudomonadales; family Marinobacteraceae; genus Marinobacter; species Marinobacter salsuginis. The sequence goes on from NZ_BGZH01000001.1 coordinate 611,571, forward strand.
AGGCCATTGAAAGCACGCAAGGTCAGTGGCTGACGGGCATCCAGTGGCATCCTGAATATCTGCTTTACCACGGTGGGCACCGGCGCATTTTTGGCCAGTTCGTGGATGCCGCCCGCCGATTCAAACTGGCGCGCCTGGAACCGGATTCCGGCGAAGCCTGATCCATCAACGGTTGCCAAAGGAGGCAATGTCATGAACGGAAGGAACCCCAAGCTCCGTTTTAACCTGAAATCCCGTTTCCTTATTGCCCTGGCTCTCACAGTGCCAACCCTGGCGATGGCGGGCGAGGTGACGCTCACCGGTGAAGGCAGTGTCCGATACGAGCCGGACAGCGCCAGGCTTCAGTTTACTGCCAGTGCCGAGCACGAATTGCCGCAGAAGGCTACTGAACGTGTAGCTGCGCTGATGGAGCAATGGCGGGAGGGGATTGGCAAATACCGTGACCAACTCAACGACTATTCAGACGCCACCGTGAACCTGTACACCCGAACCTTGCCTGCACCGGAGCGGGAAGAGGAGCCTCGTAAACAGGCCGTGGCTTCACAAACCATCAGTTTCAGCATCAACGACCTTAACCTGCTCAACCCCCTCCTCCAGCAAGCCCAGTCTCTGGGCCTGGATTACCATCTGGGCCCACACCAGTTCTTCCACTCGGATGAGACCGGGATGGAGCAGGAGGCGCTTGCCAGGGCAATCGCAGACGCGAAGGCCCGGTGCCAATTCGTGGCCAATCAGCTCGACCAGACCTGCGGCGATGTTGTCACCATCAACATCAATGGCGGGCACCGCCCGGTTCCGATGATGATGGCCGAGGCCAAATCCATGTCGGATACAGTCGCAAGCGTGGGGGAGCGGGAAATCCGCGCTTCGGTGAGCGCGACCTTCGAACTCGACTGAGTTCAGAAATCCCGCGTGTAGAAAATATCCAGGGAGGCCGCCAGACCACTGGCCGCCTCCAGGTAGAAGTATCGGCCCAAGTCGTATCGCAGGGCAACGGTCGTGATCGGCTCGAAAATGCCGACACCATAGCGAACACTCAGCTCGTCCGTCAGATAGCCGCTCGCCACTACGGACGTCTGCTCTCCGGAGCCCTCTGCTTCGAGGGTGAGCTGACGAATGCCGAATTCCTCGCCAATCTGGCCAGTCACCTTGTTGGCCTGAGTCAGACCCAAAGAAAGCGCCGCCCGCGTCATCTGACCCTCATCGCCCTGGCTTCGAGGAGCTCTACCAAGGATTACGTACGACAGTGCGTCAGTCTGTGGCATATCAGGATTAGAAAACACCTCGGTCTCCGGAGATTGCACCGGCCCCGTCAGACGGATACCGGCAACCACGGTATCAACCCGCCGCACGGCTTCGATATCCAGATAGGGCTGAGCAAGATTGCCAACGAACAGGAGCCTGGCACGCCTGAGTTCGAGTTCCTGACCGTAGGCCTCATACTGGCCATTAACCAGCTGGAGTGTTCCCCGTGTATCCATATCGTTGGTGATCCTGAGGGAACCTTCGAGATCGCCTGTCACGCCGAAGGCCGAAAACGTCACCTGATCCTCACCCACCAGGACATTCACATCCATGTTCAGTGAGCGAACTACGGGTTCCTCCTTCTCAACACCTACGATGACTTCGTCTTCAGAAACCGACACGGCCTGCTCAGGTAGCCCCTTTATCTCGATGTCCCCTCTTGGCACTGCAACCTGCCCGGTGATTTCCAGGGTGCCTTCACGGAAAACCAGGGTCAGGTCCGGCTCCACCTCAACCTGGGCATAGGGCTCCACACTGAACGGTACGCGCTCCCCGGAAATCGTGATTTTCCCCCGCGGCGCCTGTTGCCAGTCGACCTCGCCATCCAGGATGGTCTGACTCCGGGCATTGCTCTGGATCCTGCCGCTGATCTGTGCCGAATAGCCCGAGAATTCAATAGTGGCAATCATCTCCTCAATGGGCAGCGGCAACCGGGGATCTGAAACCCGTCCATCCACCAGATGCAATTCGCCGGTCACAGCCGGCTTCATCAACGGGCCCGAAAGCTGACCCTGGCCATTCACTTTCCCCGCCACCTCATCAAGCCCGGACAGCAATCCTGCAAGGGCGATATCAAGCCCTTCCAAATTGAACGAACCCTCGACGTTGCGATTTTCGGAGTTCGGGTCCAGCCCCATGTCCAGCTCAAACCTGCCCAATTGGGGGCCAGCCAGACGAACGGCGACATCGGCCCGCCGAGGTTTGAGGGTGACCTCGGTGGTAAAGGCATCATAGTCGAGGTCTTCCCACTCACCATCGACCAACAGCTGGAATTCGCCATCACCGGCATCAAGATACACGCGACCATCCGGCCCTTCCGCCGTGGTGGTAAAATCGATCTCGCCATTTAACCGCGCATTCCAGCGCACGGTTTCCGGAAACAAGGGCGCCAAAGCGAGCGTTGGGAACCGGCTGATTCGATAGGCGATATCGGGAACCGGAAGCAATGTCTGATCGTCGGCGCAAACGGTGCTTTGTTGCCAACGCCAACAATGGCTGCCAAAGGTCAGTTCACCGTTGGCACCATAGGCGAGGGTCGCTGGTGACTCCAACTGCCATCGCTGCGACTGTTCCGGAACATTTATCACCCCGGTTGATAGCTGCCCCTGCCAGGTTTTCCATTCGGAACCAGCACCACCCTCGAAAGCCAGTTCCAGGTCGGCTTCGGAATGCTCAGCCCTCAGGCTCACGGTGTGCTGCCCCTGAGTGCCATTCGCCTGGAGCGTGAGCGTTTCAAGCTCCTGACCGCCCCCACCTATATTCTCCGCTTGCAACTGGCTTGTGAGCCTCAGCCCGTCGTCCAGGTCGGCCTCAAGGCTCAGGTTTTCAATGGTCAGCTGGTCGCGCCAGGCAAGGTTTTGGCCGCCCGCTCTCAACTCTCCCACCGGACGCTCCGGCGTTCCTTCAGCCATCAGGGTCGCTTCCAGATTGCCGGTCAGGCCGGGGAGTACGATCTCGGGCTCAGGCAGGTTCAGGGCCAGATCGCCCCGCAACAGCTCGCCCCAGGTACCACGTCCTTCTACCCGGTTGGCACCGATCGCCAGACTCAGCCCAGACAACTCCCAGCTACCGGATGAGGTATCAAGGCGCCCTTCGAGGGATGCAGGATTGGAACGCCAGTCACCCTCGAGGTTCCAGGTGGCGTTCATGGCAGGAATGGGACCGTCCCCGAGCTGCCCTTCGGTGGTGACATCGCCACTCAGGCTGGCTTCAAGAACCGGCACCCAGTATCCCGGATTGAAATTCTGAAGGGCCAGGGCTGCCTGCCAGGACAGCGGGCCGGCAAAGTTGACCGATCCGTTTCCGGTCAGCGACCCGGCGCCAGTGCTGATTCTCAGATCGGTCAGCGTGGTTTGCTCGTTGTCACCATCCACCGTGGTAGACAGATCAGCACGGCCCTGAGGGCCGTCAACGCCTGCTTCAAGCTCCGCATGGTAGCTACCCTCTCGCCAGGACACCGTACCATCGAGCGACTGGAGCGTAACCGCCGGCTCTTCAAGGCCCGGGACCAGGGTGTACCAGGGAAACCCGCGCAAGCGGACATCGGCACTGGCCTCCAAGACCTCACTCCAGGCCACACGTCCGTTGGCCACCACAGTATTCCGTTCACTGCCATTTGAGCTATCCGTGGCCAGTTCAATACGGATGCCCTGAGCCGCCTGTGTGGTCACAAGGCCCTCAAGCGCCAGCTGCACCGGGCCGGTTGTGCCGGGCAGTCGTGCTCGCCCCTGTGCACGGAACCCCTTCTGCAGACTGCCACGGGCCTCCACAGACCAGTCGTTGAGCACCAGGGTCTCTGGCAGCGCCTCAGTTGCCCGGAACTGGTCCGAGGTTATCCTGAGTCTTGCTGGCAGGCTGGGATCGAGCGGCGCGACCTGCCCCGAGAGTTTGGCATTCAGATAGCCGCGACTCGTGACTGCCACCATCAGATCCCGCACGCTGCCAGAGAGTGTTGCATCCAGCGTCCACTGGTCACCGTAGGGAGGTGGAACCTCTGCCCTGACCTCAAGATTGACGGGCCAGTCCCGTCGGGTTTCTATCCGGCCGTTGGCAGAAACCGTGTAATCCCCCAACCGATACCAGGCGCGCTCGATGGTCCAGTCAGCACCCGATCCGCCCGCGTCCAGCTCAAGCCGGTCCCAGACCCTGTTGCCATTGAAGGTGAAAGGGCCCATCCGGACGCCGCTGACATTCAGCGCCAGAGGCAAGTCGAGCCCTGGCAGCGTTATTGCACCGCCATCCCCCGATTTATCCGCCGGGGGCAACTGGGTAACCGCAAGCGTCTCTGCTTTCAGACCGTCAACACAAAGCTGTTTCCTGAACAGGCAGGAGGGCGACCAGTCCACGAAAGGCGATTCAACAATAACCTCTACCCCATAACCTCGCCATTGCAGACGATCAGCCTGCCACTGGCCAAACAATGAGCCACGGTCGTTTTCGACCTGCAGCCCCGGGACCTGTTCAATGACCCACGCGGTCCCGGTCTCGGAACGCAAGGCCAGCAGAACCGCTGTCAGCAACAAGATGGGAGCGAGGATCAACACCCCGAGACATACAATCAGCCAGAAGCGAAGCCGGTGTGAGCGGGCCGGCTGGTCCTGTTGGTTGTCTTCGTGTCTGTCCGGTGTCTGCGTCAAAGCTCGGGCCCCATGGAAAAGTGAATCCGCCACTCCCCGCCAAATTCGCGATCCAGCCCTTTGGCAACGTCGAACCGCAACGGGCCCACCGGGCTGATCCAGCGAATGCCAATGCCAACGCCGGTTGCCAGAGGATCATTCAGATCATTGATGGCATTGCCATGATCGACGAACACCGCAGCCCGCCATTGGTCGGCAAACTGGTACTGATACTCACCGCTACCCACCATCAAAAAACGGCCGCCCACCGGCACACCATTTTCGTTTTCAGGCGAGAGTGTTTCATAACCATAGCCCCGGACGCTTTGATCGCCACCGGCAAAAAAACGGAGGGACGGCGGCACATCCGAGAACCGGTTTGTGGCAACGGCTCCTGCCTGAAACCGGCCGACAAATCGGTGCTTACCAGCTAAGGTAAACAAGCCCTTAACCAGCGCATTCACGTGCAGGATATCCACATCCGAGAGCACAGCCCGATGCGAGCCGGTAACATCAAACTGCAAACGATAGCCGCGGGAAGGGTCCAGGGGCGAATCCGCGTGAATCTTGGAGTAGCCTGCGCCCGGGAGCAGAAGCGTGCTCGTGCCCTTCTCGTCGTTGCCGATATTGAACCGTTCGCCCTCCCAACGCAGTGAGAGTACCTGGAGCCAGCCATTATCCAGCTGATGCTGCCACTGCTGGCCTAAGGTCAGAAGTTCCGATTCAACATTCTCGATATCCTCCCGCTGATATCCGGCCGTCAGACGGATCAGATCCGTCATGGGCGGGTCCAGAGGCAGTTCGTACCAGGTACTCAGATTCTGACGTGGCACCGAAAGCTCTGTCTCCGCACCCCGCTTGTGCCCCATGGGATTGATCCAGTGCTCCCGCCATGTGCCGCGGAACCGCGGACCCACGTCGGTCGAGAAACCGACGCCGGCCGATACCGAGCGTGCTTCGCGCCGAGTCAGTCCTACGCTAACGGGAATGACACCATTTTCGGCTTCTTGCGGTGAAATATTGATGTCGACATTGCTGAAATAGCCGCTGTTAAGCAGATCCTTGTTCAGCTGCGCAATTTCGTCGGCATGATAGGGGGTCCCCGGTTCAAAGGTGACGAAATCCCGCAGAAGCTCGATCTCGAACCAATGTCCCTCCTCGAAAGTGACCTCTCCCAGCTGATATCGCTGACCACTCTCATAAATGAGCGTGATTTCGGCGCTGCGCCTCGCCGGATCCACCTCCAGGGTGCGAGTGACAAACCTGCCGTCGAAATACCCCCTGCGCCGGGCACGGGTCTGGATGGTGTCTCTCAGGTTGGCGTAGTCGCCGTGATTGAGAATATCGCCCTCTGCCGGATGTGGCGGCAGATCAGAGGTAAGCCTTGCATCAGCCGCAGCCTCGCCCCGTATCTCCACGATCCGGGAGCTGACTCTCACCGGCTCACCGGGGGTAATGGACAGGGTGAGCGTCGCCGTTGTGTCCGAGTCGCCCTCTTCTATCCGCCAGTCAATCAGGGGCCTGTAATAACCCAAGGCACGCAGGGCTTCCCGGGCCTGATTGACAGCCGTTGGGGCATATCGCCTCAGATTGCCGGCGCTTCGGCCTTCAACCTCTCCAATGAAAGCCTCAGCGTTGGATTTGAGCTCTGGATAGTCACCTTCCACGTTAACAACCACCTGTTGAGCAGAAACCCACGACGGCAGCCAGCAGAGCAGCAGGATCAGAAGCCGGACCCGGCCCGAATTCACGACTTGGTAGATTGATAGCATCCGGCTATTTCAGTGTTGGTGGTAACAAGAAGGATTTACGTCAAAGCGTGGGAGTTTAATGGCAGACGGTCAAGTTAATCCATGGTTGACCCTCAGGCACACTTCAGGCGGCGCCAGGGCAAGTCGTTTGTGGCTTCGAAATAAGCTAACCTGTCAGATACTTAGCAACAGACCGGACCCAGGCGAATGCTGAAAATAAATCGAGAAAACCTGAAATCCAGTCACCAGCTTATCTGGTTCATCATTGATTTCCTGATGCTGGGACTGCTGATCATCAACCTTGCCTTCATTATCTGGGACTCGATCTACAACTTTGTCGCGGTTCAGAATCTCCTGAAAGAACACGCCCCCGCTATTCAGTCCGCCTACCACCCCATTCATGAACGCTTCATCTTTTACGATCTGATCTTTGTCAGCATCTTCCTGACCGAGTTCTTTGTTCGGTGGGGTTATGCCATAAAGGCCAAGGTGTATGACCGCTGGTACTTCTACCCCTTCATCCACTGGTATGACCTGGTGGGCTGTATTCCCGTAGGAAGCCTGCGTTTCCTGCGTATTCTGCGGGTGATCTCGATCATCTATCGCCTGCACCAGTACAAGATCATCGATATCACCAACACCAAGATCTACCGGTTCGTAAATTTTTATTATGAAGCCTTTATGGAAGAGCTCTCGGACCGCATTGTGCTCAAGGTTCTGAGCGGCGTGCAGCAGGAGGTCAGACGCGGCTCACCGCTATTCGACAAGATCCAGGAGGACATTCTCTACCCCCGGAGGGACATGCTCTCAGACTGGATTTCCAAGCGCGTTGCTGAGGCAGCCCAGGAGGGCTACGTACCCAATCGCGGCGCTCTGCGCAGCTATCTGGAGGACCGGGTCGATAATGCCCTCAAGCAGAATCTTGAACTGTCGCGGCTGAAATACCTGCCGGTGGTCGGCCCCACCATTCAAGAGACCCTGGAAGAGGCCGTGGGAGACATCGTTGCCAACGTTATCCACCAGATTCTGGAAGACCTGGCCTCGGCCTCCAATCACGCCTTTATTGAAGACATCGTGAACGTGTTCCTGCCGACACCCGGCGAAGTGAGAGCCGACGAAACCCAGAACGAAGCACTGATCAATCTGATTATCGAGATCATTGATGCGATCAAGGGGCAGGTTAAAGTGAAACACTGGCGGTCCGAGCTGCCTTGACGAACCGGCGAGATTTTCCAGAAACCAACAACAAAGAGAACATCCATGGATGCATCGCACTTGCCACTGCACTACCAATCCGCCCATGACCTTTTGGCGCAGCTGGAGGCGGGCAGTCTGACCAGCGAAGCCCTTACCACAGCAATTCTGGACCAGATCCGGAAGCACAATCCCGCTATCAATGCCGTTGTGACCCTGGATGAACAGCGGGCACTCGCCAACGCCCGTCAGGCCGATGAACAACGGGCAGCTAACGCGGTGAAAGGCCCTCTCCATGGACTGCCGCTTACCCTCAAGGACACCTGGGAAGTGGCTGGTATGACTTGCACCGCAGGCGCGCCGGCCCTTAGAAACCACAACCCGGAATACCACGCTGATGTTGTGCAGAAGCTGGAAGACGCCGGCGCCATTATTCTGGGCAAGACCAATGTCCCCATCTACGCCACGGACCTCCAGAGCTACAACAAGCTGTTCGGGGTCACCAACAACCCCCACAACCCGGCTCACACTCCGGGGGGCTCCTCGGGCGGCGCAGCGGCTGCTCTGGCCGCTGGCATGACGCCCCTCGAAGTGGGCAGCGACCTGGCCGGCTCCATTCGCACACCGGCCCATTTTTGTGGTGTGTTCGGCCACAAGCCAACCCGCTCCCTGGTCTCGTTTCGGGGCCACATTCCCGGACCGCCCGGCACCCAATCCCGGCCCGACCTGGCCGAGGGCGGCCCAATGGCGCGCAGCGCCCGGGATCTGGAGCTTTTGCTAAAAGTCATTGCCGGGCCACGGCCAGCCGAAGAACGCAGCTGGACGCTTCAAATGGCGCCGTCAGCGCTTCAAAGCCTCGACCAGGCTAGGGTTGGTTTGTGGCTGGTAGATCCCCTGTGCCCGGTAGAGCAGGAACTCACCGAAGGCTATCAGGCCCTGGGAAAATCACTGGCAGAGCGGGGCGCACTCGTCACCGAAGTGAAGCATCCATTACTGAGCCTTGAGCATATCCTGCCCGCTTACTTCAACCTGCTCGGCACTCTGCTCAGTACCTCCCTGAAACCTGTGCAGCGCCGGCAAATGAAATGGATCGCGCGACTCGAACCCTGGCTCAAATTCCTGGGCCCGATGACACCATTTATTGGTGAATACGGTAGGGGCGTGAACCAGCCTGTGTACCAGTGGATGGCCTGGAGCGAAATGCGGGAGAAAATGCGCGCCGAAATCGAATCCCTGTTTCAGGAAGTGGACGTTCTGCTGACGCCGGTCACACCAACCACCGCCATCCGACATGACCACACCCACCCAGTCTTCAAACGCCGAATCACCGTCGCCGGCCAGCCAAGGGCCTACATGGACCAGTTCTGCTGGATCGCCTTCGCCACCCTGCTGGGGCTGCCCGCCACCTCCGTGCCCATCGGACGAACGCAAGAAGGCCTGCCTTTCAATGTTCAGGTAATCGGTGCACCGGGGATGGATCTGACTACGATCGGGTTTGCGGGACTGCTGGAAGACGCGGGACTGGCGGGATTTGTCCAGCCAGAGGGATTTTGAAAACGCGGAAGTAAAAACGAGAAAAGCCCGCAAAAGCGGGCTTGACTTCAATAGTGGTAGCGGGGGCTGGATTCGAACCAACGACCTCCGGGTTATGAGCCCGACGAGCTACCAGACTGCTCTACCCCGCATCAAACTGGTTGTTTCTCAGGGAACCCCTGATCAACGTGGCGCGCATGATAAGGGGTGTGATCGACACTGTCAAAGGAAAGTTCCGGGTTTAACCAAACCTACCTCTCCAGAATCGCAGTAACCCCCTGGCCACCCGCAGCGCAGATGGAAATAAGGCCCCGACCGCTGCCCTTCTCCTCCAGCAACTTGGCCAGAGTCGCAACAATGCGGGCACCGGTGGCCGCAAAGGGATGGCCGGTCGCCAGGCTACTGCCTTTCACATTGAGTTTGTCACGGTCAATGCTACCCATGGGCTTGTCCAGACCCAGGCGCTCCTTGCAGAAAGCCGGATCCTCCCAGGCTTTCAGAGTGCAAAGGACCTGGGCGGCAAAGGCTTCATGGATTTCATAGAAATCGAAATCCTGCAGTGTCAGCCCAGCCTTCTCCAGCATCCGGGGTACCGCATAGGCAGGCGCCATCAGCAGGCCTTCCTTCTTGTCCACGAAATCTACCGCCGCAACCTCCGAGAACGTCAACCAGGCCTTGACCTCATAGTTGTTGGCCTTGGCCCATTCCTCACTGGCCAGCAGCACGCAAGACGCGCCATCCGTCAGCGCCGTGCTGTTGGCCGCAGTCATGGTACCGTTTTCCCGATCAAAAACCGGCTTGAGCGTCGCCAGCTTCTCCAACGAGGTATCCGGCCGCAGAATGTTGTCCTTTTCCAAACCTGCCATCGGCGTCATCAAGTCGTTGAAGAAACCTTCCTCATAGGCCTTGGCCAGCTTCTGATGGCTCTCGAAGGCCAGCTTATCTTGATCCTCCCGGGCAATGTCCCACTCCTTCGCCGTCACCTGGGCATGCTCGCCCATCGACATGCCAGTGCGGGGCTCGCCATTTTCAGGAACCTCCGGCTTGAGATGCCCCGGCCGGAACCGCCCCAGAATCTTCAGCCGCTCGCCCGCAGTCTTGGCCCGGTTCAAATCCAGCAAAATCTCCCGGAGCCCCTCACCCACGCCAATCGGCGCATCGGATGTGGTGTCGGTTCCACCGGCGATGCCACACTCGATTTGCCGCAGGGCAATCTTGTTGGCCACCAGAATCGCCGCCTCCAGCCCCGTGCCACAGGCCTGCTGGATATCATAAGCCGGAGTCTCCGGAGCCAATCCACAGCTCATCACCGCCTCACGGGTAAGATTAAAATCCCGCGAGTGCTTGATAACCGCCCCGGCAGCCACCTCACCCAGCCGCTGCCCCTCAAGACCATACCTGTCCACCAGCCCCCGCAGAGCCGACGTCAGCAACTCCTGGTTACTGATCTTGCTGTAGGCTGTATTGGACCGCGCGAACGGAATCCGGTTGCCACCCAGCACCGCCACGCGGCGAATACCCGAAGGCGCGGAGCTGGTCTTTTTCGAAGTAGCGGTTTTCTTACGTGGAGTTTTCGATGCTTCTGCCATGATCAATTCATCCGTTTTGAAGTAACCGTGATGTCAGGGGGAACATTGGGGGAAGGCTTCCCAGAACCGTGGAGCGCCAAGGATGGCGCGACCGAGCCCTACAGGGACGTATTCACGGGCGTGTTCTGGGAAGCCTTCCCCCAATGTTCCCTGCACCCAGGCTGAGTTGTTAATGTCGACAGTTTAGCGACAACCCGAACTGCCTCATTGGCACCCCTGACAACACCCTACAGGCATTGAGTCAATCCAAAAACTATCCGATTCTTTACCCTGTAGGACGATTCGCATCCAGCAACCCGAATGCAAAACAAGGAAGCCACCATGTCTGACCTCTATCTTAGAATAGTAAACACCCCGGTAGGTAAAACCGCCGCACAATCCCTCGGTCTGCCAGCGCCAGTACCCCTGAAACGCCTCAAACGCACCGACCAGCCCTTTATTGAGGGCGACGTGCTGATTGGTGCCGCAGCCGGTGGCAAAGCCATCGCAACCATTGGCAGCACCCTCAGCGCCAGTGCCGCCACACTGCACCATGCCAGCGGCAACGAGCGCCTGAACGATTCATCCAAAGCCGGCAACAAAGCCCGACCATTGGACCTGGGGTCGGACATCGACCACAAATTCTCGGCCCTGGTATTCGACGCCTCTGGCCTGAAAGGCCCCGACGACCTTCGAGCGCTCTACGACTTTTTCCACCCCACCATCAAAAAGCTCGGCAGCAACGCTCGCGTTCTGGTCGTTGGCCAGAACCCCGCCACCTGCAGGAAAGCGCCCCAGGCCGCGGCTCAGCAGGCACTGGAAGGATTTGTTCGCAGCGTGGGCAAGGAAATTGGCAAGAAAGGCTCAACGGCAAACCTGCTGTGGATGGCGCCCGGGGCAGAGAAACAACTGGATTCCAGCGTTCGATTCTTCCTGTCTGCCCGCTCTGCCTACGTGTCCGGCCAGGTCGTCAAGATCGGCAAACGCGATGCGGCGCCGGCAACCAACCCCGTCGCCCCGCTGACCGGCAAGGTAGCATTGGTCACGGGCGCCTCCCGTGGCATAGGCGCCGCCATCGCAGAAACCTTGGCACGGGACGGCGCGACCGTCATTGGTCTGGATATTCCGCCAGCCATGGAAGATCTACAAAAGGTCACATCCGCTATCAAGGGCAAGGCCCTGGCCTGCGACATTACCGACGACAAAGCACCAAAACTGATCGCCGACTTTATCGACGAGCATTTCGGCGGGGTGGACCTGGTGATTCACAATGCGGGAATTACCCGCGACAAGACCCTGGGCAACATGCCTGAACACTTCTGGGATATGACCATCGCCGTAAACCTGACCGCCGAAGAGTTGATCGACGAGGAACTGGCCAAGCGTGAGCTTATGAAAGACAACGGGCGCATTGTCTGCATCTCCTCCATCAGCGGGATTGCTGGCAACTTCGGGCAGACCAACTACTCAACCGCCAAATGCGGAGTCATCGGATACGTGGAAGCCATGGCCCGGCAACTGAAAAACGGGGTGACCATCAACGCGATTGCTCCCGGGTTTATCGAAACCCAGATGACAGCAGCAATGCCGGTCACTATCCGCGAGGCGGGTCGCCGGATGAACAGCCTTTCCCAAGGCGGACAGCCGGTGGATGTGGCAGAAGCCATCGCCTGGTATTGCAGCCCGGCATCCAATGGAGTGAACGGCAATGTTGTGCGGGTTTGCGGGCAATCGTTGATTGGCAAATAAAAAAAGGGCCGATCCTTGCGGATCGGCCCTTTTTCGAAATTTGGTGGGTGGTACTGGGATCGAACCAGTGACCCTCGCCTTGTAAGGGCGATGCTCTCCCAGCTGAGCTAACCACCCGGGAATACTTTCTAAATAAAAATGGCGGAGCGGACGGGACTCGAACCCGCGACCCCCGGCGTGACAGGCCGGTATTCTAACCAACTGAACTACCGCTCCGCATCAATTCGGCCCTCGGGCTCGAACCTGAAACCGGATGGGGTGATCCGGTGATGCATTTGAAAGTGGTGGGTGGTACTGGGATCGAACCAGTGACCCTCGCCTTGTAAGGGCGATGCTCTCCCAGCTGAGCTAACCACCCACTTTCAAGCCTTTCAAAAGGCATTCACTTGCTTGGCAGCAGTGCTGTCTCAACCAAGTGAGAGGCGCATTTTAAGCATTTGGCTGGCGGTGTCAAATATTTTCCCGGAATTTTCTTTAAAAACCTGCAAGCCATTCAAAAGCGTACAGTTTTTAAGCAAATTCACTTCCGCCGAGAGGTTTTGGCGGCTCGCACAACCGGACGATCCTGCCCAGCCTGCTGGGCTTTCTCCTGAAGGGACAACTCGCTGACACGGCTGCGCCTGTCTTCGGGCACGGCCCGATTGGCCAGGGAACAATTCAGGTCATCCAGCCTTTTTTGCAGATCGCCCCAGCTATCGAGAAGTTGGGGAACAACATCGTCTGCCAGCTTTTCAAATCTGAGCTTAAGAGAATCCTTGAGAGCCATTGTTTTTGAATTTCCCGCGTTTTTCACCTGACGTCAGTGTAGTCAGCACTCAGAAAATCCACCAGCCACCTCCGGATTCCGCCTCTTCCCTTCGCTCACGCTCCTGCTCCAGTTCCGCGTACTCCCGCTCCAGTTGCTCAATCTTTTGATCTGTCTCCAGGGGAACGGTGGGGCCACCACCGAATGGCCAGAACCAGGAAGCGGATTCGTACTTGCCTTCTTCCTTCATCCGCTCGATCTCAAGCTCCCGCTCCTCTTCCAGCAACACCAGTTGCCGCTCGTAATCCATGTCTTCATTCACTTCCACAATCGAAGTTGCAGCGTGGTTCGGCGCCAATAGATCACTGTTGAGGAATCGAGTGGAAACGATCTCATCTGCCTGCATGGCGTATTCCCGGGTCACCAGCTGCAGGTCACCCTGTGTCAGCGGGTGGTCCGGATCCAGATCAGGGTGTCGCTGGCCCGGCTCGGAGAGCTCGTTATAACGCAGGTAATAAATCTTTCCGGGCTCGACTTCCAGCGTGGCATCGGCGATCAGGCTCAGACTGAAGGAGTTCATTCCCTCCAGCCCCAGCAGCGGTCGGCGCATGGCGATATGGCGCTCCCCGGGGCTCACCTCCAGCCAGGTGAAGCTGTCGTTACGGATGTTGAAATAGTGGGTATCGTCTATGTAGACACTTGGGGCTTCGATCTCATCTGCAGCCCACTGGGAATGGGTCCGATAGAAGTACAGCACGGCGTTGCGCCGGTCCCAGCTGTCGTTATCAATGTGGACGAAATCATGGCCGGAAACCGGGTGCAGGAACGAACCGACGCTTTTACCAATGGACTGATAAACCGTACACCCGGACACCGCCAGCAACAGAAGTAACGCGACCAACGGCCGGAGCAAGGGAAAAACGGAAGGCACTCGGGTTTTCATTGTTGTTAACTCTTCATCCTGATTGCGAGTTGCCTGATCATAACAACTGCAAATCGCCAGAAATGAGAGCTACCGCAAGGGATGGCTACAAACCGTTACAAAACCCGAAATGCAATGACCGAAACGCCTTGCGGGACAATTACTGCCCGCTGACCTGGCTCCGCAGCTGGTTCACTTCTTCAGACAGCCGAACCAGGCGGGAAGTCAGCTGTGAACGGGAAGCATCGATCGACTCGACTGTTCGCTTCAGACTGGCCACCTCGTTCCGGAGTGCCTGAACCCGGCCATCGCCGGCCAGCTCATCCGTCTCCCGCTCCAGAGCCGAAATCCGCCCCTCCATACCACTGATTCCAAGCTTCTGCTCCTGCTCGAATCGCCGGATACGGCTCTCGATCACCTGATCCACATCCGCCAGTTGCTGACTCAGTTTCGTCAACTGATCCGTTGCCTGCCGGCTGGCCTCCTGTAGTGCCGTTATCGACGTCTCCGTCTGTTGTTTCAAAGCGGCAATATCGGCAGAAAGCGACGACCGGGCCTTCTCTACCGATGCCTCAAGTGCACCAATGGCCTGTTTCCCTTCCGCAAGACCGGATTCCAACGCAGCAATCCGCTCCTGCTGATCATCCAGACGCTTCTTGTTGCGCTCATTTGCAATGGCCCAAAGCTTCCGGATCTCACTGTCTGCCGTATCCAGGCGCTTGGTGTGCGCCGCGATCTGCTCCTCCAGAGTCGCTCCCCGCTCCTGCAGGTTCTCCCCCGTTTCCGAAAGTTCCCCCTCAAACCGGGCCAGCGCCAGCTTGCTCTGACGAGCCCAGTAATCTGCCTCCTCAAGCTGCCCTTCCAATGCCTGAACCCGCTGCTCCTGGGAATACCAACCGGCACCGCCCGCCACGGCCAGCACGATCAAGAGCACCCAAAGCATGGCCGAGCTGCCACGACCACTGCCGCCGTTACCGCCTTTGCGCCCTTTGGGAGGCTTCGCTGGCGCCGACGTTTCGCCTTTCCCACCGGACGATGGCCTGGACTTTTTCTCGGCAGGCTTTTTCGGCTCGGCACTACCAATCGGTCGTTCAGCCCTCAGCTCATCATCATCTGGACGAATGGGTTCCATTACAGCTCCTGACTATGGACGGTTAAAACAATAAGGTCCGATAATACCTGTACTTATAAGCAGGGTGAAATAAAGGCGTGTTATTGGCGGACCACACTGAGCTATGGGGCGTGGTTGGGATTTCTTTTCCAGAAATGTCTGAAGCCAGGGATGGCTTCAGTCAAGCGCACATGGAAGTGCTCGTAGCGGTTTCTGGAAAAGAAATGCCAACCACGACCTGCACCAGGCTTTGTTGCATGGTAGGTAGGCAAAACATACAATGGCCGGCTTTCCAATTATCACAGGACTGTTGCATATGCAGCCGCTTGTAGGACTCATCATGGGCTCCAAATCCGACTGGCCCACCATGGAACACGCCGCCAACATGCTCGAAAAACTCGGCGTGCCCTATGAAACCAAAGTCGTCTCGGCCCACCGCACCCCGGATCTGTTGTTTGAGTACGCCAAAACCGCCGCAGACCGTGGCCTGAAGGTTATTATCGCCGGCGCTGGCGGCGCCGCGCATCTGCCGGGCATGGTTGCTTCACAAACCGCCCTGCCGGTCCTGGGTGTACCTGTTCAGTCCAAAGCCCTGAACGGCCTGGATTCGCTACTGTCCATCGTCCAGATGCCGGGTGGCATTGCCGTCGGCACCCTGGCCATTGGCAAAGCCGGGGCCACCAACGCGGGTCTGCTGGCGGCACAGATTATCGGCACCTCAGACGATAATGTCCGCAAGGCTGTGGAACAGTTCCGGGCCACACAGACCGAAACGATTCTGGAGAATCCCGACCCTCGGGACCAGTAACGCAACATTGGGAGAAAGAAGCAGGCGGGACCTTGTGTCCAAAACACGCTACGAGCACATCCATGTGCGCTTGTTTCGTGCCGTCCCTGGCCCTCAACAGTTTTGGACACAAGGTCCCGCCCGCTTCCCATACTTTTGCAAAATGCCGACAGAGGCAGGAGAACATAAATGAGAATTGGTGTACTGGGCGCCGGCCAACTCGGAAGAATGCTGGCACTGGCCGGATACCCACTGGCCAAGACCTTTGTTTTCTATGACATGTCTGGCAGCCCCAGTGCCGGCCTTGGTGAGGTCATCATCGACCGGGACGGCGAATACCTGGATGACTTCCTCTCTCGCGTCGATCGCGTTACCTACGAGTTTGAACACCTGCCGGTCGAGGTGGCGGAGAAGATTGCCGCCCACAAACCAGTGCATCCCTGCCCCCGGGCATTACAGGTGTGCCAGAACCGGGAAGCAGAGAAGACCCTTTTCGGTCAGTTGGGCATTCCTACACCAAAGTGGAAGATTGCCGACAGCGCAGCCTCACTGAAAGCCGCTGCCGAGGAGCTTGGCTGCCCGGTGGTGGCGAAGTCCAACACCGAAGGTTATGACGGCAAGGGCCAGGCTGTGCTACGAACGCCCGAGGAAGCAGAGGCTGCATGGGCGTCCATTGGCCACCCCCGCCTGATCGTGGAAAAGTTTGTCGACTTCCGCCGGGAAGTATCGATTATTGCAGTGCGCGCTGAGGACGGCGAACTGGCGTTCTACCCGATGGCTGAGAACACTCACCACGAGGGGATTCTGCGGTACTCGATTGCACCGGCGCCAAAACTCGAAAAGCATGTGCAGGAAGATGCGGAGCGCTACATAAAGGCACTACTGAACGAATTGAACTATGTCGGCGTATTAACCCTCGAGCTTTTCGAAACAGCCGACGGTCTGGTGGCCAATGAAATGGCCCCACGGGTTCATAACTCCGGGCACTGGACCATCGAGGGCGCGATGACGAGCCAGTTCGAGAACCACATTCGAGCGGTCAGTGGCCACCCGCTGGGCAACGTGGCACCCCGTGGCCTCAGTTGTATGATCAATATTATTGGCGAGCATGGCGAGATCGAGCGCATCCTTGAACTGCCCTACGCGCACGTTCACCTCTACAATAAGGGGGAACGACCGGGCCGGAAGCTGGGCCATGTGAACATACTGGCCGACAGCTACGAGGAACTGGTTTGGCGGGTTAAGAACTGTGCGCAGTTCCTGCCCGGCAGCCCCGAGTTTAAAAGTTCTTTGACAGCAAAGGGTTGATATAGCTCAAAGCGCCCTTATATTGGGCGAGTGAACATCCACATAAACAGAGAGACAGGGAGAACGACCTCATGGCATTTGAACTTCCCGCACTGCCTTATGAAAAGAACGCACTGGAACCGCACATCTCTCAGGAAACTCTTGAGTACCATTACGGCAAGCACCACAACACCTACGTCACCAAGCTCAATGGCCTGATCGAAGGTACTGATAACGCCAACAAGTCTCTTGAAGACATTATCAAGAGCGCCAGCGGCCCGCTGTTCAACAACGCCGCACAGGTTTGGAACCACACCTTCTACTGGCACTGCCTGAGCCCGAACGGCGGCGGTGAGCCGACCGGCGCAGCCAAGGAAGCCATCGAGAAGGCGTTCGGTTCTTTCGAAGACTTCAAAAAAGAATTTAACGACAAGGCCGCCAACAACTTTGGTTCTGGCTGGACCTGGCTGGTGAAGAAAGCCGACGGCAGCGTTGCCATCGTTAACACCAGCAATGCGGAAACGCCGCTGACCGGCGCCGACAAGCCGGTGCTGACCGTCGACGTTTGGGAGCACGCTTACTACATTGACTACCGCAACTCCCGTCCGAACTATCTGGAAGCTTTCTGGAACCTGGTCAACTGGGATTTCGTGAACGAAAACCTGGCTTGATCGAAGCCCTGCCTCCAGACACAGACTGCAAACACTGCACTGTGTTAAAACGCCCGCCCCTGGCGGGCGTTTTTGTGTCTGTCATACCTGAGCAATTACAATTTGATACAAGCACACCCTGAAATCTTTGAAAAAATCGCCGATACTCCATGAAGATATCGGAACTCTGAACCATACTTAGCACCAACAATCAGGGTGAGGCCCCAAGCACATCACCCGAAGTGCGACATTTTCGCCCTGAAACAGTGCGGAACGCTCGCCTTGCATAACCGGAACAAGACAGGCTTGAATGCAAAACTCCTTCGAGGTTGAACATCGCCTGGGCTATCGAATCTTACGGTGGATTCTTGCCGTAGCCCTTGTCAGTGGCGTTATTGTCAGCACCATACAGGTCATCCTGGATGCCCAGCGCGTGTCCACGGGGCTGGACAGCGACGCTGAGCAGACCATCGCGATGGTAAAAGACGCCGCCACCCAGGCAGTATTCAGCATCGATGCCGAGCTCGCCCAACAGGTCGTTGACGGTCTCTTCGCCAAGGAAGCGGTGCACACGGCCCGAATCGTTCATCCAGACGGCGAGCCACTGGGCAATCGCGACCGCCCGTTGCAGCAAACCGCGTTTCGCCCGGTTACTGACCCCTTCTTCGATGATGAACGCCTCTTCCGCGAACCCCTATTCCGGGAAGGTAATCCAGAAGACGTCTATGGTTATCTGGATGTTCACTACGATACAGCACCGGCAGCGCGCACCTGGCTGGACAGGGCGGCGGTCACCTTCGCTTCTGGCATAGCGACGGCCCTCATCCTCGGGATGGTGCTGTTTTATGTCTTCCATCTGCTCCTGACGCGCCCTCTGCTGCGGATTGTCAGTTCCGTGAAACAGGTAGACCCAGCCCACCCGGACGACCGCCTGGTCACAACGCCACCCGGCCATCAGAGCGACGAACTGGGTCTGTGGGTAAACGCCACGAATAATCTTTTGGTCGCCATTGGTGACAGCCAGAAACGTCATCGCGAGGCGGAGGATCGGGTTAGCCGTCTCTCCCGCTACGATCAGCTTACCGGCCTGCCCAGTCGGGATACCTTTATGGAATTGCTGATACGGGACATTGAGGAGGCCAACAAACGCCACTCACAACTGTCTCTGATTGTCTGCGGCATCGACGACTTCAAATCGGTGAATGAGCAGTGCGGGTTCCGCTCTGGCGATCTAATCCTGCAGACGGTCGCAGACCGGCTGACCAACAAACTGGACAACGCCCGCTTTACCATTGCGCGTCTTGGCAGCGATCAGTTCGTAATTGTGCAGAAAGGACTCCGGGACGGCTTCCAGGCAGCAGACACGGCCGAGCGAATTCTTGCCTGCATCAGCGCACCCATGCTTGTGGAAGATCAGAGCATTTCCATGACGGCCACCATGGGGGTTGCACTGTACCCGTCTGACACCAACCAGGCAGACCGTCTGCTCCAGAGTGCCGAACAGACCATGACCCTGGCCAAGCAGAACGGCCATAACCACTTCCAGTTCTACGTCGCCAGCATTGACCAGGAAATCCGCGACAGGAAGCAGCTGGAAAAGGACCTGTCCCAGGCACTCGCCAACCATCAGCTGCATCTGGTTTACCAGCCTCAGATCAACCTGGAGAGCAAACGGGTGATCGGGGCTGAGGCGCTACTCCGTTGGGAACACCCGACTCGGGGTATGGTGCCTCCCGACACATTCATACCTGTCGCCGAAGCGAATGGGTCTATCGTTGAAATCGGCCAATGGGTCCTGGACCAGGCCTGCTGGCAGGCGGCTCGATGGGCATCCGATGGAACGCCACTGCGTATTGCCGTTAACCTTTCGGCAGTACAGCTGCGCCAGGAAACCATCGTCGATGACATTCTCGATACCCTGCGAAGACACAAGATTCCTGCCGGGCGGCTGGAGCTTGAGGTGACCGAAACCAGCTTCATGACCAACCTCTCTGATGCCGTGGCCAAACTCCACAGGCTGAACAGAGCCGGGATAAGCATCGCAGTGGACGACTTCGGCACCGGCTACTCTTCTCTCACCTACCTGAAGCAGATGCCGGTTCAACACCTGAAGATCGACAAACAGTTTATCCAGGATCTACTTGTCAACGAAGAAGACACCCGAATCGCCAACACCATTATCGATCTCGGCAAGAGCCTGAACCTGTCGGTGGTTGCAGAGGGTGTGGAAACGGCAGAACAGGAATACTATCTGAGCCAGCGCGGTTGTCAGCTGGCTCAGGGTTATTTTTTCAGCAAGCCGCTGCCGCCGCATGAATTTGAGACCTTCGTAAAAGGTTTCCACGAGCAAATCGTGGAAAATAACGCCTGACCCATTACCCTGAGGAGTTGCCATGGGAACCACCGTTATCGGCCTGATTGTCATTGCCGTCGTTGTTTTCTACCTGGTCTTTATCTACAACCGTCTGGTTTCCCTCCGTAACCAGTTCAAGAACGGGTTTGCCCAGATTGACGTTCAGCTGCAGCGCCGGCACGACCTGATCCCGAACCTGGTGGAAGCGGCAAAGGCCTATCTTACCCATGAGAAAACCACCCTCACCCAGGTGATGGAAGCCCGCAACAATGCGGTCAGCGCCCAAAAAGATGCCGCCAAGGATCCTGGCGATGGCACCAAGATCCAGCGACTTGGCAGCGCGGAAAACCTGCTGACCAAGGCACTTGCCAACTTTTACGCCGTGGCCGAGAACTACCCGGAGCTGAAGGCCAACGAAACCATCCAGCAACTGATGGAAGAACTCTCCAGCACCGAGAACCGTGTCGCCTTTGCTCGCCAGGCCTACAATGACGGCGTGATGAGCTACAACATCTTCCGGGAGCAGTTCCCCAACAACATCGTTGCCGGCATGTTCGCGTTCAAGGAAACGTCGCAACTGGAACTGGAATCACCGGAAGCCCGTCAGGCACCGAAAGTGGCCTTCTGAGGCCCTGAGGCATGGCTCATCCCGGTTTCTTTCAGCGCCAGGCCCATGCCCGGCGCAACACCAGTCTGCTGGTCTTCCTTTTCCTGACGGCGGTTGCGTTTATTACGCTCGCCGTCTGCCTCGTAGGGTATTTTGTAACCCGCAGTGAATCCTCAGGCCTCGCCTTCCACCACTGGCTGCTCTCCAACCATGGCCTTTTAACGGCCGTTACCGTTGTCGGGCTGATTGTTCTTGGCTCTCTGCTCCGCTGGGTCGACCTTGCCGGCGGCGGCGACCGGGTTGCCAAAATGGTTGGCGCACGACCGATTGATCCGGATACCCGGGACAGTGACGAACGTAAACTGCGCAATATTGTCGAGGAAATGGCCATTGCCAGCGGTGTGTCTGTACCGGAACTTTACGTGATGGACCAGGAAACCGGTATCAATGCCTTCGTGGCAGGCTACACTCCCGGCGAAGCCGTCATGGTCGTCACTCACGGAGCCATCACCCAGCTATCCCGGGACGAACTGCAAGGCGTGGTCGCCCACGAGTTCAGCCATATTTTCAACGGGGACATGCGGCTCAACGTTCGGCTCATTGCTTTGCTCGCAGGCATCCTGATGATCGGTCAGATTGGCGGGTTCCTGCTTCGAGCTTCCTTTTATCGTGGCCACAGGATGGGTCGATCCCGAGACGGAAGGGCTCAGGCGGCCATGGGCATTATCGGCCTGGCGCTGTTCGTGATCGGCTATGTGGGGGTTTTCTTTGGCCGGCTCATACAGGCGGCCGTCTCCAGGCAGCGAGAGATGCTGGCCGATGCCTCGTCCGTGCAGTTTACCCGCAACCCCGAAGGCATCGCCGGCGCACTGTTCAAGATCGGCATGAAGGGCGGCTACCTGGACACCACCAGCCACGCAAGCGACATGAACCACATGTGTTTCGGCGAAAGTGCCCGGATGAAGTTTACCTCCCTGCTGGCCTCCCATCCGCCCATCGACGAGCGCATCAATGCCATCCAGCCCGGCATGCTAGCCAGATTGCGCAGCCGGCTGAGGGACACCGAGCCCGGCGCCGACCTCTACCGCAGCTCCGCACCAGCGCCTGAAACCGGCGCATCGAGATTCACCGGAGCGGCATCCGACATCCTTGGACCGGTCACCGGCAAGAGTGGGAGAACCTCGCCCCTGGCGTCGAGCCCGGAGGCGCCGATCAAGCCGGGGCGGAAATTCTCAGACCAGGTTGGAACCATCAACCGGCACAGCGAAGACTTCGCGCTGCGCTTTCTGGAGCGACTGCCAGCCACTTTCCGGAACCTGCTGTACACCCGGGCCGGAGCCTCACAACTTTGTTACGCCATGCTGATCTGTGAATTGCCGCGACCGCAGCAGGAGGAACGACTGAACCTGCTGCCGGCTCACCCGGTATTGGGCAGCCAGCCGGACCTGCTGGAAAAGCTCTTACCCGCACTGAAAACCATCGGGGAGGGCGTCCGTTTTCCTGCCCTGGAACTTGCTATGCCGGCGCTGCGCAAGCTGGATCCGGAAGAACGGGAGATGCTGATTACCAATGTCCAGAAGCTGGTTGCGGCGGATAATCGGGTCACCCTGTTCGAACTCGCCTTGACCAGTTTCCTGTCCCGCCATCTGGGCGATGAGGCAGCCAGAGTGGTTCCGGTTCGCTACAAGAGCTACAAACCGGTCATGCCGGCCCTCCAGCGACTTCTGAGCCTGATGGCAAGGGCGGGGTCTGCGTCCCAGGCTGACGCCGAGAAGCTTTATCGGGAAGCCATGGCAGGCTTCATGAATGCGAAGGATGGCAATGAGCCGGTTCTGGAGAAAGTCACCATGCGCCAGCTAAGAGAGGCCTTAACGGCCCTAAACGGCCTCTCGCCTTTGCTGAAACCGGCGATCATTGATGCCTGCGGGTACTGCATCACCCGCGACGGCAAGGTGGAAACGCGGGAGTATGAGTTGATGCGCCTGGTGGCGGATCAGATGGACTGTCCGATGCCGCCACTGGCTGTCTGAGGGATTACTGGACTCGGGAGCTCCCGCCTTCGAACAGCGCGTCCACCGTCGGGCGCTGTTCTTCCGTCGGGACACCCAGTTTTTCCCGGATGTTCAAATTCACGTCCCATAGCTGATCGAATTTGTCGGAGGTTGCTGCAACGGCCTCCTCTTTGCCCAACATAATTTTCGGGCGCAGGAACACCAGCAGGTTACGCTTGACCCGACGCTCCGATTCCGATGAGAACAGGCGCCCGATGAACGGAATATCACCCAGCAGGGGCACCTTGCTCTTGTTGACCTGGTAATCATCCCGGGTCAAACCGCCCAGGACGATGGTCTCGCCGTCATCTGCGAGTACCGTAGTCTTGATTTCCCGCTTGTTGGTAACGATATCCGAGGCGTCCTCGATACTGTCCGCCACGTTCTCCGTGGTCTGCTCTACCACCAGACGTACCAGGCCATCGGCGCTGATGGTCGGGGTAACCTTGAGGGTCAGGCCAATATCACGACGCTCGATGGTGGTAAACGGGTTGGTGGTGCCATCGCCGGTGACTGTTGACTGGCCAGTTCGGAACGGCACGTTCTGCCCCACAATGATTTCCGATTCCTGATTGTCCAGGGTAATGATGCTGGGCGTGGACAGCAGGTTGGCTGCTGCGGAAGTGGACAGAGCCTGCAGGAGAATTCCCCAACTCACACCATCCTCGTTCCGCTGGCCGGCGCCGACGGTGATTCCACCTACTGCGGGGGTGATGGCGGACTCGGTCAGAATCGCGCTGAGTACCTCGCCCAGACTGCGACCCACGTTGCCGAAGTTGGTACCGGCAACCGGTGTGGATTCGCCGGACTCGTCACCCACGGCAACCTGAACGCCCAGATCCTGGCCCAGCTCGTCACTGATCTCGACAATGGCCGCCTCAATCATCACCTGGGCACGACGCACATCCAGAGCGGCCACAATCTGTTCGGCTTCCTGCATCAGGGACGGCTCGCCACGCACCACCAGGGCGTTCAGCCCTTCATCGGCGAAAACCGCGAAATTGCTCTGCGGCCGTGAGCCACCAGCGGAGCCCCCTGATCCTGAACCTTCTTTGACCAGCTCGCCCATCACACCTTTGAGAATTTCAGTGAGATTC
Source organism: Marinobacter salsuginis (assembly GCF_009617755.1). Lineage (NCBI taxonomy): Bacteria > Pseudomonadati > Pseudomonadota > Gammaproteobacteria > Pseudomonadales > Marinobacteraceae > Marinobacter > Marinobacter salsuginis. Next base: position 635,616 of record NZ_BGZH01000001.1, read on the forward strand.
TTGGCATCGGCGTGCTTCAGTCGCAGCACCTTGGTGGTACCGCCGGTTGCCGAAGGCTGATCCAGTTGCCGGATAAGGCCGCGCATCTTGTCCCGGAAGGTTTCATCGCCCCGAAGAATAAGTCGGTTACTGCGCTCATCGGCGGTTACGCTGTATTTTCTCGCGGCACTGTCAGCGCCGGTCCGACCGAGCTCATCCGGAGCCAGTTCCTGCAGCAGCGTCACCATATCACCGACCCAGGCTTCCTGGAGCTGGATAACTTCCACTTCGTACTTGGAGGGGCTATCCAGTTCCCGAACAATCTGCTCGATTCGCTGGATGTTGGAAGAATGATCGCTGATGATCAGAGCGTTGGCGGCGGCTACCCCGGCCAGGTGGCCATACTTGGCCACCAGTGGGCGAAGAATCGGGACCAGCTCCAGGGCATTTGCGTTATCAATCTGTATGACCCGGGTGATCAGCTGTTCCGAGGGCGTTTCCGGAAACCGCTCCAGAATCTCCGCCGACTGCTTGGCGTCAACCTGCTGCACCACTTTGATCACTTCTTCGCCAGGAATGGCCGTAAATCCGTGGACGTTCAGGACCGCCAGGAACAGGTCGTAAATCTCATCCTTGTTCATGGGCGCGCTGGAGAGCACGGTTACCTTGCCCTTCACCCTGGGATCCACCACAAAACTGTACCCGGTAATATCGGCCACCTGGGTCACGAAGGCGCGGATATCGGCGTCCTTGAGATTCAGCCGCCATGTCTCGGCTTCCTGCCCGTGCGCCATGGACATAAAGGGCAGGAGAACAAGCAGGACAATAGCCCGCAAAAGATTGATCTTGTGGTTATACATCTGGCGATTTCGTCCTGTTTCAATGAACCCGATCAGCGCCACTGTTCGGGTATGGCATAACTTATGGTGAGGATGGATCCGTCACGCTCGATTTCGATCTCCAACTGTGCCTGACCGCGCCAGTTCTCAAGCAGGGCCTTGTCCTGATTGATATCACCCAGTCGCTGGCCGTTGATCGCCGTTATCACGTCACCGGCCTGCAGGTTGACAGCATTCAGCATGGCATTGGAGCCGTCGTATACGTACCCAGACATGCCGCTGTCATCCACCGGACTCAACCCGAAAGGCGCGAGAGCAGCAATGCCCTGGCTATCAATCTGTTCGCGGGCGCTGGCCAGAAACTCATCCGGTCCTGATTCTGCCGGCTCGGCAGTTACTTCTGCAACCAGATCTGAAGACACCTGTTCCTCAAATGTCAGGGTCTCGTACCGTCCGCCCCGACGAATCAGAATTCGACCGGGTTCGACTTCGGCAAGCTCGGCGTTCCCGGGCAACATTTCCCCGACCCGGTAATACGCCGTTTCACCATTGCTTCCAGCAACTATAGCACCGGAGTCCTCCGGGCGCTGCGCTACCAGCACCCCTTCGAGCCGAAGTCGAAGGCGGGTTTCCGGAGCCGAGCGGCGAACGGCTTCCGCCACCTGAACCGGCTGCTCCGAACGCCCGAAGAAATCGTAAACGGCCATGGAAGTCGTCAGACCGCTGCTCCCGGCCATGTTACCCGCACGGTTCGACGCTGGCGCACTTGGGACCGGCCTGTCCTCCCAGGCGAACAGCCAGGTCATCCGGGCGAGCGCGACAGCCAGATACACCACCAATACCAGCAACAACAGGTTCGCCAGAGTCCGCGAAATCCGGCGCTGGGCCGGGGTACTTAACATGGCCATACTATCGCGCCCCCGGGACAAGAGGCTGGCGCACCCGGAACACCACATCGCCGGGGCTGGCAGAATCCGGCCAGGGCTGACCTGCCAAGTCCACCATTCGCTTGTAGACACGCAGTTCCAGCATTCCGTTCCAGAACACCGTGGCATCTGCCGCCGGCCCCTGCCCACCCTGTTCGGAAACGCTCAGGGCAACACCCCCCTGGGTGGTATCCATAGTGGCCTGCATGGGCGGAAACTCCGCCCGGCCCCGCTGGTCGCCCATGGGCCAGGTCACCAGACCGCCATCCCAGCGCCCCAGGCCTTCAGCGCGGGTAATCCGGTTATCGGCCCAGGCCATAGTCAGCCGGTCGATCATCACCTCGCCTTCGATCATTGCACCGCCACTCTGGCGAATCAGGTCTTCAAACTCGGCTACCATGACCCGCCCACTCGCATCCAGCTGCGCACTGGCAGGCCAGCCAATCGTAACATCGCCATTAAGCGAGGATTGTGACGACTCGACAGAAATTGTCATTGGCCATTTCAGGCCGGAGACCTTTGGCATGTGAAGACGCCAGTCAACACGCAGCGGGAAGCCGGCAACCACAACCCCGGCCTCACCGTCCCATACTTTTCCGGCAACCTGTCGCACCTGAACCTGGGGCGGCAAAGAAACGTGAGCAGAAGCCTGCTGCCAGACCCACCCAGCAGGTACCAGAAAGACCAGTGACAGCAGATAAACCAGAGCGCCCAGCAGCAGGAGCAGAAACACCTTGCCGGGGCGAAGAAAAGTTTTGGGTTCAGCGTCACTCATTCGGCGTTGCACAGATAATGGACCGGAAGCCGAGTCTAGCAAAGGCATTGCCCAAGTTCATGACAAAAAAAACAAAAACCCCGCGTTGGCGTGAACCAACGCGGGGTTTTCAGTGGTGATCGGGCAGCGCCCCAAAACTTCGGAGCGCCTGGGATCAGGCCGGCATTACATCATGCCACCCATGCCTCCCATGCCGCCCATGCCACCCATGTCCGGCATACCGCCGCCGGCCTTTTCGTCTTCCGGCTCATCCGCAACCATCGCCTCGGTGGTGATGATCAGGGAAGCAACGGAAGCAGCCGCCTGCAGCGCGGAACGGGTAACCTTGGCAGGATCCAGAATACCCATTTCCAGCATGTCGCCATACTGCTCAGTAGAGGCGTTGAAGCCGAAAGAGCCTTCGCCTTCACGAACCTTGGCAACCACCACAGAAGACTCACCGCCTGCGTTGTACACGATCTGGCGCAGCGGAGCTTCCATGGCACGGCGCAGGATGTTCACACCGGCTTTCTGCTCTTCGTTGATGGCATCTACCTTGTCCAGAGCCGCAATAGCGCGGATCAAGGTAACGCCGCCGCCCGGCACAATGCCCTCTTCAACCGCAGCGCGGGTGGAGTGCAGCGCATCTTCAACGCGGGCCTTCTTCTCTTTCATTTCCACTTCGGAACCGGCACCAACCTTGATGACGGCAACACCTCCAGCCAGCTTGGCAACACGCTCCTGCAGCTTCTCCTTGTCGTAATCGGAAGAGCTGTCTTCGATCTGCTTCCGGATCTGCTCAACGCGAGCTTCGATGTCCGCCTGTGCACCCGCACCGCCGATGATGGTGGTGTTTTCCTTGGTGACATTGACACGCTTGGCTGTGCCAAGATCATCCAGGGTGGTGTTCTCGAGCGTCAGGCCGACTTCTTCAGAAATCACGGTACCACCGGAGAGGATCGCGATGTCCTGCAGCATTTCCTTGCGACGATCACCAAAGCCAGGCGCCTTAACAGCGTTGACTTTCACGATGCCACGCATGTTGTTCACGACCAGAGTTGCAAGCGCTTCGCCTTCGATGTCCTCAGCGATGATCTGCAGCGGCTTGCCAGCCTTGGCTACAGCTTCCAGCACCGGCAACAGCTCGCGGATGTTGGAAATTTTCTTGTCGACCAGCAGGATGTAAGGGTCTTCCAGCTCGGCAGACATGTTGTCCTGGTTGTTGATGAAGTACGGAGACAGGAAGCCACGGTCGAACTGCATACCTTCAACCACGTCCAGCTCGTCTTCCAGGCCACGGCCTTCTTCGACGGTAATGACGCCTTCCTTGCCAACCTTTTCCATCGCGTCGGCGATGATCTTGCCGATGGTCTCGTCGCCGTTGGCAGAGATGGTGCCTACCTGGGCAATCATCTTGCTGTCGTCGCAGGGCTTGGCCATCTCGCGGATCGCTTTGACCGCTTCGGTCGTGGCCTTGTCGATGCCGCGTTTCAGATCCATCGGGTTCATGCCGGCAGTAACGGCCTTCACGCCCTCGTTAACGATGGACTGGGCCAGAACAGTTGCAGTAGTGGTACCGTCACCAGCCGTGTCGTTGGCCTGGGAAGCCACTTCTTTCACCATCTGGGCGCCCATGTTCTCGAACTTGTCAGCCAGCTCGATTTCCTTGGCCACGGAAACACCATCTTTGGTGATGGTCGGCGCGCCGAAGGACTTTTCCAGAACCACGTTACGGCCTTTCGGGCCGAGGGTCACTTTAACCGCGTCTGCCAGAACGTTGACGCCCGCGACCATGCGCTTCCGCGCGCTATCACCGAATTTAACGTCTTTTGCTGCCATGTCTTCTATTCCTGTTCGTTAAACCGAAGTAACTGAATTAATCGGATTAATGAGAGTTCGTGCGATTCGCCTCAGCGATCACTCAAGCACGCCGTAAATGTCGCTCTCGCTCATGATGAGGAGCTCTTCGCCGTCGATCTTGACGGTGTTACCGGCGTACTGGCCGAAGACCACGGTGTCACCCACCTTGACCGCCAGTGAGCGGGTTTCGCCGTTTTCCAGAATGCGACCGTTACCAACGGCAATCACCTCACCCTGGGAAGGCTTCTCTTTGGCGTTACCCGGCAGCACGATGCCACCCGCAGTTTTCTCTTCTTCTTCCTTACGGCGCACGACAACACGATCGTGTAGCGGACGAATTTTCATTGCTCGGTTTCTCCAATAGTCAGATTAATGTGGCAATGACATTGTTGATGTTGGTCGGATCGGCAAAACCGGACCCGACAAATTGCCCGGCTGGATAACCAACTGTTTTCAGTGGAAATCAGCCTGCAGCGAACTTGTGGTTCCTATTTGGGGTAGGGGGTAGGTGTTTTCAACACCCCGGAGAGAAATTTTTTCACTTTTTTTCGATCCGGTCCCGATCGGATTCCGTCTCGTCCTGATACTCGCCTTCTATGATGTCGCCGTTGCTGTCCCTGTCAAACGGGCGTTGCCGACCGAAGGGATTTTCGCGGCCACCGAACGGATCCTGCCCGAAAGGGTTCGACCCGCCGCCGGCACGGAAATAGAAGCTGCTGCTCCGGCTTTGCCCAGCTACAACCATACGCTTGAGCGCCTGGGCTGCCAGCCAGTGACGGGACCCGGGAATCAGGCACAGAAAACCGACCGTATCGGTGATAAAACCCGGCGTCAGCAGCAAGGCGCCGCCAATGGCCAGAATCAGCCCCTCGGCAACCTCCCTGGCCGGCAATTCCCCACTGTTCAGCCGCTGATTGGCCTTCAATAGCGTGGCAAGGCCCTGCTGGCGAAGCAGCCACGCACCGATCACGGCAGTCAGCAGAACCAGCCCGATGGTATTAAGCACACCAATCATGCCGCCGACCTGGATCAGAACCGCCATCTCGGCGATTGGCATGATGATAAAGAGAAAAAGAAACACGGACATCGGGACCTCAGGGTCTGAGCAGGAATTTCAGAAGGTCTGGTATACTCGCAGCCCTTCAGTTTCTAACAAGAAGCCATGCACATGGCTCAACGCATCAGTGACACCGGGCCTCCGTGGAATGTTGGAGGCCAAGGATGGCCGGAAACAAGCGCACATGGACGTGCTTGTAGCGGTTCCACGGAGGCCCGGTGTCACTGGTGCCAGCACCCAAGCCGGAAGGCCGAGGGCAAAAAGACGCACAGCAACCGTAAAACCACCTGATAACAGTAGTTAGGGCAAAACATGAAACTTCAAGATTCCGTGATTGCAATTACCGGCGGCGGCCAGGGCCTTGGCCGTGCCATGGGCGAATACCTTGCCGCCAAAGGTGCCAAAGTCGCGCTGATCGACCTGATGCCGGAAAAACTGGACGAAGCGGTTGCCGCGTGCAAAGCCGCCGGCTCCGAAGCAAGAAGCTACGTTTGCAACGTCGCCAAAGAAGAAGATGTTGAAAAAACCTTTGAAGCCATCGTAAAAGATTTCGGCCACCTCAATGGCCTGGTCAACAACGCCGGTATCCTCCGGGACGGTCTGATGGTCAAAGTGAAGGATGGCGAAGTCGAGCGCCGTATGGAGCTGTCCCAGTGGCAGGCCGTAATCGACGTCAACCTCACCGGCGTGTTTCTCTGCGGCCGGGAAGCTGCGACCCAGATGATTAAAAACGGCGACCAGGGCGCGATCATCAACATCGCCTCCATTTCACGTGCCGGCAACATGGGCCAGAGCAACTACTCCGCCGCCAAAGCTGGGGTCTCCGCCCTGGTTCCCGTGTGGGCCAAAGAGCTCGCCCGTTACGGCATTCGCTGTGCCGGCATCGCCCCGGGCTTCATCGAGACCGAAATGACAGCTTCCATGAAGCCTGAAGCCCTGGAGAAAATGACCGCAGGCATTCCGCTCAAGCGCATGGGCAAGCCGGAAGAAATTGCCTCGGCGGCCGCGTTCATCTTTGAGAACGACTATGTGTCAGGGCGGATGATTGAAGTGGATGGAGCCCTCAGGCTCTAACCGGTTGAACAACCACTGAATGGGGCGCCCGGAGCGCCCCATTACCAACGGAATCGAGACATCGATACTCGTCCATCAACGACCTCAACACCCTCGGCCTCAAGACGGCTAACCTGCTCTTCAAATTTCTCGGACCCAACGGGAAAGGCAATCTGGCCGTTACTACGAATAACTCGATACCACGGCACGACATGGCCTTCTGGCAGCTTACCCAAGGCCTTTCCGATATACCGGGCCTGACGACCCAATCCAGCCATCTCTGCAACTTGCCCGTAACTGACCACCCGACCCTTCGGGACGGCCAGTACCACTTGCCAGATTTTCTGGTCTTTGGTTGGTTCGGACATCAGGAACTCACCGCTTCTGCGTCAGGCTTTGATTCATGTCGAGGCGCTAACGCATCCAATCGATCACCATGTCGAATCATAAAAATGGCCAACAGGATGGCCGGCACACCCATGATGCCGGCCACCAGGAAGAACTCTGCGTAACCGAAACCAGCCACAACTATGCCTGAGAAACCACCGATGAACTTGCCTGGCAGGGTCATCAGCGAACTGAACAGAGCATACTGGGTAGCGGTAAATGAGGCACTGGTCATGCTGGAGAGCCAGGCAATGAGAGCCACGTTGGCAATGCCGCCACTGAGGTTATCGGCGCTAACCACTGCGGCCAGGGTGACGATGTTGGGCGGGTACTGGGCCAGAACGACAAACAGAAGGTTGGTGGCGGCGGTCATGATCGCCCCCAGCAGAAGAATCCGGCGAACGCCGTAGCGAACCACCATAACCCCACCCACCAGCGAGCCGGCGATGGTCATGAAGAAACCGAAGATCTTGGTCACGTCCGCCACCTGGGTTTTGCTGAACCCCATAAAATCCAGGTAGAACGGATTGGCCATCACGCCCATGGCGATGTCGGAGATCCGATAGACGGCAACCATAAGCAGAATAATGAAGGCCAGTTCTTTGTACCGGCGGAAGAAGTCCAGGAAAGGGCCGGCGACGGCGGCGTAGAACCATCCAACCAGTCTCGCTACGCGGGGATTCAGATGGGTTAGCTTGGCGGCTTCATTCTCAATCTTGTGAGCAATGTCCTGGGCGGCGGCAAAGTGGTTTACGCTGGGCTCGCGAACAATCAACACCGTCAGCGCGCCAACGCCTACCAGGGCGGCCATTACCTCATAGGACACCTGCCAGGACCAGAATTCCGCCAGGTAAAGGGCACCGGCGCCGGCCACCAGAAGCGCCAGCCGGTAGCCAAAGATATAGGTTGCAGCCAAGGCGGCTTGCAACCGTTCCTCGGCAATCTCGATACGGTAAGCATCAATGGCCACATCCTGGGTAGCTGAGGAGAAAGCCACCAGCAGGCCACACAGAGCCATCATTTCCGGCGCTGCCGTGGCATCCACTTGAGCCATCAGGTAAAGCCCCGTGGCAATACCCGCCTGCGCAAAGATAATCCAGCTTCGCCGCTTGCCCAGCAGCCGGTCCAGCAGAGGCAGTTTCAGACGGTCCACTACCGGCGCCCAGAACACCTTGATGGAATAAGTTATGCCTAGCCAGCTGAAGAAACCGATGGTAGCCGTTTCCACCCCGACATCTGCCAGCCGCGCATTAAGCGTGGAAAACACCAGCAGGAACGGCAGACCCGCCGAAAACCCCAGGAACAACAGGGCGATCACCTGCCACCGGGTGTAGGTGTAGAGCGTATCCCGAATCAGGGTCAGGCGGGTGCCGGTTAAGATGGTAAAGCCTCCGGATCAGTCGCGGAAATTATTGAACTGAAGCGGGATATCCAGCTCAGCCTCGCGCAACATGGCGATGGCTCCCTGAAGATCATCACGCTTCTTGCCGGTCACCCGCACTTTATCGCCCTGGATACTGGCCTGGACCTTCATCTTCTGATCCTTGATCATCTTCACAATCTTCTTGGCCATATCGGTCTCAATGCCCTGCTTCAATAGCAGGTGCTGCTTGACCAGCTTGCCAGACTTGCTGTCTCCGTCCTCTGCCAGGGCGCGGGCATCGATATTCCGCTTGGCAAACGCCATCCGCAGCATATCCAGCAACTGCTCCAGCTGGAACTCCTGCTCGGCACTGATGGTTATACCCTTGTCGTCCAGCTCAATGTCGGCTTCAACGTTTTTGAAGTCCCAGCGATTGCCCAGTTCCCGCTTGGCCTGGTCGACCGCATTGGTCACTTCGTGCATATCGATTTCTGAAACAATGTCAAAAGAAGGCATGGTCGTTATTCTCCAACAGAGTAAGAAGGTATACTTCTTCAATTTGCTGGGGATGATACCAACCCCCGGCATCTCCCGCACCTGACAACGGACTGGTAAAAGTAGATAACAATGCCCAATCTGGACCTTCCCATCCTCGTAGTAGACGACGCGAAATTCAGCAGTATGGTGGTTGGCCGCACGCTGCGAAATGCCGGATATCGCGACGTGCGCATCGTGAACAACGCACCGGAAGCCCTCAAGCTGATCGAGCAGCGCCCGGTTAGTGTGTTGATTGCGGACTGGCTGATGCCCGAGATGGATGGCCTTGAGCTCACCGACCAGGTGCGACAACAGGACGAGCAGAACAATCACTACACCTACGTGATCCTGCTCACCGCCCGGGAGAGCGTCGAAGCCCTCTCTGAAGCCTTCGACCGGGGCGTGGATGATTTCATCTACAAGTCCGACATGACCAAGCAGCTGATCCCCCGCATCTTCGCAGCAGACCGAATGGCTGACCGCCAGAACACCCTGCTACGGGCCAACTCTCTGCTGATCGAGAACAACCGGGAACTGGAATCCACCAACATCATTGATCTGGAAACCGGCCTCTGCAACACCAAATACGGTCGCGAGCGACTGACCAAGACGCTACGCCATGCTGAATCCCGGGGCGGTGCCTCTGCCTATGTACTGTGCGGTATTCGCAACTGGCAGGAGCTCAAACGCAAGCACCCGCCCACGGTCATGAGTGAACTGGCCATCGGCATCGCCCGCCGGCTGAGCACCCTGATTCGTCCCATCGACGCCTTGTGCCGAGTGGGCGACAACCAGTTCGCCATCATTGCCTACTTCCCGAACAGCGACCACTGCACCACCACCGCCTTCCGGCGCGTGTTCGACGGCATCAACCACAAGGCCCTGAAAACCACAGCAGGTTATATTTCCGTGGAAGCCGGCATGGTGCTGTGCAAAGCCGACGCCCAGAACGGCACGCCCTCAATCCAGGATATGGAACGGGCCGCGGTGCAAGGGCTGGTGGATGCGTACGATACCCGACGGTTTACCGAGACTGCGCCGGAGATTGGAGCGACCGCCTGAAGGGGCGACACACTCGGTAACACTGATACACACTTCACAAACAGACAGGAAGGCTCGGAAGACTTATTCTGCAATTGTGGATTTAAGCAGTATCCCCCATGGCGGAGGAGCCGAGTAGTACCTCCGCCGCCATATGGGGAATCGAATCCACCGGATTAACGAATTTTTCAGGCACTTTCGTTCTTTCCTTGTTTTTTAGGCCAGCTTTTTAGCTGGCCTTTTTATTTTCTGCCCCAGACGTTTCCGCACCAGTTCCGTTATACTCCCGCTATAACGATTCCAAAAACAGTGCTGTAACCATGAAAACCCTCGGAACCGCCTCTGTCGCCGCCCTGCGCCAATACGTTCGTGCCGCCGAATCCGCCGGCGTGAATATCAACCGCCTTTTCGACCAGGCCGGACTGGACCAGAACATCCTCGACACCGACGACGGCCGCATCAACGGTGAGCAGTTCCAGTACTTTATTCATTTACTGTGCGAACAAACCGGCAACCCGATCCTGGGCCTGGAAACCGGCGATTTTGTCCAACCCGGCTCCTACAGCGTACTTGGCTACATCACCATGAGCTGCGCCACCCTCGGCGAAGCCGTAGCACGCATTGCACCGTTTGAAAAACTCGTCGGAGATATGGGAACCACCAGCCTCGCCATGAAAGGCGACGACATCAAACTGACCTGGAACTGCAACTACACCGACCCTGTGGTTCGGCCGCAACTGGTGGATAACGTGTTCGCCTCCTGGGTGAACTACGCCCGCTGGCTTGCAGACAATCAGGAAGCATCACCAAGCTCGGTAAAACTTCGCCGATCCTCGCCGGGTTCCGAATTTGAAACGGCCTACCGGGAGCGCTGGCACTGCCCGGTCACCTTTTCCGCCGATGAAGACAGCATTACCTTAAAGAAAACCCTGCTGGAGACCCGCCTGCGGCAACCAGACCCCCTGCTCCGCAAAACGCTGGAAGCCCATGCCCTGAGTCAGCTGGCGTCCCTGGATACCGACAGCGACCTGACTTCGAAGGTCCGTCACAGCATCCAACAACAGCTCATGCACGGCATAACCCGGCAAGACATGGTGGCCGAAGACCTGGGGATGACCAGCCGGACCCTTCAAAGAAAACTCGGCCAGGAAGGGGTCTCTTACCAGAAACTGCTGGACGAAGTGCGGCAAAAAATGGCAGAGGATTATCTACGAAACAGCGAGTTGGCCATTCCAGATATTGCGCTAAGGCTGGGATATAGTGAAACCACGTCGTTTCACAGGAAGTTCAAAGCAGTGACGGGGAAGACGCCCGGAGAATTCCGGGCGTCCGTCGAGCAGACTTAAAGCTTGCGGCCTTTGCCAGCAGCGATTCGCAGACGCAGGGCGTTCAGCTTGATGAAGCCCTCCGCATCCTTCTGATCGTACGCACCCTGATCTTCCTCAAAGGTGGCAATCTTCTCATCGAACAGAGAATCCTCAGACTTGCGGCCAACCACATCCACATTGCCCTTATAGAGCTTCAGACGAACAGTACCGTTTACATAGTTCTGAGTCTGATCGATCAGCGCCTGCAGCGCCTCACGCTCCGGCGACCACCAGTAACCGTTGTAGATCACCTCGGCGTAGCGCGGCATGATGCTGTCTTTCAGGTGTGCCACTTCGCGATCCAGGGTGATTGATTCGATGGCACGGTGGGCACGCAGCATGATGGTACCGCCCGGGGTTTCGTAACAGCCGCGGGACTTCATGCCCACGTAGCGGTTCTCGACAATATCGAGACGGCCAATGCCGTTGGCACCCGCCAGCTTGTTTAGGGTTTCCAGAACCACGTGGGGCTTCATATCCTGACCGTCGATGGCAACAATGTCGCCCTTCTTGTAGGTCAGTTCAACGTAGGTCGGCTCATCCGGCGCGTTCTCCGGAGACACACTCCAGCGCCACATATCTTCCTCGGCTTCCGCCCAGGGATCTTCCAGGTTGATGCCTTCGTAAGAGATGTGCAGCAGGTTGGCATCCATGGAGTACGGGCTCTTGCCCTTCTTCATTTCCACCGGAATATTGCGCTCTTCGCAGTACTTCAGGAGCTTCTCACGGGAGTTCAGATCCCACTCACGCCAGGGCGCAATCACCTTCACACCCGGCTTCAACGCGTAGGCACCCAGCTCGAAACGAACCTGGTCGTTGCCCTTGCCGGTCGCACCGTGAGAAATCGCATCGGCGCCGGTCTCATTGGCGATATCGATCAGACGCTTGGCAATCAGAGGACGGGCAATGGACGTACCCAGCAGGTACTCACCCTCGTAGATGGTGTTTGCGCGGAACATCGGGAACACGTAATCGCGCACAAACTCCTCGCGCAGGTCCTCGATGTAGATTTCCTTAACGCCCAACGCCTCGGCTTTCGCCCGCGCCGGTTCAACTTCCTCGCCCTGGCCGATGTCGGCGGTGAAGGTCACCACCTCACAGTTGTAGGTATCCTGCAACCACCGAACGATAACGGAAGTATCCAGGCCACCAGAATAGGCCAGCACCACCTTTTTGATATCAGACATGCCCTTGCTCCAGACTGAACAGAATGGATGTGTTGAAAATAAGGGCCGTATTGTACGGGAGAGCGGGGGGAATGGCTATTGCGCCGGGGTATTAGGAGGGCCCAGGTCGGCGTAAGGACCAGATGATTAAGCTCATCTGATCCTCACTTCCAGCGAGGGATTCGCGAACTCAGCCGGCGCGCTGTTGCCCAACAGCTTCTTCACGAATTCCATCCCAGCCTTCTTTGATGGAGTGAAGGAGAGATAAAACCTCATCAAGCTTTTCTACATCATTTTTTGCGCTAGCCTGAAGCAACGTCCGCTCCATGTAGTCATAAAGGGCTTCCAGTCTCGGCGCCAACTCACCGCCTTTCTCAAAATCCAGGAAGCTGCGAAGGCCGCCGATGATATCAATGGCTTTCCCGATCAACTGCCCCTTGCCGGCCGCGTCTTTAGCCTGCATACGGGCCTTTGCCATATTGATGCGTTCAATAGCACCATTGTATAGCAGCTGAATCAATCGATGAGGATCCGCATCAATTGTGCTTGTTTGATTATTAACACGCTGGTATGCCTGCAAGCCGTTCATATAAGACCTCTTGAGTTCCTAACCGATCTAAACTAATCAGTTGTCCCGGTTGTTTTGAGGAGCCAGCGCAGCAAGCTGCTGACTCACATAATCCTGAGTACTGTTGAGCTGCGAAATCAGGGAATCAGCTGCGGTGAACTGGCTCACCAACCTCTCCCTATAGGCCGCTATGCGCTCTTCGAGTCGTGCTTGACTCGCCTGGATCTGTTCCAGGTCCCGATTAAGACTTTCAGTCCGTGACTCAATAGCACCATCCGCGCCAACGAAACTGGAGACCAGATCGACTGTGCGTTCAGCCACGCCCTCAACAAAAGTGATCGAGCCTCGGGCACCAGTTTCATCACCTAAAATTCTCACCTGGAGGCCAGAGGCACCACCGTTCCCATTTCCGAGAAACAGAACCTGACCGTCTCCTTCTGCAGCGCGCCCGCCTATTGTGCCGGCGACATCAACGCCGGCAGTTTCGGTTGCTGAATCAAGGCCGAAAACAGCTGAATTCTCTGCAGACTCCAGGGAAACAACCGACTCGTCGCCATAGTCAGCAGAGATAAAGCTTAAATTGCCGCTGCCGTCCAGCTCGACCTGCACCGACGTGCCAGCTGCATTAAGTGCGTTATTACTGTTTAGCTGGGATTGGATTTCATCAACAAGCTCTTGAGCAGACGCATAAGTCTGTTGGGTAAGTTGAACACTTACCGAGGTCTCCCCGTTTACCTTGAATGTCAGTTCGTCGTTGGAATCGTCGATAACAATTCCATCTGCCAACGCACTCCCGGCAACCAACCTGCCCTGCGTAGCGGCCTGGGTGATGTTGATATCGTATCTACCGGGCTCTGTGTTAAGCCCGCTGCGTACGAACTCAACCTGACTGTCGGTTGTCCGTCCTTGCTCTGCAAACAAGGCGGTCACGTCATCCGGATTGGCCTTGAGCTGTTCTTCAAACTTGGCTCTATCAAACTCCAGACCACCTGTTTCGAAGTTGGTGGTTACTCCTACATCAGCCAAACTCCGAACGGCAGAGTTTTCCAAGCCGGGAACAACACGGGTAAGAACTTGGCGTAGCTGGTTCTGAATGGAACGAACCGTACTATCGCCCGTCAGCAGACTGCCAACGCCTGCCTCCGCATTGAAGCCGGCCAGGCTGTCAATTGTCGACTGAAGTGCGTTGAATTTGTCTACGAACCCCTGAACCCGATCTGCCACGGCCCCCAGATCCTGCTGCACCTTGATCACGGAGGATCCTGTGGCGGTGAGGTCAAATGTCAACCCGTCGATGACGTTCTCGAAACTGTTTGTAGCGCGGGTTATCTCGACCCCGTTTATCTCCATTACGGCGTCGGTTGCTGCAATGGTTTCACGAAGTCCCGAATCCGCATCCATTCCGGAATTAAAGGCAAACCTGGACAAACCCTGATTATCAGTCCCAGTACCCACACTGTCGTTAGCGACAGAAATACTGACAGCATTCGCAGTGCCGGTTTCATCGGCCGAAAGTACTAACTGAAAGCCGTCACCGGTATCAATAACGCCAGCGGAAACACCGGCGTCGGAGTCGTTGATTGCGTTAGCCAACCCTTGGAGAGTGTCGTTACTACTATCAATCGTGATGCTTGTTGTCTTGTCGCCGACATTCAGGGTAAGCCTGCCCTGGCCAACGCTGGTTGCGTCGCGATCAGCAAAAACATCACGGGACGCCAGCGCCTGAGCTCCCGCAAGACTGGTAACTTCAACACTATAAGTGCCTCGGCTAGCCTTGGTACTGTCGACGGACACGGAAATCTCTTCGTTCGACGAGCTGGCCGAAAACGCCTTGAGGTTGTCAGGGGCACTGAGCTGGCGCATCGGGAGTCGAAGTTCGGTAATCGCACTCCTGAGCTTGCCGTAAGCCGAGATCAGCGACTGCGTCTGCTCGGTTTTCTGCGTTAATCGCTCTTCAGTGGGCGCGCGCTCCGCCGCAACCAACTGATCAACCAGATCAGAGGTCAAAACCCCGGAGCCAATACCCAACGATGATATGCTTGCCATTAAAGTGCCTCCTCAAGGGGGCGAATCTCTTCATTGTTCAGTTTATCGGCAAAAAGCGGCAAAACTTTGCCTTTTCTTCACGCCGATTTGTAACAGGCTGTAACAAAGACTACTACCTCTGAGCCTGAAAGCGCTCTGCCCGATCAATACTCAAAGCTACGACCAAAACGCAGAACACCGCCGGACCCTCTCAGGTGCGGCGGTGCTGAAATACCGTCGTTTAACTAAGTGCAACAGCTTTGACTGCTTAAACCTTAATATTAAACAACGTCAGCGGCTCATCCTGCTGCAAGTTCTCTGCCAACCTCAATGCTAGCTCATCCGGAATCTGGCGGATAACTTCTTTCGTCGACTGATCAACAACCTTCACGATCGTCTGACCCAAGTCGCTATCCACTTCAAACTGTAGATCCCTTTGCACATTCTGAACAAAATCGTTCAGCTGGCTAACCGCATCATCCAGCTCCTCCCGCTGAGCTTCACTCCGAGCCTCAAGCTTTTCAGCTTTGGACACTGCGGAGGTTGCCTGAGGATTCTGAGCCTGGGTGGCAGCGGCAGACGAACCAGCAAGGTCGGAGGCATTCCTGCCTTCGGCCTGAGATGACGAAATTGCCCGAGCCGGTGCTTGTTCACTGGTGCGAACCAGCTTCAGATCCGGGCTGTTCAGGTTAACGTCATTCATAGCTTTACCTCGCTATCCTTAGACGGAGTAAAACCGGAACCCGAAGGTTCCGGTTTTTACCGCTTGCCCCTTACTGCAGGAGGGACAGAACCTGCTGCGGACGGGCGTTTGCCTGAGCCAGGACGGAGATACCGGCCTGCTGCAGCACCTGGGCCTTGGACAGCTTCGCGGTTTCTGCTGCGAAGTCCGCGTCCAGGATACGGCTGTTGGAGGCACTCAGGTTCTCAACAGAGGTGCTCAGGTTGGCGATGGTTGACTCGAAACGGTTCTGAACCGCACCGAGGTCTGACCGGAACTGGTTGACCTGGTCGATGGCGAAATCAACGGCTACCAGAGCCTGGTCGGAGCCAGCGCGAGTGCTGATATCCAGTCCATTAACCGAAACGTTGGAGTTGGGATCCGCTGAAGAATCGACAGTCAGGTCCACTTCGTTAGTGCCGTCACCATCTACGTCTGTAGTAATAGATGCTGTAAAGTTCTCACCCTTCGCAGACGCGAATACGATGTCGTCACCGGAAGAGCTCAGGAAGGCAGACACACCGGTGTCCTTGGTTGCGCCATTGATCTGAGCCACAACATCCTGCAGGTTGCTCGCGTCGGTCACTTCGATTGCTTCGCCTGCAACGTTCAGCGAGAAGGAAGTTGTTTCACCGGCTTCGAAACGAGAAGCTACAGTCTGCTCTTCAGCTGCGGTCAGAGCGGAAATAGTGCCACCTGTTGACGCATTGGGTGTTCCGCCATCACTGGCTGTAATGTTTGCAATGTCGTAGGTAATGGCCGAGTCACTATCAAGTTCAATCACAGAACCATCATCTGCAGCCGTCAAATCTGAACTTGCATTATCCAGCCCAGCAGCGTCCAGTCCAGCCTGCACTGCAGCAGTCAGATCGGCAACCGTGTTGCCAGTTCCAGCGGCCAGTGAAAAGTTCACGGTGACAGTGTTTGATGAGTCGTCGGTAACATCAAAAGAACCGGTAACTCCAGAATCGAGATCCAAAGTGCTCGGATCAAAGAGGGTTACTGTGGTGGTAGCGCCGGAGCCGTCAGTTGTAGAAACGTCAGCCCCAGTAACACTAACTTGGGTACCAGATGCGTCAGAAATATCGATCGTTGCAGCGATGTCAGTAGTGCTGGCATTACTGAATACGATGGAGTTGCCATCATCTGAGGCAGCTACAGTAACATCAGCAAGGTTGCCGTTGGAATCGATCTCACCCTGGATCGCTGCCGCAAGTGCATCGGCATCAGCATAGGTCGCAGCAGCAACATCAATAGTCTCGCCACCGATTGTTGAAGAAACAGTGATGTCGCCAGAGAAATCAAGGCCAGAAACATCCAGAGAAGTTTCCCCAGCGTCACCGGCACCTAGAGAGGTAGCTGCGAGGCCGGAAGTCTGAGAAATAGTTGCGCCTAACTGGCTGCCACGTGAATCCAGACCAGCTACCGAGATGGTCTCACCAGCGTTTGCGCCCACCTGGAACGCCTGGGTACCGAAGGTGCCGTCAAGAACCTTCAGGCCGTTGAACGAGGTCTGGCTAGCGATACGGTTTACTTCGGCAATACGCTGATCGACTTCCTGGTTCAGCGCCTCACGGTCCGAGTCGCTGTTGGTAGCGTTCGCGGATTGAACAGCCAGCTCACGGATACGCTGCAGGTTGTTGGTAATCTCGTCCAGTGCGCCTTCAGCGGTCTGGGCCAGAGAGATACCATCGTTGGCGTTACGAGTGGCCACGTTCAGGCCAGAAATCTGGGACTGGAACCGTGTGGAAATCGCAAGACCTGCTGCATCGTCTTTTGCAGAGTTGATGCGCAGACCGGAAGAAAGGCGCTCCAAAGCCTGATTGGAGAGATTCTGAGACTGACCCAACTGGTTCTGGGCTGAAAGCGATGCAACGTTAGTGTTGATACCGAGAGCCATTATGCTTCTCCTTCGACAGATGTCGTTATTTCATGGAAAAGGTCTGGCGCCCGTTTTTCAGTTTGGGAGCGCCGCCCTGTTACCCCTCTTAACGGCGCCAAAACCCGTTGCTTTAGAAAAAAATCCACTGTTTTTGTTAACAAATGTAAAACCGGCAATTTAGTGCCTTCGTTAGCGGCAGCGGATTGGCGCACAGCCAGAACATCTCAGCCAACCTGAACATTTTTTATCATAATAAACAGAAAGATAGGGTTCATATTTCGATATTGGCACGCGATTCGCTTTCAACCCTGCAAAACGGCAATTAAACGAATTTCGCCGGGAACGGTTCCCCTCTTTTGTGATCGGGCACCTGGCTTTCGGCACCTCTGAGCAGGGAGAATTGATATGCCTCAGGTCATTAACACCAACATCGCTTCGCTGAACGCGCAAAGAAACCTCAATGCTTCGCAGGGCCAGGCAAATGTGGCTCTTGAGCGTTTGTCTTCCGGCCTGCGCATCAACTCTGCAAAAGACGATGCTGCCGGTTTGGCAATCTCTGAGCGTTTCCAGTCACAGATCGCAGGCCTCAACCAGGCCCAGCGAAATGCCAACGACGGCATCTCTCTGGCTCAGACTGCCGAGGGAGCCATGGATGAAATTACCAACAACCTGCAGCGTATCCGTGAGCTGGCGGTTCAGTCTGCCAACGCCACCAACAGTCCTTCGGATCGTCAGGCGCTAAACCAGGAAGTTCAGCAGCGAATCGAGGAAATCAATCGGATTGCTGCCCAAACCTCTTTCAACGGCCTGAAGGTTCTCGACGGCACCTTCGACACTCAGACTTTCCAGGTGGGCGCCAATACGGGCGAAACCATTGCAATTAGCGGTCTTGATTCTCGCGGCAGCCAGATTGGCTCGGTGCTGAAAGAAACCGCTGGGCTGTCGAGCGATGTCATTGGGCCGGGAGAAGCTGCAACAACTGACCTGAATGTGTCGACCCTGGATTTCACAACCGATCTCACAATCACCGGCACAATTGGTGGTGAAGATGTGAGCATAGCAGCCGCTTCTTATGCTGACGCCGATGCCCTCGCCACCGCCCTGCAAACGGAGATTCAGAACGGCGGCGGAGACCTGGCGGAGGTCACAGTCACCGTCGATGGCAACACCCTCACCATTACTAATCCAACGTCGACGGATTTCCCGGTGACATCGTTTAGCATTTCAGATGCAAGCGGCGTTGCAGGCAACACTGCTGACAACACTGGCGGTGGGACCAACATTGCCGGTGCGGGCGGAACGGATACGATCGACGTATCGGGCCTGGACTTTACGAACGGAGGTACTATTACCTTCGGCGGCGTTGATTATCCGATCACTGCAGGCTCCGACTTCGATGATGTCGCTGCGGAACTGCAAGCTCAGCTTCAAGCAAATGAAGACCCAGATCTGACGGTAGCAAACGCGGGCGGGACACTCACCATCACAAACGGAGGTGCAGCAACTCCTGCAGATGACGTCGATCCCGGCACGATTACCATTGAGGATGGAACTGGAACTCCCAATAATTCCATCGGTGGAGCACTGGCCAGTATCGATGGCGCTGAAGATCTAACCCTTGGTCAATCGTTCGCGAATGGCGACACCTATAACTTCGAAGTCGATATCAACGGAGATGTGTTTACTTTCGAAGGCATGGGATCATTGAGCGATATCGTTAGTCAGATCAATGCCCAAAGCACCCAAACAGGCATCCGCGCAAACCTAAATTCAGATAACGATGAGATTATATTTTCATCACAGTTCGGTGAGGCCTTCGACATCACTATCGACGCCGACATAGATGGCGACGGCATATTCGGCGGTGTCGATGATTACAACCAACCCGTGAATGCGACCATTGCTGCTGACACATACGCAGTAACCGGCGTGGACATCTCTACTAGAGACGGCGCAGATTTGGCAATGATTTCCGTTGACTACGCAATCGACACGATCAATGGATATCGAGCCGAGCTTGGTGCCGTTCAGAACCGATTCGAGTCAACCATTGCGAACCTTGCCACTACGTCCGAGAACTTGTCGGCCTCCAACAGTCGCATCCGTGATGCCGACTTCGCCGCAGAATCCGCCGAACTCGCGCGAACCCAGGTTCTCCAGCAGGCCGGCCTCTCTGTTCTGGCCCAGGCCAATGCGAGACCGCAGCAGGTTCTACAGCTGCTGCAGGGTTAAACCTAAAGAGCAAACCCAAGAGGGCTCGGTGCAAACCGGGCCCTCTTTTTTTAAGCAACACTCCCCCTCACCTTAAAGCTATCCATTGCGCAAACTGGCACACCTTTCGCAACACCTCCTGTAAAGCACGGCAAACCGCCCAAAACTGCAGACCTTTGCCGCTCCCAACTGCGGCTGTATTCACGAGGTGTCCCATGCGAGCCAAGCATCAAGTACAGATATCCCAGTCCCAACAGGCCCACGTTGCCCGCCTGCTTCTGCAGGCCAATCTTGCCTACGGGGAGTCCAACAGCAAAGGCCTCAGCCATATCCAGCGGCTGAAGGCCCGGCAGGAATGTCGGGGCTATCTGAACGAGGCGCTGGCTCTGAAGCCGGAGCATGCAGGTGGGCTGGGCCTGCTTGGCCGTGTGGAGATGGACGACGGGCAGCTTGAGAAGGCACACAACCTGTTCAACGCGAGCCTGAATCATCAGCCGGGGCAAGTGCAGCAGTATTGCAACCTGGGTTACTGGGCCCTGAAAACGGAACGGCCGGCTCTTGCAGAGCAATATTTCCTGCAGGCCCTGGACTGCGACCGGCAATCTGCCGCCGCTTTCTGTGGTGTTGCCCATGCCAAGCGGCTGCAGGGGCAGTTCGATGTGGCCTACCTGCATTATCGCAAGCTTCTTGAAACCGGCGCTGAATGGGATTCCGTATACAGCGGGATGCTCACTTGCGCCCAACACCTGGAAGTGAATAAAGCCGATGCTGCCCTCGCTCATGATGCGATCGCCCTGCTTCAGCGGGATGGTTTGCCGCATCAGGAACTGGGTCGTTTCGTCGGCGCGATTATCCATCAACAGTATGATTTGGATAACCCCGATGCACAGATTTTCCTGGATGCTGCCAGCGACGATGAGCTGCTGATCCTGGCTCTACAGAAAACCCTGATGCCAAATCCGGCGGTGGAAGAACTGGTAACTATGCTGCGTCGGGCGATCATTGCCGAAGTTGCAAAAACTGTTGAACTTCGGGACGAGCTCCAGCGCCTGACTCTGGCCATCGCTCAGTACGCCGACAGAACCGGCTATGCCCTGGCCGCCGAAGACGATGAAGAACGACTGGTCTCTGCCATCAACGACAGCATCCAGGCCCAGTTTGCCCTTGGCGAGGAGCAGGACGGACTCATCGGCTCGCTGATGATCAGCGCGATGTACGGCGCCCTCTTTCACCAGCCGTTCGCCGTGCAACTTGGCCAGTGGAACCTGATGGACTGGCCCCTGGCATTACAGCCGGTCCTGGCCGCCAGCTATTACGACCGGGCCGAGGAAGAAGCCATCAAGCAGAATTTCGATGAGAAGGCTGAAGAGCTCTGCCTGGATAAGACAGATGTTCCCCAGGCCTGGCCCTCCTGGTCTCAGCTGGCCTACCGCACCGAAAGTAGTCTGAAAACACTGATGGCCACCGAATTGGGGCTGGACACGGAAAATCTCCCGGCCACCCTTCGGATCATGGTTTGCGGTGCGCAGTCCGGTCAGCGGGCGATGGAACTGGCGGGCTATCTGGACGATGTAGAAGTGATCGCCGTGGACGAATCGTTAGCCAATATCGCCAAGGCCACGCGTATGGCGAACGAGATGGGCATGGAAAACATCGTGTTCTGGCCCTGGTCCATCGCCCAGCGTTTCGTGGCCGATGGCCATCAGGTGCACTGGATCGAAATCGGTCGCCTGCCCTCACCGGCCATGACCAGCCTGTCTCTGGCGGCCCTGGTCAACGAAGCCACCGGCTCCGGCGCGGTGGTGCACATGCATACCGCCATTGCCGAGCAAACATCGGGTGACAAACAGATCCGCAAACTGGTTGCCGAACATAAGCTTCAACCCAGCCGTCAGACACTGCGCCAGCTCCGCCGGATGGTGCTTTCCAATAGGAACGATGCCGCCTGGCAGGAACTGACCGCTGACGCCGATTTCTTCAGCCTCGGCGGCTGTCGGGACCGATGGTTCCGGCCACAGGACACAGCACAGCTTAAAGAGCTGATGGCTATGGCGAGCAACGAGGTGGAATGGAAACTTGTGAAAGCACGGGATGTGGATGGCCACAGCCTGGCAACCGGGCCGGTTCAGCAACAGATTCAGGCGGAGGCACTGGGCAGTGAGGTGCAAAGCCTGATGGGGCAGAATTTGAGCGTCTATTTTGTAAAGCGGCGGTGAGCGTTAACCCGAGGTCAGATGAGATTGTCATCTGACCTCGCCACCGAATGCCCGTGCTCAAATATAAGGAATCAAAGACTCCCCATACAAATGCAAATCTTCCAGAATATGTCGCCGTTGCGGCGTCAATTCAGGGTCCGCCGCCAGGCGCTGTAATTCCTGGGCGTACGCCTCTAGAGACCGCCACCCTTTCTTCGGGTGCATCAATCTCTGGCTACGGAACTCCTCCCATCGCTCCAGCTCCTCACCCATCAGGCTGCCCGGATAGTTCCGAGCCCGATAGCGAAACAGCAGCTCCTGCAGGCGATTGTCTTCGAACGTCACATCCAGCTCGCCGAGCGTCTCGATCGGCTGTTCCAGCACCCAGTTCAGCTTCTCTCGGTCGGCTTTGCTGATGAAGCCACCTGCATAGAGCTGCTCATCCGGGTCTGTCAGATCGCTCTCGTGGGGCTGGTCGAAGGCCTCGGCAATTCTGGCTGGCAGATCCGGGGCCTTGCGCAGCATGGCGAGATTGGCCCGCAGGGTATCCCCATCCAGGGCCAACTCTTCGAGGCGCTCCGGAGAAAGGGTGGATAACATGTTCGCTGGCGCCAGCACCGGGCATTTATTCAACTGCACCCCTTTCAGCGGAAAGCGGCTCACGCCCTCCCCCAATTCTGACTGGGAAGTAAACACCCGCTCACGAATCTGATCAGCGCTGGCGTTGATCAACTCGGTGGGGTCTTCCCTAAGGTCGTAAACAATCACCAGGTTCTTATTGGTGGGATGTTCGGCCACCGGAGCCACCAAGGCGCAGCATCCCCGGCTAGCCGGGTACTTGGCGGATATATGGAACACCGGCTTCATGGTGGCGGTATCCAGCATGGCGCGGGCAGAGTGTTTATCCTTGTTCTGCAACACAAAATCAAAGAGCTTTGGCTGCTTCTCCTTGATCAGTTTGGCCACTGCAATAGTTGCCTCAACATCCGACATGGCATCGTGGGCCGCCTCGTGTGCGATTCCGTTGGCAACCGTTAGCTCCTCCAGTTTGAAACTGGGGCTCCCATCTTCCTTGCGGGGCCAGTTGATACCCTCCGGTCGCAGGGCGTACGTCAGGCGCACCATGTCAATAATGTCCCAGCGGGAATTGCCATTCTGCCACTCGCGGGCATAGGGATCCCGAAGGTTGCGGTAGAGGGTGTGGCGGGTCACTTCATCATCAAAGCGCAGGCTGTTGTAGCCCACCACACAGGTGCCTGGCTGGCTGAAGGCCTCGTTGATCTGCTCGATAAACTCAGCCTCAGGAAACCCGTCTTCCAGAGCTTTCTGGGGCGTAATGCCGGTAATCAGGCAGGCTTCCGGCGATGGCAGGTAGTCGTCCGCTGGCTTACAGTAAATCACCAGCGGGTCTTCGATGATGTTGAGATCCGCATCCGTTCGCACGCCGGCAAACTGGGAAGGCCTGTCGTGAACCGGGTCTACCCCGAAAGTTTCGTAATCGTGCCAGTAAAACGAGCGGATCAAGGGATTAGGCTCCTGCCGAATGAATTTGCACTGGCAGGAGTTTAGCATTTAAAACAATCGGGTACCCATATCGTCCCGATGGGTCTGCAGCCGGTCCACACCCTGGGTGATCAGTTGGCTCATATCCACTTTCATGCTTGTGGGCAGATTAATAAACACGCCCTTTCCAGCATTGATCACCGTGGCGCCATCCGGGCTCTGCCAGTCCACCCCTTCACGCTGGAAACCAATGAAGAAGTCGCTGGTGAAATCAGTCACCCCATCGACACCCTCTTCCCCAACATACAGCGACTGCAGGTGGGTTAATGGTGCGCAGTTAGTGCCAGAGGCACAGTCTGCCGTTCCATCGTCAATGCCGATATGACTGGCCCGGTATCGGGTGGCCTGAGTGTTCCCATCAAACAGGGTCGCGTCGAATTCCTGCCCGGAGCCATCCACCAGTTTAAGGCCGATATCGCCACTGAAACTGCTGGTAAGCGAGGAAACCGATCCCCTCGCCTGCTCAAACCCCATACGGAAGCCGGAAAGCTTCCCCTCGGCAGGGTCTTCCGCAAGCTCGATATAAGGCTTGAACGCCTCGAAATGAACGGTGTCTCCGGCACTGTAGGTGCGGCCGTTGAACTGCTCACCGTCATTACGGGCAATATGCCCGAGCGCCACATGCTGGGCAGCAAAGTCCACCCCGCCATCAATGTCGCCGGCTTGCACGTCATCCACATTCATCCGGGTTTCCACATCCATGGTCAGCGTCATACGCGTGAACGCATGGGTATCCCCAGGAATGTTCTCGATCTGCATAAAAGCCTGCCCGGTCACCTCACCCATTGTTTCCTCTGAAATGGGCTTCAGTTCGGCCTGGGCAACGGGCGCAATACCCAGGCAGAACAGGGTGACGGCAGCGTATCCATACGCTCGCTGTCTCATATTTTGCGTCTCTGAATTAGTTATTTAGAGTCAGTTTCCGACGCCCGACTCTTCTGCAGCCCGGTTTATTTTTGGTTTTTCGGTGCTCACAGGCGGCAGGGATTTACATTATTTTTTATTTGCCGCAAACACACTATAACCAAGGCAGATCGGCCAATAGAGTGAGCAGAGTCACAATCACCATTTACAATTCAGTAATACTCAACCAACTTTGAATACAGTCACAAAACCTTTGCCTTAAAATACTTACAACACCTTACCAATTGTTACGCATGCTGTAGCAAACGTGTACATAACAAAGACTACTGGTATACTTTCGCACCTTATGAGCAACCCCCTACGGCCCCATCGATGACCACCCGCATTCTGATCTGCGACGACTCTGCCCTGGCCAGAAAGCAAATGGCCCGAGCCCTGCCAGAAGGATTGCGCGGGGACGTCAGTTTTGCGAAAGACGGTGTGGAAGCACTGGAGAAGCTGCGGCGGCACGAGGCTGAGCTGATGTTCCTGGACCTAAACATGCCGGAGATGGACGGCTACCAGGTGCTGGAACAGGTTCGCAAGGAAGATCTGCCGGTGATGACCATCGTGGTTTCCGGCGATATTCAGCCTGAAGCCCGGGAACGGGTCAAAAAACTCGGCGCCCTCGACTTCATCAAGAAGCCAACCGAAACGCACATCGTGCTCGACCTGTTGGTGGAATACGGGGTGTACCGCCCCGGAGAACTCGAAGACACAGCGCTGCAGGATACCAGCCTCAAGAATTCAGGCAGCGCCACTCCGGAGATCTCCGTTTCCCTGAACGACTACCTGCAGGAAATCTCCAACGTCGCCATGGGTCGGTCTTCGGATCTGCTGGCCCGCCTGCTACGGGTTTTCGTGAAACAACCGATACCCAAGGTCGCGTTCCTGGCCAACTCCGAACTGCACATGGCCATTTCCTCGGTCAGCGACAGCGACACCTATTCTGCGGTGTGCCAGGGATTCACCGGGGCCGGCATCGCCGGAGAGGCTCTTCTGCTGTTTGCAGATGCCAGCTTCCGGGAAATGGCAGAGATGCTTCACTACGACACCCTCGAAGGCGAGGCGGTAAACGTGGAGGTGCTGATGGACATGTCCAGCATACTCTTCGGCGCCTTCCTCAAGGGCATCGGCGACCAGCTGGACCTGAAACTCGGCCTTGGCCACCCCACCGTGCTTGGCCAGCATCGGCAGATCACCGAATTGCTCGAACACCACAGCGCCCGTGAAGAACAGCTGCTGTGCATCGAAATCTGCTATGCCCTGGAAGACAGGGACATCGAATGCGACATGCTGATCCTCCTCACCGAGGATTCAGTGCCTTTTCTCGAAGATCGCCTGCAATATCTGGTGGACTGACTAATGGCCATAGATGAATCTGAAGCCAACTCCTTTCACTGGCTGATGGACATGCTGGAATCCGTGGAGGTGGGCCTTGTGGTGCTCGACCTTGATTTCAGGGTGGAAGTCTGGAACGGCTTCATGGAGAACCACAGCGGCATCACAGCGAGCAAGATCCAGGGCCAGGTATTGTTCGACGTATTCCTAGATATCCCAAAGGCCTGGTTGACCCGTAAAGTGGACGCCGTCGCCTTGCTTAATACCAAAGCGTTCACCTCATGGGAGCAGCGCCCTTACCTGTTCCAGTTCCGCAATACCCGGCCCATCACAGGCACGGAAAAGTATATGTTCCAGAACCTCACCATCAGCCCGCTCTCCGGCACCAACGGGGAGGTCGAGAAAGTGTGCCTGATGGTGTACGACGTTACTGACATCGCCAGCAGCAAAATGGCCCTCGAACGGGCCAACGAGCAGCTGGCCAAACTGAGCATGACAGATCGTCTCACCGGCCTGCTCAATCGGGGAACGTGGGAAAACCTGGTGGACGCAGAGTTCGAACGCTTCCGCCGCTATGGCCACACCACCAGCCTGGTGATGTTTGATATCGACCATTTCAAGCCAGTGAACGACACCCATGGGCACCTGGCCGGGGACGAAGTAATCAAGCATACGGCCAGGGTCACCCGCAATGCCATCCGCCAGTCCGACAGCGCCGGCCGCTACGGTGGCGAGGAATTCGGCATCATACTGCCGGAAACCGATGCCGAAGGCGCAAGAATCATCTGCGAGCGGATACGGGAAAGCATTGAACAGAGCGTGGTGGAAACCAGCGCGGCAGCCATCCGCTACACCATCAGCATCGGCATTGCCCAGTTAACGGACGAGCCTGAGAACTATATGCAGTGGATGCAGAAGGCAGACGAGGCGTTATACGCGGCAAAGGAAGGTGGTCGAAACCGGGTAGTGGTGGGTTGATAGCCCCTCTCCATTCGAGGAGAAGGGCCAACTGACATCAGTCCTGCTGCCAGCTCTGCACAGCTTCCTTACCATGCTTCTGACGCCATTCATTCAGCGTCTTGTGGTTGCCACCGCGGGTTTTGACCACTTCACCGGTGTGCGGGTTCTTGTAGGTCTTCATCGGGCGCTTCGGGCGGCTGCCAGAAGTTGAATCAGATTTGCCGCCCGACACGGAAGGATCGATTGCAGAAAGAATCTGAAGTACATCCTTCGGTGACTTGTCATACTCCTTCATCAAGGCGCGAACCTTGTTTTCAAACTCCAGTTCACCTTTCAGAGCCTGGTCTTTTTCAAGCTGTTCCAGCTCTGCAGCAAGCTTTTCCATAAGCTGTTTTTTCTGGTAATAGTCGTTAATCTTTGCCATGGAATTAAAACCTTATTCAAATAGGGGTTTTAAAAAACTTAAATGGAGTTGACTAAAAGTCTCGGGAATAATAAATCAATCAATCGGGTGCCGCAAAGTTTATTTATTTAAGAGTTATTGATTCCGGGAATTCTTAAATTGGTTCAACTGCCAAGTGGAATCAAAACCTCGGAGGATAAAAGTCTACCCAGCTCTTTTTTAAATGCCTGTTTAGCGCCTTCGTCCCCGTGAACAATACGAATTTCTTGCGGGGCTTGGGAAATACCCTGAATAAATCGAAGTAAATCCGATTGCCCCGCATGGGCGGAATACCCACTTACCTGATGAATCCGGGCCCGAATATCATATTGGTTTCCATCAAACTGAACCCAGCCCCCTTTGGGGCCATAGTTCAAGATATCACGCCCGGGAGTGCCCGCGGCCTGATATCCCACAAACAATACATCATTTCGCTTATCACCCAACATTGCTTTGAGATAATTGACGATGCGGCCGCCAGCACACATCCCGGAACCGGCCAAAACCACACAGGGGCGATGAGACCGCGCCAAATAATCCACAGCATTCAGATGTTCTTCATGGGAACTAATCACCGTCAGTTGTTCAAACGACAACGGGTGCCGCCCTTGCTTAACCAACTCAGTGGCCTCGGCATCCCAATAGGGTTTCAAATCCCGATATATCCGCGTGAACTCTGCGGCCAACGGTGAATCCACGACTATTTCCAGATTATTCCAAAGCTCTCCGCCAAACTCATGAATCAGACTTTCAATCTCGTAAAGCAGCTCCTGCGTCCGGCCAATACTGAACGCAGGCACCAAAACCGTCCCACCATCTTCAAGGGCATGCTCCAATACTCCCTTCAACCGGTAACGGCGCGTTTCCCGGCCCTCGTGATCCTTATCCCCATAAGTACTCTCAATCACCAGCCGATCCGCCCGTTCCGGCGATTGCGGGGCTGGTAACAATGGCGCGTGAGGCGCCCCGAGATCGCCGCTGAACACAACCCGCTCTTCAATCCCCCCTTCATGGGCATCGCACTCAACATACGCAGAGCCAAGAATATGCCCAGCTCTCTGAAGCCGAACTGACAGCGAGCAACCACCCTCAGCAAACACCGAATGCCACTGGCCAAAAGACACCGGCACCAAGCGGGAACGAATCAGCCCCAGAACCCGCTCAATCAATTGCCGGTCACGGGTAAACCCGATCTTAAGGGCATCTTCCAGAATCTCCGGCAGCATAATCGCCGAGGGTTCGGAACAGATGATGGGGCCGTCGAACCCCGCCGCCAGCAAATAAGGAATGCGGCCGACGTGGTCGATATGCACATGGGTGACCACTAAAGCCCGGATGTGTTCGATTGGAAAATCAATGGAGAGATCGGAGGCGGAAGCGCCGCGGCTTTCGTCCTGGCCCTGGAACAGGCCGCAGTCGATGAGGATTCCGCTCCTCTGGGCTCCTCGACCAACGGTAAGTTCGTGGCAGGAGCCGGTTACGCCAGAAGTGGCGCCGTGGTGAGCTATTGAAATCATTCTTGAACGTCCTTGTTGATAATTCTGAACCCGGCCCAGTCCCGGGCCAAGTTTTCTATTCGCTTACAGGTTACCGAAAATCCTGTTCTCTGACCGGAGAGTTCCTGCTGATGTCATGCCTTGCGACCTTGCCAACAACGGCTTGCAGATGCTTTGGCGCCAGCCCGAAACCCGGGCGAACACTGCGAACATCTTTCCCGGATATGACGTCCCCCGCCTTGATATCATTCACAAAGTACAGGGAACGGCGAAACAGCGCGTTTCCTTGCTCGCTGGATTTCCTACCGTAATCAACCTTTCCTAAAGCTTTCCACGCTGTCTTGCTGTCCCGGCAAAGTGCTTTGAGATCCTCAGGCTCGAGGGAAAAACTGTCATCGGGACCGCCACCAGAACGGTCGAGCGTGAAGTGCTTTTCAATGATTGAGGCGCCCAGCACAACACTGGCAATCGCCGTTGTGTTGTCCAGGGTGTGATCCGACAACCCCGTAACCAGACCAAAACGCTGCTGCATGTCCACAATGGTTCGCAGGTTGTAGTCTTCCGCTGGCGCCGGATAGCCACTCACGCAGTGAAGAACCGCTAGCTGTTTACACCCCGCCCCCCGTGCGGCATTAATGGCCTCCTGAATTTCTTCTGCGTCCGCCATTCCGGTGGAAATAATCATCGGTTTGCCGGTGTGAGCCACGTACTCAATCAACGGCAGATCCACCGCCTCGAACGAGGCGATCTTGTAGGCTGGTGCCCCGAGTTCCTCTAGCAGATCTACAGCAGTGGTATCGAACGGCGAACTGAAAATCGTAATCCCCCGCTCCCTGGCTCGCTCAAATAGCGGCTTGTGCCACTCCCAGGGCATGTGAGCCTCTTCATACAACTCATAGAGGGTTCGACCGTCCCAGAGCCCACCTTTGATTTTGAATTCATCAGCATCGGAGTCCAGGGTGATGGTATCGGGCCGGTAAGTCTGCAACTTTACCGCGTCTGCCCCGGCTTCGGCCGCTTCATCAATGATCTTAAGAGCCGTTTCAAGCTTACCGTTATGATTAGCAGACAGCTCTGCAATTATGTAAGGCGTCTGAGATGATGAAATTTCGCGACCATCAATGACAATTTTTGCTTCACTCATAAACACGCCCTTAAATCTTTATTTCGCGTTTGTCCACTCGTCAGCCAGAAGGCCGAAACAGATAACGTCTTGATAACGCTCGCCATCGTAGTGCTGCTCTCTAAGGACACCTTCCCGGGTGAATCCTAGGCGCTCATGGAAGCGGATTGACCGTTCGTTAAAACCAAGCGCCTGCCCGCAGAGTTTATGCATTTCCAGCTCTTCAAAGGCGTACTTCAAGGCAGCCTCACCAAGCGACCGCCCGGTTCCTGGCTCTGAGTCCGGCGCTAGATAGAAGCCCCAGTCTGCAACCTGGGCGCAGCGGGTCGAAGAGATATTTACGAAGCCTAACGGGGCCGAATCCACTTCGTAGATCAGCAGCCACACGCCGGAGGCTTCACTGTTCCGAGCAAACCACTGCTCATGCTCTTCGGGGGAGATTTCATGGCTGGTGTACATAAACTGGCGCACATTGGGATGATTTCGCCAATTGAGAACCCGCGCCAGATCCCCGGAGCGCATAGGTCTCAGCAGCCGCCTACTCATCCGAAACCTCCTGGAGGGCATCAGCCACACGCCGCACACCCAAGCCATCGCAGATTGCAGCAGCATTCTGGCTCATTTCAAGCAACCTTCCGGGCGCGAATACGTCACTTATCGCCCGGGGCAATGTCTCTTCAATAGCGTCCGGCCAACCCAAACTAAGTGATGCGCCCGCTCGTTTCAGTGCCTCAGCGCCCGGCCGCTGGTTGTCAGCCATTACCACGAGCAAACTGGGCAAACCAAGGCAGCAGCGTTCCCAGGCAGAGCCTCCAGCGGCCCCGATGGCAAAATCTGCCTGACTCATCAGCTCCGCCATGTTATTGGCATTTACTACTACCCGTGCATCCAGACGCATTGATTCCGCTTGCTCTCTCACCTCGTCAATATGAGGACAGGCTGCCCCGAGAACGACGGTAACCCGATAAGCGGAAATAGCCTCGATGGTATCCAATACCCGCAGAACATCGCCGGTAACATTCGTCGCATCCACGCCACCCATACTAACGAGAATGTTCCCGGGCTCCCGAGTTTGCCGTGCTTCAAGGGACATGACACGTATCCGTGAGAACTCGGGCCGAAGCAAAGCGTAATCAGAGCCAATCAGCTGCTTGGCGTGGCCCGGTACCAGGCCATCGTAATCATCCGGTTTACGCCCAAGATTCTGGTCCAGAAGCAAATCACACTGGTGCCTTCGGTCCGCAAGGTCATCGATGGCCATCAGGCGCCGGCAACAAACAAACACCTTAGACTCCCAGCGATAATCGAGTGCGTAGTGGTCTACCACCAGCCATTCCAACTCTATTCCTTTCAATGCCTGCAGAGTGTCAGAGGCATCGGCTTCCCAACCCACTCCCAGCCAGCCGGCGTGGGGTGGCTCACTTTCAGAACGACGAGCGCTTTTCTCCGTCCCTCCAGATGAAAGCATCAAAAAATGATGCCCCCTGCTGCGCACTGCACTCTCCAGACTTCCTGGCTTCTGCCGCATTACGAAATAACATCGGGCACCTTTCTCTGCCAGTGCGTCTGCCAGAGTGAGGCAACGCATCACATGGCCTGAACCTGCAAGCGTGGAGGCATCAACCCGGAAAGCCACTGCAAGCGATTCAGTCATTGCGCGCCCGGGCTCTTAACGCTTCGAACATATACTCGGCGGTCTCCCAATCCTCATGGGTATCAACGTCCTGAACACGATATCGGGGAATAGGTACTCCGATCGAGTCCCGTCCAAAGATCATCCGCTCCTCAAGCCAGGCCTCCGCGGTTCCCCAATAGAACTGACCGGCATCGTGCCAGGCTTCTTCCAGATCCTGGGAACGTGTCGAAAACTGCTCCGGATGCATCATTTCCACCCGGCCGCCATCGGCAAGGCGCAGTGCACGCTGAATTGGAAAAGCAAAGCTGGTCACAGAAAACGCGAAGCTGCAGCCCGCAGATTGAAGCCGTCCTTCGCCCTCCTGAATGTCCGCGGGCGTGATCAAAGGAGCGGTGGCGTAGATACAGCAAGCCAGATCGACGGCATGTCCCGCACCTAAGAACCACTCTACCGCGTGGTGGATAACCGGCAGCGTGCCGGTGTAATCGTCTGAAAGATGCTCAGGACGCATGAAAGGAACTGTAGCGCCGAAATGCCTGGCAACTTCGGCGATCTTTTCGTCATCGGTTGAAACTATCACCTGGTCGAAACAACCACTCGCTCGGGCCGCCTCAATGGACCAGGCAATCATCGGTTTACCGCAGAAATCCCGGATATTCTTGCCCGGAATCCGCTTGCTTCCTCCCCGGGCCGGAATTACCGCAATCTTCATGCTGCGAGGGCCTGCTTCAGCGCGGCAACTACCACATCCTGCTGCTCGAACGTCAGGCCGTGGTACATGGGAATGCTGATCGCCTCGTTGTAATAACGCATGGCTTCCGGGTAATCCTCCGGCGCGAATCCCATTGCTGAGTAGTAGGGCTGGGTGTGGACAGGGATGTAATGCAGGTTTACACCAATTCCCTGCTCCCTCAACGATTCGAATACCTCCCGGTGGCTGTCGCGAATCTCTGCCAATTTCAGTCGGATTACGTAGAGGTGAAGGCCTGAATAGCTGTCCGGATGCTGCCATGGCGTCACCACCGGCAAATCCGCCAGCAGCTCATCGTATCGCCGGGCCAACTCATGCCGGCGCTTCACGAAGTCGTCGAGCCTTGCCATCTGGCTAACACCCAGGGCCGCCTGCAACTCCGTCATTCGGTAGTTAAAACCCAGCTCTACCTGCTGATAGTACCAGGGGCCGTCCGGCTCGTGGGTCATACGGCCAGGGTCGCGGGTTATGCCATGGCTGCGGAGCATCTCCATGCGCTGCGCCAACTCAGCATCATTGGTAACAGCCATGCCACCTTCGGCAGTTGTCACAATTTTTACCGGATGGAAGCTAAACACCGTGATATCGCTATAGCGGCCATTGCCAACGAATTCGCCCTGATACTTGCCACCAATGGCGTGGGAAGCGTCCTCGATGATTCGAAACCCATAACGCTCAGACAACGCCTTGATCCGTTTCATATCGCAAGGCTGGCCGCACAGATGTACCGGCACAACCACTTTGGGCAGACGATCCTGCTCCCTGGCCTGTTCAAGCTTCCGCTCAAGCGCATCCGGGCAAAGGTTGTAGGTGCGAGGGTCAATATCGACGAAATCCACTTTTGCACTGCAGTAAAGGCCACAATTTGCCGAGGCCACAAACGTGACGGGCGACGTCCACAGCCAGTCCCCTTCGCCCAGGCCAAGAGCCGCGCAGGCAATGTGCAGGGCGGAGGTTGCGCTGTTAACAGCCACCCCAAACTCAGCACCAACATGGCTGGCAACCGTGTTCTCAAATTCCGGGGCCTTCGGCCCTTGGGTCAGGAAGTCCGATTCGAGAACCCTCACAACGGCATCGATATCTTCTTGCGTAATTTCCTGGCGCCCGTAAGGAATCATCAATCAGATACTCCCGATTTTTTCCCGGTTGGCATTAATCCAGGCCTGCAACTCAGCTTCAGACATCCATTCCGTATTGTTGTCACTGGAGTATACAAACCCCTCAGGCACTTTCTTACCATCCTTGATCCGAGCTGCGTCGGCGCTCCAGTCATGAATGGCCGGCAGGATCTTGAAGTGTTCCGGATACTCATAGGTGTAATAGGAATCCTCAGCACCGATCATCTGCTCGTGCAGCTTTTCGCCGGGGCGGATACCAACGATCTCGTGTTTGGCATCTGGCGCGACCACACGGGCAAGATCAGTCACTTTCATGGAAGGAATCTTCTTTACGTAGATTTCCCCTCCTTCCATATCCTCAAAGGCGTGCCACACCAACTCCACACCTTCTTCCAACGAAATCATAAAGCGGGTCATCCGCTCGTCGGTAATGGGCAACACGCCTTGATCCTTAACCGACATGAAGAATGGAATGACCGACCCACGGGACCC
Organism: Marinobacter salsuginis; assembly: GCF_009617755.1. Taxonomy (NCBI): domain Bacteria; kingdom Pseudomonadati; phylum Pseudomonadota; class Gammaproteobacteria; order Pseudomonadales; family Marinobacteraceae; genus Marinobacter; species Marinobacter salsuginis. Next base: position 669,372 of record NZ_BGZH01000001.1, read on the forward strand.
CATCACATTGCCATAACGCACCACTGCAAAGCGGGTATCATGGCCACCCGCGTAGGAGTTACCAGACACAAACAATTTGTCTGAGGCCAGTTTAGTGGCGCCATACAGGTTGATTGGGCTGCTAGCCTTATCCGTCGAGAGAGCCACAACACGCTTCACGCCTTTATCGATACAGGCATCGATCAGGTTCATGGCTCCATTGATGTTGGTCTTGATGCACTCGAAGGGATTGTATTCCGCCGTGGGAACAATCTTTGTGGCCGCTGCGTGTACCACATAGTCCACGCCATCCAAGGCCCGGTATAGCCGGTCTTTATCGCGCACATCCCCGATAAAAAAGCGAACGCGGTGATCCCCGGCAAACTTCTTGGACATCTCCCACTGCTTCATTTCATCCCGGGAGAAAATAATCACTTTTCTCGGATTGAAGCGCTCAAGAAGCATGGGGACAAAGGTATGGCCAAAGGAGCCTGTACCGCCGGTGATGAGTATGGAGCTGTTTTCAAACATTAAGAACTGTAAACCTCAATTTTGGTCGAGCGCGCGTGATCGTATGAGTTTTTATTATGATAAAAGAAAAAAGGGGTCAGATCTTCCAGATCCACCCCCATCCAATTTTCAATACAGCAAAGTTAGTACCTACCAAGTGCCCCTGGTATCGACAATAGCACCTCGTTGCGGCCTCACCCGTTTGAACTCTGCGTGATCAACCAACAGAACGTGTATGTCCGCCTCTTTCAGGGCGTGATCGACAGTGACCAGCTTTTCCCTGGCCAGCCAATCAGGAAGCCTCCGAATATTTGGCTCCACCAATTGAACAGGGCCGCCATGCTCAGCGAGCAAGGCCCGGGCAATGTTCAAGGCAGGGCTTTCACGCAGATCATCAATATCAGCTTTAAAAGCCAGGCCGTAACAAGCCACGGTTACATCACGGATGCTCTTGTCCGGATTGTCACGCAGATAATCAGCAACCGAAGCTTTGACCTGGTCGATCACCCATCGCGGCTTGTCATCATTGACGTGACGGGCTGTCGTAATCAGGCGGCTCTCTTCAGGCGCGCTACTGACGATAAACCATGGATCCACGGCAATGCAGTGCCCGCCAACACCCGGACCGGGCTGCAGAATATTGACCCGGGGATGTCGATTCGCCAGCCGAATCAGTTCCCACACGTTAATGTCCAAAGCACCACAAATGACGGATAGCTCATTTGCGAAAGCAATATTGACATCGCGGAAGCTGTTTTCAGTGAGCTTGCACAACTCAGCGGTGCGCGCAGTGGTGAGCACGCACTCGCCTTTAAGAAACACTTTATAAAGATCGGCAGCTGCTGCGGCACACCGGGTTGTCATGCCACCAATCACCCGGTCATTCTGCACCAGCTCACGCAAAATCTGGCCAGGCAAGACGCGCTCAGGGCAATGGGCCACGCGAATGTCGGAGCTCTCGCCGACTTGCTGGGGGAACGTCAGGTCTGGCCTTTCCTCTGCAAGCCAGGCGGCAACCTGTTCAGTGGTTCCAACAGGAGAGGTCGACTCAAGAATGACCAAATCTCCTTTCTTGAGAGCTGGCGCAATCTTTCTGCTCGCGGCTTCGACATAGGTGAGATCCGGGTCGTGACGATCGCCCTTGAAGGGCGTCGGCACTGCAATCAGGAACGCATCCGCCGGCTCCGCCTTAGAAGTAGCTCGCAGGTATCCCTGCATTACTGCCGCATTGACGACCATGTCAAGGTCGGGCTCAACAATGTGAACCTCGCCCCGGTTTATTGAGTCCACCACCTCCTTGTTCACATCCAGACCAAAAACCTTGAACTTTCGGGACGCAAACACGGCCGCCGTAGGCAGGCCTATATACCCAAGCCCTACAACGCAAATCGTACCAACAGCCATATCCTTAACCTCTCTACCATTCCCTGTGTGACAGGACTTCAACAATGCGATCACAGGCCTTGCCATCCCCGTACGGGTTATGGGCAAACGCCATTTCCTTGTAAGCCGCCTCGTCAGTTAGCAGGCGCTCAACCTCACTCACGATCAAATCGACATCAGTCCCCACCAGGCGAACCGTGCCGGCATCTACCGCCTCAGGGCGCTCTGTGGTTTCACGCATCACCAGAACCGGCTTGCCAAGAGAGGGCGCCTCTTCCTGTATACCGCCTGAATCGGTCAGAATTATGTGAGACCTATTCATTAAATAAACAAACGGTAAATAGTCCAGGGGCTCTATCAGCCGAATGTTATCAATGCCCCCAAGCAACCGCCGCACAGGCTCCTGAACATTGGGATTCAAATGAACCGGATACAGGATCTGGCAGTCCGGGTACCGTTTCGCCACTTTCGCAAGTGCCTGGCAAATTCGCTCGAACCCTCCGCCGAAGCTTTCTCGTCGATGGCCAGTAACCAGAATCAGCTTCTTATTGCTGTCCAGAAAATCGAAGCGCTCTTCAAACCCCGAACGCAACTGGTGATCAGCATCCACGCGCGCAACCACTGTCAGGAGCGCATCGATGACCGTGTTTCCGGTAACCTCTATATGGGATGGTGGAACACCTTCCCGTGCGAGGTTTTCAGCCGATTTAGGCGTGGGCGCGAAATGAAGGCGTGTGAGTACGCCTGTCAGCTTACGGTTCGCCTCCTCCGGCCATGGCGAATAGAGGTTGCCCGTGCGCAATCCCGCCTCCACATGTGCTACCGGAATCTGTTGATAATAGGCAGCAAGGGAAGCCGCGAAAGTAGTGGCCGTGTCACCGTGAACCAGCACAATGTCCGGACGCGCCCTGGAGAGAACGTCTCGCATACCTACCAGAATACCCGTCAGCACATCGGTAAGGTCCTGCCCGGGCTTCATGATATTCAAATCAAAATCCGGACGAATGCCAAAGAGTTCCAGCACCTGGTCCAGCATCTCCCGGTGTTGGCCAGTTACACAAACGCCCGCATCAAAGCGGGCGTCAGAAGCTAATCTAAGTACAAGCGGAGCCATTTTGATGGCTTCAGGGCGGGTGCCAAAAACACAAAGCGTTTTGATCTTGTCCATAATCAAGAAATACGTTCCAAAAGCGAACATCTGCCAGCGACGACTGCCAGTCCCTGTTCAATTAGCTAACGAACTCACTGATGAAGCTGTCTCACCTTTTCTACTTGAAAGGGTATGACATCTTTGGCGCCATTGCACCACACAAGATCCGCAACGCTTCCATTTGGCGAAAAACCAGTCGGCGCACTTTTCAGGATGTCGACAATGCCCTGGCAATCGAACTCATGACTGGCTCGAATCAATCCGTTGAGCGTCTGTTCCACTTCTTCCCACGGCATAGAAGCTTCTCGGGCCATCATGATTCGGGGATGGGCAGTGCCTTGAGGATTATCGCCAATCAACAACTCCTCATACAACTTCTCTCCAGGCCGCAGTCCGGAGAACACAATCTCAATATCTCCATCCGGTCGGTCATCCGTCTTTTCCAGGAGCCCCATAAGATGAATCATTTTGCGAGCCAGATCCGCAATCTTCACGGGCTCGCCCATATCGAGTACAAACACCTCTCCACCCTGGCCCATACTGCCAGCCTGCAAAACCAACTGGCTCGCCTCAGGGATGGTCATGAAATAACGAATGATGTCCGGATGGGTTACTGTTACCGGTCCGCCATCGCGAATCTGATCTCGAAACAGCGGTACCACAGACCCGGAAGACCCCAGCACATTACCGAACCGAACCATGGAGAAGATCGTGTCCGACTGCCGTTGGGCCAACCCCTGAAGCACGAGCTCGGCCATTCGCTTACTGGCCCCCATTACATTGGTAGGGCGCACCGCCTTATCTGTCGAAATCAAAACAAAGCGTTTAACCCCAGCGGCGATAGCGGCCTCTGCAACATGAAAAGTACCAAAAACGTTATTCTGAACACCCTCGATAACGTTGTGCTCCACAAGAGGCACGTGCTTGTAGGCAGCGGCATGATAAACCGTCTCAATACCAAAGCTTCTCATAGCAATTTCGCATCGGCGTCGATGAGTAACGCTACCAAGCAATGCGTGAATCTCTACTGAAAGGCCCTCAATTCGGTTAATAGCTTGAAGCTCACGTTCAATTGCATAAAGGGAATATTCCGACTGCTCAAACAGAACCAGCTTGGACGGGCGATGCTGGATGATCTGGCGACAAAGCTCCGACCCAATCGATCCCCCAGCTCCTGTCACCATCACTGCTCCGTTATACAAGCTCCTAGCCACTTGAGCATTATCTGGCTGAACAGGGTCTCGCCCCAGCAAATCCTCAATCTCCAAATCCCGAACATCATTAATTCGCGCCTGGCCTGCTACAAGCTCGGACATTGTGGGAACAGTCTGAACCGGAATGGCCAACGGCTCGAGCTTCTTAAGCAAGCGCTTGCGATCAATCCCAGAATTTGCATCTAGCGCCAAAAGTAGCCGTTTGATGCGGTGTTCCTTGACAGCACGCTCGATGTGACTGATGTCATAAACAGGAATTCCGTTCACCAGTGCCCGATGATTGCCCTTACGGAGAGTAATAAAAGCACAGGGGTGGTACTCCGTGCCCTGTTCAAGAGCATTCGCAAGCTGCAGGCCGGTTTCACCTGCACCTACAATCGCGACAAACTGCTTGTTCCGATTCTTCGGCCGATGTACGAGCATCCGAACGGTCATGCGGGTGCCACTTACGAAAATAAACGCTAAGGCACCATAGATGATCGGTACGGACCGCGGCACCTGTATCTCAAGCCAATATCCCAAAAGAATTAGAGTAATTGCGGAGATAACGACACCAGAGATAACCGTCAAAAACGCACGGTCACTCAGATAGCGGACAACAGCCCGATAAAGCCCCAGTTTTATAAAAACACCAATAGTGCAGACAACGGTTAGCCCACAGACAACTAGTTGCCCCTGATTGGGAATCCAAACCTGCTGGTCAAGGCGGAGCGAGAAAGCAGCCCAAAGCGCAAAAAAAAGTGCTAAAACATCCACAAAAACGGAAACTAACCGTTTGTGGAACCGGGAAAGATTTAAAAATCGTTCAAACATAGCATCCCTTCCTCAGACCATTCTTCCAAGCGTGAAAACCGTGCTTCATCACCACACATCAGTCGCTGCCGAACAAGTCACGAGTGTAGACTTTGTCTTCAATGTCCAGCAGATTCTCACTACGCCGGTTTGCCAGTACAACGTCAGAGATGGACTTGAATTCAGCGAGATCACGGACCACTCTCGAGTGGAAAAACTCCTCCTCGTCCAGCTCAGGTTCGTAGATAACGACTTCAATGCCTTTTGCCTTGATACGCTTCATGATGCCCTGAATGGCAGAGGCCCGGAAATTATCAGACCCCGATTTCATCACCAGTCGATAAACTCCGACGACTTTTGGATTCTTCCGGAGAATATCATCGGCGATATAATCCTTTCGTGTTCGGTTGGCATCCACAATCGCCCTTATTAGATTATTGGGCACATCCTCGTAATTGGCCAACAACTGTTTGGTATCTTTAGGGAGACAGTAACCACCATAACCGAAGGATGGGTTGTTGTAATGGTTGCCTATGCGCGGATCCAACCCCACACCATCGATAATCTGACGAGTATCCAGCCCGTGGGTTGCCGCGTAGGTATCCAGCTCGTTGAAATAAGCCACTCGCATGGCAAGGTAAGTATTTGAGAACAATTTGATCGCCTCGGCTTCCGTGCTATCCGTGAAGAGAGTCGGCGCATTCTGCTTAATGGCCCCCTGCCTCAGCAGCCCAGCAAAAACCTCCGCCCGCTCAGAGCGCTCACCTACAATAATACGAGATGGATACAGATTGTCGTGCAGGGCTTTCCCTTCACGCAAAAATTCCGGTGAGAAAATAATATTCTCTGTGTTGAACCGTGCGCAAACCTCCTTTGTATACCCCACCGGGACCGTAGATTTGATTACCATCACGGCGGTAGGGTTAATGCTTAGTACATCTTGGATAACAGATTCCACCGTTCTGGTGTTGAAGTAGTTCGTCTCCGGGTCGTAGTCCGTTGGCGTGGCAATTACGACATAGTCAGCCCCGACATAGGCCGAACGTTTATCCAGGGTTGCCATAAATTTCAGGTTACGGTTTACCAGGAAGTCAGCAATATCTGGATCAACAATAGGGCTTTTCCCGCTGTTGAGCAGCGCTACTTTCTCCTTGTCGATATCCAGAGCAACCACTTCATTATGTTGGGCAAGCAGCATTGCGTTGGATAGACCGACGTATCCTGTGCCGGCGATGGCAATTTTCATTTAAAACTCCAAAGGTGCGAGCCAGCCGAGAACTGGGCGAGTCAGATTCAGTGCTTTCCGGGAACCCGATCACCAGCGCCTTTGCCGGCAACGGTCAAAAATATGTACTTGAAATAAGCTACAAGACTAAGATTTTCAAGCATTTTATGATCAGTTTCCGCGAGAAGGCGGGGAGTGGACATATCTATGTCATTTATCTGAGCCAAGCCGGTGATCCCCGGCCGGGCCCTCAAAACACCAAGAATTTCACGTTCGGTTATCAATTCTTCCTGATTAAACAAACAAGGCCTAGGGCCGACCAAGCTCATTTCGCCTTTCAGAACATTCCAAAGCTGCGGGAGCTCATCCAGTTTGGTTCTGCGCAGAAAACGACCAAAGGGCGTGATGGCGCTCGCGTTCGCCAAGTGGCTTGCAACGGAAGCAGTGTCTTTCTTCATCGTGCGGAATTTAATCAGTGTGAACGGTCTTTTGTAGCGCCCTACCCGCTCCTGGCAAAAAACAGGAGAGCCTGTGTCGAACAGGCCAATCAGAACCAACACCAGCAACACTGGAAAACCGAGTATCAAGCCCAAAAGGGCAAACATAAAATCGAACAGACGAATCACAAGTAATCCTCATTGACCGGATACGCAACGCTTAAACCCTTCTTCCAAACTCAGCGGCGGTTGCCAGCCAAGAACGTTTCGGGCTTTAGATATATCAACCTGCAAAGACCCTAGCAGCCGTTGAGCCATAGTCTTTCTCCCTAATGCCGTAGCCACCAAGATCAGTATGCTGGCAGGAACCGGCACCAAGTATGCAGACTTACCCATGCCTTTAGCCACTTGCTGCAGAAGCTCAGTGGTTGACAGATCTTCACCATCACCCGCCAGGAACAGTTCGTTGCCGGCGGCAGGATGTTCAACACATGTAGCCACAAGGTCCACAAGATTATCCACACTGACCAATGAGCGTTTATTCTTGACCGCGCCCAAGGGAAGCGGAACGCCATTCTCGATCCACCGCATCAGTGAGCCAAAGTTGCCTGGAGCATTAGGGCCATAGACAAGCGGGGGACGTATAACCACTAGCTCCATATTTGAATCTCGAGTGAGATCCCAAAGCGCAACCTCCGCCTCTAGCTTTGACTTGGCATAGAGATCGGTTGGAGCAGGGGCGTCAGATTCAGTAAATGGTTTAGAGTTAAGGCTTCCGTTCACACCAATTGAGCTTATAAAAATGAACCGCTTCACCCCCGCTTTAATAGCCACACGGCCCAAGTTCAAAGTACCTTCAACATTTACTTTTCGATACTCTTCCAGTGCATTAGGCACAGACTCCTTGGCCACGTGCGCTCTAGCCGCCGCATGAATTACAACATCCTGCCCTGAAACAGCCTTGGAAAGGTCGGACGCCCTATCCAAACCTGAGACAACCATATACCTCATTGCTTGATCCGCGATCGAACGCCGAACCAACCCGGTTACCTCGATACCTGAGCACTCAAGAAAATGCTCACACAAATGGCGACCCAAGAATCCGTTTGCTCCGGTAATTAATAGCCTCACCTTATACCCACCTCTGGCGGTAGCTCATTGGAACTCTCTACCGAGAGGACATCTCGATACACCATCAAAGTCTTCTGCCTCATTGCTTCGAAGGTGAATTCCGAATCATATCGCGACCTTCCTGCTAGCCCCATTTCCAGGCGCTCCTGAGGATTTGTTACGAGCCTACAAAGAGTCCTTTCGAGGTCCCCTTTTCCATCCCTCGGGACAAGGAGACCAGTCTCACCATCTATGACAGCCTCACTGACCCCGCCAACATTGGAGGCAACAACGGGCAGTCCAGCCCTCATCGCTTCAAGAATAGTTAATGGAAGACCTTCCCAACGTGAAATCAAAACGAACAAATCGGCCCTCCTCAAGTTTGCGGCGACATTCCCCTGAGATCCGAGAAAATAAACTTTATCCCCCAACCCCAACTCAACTGTCAGTTCTTTCATGGACTCCAACTTGGGACCATCTCCAACAAACTCCATCACCCAAGGCAAATGCGAGAGCTCAGAGAGAGCCTCCAGCAACAGCTTTTGGTCTTTAGGCTCTTCGAACCTGGCCACCATAATCAGACGTACCAATTCCTTTGCTTCGCCCTCATCCTCGGATAGAGATCGCGAATCAAGATCAGGAACTCCATTATGAACCGTAACCAACTTTTCTTCTGAACCAACATTAGAGTCCAAGGCGATGGCTCGATCATAATTAGAGACAGTTATAATCTTCGAACATAAACCCGCCATCACACGCTCTATAAGCTTATAAATCCGACGTTTTCCCTCCGATACACCTTCCGTGAATGGCCAACCATGGGCCGTATAAACGCAGGGAATATTGAGAGACTTGGCGGCAAACCTACCCAGTATTCCGGCCTTTGCTGAATGTAAATGAACAATATCTGGTGTTAGTTCAGCCAACCTGGAACGAATCTCCAAATAACCTCGAAAATCTTCGAAAATTCTTATCTCTCTAACTAGGTGTTCAACAGGTACGCAGCTCAAGCCTCGCGCTTTCGCTCGTTGGACCACCAAGCCGTTCCCACCTACCAAAATTGTTACATCGTGACCAAGCTCTTGCATTCCTTGCGCGAGATCAAGCAAATGAACACTTGCGCCGCCCATAACATCAGACCTAGTAATCACATAAACAATACGCAACTTTCGATACCAACACATAAATTGTATAGTCCCAACCAAAAACGCTAAATAAATGACTTAATTTATCGTGGAGACATTAAAAAACGTCAAGAGATCAGCCCGATGAAAGATTCTCTATCGAATTATCTTAAACGAACACTTCTTGTCTTCAAAAACAAACAAAATAAAATATAGGTTATCCACAAAAAGACCATCTGAACAAGGAGATACTTACCAAAAAAATCAAAGGCCGATTGCATTAACGCAACAACAAGATATAGAAAAAGAGCGAAAAAAACTTTTCCCATAAGAAATTTTCTCAAGATTTTGCGTTCAAGCAACCTTGAAAGATAACCCAAAAAAACAAATATGATAATACCGGCCGTACCAAAGTAAAGAAAGTAGAACTGTACCATATTTGGCGAAACGCCAAATTTCATATGAAAGTAACCATCCCAATTGTATTTAGTCATCAATCTATCAGTCGAGCTATAGAATTCTTGATACTCAAGCAACCGGGTCTTATGCGGTATAAAGGACGCTAGCGTTGAAAGTGGCAATGTCAACACCGAGAAACTGTCTTCGGTCTCTATTACTGCCGGCCACAATAAGTCATATTCTTGATGCCCTTTCTTTACCACCGAACAAAGACTGGCAGCATCACCTCCTCTACTCGATAAACCTTCAGTAAAATAAGAGTAGACAAAGCTCTTCCCGTAGAAAACAACAAATACGACAACCGCAAAAATTAAAATATAACTAAACTTAACCTTCCTGATATTACCGAAAACTCTATCATTAAAAAGGCAATATGTAATGATAAAACACGAGAAAATGATCGGCATAACAATTCTGCCGCGACGGCCTATCAAAAGAAAAAATGCAACGAACAACAATAGATACCAAAGATACTTGATCTTGCCTTCTATGAAGAGCAGAAAAACGCTCGACACAATTCCAAGAAATCCCAAAATTGAAACGATTTGGTAAACTACAGTAAAACCAGGCAGCTCTACTGATAACGCTCCAGAGCGATTCCATGGAAGTATCTTTGCCCCGTAGGCGAGAACAATCAAGATAGAAATACCAAAGAACACAAAAGCTGAAAACTTAGCCAAATCCTGTAAGGATTTCTTGATTTCCAGTCTACTCTCGAGTCTTTTATGAACAGAAAGTTCGCCTTGAGCTATTTTCCCATAGTAGAGCAAAGCGCCAAGTTGAAATAACGGTAGCGCAATGAAAGTAAAATATGCGCCATATGCGTAGTAATCAGCATCCCAAAAATACAAGTCCAAATTTATAGAACCTGAACAGTACTCAATCAGTACCGGCCTAAAATAAGCCCAAAACCAAGCAAATAATACATAGAATTCCACCAAGCCAATCGCTCTGTACCTCACAATGGAAACAAAAACAAGAAGCAAGGATATCGTAAAGGAGATTGATAATGCTTGGTAATAAAAATCCGACATGGTGAGCCCTACAACAAGCATTGCTAAAAAATATAGGAGGGAACGACTTTTTAAGATTAATCAGAAACTAACAAAAATGACAAAGCTAACGTCGCGACTCTCTAATAAAGGCGAGATACAAGCTGAGAAACACGGCGGCACATCCTAGAACGAACAGAAAAACATCTGACTTCCTAGGAAACAGCGGGGTCTTAGGAAGCGTTGCGGGATCTAGTATCCTCAATACATAATGCTCTCTTGCTTCGATAATTAAAATCTTATTTACTTCTTGCTCAATCTTATCATGCATTAAATTAGATGTTGCCGAAGTAATCCGAGAATTCGAATGCTTTAGCAAATTTGATAGACGGCCTTTCCTAAAGTCCAAATCTAATCCTCTAAGATAGTTGTCGAGCTCGCTGGCTAACAAATTCGCTAATCTCTTCGATTCGGCAGGGCTTTGATTTTTCAAACTCAAGACTGCAGTCGGGCTTCCTTGCCTTTTCCATAAATCGACCGATTGCTTAAACTTTTCTAAGGACATTTCAGTCTCTAAAACACTAACATCCGAAACTTCTCTGCCATTTTCACTAATGCATTTTGGCGATGAGCCTAGTAGATTATTTAATCTAGGTTCGCACTTTTCTTTGATTACCTGCTCTTTGAAATACTCTACGAAGCCATCTGACCGTAGAACCATTTCTAGAATAGCCACATCTTGGGAAATACTTTCTGAGTACGCCGTAATTAAGGGCTTCTCATTATAATTTATTTCTTCACTAAGCTCCAAGTTTGATCGCGCGTTGATTATTTCAATTACGACGGAGGCCTTATAAACAGGGACGTGATTCATTAAGGAAAGCACGGCACCGCAACCAAGAAACAAAAAAATAATGCATAGAGCAAAACGTCCACTCACAACACCTTGTACGTAACTTATGCAAGAAGGTCGAGGAACAGTATTTTTAATACGAGCACCAACATAGTTCATAGTTAAGAATACGGAGAGTATTTCATATCTCGGTTAACTTTAATTTCAATTCTGGTTTTTGAAAAATTAAAGCATCAGTCCTGTAAGGGTCGATGCTTATGGGAAAGAGATAATTAATACACCTTCGTCACACCAGTATTCCATCGAGAAATCTAAACCGTTTTTATTTCATTAGGCTCGACAACCCACGCATAAGTAATTCAGAAATGATGATATCGAAAAATCTACCGATAATACCTCACGGCATTTACCAAGCGTCTGAGAAAAGCGGACAGATTCCGCAAATCTGCGCCCATTAACTCGAATACAGAGACCACCAAAAATACCGATCTATCAAATTTAGTAACAGGCATTTCTTCCATAGCCATAAATTTTATCAATTGATCCGACTCTTCTTTCATGCCATTTATTCTCAGTCGAAGTGCTCTCCTCGATAACCCCGCCCGCATTTCCGCTCTCAAATAAGGGTCACTTCGAAATAGCTCAGTAGTTACACCGTTTTTCAGAAATTCGTTGCGGTCAACATCTTCATTATTGAATAGATAATGGACTGCTCGACCATGTAAAAACTGATTTACCGCCTTTTCTGCTGAATTGCTCGCTCCATTAGGAAAGTTTATCCGCGCATATAACATTTCCTCAAGAAATAGGGCATACCCTCCGGCCTTTAACATTCTTAGCCATAAATCCCAATCTTGCGTATAGGTAAGCCGTGGGTCGTACCCACCAAAACGATGGTATTCACTTGCTCGGTATACTACTGATCCATGGGTAAACGGCGTGCCCTTGAAAAAATCCGAAACATACACTTTCGCTCTAGGAAAAGTTTGTGAGTCAATCGGCATAAGTGACTCATGGTGAATGTTCTGGCTGGCCACACCACACATTATCGCGTCAGGGTCAGCTTCAAGAGCTTGAACCTGCTTCTCTATTCGATGTGGGTAACTTATATCCCCACTTCCGTGTACTGCTATATAGTCAGTTTTTATGCCCTTAAGAGCATCTGCAATAGATTTGGTAAATCCTTTATTCTCGTGAGTAACGACCGTTACTTTTGATGATTCAAATTTTTTTAATTCATCATAGGTTTTATCTTTGGACCCATCGTCGACCAGGAGTATATTTACGTTCGGATATGTTTGATCAACTATACTCTTAATTGATCTATCGACGTATCCCTCTCTATTGTAAAAAACAGATATAATAGTAACGCTAGCTTGACTCTCAGAACTCATTATTGAAGATACTCAGGTGCTTTGAGAATTCTTTTGTACAGATACATTAATATGAAATGATCACGCTTTTGGCTTCGAAAAAGGACTAAAATACACAATCCGCCGGCATTACTTTTCCTTCATGAGATACATAACAGGCTTCTACCTCCATCTTGTATCCAGTATTTCGCTCAACAGCGGATTGTATTTCCACAATAATCTCTAGTACATCCTTCGCTTTCGCATTCCCAGTGTTCACAATGAAGTTTGCATGCATCGGCGACACTTGTGCACCACCACGCTTGAACCCTTTGAATCCAATTTTCTCAATTGCTGCTCCGGGAGGGCCAATCTCTGCATACATTGCAGGGTTGCTCTTGAAAACAGATCCGCAGTTGGGCAACTTTCGGGGGAATTTTTTGCGCCGCCCCCGAAGTATCGATAGCATTTCTCTGCGTATTTCACGATTGTCACTTCTGCTATCGAACCTAAGAGTGGCTGCCGTTATGATCTCTCCATTACTTTGGAAGACTGATTTCCTGTACGCAAACTCACATTCGTCTGCAGATCGCTCAATCACTTTACCGTCTGAAGCGACGCTCTGAACCTTGAGCACATTGCTTCCAACACCCTTGCGTTGGCTGCCGCCATTCATGCAGATTAACCCGCCGAGGGTTCCAGGAATTCCGCAAATGTGTTCGGCACCTGCCAAACAGTTTTGCATCATGGTACGTGAAAAACCTGGAACCCAAATCCCAGCTTCCGCAACCACCTCAGTACCTCTGACATACATCGACGCCATATTGTTCGCTATCTGAATGATGGGTGCTCGGCAACCTTCATCAGCAAATAATAAATTGCTGGTTAGCCCAATAACCACAGGACGTATTTGCCGAAACAGCATCCACTTTCGTATCTCAGAAAGCTGTGACGCCGACGAGGGCCGTATTACAACGTCTGCAGAGCCACCAATCCCCCATGCGCTAATCCGGGATAACGGAACCTGTTCCTGCAACCCTTCGGGACAAAGACTCTTCAATTCTTCGATTGCGCTTTGACTTAGTCGATCCATTCAGCAGCCGCTCCGAGCTCACGCAACTTTCTATCGAAATTGACGTAACCTCTTCCAATCTGCCAAGCATCTGAAATCAGCGTTTCATCTTTTGCTACAAGACCACAGAGAGCTAAAGCAGCTCCAGCTCTTAAATCGAGTGCACGAACTAGAGCTCCATTCAGATCTCCCCCGTTACCATGTAGAACCAACATGTCCCCCCGGATTTCATGCTTAACTCCCATTCGAGCCATTTCTTCAGCGTATCCATACCGCCCGGGGAAGCGTAAATCCACGATACGAGACTCTCCTTTTGCACACGCTCCCCACGCCGCTAAAATTGGCTGCACATCTGAATTAATCCCCGGGTGAGGACCAGTGCTGATTTCTATCGGGTAGCAGGTCCCTCCGCGAACGATGAGAGAGTCTTCATTTCGAAAAATTTTAGCGCCGGCAGATCGGAGATGGGCAAGCACGACCTCCAAGTCCGCGTATGGGAAACCAGAAATCTCCACATCGCCACCTGTCATAACTGAGCCAACCAACCAGGTAATCGCCTCCATATTGTCTGCAATCACCTCATGCTCTGTTCCTTGGAGTCCCTCAACCCCTTGGATCTCAATATGCTCTTGTCCGAAAACAGATATCTTCGCTCCCATTTTCCGCAGCATTGAAATAAGATCCATTATTTCCGGCCGTATGTGCGGATTCCAGACGCGGGTAATTCCTTTTGCAAGCGTTCCACAAATAATTGCGTTTTCAGTTGCGCCCGTGGATCGTAAAGGGAGGTGGATATCCGAGCCAACCAGCCCCCCTGAAGGTGCCGAACAGCAGAGGTACTCACCCTCCTCCCAGACTGTCGCTCCAAGCCTCTCAAGCAACATTACATGTAGATCGAACTTACGTTCACCTAGTTTACACCCGCCTGGAAGCGGAACTTTACCCTCTCCAAGACGGGTAGTAAGCGCACCAAGCACCAAAAGGGTATTCCTGATTGAGCGCCCCTCCCAGTTCAACGTAGTGGATAGCCTTTTCCCCTCAGTTATCTCGATATGCTTGTCGTTTTCGCAAATCGTTGATTTACCCAGAGCTTCGACCATCCCAACGTGAATCTGCGCATCTAGCAAGGGCGCTGGATAATTGGTTAACGTCACTTTCTCTTCCGTAAGAAGACTTGCAGCCAAAAGCCTCAAAGCTGAATTTTTCGCACCTGAAATATCCACAACGCCCTGTAGCCGTGAGGGCCTAACTTTTAAAAAACTCATTATTCTCCTAACTCTCTTCAATATTCTGAGAAACAACCCTTGCAGGGGCACCTACGCAAACCGAATTATCGGGAACATCACGTAAAACAACGGAATTGGCACCGATAATGCAATTTTTACCAATACTTATGTTTCCAACAACAACTGCGCCGGCAAAAATAACCGTGCCGGCGCCTATAGTTGGATAATTTCCGGCCTGCCAATCGCCCATTCTGGCTCCGCCAAGAGTCACATTCTGATATATCCGAACATTTGCCTCGACAACGCATCCATCGCCAATCACAATCGCAACTGGGTGGGGGAAAGAAACTGACTCAGAAATTCTAGCAAGAGGCGAAATATAGAGGCCACGAGCCTGAAGCCTACGGGATAAAAATCGCGAGATCTTTTCATATCCTGATTTGCTAAGTCTGTTCATTACCCGAACCAATTCGTCACAACGTGCCGAATGCGACCCAAAAAACAACCTGAGCAAATTTATATTAGCTTTCATAAGCAATCGGCTCGAACCTGATCGGATTTTTTCTTAAGAATATGCATCACTAAAACAGAAACATAGATATAAAAAAAAGCCATTAAAATTGAGTACAGAAAAATAAATCTCGCGGCTGCAATTTTAGTAAAAAACACGAAACTGAAGAGAGCCAAGATAGAGAGGACTCTCACCACATTTATCCTAAGAAAGGTTGACTGATTGGCCATGATATTTAAGAGCTGGACCAGTGGTGCAGAGGTGAAATGAAATACGATGTAAATGCTCAACAAAGAGGCAAACTTTCCAGAAGCTTCCCACTCTTGGCCAAATACGAGATAAAAAATCTGTTCGCCGAAAAAGAACAGTACAAGCCCCGAAGGAATAGACACCAAAAATAATTTTTTCTGGGTGTCTTTCGTCATTTGATAGATCCGATCAGAACCGCTTTTGCCAATAGCGGCAGCTTCTGCATACAGTGCTTTTCCCATTGCTTCTCCAACAAGCGTTACCGGTATCGCTAATGCCATCAACGCCAAACTTAGTTGACCTGTTAATTCGGCACCATATACGGCGGCAGCGAAGAGCAAGGGAGCCTGCTGAGAGAACACCATAAGAAACTGGGAAGGCACGCGATAAAATGGAAAATCCCTGTAGAAACCTGCAGCAGTGGCCAATCGGTTTGCCGTAATTGCCTGAGGAATACGAAAGAGATCGGTCTTGAAATCTCGAAGTAGCCAAAAGAGCCCTCCGCCCTTGGCTATGATCGCGCCCAGTAGAAGACCAAGTGGATTAAGCCCAACAACACCTAATCCAATGGTTGCAAGAGCACCCGCGCTGTTTTGAATAATATTTGTTTTAGCGATTATCCCGTATGCGCGTCTACGTGTCGCCCAGAAAGTCATTAATTCATAAGTTGCCGTAACTAGCACACCGATCCCAATTAACCACCACCAGGGAACAATCGCAGCCATTGAAAAAAAGTTTAGCATTGGCTCGGAGAAAATAGCCAAAGCAAGCATAATAAATGCTGTGCCAGCTAATATAAGGCCAAAGGAGAGAAGTAAGAGGTTTAAAGCAGTGCCTGTTTGGCGTGGCAATGGAAGAGTTAACACGTAGCGCAAAGACACAATTGGAGCAAGGATAGTGACCAATGAGGTAAATACTGCCAGCACACCAAAGCCTTCGGGAGTGTATATTCGAGTTGCGAATGGTATAGCCAAAAGACTTATCAGGCGACCGAGTCCACTTCCGACAGCCATAGTCGCCATTCCTTTAAAGGCTCTGGCAGCGTCTTCGCTAAACAGCCGTTTTAAGCCTTTAGAATTTTTCAATTACTGGTCTCGCTCACTGATGTTTTCCGGGTGACGGCAGATATGAGAGGTTTTTTATTCACAATCTATTCGTAATTTTTCGATAAGTTACCTAAAAATAGTCGATGAGCCACTAAGATGGACGGAACATTAACTGTTTCAATGAAACAATCAAAAAACCAAGAAACAGACCGAGCATTACTGCTATTACTACAATTGTAATTCGCTTCGGTTTGCTTGGCTCCTGCGGAATCACCGCAGGGTCTATAATCCTGAAAACATATTCACGTTGAGCACTGGCCAGCATTATTGTTCGCGTTTCACTTTCAATGAGCTGATAGAAAACCTGCTGCATGCCGGCGATGCTCGTCTCCGATAGCTTGTCTTCCAAATATTCAACCCTAGCTTCAGCCTCTTCGACATCCTGCTCTCGCATATGCTCGTTTATATCCCGGATTAACAAATCCACCCACTCTTTCGCAGCCTTTGGGGATAAACTGGACAAACTGAGCGTGATCATTCCATTGTCCTTGTTATCCACCATATTGAGCTTTTCTCTGAAAGCCAACACGAGATCCCAAGCAGAGGGCATTGCTCCCTTTACATTCTCGTACTGAAGCCATTCTGCGCTTTCATAATCATATAATTCTGGATCGTATTCCCACTCTTGAGTCTTCGGATCCCAGCCTTTTGTAGCTAAAAGCGGTGCCTCCAGACCGTGCTTTCGAATAAACCGAGTTAGGAATGCCCGGGATTGTAGTACTTCCTTAGCGATTGCGGTGGTATTTGTTTCTCCGCCTCCCAAGTCAACGCCTGCCAAGCTGGCCAAGCCGCTAAGTTGTCCTCCGAGTCTACTCCCTCCTTCATTCTGGGCGGGGGCTAAAAGCGCTGTTGCTTTGTAGATATTTGGCTGACTAAAAGCATAGGCCGCACCGATTATTCCAAAAACGATGACGCAAATGACTATTAACCATTTTCCTTGCCACAGCGCTAATACCAGCTCCCTTATATCTATTTGATCATCCGCGAAACTCTGTTTGTCAGGTATCTGGGTCATCACAGATTCCCCACCGCAGCGGCACCAAGTGCAATCTGGTAAACAATCTGGCTGACGTTTGTCCACAGTTCCAACTGATTCAGGCGGTCCACGTCGATTGGCATAATGATCGTGTCACCAGGTTCAAGCTGTTGGCTGCGACTGCCAAACCAGCGGCTTTTCTCGGGCAGCATTACGGAACCATCGGCTTTTACCACATAAACCCTGCTTTCGTCGGCCTGGCGCGTCGGCCCACCAGAGCGTTCGAGGTAGTCATCCACAGTTAAGCCGGCCTGGTGTAGGTGGCTGGTGGGGAATTGAACTTCGCCGAATACGGTGACGGACTGGGGAATGGTTGGAACAGTCAGCGTATCGCCATCCTGAAGGCGGATCGCTTGGTAGTCTTCGTTATTCACAACCGCTTCGAGATTCACCACCATTCGACCGACCGGACGACTGCTTTGGACATCCTCAAGCAGATCCTCAACCTGTTGCGCTCGATCCGCACTCTCTCCTGCCAGTCCATCGCCTTCAAGCCGGACCCCGAGCAGGTCTCCCTGAAGGCGCTCTTCCGCTTCGCGAAGGCGTTGAGCTTCAAGGCGGCGTAACTTTTCCCTGGTGAATACCGCGCCTCTCGGAAACGCGTTATCAGTTAGTCCACCGGCGCGCTCAATAACTTCTTTGAGCGTTTCGCCGTCCCGGAAGGTGTACACGCCCGGGTAACGTACTTCGCCCTGCAGCTCGATGGTACTTGTCTTCGCAAATTCCGGGATGGATTTGATCAGAATCCTGTCCCTACTTTGCAACGCCAAGTTGCCGTTACCGGCCATGGCGTCAGCCAGATTTACATTGAGGATATTTGTCTTACCAATACCGTTTTCATCAGTTGTATAGCGAGCGACTTCAGCGTGATAGAGAGAGGCAGAGTCCTTCAAACCACCTGCCACAAAAATCGCATCTGAGAGCTGCCTGGACGCCGGCATGGGATACTCACCCGGGTATCGAACGGGACCGGTAATGCGAATAGTCTTTTGCGGCGAAGAGGGAGTGGCTTGGCTCTTCAGGCGGCGTAGCACTGGCTCGAAAAGGCTTTCGCGAGTGAACTCCCGTCCCTCTTCACCGCCCTCCACTTTTCCGGCATCGGAAAAAATCAGCAGTTGGTCCTTCTCCTCAAGTAGAAGATCAAATGCACTGCCCGAATTTTGTATAGCCTTGCGCAGCCGCAGGTTCAAAACCGAGATGGTGTCGGTCTTGTCATCGGTGCGAACGATTGCCGCGTAGCGCTTGTCCGCAACCGGTGTTAGGTCTGCGTCCAGGTTATTGATTATCGAACTCACACGCATGCCCGGCATCCAGGCGAAGCGGCCGGCACGGGTGGCTGCGCCACGGATTTCAATGTACTGGCCAGTAATATCTGAAATAGAAGGAATAGTTACTATGTCACCCGCCTGGATTCGCGCACTCTTTCCTTTTGCTGCGGTGTAATCCGCCTCGGCAATGATTCTAAGGAAGTCCTCGTTGGTGCGTTCAATATTGATGCGCTGCGGGTACGCCTGAGGGGTGAGGCCACCGGCCATACTGACCAGGTCCTCGAGGGTGTTCTCACTTTCCAGCTCATAGAGCGCTGGGCGTTGGACCTCGCCCTCAATGCCCGCACGCCTGCCTACGGATGGAATAAAAATCACGTCGCCCGGCTGGAGACGGTTATCGTTTGAGCTGTCTCCCTTGAGCAGAAGATCGTATAGATCCAGGGTGCCTACCAGCTTTCCGTCGCGTTTGTGCTGGAGGTTTCTCAGCGATCCAGTTTGTTTGATGCCACCGGAGAC
Source organism: Marinobacter salsuginis (assembly GCF_009617755.1). Classification (NCBI taxonomy): domain Bacteria; kingdom Pseudomonadati; phylum Pseudomonadota; class Gammaproteobacteria; order Pseudomonadales; family Marinobacteraceae; genus Marinobacter; species Marinobacter salsuginis. The sequence continues at coordinate 688,936 of NZ_BGZH01000001.1, forward strand.
GTACAAGGCGTTGGTGATGGTGGAGAGCGAACTGACTGAATAGGAACCGGGGTTACGCGCTTCGCCGAGCACGAATACCCGCATGCTGCGAAGCTCGCCCAACGATACGCTGGCCTGAACCCCAATGTATTGTTCAGATACCTGCTTGCGGATCTGCTCCCTGGCCTCATCAAAGCTCAAGCCCGCGATGCTCATGGGTCCAGATTGAGGAAAACTGATGGTGCCATCGCGGCCGATGGGCAGTTCCAGATTCTGGTTTTCCTTGCCCCAGAGCTGGATGCGCAATACATCTCCCGGGCCAAGGGTGTACTCGGAGGGGATGGGGATTTCGGTTACTGGAGCGAAGGTGGTTGGGCTGCCCCGAAACAGCTCGTAACCAAAAGGCTTCAGACCACCGTTTTTTTCAGCAGCTTGCTGTCCTTTCTTCTCTTTCTCCTTATCTCTGGGCGTCTGCGCCAATTCCTCATCCGAAGTACTTTCAGTCCGCTCGACTACCTGAACGTCTCGTGGTCGCTGATTGCGTTGCCGAGAGGATTGGAAGTCTTCCAGGTCAACACCATACTGGCTGGCCAGGGCTTCCTGCTGGGCTCTGGGCAGGCTCTGGAATTGCTCGATCTGGGATTGACTGATGGACTGGGCGATGGCTGCCACGGGGAGCAGCATGGCCAGGGGGAGCAAGAGATTCTTAAGCTTCACAATTAGAGATCCGACGTTTTTGGTTCGATCAATTTAAAAACGGTATGTCCAGGCGGCACCCAAAGACCACTGGTCTTTTTCGCCACCCAAGTACTTAATTTTCTTATCGGTGGCTTGGAGCTTCAGGTCCAGCCATCCTTCAAACAATCTGGCTCCGTACCCTACATCAAGAATGGTTACGTTCTGATCAACATCGGGCACGGTATAAAATATTTCGTCGTTCGGCACGACCGTCCTAATAGCACCCTCTTTGTTAAGCCTTGCGAAACTGACCTTGGCGCTCAGGTTTGTGCCATTCTTCAAGAAGTTGAAAGCTCCCAGGGTGACAGCCTCGGCATCACCATCAAAACTGGCGCCCATGCTGCGACCGAAATAGCGGTAGCCGGAACGATAGCGTGCATGCTCGTATGTCAGATTAGGCATCGCATCGCCCAGGAAGTCATCAGCCAATGTATTCGTGTACTCAACAAACCATTGCTGATCGGCCGCAAATAGCTGGGTGGTCCAATCTGCCCCGAAAAGCCAGGATTTCCTGGCCGGAAAGGCACCAGCTTCGTCTTCCCCCATCATTTGGCCGTAAATGCCCATTGTTTGCTGGCCAACAGAGAAACCGTATCGAGCATCAACGCTGGCAAGTTGGTTGCCCGGATCGTTCTCCTCAAGCTGTCCATTATCCCGGCCGATCAGGGCATTCCAGATAGTGGACGCCCCTTCCGGCCGCCCCTCTCCACCGAACATAATCGCACGGGAGAGGCCAATATCCAGGCCATCGACGGGGCGGAAGGTAAAGCGCATGCCAATGAGTTTGGCATCCGGTACCGCGCGATCGCTCTCGTACTGTCCGGCCAGCGCTGTAAACTGCCAGGGGCCGACCCAGCTTAACCATGGGGTTTCGAAAGCGTGGGTATTGTTCCGATTAATCCAAAGCGCCGGCATCGGGCGGGCGTTGTTGGAGAGGATAAGGCTGGACTGCCAGCCTGGCCCCCACCATCGGTCAATTGCACCCACACCGAGTACCCAGTTGCCGGCTGCTGCCGCAAGATAGGAGCCATCGATGCGCAGCTCTTTATCATCATCGGGTTTATGGGCGTAGGCGGGGTTGAGCCCAAGGGCCCAGACTTCGCCCTGCCACTGAAGATCGATTGCCGTTCCAACCTTCGCAAGAGCATTCCGATCGAACCCACGGATACCGGGAATCTCGCTGCTGCCATACAGACTGTACTCACCGCGAACACCAGGCTGCGCCTGCTGTTCCTGCTCGAAACGCAAGTAAGCCGCGGCAGAGCCTACGGACGAATGATCCGCACTCACACTGGGCTGCAAACCACTGTGAACGGCACTCCACATCAGCGGCCAGGTGCTTACAGTACGGTCCATATGGCCACGGTCTGCCAACTTCTGAGCCGCGAACCTGGCCCGTGAATCCCCCGGCTCAAGCCAGGGCGCCGCCCAAAGGGGGGGGCTGCTCAAGCACGCTACCGCCCCACCGACCAGGGCCCAGTGTTTTAAGGTCATAAATATGAATAATCTGAAAATCGACAGGAAACAGACAAAAGGAAGGGAACAACTGAATCCCAACTATTTCCTTGTCGGTAGATGAATGTTCTGTTTCAGAAGCGTGACGATTTTACGGCATCGCCCGTGACAAGCAAGTGACAAAAAGTCTGACAGGTGCGGTTTCAGAGGCTTACCGCAGTAAAGAATTGTTAAAGGATCACAAATGCAGGGAAATCGACTAACTTTCGCTCACCCTGGCCCTCATAACGCTGGCAAACTCCATAAAGAACGCGGAAAAAACACCTCCCATCAATCCGAGCATACCTGCCAAAACAACGATCAGGGTTCGCGCCGGACCAATAGGCTCCGAGCTTTTTCGGCTTTTAGCCAGAACTTCCATTGGTTGAATTGACTCCAGGGTCGCTTCCAGCGACAAGCGCTTTCCTACGGTTCCTGCTATTGCCTCGCCGGCGTCGTTGTAACTCTCCAACATGCCGACCGTCTGAGACAGAGACTCTATCTGGCTCTCAAGAGTCCCCTTTACAACCGACACTGCGGCCGACTGACTTTTCTCTAACTCATTGACCAAATGAGCGTGCGCCCGCCTCACCTCTTCACTCTGCTCAACTGAGGCTTCTGAAGACATTCGAATCAAAGCGGTACTCTCGGGGTTGACGAAGTTGATATCGAACGGCAAGGGTTGATTATGGCTTGCTTGATATATTGCCTGATATTCAGGAAGCCAACGATTCTCCAGAGTTGCAATAACAGTACCCGGCTTTTCAATAAAGGTACCCGGCTCCTTCTCTGCAAGCCCAACGAGAGTGACGTATTCGTACTTGTGAGGCACGAAAAAAGCGTAAATGACCCCCAAAACCAGTGCAGAGAAAAATACTAGATAGAAGGTTCTCCGATGCTTCAGAAAAATAAAGGCCAGATCCACAAGACTAACTTCATCATCTGCCTCTGATCGACGCTCTCGCGGCATCTCTTCCATTTGCGCCCCTCTGGTGATGCTTTAAGCCAAGGATGCCTCTACTCGGCGCGGGAACCGAATACCCATTATTTTTCTGGGCAAAGGCCACAACAGTTACTTCTTTATAGCAGATACCGGGACTCTTATGCTCTGCTGCTTTTGCATAAAGTTGACAAGCACGATTGCCCGCTCTTCGCCGTCATAGGCCTGAAAAATAGCATTGATGCCCTCGAAGGGCCCCTCGCTCAGCTGTACGGCCTGCCCCGGCTTGATACCGCCCTGTTCTGCCACTGAGTCGAGGCTCTCTTTGATATGCCGGATCACGGCATCGTTTATAGGCGCGGGTTTGTTGGCGAAGCCGACAATCCTCAACACACCGCGGGTGGAACGAAGCTTGGACCACCTGGGGTCAGTCTGCTCAAGGTTTACGAACAGATAGCCAGGGAACAAGGGTTCCAGTTTCTTCGAGCGCTTTCCGCCCTTGATCCTCTCCACACTGATTTTTGGGTAAAAGCAGGCGATGTCTTGGTTCTGAAGGTGCTGAAGAGCGCGGTCGCCCTGAGCGGGCTTGTGTTGAAGTGCGTACCAGGTCATGGCCGGGGACTGTACCAGCTTCCCGATGCAACGAAATACGGATTTAACACATTCTGCTTACCATATTTGAGGGGTTCCCCATCCAGTGTCTGCACTTTGCCGCCGGCAGCCATCAGCACGGCTTGCGCAGCACCGGTATCCCACTCAGAGGTAGGGCCCAGCCGTGGATAGATATCTGCATGCCCCTCGGCGATTCGGCATAATTTGAGGGAACTGCCCGCCTGCACCAGCTCATGCTCACCCAATGCCTCGATGAATGCCCGGGTTTCCTCGTTCAGGTGGTTTTTGCTGGCAACAACCCGTTTCAGGGGTTTAGGTTCTGCCACACAGATGTGATGGACCCTGCCCGTGCGGTCCCGCATATGAGCGCCCTCTCCCACAATGCCCCAGAACGCCTCTTTCAGGGCAGGCGCGATGACAACCCCCATCACCGGCTGACCATCTTCGATCATGGCGATATTTACCGTGAACTCGCCGGTGCGCTGGGTGAAGTCCTTTGTACCGTCGACGGGATCCACCAGCCAGAAGCGCCGCCAGTGTTTGCGCTCTTCCCAGGGGATATCACTGCCCTCCTCCGAGAGGATCGGGATATCCCGGCTGATGCTTCTAAGTCCATGGGTGATGATGTCGTGGGCAGCGGTGTCTGCAGCGGTAATGGGCGAATCATCTGCCTTGTAGCTCACCTTGAAGTCAGACTGGTAAATGTGCAGCACTTTCTCACTGGCCGCATCAGCCACTTTTATCACGTCCGGGAGGATGGAGCTGTAATGCATGTGATTCGCTTCCTGCTTCAGATCAAAACGTTATGAACTATCATAGGCAATAGTAACACTCCCTCAATAAAGAACGAGAAGGATGGCTCTATGAAACTTCGCTTCCTCGGCGGCACAGGCACAGTCACTGGCTCCCGCTACCTTCTATCAGATGAGAAACATCGGGTATTGGTGGATTGTGGCATGTACCAGGGCGTCAAAACCTTGCGCCGGCGCAACTGGGCGAAGTTTCCTGTGGATCCTTCCTCCATTGATGCGGTGGTTCTCACCCATGCGCACATAGACCACTCTGGGTACCTTCCCGCCCTGGTGAAGAATGGATTCAAGGGCAAGGTTTACTGCACCAAAGCCACCCATGAACTGTGCAAGGTTCTGCTGCCAGATGCCGGCTTTCTGCAGGAGGAAGATGCGAAGTACGCGTTTCGCAAGAAATTCTCCAAGCACGAAAAACCGGAACCGCTGTTCACCGAGAAAGACGCCTGGGAAGCCCTCAAGCACTTCGAGTCTCTGCACTACCACGAGACGTTCGAGCCGGTAAAAGGGTTCCAGGTAACCTTTACCCCGGCGGGTCATATTCTGGGCTCGTCCTGTGTGCATGTTCATCACAAGGGCGCAGACAGAACCGTGGTGTTCAGCGGTGACGTTGGGCGTCAGAACGACATCATCATGCGCCCGCCGGAGCCGCTTCAGAAGGCCGATGTGCTGATCTGCGAATCAACCTACGGGGATCGGGCCCACGGAGAAACGGATCCGGAGGCGGAACTGGCTGAAATCATTACCCGCACGGCGGGGCGTGGCGGCATCGTGCTTCTACCGGCCTTTGCCGTTGGGCGGGCGCAGATGCTGTTGTATGTGATTCACAAAATTATGGGGGACGGGAAGATACCCAAACTGCCGGTTTTCCTGAACAGCCCCATGGCCATCAAGGCTACTGAGATTTTCTGCAAGCATCATAAAGAGCACAAACTGAACGCCGCTCAATGCGAACTGATTGACGAAAAAACCGAATTTGTCCGCAAGGTGGAGGAATCCATTGAACTGGATGCGGTGCGCTACCCCTGCGTGATTATTTCCGCCAGTGGAATGGCTAGCGGTGGACGGGTCCTACACCACCTGAAAACGCTACTCCCAAATCCCCGCAACAGCGTGGTGTTCGCTGGTTTCCAGGCGCCTGGCACCCGCGGTGATGCACTGGTGAACGGTGCGGAATCAGTGAAGATCCACGGTGAGTACTGGCCTGTGAAGGCGGAGATTCATAACCTGGATTCTCTCTCTGCACATGGTGACTACAATGAGATTCTGGCGTGGCTGGAGCAAAGCTCTTTGAACCCCAAAAAGGTTTACGTCACTCACGGGGAGATGGTCTCGAGTGACGTTATGCGCAAACGGATTCGGGATAAGTTTGGCTGGGATGTTGAGGTGCCCGAGTTGTTTGAGGAGGTCGAAATCTAGGCCTCCACCTGACTATACTCATCAAGAATTGAGACCTGCACCCTCGGCACATTGCTCATCAGAGATCGGTGCCACGCCCGTTATTGCGTATGTCACGCTGCCGCGGTCATTAACGGTCGCTACCAAACTACAGGCTTCATTGGTGTACGTGATGTCTGCTGTCACGCCAAGGTCTGCCGCTGGAGCTATAGATAGCGCAGAATCCGCCGCTATGGCTGTGTTCAGTTCGTCGCAGCCGTTACCCGTTTGAGTACACACCTGCAGTTTCACCACAAAAGGTGTAGTCGACTTCATTGCAGCGCCGCCCTGGGCGCTGGCTACGTAGGTTTGATATGCCGGGATAGCGACGGCCGCAAGAATGCCGATGATCGCCACGACAATCATCAACTCGATCAATGTAAAGCCTTTTTGAGTACGCATTTACTTCTGACACTCCGCCTTGAATTCACTCTACACGTACCCAAGCAATACATGTGCCAAAGAAAATTCTATTGGATTTCAACACTCTAATTGGGGAATTGAGGACAACTACTGTCGCGGAAAGTCACCATGTGACCAAAAACGTGGTGAATAGATTGATCCCTGGCCCTTATAGGTCTGCCGGTCTTCGATATTGTCTTTGTAATAACGCACAACCTCGCCCATCCAAAAAAATCCAGAAACGAGGCACACTACAAGCACAACACCAACTGAAACGTTCTTTGCGAAGAACACTAAAGGCCGGCTCGTGCGCTCTCGGGTAGCAACTACGGGAGACTGAAATTTACCAAGAAACATAGACAATACGAGGAAACCGACCAGCATTGAAGCAGGAGCCATAAACACAGCAGACACACCGGCGTGCACAAATGCCCCAACCGTAGAAGCCATAAGGCCCGCCATGATTGTTTCTGCCTTTCTCGAAGACCGATGCTCAATGGTCCGAGCCAACACCGATTTTCCAACTCCCGCGACTGCAAATCCGAAGGCAGCGATGCTGATCCACCCATATTCAGCAGCCCACAGCAAGTACATGTTGTGGGGGTGTCCGAGATGGCTTGAATTATCAAGGGTGTCCGTGATTATACTATGAGTCAACCAAGATTGAGGCCCCATACCAAAGGGGAAGTTCACCAAACTCATTTCCCAGGCTTCTCGCCACAGCGGTAGCCGACCCGAGGAATTCAGATCCACACTCCGCGGCTCTGCAAACCCGAAGAGCATCCAAGGCACAATCAGAGTTAAAACCAACCACAGAATAATCCCTCCAGCCATCTGTCCGACCGCGGCCCTCAACCACACGAGAGCAGCTTTTCTCAGGAGCAGACCTACCAGGGCTGCACCGACGATAAGCCCGAGAATGGAACCTCTGGCAGAAGTTGTTATCAGCATCCACCACCAAATGGCACCCGAAGAGAAAATAAGAAAACGAACCAAGGGCAAAGCCGACAGCGATTCACAACGCTGAGCCACTGCGAGCAGCGGAATTAGCCAAGTCGCAAGATGACTCCAGTAGCGAATATTGGGAACCCCCCACGTGATTACTTCATCAATGTCTGGATTCTTGTCTGATAGCGCAAGGCCATAGTTCATAAGGGAAACGCAACCATACAGCAATGCAAGGATGCCAATAAGAATGCTCGCTCTGCCTATGGCGATGTCCAATTCTTCTATTCTGGAAAGATAAGCACCAAACAGGAAAACTGAAAGGAAAAAGAACCCGAACATCAGAGGCTCTACTCGATAAGTCGAGATGCATAGCTCGCCGAGCACGAACACAGTTAGAAAGGGTAATATCCAAAAAAGCCAATCGCCCGAAGAGTCCGTTCGACGAAAGGCCAACTTTTGGAACAAGAGAAAGCAAGTTGTTAACCAGATCGCAATGCAAAGAACGAAGCGCTGATCGGAATACGCCCACGAGGTGCCGGGCAGCAGCACGGCGAACAGCCCAACTCCAGTAAGCAGCAGCGTCAAACCCAACAACAATGGCATTTCGTTGGCTCACCCTCAAAAAAAAACCCCCATGCTTCGCACGAGGGCTTTCCGATCGACTTTGGCAAGAAGATTTGTTATGTCTTGCCTATGACTCGACGATTAGCTGTCAAGTCCTGCGCCGTCCAAACACTGCTGAACGTCCACAGTCGCGTCAGCCGCGACGGCCATGGTGTAGTCCACGATTCCGCTCGGTGCAACCTCAGCAGTGAGAACACACTGACCGTTGTCCCAAGTCAGATCGATATCAGCGCCTTGAGCAGCGGCGGTGCCGTTTGCAAAACTCAGCTGATCGACAGCAGCAACAGCTTCAGTCAGGGAAGTACCGTTTGCACCATCGCAGTCGATACCAGTCTGGGTACAAACCTGAGCCTTACCGACGTAAGGGTTGATGCCCTTCATTACCGCACTACCTTGGGAAGTTGCGACGTACTCCTGATAAGCAGGAATCGCAACTGCCGCCAGAATACCGATAATCGCTACAACGATCATCAGTTCGATCAAGGTAAAACCCTTTTGCATTGTCTTCATGAGTCAATCTCTCCGATTTTTGGTCAGTCTCGCTCAAGCCAGAGCGGCCTGACTCATAGAAAGCATCAAGCGTGCCAAAACCTAAAGTTAAAAAATAGCTATTTAAAATCAGAAACTTAGACCGAAATGACAATCAAGCCACTCTGCCGACTAAAGGTTCAGTAGGTCGCGCTTCGTCAGGGAGTGACAATTTTTGTCACGAAAACTTCAGTTAATGACCTTGCTTTCCAAACTCACCGTGTCCATCTAAACTCTCTCCTATTCACTCTGAACGCAGTTTCAGCCACTTATAAGACTCTCTTGAACGATTCTATGGCAACTGACAGCAGCAAAGTAACTCTCACCGGCTTGGCACGACGTTTCGTTGAGGACGGGCTTCTAGACGAAGCGACTGCGAAAGACGCATTCATTCAAGCCTCACAAAATCGAATACCGTTGATCACCTACCTGGTTCAGAACAACCTGGCAGATAGCAGCGGGCTGGCATTCTCGGCTGCCATGGAATTCGGTGTTTCTGTATTGGATCTCTCGGCGTTTGCGACGGAAATGATTCCGGAGAAGGTTGTCGACGAAAAGCTGATCCGGAAGCACAACGCTCTGCCTATTTACAAGCGCGGAAACCGGCTGTTTATTGCGGTTTCTGACCCAACCAATATCCAGGCGCTTGATGAGTTCAAATTCAACACAGGCCTGAGCACCGATGCGGTATTGGTAGACGATGCGAAACTCCGTGATTCTATCGAGAAATATCTGGAGTCTCAGGATACCTCCATGGGGGATCTCGAGGATGCAGACCTCGAGGGCGTAGAGACAGAGGGCGGCGAACAAGAGGACGACAACGCCGTTACTGCCAGTGACGTGGACGACGCCCCCATCGTTAAGTATGTGAACAAGATGCTTCTGGATGCGATTCGCGGTGGCGCATCGGATGTTCACTTTGAACCCTATGAAAAAATATATCGGGTTCGGTACCGCACGGACGGTATTTTGAAGGAAGTGTCGCGGCCTTCCATCAAGTTGGCGCCAAAAATTTCTGCCCGGGTAAAAATCATGGCGCAGCTCGATATTTCCGAGCGGCGTGTGCCTCAGGATGGCCGGATTAAGATGAAACTGTCCAAGACCAAGGCCATCGATTTCCGGGTGAACACCCTCCCCACCCTTTGGGGCGAGAAGATCGTGCTGCGGATTCTCGATCCTAGCCAGGCCAAGCTGGGCATTGATGTTCTCGGTTATGAGGAAGACCAGAAGCAGATCTACCTTGAAGCGCTTGAACAACCTCAAGGCATGATCCTGGTAACCGGACCAACTGGCTCCGGTAAAACGGTTTCGCTCTATACAGGCCTGAACATCCTGAACACCGCCGAAAGGAATATCTCTACTGCCGAGGATCCAGCCGAGATCAACCTTGAAGGTATTAACCAGGTTAACGTGAATACCAAGGTGGGGCTTGGCTTTGCGGAAGCGTTGAGAGCTTTCCTCCGTCAGGACCCCGACGTAATCATGGTGGGCGAGATTCGGGACCTGGAGACCGCCAATATAGCGATCAAGGCGGCACAAACCGGTCACCTTGTACTTTCTACCCTTCACACCAACAGCGCCGCTGAAACGCTTACCCGCATGATGAACATGGGCGTTCCCTCATTCAACATCGCTACATCCGTGAGTGTGATTATCGCGCAGCGACTGGGCCGACGGCTTTGCAACAGCTGCAAGCAGGCTGCAGACATCCCCAAAGACGTGCTTTTGGCGGAGGGGTTCACACAGGAACAAATTGATACAGGCTTCACGTTGTACCGCCCCAAAGGCTGTGATAAATGCAATGGAGGATATAAAGGCCGCGTTGGTATTTACGAAGTGGTCAAGATTACCGACGAGCTGGCAAACATGATTATGGAAGAGGCCAGCTCTATCAAAATTGCTAAACAGGCTCAGGCAGACGGTTTCCGTAATCTGCGGCAGGCAGCGCTTCTGAAAGTGATTCAGGGTGTGACCAGTCTTGAGGAAGCCAACCGCGTGACGAAGGATTAGACATGGCAGAGAAAGCAGAAAAGCTCCAGGCGTTCGTTTGGGAAGGCAAAGACAAAAAAGGGAATAAGGCAACCGGTGAGGTTTCAGGAACCAACCTTGCACTTGTAAAAGCGCAGCTTCGCAAACAGGGCATTGTGCCAAGCAAGGTAAAGAAAAAGTCGAAACCGCTTTTCGGTGGCAGTAAGAAGATCACCCCCTTCGACATAGCGATGCTCACGCGCCAGCTTGCCACGATGATGAAGGCTGGCGTTCCCCTGGTTCAGAGCTTTGACATTGTTGCCGATGGCCTGGAGAACAAGGGGCTACAGGAACTCATTCTTAATATCAGGAATGATATTGCGTCAGGCACTAGTTTCGCAGGTGCCTTGCGCAAGCACCCCCGGCATTTCAACGATCTGTACTGCAGCCTTGTGGACTCTGGCGAAAAAGCAGGTGCTCTTGAGCAGATGCTGGACCGGATTGCCACTTATCTGGAAAAGAGTGAGTTGCTGAAGAAGAAGGTCAAGAAAGCGATGACCTACCCAGCGGCCGTTGTTGTTGTCGCTATTATCGTAACAGCGATCTTGCTTGTTAAGGTCGTCCCTCAGTTTGAAGCGTTGTTCACCGGCTTCGGTGCCGATCTACCAGTTTTCACCCAGATGGTGGTAAACCTTTCGGAGTGGATGCAGAAATGGTGGTTCATCTGTTTGATAGGAATTGTTGGCTTTATTTTTCTTTTCAGGGAAGCCAAGTACAGATCTAAGAAGTTCTCAGACGCTATAGACAAGTACACTCTTAAGCTCCCGGTTATTGGCGAAGTTCTCGACAAATCCGCGGTTGCCAGATTTGGGCGGGTCCTATCTACCACCTTTGCCGCCGGTGTACCATTGGTAGACGCTCTGGAGTCGGTAGCAAATGCGACCGGCAACGCCGTATACCGTGATGGCATCAACAGCATCAAAGACGAGGTTGCAAGCGGTACCCAATTACAGGCAGCTATGCGGAATGCTGACATCTTCCCGGTAATGGCTGTTCAGTTGACTGCCATCGGTGAGGAATCCGGTAACCTGGATGAAATGCTCTCCAAAGTTGCCGATCATTACGAAGCCGTCGTTGACGATCTGGTTGATAATCTCTCGGCCCTCATGGAACCTTTGATTATGTCGGTTCTGGGTGTGCTGGTTGGCGGCTTGATCATTGCCATGTACCTGCCGATATTCCAGATGGGCCAGGTCGTTGGCTAAAAGGCTCTACCGAACGTTCCTCTGCATCAAGGCGGGGTTAGAAGGAAGTTTCTCCTGACCCCGAATTCGCTCGCCTGATTCTCGGATAATTGATGATTACTCTGGACGCCTTTCTCAATACTCCCTGGCTTCTTTTTCTCTCTGTTACCCTCGTGTCTCTCTGCGTCGGCAGCTTTCTGAATGTTGTGATTCTGAGGCTGCCGAAAATGATGCACCAAGACTGGCGCTGCCAGTGCGAGGAATTCCTTGAGGTTCCGGAAAAGCAGCGCAAGCAGGAAGAGCGGATTACGCTCGCCAAGCCGGCTTCCAACTGCCCGTCCTGCGGCCACGGCATTCGAGCTTGGGAAAATATTCCGGTGGTCAGTTGGTTGATGCTTCGGGGTAAATGCGCTTCGTGCAAAGCACCCATCTCACCGCGCTATCCGATTATTGAGGCAGTCACAGCGGTTTTCTCGGTGGTGACCATTGCCGTCATCGGACCAAATGAGTCGGCGCTCTGGGCCCTGCTGTTGGTTTGGGCTCTGGTGGCTTTGACAGTTATTGATTTCGACACTCAACTACTGCCAGACAGCATTACCCTGCCCCTGATGTGGCTCGGATTGGTGCTGAATTATTTTGCAGTCATGACCGATTTCAACAGCGCGTTCTGGGGGGCAGTGGTCGGTTATCTGGCTTTATGGTCCGTCTACTGGCTGTTCAAGCTGGTTACGGGCAAGGAAGGCATGGGGCACGGAGACTTCAAACTGCTTGCCGCACTCGGCGCCTGGCTGGGGTGGCAGTTGTTGCCCGCGGTTATCTTGCTTTCCTCGGTGGTTGGAGCGGTTGTCGGTATCAGCCTGATGGTGTTCAAGCAGCATGGGCGCGAGGTACCGATTCCATTCGGGCCTTACCTGGCGACTGCCGGCCTGCTCTGTTTGTGGTTCGGGACTGAAATTCAGGCGTTCTGGTACGGATTCCTGGGAGTCTGATTCATGAAAATTGCTGGCCTGACCGGCGGCATTGGTTCCGGGAAATCCACTGTGGCTCGCCTGTTCGGTGAGCTTGGCGTGCACTGGGTGGATGCCGATGATGTTGCCCGAGAAGTGGTTGAGCCGGGAACTCCGGCGCTCGAACGGATTGCGAAGCATTTTGGTAAGCATATTCTCACATCCGAGGGTGCCCTGGATCGGGCTCAACTACGCGGAATCGTCTTCCAGCAACCAGAAGAGCGAGCATGGCTGGAGTCTCTGCTACACCCAATCATTCGTGACGAGTTGATTCGGCAGTTGAACCCGGAAAACTACCAGCTTCCCTATGTGCTTCTGGTTTCCCCTCTCCTCCTCGAGACCGACCAGCACGAGTTAGTTGATAAAATTTTCGTGATCGATGTGCCCAAAGACGTCCAACTCGAACGCACCATGGCCCGGGACACCAACTCCCGGGAGCAGGTGGAGCGCATTATTGCGGCGCAGATATCACGCGAGGATCGGCTGGCGCGGGCGGATGAAGTGATTGATAATGACCGCCCTCTGGATGATGTAACGCGTCAGGTGCGGGAGCTGCATGAAAGATTGTTGGTGGACTTTGGCTGACTGGTTTTTCCGCTCTCGTTTTGCAGGTTTTGCCGCGGCACTGTCTCTGACATTCTCTTCCCCGGGCCACACCATTGAGCCGGTGTTTGAGGTTCGGGAGCGTTCGGTGGCGGAGATTCTGTCCCCGGCTGAACTACCAATCGGATTCTACACCTTTGAACCGGAAGAATACTGGGCCGAACCGCGTGATTCCTACTGGCTGAAGTTCAGCAACTGGGTGTTGCGACAGGAGCGCCTCCACGGGCAGAAGGTCCAGACGGTTGGCCAGTGGGCGGACCGGACACTATCCGGCAGCGAGCACAATCTGCCCAACAACGAGAGCTATCTTCGAATTGGCTTTGCTACAGAATCCGAATATGGCGACCCGGCACAGTTTGAGCCGGAGGCCCGATTTCGGCTGGACATTCCCACCACCCGACGCAAACTGCGCCTGGTTATCGAAAGCGAAAGCGAGGACCTGATTCCTCTCGGAGAGCGCCAGCGGGACCGCCAGCTTACGGAGCCGGAGCGATCTGATACAGAAGCCACGGGCGCTTTGCGCTACCTGACCCAAATTGGCGATGCCATCAACTTCTCCAATGACGTGGGTGTGCGTCTTCGGCTTCCTCCGGATGCTTTCTGGCGGGCAACGGCTGAAAAGCGCTGGCGGCTTGACGATAAATGGGTTCTGAACGCCCAACAGCGCTTTTATTATTTTCATCAGGACGGCTGGGGCGAGCGAACCTGGGTTGGCGTTGGTCGCCCGGTTGGGAATGACTGGTATTTCCGCTCCTCTTCAGAACTGGAATGGGTGCACAACGATAAGGAATTTGTGGCGGGCCAGATCTTCAGTATGCGCAAGCGCATGAATAATCGGTTGGTCGTGACGCCGAGACTAGGCCTGCTAGGGGAAAGCAAACCCTCCTGGCGCACAACTTCTGCATTCACCGATATCACATTTCGCTATCGGCTCCACAGCAACTGGCTTTACGCGGAGCTGATTCCTGCGCTGGAATTCCCCCGAGAAGACAGCTTTAAAGACCGGGCGTCTGTGGTGTTCCGGGTAGAGATGTTTTTCTCCGGTACTATCGAGGATGATCGTTTGTAATGCCGAGACACCTCTCAAAGCCGGCGGCCGAGGCCCTTACCCTCACGCCAATTGCTATTACCCGCTCCTGCTTCCGGGACAAGTTCGGGGTGCCACGCCAACCTGGGCTGACCCGTCATGCCCGGGCCGACCTGATCATACAGCCACCGTTTGACCGGGAAGATGCGTTTCGGGGGCTGGAAACCGCCAGCCACCTGTGGCTGACCTTTCAGTTTCACGAGGCGGTGCGGGCAGAATGGCGGCCCGTGGTGCGCCCTCCCCGGCTAGGCGGTAACCGCAAGATGGGTGTATTTGCCAGTCGCTCACCGTTTCGCCCAAACAGTCTCGGTTTGTCCGTGGTCCGTAATGAAGGGCTGATTCGCAAAGACGGTGAGCTTATCCTGCGCATCAGCGATCATGACCTGATCGAAGGCACGCCAATTCTCGACATCAAGCCCTACCTGCCCTTCGCCGATTCCGTGCCCGAAGCCACCCTTGGCTGGGCAGACTCTCCGCCCACGGAACGGCTGGAGGTGGTTTTTCTGCCGGAAGCGGAAGCCCAGATTCGTCAACTTTCACCGGGAGACTATCCGGAACTCCGCCCCCTCATAGAGGATGTGGTCGCTTACGATCCAAGGCCCTCTTTTCGCAGAGGACGGGAAGAAGAACGCATCTACGGCGCGCATCTATACGACCTGAACGTGCGATTCCGATTCGTGAATGATCATTCACGAAAACGTGTCGAAGTGCTGACGGTCTGTTAAACTCCTTCTGGTGATTTTGTAGTCGACACAGGGAATATGTGCCTTGCCTTCAACACGTTTGTTCAAACGATTGGGAATACGGCCATTGGCAGCAAGGTTGCTCGCCTACGTATTACTGTTCAGCGTGTTTCTCTCTCTGGTGGCCACCGGCGTTCAGCTGATTGGTGAGTTCGAGCGGCGGAAGAATGACCTTCTGAACGACCAGACCCGGGCGGCCGAGCTGGTTTCCGGGAGCATGAGCAACAACATCTGGCTGATGAATTTCAGCGAGGTGGCCAACGCCCTGGATGATATGAAGGCGGTGCCCGCGGTCCAGTATGGTCGGGTGGTGACCAGCACCGGCGAAACCTTCACAACCGGCACCTACCCCGAAGGCCGGGTGCTCTCCCAGACGTTCCCCCTGGTGTTCGACCGCTCCAGCACCCGCAGCCCGGAAAATGTGGGCACACTGACGGTTACCTCCTCCATCGACCAGATATACACGGACCTGCGCAACCGCGCCCTGCTGAACCTGCTGTTCCAATCAATCGTGGTGATGCTGGGAACCCTGGGGCTGCTGGTGATCGTTCGTCTAACGCTGTCCCGGCACCTGGAAGCCATGGCAGATTACGCAGCCCGGCTGAATCTGGACGCGCTGGTCGACCCGCTGAAACTCAGACGCAAAACCCGGAAAACGCCAGACGAGCTCTCGGAACTGGAGCAGGCCCTGAACAAGATGCGCCTGCAAATCCTCGAGGACACCCGCTCCCTGCGCCAGACCACGATCCAGTCCCAGGGTGAGCGTGACGAAGCCGTACGCGCCAACCACGCCAAGAACCAGTTCCTGGCCAATGTAAGCCACGAACTGCGCATTCCTCTGCAATCCGTGCTGGGCTACGCCAACCTTTTGACCGACACGCCCCTGGACCAGGAGCAGCGGGAATACGTTCAAACACTCTTGAGTGCCTCAGAGAGCCTTTCGGCCATTATCAATGACTTGCTGGACATCTCCAGCATGGAAGCTGGCAAGCTGGTACTGGATGACATTCCTTTTGATCTGAGGGAAACCCTCAATGATCTGGTGCACATGCTGGGCTCCCGGGCCCGGGAGAAGGGTCTGGCACTGGAGCTTCGGATCGACGAGAACCTGCCCTGGGCCCTGAAAGGCGACCCGGTGCGAATTCGCCAAATCCTGCTCAACCTGACATCCAACGCCATCAAGTTTACCGATTCCGGCCATGTGCTGATCAGTATCGAGGTGCTGGGGCGCCGCGACGACAGGGCGCGCATTCGCATTGCGGTGGAAGACACGGGTGTAGGAATCAATCCGGAAGACGTTCCGCTGGTTTATGAGCCCTACGTGCAACTGGGCCAGCAGTTCCAGCGCCAGCTCCCCGGTGCAGGCCTGGGCCTCACCATTTGCCGCCAACTGGTTGGCCTGATGGACGGCTCTATGGATCTGGAGAGCCGCCCTGGCGAGGGCTCAACATTCTGGATGGAACTCACGTTGCCCATTGCCCCGGAGAATGCCGCCCGGGTTCGCCCGGATACCAGAATGGTGAAGAATCGCCGGATTCTGGTGGTGGATTCCTACGAGTTATCCCGCAAAATCACCCTGGAAATGCTGTCCCGGCACGACGTCCACATTGAGGCGGTAAAGTCCGCTGGCGAGGCCCTGACATCCCTGCGTACGGCGTTCGATGGCCAGCAGCCGTTCGACGCGATCATCCTGGATGGATTCGTGCCAGATATGGACAGCGATCTGCTGTGCCGTCAAATCAGGAGCAATCCGCTCTGGGCAGACATGCGTCTGCTGATTCTGTCGTCCAACCCGCAACGGGGCGACGCCGAACATTTCCGCCAGGCCGGTGCCGATGCCTTCCTGAGCAAATCTCTGCGTGAATCCTGCCTGACTCCGATTCTCAACCAGTTGTTTGTTGATGCCGCCAGGGACGAACGGCGTTTCCTGACCCGGTTCTCACTGCAGGCGGTTACCGACACGGCGCGGCGCCGGGAACTCCCCTGTGGTCGCATGAAGGTTTTGCTGGTGGAAGATAATCCGGTCAACCGTACCCTTACCCGCAGGCTGCTTGAGAAACTGGGCTGTGACGTGATGACCGCCAACGACGGCGAGGCGGCAGCCAGCCTGTGGCAGTGGCATCCCTTCGACCTGGTCTTCATGGACTGCGTGATGCCCCGAGTGGACGGTTTTGAAGCCACCCGCCGCCTGCGGGAGTGGGAGACCGCCCATAACCGCGCGCGAATCCCGGTGGTCGCACTAACAGCCAGCGCCATGGAAGAAGACGAAGAGCGCTGCCGCCGGAGCGGTATGGATTCTTTCGTTGCCAAGCCTGTCAATATTGAAATGCTGCGGGCAGTACTGGAACAATATTGTCAGGCGTCTGCTGCCTCCTGAGAGCAACTTCCTGACATACGGGCACAGACATCCAGACACCTTTCCAAACCCCGAAGGCAACCATGAACGTTGAATGCCCAACCTGCAAAAAGTCCGTGGAATGGACCGAGACCAACCCCTGGCGCCCATTCTGTTCCGAGCGCTGCAAATTGATCGACCTGGGGGCCTGGGCCAACGAGGAATACCGGGTACCCGCAGAAAATGCATCACCGGAGGACCTGGACCAGGACGGCGAAACCACCCGGCACTGAACGCCGAAAAATGAAAGTTAACGGGGACTTACTGGCATTTAAGTTGAGTGGCCTGGTACACCCCGTTAACATACCGGCAATTCTGCTAAAAACGTAACGAAGGTGCACACATATGAAAGCGTCCCGGATTTCTCTCTTGGTTCTCTCACTGGCGGCCGCGCCGGCATTTGCGGCGGATGCCGATCTCAGCCTTACCAACGACTCGGTGAAAGGCCAGGTTAACTTCTTCAACACCAACAATGATGTCCAGCTTGGCGCCGGTTACACCTACCACGAAGGCGGCCGCGACATTTTCAATGCCGATTTCCACGCTCAGGGCCGCACCGCTATCGGTAACCTGCCCACCACCGCGGGCATCGGGATGCGTGGTATCTTCTGGGATCAGAGCCGTGCAGATGGCGGAGCGCTTGGGCTCGGCGGTTTCGCCACCGTGAACATCCCGAATGTTCCTGGTTTGTCATTCACCGGCGGCCTTCACTACGCGCCGAGCATTCTTTCGTTCGGCGATTCAGACGATATGACCAGTCTGGAACTCCGTGGCAGCTATCGCGTTATCCGCAACGCCGAGCTCTTTGCCGGCTACCGTTATCTGAACACCGATATTGAGAACTCGTCACGAGACGTCAATCTCGATGAGGGCGTTATGGCGGGCATGAAGATTTTCTTCTGATTCCAGCCCCTCCGAAACGGGCCCGGCTTCTCGGGCCCGTTTTCTGTTCTCTTCGCAACACGGCCGCGCCATAACCCTTTCGTGCTTTTCCTCACGCTTTCCCGATAATCTGACTGTTAGACTGTTTGCCTGTATTTTCTGCACGGATAGCCAGGCATGCGTTTCACACTCGGTTTATTGCTCTCCTCAACTCTGTTGCTCACCGCCGGCTGCGGCAGCGGCGAAGACGCCATTGAAGGCGCGGCCAGCCAGCCCAACGATTTCGCTGGAAACAAGAATCCAGTGGATGATTTCAGTACCGGCAGTACCGGCGACTCCAACAACGCAGGCGGCCTTGCCAGCAACGAAGTCCGGGTGACCATGGAGATACCGGATGGAGTCACCAGCGAGGGCGAGCTTACCCGCCGAAACCTGAGAATCGTTCAGCCGGAAAGGGTGAGCGTTTACTACACCAATCAGACCCTGTCTGTGCTGGATGAACCCTCGATTTCCACGCGCACCGACAGCGAAGGCTTCACCATTATCGAGTTTACCGATGGCCTGCCCCTGGGGCCGGATGTGATTATCGATGCCACTTACGGCAATACCCGCATGCGCGCCCTGGCCGCCGATGCCGACCGGGATGTGAAGGTGAATCCTTTCTCCGAGTATCTGATACGCAACACGCTCAGCAGCTACACGGCCGGTGAGTTCCAGATCATAATGGATTGCGTTGCCGATGCCGGTGGCGAGCTGTGCCTGAACAAATATGTGTGGTCCACCCTGGCCGATCAGGTGCACGACTTTGAAATTGATATTCCCTCGAATATAGGCCTGGGCGGCGCCCTGGATGTACTGGAAAATCGGGGAGACTTTGCCCGGTACGTAAGCGCCATGGCCGACTACGCCGTGCTGGACGAAACTTCTTCGGGCAAGATCAGCGCCAGTTCGGCTGACTATAACGCGGTATTTCTGGGCATGGAACTGGGGCAAACGTTTCTGGAATCCTCCCTCAGCGGATCGGGGCAATGGGGTGTTCGTACTGCTCAAGAAGAGGTGCTGACGGACAATAACGGCACCGGCTATGTCTACCCGGCCCTGACACTTACCAGCTTCGATGCCTTCAATATTCGCGTTACGTCCCTGGCTAACGATATCCCCTACGATCGGGAAACCCTGATTCATCAGGATGGCAACAATTTCTTTGTGCGCGGCTCCGAGAACTGGGAACGTAACACCCACTCCTCCTCTCCCGGGGCTGCCACCTTGCTGGAAGACACTCGGTTACTGGCTGGCCGGGCGCTTTACCAGAGTATTACCGGTCGTGGCAGCTCCAAGATCATTGGCTGGACCCGTAATCCCTACTACCTGGATGCCTTCACCAGCACTCCGGTGGATGAAACCACCGGGCCTGACCGGGTGATCAGCGGCTATTTCAGTGCCGGCAAGGCCATTGAACTGGAAGCTGAGGGCGACCAGTTGCAGCGGCTCACTACGCTGGAAGACCAGTATCTGTCTGTTCTCGAGATAAACCTGCTGCGACAGGAAGGCTTTGACGCTGGCACTTTGAACGGCCGGGACTACAACGTTGTTTACCTGGCAAATCGGTTCAGCGATGGGACTGCACCTTTGACCATCGAAGCCGGTATTGGTCAGTGGCAAATCAATGGCGGCACGGTCAGCCAATCCCAGAGCTATACAACGGTACAGCGCGGTAACTCGGGCACTGTCACTACGGACCCCACCGGCTCCCGAACAGACTCCTGGACCCTGAGCTCCCGCACTGCTCGGCTCAGCAATGGCGATGCGGATATTGGTCGATTGAACCTGGACATCACCACCGCCTCCGGAAATTTCGAACAACCGGATATTGGTGTAGGCGCCAGCACACCGGACGGCTCCCTCATGGCATTCAACCTGGACGACAGCCCACTGGGTGACGGGCTCCTCGTGGCTGGCGAGCAAACCACCAACAGTGCACCGGCCACGGGCCAGTTCAGGCTTCAGGGCGTGGCCCTGGCCCTGACAACGGATACAAACCGGCTCCGCCATTTCGACAATGCCGTACTGACCATCGACTCCTCCAGTGCCGCAACACTGTCACCGGTAGCAATTACCAGCACCCATTCTGTCGATAACGAGGCAGTGACAAAACCGGCCCTTGAGACCCTGCCGGACATCGCCCTGACCTACACCCAATCCGGCGGTGGGCAGGTGCAGTTCACCAGCGGAAGCCTTGTTCTCGATGGCTTTCACACAGCAAGTCAGGACCAGTTTTACCTGCGCTTCCGAACTACCGAGGCCAGCGAGGAACAGATAGGCCTCGTGATTGCCACGAGATTGCCCTGAGCCCGGCAGCATCCGACAAAACCCAACAGGCAGACGCTTACGTATAACCTGTTATAATTGTTGCCATATCGACTTTTACGAGAGGTTTTATGTCTGCAGGTAAACGTGCGGCCATGTTGATGGTTCCCTTGATTGCGTTTGCGATCGGGGGAGGGTTCTATACGCCACAGGCGAGCGTTGACCGGGGCAATTCTGATAACTCGGGTTCCGAACCTGCCCTTTCCTCCCTGCCACCACTGCCGCACTGGGCCAACGACGACCTTCCGGATTTCTCTCAATACGTCGACACAACTGAGAAGAAAGCCGCCTTCTTTTCGTTTCTATATCCAAGGATTGTCCTGGCCAACTCCCGGATTCTGATTGAACGCGACTACCTCGACAGTCTTTCCGACAAGGCAACCCTGACCAGCAAGGAATACAACTGGCTGGCGCAGCAATCCGAGAGGCTGAGAGTGGACGCCAAGCCGGGCAGCGAGGAGCAATTTTCCCTGTTACGCAAGCGTCTGGATGTAATTCCACCGTCACTGATCCTGGCCCAGGCTGCCAACGAATCTGCCTGGGGCACCTCCCGCTTTGCGACCGAGGGCAACAATCTGTTCGGCCAGTGGTGTTTTTCCAAGGGCTGTGGCCTGGTGCCGCTTGGGCGTGCTGAGGGCGCCAGCCATGAGGTGGCGAAGTTCTCTTCGCCGTACCGGTCGGTTCGCGCCTATATTCAGAACCTGAACCGCCATCCCACGTACCAATTGCTGCGGGACGTTCGCCTCAAGGATCGCCGAAACGATACGCCTCTGTCCGGCCTGGAACTGGCGGAAGGCCTGCTCGGCTATTCCGAACGGGGCGAAGAGTATATAGAAGAGATCCGGGCAATGATTCATTACAACAACCTTGAGTTCTATGATGACAATTTCCGCAGCGTCGTCAGTAACCTCGATCCCGGCAGCCTGGAGCAGCTGGCCTCGACGGACGCACCAAACGGGTTGTTGCCCCGCCAATCCTCACTGAACACGGACCCGGCTGAAGGCTAGAGACCCTACCCCATGCTCGATTTTCTCCCCGCGCCGCTGAAGGGGACTTTGGCGGCCCTGCTGATCTTGTGTAACACATTGGTGCTGTTTCCGGTTCTTCTGGTATTCGCCCTGCTGAAACTCGTGCTACCGATCACGTCCGTTCGCAAGGGCTGCACGGTGGTACTCAGCAACATTGCGTGGGTCTGGATCGGTTTCAACAATCTGCTGATGGATCTGTTACACAAGGTCGAATGGGATGTGCGGGGCGTTGAGAATCTGAGCCGGGAGCACTGGTATTTTGTTACCTGCAACCACCAGAGCTGGGCCGATATTCCTGCCATTCAGTACGTGCTCAACAGCCGGATCCCGCTGCTGAAGTTCTTCCTGAAAAAACAGCTGATCTGGGTGCCGTTGCTCGGCGTTGCCTGGTGGGCACTGGATTTCCCGTTTATGCACCGTCATACCAAGGAGCAGTTAGCAAAACGCCCGGAACTGAAAGGCAAGGATGTGGCAGCCACCCAGGCCGCCTGCGAAAAGTTTCGCTACACACCGGTGACCATCTTCAACTTTATGGAAGGCACGCGGTTTACACCCGAGAAACATGATCGCCAGAATTCACCCTACAAGCACCTATTGAAACCAAGAGCAGGCGGAACGGCTTTTGTACTGGGTGCTATGGGCGAAATGATCCACACCATGCTTGATGTCACCATCGTGTATCCGGACGGCCGCGCCGGCTTTTGGGATTATCTGTGTGGGCGGATCCGCAGGATTATTATTGATGTGCGGACGCGCGAAATACCCGGCGAGTTTCTGGGAATGGATTACGAAAACAACCGGGAAACCCGAGTCGCATTCCAGCGCTGGGTCAGTGAGATCTGGGCCGAGAAGGATGCGCGAATCGAGGCGCTTAAAGCAGCCCCAACTCCCGGGCCCGGACGATAGCCTGAGTCCGGGATTTCACTTCCAGTTTGGCATTGATTCGGCGGGCATGGGTTTTCACCGTGTGGAGGGAAATGTGCAGTTTGTCGGCAATTTCTTGGTTTGACAGCCCTTTGGCAATCAACTCAAGCACGCCCTGTTCCCTCTCGCTGATCGGTTCCGCCAAAGCGTCAGCACCGGCTGAGCCGGCACGCAACTCGAAAAGCTCACCCAGCGCCTCTTTGAACGCACTGTCCGGCAACTGACCAAAGCCCTTTGCCATCAACTCCTGAAGCTCATTCCGCAGCTCCCTGAACGGACTGATGAAGTGCTCTGCCTCCGCCTCGGTAACAACGTTGGACAGAATCTTAACGGCAACCACGGGCCCCTTTTCATCCAGAACAATCACCGCCTCCAGCAGACGCATGTGAATCTCCACGCCCCAGGGAATCGCGCCCTGATAACGCTCACGGATTCCCTGAAGAGTCTCCCGGGCGCGGATCAGGTCACCACGGGCGAGATCAACCCGCACCTGCAGGCAGTCCAGAAGCCCTGGCATCATTGGGAACAGCTCAGGCACACAGCCAGCTTCCCGATATGGGGCCAGCTTACGAACTGCCTGATCGGCGCTGTCGATCTGGTTCTGGGCCAGCCAGCAATTTGCCTTCAGTGCTTCAAGCACCGGCACAAACAGCGATTCGTCGACTTGCCAGGAATGCATGGTTCTCTCGGCCCTGCCAATCCATACAAAAGCGTCTTCAAGCCTGCCCTGGGCCTTGCACATCAGCACGCGGATCGTCATTGCCAGCAGCAGGCCCAGATCGCGGGTCTGTTCGGCATGACGCCCGCAGGTAACCAGCAAACGGTCTGCTTCGGCTTCCCGCCCCTGATGCCAGAGCACCAGTACGAGGTTCAACTGTAGCCGGGTTTCCCCAATACGGGCGGGGCGAGACAGTTCCTGCATGGCGGTATCAAGGCCAGTGCGCAGTAACTGCTCGGCGTGTTTCAGTGCGCCTTTGCCCAGTTCAATCCGGGCATGGGCATAAACCGCCAGGGCTTCAGAACCGGAATCGCCCGCTTCCCTGGCCAGTCTCGAGGCAGCGCGATTCGCTTCCCGCGCTTCCTGGAATCTACCTGCTGCACAAAGGGCACTGGAGCGGACCATCTGGGTAACCAGTTGGCCCTGGGTACTGAGCTCACCCTCTGCCAGGGCCCTATCCGCCATTTCCAGGGCCGGGCCAACACTTCCCTCTCCGCGCAGAATAAAGGCTTTGAGTGCGCAAATGCGCGGAGCCTGTTCTTTCAGGTCAGGCTCAGCCAGGCCGTCAATCAGGGCTCGCGCCTGACGGAACTGCCCACCAATCGCATGAACCCAGCTATAGACGATCCTGAGCCGCACGCTCCGTTCCAGCAGCTGTGCGGGAAGGCTCTTGCGGAGGCGAAGCAGTGAAGCCGTATCCTGCCCCAGCAACAGGGCTTCTGACCCCTCGGAAGCAATGCGGATCACCTCGTCGGCATCGCCAGCCAAAAGGGCATACTTGAGCGCTTCCGGGAACTGGTCACGCACACCAAACCACCGACTTGCCTGAAGCATACGCTCCGAATACCCGGCCATCGCCGGCAATTTCAGCCATTCCTGCAACAACGGATTGATGCGGTACCAGCGCCCACGACCCGGCATGGACTTAAGCGGCAGCCCCCGCTCAACGGCCTGGGAAGGAACGAAACCCGCTTCAGGCAGGAGGGGCTCAAGTGCCAGGAAGAGCTCATCGGAACACAGCTCAAGCTCGGCAATGCCGCGCATGGAGCGCATCTGGCCCGGTGTCAGAGTGCCAAGGACCGATTCCTTGAGAAACCGCTCAACACTGGGCGTTTCCTGAATCGGTTTCCTTTCAACATTCTGGAAAACTTCTCGACGATAAAGCGCTAATGGCGTTGCCCAACCCTCGGTCATGTCATAGAGGTTGTCGACAGCCACGCTGGTCAGTCCGCTGTTTGCCGTGGCCGAACGGAAAAACTCGAAGGTTTCTGAACGGGAGAGTTCCAGCGCTTCTGGTCCAATCCGGATAAAGCGGTTTTCCAGCTCGAGACTGTGTGTTTCAAACGGCAAAGCCTTGCGCGAAATCAGCACGATGGAGGAGCCTGCCGGAAAATCGATCACCAATTGCTGAAGCAGGTCCACAACGGCGGGGTTGCTGAGATTCTGGAGGTTGTCCAACACCAGCACTCTTGGCTGATCTGAACCCTTGCGGGCCAGCGCCACCTGCATCATTGACAGGATATCCGAGAAGGTCGCGCCACTCTGCAAGCCCTGCTCCGGCGTTTCGGGGAGATCGAGGGCGGTGGCGAGCAAGGTCAGAAAACGGGAGGGCGCATTGTCCTGAGAGTTAAGGGCAACCCACCGAACCTGTTCAGCAGTCATTTCTGCACTGCGAAGCGCATTCACCACGGCATGGGATTTTCCGTAGCCACAGGGCGCCTCTATAAACAGAACACTTCTGGGACTCAGCGCTTCGGAGATCTTGCCATCAAGCCTGGGCCGGGCCAGTGAATCAGACGGAATCGGCGGAAGCTGAACCCGCTGTCTTAGCAAGTCTCTGACCAGTTCACCTCGCTGTAGACCACTATTCGCCGACTGAAATTCATCGTTGGCTGCACAGCCATCATTGAATGGTTTCACGCACTGCCCCATTTAACTCCGGCCTGAACTGCCTCGCACCGCCGGAAAAGTGGATCTTGCACTGACTTTTGAGTGGCGACCGGCATCGGGTACGCCTTTAGTATGATAGGAAGGTTAAACCAATTGAGGGGTAGGCTGCAAAATTTTGACGTGAAAGGATTTTCTCAGGTGTAAAAAAAACGGCGGGCCATGGGGCCCGCCGTTTTTCAGATCTTCAGATGATCCGTTACCGGGTACCTGCGCGGCGCAGTGCGGCCGGCGTGTAATCCCGTGAGCGACGCTCAACGCCGAACTCGTACGGATTCTCTTCTTCGTTGGTCAGGCCCAGTGCAAGGTAGCGGCCAGAGAGCAGGTCGTACAGAGTCTCGATGGCGTACCAAGGCACGTTCTGATCATAGAACTGCATGTTGTGGGCTTCGGCAACGCGCCACAGCTCGCCACGACCGTCGTAATGATCAATAACCGATGCCTGCCAGGAGTCTTCGTCAATGTAGAAGTCACGCTGGGCGTAGATGTGACGGGCGCCATCCTTCAGGGTTGCCCTTACGTGCCACACGCGGTGCAGCTCGTAGCGGGTGTATTCCTGATTGATGTGGCCAGCCTTGATGATCTGGTCATACGTAAGACTCGGGTCAACCAGCTTGTAGGAGTTGTACGGAATGTACATTTCCTTTTTGCCGATCAACTCCCAGTTGTATCGATCCGGAGCACCGTTGAACATGTCGAAGTTGTCAGACGTACGCATACCGTCAGCTGCTGTACCCGGTCCGTCATAGGCTACCTGGGGTGCACGACGAACACGGCGCTGACCGGCGTTGTATACCCAGGCACGGCGAGGCTCTGCAACCTGGTCAATGGTTTCGTGTACCAGCAGAACGTTACCCGCCAGACGCGCCGGCGCGGTGATGGCCTGCTTGAAGTAGAACAGTACGTTCGGATCCATGCCTGGCTCGTAGTCTGCCAGGTAGGTCCGCCAGGTCAGCTCGTCCTGGAATTTGACCACCGAGAAGTCACCACCTTCTGTCGGGGTTACCTGGCCAACGTTACGCTGAACAGAACCACCACGGTAGCGGGTAATATGGTTCCAGATCGCTTCCAGACCGTTCTGGGGAATCGGGAACGGTGTGGCGGACTGATAGTTGCCCAGACCATTACCGTCTTTAATGAGCTCCACCTCTGTCGCGTTCTCGACTGTCTGCTCCATTACCTCCTGTGGGTAAGCGGCGGTACGATGGGTTTCGTACACAGGCATGAAGTAATCGTCGTAACGCTCAATCATCGCGACCTGACCCGGGGACAGGTTGTCCTTGTATTGCTCGACATTGCTCTGATCGATGGTGAACTTCGGCTGCTCATTCGGGAACGGATTCACATAGATTCCGTCATTCTTGTAACCGGCCGGTGGAGTTGTAAGGCCTCCAGTCCAGGCGGGAATCGCACCGCCATTACCGGATTTTTCTGCACCCATCGGTGTCAGCGAGTTACCCAGCTTGGCCGCTTCTTCAGCAGAAACCGCACCCCAGGCCTGGCCAGCAAACATGCTTGCTGCCAATACGCCTGTGGCCAGTAGTTTCTTGTTCAGTTTCATTTAAATTCCCTCGTTCAACGAATTCTTTCCGGGTTCAGAATGAGTATGAAACGCTAGCACTCACGAAATCGCGGTCAGTCAACTCGTTATACGGCTTGCCGCCGAAAAAGTTTGTGTAACCGATATTACCGGTGATTTTGTTCTGGTAGACCGCCTGCAGAGACAGGCCAATGGCCTTGCTACCTTCATTGAAGGCGCCGCCCGGCTGTGGGCTGTAACCCTCAACATCGTGGCTCCAGGCCAGCTGCGGTGAAAGGTTAACACCGGCCAGCGCGTTCGGGTAATCCCAAACCAGGCGGGTACGGTAACCCCAGGAGAAGTCCGTTGTGAAGCCTTCGTTGTTACAGTAGTTGGTGTTGATGTTGGCACCACCGTCGGAACAGATGTCGATTGGGCCGAACGGGAGAGTACCAATACCGAAGGTGCCTGAACGACCGTAACGAGCTTCGTCGTAATCCGGCAGGTCATGCACATAAGTTGCACCGAACTCCGTGATCAAAGACAGCCGACTGGCGCCCATTACCTGATCGAAGAACTTGATCAGCGTAAACTGAGCCTGGGACACATTGAAACGATCGTATCCGGCGACCGGCTTGCCAGCCAGGTTTGCACCCGGATTTTCTGCAAGACGCTGCGCTTCCAGCTTACTAAGTGGGTCACCTGCTGGATCACGCTGCTGCAAGCCACCAAAGATCAATTCAAAAGCGTTCCACTGCAAAGGCACGTTGTCGCGGAAGCTGTATTCAGCGCCCAGCGACCAGCCACCGGGTGTGGTGGTGTTGATGCTGATGCCGTACAGGTTGATGTTCTCCGGGTACTCGATGAAGTAGCTCGGGAAGCTGGAGAACGGCAGGCTCGGATCGTTCTGCTGCGTCGAAGTCGGGCTGGATGGGTTGTTCACCAGACCACTGACGTATGGCAGACGACTGTTGTACTTGATGTAGTAGAAACCCAGCTCTGAGTCATTCAGCTCAGGTACATACCAGCGCACGGCCACACCAAACTGGTCTTTGGAATCCGCTTCCTGGTCTCCAATCCGAGGCGCGATGAAGCCCTGTGCAAAGGCCTGGGAATCCGGTAGCTGGCCAGCGAGAAGTACCGGGCCGCAACCATCAGCTGCGAAATCGTTGGTGGAGAAGAAGGTACCACAGTCGTCCGGACGAACCGGCTCCCAGTCTGCCTGTACGAAGGTCTCAACGGTGACGTTCTCTGTGATACCCGCAGACATGTAGAACATCTCGACCGGGAGAAGCGCGTCTTTCAGTTCAGAGCCCGGCGCCCGGAAGGCGGGAACATCCACCGGGTTGATGACGTTGATGCCGCCCGGGATAAAGGTGCTCTCGCCCCAGCTCACAACCTGCTTGCCGTAGCGAAGGCTGACCGGAACATTACCGAAATACCAGTCAGAGAAAATGTAGGCGTCGAGGATTTCACCACCGGAGGCATTGTCTTTGGCTTCCGGGTTCAGCTCGCGCTGCTGACCCACGTAATCTACTGCGCGGCTTTCATCTTTCAACTCAAAGTCGTACCAGTACCTGCCACGAAGTAAACCACCAACCCTGGTCAGGTAGGGGTTGTCGACGTAGTAGTTCAGGTAAAGTTCGCTGTTGCCTTTGACGATCTTGGAATAGGTATCGCCACTCTCGAAGTTGAGGTTACCGTCATCATAGTTGTTCGTGGAGGCACCAATATTCGCGAGCGAGCCACCGGGGGCATACTCAGGGCCAAGGTTACCCTGGGCGATCAGACGCTTGTCCCGATCCTCAACTCGCCAACCTGCACCCGCAGAGAGCGTGGTGTTGAACTGGGCTTCCACGTCTCCCATGTAAAACGATAAGGCTGCTGCGTTGCCAGACATACCGGCTGCAACGGCCACGGCCAGCGGTAATTTGGTCCAACGCTGCCATTGATGTGTTTTTCTTGTCATTGGAAGGCTACTCCATTGTTGTTCTGAGTCGCTGCTCTGATTATTGGTGTTCACGATGTATTGGAGGCTTCATGCACAGTGCTCGTGATGTTGGCACTATAGCTAACGCCTTCAGGCGCTTTGATCAGTCAAAAGTATGATTTTGCTCTCATCCCTCTGTTAACGCCGTTTGCCGCCGGGTTTCTTCGCACAGAATCACTATAGACAACAAATTTGGATGCAACCACTTTGGTTTTGGTGGTTTTTTCGCGGTTTCTATTGGCGCCGCGAGTTGGGCGAAGCGCCGAGGGGAGGAATGTTTCTCCAGGAACCGCTACGAGCACATCCGTGTGCGCTTGACGTCGGCCATCCTTGGCCGCCGACATTCCCGGAGAAACATTCATCCCCTCAACGCCAGGCCATTGAGTTGGCTTTCAACTGAGCACGCGAAAAAGGATTTTTAGGAACGTATACCCGGAGATATGGTCGGCCGGGGCGGGAGCCCTTCCCGAAACTGTCGGCAGCATGGATGCTGCCGTCAAGCTTACAGGGACGTATTTACAGCGTGTTTCGGGAAGGGCTCCCGCCTCGGCCAGACTCCGAAGCTTAGAGCATCTCGATAGCCATAGCGGTTGCTTCACCACCACCGATGCACAGGGCCGCAACGCCTTTCTTTTTGCCATAGCGTTGAAGGGCGTACATGAGGGTTACCAGCAGGCGGGAGCCGGTTGAGCCGACGGGGTGGCCCTGGGCGCAGGCGCCGCCGTGGATGTTGACTTTCTCGGGATCCAGGCCGAGTTCGCGGATGGGCATCATTGCGACCATGGCGAAGGCTTCGTTGATTTCGAAGAGGTCGACGTCGTCTTTGCTCCAACCGGTTTTGCCGAACAGGGTTTCGATGGCGCCAACCGGGGCGCAGGTGAACTCGGACGGGTGCTGGGATTGGGTGCTGTGGCCAACGATGCGGGCCAGTGGCTTGAGGCCTCGCTTTTCGGCTTCGGATTCACGCATCAGGAGCAGCGCCGAGGCGCCGTCGGAAATTGATGAGGCGTTGGCGGCTGTTACGGTGCCGTCTTTCGCGAAGGCCGGACGCAGGCTCGGGATTTTCTCGATATTGGCGTTGTGAGGCTGCTCATCATCCTCGACAACGACCTCGCCTTTGCGACTCTTGACGGTAACCGGGATGATCTCCTCTTTAAGCAGCCCTTCTTCGATGGCTTTCTTCGCCCGCGTGAGGGAGGTGATGGCGTACTCGTCCATTTCTTCACGGGTGTAGCCTTTCTTATCGGCCATTTCCTGGGCGAACGCCCCCATCAGGCGACCGGTTTCAGCGTCTTCCAGGCCATCCAGGAACATGTGATCCTGGGGTGCCTGGCCAGGGCCCATGCGGTAGCCGCTGCGGACGCCCTGCAGAATGTAAGGGGCGTTGGACATGCTCTCCATGCCGCCGGCAACCATGATGTCGTTGGTGCCGGCTTTGATCAGGTCGTGGGCGAACATAGCGGCCTTCATGCCGGAACCGCAGAGTTTGTTGATGGTGGTGGCGCCGGTGTGGTCCGGAAGACCGGCCTTGCGCATGGCCTGGCGTGCCGGGCCCTGCTTGAGGCCGGCGGGCAGGACGTTGCCCATGATAACTTCCTGCACATCCGTAGGCTGAAGGCCAGCGCGCTTGACGGCCTCGGCGATGGTGATGGCACCCAGGTCGGTTGCGCTGACGCTGGCCAGGCTACCCTGGAATCCGCCCATGGGGGTGCGGACACCGCTGACGATGACGACGTTGTCTGTGCTCATTTCTGAATCTCTCTGTTGATTGTATGGTAGGTTTTTGTCGGACTACGCTTCGCTAATCCGACCTACTCAGGGCTGTTTTCTTTTTATGGTTTATGGGGCGCTTCGAGGTATTCCCGGGACTGCATTTCCAGCAGGCGGGATTCGGTGCGCTCGAATTCAAAGCCAAGGCGGCCGCCAGCATAGAGTTCGGTGATCGGTGCAGCGGCAGAGATGATGACTTTGACGTTGCGGTCGTAGAACTCATCGATCATGTTGATGAAACGGCGAGCCTGGTCATCTTTTTCTTTGCCCAGGATGGGCACATTGCTGACGATGATGGCGTGGAACTGCCGTGCCATTTCGATGTAATCATTCTGGCTTCGGGGGCCGTCGCACACGTCTTTGAAATCAAACCACACCACGTCGTCCGCATGGGCCTGGGCCGGGATTTTTCGACCATTGATTTCCATGGTTTTGCTGTGTTTACCGGCTTCGACCGCCAGGGCATCGAAGCTCTTCCGAAGGCTGACGTCCGCTTCCTCGTCAAGGGGGGAGTGGAACAGCTCCGCCTGCTCGAGAGTCCTCAGTCGGTAATCAACTCCGCCATCCACGTTGACCACATCGGTGTGTTTCTTGACCAGATCGATCGCGGGCAGGAATCTCGCACGCTGAAGCCCGTCCTTGTATAGGCCGTCTGGTACGATATTAGAGGTGCAAACCAGGGTAACTCCGCGGCTGAACAGCCCGTCCATCAGGGTGGCCAAGATCATGGCGTCACCAATGTCTGACACAAAAAACTCATCGAAGCAGATAACCCGGGTTTCATCGGCGAATTTTTTGGAGACCAGCTCCAGCGGGTTCTTTTCGCCTTTGAGGGATTTGAGTTCGTTGTGTACCCGCTGCATGAAGCGGTGGAAATGAACCCGCATCTTGCGATCGAAGGGCAGCGACTCGTAGAAAGTATCCATCAGGTAGGTTTTGCCGCGGCCTACTCCACCCCAGAAATACAGCCCCTTGACCGGCTCTTCCTTGCCTTTTTTGAGCTTGCGCAAAAGTTTGGCCTTGGGCTTGCTGCGATCCCTTTCGGCTTCCACCAGTTTGTCGTACAGTGATTGAAGGCGCTTGACGGCATCTTCCTGGGCCGAGTCCTTCTGGAAATCGGGGCGTTCAAGATCCTTCTGGTAGCGTTGCCAAGGGGTCATGTTCGCACTGGTTTCGGAGGACATCGCAGCTGTCATCAGGTATTCCCGGAAGTTGAACGTAAATTTGGGCGCCGTATTGTCTCGCATTTAGCGATTTTTCGCCACGTTGGCCACCTTTGCGGCAATACGACGATAGGCGCAGGCCGCAATCATGGGATGATGGAGCCTGGGGCGTTATACTCGGCTTGCAGGGGCTTGGCTCACTTCTAAGTAAAAGGACGACACAGCATATGACAAACCTGATTCTGGCAGCGATTGCCGCATTGGTTGTTGGCATTGTCATCGGGGTATTTGTTGGCCGTTCCGGGCAGGGAACGACGCTTCGGCAGCGCCGGGCGGAACAGCAGATTGAGGAACTGAGAAGCGAATATACCCGCTACCAGGCCCAGGTGAATGAACATTTCATGGAGTCGGCCCATCTGCTGCGCCGTTTCAACGATGCCTATCGCGATGTAAACCAGCACATGGCCCGGGGCGCCAACCGTCTTTGCAATGATGAGGACTGGATGGAAGAGTTGGCTCATGAGACTTCCAAGAAGCGCCTGGAGGAAGTCCGCGAGGACGCTTCCGAGCCACCACGGGATTATGCGCCGAAGACGGATCCGAAGGATTCCGGGACGCTTGCCGAGGACTTTGGGCTCAAGAAGGGTGATAAGGCTCAGCAGGCCTGATTCGTTCAAGGCCTGACCTTAATTCGGCGGTCGGGCCATCGTAAGACTTCTAATTTCGGTGAGTGGGCGGGTCGGACACCCCTGTCCGGGAACCGCTACGAGCACATCCATGTGCGCTTGACGTCGGCCATCCTTGGCCGCCGACATTCCCGGACAGGGGTGTCCGACCCGCCCAGCCAGATTCTGTGCAATTCGCCTTGAGAATGAAACATCGCTCAGATTAAGGCTTCAAACTCAGTTCGTACTAGCTTTTAAACCGGGTTGTCGCAATCAATAAACTTGTGGGTTACCCCAAACTCTTGGGCTAGCGCCTTTCCGAGAGCCTGCACACCATAACGCTCGGTCGCGTGGTGTCCGGCAGCGTAGTAATGAATTCCACACTCCCTTGCCGTGTGCGTCGTCGGCTCGGAGATTTCACCGCTTATATAAGCGTCGAGCCCCGCCTCCTGAGCTGTATTAATAAACCCCTGCGCAGCACCGGTACACCAACCTACCCTCTTGATCGAAGTCGGACCTTCGCCAACCCAGAGCGGTTCACGGTGGAGCTGTCTTGCAATATGGAGACCGAATTTCTCGGGAGACATTGCTTCTGCCAGCTCGCCTTCCCAGACCAGACCGCCGAGCGGGCGCGGGTTCTTGATGTTGAGGATATCCGCCAGCTGACGGTTATTGCCGTATTCGGGGTGGTCATCCAGTGGGAGGTGGTAGGCAACGAGATTGATGTCGTTGTCGAGAAGCTGTTTCAAGCGTTCTCGTTTCATCCCCTGAATACGTTGATCCTCGCCTTTCCAGAAGTAACCGTGGTGGACGAGGATCATATCGGCGTTTGCTTCGATGGCGGCTTCGATGAGCGCTTTTGAGGCAGTTACGCCAGAAATGACGGTTTTAATTTCGGACGTGCCTTCAACCTGTAAGCCATTGGGACAGTAATCCTGGAAATCATCGGGCTGGAGCCATTCGTTGATTTTATTCAGAATCTCATTTCGACTGGCCATAAAAACTCCATTTAGGACTATTTCCGGAAGGTTCGACGAGGGAGGCAGATGCACCTTCCCGGGAATGTCGCCGGCCATGGATGGCCGGGGTCAAGCGCACATGGATGTGCTCGTAGCGGTTCCTGGGAAGGGGCATCTGCCTCCCTCTACCCGCCAACTTAGCAGGCTAGAGGGACCGGAGCCCCCCGATCAAGGCATCGTTCTGCTCAACAGTGCCAATGGTAATGCGCAGGAATTCGCTGATTCGAGGCTTATTGAAGTGCCGGACGATAATACCCTGCTCTCTCAGGCCTTTGGCCAAAACCCCACCAGACTGCTCTTTGTGACGGGCAAAGATGAAGTTTGCCTTGGAGGGTAACACCTCGAATCCAAGATCTTCGAGGGCGGCAGTTACGCGCTCGCGCTCGGAGATCACGCCATCACAGCACTTCCGGAACCAGGCTTCATCTTCGTAGGCCGCTTTAGCGCCAGCCAGGGCCAGGCGGTCCAGGGGGTAGCTGTTGAAGCTGTTCTTGACCCGGTTCAATGCCTCGATGAGGTCGGGATGGCCAACGGCGAAACCCACCCGCAAACCGGCAAGAGACCGTGCCTTGGAAAGGGTCTGTGACACCAGCAGGTTCGGGTACTTGTCGACAAGGGTGATGGCAGACTCGCCACCGAAATCAATGTAGGCCTCATCCACAACGACAACGCGATCCGGGTTGGCAGCCAGGATTTCTTCCACATGCTGCAACCCAAGATACATTCCGGTTGGCGCATTGGGGTTCGGGAAGATCACGCCACCGTTGGGCTGCTTGAAGTCGTCCGGGTTGATTTCGAAGCTTTCTGTCAGCGGTACTCTTTTGCTCTCGATGTTATAGAGGCCACAGTACACCGGGTAAAAGCTGTAGGTGATGTCCGGAAACAGGATCGGTTCGCCATGCTGGAACAGGCCAAAGAAGATGTGGGCCAGGACTTCATCCGAGCCATTGCCCAGGAAGACCTGCTCCGGCTTTACCTTGTGGTACGCCGCAATGGTCTGGCGCAGGCTTTCCCCTTCCGGGTCCGGATATAGGCGCAGGCTGTCGTTCAGTTCAGCCTGAATGGCTTCGACAACTTTTGGTGAGGGGCCAAAAGGGTTTTCGTTGGTGTTCAGCTTCACCAGGTTAGCCATTTTTGGCTGTTCCCCAGGAACATAGGGAACCAGATCATTGACCAAAGGACTCCAGAATTTACTCATAAATCAGTCCTTAATCCGATATTCCGCCGACCGTGCGTGAGCGGTTAAGCCCTCGCCACGTGCCAGAACCGACGCCACACGCCCCATACGATCTGCACCGGCAGCGCTGAAGCCGATAATGGAGGACCGTTTCTGGAAGTCGTAGACACCCAGCGGCGAGGAGAACCGAGCTGTGCCGCTGGTAGGCAGCACGTGGTTCGGGCCTGCGCAGTAGTCGCCAAGGGCTTCTGCGGTGTAACGGCCCATGAAGATAGCGCCTGCGTGACGGATGTCTTGCAGCATGGCTTCGGGGTCTTCAACCGACAGCTCCAGGTGCTCCGGGGCGATCCGGTTGGACACTTCGGCGGCTTGTTTCAGGTCGGCGACCTGGATCAGCGCAGCGCGGTCGGTCATGGAGGTGCGAATGATGTCAGCACGCTCCATGGTTGGCAGCAGTTTGTTGATGCTGGTTTCAACGGCGTCCAGGAATTCCGCATCCGGGCTGATCAGGATGGATTGGGCCTGTTCGTCGTGCTCCGCCTGGGAGAAGAGGTCCATGGCAATCCAGTCGGGATCGGTTTTGCCGTCGCTGATCACGAGGATTTCCGAGGGGCCGGCGATCATGTCGATGCCGACGACGCCGAAAACTTCGCGCTTGGCGGTGGCGACGAAAATGTTGCCGGGGCCGACGATTTTATCCACTGCCGGGATGGTTTCCGTGCCATAGGCCAGCGCGCCGACGGCCTGGGCGCCACCAACGGTAAACACGCGGTCAACACCGGCAATCGCTGCGGAAGCCAGTACCATGTCATTCACCACGCCATCCGGTGTCGGAACAACCATCACCACTTCACTGACGCCAGCAACCTTGGCAGGAATAGCATTCATCAGCACCGAGGACGGATAGGCGGCTTTGCCACCGGGCACGTACAGGCCCGCCCGATCCAGCGGCGTTACCTTCTGGCCGAGCACGGTTCCGTCCTCGTCTTCATACTGCCAGGACTTCTGGTTCTGGCGCTCGTGATAATCACGGATCCGCTCAGCGGCTTTTTCCAGTGCCGCGCGCTGGTCCTCAGGAATCGCTTCGAGGGCCTGCTGCAATCGACTCTGGTCCATTTCCAGCTCGGCAACGGACCCAATCTTCAGGCGATCGAACTTTTCGGTAAATTCCAGAACCGCCTGGTCGCCACGGGTTTTCACCTCATGCAAGATATGACGCACCGACTCGTTCACCTGATGATCAACGCTGTCGTCCCAGGCCAGCAGTTTGGCCAACGCATCGTTAAAGTCACTTTGGGAAGCGTTCAATCGGGTGATCTTGGCGGTCATATCTCAAATCCTGTATGGGATTAACAACTAACTACTGCTGACCGGCTCGAATTCAGAGCCGGCGTTTCTCAACGGCTTCAGACATCTTTTCAATTATGGGGTTGATGCGCTCGTGTTTCATCTTCATGGACGCGCGATTAACCACCAGTCGGCTGCTGATATGCTCAATCAGCTCTCGGGCCTCGAGGCCGTTTGCCTTAAGCGTGTTGCCGGTATCCACAATATCGACGATCTCGTCAGCCAGGCCCAGAATCGGAGCCAGCTCCATGGCGCCATAAAGCTTGATGATGTCTGCCTGGCGACCCTGGGCCGAGTAGTACCGGCGAGCCAGGTTGACGAATTTCGTGGCCACCTTGATACGACCGGCTGGCGGCGTCTGATCTTTCGGGCCGGCGGTCATCAGGCGGCAACGGGAAATGTTCAGGTCCAGTGGCTCATATAGCCCTTCGCCACCATGCTCCATCAAAACGTCCTTGCCGGTCACGCCGAGGTCGGCACCGCCATACTGAACATAGGTCGGCACATCCGTAGCGCGGATGATCAACACCCGGACATTCGGGTCCGTTGTCGGGAAAACCAGTTTGCGGGACTTTTTGACGTCGTCGATCAGCTCGATGCCCGCATCTGCGAGCAGAGGCAGGGTTTCTTCCAGGATTCGTCCCTTCGACAAGGCGATGGTGATGGAATCTGTCATGGATTCTTCCGGTTTCCCGTATTGTCTGGATGGATATCTTTTAGGCTGGCAAGCGTCGGATGGTGGCGCCCAGCAACTGAAGTTTCTCTTCGATACACTCGTAACCGCGGTCGATGTGGTAAATGCGGTCAACAATGGTATCGCCGTCAGCCATCAGCCCAGCGATAACCAGGCTGGCCGAGGCCCTCAGATCCGTCGCCATGACCGGCGCGCCGGTAAGGTGATCCACGCCCTTGATGATGGCCGCGTTGCCTTCCAGCGTGATGTCCGCGCCCATCCGGATCAGCTCCTGCAGGTGCATGAACCGGTTTTCGAATACGGTTTCCACGATGGTGCCGGTACCTTCGGCCACCGCGTTCATTGCAGCAAACTGAGCCTGCATGTCCGTGGGAAAGGCCGGATAAGGCGCTGTACGCAGGCTCACCGCTTTCGGGCGATTGCCTTTCATGTCCAGCTCGATCCAGTCCGGACCGGTGTTGATGTGGGCGCCGGCCTCTTCCAGCTTGAGCACCACTGCTTCCAGCAGGTCTTCCCGGGTATCCTTCAACTTCACACGACCGCCGGTTGCGGCGGCAGCCACCAGGTAGGTACCGGTTTCAACCCGGTCTGGCAGCACGTTGTAATGACAACCGTGCAAACGCTCGACACCGTTGATTTCAATGGTGGCAGTACCGTGACCTTTGATGTCTGCGCCCATGGCAATCAGACACTCGGCAAGGTCGACAACCTCCGGCTCGCGGGCCGCGTTTTCCAGGATGGTTTTTCCGTCTGCCAG
This sequence comes from Marinobacter salsuginis, assembly GCF_009617755.1. Lineage (NCBI taxonomy): Bacteria > Pseudomonadati > Pseudomonadota > Gammaproteobacteria > Pseudomonadales > Marinobacteraceae > Marinobacter > Marinobacter salsuginis. The sequence goes on from NZ_BGZH01000001.1 coordinate 726,458, forward strand.
GGCAGCGGCCATCATCAGGTTCTCTGTGCCAGTTACGGTGACGGTATCCAGGAAAATGTGGGCGCCCTTCAGGCGACCGTTGGTCTTGGCCTTGATGTAGCCATTCTCGACCTTGATCTCTGCGCCCATCATTTCAAGGCCGTGGATGTGCAGGTTCACCGGACGGCTACCGATTGCACAGCCGCCTGGCAGGGATACTTCCGCCTCGCCGAAGTGGGCAACAAGGGGACCCAGCACCAGGATGGAGGCGCGCATGGTTTTCACCAGCTCGTAAGGCGCATGGAAGTGTTTGATGGTGTTGGCGTGAATTTCCACGCTCATTTTCTCATCAATGATCACTTCAACGCCCATGCGGCCGAGAAGCTCGATCATGGTGGTCACGTCATGCAGGTGTGGCAGGTTGCCGACGGTCACCGGCTCGTCCGCCAGCAGGGTTGCTGCCAGTATGGGCAGTGCGGCGTTCTTTGCACCGGAAATCCGGATCTCACCATCAAGAGGCTTTCGGCCCCTGATCAGAAGTTTATCCACAATAATTATCCTGTTTTGTCCGGGCCGCTCAGCCCTGGCGCTCGGCCCATTCGGCCGGAGTAAAGGCTTTCGGATGAAGTGCGTGAATCGAACCATCCATGATTTGCTGGAACAGCGCCTTGTTGATCAGCTGCTGGCGTTTGATGGTCGGCAGGCCTTCGAAGACATCACCCACCACGACGACCAGATAATGGGTACCATCAACCTGTACCTGAACTTCGCAGCCGGGCAATGCTTCCTTGACCAGCTCGGTGACTTGGGTGGCATCCATAGAAAATCCTCGGGTGTTTTAAAATCAGGGGCGAGATTGTAACCAATTCCGGCGCTCGGGTCAGCTTTACTGTCTTGTAAACAGAGGGCCCGAGACCTGAAAATTCAGTGGGGTGCCTGGGAAGTTTCCGGGCGAAAACCCGTAAGCTGGTCATCCAGGTTGCTCAGGGCCGCCAGAGAAGCCAGTCGACTACTGACACCCCGGAATGACAGGGTAATACCGGTTTGATGCGCCAGGCGCTGCCAGCAGAGCAGCATAGAGAGCACCACACTGTGGGCGGTGACCAGACCATCGAGGTCGATAACCAGGTTCCCGGATACCGAGCGGATCAGTTTCTCGCCCTCTATCCGCAAGCTCACCACCGTGTCCGGAGTAACCTCTCCAGACACAATCAGCGCTTCATCGGAAAGCTGAACCCGAGGCACACCTGCCGTCATGAGTTGTCCACTTCCCGCTCCAGGTTCAGCGATTCAACGGCATCGCTCCAGCCGTCAATCACCACCTGAATCTGGCCGCGGTTTTCCTCCATTTCCTGGCTGAACCGATCCCTGAAGGCCAGACCGATGTTCACGCCCTCAACAATCACGTTTTCCATCAACCATTTGCCTTCGGAGTTCTTGTACATCGAGTAGGTCACCGGGTAACGGTTTCCGGATGCGCTGATAACCTCCATCTGAACGGAGGCGCGGTCGTCACTCTGAGGGTTGATGGTCGCTTCTTTGACCTGGATCTCGAAATCTTCGGCATTGACCAGCGCCTGCGCGTAGCTGTCAAACAGGCTGCGCTTGAACTTGACCACGAATTCGTCCCGCTGCTCGGGCGTGGTCTGCCGGGCGTAACGCCCCATCACTCGCGCAGCAATGCGACGGAAGTCCACGAAATCCGTCAACGCCTTGTCCATGCTCTCGTAGAATGCTTCCGGATCTCGCTCGTACAGCCCGCGCTCTTCATTGAGCTTTTCAACGAGCCGCTGGGTGTTTTCATCCACATAGTTCCGGAGATCCTCCGCTTCACCAGCGTGAGCCGGCATAACGAGAACCAGAGCCATCAGAAGGCCAAGCAGAATGTGGTGTTTTAGTGCAAACATCAGGATCTCCTGTTAAATCTTCCCGGCCCGAGTCAGCGGCCCGATGCAAAGTTGCTGATCAATCGCTCCAGGTTCATGGCCGACTGCGTTGAATAGAAGGTATCGCCTTCCTTCAGCGAATCCATCTCGGCCCCGATCGATATATCAATGTACTGTTCACCGAGCAGGCCGGATGTACGTATAACTGCGGAACTGTCCGAGGGGATATTGTCGACGTCCGAGTGAATCGACATTTCCACCCGCGCCTGAAATGTCTCTTTGTTCAGGCTAATGGATTCAATGGTGCCCACGGTCACCCCTGCCATGGAGACTCGCCCCCGTGGCGTAAGCCCACCGGTATCGTTGAAATTGGCGTAGATCGTGTAGGTGCTGTCGGCCGACTTCGGCGACAGCCCGCTCACCTGCAATGCGAGGAAAAGCAGCGCCGCGCAGCCTGCGATCATGAACAGCCCAACGATGATTTCAGTGGTTCTCTGTGCCATTTCCGGCTCCGGTATTCTCTCGTTAATCGATGATTCAGAAATCGCCAAACATCACAGCGGTCAGCACAAAATCCAGCCCCAGCACGGCCAGCGAGGAGTACACCACGGTTTTGGTGGTCGCCGAACTGATACCTGCCGAGGTCGGCACACAGTCATAACCCTGATAAACCGCGATCCAGGCGCAGACAAAGCCGAAAACAACGCTTTTAATGACGCCGTTCAGGACGTCATCCACAAAATCCACCGACGACTGCATGTTGCCCCAGAAGGAACCTTCAAACACGCCTAGCCAGTCTACACCCACCAGCATTCCGCCCCAGATACCGACCACCGAGAAAATCACGGCAAGCACCGGCATGGCGATAAACCCGGCCCAGAGCCGGGGCGCAATAACCCGCCGCAGCGGGTCCACGCCCATCATCTCCATGCTGGACAGTTGCTCGGTGGCTTTCATCAGACCGATCTCAGCTGTCAGCGCCGAGCCCGCCCGGCCCGCAAACAATAGCGCAGTCACAACAGGCCCGAGTTCACGCACCAGAGTCAGGGCTATCATCTGACCGATGGCCGCTTCAGAACCGTAATCACTCAGGATCGTATACCCCTGCAACCCGAGGACCATGCCAATAAACAGACCGGACACCACGATGATGGCCAGGGACAGCACACCAACAGCGTAAAGCTGTTTCAGCAGGAGCGGGAAACCGGTGGCCGGCCTGGGCACCCCTCCCAGAACGCCCGCCAGGAAACGACCGGATCGGCCGAATGAGGAGACTATATCAAGCCCGAGACGACCGAAGGACGCAATTCTTTCGATCAAGAGGCACCCCCGGACAACCCGAAGTCCTGAGCGGCGCCATCCGCGGGGTAATGGAACGGCACCGGGCCGTCTGGCTGCCCCTGGAGGAACTGCTGCACCTGCCCGGAGGGATGGGCCCGCAACTCTTCCGGCGTGCCTTCACCGATCACCTTGCCGTCCGAGATGATGCAGGCGTGATGGCAGATGCTCAGGGACTCGGGCACGTCGTGGGAGACCAGCACGCTGGTCAGCCCCATGGAACCGTTCAGATCACGGATCAGCTTGACCAGAACGCCCATGGCAATCGGGTCCTGGCCCGCAAATGGCTCGTCGTACATGATCAGCTCCGGATCGAGGGCAATGCTTCGGGCCAGAGCCACGCGGCGGGTCATGCCTCCGGACAATTCCGAGGGCATCAACTGTCGGGCACCACGCAACCCAACGGCTTCCAGCTTCATCAGGACGATGTCGCGAATCATGTCTTCCGGAAGTTTTGTATGAACCCGAAGCGGGAAGGCGACGTTCTCGAACACGCTCAGATCCGTAAACAGTGCCCCACTCTGGAACAGCATGCCCATCTTTTCGCGGAGGCTGTAGAGGGCCTTACGCTTGAGCTTCGGGACCTCATGACCATCCACCACGATACTGCCGGAATCCGGCTTGAGCTGACCACCAATGAGGCGCAGTAGTGTGGTTTTACCGGTTCCGCTGGGCCCCATGATCGCGGTAATCTTTCCGCGCGGAATGTCCAGGCTGACACCGTCGAAGATACGGCGCCCGGAGCGGGAGAACACGACATCCTTGAGCGATATGTAAGCCGGCGAATTCATAGTCCTTACCTTTCAAAGAGGGGCTACATTATGCCAAGGAGCGTTCAAGCTCAATCCAAACAGCCCAAAATGTACTGATAGCAATGATCAGTTTGACTGAACTTTCGGTAAGCGGGCATCGTTGCCGGGTGGAAATGGTATACTCTGCCCAACATTTTCAATGTCCCGACAGCCAGGCCCAAAGCCCGATGACCGAACCGACACCTAACGATTTCCGATCCTCTGCCATACGCGCCATCCGCATCGAGCGCGACGCCATTGATGCCCTTGAGAACCGGATCGACGACCAGTTCACCCGGGCCTGCGAAGTCATCATGAACTGCAAGGGCCGCGTGGTGGTGACCGGCATGGGAAAATCCGGCCACATCGGCAACAAGATTGCGGCCACCCTGGCAAGTACCGGCACGCCCTCTTTTTTCGTGCATCCCGGCGAGGCAAGCCACGGTGACATGGGCATGATCACGCCTCAGGATGTGGTGATTGCGATCTCCAACAGTGGCAGCACCAGCGAGGTGGTCACCATTCTGCCGCTGATCAAACGCATGGGTGCCCCCCTGATCAGCATGACAGGCAATGCCAGCTCCATCCTGGCCCGGGAAGCCGTCGCCAACCTGGACGTCAGCGTGATGGTGGAAGCCTGCCCCCTGGGCCTTGCCCCCACCTCCTCGACAACGGCCACCCTGGTCATGGGCGACGCTCTTGCAGTTGCCCTGCTCGAAGCTCGCGGCTTCAGTGCCGAGGATTTTGCCTTCTCGCACCCCGGCGGCAGCTTGGGGCGCCGGCTTCTGCTCCGGGTATCCGACATCATGCACACAGGTGACCAGATTCCGGTCGTCAACGAGAGCACACTTCTCAGTGGCGCACTCCTGGAAATCTCCCGCAAGGGGCTTGGCATGACCACCGTCGTCAATCAGGAGGGCACCCTCACCGGAATATTTACGGACGGTGACCTGCGCCGGACCCTGGATCGGTCAGTGGACATTCATAGTACCCCCATCAGCGAGGTGATGACCCGGAATGGCAAAACCATTCAGGCCGATCATCTTGCGGCGGAAGCGCTCAATATCATGGAGGAAATGAAGATCAATGCCCTGCCGGTGACGGACGACGCAGGTGCTCTGGTTGGCGCCATCAACATGCATGACCTGCTGCGGGCCGGCGTAATCTAAGGGCTATGGGGAGCTATGTGATATGACGCACCAATGGCCGAACTCCTTGCTTACAAAGGCTGCCAGAATCCGACTGATTGCCCTCGATGTCGACGGCATTATGAGCGATGGCAAGCTTTACTTCAGCGCCAACGGCGATGAACTGAAGGCATTCAACATCCTCGACGGCCTGGGGTTGAAACAGCTTATGGCAGCCGGCATTACCGTCGCCGTTATTACCGGCCGGCAGTCGCCGCTGACTGAGAAACGGATGCGGGATCTTGGCATACCTCACCTTATGCAGGGGCGCGAAGATAAGAAAGTGGCCCTGCAGGAGCTTGTCAGCACCATGGACATTGGACCGGAAGCCATCGCCTATATGGGCGACGATTTGCCTGACCTGCCGGCACTAAGGTTCGCCGGGCTCGGCATCACCGTACCCAACGGTTACTGGCTGGTGCAGCAACATGCCGACTACTGCACCCACGCTCGAGGCGGAGAAGGTGCGGTGCGGGAAGCCTGCGATCTGCTGCTTACCGCCCACGGCAAGCTTGATTCTACACTGGCACCCTATCTGGAGCCCGAGGCGTGAACTGGCTACCGGACCGGCCCTGGCTGCGAACCCTGGCGCTGGCTGGCACCGTTGTGGCAGCCGTCTTTTTGCTCTGGCAAAGCGATGAGCCGCCGGTCATCGATGATGAGGCAGCGGCGCTGAGGGGCGATGCCGAGCCGGACGGCTTTGTGGTGAATGGTCGGTACACTTCCTTCGACGAATCAGGGAACCTGAAGATCCGGTTCTCCAGCCCTCGCATCGAACAGTTCGAGGAAGGCAACCTGGCTACCATGGACTCTCCCCGTGCCGAACTCTATGGCGGCGACGGCGCCCTACCCTGGATTGTTGAAGCCGAGAATGGCAGCCTGCTACAGAACCAGAACCTGGTGTACCTGACGGACAATGTCCGGATTCAGCGCACGATTGGAGAACGGGACGCCACCCTGACAACATCAACCCTGACCCTGGATAACGACCGGGGCATGGTATATACAGATGCACCCGTAGAAATACGCGACGTTACCGGTATTACCCGGGCCACGGGCATGAAAGCGTGGATAGACGAGCGGATTCTGGAACTGAACTCCCAGGTGGAAGGACGCTATGAAACCGGAAACTAACCGATACCGGCGCTTGCTGGTTGCCCTGCTGACAGCCGCGATGATCGGCCCGGCGGCGGCTTTCGACCTTGATTCCGACACCCCCATCAAGGTTACCGCAGACAATGCACGCCTCGATGACGGTCAGGGCATTGCCACCTACACCGGGGATGTAGAACTTGAGCAGGGCACCACTCGGCTGAACGCGGACCGGGTGGTCCTCTATCGCTCCGAGGACGGGCTGAGCCGGATCGAAGCCTCCGGCACCCCGGCCAGATACCGGCAGCCGGCGCGAGAGGGCGAAGGAGAAACCGATGCACGCGCCCTGAACATTACCTGGTCAGCCACCGACAGTCGGCTGACCTTTGAACGGGAAGCAGTCATCGAGCAGAATGGCAACCTGTTCCGTGGCGACGTCATTCATTATGATACCGCCGGCCGGGTAGTGACCGCTGAAGGCGGCGGAGACACGGGCGAAGGCAGCGGCCGGGTAGAGATGGTGATTCAGCCACGCAGCGCCGACAGACGCACTGACAGACAGGAAACCGATGGCAGTTCTGAGAGCCAGTAACCTGGCAAAGAGTTACAAGCAGAAAAAAGTGGTGATCGATGTTTCCCTGGAAATTCGCAGTGGGGAGATAGTGGGGCTGCTTGGCCCCAACGGCGCCGGGAAAACCACCTGCTTCTACATGATCGTCGGGCTGGTCCCTGCCGATCGTGGCCGTATCACCATCGACAGCCGGGATATTACGCCACTGCCGATGCACGGACGCGCCCAGCAAGGCATCGGATACCTGCCCCAGGAAGCCTCGGTGTTCCGTAAATTGTCGGTACGCGACAACATCATGGCGATCCTCGAAACCCGTCGGGGGCTGGGCAAAGCGGATCGAGAGAAAAAACTCGAGGAGTTGTTGGAAGAATTCCACATAACCCATATCCGGGACAGCGTTGGGATGGCCCTATCGGGCGGTGAACGGCGACGGGTGGAAATTGCCCGGGCGCTGGCCATGGAACCGGCCTTCATACTTCTGGATGAGCCCTTCGCCGGTGTCGATCCGATATCCGTAAGCGATATCAAGCACATCATCCGGCATCTGCGTGACAAGGGTATTGGCGTACTGATTACCGATCATAACGTGCGAGAGACCCTGGACATCTGCGAGAACGCCTACATTGTCTCCGGAGGCCACATCATCGCCTCCGGCAATGCCGATGCGATCCTGGCCAACCAGCAAGTCAAGGAAGTCTACCTGGGCGATGAATTCAGGCTGTGACACCGAAAGGCTCATTGTTTTGATGACCTGTAGCAAGTAAACTCGGCAAAGAACTTGCTAGGGTAAAATAAAACGACGGCAAGTAACCGGCATATATAGAATTTTTCACGACTTATGACACAAAGCGCTGATGAGTGACGGATCCTGAACCATGGTTATGAAAGCCTCCTTACAGTTAAAGCTGGGTCAGAGCCTGACCATGACGCCCCAGCTGCAACAGGCGATCCGGCTTCTCCAGCTCTCCACCCTCGACCTCCAACAGGAAATCCAGCAGGCACTGGAATCCAACCCCATGCTGGAGACATCCGAGGACGATGATCAGGCTGACGCAACCTCCGAGAACGACGAGCGCGAGACTAGCGAGAAAGAATCCGCGGCCGAGTCAGCGCCGGAACCTTCGAGCGACTGGGACGAATCAGAGAACGGCCCGGACTGGTCCTCCGAGAACGACATTCCGGACAACATTCCGGACGACCTGCCGGTAGACACCGCTTGGGACGACATCTACCAGTCCGCGCCCGCGCCGGCCGCCCGCAACGACGACGAGAACGATCACGATTTCGAGACCCGCAACTCGCCCACCGAAACACTTCAGGATCACTTGGAATGGCAGCTCAATCTGACCCCGCTGAGTGAACGGGACCAGGCCATTGCCCATGCCCTGATGGACGCTGTGGATGAGCGCGGCTATCTCACCAGCCCTCTGGAAGAAATCCACGCCGGACTGCTGGATGAGAACGAGGAAGACCCTCTGGAACTGGATGAAGTGGAAGCCGTCTTGCACCGCCTCCAGCACTTTGATCCGCCAGGGGTGTTTGCCCGGGATCTGCAGGAATGCCTGCTGATCCAGCTCAACCAGCTACCACCCGAGACGCCCTGGCTGGCCCAGGCGCGACTGGTGATTACCCACTACATCAATCTGCTGGGCAACCGTGACTACGCCCAGTTGCTGCGGCGCAGCCGTCTGAAAGAAGACCAGTTGCGAGAGGTTCTGGCTCTGATCACCGGCCTTAACCCGCGGCCGGGCGACGTGATTGATCGCGCCGAACCCGACTATGTCATTCCGGACGTTATCGTTCGCAAGCACAATGGCCGCTGGCGTGTTGAGCTGAATCCGGAAATTGCCCCGCGCATTCGGGTGAATGCCAGCTATGCTTCACTTATAAGGCGTGCGGACAGCAGTGCCGACAACACCTACCTGCGTGATCAGTTGCAGGAGGCCAAGTGGTTTATCAAGAGCCTGCAGAGCCGCAATGAGACCCTGTTGAAAGTGGCGACCCGTATTGTCGAACACCAGCAGGGATTCCTGGATCACGGCGAAGAAGCCATGAAGCCGCTGATTCTTTCAGACATCGCCCAGGCGGTAGAAATGCATGAATCGACGATTTCACGGGTAACCACCCAAAAATACATGCATACCCCCAGGGGCATTTTCGAATTGAAATATTTCTTCTCCAGCCACGTCAGCACTGACGAGGGCGGTGAATGCTCCTCCACGGCCATCCGGGCGATGATCAAGAAGCTGATTGCTGCGGAAACGCCCAAAAAGCCGTTGAGCGACAGTAAAATTGCAGCCATGCTAGGAGAACAGGGAATCAAGGTTGCGCGACGCACCGTTGCCAAGTACCGGGAGGCCATGCACATTCCGCCGTCCAACGAGCGCAAGCGGCTGGTCTGAATACCCTGGTGCGGGACGCAACACCGTATTCGCCGGCGCACAATGCGCCAGCACCCAGACCGGCTCCCGGGAGCCGGCACGATGACAACAGGAGACGCCTATGCAACTCAATATTTCAGGCCATCACGTAGAACTGACTCCCGCACTGAAAGATTACGTTTCAGAGAAGTTCGAAAAGCTCGAGCGTCACTTCGACCACATCAGTAACTGCCAGGTGACCCTGGAAGTGGAAAAGGTGCGCCAGATTGCGGAAGCCACGTTGCACGTGGTTGGTGGTGAGATTCACGCAAAGGCAGAAAACGAGGACATGTACGCAGCCATCGATGCCCTGATCGATAAACTGGACCGCCAGATCCTCAAGCACAAGGAAAAGAATGTAGACCGGATGCACGGAAACGGCTCTCGCTAACTGGCTGTTTTCATGCAAGTCATCTAATCGAGCTGCGACATGAACAACGTGTCGCAGCCTTTTTTTTAACGGAAACGCAGTCGATCCATGAGCGACACATCCCTGACCATAGACACTATCCTTGTTCCGGAGCTCACCCTCTGCAGGGTACCTGCGTCCAGCAAGAAACGGGCCCTGGAGTTTATTGCCGAGCAAATAAACCACCAGGACAATACGCTCAGCGAGACCCAACTCTTCAACAACCTCATTTCCCGTGAGCGCCTGGGCAGTACCGGCATTGGCCAGGGGATCGCCATTCCCCATTGTCGCCTGGAGGGCCTTGATCACGTGGTGGGCGTGCTGATGACGCTCGAAGAAAGCGTTGAGTTCGATGCCATCGACAATCAGCCGGTGGATCTGATTTTTGCCCTGATCGTCCCGAAAGAGGCAACCAGCGAACACCTGGAGCTGCTCAGCCAACTGGCGGAGAAGTTCAATGAGCGGTCGTTCTGTGATCGCCTCCGGCAATGTGAGGACGCCGGCACGCTGTACCAGCGCATGACCGCCTCAGGCGGCTGATTTTCATTGCAGTGGAGGTGATTTGGTCATGAAGCTGATTATCGTCAGTGGCAGGTCCGGTTCGGGTAAAAGTACCGCGCTTCATGTGCTGGAGGACCTCGGGTTCTACTGCATCGACAATCTTCCCATTGGCTTGCTCTTTCCTCTCACCCGGGAAGCAGCGAGCCAGACCAAGCCCGGCCGGCTCGGCAAGATGGCGGTCAGCATTGATGCGCGCAACCTTTCCGGCGAGCTCGCCAATTTCGAGGAAATTTACCGGCGCCTCCAGGAGACCGGGGTTACCGTTGAAATTATCTTCCTTGATGCCGACGAGCAGTCACTTCTCCAGCGTTTCCACGCCACCCGCAGAAAACACCCGCTGAGTGACGACAAGACCTCCCTCAGGGAAGCCATTACCAGCGAGAAGAAGCTGCTTGAACCACTGTCCAAGCTTTCCGACCTGTATGTGAACACCACCGGTATGTCGATGTACGAACTTCGGGATATGGTGAAGCAGAGAGTTGTGGGCCGGAAGGATCAGGAGCTGGCACTGCTGTTCCAGTCGTTTGGCTTCAAGCACGGAGTACCGCTGGATTCCGACTATGTTTTCGATGTTCGCTGTTTGCCCAACCCTTATTGGGATACCAGTCTGCGGAAGTACGTGGGCACGGATCAGCCGGTTATCGAATTTCTGGAAAAAGAACCGGCGAGCCGGAAGATGATCGACGACCTGAAGGCCTTCCTGGATACCTGGCTGCCTTCTTTCGCAGACAGCAACCGCAGCTATATGACGATTTCCATTGGCTGTACCGGCGGCCAGCACCGTTCAGTGTATGTTTGCGAGCAATTGGGCGACTACTTCCGGCAGCGTTACAGCAATGTGCAGGTACGCCATACCGAACTGCCACACCTTCAGACCCGGGAAGAGATCTGATCGAACCATGATTCGCCGCCCGATTACCATTATCAACAAGCTGGGTTTGCACGCGCGCGCCACGGCCAAACTCGTTAACACGGCATCCAGATTCGACAGCAGTGTGCGGATTAGTGGCAAGGGCCGGGATGTAGACGCAAAAAACATCATGCAGGTGATGATGCTGGCCGCCAGCAAAGGGACCGATGTGGAGCTTATTGCCGATGGTCCGGATGAGGAGCAGGCCATAGAGGCCCTGGCCGAACTGATCAACGATTACTTCGGCGAAGGTGAGTAAAATAAACACATGACCGATATTCTGGAAAAAAGCCAGGCCCGCCAGCGCCTTCGCTCACTGAGCGAGGCCCTGGACAGTGGCGCACTGAAACAGGTTGCCCGCATCCTGAACGGTGGCCTGAGCCCCAGTGATATTGCCCATCTGCTCGAATCCTCTCCGCCCCGCCAGCGTGCCCTGCTCTGGAACCTGGTAGACAAAGAGCTGGAGGGCGAGGTTCTCCAGTATCTCAGCGATGATATCCGGGGTTACTTCCTGAGCCAGTTGAACGCCCAGGAACTGGCCGACATCATCGAGGATTTCGAATCCGACGACCTGGCGGACCTGCTGCAGCAGCTGCCGGATACGGTTATCCAGGAAGTCCTGGAGACCATGGACGAGCAGGACCGGCAACGGGTAGAGGAAGTGCTCTCCTACCCGGAGGACACCGCCGGCGGCTTGATGAATACGGACACCATCACGGTGCGTCCGGACATCAGTATTGACGTTGTACTCCGCTACCTGCGCCGACACCGCAACCTTCCCCCCATGACCGACAGTCTGATCGTGGTGAGCCGGAGGGATGATTTCATTGGCATGCTGCCGATTACCAAGATGCTGGTATCCAACCCCGCCTCCACCGTGCGGGAAGTGATGGATACCGACATCGAGCCGATTCCCGTAAGCCTCTCCGACACCAAGGTAGCGACATTGTTTGAACGCTACGATCTGATCTCGGCGCCGGTGGTGAACGAGGAAGGCCGGCTTCTGGGCCGCATCACCATCGACGACGTGGTAGACGTTATCCGGGAGGATGCTGACCACTCCCTGATGAGCATGGCCGGTCTGGACGAGGACGAGGACACCTTCGCGCCGGTGTGGAAGACATCGCGCCGCCGCGCCGTCTGGCTGGGAATCAACCTGATCACCGCCCTGATTGCATCGGCGGTGATCGGTTTATTCGAGGAAACCATCGCCAAGGTAGTCGCTCTGGCGGTGCTGATGCCTATCGTCGCGAGCATGGGCGGCATTGCCGGCAGCCAGACCCTCACCCTCGTCATCCGAGGGATGGCGGTCGGGCAAATCAGTGGTGCCAATGTAAAATGGTTGCTGAACCGGGAGTTCCTGTCGGGCATCCTGAATGGAATGCTGTGGGCCGCCGTTGTTGCCGGCGCCGCCATGCTCTGGTTCCAGGATTTGCTGATAGGAGCCATTATCGCTGCCGCGCTGGTGATCAATCTGGTTGCAGCTGCCCTCGTCGGCACGGTCCTGCCACTGTTTCTCAAATCCCGCAACATCGACCCGGCCCTGGCAGGCAGCGTGATTCTCACGACCGTTACGGACGTGGTCGGTTTTATGGCGTTTCTCGGCCTTGCGACGATTTTCTATGCTTAAACGGATGTCGGATTTATGAAAGATCACCAAGACAACGACGCGCCAGAATACGACGGTCCCAGCAAATCCCAGTTGAAACGGGAGATGCATGCCCTGCAGGATCTTGGCAAGCGGATGCTCGATCTGAGCAATGATCAGCTGGAAACGCTGCCGATCAGCGACACACTTCGTGCCGCCATCGAAGAATCCCGGCGCATCCGCCAGAACGAGGCGAAACGGCGGCATCTGCAATACATCGGCAAGGTGATTCGCCAAGAAGATGATCCCGAGGCCCTGGCAAAAGCCATTGATGCCTTCGACGCCGGTAGCGAAGAGCACACCCGCCGGCATCACCTGGCGGAGCGCTGGCGGGATCGAATGATTTCGGAAGGGGACTCGGTTGTTGGGGAATTCTTCAGCTATTGCCCCAGCGCCGACATGCAGCATCTGCGCAACCTTGCCCGCAACGCCCGCAAGGATGTAGAGAAGCAAAAGAACACCGGCCAGGCCCGAAAACTCTTCCGGTACCTTCGGGAATGCATCGACGACGCTGAGGCGATGTGAACCTGTGAAGTCAGGGGCAGATGACGGTTCATCTGCCCTGCTTTCAGCCTTTGAGCCGACGGTGCTCCCACACTGGCATCCGGGTGCGCAGGTTGGCCACCTGATCCAGGTCCAGCTCGGCGGCAACCAGTCCCGGGCCTTCACCCATTTCCGTCACCACCCGCCCCCAGGGATCACAGATCAGGCTGTGGCCATAGGTGCGCCGGCGCTCGCTGTTCTGACCACCCTGGCCCGGCGCCACTACCCATACCTGGTTTTCGATAGCCCGCGCCCGGATCAACGGATACCAGTGAGCATCACCCGTCTGCCAGGTAAAAGCGCTCGGCAGGCAAATCCAGTCCACATTCTGCTCCCGCAACAGCCGGAACAGCTCCGGGAAGCGCAGGTCGTAACAGATCGCCAGCCCCAGCTTCCCAGCGGGCGTGTCCACGGTCACCACCTGCTCGCCGGGCTCGAAGGTGTCGGATTCCCGATACTGGCCATGGGCGTCTTCGACCATGGCGTCGAACAGGTGGATCTTGTCGTAGCGGGCAACTTCCCGGCCCTGATCGCCAAACACCAGGCAGGTCGCCCGAACCCGATCTTCGATCTCAGAACCATCCGGTCGCTTGGCCACAGGCATTGATCCGCCCACGATCCAGATTCCGTGCTTTCGGGCCTGCTCCGCCAGAAATGCTCTGATTACGGGCTCAGGGCCGGCTTCCTGACGGCCACAATCGATCATCTGAGACGTGGCCAGAACTGCAAAATTCTCTGGCAGCACCGCGACAGAAGCCCCCTCTGCGGCGGCCTCCTTCAACAGCTTTTGCGCTTCAGCCAGGTTGGCCTCGATATCATGGCCGCTGACCATCTGTATGGCCGCAACCCGGTTGGAAACACGCTTGCTCATAACTGCCTCCGCTATTGCCGAACAGAAAACTCACTCACCGGTATCGAAGACCCGCTGCAGATCCACCTCCGGCTCATCCCATGTACCGGTCACACTGTAGGTTGCGCTGGTCAGCCTGCTCAGAGGATCGCCCAGAATCTTGTCCAGTACAAACAGAGCGCCGCCAATCGGCGCTCCTGCCCCCATAAGCAAAGCGGCCAGGGGTAAGTTCTGGGTCAGAGGTAACACAACCACAAGTCGCATATCCAGATCTTCGCTGGCCATATTGGTGGTACCACTGAGCTTGAAAGCGCCCGATGGGCCCACAATCTGAAGTTCCGGATCCATGGTCAGCAATCCGTTGATAATTTGCGCCTTCCCCGAGATCGCGTCAAAGGCCACGCCCCGCTCATACAGATCAGAGAAGTCGAGCTTCAGCCGGCGCCAGAGTGTGTCGGAGTTCAGCAGATTGAAGACACGGAACAGTTGAGCTGTGTTGTTTCGTTCAAGGATGACCCCCTCATCCAGTCGCAGGCTTACGGAACCGCTGAGTTCGGGTATGGAGAACTCATCCGGGCGGCCGGGCCAGTCCAGGTCCAGCTCGATGTTCGTGCCCTCGTTGGTAACCGGCATTTCGGCATTCAACAATTCATTCAAGTCCGACAGGGCACCACCGCTTATCGAGCCTTTGAACCGGCTGGTTTCACGGTCTCCGACGATGCTCCAGGTCATATCTCCCAGCAGGGTCAGGGAGTTGAGGCGACCCTCGATGTCGTTCACCTGCAGCCGGAAAGGCTCAGGGCGAAGCCGGAAGGCCCACTGCCCTAGGGATTCTTCATTCAGCCGAAGTTCAGCGATCGACACATCGATATCTGGCCAACTGCCCATGTCCAGCGCCCGGAAGGCTTCCAGCTGTTCTTCCAGCGTTAATAATTCTTCGGACTCCTCACGGGGGGTCTCGCTACGGACGAGCCGTAGCACCTGAAAATCAGCCTTCACTGTCTCGCCGCTCGTCGGAATCACCAACCGGCCTTCGGCGCGTCGGGAACTGGTGTTGACCACCCAGCGGTCATCAAGGTCGAGCGCATTGATCTCGATGTCGCTCAGGACCTCTGGGCCAAGATAGAGCCGCCCCAGGCGCAGATCAAACCCGGTTTCTTTCCACAACAGATCGAACGTAGCCCGGTTTTCCCAATCACCGGTAATGCCGAGACCGCCGGAAGCGGATGGATTGATCGTGGCCCGCAGCGGAGCGGCCTCACTCGCTGTTTTTGACAGCGGCTCCGGCCAGTCCACTGACAGTCCCTCTAGACTGGAGCGAACGCGAATTCCGGATGTTGACTGGGCTCCTACATCCAGTTCGGCGCTGTAGGCAACTTTACCCTGCAGACCAAACCCGGAGTCCGTTGACAGCCCGGCTTTGGCGAACACTTCCGGTACCCGGAGAGAGCCGGACTGGCGAATGCTGAGTGCATTGCCGGCGCGGGCCTTGCTGAAGGCGATGGTTACCGGCTCGCCGAAAAACTCTGCAGCCAGGGGGCCACCCGAGAATCCATCTTCACTGTGATAGGTCAGCGCGCCACGAACCGATTGCCATTCCAGCCCGGCGGCCGGATAGGACACCGCGCCCTCCTCGACGGCAATACTCGCTTCAACCACGGGCAGCTGGTCCGAGCCCAGCGGCAGATCAATGCCCAGATCCAGCTGATACTGACCGCGGTACTGAAGCTTTTGAGCCTCCGTCCCTGCCATATCACCCAACGGACTGTTTTCCATCCAGTAACCAACCGACTCGCCCGGCACCCGAGCCGAGGCATCCACCCTTATTCGGGTACCTTGATCAGAGGGAATAACCCGGACTGTTCCGGAAGCCAGATCCAGGCCTCCGGTTCGCCCTTCCTCCAGACGGACCAAGGTATCACCATTATGAACCCTGACATTGCCCCGGGCGCCTGTGACTACTGGCCAGGCGTCATCGTAACGAACGGACGCCTGGTCAAACTCATAGATCATGGACGTCACAAAGGACCCTTTCGGAGCATCCGAGCCTATCTGGCCATGGCCGAAGAAGGTTCCCGAGGTGATATCGGCCTCAAGGATCGCCGTGGTAAGCCAGTCATACAGTCCCTGATTGACCGCTTTGACCGGAACAAAGTCTGCCAGCATCCCGGCATTGCCGTTTTTCACCGAAACCTTGAGACCAAGGTTGTCCTCGCCTTCGCGATCCATCCTCAGGTCAAAAGCACCGTCGAGTTCTGTGGCTTCGCCATAACGCATTCGAACGCCGTCTGAAAAGACCCGGGTAATGGCACCATCCAGCTGCCAGGCCACGTCCCCCTCAATTTCCGGGAAGGACCAGGCGCCACCGAAAAGCTGGGGAAACTCGAGAGAGACAGGAGACTGCCCCGCCGCAATTCGGACATAGCCCTTTTGCCTGTCGAGAAAGATCTCACCGTTGGCGGAGGTGATGCCGGGTGCGCCGCCGTGGGCCCTCACGCTGACCTCGCGCAAACGTCCCGAGAGCTCGAAATCCTCCGGTGCGCCATCGGGGAAGAAGATCTTCAGTTGATCAAGGAAACCGCCCGGGCGATAGTTTCCCAGAGCACGGAGCGCGCGCTCCGGGAGTATCGGAAGCCTGGCCGCAAGGCGGCGGGTGGGCGCGAGTGGCAGGGCATCGGCGATCACGGACATGCCGCCATCCGACGGCGCCAGCCTCAGGCTGAAGGGGGAAACCACGTCACCATCCCAGGTCCACTGGAGCTGCTTCAGGTGCCACTCCCCGAGTGCGAAGGCGCCGGTTTCGACCAGGGTTTCATCGGTCATCACGCTATCGTGGCGACGCCAGCCGAATCTGGCCTGGATATCCTCCAGGGGCGCCAGGGATTCGTACCCGACACCCAGTTGCAGGTAGGGTGTTCGAACGGTTCCGGTCACCTGTTGCAGCAGGCCGTTGCGGAACGTGAGCCAGGCCTCGCCGCCAAGATCGAACCCTTCCACCCGAAGCGTCCGCCACTGGTATTCGTCGATCAGCCCATCGAACAGCCGACCGGAATCCACATCAAGGTACAGCTGACCGGTAAAATCGCCCCGAAAAAAGTGACGACCTACCAAAGCAAAGCTGGCCAACTGCTGGGTGGTACCGGACTGCATGGCGCGGCCAGACGCATGAAACAAGCCACGGCGATAATCAAGGTCCAGTTGGGGAATGTCCAGGTGACGAAGATTGCCCTGATTATCCCGGATGCCCAAATTGACCCGGGTGATTTTCACATAGGGATCGGACAGCCAGTTGCCGGCAAGCTCCAGCCACTCCTGCAACTGGTTGCTCACTGGTTCCGGTATGTCCGCCCCCCTCACAGCGACGTCACCACCCCGTTCCTGGTTGACGGTCAGCTCAAGACCGTCTGCCTGGAAGTCCTCAAAGACGATCCTCAGGCGGGTCAGCGAGGCGAGCGCATCAAAACGGATGTTCAGATGCTGGAGATTCGCTACAACGACGCCGGTATCAGGGTGACTGATCTGAATGTCCCGAGCGGTGAATGCAGGATCCAGCCAGTACCACTGGGAGGAAAGACCGCCGATGCTGACATCATGGCCCAGTCGATTGGACAACTCCTGTGCCAGATCATCGCGAAAGCTGTCCACATTCTGGGTTAGCTGGCGCCCAAGCCCGGCGTACAGTGCCAGGAGCACAAGCAGAGCCAACAGCATCCACCAGATCAGACTGGCTAGCCGCGCCAATAGCCGAACTGGAGGACTCTCGGGCAGGTTCTCCGGAAGCGGCGGTTCGTGATCAGCGGAGGACATCCAGGCCCCTTAACCCGGTAACCGGCGCGGTTTCCCGGGTTCAGAGCAGAACCACATCATACTGCTCCTGGCTGTAGAACGGCTCCACTTGGAACCGAATGGTCTTGCTGATGAAAGTCTCAAGATCGGCGACGTTGTCAGACTCCTCATCCAGCAGGCGGTCCACCACGCTCTGGGAGGCCATCACCAGATAGCTTTCGGCATCGTAGGCACGATTGACCCGAAGAATTTCCCGGAAAACTTCATAACACACGGTTTCGGTGGTTTTCAGGAAACCGCGTCCGTCACAGATCGGGCAGGGTTCGCAAAGCACCTGGCCCAGGCTCTCGGTGGTGCGCTTGCGGGTCATTTCCACCAGGCCCAGCTCGGACACCCCGGTAATCTTGGTCTTGGCGTGATCCCGTTCCAGCATCTTTTCCAGCATCCGGTGCACCTGGCGCTGGTGCTCGGGATCTTCCATGTCGATGAAATCGATGATTATGATACCGCCCAGGTTCCGCAACCGAAGCTGGCGGCTGATCGCCCGGGCTGCTTCCAGATTGGTCTTGAAAATGGTCTCTTCCAGGTTACGGTGACCAACAAACGCGCCGGTGTTGATATCGATAGTGGTCATGGCCTCGGTCTGGTCGATGATCACATAACCGCCGGACTTGAGCTGGACCTTTCGGCTCAGGGCTTTCTGGATTTCATCTTCCACCGAGTAGAGGTCAAAGATGGGCCGCTCGCCGGGGTAGTACTCTACCTTGTCGGCGAATTCCGTAACGAACTCTTCAACAAACTCCATCACCCTCTGGTGGCTCTCGCGGCTGTCGATGCGTACCTTTTCAGTCTGCGGTCGGATCAGGTCACGGATGGTGCGGATAAACAGCGGCAAATCCTGGTATACAACGGCCGGGGCCTGAACCCGGGCAATTCGCTCTTGTATGGACTGGCTCAACCGGTGCAGATAGGCCATATCGCCAATCAGGTCCTCAGGCGAGGCCGCTTCTGCAGCCGTCCGGATGATGTAACCACCCTGAACATCCTGATCTGCCGCTGCCGCCTCCTCGACGAGGGTTTTCAGGCGCGCTCGCTCGGCATCATCCTCAATGCGCTGCGAAATGCCAACGTGACTGACGCCGGGCATGAACACCAGATACCTTGAAGGGATTGAAAGCTGGGTGGTTAGACGGGCGCCCTTGGTACCAATCGGGTCCTTGGTAACCTGAACCACCAGGGACTGGCCCTCCCGGAGCAGGCTGCGGATATCCGGGACGGTCTTCGGGGTGTCGGCAGGCTCATCGCCATTGGACTGACTCGGAACCACATCGGAGGCATGGATAAATGCAGCCCGTTCCAGACCAATATCGACGAACGCGGCTTCCATGCCCGGCAAAACACGCACCACTTTGCCCTTGTAAATGTTACCGACAATGCCTTTCCTGCTGGTGCGCTCTATGTAGGCTTCCTGCAGCATGCCGTTTTCAACCAGAGCCACCCGCGTTTCCACCGGGGTGACGTTGATAAGAATCTCTTCACTCATAATGTTTGGCTCTCCAGACTGCGCGGCCAGTTTTTCCAGACCGGGTAACCGGCACCAGCCAACAACGCGGCGGTTTCCTGCAGCGGCAGGCCAACCACGGCACTGTAGCTACCCCGGAGCTCATTAACAAAAATACCACCAAGGCCCTGAATTCCATAACTTCCGGCCTTGTCCATGGGTTCGCCGCTGGCCACGTAAGCATCAATCTCTTCGGAGGAGAGATCCCGGAAACAGACTTCCGTTGTGACCAGAACGGATTGGCATTGCCCATCGTTGGCCAGCGCCACGGCAGTCATCACCTGGTGCGTCGCGCCCGAAAGACGGGCCAGGGTTTCCCGGGCATCCGCCGCGTCTGTGGGCTTACCAAGGATTCTTCCATCGAGCACCACTGAAGTGTCCGACCCCAGAACCAGGCATTGCGGCGCGGATTCGGCCACAGCCAGCGCCTTCTCCCGGGCTAAACGTTCCACATAATGTTGCGGCGTTTCATCGACTTCCGCTGTTTCGTCGATGTCCGCCGGACGAACCGAAAATTTCAGGCCGATTTGCTGCAACAGCTCCGCCCGGCGCGGCGAAGCCGAAGCAAGAATGATGGATGGCATGGCTAACCCAGTTTGCGGTTAATGTTGTCCAGCAGGATACAGAATACCGGCCACACCAGGGCACTGGTCAGGGCCGGCCAAAGGTAGCTGAACCCGGCGTCATCGGCCCCCAGCAGCTGCTTCACGAAATGCACCAGCATCTGATTGATGCCCAGCAACAGGAACACCATCAGGCACTGCTGGGGCATCGGATACATGCGCAGACGTTGATGGATGGTAAGCACCAGAAAGGCGATCAGCGCCATGGCCATGGCATTGACGCCAAGGGGAGTGGCTTCGAGCACATCCAGCAACAAGCCCAGACACCAGGCCAGGAGGATTCCGAACTGGGCCGGAGCCCGGAATGTCCAATAGAACACCACCAGCCCCAGCCACTCCGGGCGGAACTCGAACCAACCCACAGGAAACAGGGAAATACTGAACACCAGTGCAACAACCACGGAGAGCGCGAAAACCGGATAGCTGATTACGGATAACATCAGTCCTCCCCTCCCTGGTTGCCGTCATTCTCGGCGTTAGCGGCAGTCTCACCCTCGACCACCTCGACTTCGATCGGAGAGGCATTCTCCGGCGGGAATACCACCAGTACAAGACGGCTCTGGTTCAGCTGCGCTTTGGGCGACGCTTCGATGGAAACAAACGGTTCGCCCGGTTCCTTGGAAATACGGCTGACTTCCGCAACCGGGTACCCCCTCGGAAAACGTCCGCCAAGCCCGGAACTGACCAGCAGATCGCCCTCACGGATATCGGCCGTGTCCGGCACATGAACGAGATCCAGGGTATCGGTATCACCGGTGCCCAGCAGGATTGCGCGCAGGCCGTTGCGCACTACCTCCACGGGCACCGCGTGGCTGCTGTCAGAAACCAGCAGAACGCGAGAGGTGATCTGACTACTCTGCACCACCTGCCCCATCAGACCATGGGCATCCAGGATTGCCTGGCCCGGCGACAAGCCGTCGCTACGGCCCTTGTTGATGATGATTTCGTGGGAGAAGGGATCCGGGGAAACGCCGACAACCTCACCGACAATCACCCGATCATCCAGAACTTCGGAGGAATTCATCAGGCGGCGCAGCTCGTTGTTCTCCGACGCAAGGGCGGCGTATTTGAGGGCGCGACGTTCAAGGATCAGCAAACGGGCGCGGAGATCTTCGTTTTCTTCCTGCAGATCCTGTTTGTTTTCGAACAGCCCGGCGACCCAGTCGGTGAATTCGTAAGGCGCATTGCCCAGCCAGTACACAGGGGCCAGGCCGGTGGCGATGGTGCTTCGCACGGTTGAGAGCTTGTCGAAACGCGCATCGGCAACCACCAGGGCTGCCGATACGAGAAGAACAATGAGGAGTCTGAAACCGGGAACAGGCCCCTGGACAAAGATGGTTTTAATGGCGAGCCCTCCCCACAGGATTATCCCTCCTGGGAGAACATTCCGATGCCACCCCGATCAATCACTTCCAGCGCCTTGCCGCCACCACGGGCAACACAGGTCAGCGGATCTTCAGCGATGATCACCGGCAGGCCGGTTTCTTCGCTGATCAATTTATCCAGCCCGCGCAGCAGAGCACCGCCACCAGTCAGTACGATACCGCGCTCGGCAATGTCGGAGGCCAGCTCGGGCGGAGACTGCTCAAGAGCACTTTTGACGGTCTGAACGATCTGCGCCAGGGATTCCTGCAGCGCGTCGAGAATTTCTTCGCTGTTTAGGGTGAATGCCCGGGGCACACCTTCTGCAAGGTTGCGACCGCGCACGTCGATCTCACGAATTTCGAGGCCTTCGTAGGCGCAGCCGATTTCGTGCTTGATGCGCTCGGCGGTCGAATCGCCAATCAGGCTGCCGTAGTTGCGGCGCACGTAGGTAACGATGGCTTCGTCGAACTTGTCACCACCAACCCGCACGGATTCGGCATAGACGATGCCGTTCAGGGAAATAATGGCGATTTCGGTGGTACCACCACCGATGTCGACGATCATGGAACCGCTGGCTTCCTCAACCGGAAGGCCGGCACCGATAGCAGCAGCCATGGGCTCTTCAATCAAGAAGACTTCCCGGGCACCAGCACCGAGGGCGGATTCGCGGATGGCCTTGCGCTCTACCTGGGTAGACTTGCTGGGAACACACACCAGTACTCTCGGGCTCGGGGTAATGAAGCTGTTCTCATGCACTTTGTGAATAAAGTGCTGGAGCATTTTCTCGGTTACCACGAAATCTGCAATTACGCCGTCTTTCATTGGGCGAATGGCGGTAATGTTGCCCGGTGTACGGCCGAGCATGCGTTTGGCTTCGGCGCCTACCGCGGCGACCATTTTTTGGGAGTTGTTGGTGCGAATGGCCACTACCGAGGGCTCGTTCAGCACGATTCCGCGCTCACGCACGTAAATGAGGGTGTTGGCGGTGCCCAGGTCGATGGACAGATCGCTGGAGAAGATGCCTCGGAGTCTTTTTATCAACATTCGTGTAGTTTCAACCTGAGAGTTGCAGTCGCAAAGAAAAGATGCGGCAACTTTAGCAGTGAGCACCCCTGCAGGCAAGGCGCTAGCGGGCCTCACGCCTTACGGTTCACACATTTACCTTATGGGCTGGGGCCTCCCGCCATTGTTCGAATCTGTTACCATACTGCCCTTAATCTTTATTTGGGTGCAGGGGCGGTTGGAAAAGGCTGTCCAAAACACGCTACAAGCACATCCGTGTGCGCTTGATTCGGGCCATCCATGGCCCTCAACAGTTTTGGACAGCCTTTTCCAACCACCCCCGGACCCCGTGCAAAATTCCGGCTTCTTTTATTACCGACATTTCATTTACCTGGGAGGCAATGCGTGACCATTTCCCGTGAGGACATTGAGAAAGTCGCTGTGCTCGCCCGCATTCGTGTGGATGACGAGCAGGTTTCGGCTCTGGAGAAGGATCTGGGCAACATCCTGGATCTGGTTGATCAGTTGGGTGCGGCCGACACCGATTCGGTTGCGCCCATGGCCCATCCGCTGGATGCGGTCCAGCGCCTGCGCGCGGACGAGGTAACCGAGACCAATCAGCGGGAGGCGTTCCAGGCGATTGCGCCGGCTACCGAGAACGGGCTTTATCTGGTTCCCCGAGTGATTGAGTGAAAGGAAACGTCATGCATAGCAAATCTGTAGCAGAGCTTTCCCGGGATCTGGAGAGCGGCAAGGTGTCCAGCGTTGAGCTGACGCAGGAGTTCCTCGACCGCATTAAGCGGGAAGATTCGAAGTACAACAGCTTTATTACCGTGACCGAGGAGCAGGCGCTGGCTGATGCCCGGATGGCGGATGAGCAGCGGGCAGCGGGGAATGCCACGGCCTGGACCGGAGTTCCTTTCGCGCACAAGGATATTTTCTGTACCAACGGCGTTCGCACCACCTGTGGTTCGAAGATGCTGGAGAATTTTGTTCCGCCCTACGACGCGACCGTTACGGCGAATTTCCGCCAGGCGGGCGCGGTATGCCTGGGCAAGACCAACATGGACGAGTTCGCCATGGGGTCGTCCAATGAGAACAGTTATTTTGGCGCCGTGACCAACCCATGGGGATTGAGCGAAGGCAACAAACGTGTGCCGGGCGGGTCGTCTGGCGGGTCGGCTGCGGCGGTTGCGGCTCGACTGACTCCGGCGGCGACGGCCACGGACACCGGTGGTTCGATCCGTCAGCCGGCGGCGCTGTGTGGTGTTACCGGGCTGAAGCCGACTTATGGCCGGGTATCCCGGTACGGGATGATTGCCTTTGCCTCCAGTCTGGACCAAGGTGGCACCATGGCCCGCACAGCAGAAGACAATGCGCTTATGCTGAACGTAGTGGCGGGCTTCGATCCGAAAGACTCAACGTCCATTGACCGCGAGGTGCCGGATTACACCGCCACGCTGAACGAGCCTTTAAAAGGCCTGAAGATCGGCCTGCCTAAGGAATATTTCAGCGACCAGCTCAGTCCGGCGATGGAGCAGCAGGTTCGCAACGCGATCAAGGAATACGAGAAGCTGGGCGCCACGGTTAAAGAAGTGTCGCTGCCAAACGCAAAGTTAGCGATTGCCGCCTATTACGTGATCGCGCCGGCCGAGGCTTCTGCCAACCTGTCACGGTTTGACGGTGTGCGCTATGGCTACCGTTGCGAGGACCCGAAGGATCTGATGGATCTGTACACCCGCTCCCGGGCGGAGGGTTTCGGAGAAGAGGTGAAACGTCGGATTCTCGTGGGCACCTACGCCCTGTCCGCCGGCTATTTTGATGCCTATTACCTCAAGGCCCAGAAGGTTCGCCGGCTGATCCAGCAGGATTTCATCAATGCCTTCAAGGAAGTGGACGTGCTGATGAGCCCGACCACGCCCTCGCCGGCCTTTATCCAGGGCGAGAAGACCAGTGATCCTGTGACCATGTATCTGGAGGACGTCTTCACCATCGCCATTAACCTGGCGGGTGTTCCGGCCATGTCTGTGCCGGCCGGTTTCGTGGACGGTCTGCCGGTGGGCCTGCAGATCATTGGGGATTATTTCTCAGAGGCCCGTTTGCTGAACGCCGCCCATCAATTCCAGCAGGTGACCGACTGGCACCAGCGCGAACCGCAATAAGCCCGGGACAGGAGAACGAGTATGCAGTGGGACATTGTGATCGGGCTGGAAATTCACGTTCAGCTCGCCACCAAAACCAAGATTTTTTCCGGCTCCAGCACCGCTTACGGCGCCGAGCCCAACACTCAGGCCAATGCCGTTGACCTCGCCATGCCCGGCACCCTGCCGGTGCCGAATGAGCAGGCTTTCCGGTATGCAGTCATGTTCGGCCTGGCAGTGAATGCCGAGATTGAGCGCCGTTCGGTCTTCGAGCGGAAGAACTATTTCTACCCGGACCTGCCCAAGGGCTACCAGACCACCCAGCTTGAGCGCCCGATTGTCGGCCCCGGCTACGTGGACATTGACCTGCCCAACGGTGAGTCCAAGCGGGTGCGCATTCACCACGCCCACCTGGAAGAGGATGCGGGCAAGTCCCTGCACGAGGATTTCCACGGCATGACCGGTGTTGATCTCAACCGGGCGGGCACCCCACTGATCGAAGTGGTCACCGAACCGGACATGAACAACGCTGACGAAGCGGTCGCCTTTGCCAAGAAGCTGCACAGCATCGTGACCTCGCTGGGCATCTGCGACGGCGATATGTCCCAGGGCTCCATGCGGTTTGACGTCAACATTTCGCTGAAACCCAAGGGCTCCGACACATTGGGTACGCGTACCGAAACCAAGAACCTGAACTCGTTCCGGTTCATGGAACAGGCCATTGCCCACGAAGTCGAGCGGCAGATGGACATTCTGGAAGACGGCGGCAAAATTGTGCAGGAAACTCGTCTGTACAATGGCGATCGTGATGAGTCCCGTTCCATGCGCACCAAGGAAGAAGCCAACGACTACCGCTACTTCCCCTGCCCGGACCTGTTGCCGGTGGAGATCGATGACTCGTTCATCGAAGAAGCCCGCAACAGCCTTCCGGAACTGCCGGACGCTCGCAAGGCCCGCTTCAAGGATCAATACGGCCTGAACGACTACGACGCTGGCCTGCTCAGCGGCGACTCGAAACTGGCCGCATTCTTCGAAGAAGCCGCCAGCCAGGGCAAAGATGCGAAGCTGGTCGCCAACTGGATCCAAGGCGAATTCTCTGCCCGCCTCAATGCGGAAGAGAAATCCGTTGCCGACTCCCCCATCACCGGCGCCCAGTTGGGTGACCTGGTTGTGCGGATTGCCGACAACACCATCTCATCCGCTGGCGCGAAGAAGGTCTTTGAGGCGCTGTGGACCGGCGAGAACGACAGCGTCGATGCCATCATCGATGCCAAGGGGCTAAAGCAGGTCTCTGACACTGGTGCCCTGGAAGCCATGGTGGATGAGGTTCTAGCCGGTATGCCGGATCAGGTGGCGCAGTATCAGAACGAGGAAGACCCGAAGAAGCGCAAGAAGATGCTTGGTGGCTTTATGGGGCCGCTGATGAAGGCCTCCAAGGGTCAGGGGAATCCCAAGCTGTTTAACGAGATTCTTGTTCGCAAGCTTGGGGGGTAGACTGCTGGCTTAGGGCCGTAGCTTTTAGTTGCGGCCCTAGCCTTCTCACTTGGGGGAAGGCCTCGGCGGGCAGCTTCTCCCAAAAACCGCTACGAGCACGTCCATGTGCGCTTGGCGTCGGCCATCCTTGGCCGCCGACATTTTTGGGAGAAGCTGCCCGCCAAGGCCATGGATCCCTTCGATAACTCGCGATAGTTCAGACCAAACGAGCCCAAAGATCATGCTCATCGGCATGCTCAACAACGGCCTGAACAATTTCGCCTGGAACAAGGTCAGTCTCGTCGTTGAGGTAAACCATACCGTCAATCTCCGGCGCATCCGCCTTGGAGCGGCCAATGGCGCCTTCCTCGTCGACCTCATCAATCAGCACGTCAATCGTCTGCCCAATTTTGGCCTGCAAGCGGGCTGCTGAAATCTCGGCCTGTTTTTCCATGAAACGGGCCAGACGCTCTTCTTTTACTTCCTCAGGAACCGCGCCTTCCAGCTCGTTGGCCTTGGCACCTTCCACCGGGCTGTATTTGAACGCGCCAACACGATCCAACTGCGCTTCGTCGAGCCAGTCCAACAGATACTGGAAGTCTTCCTCGGTTTCACCGGGGAAGCCGACAATGAAGGTGGAGCGAATGGTGAGCTCGGGGCAGATCTCACGCCATTTGCGGATGCGCTCCAGGGTCTTGCTGTCGTGGGCCGGGCGTTTCATGGCCTTTAGCACTTTCGGGCTGGCGTGCTGGAACGGGATGTCCAGGTACGGCAGGATCTTGCCTTCGGCCATCAGGGGAATGATGTCGTCCACATGGGGATACGGATAAACGTAATGCAGGCGAACCCAGACACCCAACTCGCCCAGCGCTTCGCACAGGGACTGCATTTTGGTCTTGAGCGGCCTGCCCTGCCAGAAGCCGGTGCGGTATTTGGTGTCGACGCCGTAGGCCGAGGTGTCTTGGGAGATGACGAGGAGCTCCTTCACACCGGCATCCACCAGGCGCTGGGCTTCGTCCATCACATCGCCGATGGGGCGGCTCACCAGGTCGCCGCGCATGGACGGGATGATGCAGAAGGTGCAGCGGTGGTTACAGCCCTCTGAGATCTTCAAATAGGCATAGTGACGCGGGGTCAGTTTGATGCCCTGAGGCGGGACCAGATCGGTGAACGGGTCGTGTTGCTTTTGCTGGGGCACGAACTGGCGAACCGCGCCGACCACCTCTTCATAGGCGTGGGGACCGGAAACCGCCAGTACACCGGGATGAGTGGCGCGAATCTTGTCGGCCTCCACGCCCATGCACCCGGTAACAATCACCTTGCCGTTTTCGCTGATAGCCTCGCCGATGGCGTCCAGGGATTCCTGCTTGGCGGCATCAATAAAACCACAAGTATTTACGACAACGATATCTGCGTCGTTGTAGGTGGGCACGACATCGTAGCCGTCCAGCCTCAGCTGGGTGAGGATTCGCTCGGAGTCTACGAGAGCCTTGGGGCAGCCAAGGCTGATGAAACCGACTTTGCCGTTACCGGAGGAGGCAGGGGTCTGGGTGTTATCTGTCATAAAAGGCTTGGAAATCCCGGAGCTCGGCACGAGCCCACAAATGAATGAAGGCCAGTATTTTACACCAGCTGCGGGATCGGCTGCACCAAGAGTCGAACCGGGAAAAGCAGCAGAATAATCTGACAGACGTCAAAATTTGTGACGCCCTGTTCAGAAAGATTTAACAAATCTGCCACTATAGACGGCAGGCTTCTTGCTGATCACAAAGTAAACAACTACACTTTCATGCGCTTAAGTGTTTTTTTCTGGAAGAGATTTATGGGAAAGGCAGCCTCATTTGCAACCAGACACGCCAGAAGAGTCAACATGAAACCTGTCGCCGCCAAATTGAATTTGCGCAACCAACAACGGGTGGATGTAGCCACCGACATTACGATTGAGAAACCGGACGGCTGCTGCCTGACCTGTTCGGTGTCCAATCTTTCCCGCACCGGGGTGATGATCTCCTGTAATCAGGAGACGGTGAAACAGCTTATACCCGAGCAGAAGGCGCCCGCCCCCGGCAACTGGATTGCGGTAAAAACGCGCTTCGCCGTGCCCGTCGTCGCCACACAACCGGTTTCTATTATTGCCGACGGCAACATCGTTCACATGAGACGCATCGCCCGGGATGAGTTCCAGCTGGGCATCCAGTTCGCAGAGTTTGAAGG
The DNA here is from genome assembly GCF_009617755.1 of Marinobacter salsuginis. Classification (NCBI taxonomy): domain Bacteria; kingdom Pseudomonadati; phylum Pseudomonadota; class Gammaproteobacteria; order Pseudomonadales; family Marinobacteraceae; genus Marinobacter; species Marinobacter salsuginis. The sequence goes on from NZ_BGZH01000001.1 coordinate 754,808, forward strand.
CAACGGCTTCGACTACGTTGACCGCTACGTCTCCAAACTGTTGGCCGACTCCCGCAATCCGGCCTGAACGTCACCTCTGGCCCACCTCCATTCAGAGCCTGCCACTGCTATATTGTTATAACGCCAATGTCTAGTTGGGCGTCTTCTTATGCCCTTACCCCCTCTGGTATAGTTGCCGTATTCATTCGCACAGCCAACACGGCCCGCACGGCGGCAACGGATTATCATGACCACATACAACCTCACGCACCTGAAACAGCTGGAAGCGGAAAGCATCCACATCATCCGGGAAGTGGCAGCCGAGTTCGACAATCCGGTAATGCTGTACTCCATCGGCAAGGATTCCGCGGTAATGCTCCACCTGGCCCTGAAGGCCTTCTATCCGGGCAAACCACCCTTTCCCCTGATGCACATTGATACCACCTGGAAATTCCGGGACATGATCAAGTTCAGGGACAACGTGGCTGATAAGTTTGGCCTCGATCTGATCGTCCATACAAACCAGGAAGGCGTGGACCAGGGAATCGGCCCCTTTACCCACGGTAGCGCGAAACATACAGATGTCATGAAGACCCAGGCCCTGAAACAGGCACTGGACAAGTACAAGTTCGATGCAGCGTTTGGCGGTGCCCGTCGCGATGAGGAAAAATCCCGGGCCAAGGAACGCGTGTATTCGTTCCGGGATGAATACCACCGCTGGGACCCCAAGAACCAGCGGCCGGAGCTGTGGAACATCTACAACGGCAAGATCAACAAGGGCGAGAGTATCCGGGTTTTTCCGCTGTCCAACTGGACAGAACTGGATATCTGGCAGTACATCTACCTCGAGAACATCGACATCGTTCCGCTTTATTTCGCCGCCGAGCGTCCGGTTGTTGAGCGTGATGGCACCCTGATCATGGTGGACGACGACCGCATGCCATTGAAGGAAGGCGAAAAACCGATGATGAAATCGGTCCGCTTCCGGACACTGGGCTGCTACCCGCTGACGGGTGCCATCGAGTCCGAAGCCAACACGCTTCCGGACATTATCCAGGAAATGTTGCTGGCCAAGAGCTCCGAGCGCCAGGGTCGGGTGATCGACCACGATTCAGCCGGCTCCATGGAACAGAAAAAGCGGGAAGGGTATTTCTAAGATGTCACACCAGTCTGATCTGATTGCAGAAGATATTCAGGCCTACCTGAAGCAGCACGAGAACAAGGAACTCCTGCGCCTGCTCACCTGCGGCAGCGTGGACGACGGCAAGAGCACCCTGATCGGCCGGCTGCTCCACGACACCAAGATGATCTACGAAGATCACATGGCCAGCCTGAAAACCGACAGCGCCAAGATGGGCACCACTGGCGAGAAACTTGACCTCGCCCTTCTGGTGGACGGCCTTCAGGCAGAGCGGGAACAGGGCATCACGATTGATGTCGCCTATCGGTACTTCTCCACCGACAAACGCAAGTTCATCATTGCCGACACCCCGGGCCACGAACAGTACACCCGTAACATGGCAACCGGCGCGTCCACGGCCCAGGTCGCCATCCTGATGATCGATGCTCGCCACGGCGTGCTGACCCAGACCCGGCGCCACTCTTACATCGCTTCTCTTCTGGGCATTCGCCATATTGTCGTGGCAGTGAACAAGATGGATCTGGTGGATTTCAGCGAAGAACGCTTCAACGAAATCAAAGACGATTACCTGGCGTTCGCCGCCAAGCTGGGCCTGAAGGATATCCGCTTCGTGCCGCTGTCCGCCCTGGAAGGCGACAACGTTGTGAACAAGAGCGAGAACACGCCCTGGTTCACTGGCCAGCCGCTGATGGAAATCCTTGAAACGGTAGAAGTCGGCCGGGACAAAAACCTGGAGCATTTCCGCTTCCCGGTTCAGTACGTTACCCGCCCCAACCTCAATTTCCGGGGTTTCTGCGGCACCATCGCCTCCGGCGTGATCCGCCCCGGCGAAAAGGTCATGGCCTTGCCCTCACGCCGCACCAGCACGGTCAAGGAAGTTGTCACCTTCGATGGCAACCTGGAAGAGGCGTATATCGATCAAGCGGTCACCCTCACCCTGACTGATGAAATCGACATCAGTCGCGGCGATATGCTGGTCAAGGTGGAAGACGAGCCGGAGGTGGGCAACCGCTTCAATGCCAACATCGTATGGATGACCGATGCACCACTGGAAACCGGTCGCCTGTACGACATCAAGCTGGGCCCGACCTTTACCTCCGGGACGGTGAAAAAGATCCACCATCAGACCGACGTAAACACCCTGGAACAGCAGGCCAACCCCAGCCAGCTGCAGCTGAACGAAATTGGTCTGTGTGAACTGACCCTTAACCAGCCGATTGCCTTTGACGCATACCAGCGCAACCACGTCACCGGCAGCTTTATCGTGATCGACCGCCTGTCCAACGTCACCATTGGTGCGGGCATGGTGGCTGGCCTGGCCGATTCCGGGGAATCCCTCGATCCGGTGTCGGCAGAAGAACGCGAACGCCGACTGGCCCAGAAGCCCGCAATCATTGCCTGCAACGGTCGACAGGCGCCAGCACTGGCCCTCGCCGTAGAGCGTGCCCTGTTCGACCAGGGCAAAACCGCGGTTGTGGTCAACGAAGAGAACGCCGGCGATGCCGACGAGCGCCGCCGTGTTGCCCAGCTTCTGACTTCCCACGGACTGGTTGCCATTGCCGTGAACCTGGGCACTGACATCGCCAATGCGGCTGCGACCGCGGACAGCGAACAGGAGATTCTTGAGGCTGTTAGCAAACTTGTTCAGGAGTTGATTCGCAGCAAGCGGGTTTAAATTTTGAATTGACTGGAGATACCCTTACTACGGTGGCTGGCGCCGAAGTGGGGGTATCTTTTTCTTTGGAAAAAGAATGACCTGCCCTGCGGCCCTCCCGCAATCCTTCAGGCTACGAATGAATCCGCCACCAAATCGTGGCAGAATCCCGCCTCTCTGAGTTAATCGAAACAACGAACAGGAGCCAAAAATGGCCATCAAACACCTCCGCACTGCCTTCGCCAGCCAGTACCAGCCGGGCCAGCCTGCCCGCCTCGTGACCGGCGAGGCCCTGCAGGAGCCCGGTGGCGATTACGAGGGGCTGCACAAACAGATGAAGCGGCTGTTCAACAGCAAGCCCGGCAAGAAATACGGCCGGTTTTCCGAAGATCTGGGCGAGTGCCCGTTCAGCGCCTGGCTAAAAGACTATCTGGAAGACAAACAAACCTTTGGCGCCATGACCGACCGCCTGTTCGGACAGTGGCAGGAACTGCTCACTGGCAGCCAGGAAGAATTCGATGGCCATCTGATGATTGTCCACGATGCCCTGGCCGACGCCGAGGTGGTTTACCTGTTTATTCTGGAAACCGACAGCGCCATGCGCTTCGGTGGCAACCAGTCACTGGATGCGACCGACGTCCTCAGTCTGTCCCGCCTGAACCTGGCCGTTCGCATCGAGCTGGACGACTGGCGCGGCAACAACCCGGCGGAGAACTACCTCACCCTGGTGCATGGCCGTGGAACCGGTGAGCCGGGCGAGCTGTTTATCCGTTTGTGCGGGTTTACCAATCAGGTAGACGTGGAAAAGGAAACCATGACTTTCTTGGACGCGGTCGAGGCCTTCGCAAAATCCTCGGAGCCAGAGAAAGCGGGCGAGGTTCGCAACAAGGCCTACGAGTTCTGTAAAGAACAGCATGCCCTGGGCGAACCTGTGGAAATCGAGGCGCTGTCCGGCTATCTGGACGAGAGCGAGCCACAACGCTTCAAGGAATTCGCCTCGAAAACCGCCGAACTGCCGGAGAGCGGCGTATTGCACCCGGACCACCGTAAGGTGAAAAAGCTGGTGCGTATTGCAGGCTCCGGGGGTGGCATGAGCGTGTCCTTTTCATCCGACCTGGTGAATCAGGCGGTTTACTATGACCGCGACAAAGACGCCTTGACGATTACCCGGCTTCCCAAGGCTTTGCGGGAACAGCTTCAGCGGTATCTCGAGGCTCGGGAGGAGTAACGGGCTCCCCGTTCCACCTGGAGCGGTTAGCTCGCAGTTTTCTTACTTCCTGCATCCAGCCTACGCCATCGATTAACTCGCCGGTGTCCGGATCGATTGGCGGGTACGGCAGGTTGCGGTCGTCGCAGTAGCGTTTGACGGTTGGCTGGCACCAGCAGAACAACAGACGATTGTACTCGTCATCCGGCAACCGGCGCTGGTCGAACATGCCAGCCAGTTTTCTCTGCCGCTGAGCTTCGGACAGTATAATCGCACAGGCAGACGACACGTTAAGCGACTCCACCATGCCCATCATCGGAATCACGATGTGCTCGTCGGCCTTGGCAGCTGCATCGGCGCTCACACCATCAACTTCGTTACCCATGACAACCGTACAGGGCACTGTGTAGTCCGCTTCCCGGAAGTCGATGGCCCGGTCAGACAGTTGAGCCGCGTATAGCTTGTGGCCCTGCCCCTTCAGGGCGGCAATCGCCTCGTCCATGCTCCGATGGGTGTGGGTGGTTACCCAGTTGTAGCTGCCACCGGCAGTTTTACGAAACGCCCGGAAGCCTTCCTTCGGCCAGACCACATGCATGTTGGCAAGGCCAAACGCGTCGCAGGAGCGGATAATGGCGGAGAGGTTCCGGGGTTTGTGAACCTGATCGGTGAGGACGCTCAGGTCCGGTTGCCGGGTGTTCAGGGTTTGTTTGATTCGGGCTAGGCGTTCGGGGGTCATGATCGTGTTCGGGCTTGATTGTCGATTTATAGAACCAAAAATAATACCACAAGCGGACTAGCAACTAGCCGAGACAAAGGTGGTTGAAGTTTAAGCACCCCGTTATAATACGCAGTTCCTTTTTGCTGGCGCCCCGTTTAAACCATCCAGTTCCCGGCGCACCATCCACCAGAATACGCACCAGATTACGTGAGACCCATGGCCAAGAAGCTGTACATCAAAACCCACGGCTGTCAGATGAACGAGTACGACTCTGCCCGGATGGCAGACCTGCTCAAAACCGGTGAAACCATCGAAATGACTGATTCACCCGATGACGCCGACATCCTTTTGCTGAACACCTGCTCCATCCGGGAAAAAGCCCAGGAGAAGGTGTTTCACCAGCTTGGCCGCTGGAAAAAGCTGAAAAGCAAAAAGCCGGAAATGATCATCGGCGTGGGCGGCTGTGTGGCGTCCCAGGAAGGCCAGGCGATCATTGACCGCGCGCCCTACGTGGACATGGTCTTTGGCCCGCAAACCCTGCATCGCCTGCCGGACATGATTACCGAAGTGCGCGCCAAGGGTAACGGCGTGGGCGTTGTGGACGTCAGCTTCCCGGAAATCGAGAAATTCGACAACCTGCCCGAGCCGGGCGCAGACGGCCCTTCAGCATTCGTTTCCATCATGGAAGGCTGCAGCAAATACTGCACCTTCTGCGTGGTTCCGTATACCCGCGGGGAAGAAGTCAGTCGCCCGGCTGATGACGTCATCGCTGAAGTCGCCCACCTGGCCAGCCAAGGGGTTCGGGAAGTGAACCTGCTGGGGCAGAACGTGAATGCCTACCGTGGCGAAACCCACGACGGAGACACCATGGATCTGGCGGAGCTGATCGAGCTGATTGCCACCATCGACGGGATTGATCGCATCCGTTACACCACCTCCCATCCGGTGGAGTTCTCGGATGCTCTCATTGATGTCTATGAGCGCGTTCCGGAGCTCGTCAGCCATCTGCATCTGCCGGTGCAGAGCGGCTCCGACCGTATCCTGGCGGCCATGAAGCGGGGCCATACGGCTCTGGAATACAAATCCAAACTCCGCCGCCTGCGCAAGATCCGCCCGGATATCAGTTTCTCGTCCGACTTCATCATCGGCTTCCCGGGTGAAACCGAGAAGGACTTCGAGGACACCATGAAGCTGATCAACGACATCGGTTTCGACATGTCCTTCAGTTTTGTCTATAGCGCCCGCCCGGGCACGCCGGCGTCGGACCTGCCCGACGATACGCCGATGGACGTCAAGAAGCAGCGGCTAAGCATTCTGCAGGATCGACTGAACCAGAATGTGATGGACATCAGCCGCAAGATGGTGGGTTCTACTCAGCGTATTCTGGTAACCGGGTTGTCCAAGAAGGACCCTGGCGAATACGCAGGGCGTACCGAGAATAACCGGATTGTGAATTTCCGGCATGAGAATCCGGAGGTTGTTGGGCACTTTATTGATGTCGATATTGTGGAGGCCTATCCCAATTCACTTCGCGGGGTGCCAGTGGATTCGGAGTTTTACTAGGCCCGGTTTCCCATCCGTCTGGGATTTGGAGTAGGACGATTGGTGCGTATGGCTTCCCAAAAACCGCTACGAGCACATCCATGTGCGCTTGGCGTCGGCCATCCTTGGCCGCCGACATTTTTGGGAAGCCATACGCACCAATCTCCGCCGAATACTCCCTTGCAGGCCACAGAAAGCATTCGTAGGTTGGATTAGACGAAGTCGTAATCCAACAATTTTTTCCGGAACGATGAAAACCGTCGGATCACGCCTCCGGCTAATCCGACCTACTTGTTTTTTAACTTTCGGGCCTGCACATAGAAAGATCAGGGCAAGGGCCGGGCGGACTTTCCAAAAACGTGGAGCGCCAGGGATGGCGCGACCGAGCCCTACATGGACGTACTTGCGGGCGCTTTTTGGAAAGTCCGCCCGGCCCTTGCCCGTTAACCGAACAGCAGAAACACGTACTCCCAATCAATAAACCATGGGGAGTAAACGAAACGGAGCACTTTTGAACGCCAACGATCACAGACAATTTGACCTGCACCCGGTGGACCAGCGTCGGCTGGCGACGCTTTGTGGCCAGTTTGATGAAAACCTGAAGATGATTGAAAAACGCCTGCATGTGAAAGTCGGCAGGCGGGGTCATCATTTCCGGGTGGAAGGGGAAACCGAACATGTGGCGGCGGCCATTGAGGTTATCCGGCATCTGTATCGGGAAACCGAGGCCACGGATGATATTCCACCGGATACCGTGCATCTGTTTATCCGGGAAACCGGCTTTGAACGCCTACCGGAGGACGTGCCCTACGATGGCGCCGTTACGGTTATCAAAACGCCCAAACTGACAGCCAAGCCCCGGGGCGCGAATCAGCAGAAGTATGTTCACAACATCCGCACCCACGATATCAACTTCGGGATCGGGCCGGCGGGTACCGGCAAGACCTGGTTGGCGGTGGCTTGTGCTGTTGAGGCTCTGAAAGACGAGCAGGTGAAGCGAATTCTGCTGGTGCGGCCGGCGGTGGAGGCTGGTGAGAAGCTTGGTTTTCTCCCTGGCGACCTGGCCCAGAAGGTGGATCCGTATCTGCGTCCGCTTTACGACGCCCTTTACGAGATGCTCGGGTTTGACCAGGTTACGCGGCTGATCGAGAAAAGCGTGATCGAGATTGCGCCACTGGCGTTCATGCGCGGCCGCACGCTCAATAATTCGTTCATCATCCTGGACGAGAGCCAGAACACCACCCGTGAGCAGATGAAGATGTTTCTGACCCGTATCGGCTTTGGGTCTACCGCGGTTATTACCGGTGACACCACCCAGGTGGACCTGCCCCGCGGCCAGAACTCCGGGCTTATTCATGCCGCCGGTGTTCTCAGCAAGGTGCCGGGCATTGGGTTTACCCGGTTCGAGGCGAAGGATGTGGTACGCCATCCGCTGGTACAACGGATTGTCGAGGCCTACGATTCCTTTGATGATGGGAGTGCGACCGGCCAGTGAACGAGCTGACAGTAGATTTTCAGCAGGTTTTTGAGGCTCCGGGAATACCTTCGGAGGCGCAGGTTCAGAAATGGGCGCAACTTGCCTGGCAGGGCGAGGATCCGTCCGAGGTGACTGTCCGTATTGTCGGAACCGAAGAAAGTCAGGCACTCAATCACCAGTACCGGGGGCGGGACTATCCGACCAACGTGTTGTCCTTCCCATTTGAGGCGCCAGCCGGTATAACGGTGCCATTGGCCGGAGATCTGGTGATTTGTGCGCCGGTTGTCGAGAAAGAGGCCAGGGAGCAGGACAAAACCCTCGACGCCCATTGGGCGCATATGGTGGTGCATGGCATGTTGCACCTCCAGGGTTTTGATCATATTGAAGACGATGATGCCGAGGTCATGGAAGCCCTCGAAATCCGGCTGCTGACGCAGCTTGGATATGGCAATCCTTACGAAGCAGAGGAAACGGAACAAGACTCATGAGCGACGATCAGTCGAGTCGCAGCCAGGGCGGCAAGTCCTGGCTGGAACGTATATCACAGGCCTTCTCCAGCGGGCCTGAGTCCGTTGAGGACGTGCTGGAAATCCTGCGGGACGCCGAGTCCCAGAACATCATCGATGTCGATGCCATGAGCATCATCGAAGGTGCCATGCAGGTGATCGACATGCGGGTGGATGAGATCATGATTCCCCGCTCACAGATGGTCACCGTCAAGGCATCCCAGGAGCCCAAAGAGTTTCTGGGCGAAATCATGGATTCTGCACACAGCCGTTTCCCGGTTATTGGCGACAGCCAGGACGATGTCATCGGCGTGCTGCTGGCCAAGGATCTGCTTCCCCTGGCCCTGAACAACGACCTGAACTGGAATCGTATCCGGGAAATTCTGCGGCCACCCAATTTTGTCCCCGAGAGCAAGCGCCTCAACCAGTTGCTCAAGGAGTTCAAGGAAAACCGCAACCATATGGCCATCGTGGTGGATGAATACGGCGGCACCGCCGGCCTCATCACCATCGAAGACGTTCTCGAGCAGATCGTTGGCGAGATTGAGGACGAGCACGACTTCGATGAAGAGACGAACATCAAGGCCCGGGGCGATGGCAGCTACGCCGTAAAAGCAGTAACGCCCATTGATGATTTCAATGAGTTCTTCGAAACTGAAATGGACGAAGAAGAATTCGATACCATTGGTGGCGTGGTTCTCAAGGAATTCGGACACCTGCCCAGACGGGGCGAATCGGTTGAATTCGGCGGCTTGCGCTTTAACATTGCCAACGCCGATAACCGAGTAATCCGTCTGCTGCAGGTAACCCGAAGTGACCAGTGATGCCACCAACACCAGAGCGCTGAAAACCCCGTTCTCTTCCAACGCCTGGCTGGGCGCCGCCGCCCTTGTGGTGGCCGGCGCTTTGCAAACCCTGACTTTTTCTCCATTCAACCTCTGGTGGCTGGGCCCGGTTTCGGTCCTATTGATCCTTCTGGTTACCGTACCCCTGGCCCCGGAGAAGCTTTTCCGGGCCGGATGGCTGACTGGCCTGGGGCTGTTCGGCAGCGGGGCCAGCTGGGTGTACATCAGCATCAGCGAACACGGCAACACAGCGATTCCCATAGCCATCCTGCTCACTATTCTGTTCGTAGCGGGTCTGGCACTGTTCCACGGCCTCGCCTTCTGGTTCTGGGGTAAGCTTGCCAAGGACAGCCCGGTCCGACGCCTGATCCTGTTCCCCGCCATCTGGATTCTTGGCGACTGGCTCCGTGGCTGGCTGCTTACCGGCTTTCCATGGCTGTATCTGGGCACGGCGCATACGGACGGCCCCCTGGCCGGGCTGGCTCCCTTGACCGGCGTGCATGGCATCACCCTCTGGATTGCTGCTACCGGTGCCGCACTTTACGGCAGCTGGTGGCTCGTGAAGCATCTGAGACCAGTTGCTGCTGGCATCACACTCGTTGTTGCCCTGATTCCCTGGTTGGTTGGTCCGGCGATGAATCGCCTCGACTGGACGGAACTGAGCGAGAACCCTACTTCCTTTGCTGCCATGCAGGGCAATATCCCCCAGCAGATAAAATGGGACCCGGAGTTTTTGAAGGACCAGATCGTCACCTATCTGGAAATGACGGAAGACCACTGGGACACAGACCTGATTCTATGGCCGGAAACGGCCATTCCCATCCCCCAGGATCAGGCTGGCAAAATCATTGACCACATCAGTGCAGAATTGGGGGAGAACAGCACCCTGATTACCGGTATACCCTGGTATGGATTCAGTGAACGAATTGAGGATTTCACCTTCCACAACAGCATCATGGCCATCGGCAACGGCGAGGGCATGTACCACAAGCAGAAGCTGGTGCCATTCGGGGAGTATGTGCCTCTACAAAGTGTGTTGCGGGGTCTGATCGGTTTCTTCGATTTGCCCATGAGCGATTTCAGCCGGGGACCTGAGTGGCAGGATCCGCTCGAGGCCAATGGCATCAACGTGATGCCCTTTATCTGCTACGAGGTCGCCTACCCGGATTTTGTGGCCTTTAACGCCCGGGATGCAGGCCTTCTGCTCACCATCAGCAACGACGGTTGGTTCGGCGACTCTATCGGCCCGTTACAGCATTTACAAATCGCCAGGATGAGGGCATTGGAAACCGGCCGCTACATGCTTCGAGGCACCAACAATGGCGTAACGGCAATCATCAATAACCGTGGTGAACTGACCGAAACCATTCCCCAGTTCGAGCGCGCCACCCTGACCGGCGAGGTGTTCACTGCCACGGGTAGCACGCCCTACATGCAAACCGGCTCCTGGCCAGTGCTGACCCTTGCGGTCATTCTGATCGTTTTTGTCCGGGAGCGGATTATTCCTCCTGTTTCGGCCAGCGGCTCGTGACCCGCTCGTAGTAGTGGGAGCCGCAGGCTTCACAGGGTTCCAGGTGGCTGGTGGCTGTCAGACACCGCATGTGTCCACAGTTCAGGCACTGGAACATCCCGGCGGTAGCCACTTCCCCTGAGATGTACTGGCCCACTTCCTTATTTTCCAGCTTCTGTTTCAGCTCCAGGAAGTCCACAACCGTTTTGTCAGCGACTGACAGCAGACTGTCCGCCAACTGGTGTTCCAGCAACGCCATATCAAGCTGCAACCATTCACTCAGACCTTCTCCAGTTTCCTCCACGAAGTGCAGAAGGTGCTCGAGATCCCTCTGGAGATATTCGCCGAGCAGGGCCGCTTCATCCCTGGTCATCTCCTCGAGCTCGTACTCAAATTCCACCGCTTTCTGGACCTCTTCTTCGAGGTTCTGGAGCGATGTTTCTTCCAGGTCATGGAGACGCGTTTTTACCCGCTCCAGCATACGGTCGTAAACTTCCAGTGCCTTGCCTGAGAGATGGCTTCTTTCTGGTTGTGTCATGTTGACTCCTTGATACCGCAAATCTGGGTGCAAGAGCCGGACTGCGACCTCTCTTTCCGGGACACGCTGTGAATACGTCCCTGTACGCTTGACTGCAGCATCCATGCTGCAGACAGTCCCGGAAAGAGAGGTCGAAGCCCGTCTCCCAAACCTTGGAAAAACACCTGCCGACTCCACTGCTTATGCCTGGGGCGCTGGCGGCGAAGACTCCCCGGAACTGTGAGCAGCATGGATGCTGCGATCAAGCCTACACGGACGTATTCACGGCGTGTCCCGGGGAGTCATCGACGCCGGCGCTTCCTCCATATCAGTAAGTCTGGCACAAGAACAGAAAATTGGCAGACTACCTGTAAAGGCTAGTGTGCGTTAGAATGTCCGGCCCGCTCCGGACGTGATTTTGATACAGGCTTTTATTTTTTCCACACAAGGTAATTTCGGTAATGGCAGGAATGGACGAGCAATACAATCCCCGTGACGTAGAACAGAATGCCCGTAATTTCTGGGAAGAGAACAAGACCTTCACGGTTAAGGAAGAACCGGGCAAGCCCAAGTACTACTGCCTGTCCATGTTCCCCTACCCCAGTGGCAAGCTGCACATGGGGCACGTCCGCAATTACACCATCGGCGATGTGATTTCCCGCTACCAGCGCATGCAGGGCAAGAACGTGATGCAGCCCATGGGCTGGGATGCATTTGGCCTGCCTGCCGAGAACGCCGCCATTGCCAACAAGACTGCACCGGCCAAGTGGACCTACGCCAACATCGAGTACATGAAGAACCAGCTCAAGCAGCTGGGGTTCGGGTACGACTGGGATCGGGAACTGGCTACCTGCAAGCCGGATTACTATCGCTGGGAACAGTGGTTCTTCGCGCGTCTGTATGAGAAGGGCCTGGTGTACAAGAAGATGTCCACGGTGAACTGGGACCCGGTGGACCAGACGGTTCTGGCCAACGAGCAGGTCGTGGACGGCCGGGGCTGGCGTTCCGGGGCGCTGGTGGAACAAAAGAAGATTCCCCAGTGGTTCATCCGCATTACCGATTACGCCGAAGAACTGCTGAACGATCTGGACGAGCTGGAAGACTGGCCAGAGCAGGTCAAGACCATGCAGCGCAACTGGATCGGCAAGTCTGAAGGCACCGAGCTGACCTTCCCGCTTAAAGACCGTGATAGCGGTCTGACCGTTTATACCACCCGCCCCGACACCCTGATGGGCGTGAGCTACATGGCCGTGGCCGCAGAGCATTCCCTGGCCAAAGAGGCGGCAGAGCGCCATCGCGACGTGGCTGAGTTTGTCGAGGAGTGCCGCAACAGCAAGACCGCGGAGGCCGAGCTGGCCACTATGGAGAAGCGCGGTATCGATACCGGTTTCAAGGCGGTGCACCCACTGACCCAGGAAGAGATTCCGATCTGGGTCGCCAACTTTGTGCTGATGGATTACGGCACTGGTGCGCTGATGGCGGTGCCCGGTCACGACGAGCGCGACCATGAGTTTGCCCGCAAGTATAAACTGCCCATCAAACAGGTGATTGCCGCCAGTGACGGCCGGGAGATCGATGTCCAGGAGCAGGCCTTCACCGAGAAGGGCATCCTCGTTTCCTCGGGCAAGTACAGCGGTCTGAGCAGCGACGAAGCCTTCGATGAGATTGCAAAATTCCTGGAAGAACACAGCATTGGCAAGCGCACCGTGAATTACCGCCTGCGCGACTGGGGTGTATCCCGCCAGCGTTACTGGGGCGCGCCGATTCCGATGATGACACTGGAAGACGGCACTGAGATGCCGGTGCCCGACGACAAGCTGCCGGTACGCCTGCCCGAAGACGTGGAAATGGACGGTGTGCAGTCTCCCATCAAGGCAGATCCTGAGTGGTGCAAGACTGAATTCAACGGCCAGCCGGCGACCCTGGAAACCGACACTTTCGACACCTTCATGGAGTCTTCCTGGTACTATGCCCGGTTCTGCAGCCCCAATTACGATCAGGGCATGCTGGACCCGTCCGCTGCCAACTATTGGCTGCCGGTAGATCAGTACATCGGTGGCATTGAGCACGCTATCCTGCACCTGCTGTATGCCCGCTTCTTCCACAAGCTGCTGCGCGATGTGGGCCTGGTGACCAGTTCCGAGCCCTTCAACCGACTGCTGTGCCAGGGCATGGTCCTGGCGGAGACCTACTACCGCGAAGATGGCAAGGGTGGCAAGGTATGGATTTCGCCCGCCGATGTAACCGTCGAGCGAGACGAGAAAGGCCAGCCTGTTCGGGCCGTGCACAAGGAAGATGGCGAGCCGGTGGTATCCGGCGGCGTCACCAAGATGTCCAAGTCCAAGAACAACGGCATTGATCCCCAGGCCATCATCGACGAGCACGGTGCCGATACCGTTCGCCTGTTCATGATGTTTGCGGCACCCCCGGAACAGTCCCTGGAGTGGTCGGACAGTGGTGTTGAGGGTGCACACCGTTTCCTCAAGCGCATCTGGCGCCTGGTGAACGAGCATGCGGCAGGCGGCCCTGCGCCGGCTGTGGCCGCGGCCGAACTGAACGATGGCCAGAAAAACCTGCGGCGCAAGACTCACGAGACTATTGCCAAGGTCAGTGACGATATCAGCCGGCGGCTGACGTTCAATACGGCCATTGCCGCCGTGATGGAGCTGCTCAACGATGTTGGCAAACTCCAGGGTGACGAGCCCCAGACACGTGCCGTCCGCCAGGAAGCCCTGGACACCGCGGTGCTTGTGCTGTCGCCGATCGTTCCGCACATCTGCCATACACTTTGGCAGGCGTTAGGTCACGAAGAGCCCGTTGTCGATGCCTCCTGGCCCAAAGCTGATGAGTCCGCCATGGTTCGCAGCCAGATCCAGGTGGTACTGCAGGTCAACGGCAAGGTTCGGGCCAAGGAAGATGTGCCGGCCGATATCAGCAAGGCCGATCTGGAAAAGCTGGCCCTCGAGAACGAGAACGTTATGCGCTTTACGGAGGGTGCGACGGTACGCAAGGTCATCGTGGTCCCGGGCAAACTGGTGAACGTGGTGGCCAACTGATATGTCACGGCACTCCGCTCTGAAATCTTCAGCACGCCTGATGCTGACCGCTGTAATGGCGGCGCTGATTGCTGGTTGTGGATTCCAGTTGCGGGGTGCGCCTCCGGTTTCTTCGGCCCTTGAACCTCTAGCGGTGGATTGCTCATCCCAGGTACCCGACACCCTGTGCCGTTCCTTGCGCGAACAGCTGAATCTGGGCAATGTCCGTCTGGCGCCAGTGGCGGAGGCCGATTACATTCTACGACTGAGGAATTTCGAGCGGGATCGCCGCGCAAGCGCCATCACAGCCCAGGCCGCGGCCGCCGAATACACGCTCCGTCACTCTGTTGATCTTGAAGTGGTCAGCTCGGATCGGGTTCCCATGGTAGGTACGACCCGCCTGACGACCAGCGAGAGTTACCGCTACGACGAGACCAACGTGCTGGCAAGACAGCGTGAAGAAGAGGCCCTCCGCCAGCAAATGGACGATCGCCTTGCACAGCAGGTGATATTCCGGCTGGCCCCTCTGACCCCGCAGCGCATCGAAGCCATCCGGGCAGAATACCAGCGCAAACAGGAAGACGACGCCCCAGCCACAGGCCAGCCATGAAGACCAACCCGGGCCAGTTATCCCAGCTTCTGAAAAAGGGCCTCTCGCCGGTCTATCTTGTTTCCGGTGATGAACCCCTGCTGGTTCAGGAATGCTGTGATCAGGTTCGAAAGGCCGCAAAAGACGCCGGCTATCATGACCGCCTGACCTTCCACGCCGATCACCAACTGGACTGGAATGCCGTTGGCGAAGAATTCAGTGCCATGTCCCTGTTTGCCGAGAAACGGCGCATCGAGATTCATTTGCCCACGGGCAAGCTTGGTGACGGTCGCGCGCTGCTGGAACGGGTACTGGCAGATCCTCCCGAAGATATCATCCTACTGCTGATCAGCGCCCGCCTGGACGCCGCGGAGACACGGAGGAAATGGTACAAAGAGCTCCAGGGCAAAGGTGTTCACGTGCCGGTGTGGCCGGTAGATGCCGATAAGTTCCAGGGGTGGCTCCAGCAGAGGGCCAGCAACCGGGGCCTGAGCCTGACCCGGGGCGCCCTGGCCATCATGAGCGAACGCCTGGAAGGCAATCTGCTCGCCGCCAGCCAGGAGCTGGACAGGCTGTCTCTGCTGGCAAACGGCAATACCATCGACGAGGAAACTGTTGAACAGGCAGTCCAGGACAGTTCCCGATTCAATGGCTTCGAACTGGTTACGGAATTAATCAGTGGCCGGGCCCCTCACGCCGGCAAGATGATCACTGTGCTTCAGCAAGAGGGAGAAAACCCGCTGGGCCTGCTGTCGGTTCTCAGCCGGGATCTGAATCTCTTGCTTGAGCTGAAGTCCTCAGCCGGTCAGTCGGAGAATCCCGCAGCCTTCCTGAAAAAGCGAGGGGTGTTCCAGCCCCAGCGGGCCCGGGCGCTCGAGCAGGCCGCACGCAGGCTGAACCGCTCCCAACTGAATGAGGCCATCAGCCTTTGCAGTCAGATCGATCGCGCCGCCAAAGGCTTCGATACCCTCACTCCGTGGCACTATTTGCGGGATATGTCCGCCCTGCTTGCCGGTCGTTCCTGACCTGAATCAAACTCTGCCTTTCTTGTGACCGTCTGGCCCAGCCAGCCCCTTGACAGATTTTTACAATCGGGCGCATTGTAAGCACACCAACAATCCAAGGAGGTGCTTGATATGAGTCTTCAAGAAGAGCTCAAGAAGCTGTCGGAAAAGGTAAAACAGTACCGGGATGAGGCGCGCGTTCAGATGCATCTGGCCCGGGAAGACGTTAAGGACGAGTGGGAGGACCTCGAACAGGACTGGGATCGATTCAAAAACAAAATCGACCAGGTTCTGCACGATGCAGAAAACGCGTCCCAGGAAGCCCGCCAAACCGCGCAAAAACTGGGCGAAGATCTGAAAAACGGTTATCAGAACATCCGCAACAAACTGAAGTAAAACTGTTAACCCGTTAACATTACGCCACAAATTTCTACCTCAGAGGCTCTGTGCATTAGAGCCTCTGTGTCATACTTCACAGTATCAGTGAACAAAGCGTCATAGTTTTGACCCGCCTGGTCATTTTCTGATCACCCCTTATCATCAGGGCCCGAATTGCCAGGACGTGTGGGAACACTGCGAGGTATAAAAGGCGTATGAAACAATTCTTACTGATACCCACAGCGCTCTGCCTGTTGCTCACCACTACCCTCGTGATTGGCCAGAATACCCGGTTCAGCGACCCTAAAACCGTTGTTTCCGATCACTTCTGGGGTGACCTCTACGCCAACGGCGGCAACTCCTTCTTTTGCAATACGGCTTTTACAAGCAAAGGATTCGTGCTGACAGACGGCTACGTGTACCCATTGGCGGATGTCCGTAGCGCACTTGATTGCGGCACATCCCGTGAATGTGAACAGGACAATCGCTACCGCCAGATCGCCTCTGACATGCACAATATGATACCGGTACGCAGCCGGACCGAGATGGGGCGCCGCAATGCCCGTTACGAAGATCTCGGGGCGTCCGTCAGCGAAGATGAGTGTGGCATTCGCCAAAGCGCCCAGTTCTTCGAGCCACCGGTCCGGGTGAAAGGCGATGTCGCGCGCACCGTTGCCTACATGGTGGATACCTATGACCTGCCGTGGCTGGGCTCCTCCGCGGTCTTCAAGGGATGGAACCGTCTGGATCCGCCGGATGATGGCGAGATCACCCGTCATCGGCGCATCGCTGAAATCCAGGGCAACGACAACCCCTTCGTCACCGATCCGAACCGGATGGAGCGCCTGTAAGCTCCAAAAGGATCAGGCCAATAGGTCAGCATCCATAAAAAAACAGGCCCTCGGGCCTGTTTTTTTTTGCGCGTTGCTATTGCTGACGGAATCAGAATTCCTCTGCAGTCAGCGCCATCATGGAATCACTGCCGCTGCGAATACCCTCGGCCAGCGAAACCGTCTTTGGCAACAGACGGTCATAGTAGAATCGCGCTGTCTTCATTTTACCGCTGTAGAAGCCGGAGGTGTCCGCTTCGGCCTGGGGTGCCGCTGCTTTGGCAATCTTCGCCCACATGTAGCCAAGCGCCGTCAGACCAAACAGGTCCAGATAGTCCACGGAAGCCGCGCCAATGGCGTTCGGATTGTCCCCAGCCTGCTTGATCACGTGCTCGGTAACATCATCAAGACGCTCAACCGCAGCCGCTAGCGGCTCAAGGAACGGGCGCAGGTGCTCATCACCGCTATTCTCCTCGAGGAAGTTTGCCACGTCCTGGGCAAACAGCTCATAGAGTTTACCCTGCGTACCAACCACTTTCCGGCCCATCAGATCCAGCGCCTGGATACCGTTGGTGCCTTCGTAGATCTGGGTAATACGGCAGTCACGAACCAGTTGCTCTTGGCCCCACTCGCGGATGAACCCGTGGCCACCGAAAACCTGCTGGCCCATGATACAGGCATCCAGACCGCGATCGGTCAGGAATGCCTTGGCTACCGGGGTCAGCAAGGCCACCATGCCCTCGGCATGTTTGCGACGCCCGTCGTCCTCGGCGTACTTGGAGATATCCAGCCACTGGGCAACGTAGGTCGAGAAGGCCCTGCCGCCTTCCACATAGCCTTTCATGGTCAGCAGCATGCGGCGCACATCCGGATGAACAAGAATCGGATCTGCTGCCTTTTCAGGCTGCTGGGCGCCGGTTGGCGCGCGGCTCTGAATACGATCAAGGGCGTATTCCCGGGCACTCTGGAGAGAGGCCTCGGCAGCGCCGATTCCCTGGATGCCCACGCCCAGGCGCTCGTAGTTCATCATGGTGAACATGGCCGCCAGGCCTTTGTTCTCTTCACCGACCAACCAGCCTTTGGCGCCATCAAAGTTCATAACACAGGTAGCAGATCCCTTGATGCCCATCTTCTTCTCGATGGAACCGCAACTGAAGCTGTTGCGCTCACCCAATGAACCGTCGTCATTCACGAGGAACTTGGGCACGAGGAACAGGGAAATCCCCTTGGGACCCTTCGGCGCGTCAGGCAGCTTGGCGAGAACCAGGTGAATGATGTTCTCCGCCATGTCGTGCTCGCCCCAGGTAATGAAGATCTTGGTGCCTGTGACGTTGAAAGAGCCGTCTTCGTTGGGCTCGGCCTTGGTGCGGATAATTCCCAGGTCGGTGCCGGCGTGGGGCTCTGTCAGATCCATAGCGCCGGACCAGACACCGGAATACATGTTCGGCAGGTACTTTTCTTTCAGATCATCACTGCCGTGGGCGTCCAGCGCGAGGCAGGCGCCGGCCGTCAGCATAGGAGCCAGGCCGAATGCCATGTTGGCACCCTGCATCATTTCCTCGAACTGGGCCACCAGAGTCTTGGGCATGCCCATGCCGCCAAAATCCGGGTTACCGCCGAGGCCGTTCCAACCGCCTTCTACGATGGTCTGGTAGGCTTCCTTGAATCCGTCCGGTGAGGTCACCTCCCCGTCGTTCCATTTGCAGCCCTGCTCGTCGCCCTCGCGATTCAGGGGCGCCAGTACACCGCTGCTAATCTTGCCAGCCTCTTCAAGAATCGCGTCCGCCGTTTCCGGGTCCACATGCTCGGCAACCTTGGGCAGCGAGGCCCATAGGGCGGGGGCATCGAAAACCTCATTCAGAACGAAGCGCATGTCACGTAAGGGTGCCTGATAATCAGCCATCTAAAACTCTCCAAAAATTCTGTCAGTCTGTTCAGGTGGCAATAGGGCCTCAGTTCGGGCCGGTCACACCTGCTCGGGCTATGTGTCCGCTGAAGATTATTTTTATGGGCGCCTATTCTACCCTAAAAGCGGACCGCAACTCACGAAAAAAGCCCGCCTCCGGGGAGTGCGGGCTTCCTGTCCTGTCGAACCGTCCTTCGGTGCCCGCGCCTTAGATGGCGAAGGCTTCCTCCGGCATGTCCATCAGGCTGTCGGCGCCGGCCAGCATGCTTTCTGCGTGGCTCTTGGCCCGGGGCAGCATGCGCTTGAAGTAGAAGCGCGCAGTCTGAACCTTGGCGTTGTAGAACATTTCTTCGGTAGTGCCTTCAACCATCTTGTCCAGTGCAACCTTGGCCATCCGCGCCCACAGGTAGGCGAAGACCGCGTAACCGGAATACATCAGGTAATCCACGGAAGCCGCACCCACTTCTTCGCGGTTCTTCATGGCGGACATACCGATCTTGGTGGTCAGCTCACCCCATTCCTTGTTCATGGCGGCCAGCGGCTCGATGAATTCCTGCAGCTGCTCGTTGTCGGCGTTTTCCTTGCAGAACAGATGAACCTGCTTGGTGAAGCCTCGCAGGGATTCGCCCTGGGTCATCAGAACCTTGCGGCCCAAAAGATCCAGCGCCTGAATACCAGTAGTGCCCTCGTAGATCATGCCGATACGGGCGTCACGAACGTTCTGCTCCATACCCCACTCTGAGATAAAGCCGTGGCCACCGAACACCTGCATGCCCAGGTTGGCCGCCTCGTAACCAATCTCGGTCAGGAACGCCTTGGCGATTGGCGTCAGGAAGCCCAACGCCTCATCGGCCGCCTTGCGCTCTTCGTCGGTCTTGCCGCTGTGCACGATATCAGCCTGCTGCGCAGTCAGGTAAATCAGGGCGCGAGCGCCTTCAGCGACGGCCTTCTGGGTCAGCAGCATGCGACGTACGTCCGGGTGAACGATGATCGGATCGGCAATGCCTTCCGGATTCTTGGGGCCGCTCAGTGAACGCATGGCCAGACGCTCTTTGGCGTAAGCCAGTGACCCCTGGAAGCCCAGCTCGGCGGCACCCAGCCCCTGGATGGCGGTACCGATACGAGCAGTGTTCATGAAGGTGAACATGCAGTTCAGGCCCTTGTTCTCAGGCCCGATCAGCCAGCCCTTGGCGCCGTCGAAGTTCATCACACAGGTGGCATTTCCGTGGATACCCATCTTGTGCTCGATGGAACCGCAGGATACGGCGTTGCGCTCACCGGCAGAGCCGTCTTCGTTCGGCAGGCACTTGGGCACGATAAACAGGGAGATGCCCTTGGTGCCTTCCGGTGCGCCCGGCAGACGTGCCAGAACGATGTGGACGATATTCTCGGCCATGTCGTGCTCACCGGCAGAGATAAAGATCTTGGTACCGGTAATGGCGTAGGTGCCATCGGCATTCGGCTCTGCCTTGGTACGCAGGGTGCCGAGATCGGAACCGCAGTGCGGCTCGGTCAGGCACATGGTGCCAGTCCACTCACCGCTGATCAGCTTGGTCAGGTAGGTCTGCTTCTGCTCTTCGGTGCCGTGCTCTTCGATGGTGTTGGTGGCACCGTGGCTCAGGCCAGGGTACATCCCAAAGGACCAGTTGGCGGTACCGACCATTTCACTCATCACCAGGCCGAGGGAATGCGGAAGACCCTGGCCGCCGTAGTTGGGATCGGCGGTCATGGAAGGCCAGCCGCCCTCAACGTACTGCTGGTAGGCTTCTTTGAAGCCAGTCGGCGTCTTGACGCCATCTTCGCTCCAGGTACAGCCTTCCTTGTCGCCCACCTGGTTCAGCGGAGACAGAACCTGCTCACAGAACTTGGCACCTTCCCCGATAATGGCATCCACCATATCCGGAGTAGCGTCTTCAGCACCTTCTAGATTGGCGTAATGCTGCTCGCTGTTCAGCAGCTCGGTCATAACGAATTTGATGTCACGCAGGGGCGCTTTGTAATCAGGCATGGAATCCACCTCAGTTCTCGGTCTCAGCTGAATCGGGTTTAACAGCTTCTGGCCTTGGGTTTGCTCAGACACCGCAACGCAATGCGCTGCAGCCTTAATTAAACACTTGTTTGAAACATACGTTTACAGGCACAGAATTGTCAATAGCCGGATGCAAAATTCGTGTTGCGAACTGTCACCGGATCATGCGCCACGACAGTGCATGCCGGGCAGAAGTAACCTTTAACTATGGGATATATTTACAGGAATCAGTGCCTGGCAAGGCGGGGGTCAGGCGGACACTGGCTCGAAGGATGACGCGCGGTTTTCGTCGCCTTTTTGTTCACCTTCGCCCATGGCGGAGACTTTGCGATAGGCATCGCTTGCCTCCCTTGGAGAGGATCCGGATTCGGCAGCCAGCTCGGATTGGGCCTGAAGCATAATCTGCATGGCCTGAGCGGCAACGGCCCGATCCTGCCCGGAAGGCTCCGCCGGCGCCATGGCTGCCGCGCGGACGATTCGCATCTTTTCAATGGTTGCCTGGGGATTCCCCTGCACGGGGGAGATATCGATGGAGACTTCGCCACCCACCGCATACTGGGCGCCGTCCGGCCCCCGCTGATAGGTAAACGACATGGCGCCGGCATACTGGCCGCCAACTGCCTGGTGAGCGGCTTCGTGGGCACGAACTTCACGGTCCCGCGCTTTCAGCTCAGTCAGTTGTTTCAGCTCTTGGTCTGTGAGCCCCTGAGGATTGTCGGCTTCCCCGCTGCGGGGCCCGGGGTCCGGATTTTCCCGCGCGGACTCGGCTTTGCCCGCAGCCTCAACAGATCTGGCTCCAGCGGTCGGCGCCTCCGGCTTTGCCGATACTGGGCCCGTGGCCTGGACTCGCGGAGAAACCGGGCCCTGAAACGAAGCCGCTGGTATAGGCGGAGGAACAGGAGGGAGAGAGGAAAGCACGAACTCTGCGCTCTTTCAGAAATCAGGCCATGATATCCAGCAGCGTTCCCAGCGTTTCGTCTGCTGTTTTAACCACCTGCGCGGACGCTTCAACACTGCGCTCATAAATCTTGAGATCAATAATGGGCTCGACGAGGCTACCCGCACCTTCCGCGGTTCCTTGGGGACCATCAGCACCAGCACGGGCAATCTTACGGGCGGCATTTTCCATGCCGACCATGCCATCCTGAATGCCCTGAATTCCAACTGCGAGAGTGTTATTGATCATGACCAAGCTGCCTGGTGACCATTTATTGACTTAATTAAGCCACACATATGGTCAATTTTCAAACAATCCATCGATATTTAGATAGCCGGCCAGCAGTTCCGGCCGCGACTGCTCCAGCCAGGGAAGGATACCCAGGCAGGGGGCGCTCATGTGGTTCACCAGGTAATTGAGAGTGTCCTGCTCGCAGCTCATTGGCTCGGATTCTGTCCGATTGGCAACCCACCCAGCCAACCGCAGACCATCACTTCTGATGGCTTCCGCCGTCAGCAGAGCATGGTTGATGCAGCCAAGGCGGAGTGAGACCACCAGAATAACCGGCATGGCCAGTTGGCGCGGAAATTCCGAGTAGGTTTCCCGATCGTTGAGAGGCACTCGCCAGCCGCCAGCGCCCTCCACCAGCAGCAGGTCTGCCGGACGGATCTGCAAACCACGGCAGAACCCGACGAGGCGATCCGAAGTTATGTGACGTCCGGCCTGCTCGGCGGCAACGTGGGGGGCAATCGCCGGTTCCAGCGCCACCGGATTGATGAGCTCATAAGCCAGCGGCTCGGTAATAGCGTTCTGCAGAATCAGGGCATCTTCGTTGCGGAGACCTTCGGGCGTCCGATCACAACCAGACGCAATGGGTTTCATCGCCAGGGTGTGCTTGCCCATGATCCGGGCCGCGTGAAGAATGGCGGCGGAAACCAGGGTTTTCCCAACCCCTGTGTCGGTGCCCGTTACAAAGAAGGAGTGCTTGGCCATTATTGTTTCCCGGTTAACGCTTCCTGTGGTCTCTGCCAGTAAATCCAGGCAGCCTCATAACTTGCCATAATAGTGCCGTCCGGCTCTTTCGGGTAATGCCTGCACATTTCCCGCAACCTTCCGGGCGCCGTGACAGCTCTGCGACGACCAGCGCCCCGGAAGCCCGCGCCAAGGTGGCGGAGCTCACCGGCCAGGGCCATCGGCGACTCGTAGGGCAGCCTTATTGTACGGTTCTCGATAACGGCATCCGGCAACTCGGCCCCCACCTTGGCCTGCAGGGCAAGGTGGGTCTCAAAGCGATTGACGTGCTGATGATCGGGGTCCGCGGCGTGCCAGGCCGCTTTCAGTTCTCGCAGTGTGCCATCCAGAAGCGTCGAGACCATCAGGAATCCACCGGGACGCAGAATACGCTGGCATTCCCGGAGCACTGCACGGGGGTCATCACACCATTGAATCATGAGGTTACTGAAGATCAGGTCCACGCTGTCATCAAGCAAAGGGAGGTGCTCGGCATCGCCCACAATCCAGCCGATTCCCGCAGGCGAGTTCTCACGGGCCTGCGCCAGCATACCCGGTGAGAGATCAAGCCCGGCCAGCACCCCAATGCCCTCAAGCCCAGCGAACTTGCGGGTAAACCAACCGGTGCCGCAACCCAGGTCCAGGGTGGTCGAATGAAGTTGCTCGCGCTCGACGGCCTGGAATTTTTGCAGCATGGTGTTGCCCATGAAACGCTGCAGCCGGGAGGCGCTTTCATAGGTGCCACTGGCAATGCCGAAGCCCCGGGCAATATCCGATTTGAGGGTTTCAGAAACACCGGCCGATGCGCCGACCGGCGAGTTCATAACGCCCATGACAGTGCCTTTTGCGAGGCAAAGAAAGACTGAATCGCAGCCCAGCAATCCGAGGCAGAGCATCCACCGGGCCAATGTGCCATGCCAGGGACAACCGCATGGCCACTTGAGGCGGGAAGTGAAAGATCTTGAGCTCTGGATCTGACCACAATATCGTTCTCACCCATCACATGCAGAGCCGGGGTGACGAGTGAACGCCATAGTGCCCGCTGATCCCCGGCTTCCAGCCACGCGAGACTCTTGCTAAGGTGCTCGTGCGAAACCAGGGTGCCTTTTTCGAGCCAGGGCCTGAGACTTTGTCGCTCGTCTTTTTCGTTCGACGCACCGTTGATCATCAACAACAGGAAATGCAGCCAGTACCGCTGAGGGTCACGGCGAATGCCCAGGGCGAAAGCCCGGAAGTCCGCTGCCGGCATGCCATGGGGCCGGCCGTCATCGGCAACAAACTTCGGAAACCCACCCAGCGTTACGGCGCAGGATACCGAGCCGGTTTGTCGCGCTGCGGCCTCCATCACGACCTGACTACCCAGAGACCACCCCATCCAGACGGACGGCTCCGGGTACAGCGACAAAAGTTCATCCGTGACTTGCGAGAGAGAATCGCAACGGGCGAGTAATTCATCGTCCAGCGACACCGGCACAACGTCCCCGGGCCAGTAGCCGTACAGCTTCGACAGCATCTCTGCGCGGACACCCCACCCGGCAACCACTATCAGGCGCTGACAGACGATGGCGGAACTCATATCGCAACGTCCGTCTTTTGAAGCAGGTGACGGCACTCTGAAAGCCCCCCCAGCAGGCAGTCCAGATCCTCCTGGGAATGCGCGGCACTGAACGTAACCCGCAACCGCGCCTCGCCTACCGGAACCGTGGGCGGGCGAATCGCCGAAACCAGCAACCCCCGCTTCTCCAGGGCCTGGCTGAGCGCCAGCGCGCCGTAATTGTCGCCAATCATGATCGGCTGGATCGGCGTACGCGACGGCATCAATTCATACCCCATGGCAGAGGCCTCGCGACGGAAACGGGACACCAGCCCCATTACATGGTCACGACGCCCCTGATCCCGTTCAATAAGATCCAGACTCGAAATCGTTGCCATGGCAATTGCCGGCGGCATCGCCGTGGTATAGATATAGGTCCTGGCCTTCTGAACCAGATAATCCATCAGCATCGACGGACCGGCCACGAATGCACCGCTGGTGCCGACCGCCTTGCCCAGGGTGCCGATCAGCACCGGTACGTCTTCCTCCGACAACCCCAACTCCGCAACACTGCCCCGACCCTCGGGCCCCAGAACTCCAATCCCGTGGGCATCATCAACAACCAGTAACGCATCGTGGGCCCGGCAGACCTTGGCCAATTCCGCCAGCGGCGCAACATCACCGTCCATGCTGAATACACCATCGGTCACTACCAGCTTGTGCCCCGACGTCTCCGCCAGCATCGCCTCCAGCGCTGGCACATCACCATGGGCATAACGCCGAACCCGGGCCCGGCTCAGGATACAGCCGTCAATGATGGATGCGTGATTCAACCGATCCGAAAAAATCGTATCGCCCCGCCCGGCCAGCGCCGAAATAACCCCCATATTGGCCATGTAACCCGTGGAGAAAAACAGTGCTGAACTGCGCCCGGTAAACTCCGCCAGACGAAGCTCCAACCGGTGGTGGGCATCGTGATGACCACAGATCAGATGAGAAGCCGCGCCCCCGAGCCCTGTTTCAGGAAGCGCATTACGAAGGGCCTCGATATTGGCGGGGTGATTGGCAAGACCAAGGTAATCATTGCTGCAGAACGACAGCAAAGGTTTGCCGTCCGCAATCAGCGAGGGTCGCTGGGGACCCGTCACATGCCGACGTGTCCGGTACAGACCGGCCTGTTTCCGCTCTTCAAGTTCTAGGGCAAAGTCCCGCACGAGCATCGCTCCAGGTTAACCGTTACGCTTCGAATCAGAGTGAGTGCCTTGAGGATACCCGAAGGCTTGGGCAGGCTGCGTGCAGGGCTGCTCCCCCGAGCTCAGCGACTCTCCTTAAGCTCAGGCAGATTCCCGCGTAGCATCATAGAACATGTGACGCGTCGCCTCATACTCCACGGCTTCGGCAATCGCCTCCTCTTCCTGTTCCTCAGAAGCGCACTGCTCCCGCTGCTCAGGACGAATACCCAAACGCTTGAACAGCAGCATATCGGCATCCGCCTCCGGATTGGCGGTGGTCAGCAGTTTCTCGCCGTAGAAAATCGAGTTGGCGCCAGCCATGAAACACAGGGCCTGCATCTGCTCATTCATGTTCTCACGGCCAGCTGACAGACGAACATGAGATGCCGGCATCATGATCCGCGCCACCGCAATAATCCGGACGAACTCGAACGGGTCCAGATCCTCGACGTTCTCCATGGGCGTGCCCTTCACTTTTACCAGCATATTAACCGGCACACTCTCGGGATGATGAGGCAGATTTGCCAACTGGACCAGGAGACCTACCCGGTCATCCTCATCCTCACCCATGCCCATAATGCCACCGCAGCAAACTTTCATGCCGGCCTTGCGAACGTTATCGAGCGTATCCAGGCGGTCCTGATAGGTCCGCGTGGTGATGATGTGGCTATAGTATTTTTCGGACGTGTCCAGGTTGTGGTTGTAGTAATCCAGCCCGGCGTCAGCCAACTCGACCGCCTGCTCTTCTTTCAGCATACCCAGCGTCATACAGGTCTCAAGCCCGAGGGATTTGACCTGCTTCACCATATCCAGCACGTAGGGCATATCTTTTTTGGAGGGACTGCGCCAGGCGGCGCCCATGCAGAACCGGGATGCGCCCTTCTCTTTCGCGGCACGGGCCTCAGCCACCACTTTTTCGATTTCCAGCAGCTTCTCTTTCTCGAGACCGGTGTTGTAATGACCACTCTGGGGACAGTATTTGCAATCCTCCGGGCAGGCGCCGGTCTTGATCGACAGCAGAGTACTGACCTGCACTTCATTCGGGTCAAAATGCTGCCGGTGCACACTCTGGGCGCGAAACAGAAGGTCGTTAAAGGGCAGTTCGAACAGCTCGCGGGCTTCCTGCAGTGTCCAGTCGTGGCGGAGTTCTGTAGCGGTCATGTAAAAGTCCTGTTAACCTTTCCCGGTCTCTGGGTTTACGGATGAATCAGATGATAAAGAGACTGAACTGGCTGTCAACCTTCATGGAGAAAAAGGTTAACAGCGTCAGGCACGGTGGGCTATGTGTCGCGTGCCTCTCCTCCAACGCTTTCAATGGGTTATGCCAGCCTTGTCGGGACGATTTGCCGGTTAACCGCTGGCACTGTCGCTGCTGCGCCCTGCCCCTGGCTTTTCCGTCCTCGGAGCTGCTGTGTGGCGACTGCCTGAAGCACCCGCCACCTTTCGATATGTCTTTTGTTCCCTGGCGTTACCAGTATCCGCTGGACGGCATGATTGGCCGCTACAAATACAATGGCCAACGTAAGTTCGGTCGGCCCCTGATGTCCGATTTTGCGGACTCTCTTGAAGAAGCATTACAGGATGGCAGCATGCCGAAGCCGTTGGCGCTGATACCGGCACCCATGGATGCGCGACGACGGCGCCAAAGGGGATTCAATCAGGCCCAGGACATTGCAGAGACCATCGGGGGTCAGTTGAACATTCCTGTAGCTACCGGGCTGGTGCGGCGCGTCCGGCGGGTTCGGGCACAGCGAGAGCTGAACCGGGAGGCGCGGCTGGCCAATCTTCGCGGGGTATTCGAGGTGACGTCGGTGGTGCCTGAGCGGGTAGCCATTGTGGATGATGTGGTGACGACGGGGGCGACGGTTCGGATGTTGGCTTCGGTTCTTCGGGAGGCTGGGGCTCGGGAGATTCAGGTTTGGGCTTTGGCTCGGACGCCCGGTTAGTTCTTAAGAATTCTGCTTTGGAGCATGCGTTGGGCGGGGCAGCCTTCCCGGGATACGCTACGAGCACATCCATGTGCGCTTGTTTCGGGCCATCCTTGGCCCTCTACAATCCCGGGAAGGCTACCCCGCCCAACGCCCACACTTCAGATTCAGTTGATCAATCCAGCTTTGTCTGAACAAAATCCGCAATTGCTAGACAGGACGTTAGTCCTGGCGACTCGATTCCAAAGAGGTTAACCAACCCCGGCAAACCGTGATCTTCAGGTCCATCGATTCGGAAATCCGCAAAGCCGCCGTCAGGTCCCGCCAGCTTGGGGCGGATGCCGGCATAAGCGGGTTGAAGTCGGGCCGGGTCGAGCCCTGGCCACCATTGGCGGATGCTTCTGACGAAGGTTTCCTGGCGAATTGGGTCGACGGTGTAGTCTTCCGTTTCGATCCATTCCACGTCCGGACCGAAGCGTGCCTGGCCGGCGAGGTCGAGGGTGAGATGGACTCCCAGGCCGCCCGGTTCCGGAATCGGATAGATAAGGGTTTCGAAGGGTGCTTGGCCGCTATAACTAAAATAAACACCTCTGGCGAACCATTGCCGTGGTTTGTGTTCATCAGGCAAGCCGGCCCAGTTTTTTGCAAGCGGCACAGCAGCCAGTCCGGCGGCGTTGATGACGTTTTTCGCTTTCAGAGTCAGCGGATGGTCGCCTCCCACGTGGAGACGATGCCAGCGGTTGTCCGATTCAGCGGCCTCAACCGGTGACCGGAGAACGAGCTGGCCGCCGGCATCCTCGAGCTCGCCGAGCAGTGAGAGCATCAGTCCATGGCTGTCTATGATGCCGGTTTCCGGCGACCAGAGACCGGAGCTGGCGCGAATTTCCGGCATTTCCCATGTGATCCGGCTTGCGTCATGCAAGGTCAGCTCAACGCCATTGCGGGCCGCGGCCGCCTGAATATCCTTGAGTTTTCCATTCTGCGATTCATCGGCTGCCACAATCCATTTGCCACACTTCCGGTGGTCGACTTTGCGGGTTTGGCAGTACTCGTAAAGCCGCTGTCGGCCTGCAACGCAAAGTTCCGCCTTCAGTGATCCTTCCGGGTAATAGATGCCGGCATGAATGACCTCACTGTTGCGAGAGGATATGCCCTCACCAAACCGGCCAGCGCTTTCCA
The DNA here is from genome assembly GCF_009617755.1 of Marinobacter salsuginis. Classification (NCBI taxonomy): domain Bacteria; kingdom Pseudomonadati; phylum Pseudomonadota; class Gammaproteobacteria; order Pseudomonadales; family Marinobacteraceae; genus Marinobacter; species Marinobacter salsuginis. Next base: position 783,496 of record NZ_BGZH01000001.1, read on the forward strand.
GAACAATCACGTCATGGCCGGCACTCGCAAGGGCGCGGGCGATAGCAAGGCCAACCACACCGGCACCGATTACCACGGTTTGTGTTTCAAGAATTTCTTTCTGCACCCTCACTCGCCCTCACTCAACTGCCCAGCGAAAGAGCATACCCCATTCTCAGCGCTCTCAGAAAAGTGACTTCATGATGAACCATTACTCGATTGCGGATACCGGTTATACTTGGCTCCAAATTTACGTGGATGTCTTTTTCCGCGAGGCCTTCATGGACTCGGAGCTGGATGAAAACTGGTACCATCTGCAATCCATGAAATCCAAATACGACACAAGGCTCTGAAACATCCCTTTATGACCCATGACTCCTCACTCGCTGCATCCACCCACCCTTACGATTCCCTGACGCCCGATACTATCCTGGACGCCATGGAAGAGGCCGGGTTCGCGGTAAGTGGGCGGCTGTTCGCCCTGAACAGCTATGAAAACCGGGTTTATCAGGTGGGTCTGGACGATAGCGCGCCGGTCATCGCCAAATTTTATCGGCCGGGTCGGTGGAGCGAAGAGGCAATCCAGGAGGAGCATGGTTTCACCCTGGAACTTCTGCAGGCAGACATTCCGGTTGTTGCACCAATGAAGCTCACTTCGGGCGATACGCTCGGTCGCCATGGTGAGTTCCTGTTCACGGTTTTTCCACAGCGTGGCGGACAGGCGCCCGATACCAGCGTGACAGACACTCTCTACCGCCTGGGCCAGTGGCTGGGTCAGATTCACAACATTGGCGCCAAGAAACCATTTGCCCATCGCCCTGGCATGGATCTGCTTGAGGGCATTGAAGTCAGCAACCGGCTTCTGGTTGAAGGCGACTGGATTCCAGCGGATCTCAGGCCCGCCTGGGACAGCCTGATCCCCGACCTGCAAAGGCTCTGTGCGGTACGGGTTGATGAAGCCGGCCCGGTAGAAACTCTGCGACTTCATGGCGACTGTCATTCCGGCAACATCCTGTGCCGGGACGAGCAGATGCTGTTCGTAGATCTGGACGACTGCCGCACGGGGCCTGCTATCCAGGACATGTGGCTGCTCCTTAACGGAGACGATGTCGACCGGGGGGCCCAGCTCGGAGAACTCCTCGAAGGTTATGAGATGTTCCGTGATTTCAATCGTCGAGAACGCCACTTGATTGAGCCGCTGCGGTGCTACCGGCAGATCGCGCACTGCGCCTGGCTGGCAAAGCGCTGGGATGATCCTGCGTTTCCGCGTTTCTTTCCGTGGTTTGCCCAGCCACGCTTCTGGTCAGACCAGATTCTCTCGCTGCGGGAGCAACTATCCGCCCTGCAGTCTCCGGCCATCACGGTGCCGGGGCAATACTGAGTAACACTTTAAATTCGTTTGATTCGAGGTAGGCATGAGCCAGAGTGAGGCCCGTTACACCGTCCGCAGCCTGATCGTGACCGCACTGGTTGCGGTAATCGGAACCGTTCTTGCGCTGGAAATGAGCGGCAAGATCAGTCACAGCGACAACAAGGATCACATGCCGGTTGGCGATTTCCAGGCCATACATGTAACCGAGGACGATCCGTTCCGCATGTCACCCAAGGCATCGGAACTGCATGCGGTCTGCGAGAATGGCTATCTGGCAATTGCCGCCGATGTAGACCCCTCGTTCCGGGGCATTCTGGTGGACTACAAGAACCGGGGCGTGCGCTGCTCCCGACCGTCACCGACAGGCCCTGCGGTTCCACCCTCTCCGGAGGCAACAGACTCCAATGGTTAAGCCCCGCAAGCCTTCGGAGCCACCCGAGCAGGTGACAGACCGATTGTTTGCCACAGAACGCCGACCCGAGGATTTCCGGTTCGACGCGTCGGTGGCAAGGGTTTTCCCGGACATGATTCGCCGGTCCGTGCCGGGCTACACCACCATCATTCCGATGATCGAGGTGATCACCGAACAATACGCCCAGCCAGCCTCCCACTGCTATGACCTGGGCTGCTCCCTGGGCGCATCGACCCTGGCGATGCGGCACGGCATCTCATATGGGGATTGCACCCTTGTCGGCGTGGATAACTCCAGCGCCATGATCGAACGCTGCGAGCATTACATTGCTTTGGACGACAGCGCCCTCCCTGTCACCCTCAGGTGCGAGGATATTCTGGACACCGAACTCAGCAACGCCTCGGTGACCACGCTGAATTTCACCTTGCAGTTTGTGGATCCGGAAAGGCGGTCCAGCCTGCTCAAACGAATTGCGGATGCTACCCTCCCCGGCGGCGTTTTGATTCTGTCAGAAAAAATCCGCTTTGAGTCGAAGGACGAGCAGGCCATTCAGACCCGACTGCACCACGAATTCAAGCGTGCCAACGGCTATTCGGATCTCGAAATCAGCCAGAAGCGAACGGCCATCGAACAGGTCCTGATTCCGGAGACACTGGCGGCCCATAAGGAACGACTTCTGGCAGCGGGCTTCAATGATGTGGTGGTCTGGTACCAGTGCTTCAACTTTGTATCCATGCTCGCCATCAAGGCTGACAAAACCATCGAATGACCATGGCAGATTTTGACTGGAAAGCCCGATTCGGGCCAATCATCAATGAACTTGCACAAGACGGCCTGGAGCATTGGGCCAATTTGCTTCAACAGCAGCTGGTTCACGGTTTCGAGGACCGCCCCCATGGCGATCTGGATCGTTGGCAGGCCGCCCTGAACCGCCTGCCCAACATTGAGCAGGTGGAGGCGCAGCTGAACCGCACTGCCATTACCCTGAATGCCCCCGAGCCCCTGCCCCTGGCACAGCAGGAACAGCTGGAGCAGGGACTGCGCGGCCTGATGCCCTGGCGCAAGGGCCCCTTCGATTTTTTCGGCACCTACATTGATACCGAGTGGCGCTCCGACTGGAAGTGGGAACGGGTCGCACCCTACCTTTCAGACCTCTCCGGTCGCCGCATACTGGATGTGGGCTGCGGCTCCGGGTACCACTGCTGGCGCATGCTGGGCGAAGGCGCGGGCCGGGTGATCGGCATAGACCCGGGGCTGCTGTTCATGTTCCAGTTCTTCAGCGTCAAGGACTACCTGGGCGATGTCGCCGTCGATCTGTTGCCGATCCGGATGGAGGATCTGCCAGCCGATCTTGAAACCTTCGATACCACCTTTTCCATGGGTGTCCTTTATCATCGTCGCTCGCCGCTGGATCATCTGCTGGAGCTCAAGGGAACACTGCGCCGGGGTGGAGAGCTGGTTCTGGAAACACTTGTGGTGGAGGGCCCTGAAGGTTTCAGCCTGATGCCCAAGGATCGCTACGGACAGATGCGCAATGTCTGGTTCCTGCCCAGCTGCGAAACACTGCTGCGCTGGCTCGACCGCACCGGCTTCCGCAATGCCCGGGTGGTGGATGTGACCGAGACCACTACCGAGGAACAGCGCAGCACCGACTGGATGCGCTTTAATTCCCTGCAGGACTTTCTGGATCCGAACGACCCGTCAAAAACCGTGGAGGGTTACCCTGGGCCGCTTCGTGCCACCGTGATTGCCGAGAAGCCCTGAGCACAAAAAAACCGCCGTGCCTTTCGGCAGGGCGGTTTCTTCATCCATCGGCGATTACTCGCCAAACGGATGACGGAGCGTGATGGTTTCAATGCGGTCCGGCCCCGTGGAGATCACGTCGATCGGAGCTTCGATCTGCTCTTCCAGGAACCGAATGTAGGCCTTCGCATTCTCCGGCAACTGGTCGACGCTGGTCAGCCCAACGGTACTCTCACTCCAGCCGGGCAGCTCTTCGTAAACCGGCTCGATGTCCTTGTAACTGTCACAGCCGATGGGCGGCCGGAAAATCTCGCCATTCGGAGTCTTGTAACCAACACAGACCTTCACGGTTTCCAGCCCGTCCAGCACGTCGAGCTTGGTCAGGCAGATGCCGGAGACGCTGTTGATCTGGATCGCGTGGCGAATCGCCACCGCATCGAACCAACCGCAGCGACGGGCACGACCGGTTGTGGTGCCCACTTCGTTGCCTTTCACCGCCAGATGTTTGCCCATGTCGTCAAACAGCTCCGTGGGGAACGGGCCGGAACCGACACGGGTGGTATAGGCCTTGGTGATCCCCAGCACATAGTCGAGGAACAGCGGACCGAAACCGGAGCCAGTGGCGGTGCCGCCGGCGGTGGTATTGGACGAGGTCACGTACGGATAGGTACCCAGGTCGATATCAAGCAGCGAGCCCTGGGCCCCCTCGAAGAGGATATTCTCTCCACGCTTGCGGAAATCGTGCAGCATGTCGGTCACGTCCGCCGCCATGGGCAGAATTTCCTCACCCATCTGCTTCAGTTCTTCCAGGGCCGCATCAATATCTTCGGCTTCTTCCTTGAAGTACTCGGTCAGGATGAAGTTGTGGTAAGACATGATCTCGCGCAGCTTCGTTTCGAAGTCGGCGGGATTGCACAGGTCACCCAGGCGCAGGCCGCGGCGGGAGACCTTGTCTTCATAAGCGGGGCCGATACCGCGACCCGTGGTACCGATCTTGTCGACGCCACGAGCCCTTTCCCGGGCCTGATCAATGCGGACATGGGTGCGCAGTATGATCGGGCACGCCAGGCTGATACGCAGGCGATCGCGAACCGCCACATCGTTGGCTTCAAGCTCTCGTACTTCTTTGAGCAGAGCTTCCGGGGAGAGGACAACACCGTTGCCGATAAGACAGTAAACATGCTGCCGCAGAATACCGGAAGGAATCAGGTGAAGCGCTGTTTTCTTGCCGTCTATTACCAGGGTGTGTCCGGCGTTGTGCCCGCCCTGGAAGCGAACAACCGCTGCGACCTTGTCAGTCAGCAGGTCAACAATCTTACCCTTGCCTTCATCACCCCATTGGGTGCCCAGCACAACAACGTTTTTACCCATGATTCTCTCTCAATGCGGCTGCCCCGAAGGACACGCGTTTCGCAAGTTTACCTGTAAATGAATTCACCGAGGCCCCGGGGCCATCAGCCCAGCTTCTGCACGACCCACTGGCCGTTCTGTTTCACCAGCTCCCGATCACAGCCTTTGGTCGTCGGATTAACACCCTCGTCTTCGGGCAGAGCCCGGACAACGGTCTCCGTCATTCTCAGACCGGAAATCACGCCTTCAAGAGCGGGGTCATCGTCCGCCGGCGCCCAGACAGCACCCGCCTTTCGTGCCACCCGCTCTCCGAGAGCGACGAGAGCCCGTATATCGAGACTGAACCCGGTTGCCGGGCGGGCCCGACCAAAATCGCTGCCAATGGCATCGTAGCGACCGCCTTTGGCAACGGAATCACCATGGCCAGGCACATAGGCCGCAAACACCAGCCCTGTGTGGTAGTTGTAGCCACGCAGCTCGCAGAAATCGAATCCGAAGCTGATCTCCGGATAATCCCGACTCAACATATCGGACACCCGCCCGAGCTGGTCAAGTGCGGCATCCAGGCTGTCAGAGGCGCCCTGCAGGATCCGGCGGGCTTCATTCAAGGCCTCCGGGCCGCCACTGACGCGCGCAAGCTCGCGCAGGCGGGCCCCGGCTGAACCTGCAGCACACTGCCCCAGCAGTTCGTCAAGCTCGGGGACCGATTTGCGGGCCATGGCATCGAAAATGGCGCGCTCGGTATCCCTGTCAAAATCCGCTTCGCCGATCAGACTCTCATAAATGGCCACGTGGGCCAGATCAAGGTGAATTCGCGGCAAACCCGCCACCCGGAGAGTCTCCAGCATCAGGCTGATCACTTCCATGTCCGCAGATTCCGAGGCACTGCCGAATAGCTCGCAACCGGCCTGGATAGGAGTACGACCTGTCAGCATATGCCGGGGACGGGTATGGAGTACGTGCCCGGCATAGCACAGACGGGTGATCCCTTCCTGGCCGAGGGTGTGGGCATCAATCCGCGCTGCCTGGGGCGTCATATCAGCGCGAACACCCATCATGCGCCCGGTCAACTGGTCGGTGAGCTTGAACGTCTGAAGCTCCAGGTCGTTTCCGGTTCCGGTAAACAGGGATTCGAGATATTCAATGAGCGGTGGGATTACCAACTGATAACCCCAGCGCTGGCAGGTATCCATTACATCCCGGCGCAGGGATTCGATCCGTCCGGCCAGCGGGGGCAAAATATCCTCTACCCCGTCTGGCAGTAACCAGCGATCAGATACTGTCATGAGATTCCGTTGTCCGTTATATCCGCTCCGGCGCAGTCGGCGGGGGATCACACAGGATTTAAGGCGGCACTCGTTAAAAAGCCCGACACAAAACCGGCAGAATTTTACACGGTTGGCGGGCACAAAAAAACCGGAATACGGAGGTATTCCGGTTTTTGCTGCCAGGCTCCGGTTTACTGGGCGCCCTGGGGGTCGTTAAGGAACTTCATGAACGCGCTGTTGGAATCGATCACCATGATGTCATCCTTGCTCATGAAGGTATTGCGATAAGCCTGAAGACTCCGGTAGAAGCTGTAGAAGTCCGCGTTCGAGCCATAGGCATCGGCGTAAATCCTGGCCGCCTCACCATCGCCTTCACCACGGGTTTCTTCCGACTGGGCAAAGGCCTCCGCCAGAATAACGGTTCTCTGACGATCCGCGTCGGCCCGAATACCCTCGGCCAGCTCGCGACCCCGGGAACGGAATTCCTGAGCCAGCTTTTCACGTTCAGTCGCCATCCGACGATAGACGTTTTCGCTCACCTGCCCCGGGAATTCAATTGCCTTGACCCGGATGTCCAGGACTTCGATGCCAAATTCGCTCTGCGCGGTCTGGTTTACACGATCCCGGAGGGTATGCATCAGCTCATCGCGCTGGCCGGACACCACTTCCACCATGGTGCGAATACCAAATTCGTCCCGCAGACCATTGTCCACACGGGATGCGAGCAGAGACTGAGCACGGAACTCGTCGCCGCCGGTCGCTCGGTAGAACTGGTCCACATCCCGGATTTTCCAGGCGATGTAGGAATCCACATCCAATGGCTTCTTTTCCACGGTCAGGTACTGCCTGGACGGCAGGTCCATGGTCAAAACCCGGATATCGAATTCACGAACCTGATCGATGACAGGAACCTTGAAATGGATACCTGCCTGAATGTCAGTCTCTACCAGCTCACCGAACCGGAGTAGAACGCCCCGGTGGGTTTCCGGAATAATGTACACACTGGACAAGACCAGCAGGACAACAATAAGGGCGCCTGCAAGGCCCACTACACCTTTAGGTCCCATAATTATCTGCTCCTCCGAACGGTAGTATCCTGCCTGCTTCGCAGTTCCTGCAGAACCTGATCAGTCAGGGTCTGGATATCCACATTGCCTTGATTGCTACCGGAAGAAGATCCACCGGTGCGCGGCAGAGAACCTTGAGTCAGACGATCAAGCGGCAGGTACATCATGTTGCCGCTGCTCTCTGTGTCGACCAGGATCTTGCTGCTATTGGCCAACACTTCTTCAACGGTTTGCAGATACAGACGTTCACGAGTCACGGTCGGAGCCATCTCATACACAGCCAGGAGCTCGAGGAAACGGGCGGTTTCACCACGAGCCCGCTCGATCACTTCTTCCTTGTAGGCATTAGCCTCTTCGATCATGCGCTGAGCCTCACCACGGGCCTCAGGTACGACTCGGTTGCGATAGGTTTCAGCTTCTTCCTTGACCCGCTGCTCGTCTTCCCGGGCGCGCTGAACTTCACGGAACGCATCCTGAACCGGGGCGGGGGGCTGGGTGCTTTCAACGTTCACCCGCACCAACTCCAGACCGGTGCCATATTCTCTCAGAAAGGTCTGAAGCCTTTGCTCTACTCGAACAGCCAATTCGGCACGGCCTTCGGTCAGCACGTCATCCAGGGTGGAGCTGCCCACCTCATGACGGATGGCACTATCGGTCGCGAATGCCAGCGCCTGGTTGGAATCTCGAACGTTCAGGACATAGGCTTCTGCGTCGCCTACGCGATACTGCACTTGCAGATCCACAGTGACCAGGTTTTCGTCCTGAGTGAGCATCTGGCCACTGGACTCGGCAGTTCGAACACTGGTGACACGCACCTTGGTTACACTGTCGATCAATGGAACCTTGAACCTCAGACCAGGGTTAGCGGTCTGATGGTACTCACCGAAACGAAGCACAACCGCCCTTTCCTGTTCGTCCACGGTGTAAAACGACTGGAAAATCACGTAGCCGACTACCAGGATTCCTGCCAGCGCGAGGATGGCCCCGAAGCCGCCGGCACTTCCGCCGCCGCTGCCACCGCTTCCGCCGGACTTGCCACCCTTGCCGCCCAGCATTTTGTTGAGCTTGTCGAGACCTTTTTTCAGCGCCTCATCGAGGTCTGGCGGCCCCTGATCATTGCCGCGTCGACCACCACCGGTACCCCAGGGGTCATTGTCGTTACGGTTTCCACCCGGTTCGTTCCAGGCCATAGTGCTCTCCGTTACTGACTTATAGATAGAATGGCTGCAAATACTAGGGATTTATCTCCGCCCCGGCAATAGCCGGGGCGGTTTCATGCGTGTCCACCGTCCAGTCGGATTGACTTTTCGTTGACGCCGGCCCGGCTGAGCAGTTGTTGCCAGTCCCGATTCTGCAATCGCACCTCAACCACGGTGTCGCCGGAATCACGGTAATCCTCACTCAGCACCGAACCCGCTTCATGCAGCAGTGCGCGCAACTTGCCATCCGCAGGACCAAGCAGGACGAAGTGATGGACCACATCTTCCGCTACCCGCTCAACGATCGCATCGAACAGACCGTCCAGGCCCTCACCGGTTACTGCGGACACCCAGGCCCGAACTGGAATCCCCTCTTCATTTCGCTCGACACGCGGTGTGAAGTTTTCCAGCAGATCAATCTTGTTGAACACCTGCAGCATGGGAATCTCGTCTGCACCAATCTCCGCCAGAACCTCTTCAACCTGCTCAATATTCTCGTCGCGGCGCGGATCGTGGCAGTCGATGATATGTAACAGCAAAGTCGCCTGCGTGGTTTCTTCAAGCGTCGCCCGGAACGCCTCAACCAGCTTGTGCGGCAGATGCCTTATGAAGCCTACGGTGTCCGCCATTACGACCGGCCCGATATCCGGAAGTTCCAGCCGCCGCAACGTCGGATCGAGCGTGGCAAACAGCTGGTCTGCAGCATATACGGACGAAGTGGTAATCCGGTTGAATAGCGTGGATTTGCCGGCGTTGGTATAACCGACCAGAGACACCGTGGGAATGTCAGCCCGCTCACGGGCTCTTCGCCCCTGATTCCGCTGGCGACGCACCTTTTCCAGACGCTTGTGGATGGACTTGATCCGCTCCCGCAAGAGTCGGCGGTCGGTTTCCAGCTGGGTCTCACCGGGGCCGCGAAGACCAATACCCCCTTTCTGACGCTCAAGGTGGGTCCAGCCCCGAACCAGACGCGTGGACATATGTTCGAGCTGGGCAAGTTCTACCTGGAGCTTGCCCTCGTGTGTCCGCGCCCGCTGGGCAAAGATATCGAGAATCACACCGGTACGGTCCAGCACACGGCACTTGAGCTCGTGCTCAATGTTGCGTTCCTGGCGAGGACTCAGGGCGTGATTGAACAACACAACATCAGCCTCATTGGCCGCCACCGCGTCACGAATTTCTTCCAGCTTGCCCTCACCGACGAAAAATCTGGGACTGGGCTGCTTCCGGGACCCCGTGACGGTACAAACAGGCTCAACACCGGCGGAGGTTACAAGCTCCCGAAATTCACCGGGGTCTTCGGTGCCATCGTGGGCAGTAAAATCGATGTGGACGAGTACTGCGCGCTCACCGACATCAGGACGTTCAAACAATTGGCGTCAACTCCGGGCAATCAGACTATGGGTGACATAAAAACAAACACCCGCGGCCACAAGATCCCTTGACTGGCGGGATCTTCTGGAACGCGGGTGACAAGATCGGGAATTGGGCGTATCAGTCTTCAGACTCGCCCTCTCCTCCCGGAGCCTGCTGCGGAATGCGAACATTACGTGCAGGTACCACAGTGGAAATAGCGTGCTTGTAGACCATCTGGCTGACAGTATTTTTCAGCAAAATCACGAACTGGTCGAAAGATTCGATCTGGCCCTGTAGCTTGATACCGTTGACCAGAAAGATGGAAACCGGAATGCGTTCCTTGCGCAGTGCATTAAGGTAAGGGTCTTGTAACGAATGCCCTTTTGACATGTGTTTTCTCCTGTTTTTAGTAAGTGCAGATCGTCATTTATAAAATTTAAATGTGGTGCGAAGTCGGATTTTTTTCAAGGCTGACTCAGCGATAAGTTTGTCGTCGCTATCCAGCCACTCCACATCGGACCACTTGCGCAACCAGGTCAACTGCCTCTTGGCGAGCTGGCGTGTTGCTGCCACTCCCTTGCCGACAAATGTCTCGTAATCGTCTTCTCCGGACAAATAACTCCAGGCCTGACGATATCCGACACAACGCATGGAAGGGAGATCAGGGTGCAAGTCTTCCCTGAGCATCAGTGCCCGCACTTCGTCAAGAAAGCCTGCATCCAGCATTTTCAGGAAACGCAGGCGAATTCGCTCATGAAGCACGCGCCGCTCCGGCGGCATCATGGCAAGCTGAACAACAGTATACGGAAGCAAAGATGTTTCGTCTGCCTGCCAGCGAGTGAAATAGGTGTAATCCTCAATATCACCGCCTTGCGCCGCGGCCGTTGGTTGTTCGCCAGCACCGGTTTCGGCCTTCCAGAATTCGGAAATCGGCTTGCCGGTAAGACGCAGTACCTCCAGGGCCCGCATCAGGCGCTGCCGGTTATTGGGGTGAATGCGCTCAGCTGCGACAGGATCGCTGCGCCGAAGTTCCTCGTGCAGGGCCTCCCAGCCACGCTCTTCGGCCTCTTGTTCCAGGGCAAGTCGAACGGTGGGACTTGCCGATGGCAGGCCCGACATACCATGGAGAAGCGCCTTGAAATACATCATGGTGCCGCCTACAAGCAGCGGCACCCGTCCCGCTGCTGTAATTTCTGCCATCGCAGCTAGCGCGTCCCGGCGGAAATCCGCAGCTGAGTATGTTTCCGCCGGATCGCAGATATCGACCAGTCTGTGGGGCGCCCGCGCAAGCTCTTCTGCGGTCGGTTTCGCCGTCCCGATATCCATACCCCGGTAGATCATCGCAGAGTCCACGCTGATGATCTCACAAGGCAGGTGATCACAAAGCGCCATGGCCAGATCGGTCTTACCCGAGGCCGTGGGGCCCATCAGGAAAATGGCAGGGGGCAGCGACACCTCAGCGGCCCCGGAGAAATAGCTTGTCCAGTTCGGACATGGTCACTAGCGTCCATGTCGGCCGACCGTGATTGCACTGGCCGCTGCGTTCGGTCGCCTCCATATCCCTCAACAGCGAATTCATTTCAGGAATGGTGAGCTGCCGATTGGCACGAACGGATCCATGACACGCCATGGTTCCAAGCAGTTCGTGAGTCACCGCTTCAACCCGGTCACTCTGACCATGCTCGATCAGATCCGCCAGTACATCACGCACCAACTGTTCGGTATCCGCACCACGCAGCAGCGCGGGTACCTGCCTCACCGCCAGAGTCTCCGGGCCAATGCGCTCGATCTGCAAACCAAGCTTCTGCAATTCTTCACCGTGGGTCTCGGTCAGGGCCGCCTCTTTCTGACTGACCGCCAGCGATAGTGGCACCAGCAATGGCTGGCTTTTCAGATCCTGCTCGGCGAGTGCTCGCTTCATGCGCTCGTAGGTAATTCGCTCGTGGGCGGCGTGCATATCTACCACGATCAGCCCCGCGCGCCCCTGGGCAAGAATGTAGATTCCATGCAACTGTGCAATGGCGTAGCCAAGCGGTGGTTCCTGATCGCTGTCAACAGGCGGTGTGGGCATTGGCGTGGCGACGCTATCACTGGTGGATACAGGCTGCTGCCCTTCGCTGCCCCCGCCGGCATTCAGGGACTGGTAAAAGGCCATCTGATCACTGGCCCGCCACTCCTGCTGCGGCTGGGGCTGCCCGCCAAATCCGGCACCTGAGCCGCCCGGATAACCGTAATTCGGTACCGATGGCTGGCCGTTCCACCCCCCCTCTACAGGAGCACCGGTTGCCGCAACTCCCTCTTGGGTTTGGGCCGATGCCTCGCGACCAAAGGACTGCGCCACCGCACCGCGAAAATGATCGTCCGGCCGCACATCGGCCAGCGCCTTATGCAGGGTTCTGAAGATGAAATCGTGGACCAGGCGACCATCACGGAACCGGACCTCATGCTTGGTCGGATGGACGTTCACGTCGACAGTGGCGGGATCCACCTCAAGATAGAGCACAAACGCCGGATGCCGGTTATTGTAGAGCACGTCGCGGTAGGCTTGGCGCACGGCATGGGCCACCAGGCGATCGCGGATAACGCGACCGTTAACAAAGAAGTACTGTAGATCGGCCTGACTACGCGAAAAGGTCGGTAGAGCCACCCAACCCCAGAGCCGCAAACCGGTTGCTTCGGCATCAATTACCACGGCATTGTCGATGAATTGCTGGCCGCACAGGGCACCAATACGCCGCTCACGATCCAGAGCCGATTCCGCTGGCCTGAGGCTTTGCACAACCCGCTGATTGTGGCGCAGGGTAAAGCCTGCATCGAAACGGCTCAGCGCTTGGCGGCGCACGCACTCCTCAACGTGGTTGAATTCGGTCTTCTCGGTACGCAGGAATTTTCGACGGGCCGGGGTGTTGAAAAACAGATCCCGCACTTCCACCGTCGTTCCAACGGGATGGGCTGCAGGCGAAATCCTCGCGTCCATTTCCCGGCCTTCGACTTCCACCCGGGAGGCCGCTTCCTGGGACTCGGTTCTTGAAGTCAGGGTAAGCCGAGAGACGGAACTGATACTGGCGAGCGCTTCTCCGCGAAAGCCAAGCGATGCGACTGCCTCCAGATCATCCAGGCTGGCAATCTTACTGGTGGCATGGCGGCTGAGGGCAAGGGGCAGATCATCTTCCTCAATACCGCTGCCGTCATCCCGAACGCGAATCAACTTGACGCCGCCCTGCTCAACTTCAACGTCGACCCGGTTGGCACCAGCATCCAGGGCATTTTCGACCAGTTCCTTGACGACAGACGCGGGTCGCTCCACCACTTCACCCGCGGCAATCTGGTTCGCGAGCCGTGGTGACAGCAATCGAATGGGGGGCATGTTACGGAAAAACCTCTTGATCAGGACGCGGGAATACGAATGGTTTGCCCTACCATAACACGGTCGTCCCGAAGGTCGTTAAACTGCATCAGCTCGCTGACGGTCGTCTGGTTTTTCCGAGCCACGCCGGAAAGCGTATCGCCGCGCTGTATGCGATAGTGGCTGATGCTGTTCCCGCCCTGGCGATTCTGTTTCTGCCACGCCAGAAGGGTGCCCGGCGGTGGCGTTTTCTGGAAGTAATCGTCAATGCCCTTCATGATGGCGCCGGCCAGCTTGTTGCGGTACCACTCTGTCGACAGGTTTTTCTCTTCCTGGGGGTTCGAGATGAATCCGGCTTCCACGAGAATGGAGGGGATATCCGGCGACTTCAGCACCGCAAAAGCAGCCTGCTCGACGCCTGGCTTATGCAATTTCGCTACGCCACCCAGTTTGCCAAGAACGGAACTGCCTACGCCAAGACTGGCGTTGATGCTGGCCGTCATCGAGAGGTCCAACAGAACACCGGCAAGCATGTCGTCCCGACCATCCAGAGACAATCCACCGGCGCCACCGATCAGATCGGAGCGGTTCTCACTGTTAGCCAGCCATCGGGCAGTCTCACTGGTAGCTCCACGCTGGGAAAGAGCGAACACGGAAGCTCCCCTCGGCTGGGGCGTCCGGAACGCATCGGCGTGTACCGATACAAAAAGGTCGGCATTGTATTTTCTGGCCAGAATCGTGCGATTGCGAAGACCAATATAATAGTCCCCTGTCCTGGTCAGTTTGGCGGTATATCCCGGCCGATCATTGATCAGGCTGGCCAGGGTTTTCGCCATTTTCAGAACCACGTCTTTTTCATGGGTTCCTCTCGGACCAATGGCGCCGGGGTCCTCTCCGCCATGCCCGGCGTCAATGACCACGATGATGTCACGCTTCCCGGAAGAATCCTGGGTCACGGTCGGCGTAGCCGCCTTTTCCAGCCGACTGCCACTTTCATCAATCAGATCGACCACCAGCCTGTGGCCATACTGCTGATTCGGTTCCAGCTGAAAGCTCCGCGGCTTGATGTCGGCCTTGAGATCCAGGACTACACGCAAGTCAGTCCCGTTCCTTGGCGCGCTCCGGATCCGTTTGATCGGGCTGCCGGAAAGGTCCAGGCCGGAGAAATCGGTTTTCAGATTGGCATTTTTCAGATCGATAACCAGCCGGGCCGGACTGCTTAGGGAGAAGATGTTGTGCTCGACCTGACCGCCGGTATCCAGAACCAGGCGAGTGTGATCGGGCGCGGGCCAGATACGGGCGCTCTCGACCTGCGTTGCAGCCGAACCGTGAAACGCCAATGTCGCAAGCAATAGCGCTATTGGCCAGATCAGTTGTTTAATCAGCTTTGTACAATTCATACAGCTTACCTGCCAGTCTGTTCCCGGTTTCGGAGCCGCTAACGCGCCGGACCCAACACATCCAATTCGTTCAGCAATTGGCCGCCCAACTCTGAACGGGCCCTGATCACTACAGAACGCCCTTCGCCCCGGGTCTCGAGATGAATCTCTAGATCCGGCTCGGGCAATATACCTTTACCACGCTCCGGCCACTCAATCAGACAAAGATTTTCACCGGAGAAATAATCCCGGATGCCCATATATTCCAGCTCTTCCGCATCGCCCAGGCGATAAAGATCAAAATGGTAAGTCGGTGGTTGCAGGGTTTCATAGGGCTCCACCAGCGTGTAGGTCGGGCTTTTTACGGCCCCCTGGTGGCCAAGCCCGCGCATGACACCCCGGCTGATTGTGGTTTTACCCATACCAAGATCACCATCCAGGTAGATAACCACACCGTGGCCAGATTCTGCGACGGTTCTCGCCAGCTCACGGCCAAGATGCTCGGTTTCCGCCTCACCCTCAAGGAAAAGCCGGCGTTCATTGCCCATTATGCTCATAGATCTCTTGCCCCCGGGTGAGTTTCAGACTCCCGAAAAACCAACGGCAGTGCATCTATTACATCGTTAGGGATTAAACCCATATACCCATGGGTTTGCGAGGCCCGGTCCGCTGCTGCCAGGTGGGCCGATGCTCCGAGCACGGCGGCTTTTTGCCCATCGCCAATCTGTCCCAGAACGGCACCGATAATCCCCGAGAGCACATCTCCCATACCGCCAGTGGCCATGCCGGGGTTGCTGCCACTGACAATATCAAGGGCGCCGCCTTCAGAAGCGACAACCGTACCTGCGCCTTTCAGGAGAATCGTGCCGCCATACAGTGCCTGCAGTTTTCTGGCGGCGGCCATTCTATCCGCTTCTACCTCGGGCACTAGGCAATTCAGCAGCCTGGCTGCCTCGCCCGGGTGCGGCGTCAAAACATGGTTGTCCGCCGGTACGGCAACCCGACCGGACAACAGGTTCAGGGCATCCGCGTCCAGCACCCTGGGCTTGCCACTGGCAATGACCTGCTCCAGCATCTGCTGCCCCCATGCGCTTCGCCCGATACCGGGGCCGCAGACGACCACCGAAGCTGCGTCAAGCAGCGACGGTAGCTCAGAACCATGAATCAATCCATGAACCATTACCGATGGACATCGGGCCAGGGCTGCCGTCACATGCTCGGGGCGCGTCGCCAGCGAGACAAGCCCTGCCCCCGAACGCGCAGCCGCCTCTGCCGCCAGCAGTCCGGCGCCGCCGAAGCCCCGATCGCCAGCCACCACCAGTACATGTCCGAAACGCCCCTTGTGGGCGTTGGCAGGCCGTGGCGGCAACCAGGACATCACAGAGTCCCAATCACGACGAGCGGCCACCGGCTTCTGGCCGCTGCCAGCTACACCATCGGCAGTATCCAGGGATTCAAAGACTACCTCGCCGCAGACCGCCGCTCCCTGCCCGGTAAAAAGGCCGGCCTTGAGCCCGATAAAGGTGACCGTCATGGCTGCGTTAACAACATCTCCTTCGGCTGCCCCGGTAGAGGCATTAAGCCCGGAGGGCAGATCCACTGCGAGCACAGGCGCGGGCGCCTGGTTGCACCGGCCTATCAGCGACGCAAACGGTTCCCGGGGTGCACCGGAAACGCCAGTACCAAGCATCGCATCGACAATGAGCCCTGCGTCGGAAAACAGATCATCCAGTGATGAATCGCTGAGTGCCTCCAGATCGAGCACGTCAACGCCGTCTGCCAGTGCCTTTTGCCAGGCTTTTCGTGCGTCACCGGACAGTTTGCCTGTGGGCGCAACGGCGACACACCGGACATCCAGGCCATGCCTCCTCGCGCTGGCTGCAACCAGGTAGCCGTCACCGCCGTTGTTACCCGCACCACACAGCACCAGAACCGAGCCACACTTGGGCCAGTAGCGAACCAGGCAGCGAAAAGCCGCATGGGCGGCAGACTGCATCAGCTCAAAACCATCAACGCCCTGCTGATCAATCACATAGCGATCAATCTGCCTCACCGCGTCGGCGGAAAACAGTGCGTCTGGTAGACTGTGCCCAACGGACGGCGGCATGAACCTTTGCTCCCGTTACAGAAACCGGTTTAAGAAAATTGGCCAGATACCTGTAAAGCATAGCAAAACAGTGGAAAAGGTCATAACTTAATCAGATTAATTATGCGTACCCCGGTTCGAGAACGAACTCTGGCACCGGCCGTGACTATGAGCGCCACATCATTGAGCACCAGAACATATCCGGAACTCGCTGATCTGCCAGCGCTTATCCGCCAGTGGGCGGCTGAGCTCGGGTTCTCTGATGTGGGTATCACCACCGCGGATACCGGTGAGCACGCAACCCATTTGCAGGACTGGCTGGCAGCGGGTTACCAGGGCGAAATGGACTATATGGCCCATCATGGTGACAAGCGCTACACGCCCACCTCCCTGGTGCCGGGTACTACTCGGGTGATTTCTGTGAGAATGGACTATCTGCCTTCGCCGGACAGCCCGAAAGAAGCGCTTACTAACCGGGAGGGCGCCTATGTTACTCGTTACGCACTGGGGCGCGATTACCACAAACTGATCCGCAAGCGTCTCGCGCAGCTGGCAGCCAGGATTGATGACGCCGTCAGCGGATACGACTACCGGGCGTTCGTGGACAGCGCGCCGGTGCTGGAGCGCGCCCTTGCGCAGAGGGCGGGCCTGGGCTGGATCGGCAAGAACAACATGCTGATCCACCCGAAGGCCGGTTCCTTCTTTTTCCTTGGAGAAATTTTTACCAGCGCGCCCCTACCCGTCGACGAGCCCTTTGAGTCCGATCAT
This sequence comes from Marinobacter salsuginis, assembly GCF_009617755.1. Lineage (NCBI taxonomy): Bacteria > Pseudomonadati > Pseudomonadota > Gammaproteobacteria > Pseudomonadales > Marinobacteraceae > Marinobacter > Marinobacter salsuginis. Next base: position 800,821 of record NZ_BGZH01000001.1, read on the forward strand.
TGTGGCAGCTGTTCGGCCTGTCTCGATCTATGCCCGACAGACGCCTTTGTCGGCCCCCACAAGCTCGATGCCCGGCGCTGCATCAGCTATCTGACCATTGAACTCAAGGGGAGCATTCCCGAGGAGCTACGCCCGCTGATGGGTAACCGGGTTTTCGGCTGCGACGATTGCCAGTTGGTCTGCCCCTGGCAGAAGTTCAGCAAGCCAACCGGGGAAAAGGATTTTCAGCCCAGACACGGGTTGGACAACAGTTCTCTGGCAGAGCTGTTTCTCTGGACGGAGGAGCAGTTCCTGAAGCGCACCGAGGGATCGGCGATTCGGCGAACAGGCTACGAGGGCTGGCTGCGTAACCTGGCTGTGGGGCTGGGTAACGCGCCCTCCACCATTCCGGTGATTGAAGCCCTGAAAAAGCGCGCGGACCACCCTTCCGAGATGGTCCGCGAGCATGTCCAATGGGCACTGAAACGCCACGGTTTATAGTTTGAAGAACTGTTCCCGGTAATGGCGCAGCTCGTTGATGGAGTCCCGGATGTCATCCAGGGCGAGGTGGCTGCCTTTCTTTTTAACCCCGGCCAGGACATCCGGGCGCCAGCGGCGGGCAAGTTCTTTGACCGTGGATACGTCGAGATTCCGGTAGTGGAAGAAGTCTTCCAGTTCGGGCATGTACTTGACCAGGAATCGGCGATCCTGACCAATACTGTTGCCGCACAGGGGTGACTGGCCCTTTTCGACGTGCTTCTTCAGGAATTCGATGGTCTGCTGTTCGGCTTCAGACTCGGAGATGTCGCTTTCCTGAACGCGCTTGGTGAGGCCGCTTTCACCGTGGGTTCGGGTGCACCATTCGTCCATGGAGTCCAGAAAGGATTGTGGCTGATGGACGGCGATAACTGGTCCTTCTGCCACAATATTGAGTTCTGAATCGGTGATGATTGTGGCCATTTCGATGATCCGTTCTTTTTCCGGATCCAGGCCTGTCATTTCCAGATCGATCCATACCAGGCGATTGCCTTCTGTCATTTTCTTCATTCCCAGCTTTCGAGATTTGGGGTGTGCGGGAGCGGGGACGTGGTTCCGGAAAACGCTACAAGCACATCCCTGTGCGCTTGGCTTCGGCCATCCCTGGCCTCAGACATTTCCGGAACCACGTCCCCGCTCCCGCTTGCGAAATTGGAGTTACCTCAAACAACCTTCTTCGGTGAAACGATACAGGGATTTCACCGGCTTGAATTGTCTGTGTATTGTGGACGATTAACGTATCATGTAACACCTCACGCACACCTAAACTGGCATCAGCTATCTACATGGCAAAACGGCGACTGAACAAACAGCAGCAATTCCGCATCAAGAAAGTCCAGGAAGAGCGGGCGGCCCGGGCGGCGCGCAAGGAGAAGAAGGTTCAGGAGCAGGCTGATGCCGGGGAGCTTGGTCCGGAGCAGGAAGGGTTGGTCATTGCTCACTACGGGCAACAGCTGGATGTCGAAGCGCTTGAAGGCGAGTTGGCCGGCAACGTGGTTCGGTGTTTTGTTCGGGCCAACATCGATAGCCTGGTGACCGGTGACAAGGTTGTCTGGCGGCCGGGGAAGAACGAGACCGGGGTTATTGTTGCCCGGGGTGAGCGTCGCAATCTGCTGCAGCGGCCGGATAATTTTGGCGCGCTGAAGCCGGTGGCAGCCAATATTGATCACATTATTCTTGTGATCGCTCCGGAGCCGGAACCCCACGATAACCTGATTGACCGGTACCTGGTGGCGTCGGAGATCACGGATATTCCCGCGGTGATTTTGTTGAACAAGACAGATCTGATCACCGACAGTAACCGGGATAGTATCAATGCGCTTTTGGGCCGGTATGAGGCTCTGGGCTATGAGGTGGTGCGAACGTCTGCCGCGGAGTCTGGAGATAAGCCGTCGCCGGAGGTTGAAGCGCTGGTGAAGGATCAGACCAGTGTGTTTGTTGGCCAATCCGGCGTGGGCAAGTCCTCGATTATCCAGACCCTGATGCCAGATGAAGCCATTCGCGTTGGGGCCGTATCAGAAAGTACCGGCAAGGGAATCCACACTACGACCACGGCGAAACTGTTCCACCTGCCTCTGGGCGGCGAACTGATTGACTCGCCGGGCATTCGCGAATTCGGGCTCTGGCATATGACGGCGCAGGAGATCGAATATGGTTTCCGGGAAATCCGGGAGGTGATTGGCACCTGCAAGTTCCGCAACTGCCGGCACATGGGTGATCCGGGTTGCGCCATCGACAGGGCCGCAGAGGAAGGGAAAATCAGCCCAGAGCGTCTGAAAAGCTTCCACCGGATTCTTCAGGATATGGCGGAACAACAGGCCCGGGGGCTCAAGCTGGACTGAGGTATCCGGCTTTACCAGTTCAATTCACCCGGTGCAGGCTCTTCCTTCTCCTGCAGCCATTCCCCACTCTCCAGGCGTTCACGGGCAGCCTCCTGCTCTTCTTCGGTTGGCTGGGTGAGATCGATCAGCGGCTCGTCGGACTGGCCGGCGCTGCTCTGGATGTTGTCGACGGTTTTCTTGTTAAGGACGATGATGGAGATGCGGCGATTGACCGGCGCATTCGGATCTTCCTTGTCGAACAGCACTGAATCGCTCAGGCCCACAACGCGGGCAATCTGCTGCTGGCGAACACCGCCGGCCACGAGGGCTCTCCTGGCAGTATTGGCCCGGTCTGCTGACAGCTCCCAGTTGGTGTAGCCTGGCCGGCCATTGAACGGTGTAGAGTCGGTGTGCCCGGTAATGCTGAGCTTGTTGTTCACGGAGCCCAGTGTTTTGGCCAGCTCAAACAGGATATCCTGGGAGTAATACTTCAGCTCTGCCCGGCCGCTGTCGAACATGGGACGCCCCGACCGGTCGACGATCTGGATTCGCAAGCCCTCGTCGGTGATATCGATCAGTAGTTGATCCTTGAACTCCTGAAGGGTTTCATTCTGTTCGATGCGATCTTTCAATTCCTGAAACAGCTCCTCCATACGCCGCTGCTCGAGGGTTTCGGAGAGCTCATCCACCACCTGGTCTTCGATCTGGATCTGGCTGGACTCGATATCCGGACTTGCCTCGTTGACCACCGATGCACTGCCCTCAAGATCGACGGGGTTCGGCGAGCCCCCTTCTGTGAAACCAACGGGATCCCGGAAATAGCCCTCTACGGCTTTTTTCTGCTCAGGCGACGCTGTAGCCGTTAACCAGAGTACCAGGAAGAACGCCATCATGGCGGTTGCGAAATCGGCAAACGCAACTTTCCAGGAACCACCATGGTGGCCACCGGCAACAACCTTTTTCCGCTTGATGATGATCGGTTGCTCTTCCACGAATCGGCTCCGGGCTCAGATGAGGACGTTTTTACTTGGAGCGAACGTGGTCGTTCAGCTCCTGGAATCCAGGGCGTTTGTCCGTGGGCAATGCCTTCCGGCCAAACTCGATGGCCATCTGGGGTGCCTGTCCGGATACGGTTGCGACAATTGACGATTTTACGCACTCGTAGGCCTTCAGCTCGTATTTTGCCGCGTGTTCCATGGCAATGGACGCAGGACCAACGAAGCCATACCCCATAAAGATGCCCAGGAAGGTACCCACCAGGGCCGCAGCCACACTGAGACCGATTTTTTCCGGCCCCTCGGTGAGGAAGTTCATGGTAATCACGATACCAAGCACAGCGGCGACGATGCCGAGCCCGGGCAGCGCATCGGCAATCTTGTTGACCGCGTGAGCAGGCTCCTCAAGCTCATGTTGGCGACTGTCGATTTCGTTCTCCATCATGCCTTCCAGCTCATGGGTTGCCATATTGCCGGAGCTGATAATGCGCAGATAATCGGTGATAAAGGCCAGCAATTCCTTGGATTTCATAATGGCCGGGTAGCGACTGAAAATCTGACTGGACTCGGGGTTGTCGATATCTTCCTCGATTGCCATCACACCCTGTTTACGGGACTTATCGAAAATCTCATAAAGCAGGCTCAGGAGGTCCATGTAGAACGCTTTTTTGTAGGGCGAGCCTGTGAGCAGCTGAATACCCCTGCCAAACACCTCTTTCAGGGTGTGCATGGGATTGGCAATAATGAACGACCCCAGAGCCGCCCCGAAAATGATCAACACTTCGGTCGGCTGCCAGAGCACCATCAGATTGCCGCCGTGGAGAACATAGCCAGTCAACACGCTGGCCAGAACAATAATCGAACCGACGATCAGTAACATAGAATCTACGCACGCCCTATTTTCTTGGTTATTGGCCGAAGCCGGAAGCTGTCACGCACAAGTTGACCCGATAATAGCAAGGCCATGCCACAACCGCGAAGCCGTGAAACAATTTCTATACAGGTGGCAGTCTTTGGTAAACTTCGCGCCTTTGAGCGCAAAGGATCACATTTAATGTTCGACAAGCTTTTTGTTCTGAGCCAGTACATCACGCCGCAACTGGGGGTTTCCAACCTTGCCGGTCGTCTGGCCGACAGTGACAGCTCCCCTGCGCTCAAGAACCGGGTCATCAAGTGGTTTATCGGCCGCTACGGCGTTGACATGAGCGAAGCGGCCGAAACGGATCCGGAAGCCTACCCTACCTTCAATGCGTTTTTCACCCGAGCGCTGAAGCCGGGCATCCGCCCTCTGGCGGACGGCGAAAAAACCCTGGTCAGCCCTGTTGACGGTGCCATCAGCCAGTTGGGACAGGTAACCGGAGACCGGGTATTCCAGGCCAAAGGCCGGTCTTTCAGCCTGGGTGAATTGCTGGGCGGCGAAGAAGCAACCACCGCACCGTTTACCAGCGGCGAGTTCTCGACAATCTATCTCTCTCCAAAAGACTATCACCGCATCCATATGCCGATGGCAGGCACACTCAGGCAAATGATCCATGTACCCGGCAAGCTATTCTCGGTGAATCCGGTTACTGCCGAGAACGTTCCGAACCTGTTTGCCCGCAACGAACGGGTTGTCTGTATCTTCGATACCGATTCCGGCCCCATGGCAATGGTACTAGTTGGCGCCATGATCGTCGGCAGCGTGGAAACCCGCTGGGCAGGCGTGGTTGTGCCCGGCAGCAGGCAGGTTACCTCAACGCGGTATGAAGGTGAGCAAGCCATCAGCTTCGAGAAAGGTGAAGAGATGGGCCGGTTCCGCCTCGGTTCAACGGTGATTATGGTTATGCCCAAGGGAGCCGTCACCTGGAACAGCGATCAGGTGGCAGGTAAAACCGTCCGCATGGGTGAGGCCTTTGGAGCCCTGGCCTGATCGGTTCTTTTAGGCTCACGCCCGCTCGAACGGAAAGGCGAGAACCTCACTGATATCCTGAACCCCGAGTTTGAGCATCAACAGGCGATCCAGTCCGAGCGCGACACCAGCGCACTCGGGCAATCCCTGCTCAAGACCGGCAAGAAACGCCTCATCCAGCGCCATTTCGGGCTTTCCGGAGTGCCTTCGAAGCTGATTATCGGCTTCAAATCTCAGCCTCTGTTCCTGCGGATCGGTCAACTCCCAGTAGCCGTTACACAGTTCAAGGCCATCTATGTAGAGCTCGAAACGGTGCGCCGTTTCGTAACCCTGCGAAAGTGAGACCCTGGCCAGAGAGGCCTGCGACGCCGGATAGCCGGTTATGAACACGGGTCTGTCCCGGCCAAGATGCGGCTCTACTGCAAAACTCATCAGCAGATCCAGGCAGCCATCGCGCCCGAGATCCGCCAACTGTTCCGGCTCCATCCATTGTTCGCAGCGACGCATCAGTTCCCGATCAGTTGCCGCAAAAGGATCAAGGCCCGCCCAGCGCTCCAGTGCGTCCCGATACTGGATAGTGACTGGTCGCTGACATTGCAGCCAGCCGCAAACGAGATCCGACACTTCTTCCATAAGCGCCACGTCATCAAAACCCGTCCGATACCATTCCAGCATCGAGAATTCCGGGTTATGGCGACGCCCCTGCTCGCCGTTGCGGAACACCCTGGAGATCTGATAGATCGAACCTGAGCCAGCTGCAAGCAGACGCTTCATGTGGTATTCGGGAGAGGTCTGGAGCCAACCCCCGGTCCTGGAACCGGCGGTGACCTGGGCGTGAATGCCATCGAGGTTGACGTCGGTGACGCCGCACCGCCCCAGAATCGGCGTCTCGACCTCAAGCACCCCTCTTCTCGCAAAAAAGCCGCGCACAAACGCCAGTTGCTGTGCACGGCTTTCCAGGGCAGCCTGCGAGGCAGAAGGCTGCCAGACAGGTTTGCGGGTCATGGCTGGATTAACTGCTCTTCACCCGGCTGACGTATTCGCCGGAGCGGGTATCAACCTTGAGTACTTCACCGATGGTAATGAACAGAGGTACGTTGACCACGGCACCGGTGGAGAGCGTCGCGGGCTTGGAGCCGCCCTGGGCGGTGTCGCCCTTCATGCCCGGGTCGGTATCGACCACTTCCAGCTCGACGAAATTGGGGGGCGTTACCGAAAGTGGCGAGCCGTTGTAGAGCGTCACGGTGTACACGTCCTGCTCTTTCAGCCACTTCAGGGCATCGCCGACCGCCTTGGCATCAGCCGGGTACTGTTCAAAAGAGCCGTCAGTGAGCATGAAGTGCCAGAACTCACCATCGGTATAGAGGTATTCCATGTCCTGATCAATGACATCTGCGGCTTCCAGAGTTTCGCCGGACTTGAACGTGCGCTCCCAGACCCGGTTGGTCATGAGGTTACGCAGCTTTACGCGGTTGAAGGCCTGCCCCTTACCGGGTTTTACAAACTCGTTCTCGAGAATGATGCAGGGGTCGCCATCCAGCAAAACCTTAAGACCGCCGCGAAATTCGTTGGTAGAATATGAAGCCATGAAATGTCCACCTGACAAAATGCTGTTTAGAATTCGAAGGGCGTTATGATACAGCGAACCCCCGCCCGTATAGAAGCCCACCTTTCCGACCACGAACATCGCAGCTGGCAGCAATTGCTGTCGGACTCCGTAACGTCGCCGGAAGAGCTGCTCCGACGCCTGGAGTTACCCGAGGAACCGTGGCTGTCGGCGGCACGGCAAGGCCATGGCCTGTTTTCGGTGCGGGTGCCCGAACCGTTTCTCGCTCGCATGGAAAAGGGTAATCCCGCTGACCCCCTGCTCAGACAGGTGCTTCCTCTTGCTGAAGAAACCGGTCACGCGCCGGGTTTTGTCAGCGACCCACTGGAAGAGTCGGGCGCTATTGCCACCACCGGGCTGATTCGCAAATACCGCAGCCGGGCGCTATTAATGGTGACCGGACAATGCGCGATCAACTGCCGCTACTGTTTTCGCAGGCACTTCCCCTATGATAAACAACGACTGAACCCGGATGACAGAAAGCAGGTCATTGACACCCTGGCGGCCAGCCCGGAAATCAATGAAGTCATTTTCAGCGGCGGCGACCCCCTGGCTGTTAACGACAGACTGCTGGCTCAATGGGCAACCGCTATCAGTGGCATCCCGCACATTCGTCGCCTGCGCTTGCATACACGCCTGCCAGTGGTCATCCCGCAAAGGGTCTGTGACGAGCTTTTGAAATGGCTCTCCACAACGCCCCTTCAGATCGTGATCGTGTTGCACGTAAATCATCCAGCGGAAATAGACACCGCCACGCGCCGGGCCCTCTCTTATCTCCGGGCTGCAGGCGTAACACTGCTTAACCAGAGCGTTATCCTGAGGGGAGTAAATGATCAGGCTTCGGTGCTTGAGGAGCTGAGCGAGACCCTGTTTGAAGCAGGCGTCCTGCCCTATTACCTGCACGCATTTGACCCGGTGGCAGGCGCCCACCACTACGATGTGCCGGATGAAGAAGCACGACATCTGGTGCGTGAACTGCTGTCGAGATTGCCAGGATTCCTGGTGCCAAAGCTGGTAAGAGAGGAGCCCGGCAAGGAAAGCAAGACCCCGATCAACCTGTTCCCGTGACCGGCATCGCAAAAAAGGGCCCGATTTCACTTGTCAAAGATTGTCAACTCATGATCTTCTCGCTTTTTACGACTGGTTTGCTACTTTAAAGTCCAGTAACGTTGAAGATAAAAACATGTATTTACGGCGTTTTCCTGACAGGCCGGTGGACACTCAGTAGCCACCAGTGGCCGGACAGGGCCAACCCCGGAATACCACCTGTGGTCCAGACATTGGCATGCATTCATGGAAGGTAAGACCCTGAAACCTGATCTCCGCGTTCCCGAACAGAAAACGGCCAGTCTGTCGTTCTGTGACACGACGCCCAAGGCGTTCCGGGTCTGGATCGACCAATTGCCTATGGCCAATATCGGCGAGGTATCACGGCAGCTCTACCATGCCATTATCGAGCTGAACCACCTGTTTCTGACACCCCAGCAACGCATGCAGTTCCTGGAGCTTATCCGGGAAAAGATTCATTTCGTGTGCAACGAGCTTTCCCGGCACTACCTCGGTCTGGCCGTGGCGCTTCCTGAAAAGCAGAGGAAAATCGCCAACCTGTCCCAGGCGCTTCAATTACACCTGGCCGGCGGTTACAAACTGTGTCTGCTGGAGTTCATCGACAACGGAGGCCTGGACAAAAACCGCCGCCAGATTGCCACCGCAGCGCATCGCGCCATTTCCGAACTTTCGGCAACGATTCTGAGATCACATCAACTCTATTGCCCCAGCCCTGCCCAGAGCTGGCTCGAGTGTCATCGGCTGTACCGGTTTGCCCATCGCAACAAGCTCTCCGTGGTTCAGGTGGAAGACGACACGCTCCTGCATCGTCGCACCAGCTCAGTAGCCGATGCCTACAAGAGAATTCTCCTTCTTGGCTGTGCTCGTCCGAATCAGCTGCGACAGTCGGAACTTCTGCATGTCTATGAGCTTTGTGAATCATGGACTGACCACACCCGTTGCGGGCCTGATATCGGTGACGACAGTCTCTTCGTAATCAACATGGAAAGGGACAACCCACCGTTTTACCGCAGCCTTCTGGAACAAAAGCCCGGTGATGAGAGCTTTGGCTTCGATACCCGGGATCTCTCGGCGATGCTCTCTGAAACGCTTCACGCCCGGCGTGAGCATAAGGAGACAGATCACGAACTGAGAGTACCGGCAAAGGTCAGCGACACCCTGCTCACCCATCTCAGCCAGGCCCTGGGCATTCTCGCCAAGCGAAATTTCAACCGAATCGCCAGCCAGGGATCTCTCGAAGTGTGCGTGGGTCTGACCGCCGCCCATTACTTCATCGCCGGCGAGAAAACGTTTACCGAATTCGTGAATGGCAATGACAACGGCCATCATGAGGATGAAAACCTGTTCGTACGGTCTTCACGCCAGAAACAGGATGCCTGGTCGGGCGCCCACGATGCAGGGCCCAGCGATGAACGACTCCACGCCGCCGATACGCCCATCAATTTCAAAGGTTCCTTCGGCAACTCGCAGGCGCCATCGACGGACAGGAATCGGCCAAGGTCTCACCATTCCCTGTTGATCAATACAAGTCCGGGCGGCTACTGCGTTGCCTGGGAAAGCCATGTGCCACCCTCACTGCAGGCCGGTGAAATTCTGGGAGTTCGAGAGCAAAGCAGCCACCCCTGGAGCGTAGCCGTTGTGCGCTGGATTCGTCAGATCAAGAACCAGGGTACGCAGGTCGGAATTGAGCTCCTGGCCCCCAGCGCCTCACCCTGTGGGGTTCGCCTTGTTCAGAAGGTGGGAAATAGCAGCGAATATCTACGTGGCTTGCTGCTGCCGGAAATCAGCGTGGTCAACCAATCCGCTACGCTGATCACACCTCGCCTGCCGTTCCAGTCCGGGAGCCGAATTTCCCTGCTCCACGACGGCCGGGAGGACCAAGGACAACTGTCTCGCAAGGTCTCCTCCACCGGCAGCATCAGCCAGTTCGAACTCAAATTGCAGAATGCCGCAACGCTGAATGCTGGCGCCCCACCAGCATCGTCCGGTGCCAGCGAGGATGAGTTCGACTCGCTCTGGCCATCGCTGTAAGGTCACCAAACTGAGACACCGGCCCCGGCAGAGGGTTGTTATTGAACCACAACCCCTGCATCATTCAGCGTTAGTGAATGAACCGTGTATCACGAGACGCCCTTCGAATGCAGAAAAAGAACGCGACCGTACACCTGCTGATTCTTGATCCATCGCAAAACGATGCCGAATCGCTGGTCAGCCTGCTCCGCAACTCCGGCAAGGCCACCCGAGCCCACAGAATCACCTCGGAAGAAGATCTTGAGGAGACGCTGAAAGCGGGAAACTGGGATCTCCTTCTGGCCCGTGATCTGGACCAGGAATTCTCGGCCGATGATGCCCTTGCCATGATCCGCAGGATGGACAAGGACATTCCGTTTATCCTCCTAACGGAAGAGGAAAGCCGCGAACGCACGGTTGGCATGATGAAGGCAGGCGCCCAGGATACTGTGGCTTTTGAGCATACCGACCTGATTGTTCTGAAGGTAAACCGAGAGCTGGCAGCCCTTGATGAGCGCCGAAGACGTCGTGTTCTGGAATCCCACCTGCGAGAGGCAGAACAGCGCTGTCAGTTGCTCCTCGAGAGCTCCAAGGATGCCATTGCCTACATCAACGACGGCATGCATATCTATGCCAACCAGTCGTACATGGAATTCCTCGGATACGACGATATTGACGACCTTATCTGCGTTCCGGTGCTGGACACCCTTACTCCGGAAAGCCAGGAAAAGTACAAGGAGTTCATGAAGTCGTTTGCCGAAAAGGGCGAAGACGGCATGACCATGAACTGCACGGCACGGCGTAGCGACGATCACGAATTGAACGTCACGATGTCGGTGTCGGCTGCGACCTATGACGGCGAGGCCTGCACACAGATTGTGTTGCAGCCAGAGCACAGCGATGCGGAACTGGAAGAAAAGCTTCGCCAGATCAGCAGTCAGGATCTTTTGACTGGCCTCTACAACCGTCAGTACCTGATGGATGCACTCGCCGAAGCCATTGCCACTGCCGGCAAGAAGAATGAGACAGGTGCGCTGGCTTACATCGCCCTGGACAACTTCATGAGCATGAAGGGGCAGGTAGGCATTTCCGGCGCAGACTTGCTCTTGGGGGATCTGGCCAACCTGCTCAAGGAACAGGCCGGAGAGGAGCTCACCCTGGCACGACTGAGCGACGATGCCTTCAGCCTGCTGTGCCAGCCATGCGACGAAGGCACGATGGTCGAACACGCCGAGCGTATCCGTAAGGCCGTAGAAGACCATCTTTTCGACATCAATGATCGCACGGTACAGCTGACTGTGAGCATCGGTGTTGCGTCAATTACCGAGAACTCTCCGAAGGCCGAGGAGCTCATGGCCCGGGCGCATACGGCGTCTGCGGAAGTGCGCAAGCTCGAGGGTCATGCCGAAGGCAACGGTGTGGTGGTGTACAACCCGGCCGACTTCGAAACACTGGATCAAAGCAATTCGGTGGAAGCGATTCAGAAAGCCCTGGAAGACAACCGATTCCGCCTTCTGTTCCAACCGATCATCAACCTGCGCGGTGAAGGCGAAGAGCATTACGAAGCCTTCGTGCGTATGCTCGACAAGGACGACGAGGAAGTCTCACCCTATGACTTCCTGCCGCCGACGGGCCCGAGCGACACCGCTATCAAGATCGACCGCTGGGTTATCCTGCAGACCATCAAGCAGCTCTCCAGCCACCGGTCACGGGGTCACGATACCCGCCTGTTTCTCAATGTGACGGCTGAAACCCTGCAGGATAAGACCTTCACTCCCTGGCTGAGTGTCGCCCTGAAGGCCGCTCGTCTGCCCGGAGACTCCCTGATCTTCCAGATCCGTGAAGGCGATGCCAACAACTTCATGAAGCAGGCGAAAGAGTTCACCAAGGCAGTCCACGAGCTTCACTGCAAGGTGTCCATCGCCCAGTTCGGCTGCGCCCTCAATCCGTTCAATACCCTGAAGCACATCGATACCGACTACGTGAAAATCGATGGTTCCTTCACGGAAGAAATCCAGAAGAGCGAGGAGGCCAAGGAGCAGGTCAAGGAAATGGTCAAGAGCCTGCAGTCCAGCGGCAAGCTCACCATCATTCCGCTGGTGGAGAACGCCGGCGTTCTCGCCACACTATGGCAGGCCGGCGTGAATTACATTCAGGGCTACTATCTGCAGGCGCCGGTACCGGAAATGAACTACGACTTCGGCGACAACTGAGCCTGATCGGCTCAGAAGTCGGCGTTTTCCAGACTCTGGTTGGTTTCGCTCTCCCGGAAACCAATCAGATAAAGGATTGCGTCCAGACCCAGCGTGGAAATCGCATGGCGAGCCGACTCCTTGACCATCGGCTTGGCACGGAACGCCACACCCAGGCCAGCCTGACTGAGCATGGGGAGGTCATTGGCACCGTCACCCACGGCAATCACCTGTTCCCGGGAAATATGCTCCTTCTCGGCGATCTCCAGCAACAGTTCTGCCTTCCGCTTGCCGTCCACAATCTGCCCTGACACCCGTCCGGTGACCTTGCCAGCCTCGATCTCAAGCTCGTTCGCGTAGATGTAATCGATGCCAAGTTTGCGCTGCAGATGGCGGGCAAAGTAGGTGAATCCGCCCGACAGGATGGCCGTGCGATAACCCAGTGCCTTGAGACTTCGAATCAGGTGCTCAGCCCCCTCGGTCATTCGCAGCCGTGAGGCGATGCCCTCAAGTACCGACTCGTCCAGCCCCTTCAAAAGCGCAAGGCGCTCGGCGAAACTCTGGCTGAAATCCAGTTCGCCCTGCATGGCCCTCTCGGTAATCTCCGCCACCTGCTCGCCCACGCCGGCTTCCGCCGCGAGTTCGTCGATCACTTCGGCTTCGATCAGCGTAGAGTCCATATCAAAGACCACGAGACGACGATTACGCCGGAAAATGGAATCCTCCTGGAACGCAATATCCACATTCATTTCGCCGGCGATGTGCAGGAAGTCAGCGCGCAACTGCTCGAGATCCGATGGTGTACCCCGAACCGAAAACTCGACACAGGCAATCCGGTTATCGGCGGCGTTCAGAGAAGGCCGGGCAGACAGCCGGGAAATATTGTCGATATTCAGGCCGTGGCGGGCGGTAATGGCCGAAACACGGGCAATCTGCTCGGCTTTGATATCTCGGGCCAGCAGCGTCACGATGTAGCAGGCCCGGTTCCGGGCGGCGGCCCAGGATTGGTATTCCTCCACCGTGATGGGCGCAAACCGCACCTGCAGATCCAGGGCATGGAGCCGGAACAACAGATCCCTGATGACCGGAGAGGATTTGGACTCGTCCGGAATTTCGATCAGGATGCCCCAGGTCAGGTGATCGTGGATGACCGCCTGGCCAATATCCAGAATCCGCACATCGTAACGCCCCATGATGCCGGTGATTTCCGACGTCAGGCCCGGCTTGTCACGTCCGGAGACATTAATCAGTACCAGTTCACTCACTGTCGACACCCTCACTGTCTGAGCCGGCCTCTTCCTGCGCCCGAGCAGCGGAAGGAATCACATCGATGCCATCAACCCGTTGCAGTCCCCTGGGCAGCTTGTGGCCGCGCCGGCCCCGCTCTCCGAGGTAGTGTTCAAGGTCACTGAACTGGAGCCCCATCTTGCGCTTGCCCGCCCGGACCTCCAACTGGTCGTCCTCGGCAAATACGGCCACTGCTACCACATATTCCTCACGGTTCTGGACCCTGGCAGAAGGAATGCTGATGATCTTGTTACCCTTACCCTTGGCGAGTTCCGGCAGCTCGCTCAGCGGGAACACCAGCATACGACCCTCGTTGGACACCGCCCCAAGGTACAATGTTTTTTCAGTGCTCGGTATTACCACCGGAGCCATGATCCTGGCCCCTTTGGGGACACTCACTACCGCCTTGCCATTGCGGTTTTTGCTGATCATGTCATTCAGTGATGTCACAAAACCATAGCCGCCATCGGTGACCAGCAGTGCCTTGCGGGACGGATCCCCCATCAACAGCCCTGAAAAGCTTGCCCCGGAAGGAGGGTTGATCCGCCCGGTTAGCGGCTCGCCCTGCCCCCTGGCAGACGGCAGGCTGTGAGCCATCAGCGAATAGGCCCGCCCGGTGGAATCCAGGAAAATCGCCTGCTGGTTATTGCGCCCCCGGGCTGCCAGTGAGAAACGGTCACCGGCTTTATAGCTCAGACCTTCCGGCTCAATGTCGTGCCCTTTGGCGGCGCGAACCCAGCCTTTCTCGGACAACACAACGGTGACAGGATCATTCGAGACCAGATCCACTTCACTGAAGGCACGAGCCTCTTCACGCTCGACAATAGGTGAGCGACGGTCATCACCAAAGGTTTCGGCATCTGCCTGCAGCTCGCTCTTGATCAGCTCGCGGAGGCGGTCTTCAGAACCGAGGATGGACTGGAGCTCATCCCGTTCGGCTGAGAGCTCATCCTGCTCGCCCCGGATTTTCATTTCCTCGAGCTTGGCCAGATGGCGCAGCTTCAATTCGAGGATGGCCTCGGCCTGATCGGCAGACAAACCGAAACGGGCCATCAGCTCGGCCTTGGGCTTGTCTTCAGTACGGATGATTTCGATCACTTCATCAATGTTGAGATAAGCAATCAGCAAGCCTTCCAGGATATGCAGGCGAGCAAGAACCTTGTCCAGGCGATGCTGGAGACGACGGATTACAGTAGTGCGACGGAAGGCCAGCCACTCGGTCAGAATCTGCTGCAATCCCTTCACGCCCGGCCGGCCGTCATTACCGATCACATTGATGTTGACCCGATAGGTTTTCTCGAGATCGGTGCTGGCGAACAGGTGCGCCATCAAGCCATCAAGATCGACCCGATTGGAGCGGGGCACAATCACCAGGCGGGTCGGATTTTCATGATCGGATTCGTCACGAAGGTCGGCCACCATGGGAAGCTTCTTGGTCTGCATCTGGTGGGCAATCTGCTCCAGCACACGGTTACCGGAGACCTGGTGTGGGAGGTCCGTAACCACGATTTCGCCGCTTTCCCGAATCCAGCGGGCGCGCATCCGTAAGGATCCGCGGCCGGTTTCATACATCTGCCGGATGTCCTTCCGGGGAGTAATGATTTCCGCCTGGGTCGGAAAATCCGGGCCTTTGATGTGTTCACAAAGCTCTTCCACCGTCGCCCCGGGCTGATCCAGCAGGCGTATACAGGCGGCGGTCACTTCCCGCACGTTGTGCGGCGGGATATCGGTGGCCATACCAACCGCAATACCGGTGGTGCCATTCAGAAGTACATGGGGCAACCGGGCAGGCAGTACCGACGGCTCTTCCATGGTGCCATCAAAATTGGGCACCCAGTCCACCGTACCCTGCCCAAGCTCGCCCAGGAGCACTTCCGCGAAAGGCGCCAGGCGGGATTCGGTGTAACGCATGGCAGCAAAAGATTTTGGGTCATCCGGCGAGCCCCAGTTGCCCTGCCCGTCCACCAGCGGGTAACGGTAAGAAAAAGGCTGGGCCATCAGCACCATGGCTTCGTAACACGCGCTGTCACCATGGGGGTGAAATTTACCCAGCACATCGCCCACGGTGCGCGCGGACTTCTTGTATTTCGAGGTGGATTTCAGTCCCAGCTCGGACATGGCATAGACAATTCGCCTCTGAACCGGTTTCAGGCCATCGCCGACATTGGGAAGTGCCCGGTCAAGAATGACGTACATGGAATAATCGAGATAGGCCTTCTCCGTGTAATCCCGGAGCGAAACCCTCTCGAAGCCTTCATCCGTAGTCTGAAACTCTGGCATGGATGCCTCTTTGATTGCCTGTGTTGCCTGATTTGAAAACCATCGGTGATGCTGTGCCCTGCCCCGTAATAATCACCGGACAGCAGGAGCGCACATTATATGGAGCAAGGCGCCGATACACCAACAACCTGCGGATTTATTGGCCAAAAACGGACCTCTGTTGTACAGACGCCTGATTCCAATAGCGGAATTCCCGCATGGAGAGTCTGTAAGGTGGGCCGTATTCTCGCATTCAGTGAATAGAAGACCGTTTTACTTCTCTGACAAGCGGAACACTATGAAACCCAACATCAAAGCCTGCGGGCAAGCCATGGTGACAGCCATGGTAAATGCAGTTCTGGCGGTAGCACTGATGCTCCTTGTGGAGTTTGCAATCAGTGGTAGCTTCCAGATTCCCGAGACCTATCTCTGGGCAGGATTACTGATCTGGGTGGTCATTTTCGCGGGACAGTTCTGGCGACAACGACATCTCTGCAGATCCTGCGACACACCATCGGAATCACCCGACCCCTCCCGATAACCCGATCTGCTCCCGGCCAGAATGCTGCCTCCTTGACCGGGAGCAATTACCCAGTTGTTTTTCAAATCATTCTCTTCCCCGATGCTATATTGGCAATAAGCCAAACCGACAGTACGGGAGAGATCTATGGATTTTGGTAAGCGTTTGGGGCTTCGGGTAAAAGTTGCTCTGCCTTTCGCTATTACTGCAGTAGCCCTGATTGTTATCGGATTATTCGCTGTCAGTACCGTCCGGAATCTGGTCTCCGACACCGACAACATTGCCGAAACCTACCTGCCATCCGTCAGCGAAATCCTCAACGGTGACCGGGATCTCTACCAGGCAATGGTGGCCCAGATGGCCTTTGTGGACGCCCAGTTCAACAATGAGGAGGGTGAGAACTACCTCGCCAGTTTCGATGAAAATGCTGGACAGGCTCTCGAACGCTTTAACCAGGCGGTGGCCAGGCTTGAAGGCACTGGTGTATCCGATGTTGCCAGAGGGTTTGATACGGCCTACGAGCGTTGGCTGAGTTCCGCCCAGCGAGTTCTTCAGCTGGCAGAGACGGGAGATGCCGAGCAGGCACGATCGTTGGCAGCCAGTGAGACCAACGAGCTTTTCGATAATCTCCGCAATTACTTTGATGAGGTTGGCGCTCACGCCGATGCGCAAGCCCAGATTCGAGCCGGTGAAGCCTCGTCTGAAGGCCAGAGCAGCTCGGTGACCATCCTTTTGATCACAGTCGTCGCCATACTGATCAGTATTGGGCTCTTCGCTGTATTCCTGAAAATGATTATCGCATCGATTAGTGCCCTCCGGGATCAACTGGACAATATCGCCCAGGGAGAAGGCGATCTGACCCAGCGAATTCCGGTCGAGATGGATGATGATCTGGGCAAACTCGCAAAAAGCTTCAACCTGGTCCTGGAAAACCTGCAATCGATGATTGGCTCCATCCAGCAGTTGACCCGGGAGCTTGGCACTGGTGCTTCAGATCTTGCCCGGGCGGCGAAGGATAACAACGATGGCGTGACGCGACAGACGGACTCCATTTCCATGGTCGCCACTGCCATCAACGAAATGCAGAGTGCCATCGAAGAGGTTGCTGGCAACGCCTCCAGGGCCGCGGAGATTACACGGGAGGCGGAAGAAAAGGGCAAGAACGGCGCACGAATTATCCGCAGCTCTTCAGAGCAGGTGCACCGGCTGGCCGCCCAGATTTCAAAAGCCGTGGAAGTCATCCGCAAGCTGTCTGACGATTCCGACAACATCACGTCCGTTCTGGACGTAATCAGGGGCATTGCCGAGCAAACCAACCTGCTGGCATTGAACGCCGCTATCGAGGCAGCACGTGCCGGCGAGCAGGGACGGGGCTTTGCCGTTGTTGCCGATGAAGTCAGGACCCTGGCGCAACGTACAGGGCAATCGACGGAAGATATTCAGACGATGATCACCACGCTGCAGACCGGCGTTGCGGACATTGTCTCGGTGATGGAGACGGGCAGCAAGGAGGCAAGCGAAACCGAAAAACTGGCCACCGATGCAGAATCTGAACTCAAAGCCATTCTGGAGGCTATGGCAAACATTGCAGATGTAAACACCAGTGTTGCGTCAGCCACTGAAGAGCAAACTCAGGTAGTGGACGAGATCAACCGCAGCATCACTGAAATCAACGATCTGGCAACAGAGAGCGCAAATCGCTCACGGGATATTGATGGAATCAGTGAATCCCTAGAGGGCTATGCGAGGGAACTGGAAAGTCAGACAGGCAGATTCCGGGTCTAGGCCCGGAATCTGTCAGTGGCAGGGTCAGCCAGGATTACTGCCGGATACCCTCGACAGAAATGATGATCTCAACGGTCTCGGAGGCCTTTCCGAGATCCATCGGGATACCGAAGTCTTTCAGGCGAAGCTCGGTTTCAGCTTCAAAACCCATGCGATAGCCTCCCCAGGGGTCCTCACCATGACCCAGCATTTCGGCATCCAGGGTGACTTCCTTGGTAACACCACGGAGAGTCAGGTCACCGATGATATCGGCCTCGCCTTCTTCATCCAGCACCACGCGCTTGCTCTTGAAAGTTGCCTGCGGAAACTCGTCCACATACAGGAAGTCTTCGCTACGCAGGTGCTTATCACGCTCTGCATGATTGGAATCCACACTGCTGGTATCGATCGTCACGTTCACGGTGCTGTTTTCGGGATTCTCGGCGTCATAAACAAATTCGCCGTCAAAATCGTTAAAACGCCCGTAGAGCCAGCTATAGCCCAGGTGGGAAATCTTGAAAGTGACGAACTGGTGGGCGCCTTTGGTATCAAAGGCATAGGTGCCACTGTGCTCGTCGGCATGAACCGCACCAACAAGCGCCATCGACACGGCAGAAGCAAGCAGAACTTTTTTCATGATTAACTCCCTTATTTCATAGGTGCCCGACTCCCGGGCGTTACACGATGAGAAAAACGGCAGACGGATCACTTCCCGAACATACGCCACAAGGTCCGATCACGATCAAACAGATGGTGTTTCAGAGCCCCGGCCGCATGGACCGCTACAAGGGCAACTATTGCCCATGTTGACCAGTAGTGAACGGTCCCGGCGGTGTCTTCCATTCCCTTGATCTGGCCGGTAACTGATGGCACCTCAAACCAGCCGAAAACGCTGATTGAAGAACCGTCCGCTGTTGAAATCAGGTAACCGCTCACCATGGCAACGAAAATCAGCACATACAGCAGGAGGTGGGCCATGTGAGCGCTTCGGATCTCCCAGCGCTTGTGACCGGGCAACGGCTCCGGCGCCTCGTTCAACATTCGCCAGGCCACCCGAAAAAGCATCACCATCAGCAAAAGAATTCCGATGCTGCGGTGGATGTCGGGTGCTCTGCGATACCAGTCGTCGTAATACGACAGATCCACCATCCAGAAACCGAGCCCGAAAAGTCCAAGAACAACCACAGCGACAAGCCAGTGGATAATGATCGCCACTAAACCGTAGCTGGCCGGAGTGTTTCTGAATTGCATGATGAAAAATGACCCTATTCCCTGGTTAAAGGTGATTCGGCGAGTTTAGAAACTCGGAACGACGAAAAAAATCGAAATCTTTTGCAGCGCTACATCAGAATTTCTGACCATTCCCCCACCTTTTGCCTTTGGTCGCATACGGGTTTTACGGATTGCTCAAAATTATAGCAACGATAGACTTATTGCATATTTGAACGCCCCGTCTGGGGCCTCAGTGACCGAGAGGACAGGACATGGAACTCGAATTCGACGAAAGCGTTGTTGTACCCAGCAACAATTGATTCTCTGGCGGTCCGCCCGGGCCGCTGGGCTCCTCTCCCCATCTCAAGACAGCGAAAGATACAAACCGTTTCCACTTTCCATATGAAACAGTGGTAATAAACGCGTTTTTTTGGCAATCTTCCCTCCAACTATCAGTAACTTCGCAAGTTTTACTGCGTCATCTGTACTGATAAAAGACAGTTCAGGCGCCAGAGTGGGGCGGCTGATGCGTTCGTTTAATTGACCAGAATCAGCTATGTCGAAACGCCTCCCTGAAAAGCTGACAGATCCCGAAGTGGAACTGTTATCCCCTATGCTGAACAGGGAAGGTGATACATGGACTGCCGATTTTCGCGGACTGACCCTCAGAACAGCACTCCAGCCCATCTACAGCATTTCGCACAAGCGCATCGTCGGTTACGAGGCTTTGATCAGAGCGTTTGATAACGATAACTCCGCCGTCCTGCCGCTCCATCTTTTTCAGCTACCGACTTCAGACGCGGAAAACCTGCTCCTCGACCGCCTGTGCCGATACCTTCACATACGTAATTACAGTGGCATCCGCGATCAACTGAACTGGCTTTTCCTTAACGTCTCTCCGCAAGTGGTCACCAGCGGCAGCCAAGCCGATTCGTTTTTCGGTCAATTGCTCACCAAGACCGGGCTTCCGCCGCACCGTATTGTCATGGAAATCGTCGAGCAGCCAACAGACGATGCAGAAAGGCTGCGGGAAACCGTTGCCTACTACAAAAAACTGGGCTGCCTGACGGCGATTGATGATTTCGGCGCCGGCCACTCCAATTTCGAGCGAATCTGGAACCTGTCCCCGGACATCGTCAAGCTGGACCGGAAGCTGCTGACCCGGGCAACAGACGATCACAAAGCCCGACAGATTCTGAATGGCATCGTGTCACTGCTGCACCAGTCCGGCTGCCTGGTGCTTCTGGAAGGTGTTGAAACCCGCGATCAGGCGATGATCGCCATTGATGCCGGCGTGGACTTCGTGCAAGGCTTCTATTTCCGCAGACCTAGTACCGAACTGGACCAACTGGCCCACGGGCCTGCCGATTTCGACAATCTGTTGCAGGAATACAAGAACCGCAACCAGGTTACCCTGGACCCGACACGGCAATTGGTGGACTTCTTTAGTGGCTTTTTCGACCATGCCATCAGCAAGCTCCGCAGCGGTATGAGCATGCAACAATCCTGTCTGGAGCTGCTGAACCACCCCGCCGTCTCACGCTGCTACCTGGTCGATGATAAAGGCGTTCAGATCGATGACACGCTGGTTTCCGACACCGGTACCCGCAGCATGGACCCGCGTTTTAAACCTCTGGAGAGTACCAGCAGTGCCGACTGGTTCCGCCAACAGTACCTCCGCCAGGCTTTGGCCCACCCGGAAAGCCTGCACGTCACCGCACCGTATCTCTGCGTTACCGGTGCTTATATGTGTGTCACTCTGTCATTGGGGTATTTTCAGGACGGAAAACTCCAGGTGCTCTGCTGCGACATTCTCGCCAACCCGACCGAGCAAACCTCATAATCCGGGATTTATGTCGTAAACCAGTGCAATGACCACAACCGTGACCGCACCAATGAACAGATTCATCGGCAACCCCACCCGCACAAAATCACTGAATCGGTAACCGCCCGGCCCGAACACCATCATGTTGGTCTGATACCCCAGTGGCGTGGCAAAGCTGGCCGAGGCGGCCATCATGACGGCGATCACGAAAGGCTCGGCAGCGACTCCCATACTGGTCGTCATCGACAGAACAATGGGAATGACCAGCACAGCGGCAGCGTTGTTAGTAATAACCTCAGTTAGCACCGACACAACAAGATAGACCAGAAGGATGGTTAGAAGGACATTGCCCTGACTGAAGCCAAGAATGCCCTCAGCGACAAAGCCCGCAGCGCCGGTTTGCTCCAGCGCTGCACCCATGGCAAATGACGCCGCTATCGTAAGAATAACCGGCACATCGACCGATTTCTGGGCCTGGCCAACCGAGCAGCAGCCCGACAGAATCATCGCCGCGGCACCTAACAAGGCCGCATTCAGCATGCTCAGCGTGCCGCAGGCAGCTAGGCCCACCAACACCAACAGGATTCCCCAGGACAGCCAGGCGCGGTCGTGCCGGGGTGTCTCGGTTTCCAGGTCATTGATCAGCAGGAAGTCCTTGTTATAGCGCTGGCGACTGACAAACGCGGGGCGTGCTTCCAGAAGCAGCACATCGCCCGGCTTGAGTCGAATGTTACCGAGGTTGCCGGACACACGCTCACCACCTCTAGCAACAGCCAGGACGACAGCACCGTATCGGTCACGGAACCGCGCATCGCGAATGGTCGAGCCCAGAACATCAGACTGCGGCGATAAGGCCGCTTCCACGAGACGCCGTTCGGCCCGATCCTTACTCAGGCTGGGCTCATCTTCATGAACCGACGGAACGATACCGTTGATGCGCAAGAGGTCTGAAATGGCCTGGGTATCACCGGCGAACACCAGCCGATCGCCACCCCTGAGCCGCTCCTCCGAAGGCACTGCGGTAACCACGCTACCATCCCGCTCAATCTCGACCAGGTATAGACGTTCCAGCTCCCGGAGCCCTGCCTCACCGACGGTCTTCCCGACCAGCGGCCCGTCGAATGACACCGCCACTTCCAGAGTGAATTCCCTCATGGAACCGAATTTCTGCTGGTCCTTGCGGTCCGGCAGCACTCTGGGCATAACCAGCAACAGCGCCGCGACACCGATGATGGCTACCGGCAGTCCCACGGCCGTAATGGAGAAGATCGAAAAGCCCTGTTCGCCGGTCAGTTGCTGGTACTGGCCATTCACGACCAGGTTGGTGCTGGTTCCTATCAACGTGAGGGTACCCCCCAAAATGGCGGAATAGCTCAGGGGAATCATCAGTTTCGACGGTGAGATACCGATTTTCCGGGACCAGGCGTGTACCGCCGGAATCATGGTGGCGACGACCGGAGTATTATTGAGAAAGCCACTCAGAAGGGAGACCGGGAGAGCGATCCGCGCCTGTGCCGAGCGGACGGTCCGGGGATTGCGAAGCAGATGATGCACCAGCAGATCGACGCCGCCGGAATGGTGAATGCCCGCGGCCACCACAAACATGGCTACAACGGTAATCAGGCCGCTGTTGCTGAATCCGGCAAGGGCTTGATCCGCAGAAACAATTCCGCTGGCACTGAGCACCACGAGCACACCCATCATGATCAGATGGGGCGCAAATCGCCCTGCACTCATCAGTATCAGCGCGGTGCCTGCGAGGCCCAGCGCAAACCAGCCCTGCCAGTCCATCAACGGTTCTTCCCGATCAGAAAACTGGCAGGATAACGAGTTTAAAGAATGCAGAGAAAGAATAAAGGATGCTTTTTATAGCACCTTATGACATATCAAACTTCAATGTCGGCCATGTTGCCGTAGGTCTCCAGCCAGGCTCTCCGATCGGATGCGCGCTTCTTGCCTAACAGCATATCCATACGGCTATCAGTGTCGTCACCGTCCTCTATGGTCAGCATAACCAGTCGACGGGTGTCCGGAGCCATGGTTGTTTCCCGCAGCTGGAGCGGGTTCATTTCACCCAGCCCCTTGAAGCGGGTCACCGAAATCTTGCCCTTGCGTTTCTCGGCAGCAATGCGGTCGATGATGCCCTGCTTTTCGTGCTCATCGAGGGCGTAGAAGGTTTCCTTGCCCAGATCCACCCGATACAGCGGCGGCATGGCGACGAACACATGGCCAGCGGCCACCACAGGGCGGAAGTGTTTTACAAACAGCGCGCACAGCAGCGTGGCAATATGAAGACCATCCGAGTCCGCATCGGCGAGGATGCAGATCTTGTTGTACCGGAGGCCCTCAAGCTGGTCAGAACCCGGATCTACACCAATGGCAACGGCAATATCATGGACCTCCTGGGATGCCAGAATCTCGCCGGAGTCCACCTCCCAGGTGTTGAGGATCTTGCCGCGCAGCGGCATCACTGCCTGGAATTCCCGATCCCGGGCCTGTTTCGCGGAACCACCAGCGGAGTCGCCCTCTACCAAGAACAACTCCGAACGGGCGGTATCACCGCCGGAACAGTCCGCCAGCTTACCGGGCAGCGCAGGGCCCGAGGTAACTTTCTTCCGGGCCACTTTTTTACTGGCCCGCAGACGGCGCTGAGCATTGCTGATAAAGAGTTCCGCCAGCGCCTCAGCGACATCGGTATGCTGGTTGAGCCAGAGACTGAAGGCATCCTTGACCACACCGGAGATGAAGGCGGCAGCCTCACGGGAAGAAAGGCGCTCTTTGGTCTGCCCTGAGAACTGTGGCTCCTGCATCTTGAAGGAAAGCACATAGGCCGCCCGCTCCCAGATATCTTCCGGGGAAAGCTTTACGCCACGGGGCAACAGATTGCGGAACTCACAGAACTCGCGCATGGCTTCAAGCAGCCCCGTACGCAATCCGTTTACATGAGTGCCACCCTGGGCTGTAGGGATCAGGTTGACGTAGCTCTCCATGATGGCATCGCCGCCCTCGGGAAGCCACTGAATGGCCCAGTCCACCGCTTCCTTGTTGCCGGAAAAGCTGCCAGTGAAAGGCTCCAACGGCACCACTTCAATATCTGCCAGGGCAGTGCGCAGATAGTCCCGCAGCCCGTCTTCATAGAACCACTCATCTTTCTCGCCGGTTTTTTCCTGCAGGAAAGTCACCGTAAGGCCGGGACAAAGAACCGCTTTCGCTCTCAGGTTGTGGCGAAGCCGGCTGATCGAAAAGTTGGGGCTGTCGAAGTAAGTTACGTCCGGCGTGAACTTCAGACGGGTACCTGTGTTGCGCTTGCCGACGGTATCGATCACCTCGAGCTCGGAGGCCTTCTCACCGTTAGCGAATGTCATCCTGTGGAGTTGGCCATCCCGCTTGATGGTCACTTCCAGGTGGGTGGACAACGCGTTTACAACGGAAACACCGACACCATGGAGGCCACCGGAAAAGTTGTAGTTGCCCTGGGAGAATTTGCCGCCGGCGTGGAGGCGGGTCAGGATCAGTTCGACGCCAGGCAGGCCCTCTTCCTTGTGGAGGTCCACCGGCATGCCCCGGCCGTCATCTTCAACGCTCAGTGAGCCATCACTGTACAACACCACATCGATACGCTTTGCGTGCCCTGCCAGCGCCTCATCCACACTGTTATCGATAACTTCCTGCGCCAGGTGATTGGGCCGACTGGTGTCGGTATACATCCCCGGCCGCTTTCGCACCGGATCCAGGCCGCTCAGTACTTCAATAGCATCGGCGTTATATTGTTGCTGGCTCATGGGCAGGAACTGACTCCGCGGTTGATATAAAAAGCTGAGCCATAGCTTAGGGATTCGTGACGAAAGATCAACGGTTGTTTTCTGCTCGGGTGATCTGGATATCGTCCCAGCCTTCAGCCGTCACCGCGATCACCGCGCATGGGGTGGTCAGGGCTTGAGTG
This sequence comes from Marinobacter salsuginis, assembly GCF_009617755.1. NCBI lineage: Bacteria > Pseudomonadati > Pseudomonadota > Gammaproteobacteria > Pseudomonadales > Marinobacteraceae > Marinobacter > Marinobacter salsuginis. Next base: position 825,726 of record NZ_BGZH01000001.1, read on the forward strand.
ACGATCATGCCGGGGGCGGGTTCGGTCACTCTGACCTTGAGTTCCAGGGCCCCACTCCGAATTTCGGAGGCGTCCAGGGTAACGCTGTAGCCGCCGGTTGGCTTCTGGCCAATAGCCGCCAGAACGATGTGCTCTCGCTCAAAGTCAATGTTTTTCAAAGACTCGAGGGAGAGGTTCCGACCAGGCAGGGCTTCCAGGCGCCGAACCTCCTCACGGCTTGTCAGATGAACATGACCCGGAGCGGTCAGACCGCAGTGTGCCGACTGGGTAATCTGGCGTGCCAGCGGCCCGCCCGCTGCAGTTTCAGAACGACTGCTCGCACACCCGGATGCCAGCAGCGTTGCAACCAGTAGAAATCCGGCGCGAAAGTAAATGGACATCAACGATTGGTCTCCAGGTTTCTCATTGGCTCAGCACTGGCGTTTCCATGGTTTTTCAGACGATAGCCCTCGAAACCGATGCGGGGCAATCCCATGGATGCAATGGTCGGGCGACGGAAGCTTGTGCTGAGACTGACTCCAGAAACCCGCCCTTCACCGATAACGATCTTCTCTGGCAGGCCATTTACCGGGTATTCGGCGCAAGCCTCGCCACTTTCACAGATAAAGCCGTTGTTATCCATGTCCGTTCCAGCTACCAGAAAGTACTCCCCGGGCTCTATGTCATCGAACGAGAAGCTATAGCTTCCGTCACGGGCAGTCACTACGCGCTGCTCGATGGTTTCACGACTTTCATCAGGACTTACCAACAATACGTAATGGCGACCCGCGTCTCGCTCATCAGCCAATGCCCTGAGGTCTATAGAGACCGGGATCTCAAGATTTCCCGAATCACCGCCGGCACTGTAATCAATTTCGATGGTGGTGGAATAGGTCTGCCCATCGACAACGTTTTCCTCCACCACGGCGACTGCCACCGAGTCCGGCAGAGGGCTACCAGCTGAAAGCTCCGGATCGATAGAGATCAGGTCAGAATCGAAGGCAATACCATTGACCACTACCGACTCGCCTTCGGGGTAAACTGTAAAATCAAGCTCTCTATTGAAGCGCGCCCGATCAAACTCGATGGCGGAAGGGGAAGACAGGACGATCGTGCTCACTGCCCCGTCGAGAGCCGCATCGACTGACTTGAGTGCATTTATCAGGCCTGCCCCGTATTCAGTGCTGTTGCCGACATTTTCTGTCAGCACACCGCCGGCGAGCCAGGCTCGAAACTGGCCGGGAGTGACTACCTCAGGGTTTGCGCCTTTCATTAAGGCGTAAACGCCTGCAACGTGCGGAGCCGCCATTGAAGTGCCCTGCAACCCTGCGTAAGAACGGATAAAGTCGCCACCATCATCAACTCCCCAGGTGCTGATGATCAGGTCGGCGTTGCCATCCAGATTCGCGTCCCTGGTCGCATCGCCGCCAGGGGCAACCAGATCTACAGAACCGCCAAAATTGGAGTAAGAAGCGCGCAGCTTGCCCCCGTCAACTGCACCAACCCCGATCACCCGCTCAAAGGCGGCTGGATAGGTCAACTCATCGGTGCCCTGATTGCCTGCCGCAGCGACAACAAGCTTTCCATTGTCATCAGCCCGGTTTACGGCTGCCTCCAACACGGTGCTTGGGCCAACGCCCCCTAGACTCAGGTTAATGACATCGATATCCGGGTTGTCGGCAGCCCAGTTAACCGCTGCAACCAGATCATCGAGAGTCCCCGCCCCATCGCGCCCAAGCACTCTGACGGGCCAAAGTGTGGCCTCCGGCGCAACGCCATCCACGCCGGCAGAATCCCTCAACGCAGCTACAATGCCGGCGACATGGGTTCCATGGAAGTTGCTGCTCTGAGGTTTGCCGTCGCCTGGGTCAGCCGGGTTGTTGTCATAACCCAGGGGGTCGCTAAACTGTGGATCTATGTCCAGATCAGCAGATACATAGTCCAGTATTCGTCCGGAATTGAACGGAATAACGTTCGCATCTAAATCGAGATGCCAATTGCCATAGGTTTGCGGAGTGGACGTAAACAGGCCTGTATCCATCACAGCGACCCCGATAGAGTTGCCTTGGCCCGGTGCGGCCTGCCAGGCAAGCGGAAGACTGATGAGGGGCAGATTCCACTGTAGAGAAGAGAGGTCCCGGTCGGCCTGGGCCCGATAGATATAATTCGGTTCTGCAACCTGAACTCCGGGCTCCGCTTTCAGTTCAGCGATCCAACGAAGCGTCTCTCCTCGCAGGCTACTGGTAGAGCCGGTGGATAGTGCAGCGACTAAACCAACAGGATCACGCCTGACCAACCAGGCGCCCTGCCCCAATGATTTCGCGGAGGAGGCGGACAAGGCTCCGGCAATGCCCTGCGGCCCCAAACGACTTTGCTTTGCCGCCGACATCAGCACAACGGCCTCGTCTGGCACAAACTCCGGCTGGCTGTAATGAGAACTCTGAAAATTGGTCACACCGGCAGTCGAAACAGACAGCACGTATCGGAATGGGCCGCCACCTGCCGTTCTGACGCTGATTTCTGCAGGCCCTTCAGCAGGCGCACTTACCATCAGAGGCGTATCGCCTGCCCCCGAATCTGAATCTGAGGCACCGCCCTGCTCAACGGAAAGCGTAATCGTAGGCTCGGCAAAACCTGCATCTTTGAAAACCTGTAAGGCAATCGTGCTGCCCGCTGCCAGATCTGTGCGAAATGTATCCTGGCCGTCGATGACATACTCAAATATAAACCCGTCAGAATCCGGGTAGATACCAGAGGTGGCACTCAGATAGCCTCCCAGAATACCGGTTGAAGGGATTAACTGCGCGGTGCTCGACGAATCATTGGAAACTGCTTCGTTCAGACGGCTGTCATCAGCCGTGTCCGAGTCCACCCGTGTTCCACTTTCGATCGTAATGGTGCCACTCAACCCGGGTTCCTGAGAATCCAGGCTGTCACCGCTACCTCCTCCCCCACAACCCACAAGGGAAAGCGCAGCGAGGAAAAGCGGGACTGATTTTGAAAGTGCAAGCGAGTTCATAGGTCAGGCCACTGGCAGCAGGTCAATGTTGATTCCTAGGTTATACCAAACACGCTTCTCTCAAGTGTTTGGTTTCGTTCAAACTACGTTTCCCCTTGTATTCCAGATGCAAAAAACCGCCTGAAGTTTCCCTCAGGCGGTTCTATTTATCTCACTGCAACATTACAGCGCATAGAACAGCATCGGCACGAACGCCACAAACAGCAGTGTCGGCCCCATCACGGCCAAAGGCAGCAGCAGCCGCTCATAGCGATGCCAAAAGGAACCGGTGCGCTCTGCCGCCAGCACTTCGGTCTCGCCCACCACCTGCCGGGTCAGCAGGTGGTTCAGCGCCACTGGCGGGCTCAGATAGCCGAGCTCGAATGCCACCAGGCACACAATCCAGAAGTGAAGCGGATCAATACCCAGCTGGATCGCCGGCTGGGCAATGGTGGCTGAGACCAGGATCACCGCACCGAATGGGTCCATGACCATACCAATTACCGTGAGCATCACCACAATCACCAGCATGGCGACCCAGGGACTGGTCAAATCCTCCGGGAAGAGCGAATGGACAATATCCGAGCGCTCGAGGATCCCCCCCAGACAAATGGAAAACCCGATCAGCGCAAGCAGTGCTCCAATATGCACCGCTGAATCGCTGGCCGCGGCGGAGCTACGGCTCCAGAATACCTGAGAGAGGGTCTGGCCCTGCTCCTCATTACTGCGACCGGAATCCAGCAACACCAAGGCGAGCATGACCAGCGGCAGAATCAACGGTGCGCTGTACTCGTTAAACTTCAATCCGAGAACCACCCAGATAGACACGATGACCAGGGCCGCCACTGCCACATAAGGCAGCAAAGCCCGGCTTTCAGCGAGGGCGGCGCGAAAGGCCCCCGGCGCCGGACGGGGCTTCCAGTTGCCCTGGGTCTTGCAGACAATCAGCGAAAACAGCGTTGCTGACATGATGAAAACCCAGAAGCCCCAACTGTACATTTCGGTGGTCGTGACCTCTTTATTGAGGGCTGCGACAACGACAATCAGCAGGCATGGATTGAGAACCACCCCGAGACTGCCGGACATGGCGGTCGTTGCCAGAGACAGCTGGCGCCCTGCACCGGCGCGGCGCAGTTCGTCATAAACAACCCCGCCCACGGCCAGGATGAATATACCGGATGCGCCGGTAAATGCGGTCGGAAAGGCCGTGGCGAAGATGATGACCGAAGCCAGCAGCGGTGCAGGCAGATTGAAAGGCTTAATGAGGTTAAGCAGAAGTTCGGGAATCCGGGTCTGCTTGAGCATCATGCCCACCAGCACGTAAAGGCCAATGTTTATAAACATGGACGACAGATTGGACATCATCCCGAAATAGATGGCCAGGCCCGAGGCATACCCGTCTACCAGGAAGAAGTAACTCATGGCGATCAGGCCCATGGCGCAATACAGCGGAATTACCAGGCCCGAGGAGGCGGAAAGTCCGCCGGGACGAATCCGTTCCGGGACGTTCAGGAACCGGACCGCATTGATCACCATGAACAGCCCGAAGACCCCGCCCCAAGCGTATTGGAGGCTCATGGTGTCTTCCGATCCGGGCGATGTCGCCAGCTTGCTCAGGTAAGCGTTCAGGGACACCACCATCAGACCGTTAACCACAAACTGCACACCCTGGCTCAACCGCCATTCGGCACGATTGCGGGGAAGGCGCAAGGCTATGTGGTCCGTGTCCAGTGCCGCAATGGCGGCGGCCATCGCGAACATTGCGATGAACAGGTACTTGGTAAGCTCAATGTTGTCCAGAAGGAAATCCGCCAGCCCCTGCTCTACCGCCTTGAAAGCGCCGAGAGCCGGCGTGGCATGGGCAAGGTTCTGCTCGTAGACATCGTATTGCTGCTGGCAGAGTTCCAGATTGCTCTGCAGCGATTTACGAATGGCTTCCGGATTGGGCGGTGAACTGAACAGGTCGTCCGGATCCGGCTTATAGTTGGCTACCCGTCGGGCCACCTCAGCATCAATGTCCATCGCCAACTGACACGATGGCTCCGTGGCATCCGGGTTGAGCAGGTAATAATTTGGCCAGGTCTGCTCACCAACCCAGAGCAGACGGGAATGGAGAGAATTGCCCATGCCCAGCAGCAGGGTGAACAGCAGCAGGAGCAGCAGAACGGCCCCGTACACGCGATGTACGGGGTATAGGGTTCGTGCGGCCGGGGCGGTAATGGCTCGCCAGTTCATGATGGTTTTGCCCCGTTATTCGCGGTTGGCCGCGGTGCATTCGGCAGCAGCGGGGTTACTGGCACAACGAATCTTGCTGAGCAGCCCCATCATCTTCGGGTGATACACATCCGGGGCACCGTTCAATCCATCACGCATCTCGATCCGGTTCTCCCGGAACATTTCCTGATAACCACGGATATCTTTTTCAGGGATGCGCACCCATTTTTCTTCAGGAATCGCCGCTTCCTGGCCTTCGATCAGACCCATGGCCTGCGGGAACATATTCCAGGCTACTTCCCGGGCTTTCTGGGCGGTTTCATCGTCGAGCACGTCATCCCGGGCGACCATCTGAAGCGTCAGCTGGGCCAGCGGATAGTCCACCACACCCCCGCTCTCGCCGATGCCTTTATAAAGTTCCAGGGCCTCGTAAGCGAAGGCCGGCGCATAGGCGGTATCCACAGAACCGTTGTTAAATTTGCCGGCGAAATTGGTGATGTCGGAAGGCACCACCGTGGCCTTGACGAAATTCACCATGTGAATGGCGTCTTTCTGGTAATCGAGAGTCGCCATCCGCTTGCCCGCCAGCTCGCCGGCGGTATCGATGCTGCGATCGTTCACAAACAGATAACCGGCACCGACCGGAATGATTCCGAGCACTTCGTAGCCATTATCCTTCATCAACGGCGCTGCTTTGGGCTGGGCCAGCGTGGCCAGCAGGGTCTTAAGATTGTCGTAGGTGGGAAGGGCTCCCACGGCACTGATGCTGCCCGTGAACTTGTTGAATGGACGAATCCGGATGTCGGTGGCGGCAACCGCATCGCACTGCCCGGCATTGAAATCACCTATGGCTACACCCTCGTCGGTGTAAGGTTTCAGCTGGAAATCCACGCCGTGACCTTTCATCTCCAGGGCATAGTCTTTGACAAAGTTGTAGAAGTCTCCATTGGCGCCGATGACATCGAATACACACATGGAGACAGACTGCGCCGATGCCAGAGGAGCGGCAGCGACAAGAGCCATGGCAGTCAGGGATTTGCGGATCATAACGACCTCCGGGTCATTCTTGTGTTTGTCAGTTTTCAGAGGATGTCGGCCACCTGCCTTACAGCAGGTCGTCCAGATTCATGGTTTCGACGTTTTCGGTTTGCCGCTCAGGGCTCATCCTGCCGAAGAAGGATTGCGGCGTCCGATAGCCGTAGTTGGCGGTCCAGTACTTGTCCGAAGAAAAGCGAACCACTCCGGCCGCAACTTCATCCACGAGACGGTAGTCGTCCCAGACCTCAATCGTTGCATCGGCTTCGGCGAAAGTGGCGATGGCTTCTTCAAGTTTTTCGGGCCGGCCAAAGGTTTCGGCGGCAACAGCCTGGAGCGCGTGCGGAACCCGCATGCCTTTCTCGACGCCCAGCTTCCTGCTGTGCTCCAGCACCTGCCAGGGATCCGGCGCCAGTGCCGGCCGGGTATCCGGCAGCAGCAGCCAGACCAGCGCCCGGATGGCATTGGGCATTCCGCCCCACTTTTCATTGTCCAGACAGGTAGCGGCACGCTCGGCCTGAGGCGCAATGTTCCTGGGTACGCCAGCCATAGCGCCGGAATTGGCATCGTTTACGATAGCCTGCATGCCGGTCAGCAGGCCCAGCAAGAAGGTGATTTCGTCCTGCTCGGTGAACAGGAACGGGCATTCAAGGGGTTCGGCGGCGGGATCAAACTCATAGGCTGCCATCGCTCTCTGAAAGGAGGCGTACCTGCGTTTCGCGGTCAGCGCATTCAAGCGCTTGGCCACTTCTCTGGCGTCCTTAGCCGCTGCCACATCACCCTCATAGTCTGCCCTGAGATAGGCGAGCTCAGCCTCCCAGGCTTCATACTCGGCGCAATTGCCTGCCAGGAGCATCAGCAAGGAGCCGGTGCTGTCAGGGGCATCGGTCACCCGTGAAAAGGAATAGAGCAACGGATCAACGCCCTCACCCAACGCACAGGCCATCTGGGCATCGGACATCTGCAATACGTAGGGTGTGGCCTCGCCCTCGGAGTAGTTGGAGAGCACAAAGCCAGTGGTGGTGTAGATGGGATTTGCCGAGCAACCTGCGAGTGCGGCAACCGCCGCCAGCGAGAGAGCCTTGAGGCGAGCCGCGAAAAGGCGCGGTCCGAGCCTTGCCAGAGAGGAGATCATATTTCACCCTGCATCACGTTGTTTTTGTTTGCCCGATCTGAACTCGGTTTTTGTCAACGGGTGCAAGAATGCGGTGAAAACTGTCCTACAAAAATGGCTCGAATGCCGATTTTGTTATGCCGATCGGGCCAATGGCCTCCAGGGAATGGAATTGCTCTGGGTTTTATTGATTTAAAACAAAGACTTTCGAAAATGACACCGATTCAGAGAGACATCATGGCCATGACCTGATCGGTCAAACCATCCAGCGTCAGGCCTCCCCGCTCCGGCTTGTACCAGGTTACGGTCCAGCTGAGAGCACCGGTCAACATCCTTCGAACAACGAAGGGATCCGCCTTCAGAGCGCCTTCGCGTTTCAGCGATTCCAGGACATCGAGCCAGAGCTTCTCGTAGATATCCCGAAGTTCCAGCACTTCCACCTGGGAGGCGGCCGACAGACTCCGCCATTCGAAGACCAATACCGCCATGGCCTCGCCGGTCTGACCGTTGATTGACTCCAGCTCGGCACGGACAAGACCCCGCAGCTTTTCTCTGTTGGTATCTGCAGCCTCCAGCGCCGCCTGCATGAGTGCGGTGTTCAAACGGATGGTTTCAACCATCACTGCTTTGAGGATCTCTTCCTTGGTCCGGAAGTGATGGAACAGGCTGCCAGACTGAATACCGACGGCGGCGGCCAGATCGCGAACCGTGGTGCGCTCATAGCCTTTTTCCCGGAACAGGCGGGCGGCCTCTGTGAGCAGGCGGCCGCGGGCACCATTGGGGTCAGACACGAGGTTCTCGGCGATCAGGGACTGGAGGATCTTGTTCTGGCTCACTGAGGTTTTCCGGTTGGCAAGAGAGGCCTTTAATTCTACCTGAAACTTGCCTATTTACAAACCAAGCGCTTGCTTGGTATTGTCAATTCCATGTTAGACAAAACCGCGATTGCCCCAGGCATCGAATCGGTAACCATAGACAGGGCTTAAACAGGGCACAGGAACATGGCTGAATCTCAAAAAACTGTTCGCATCGGATGCTCCGCCGCTTTCTGGGGCGATACTGAGACCGCCGCCGCGCAACTGGTTCATCAGGGCAACATTGACTACCTGGTGGCCGATTACCTGGCCGAAATCACCATGTCGATCATGGCCGGGCAGAAGATGAAAGATCCGTCCCAGGGCTATGCACGGGATTTCGTCCAGACCGTCATGGCTCCCCTGCTCGGGGACATCAAGGAAAAAGGCATCCGCGTACTGGCCAACGCTGGCGGCGTGAACCCGGTAGCCTGTCGCGACGCCCTTCAGGCCCTCTGCGAGAAGGCAGGCGTAGACATGAAGATCGCCCTGGTTCTGGGCGACGACCTGCTGACGAAAAAGAAAAAGCTGGCCGATATGGGCATCACGGAAATGACCTCCGGCCAGCCGATGCCACCCATGATGGTCAGCCTGAACGCCTACCTCGGCGCGCCGGGCCTGGTTGCCGCCCTGGAACAGGGCGCCGACATTGTGATTACCGGCCGGGTTGCTGACAGCGCTCTGGCGCTGGCCCCTCTGGTGCACGAATTCGGGTGGAGCTGGCAGGACTACGACAAGCTGGCCCAGGGTAGCCTGGCCGGGCATCTGCTGGAATGCGGCGCCCAGGCTACAGGTGGCAACTTTACCGATTGGGAAGAGGTGGCCGGTGGCTACGCCAACATGGGCTTCCCGATTGCCGAAGTGAGTGCCGACGGCAGCTTTTTTATCACCAAGCCCGAGGACACCGGCGGCCTGGTGAGCCGGGGTACTGTGGCCGAACAGTTGGTCTATGAGATTGGCGACCCCAGGGCCTATCTGCTGCCGGACGTTACCTGCGATTTCACGGGCGTTGAATTGGAGGAAACGGGCAAGGACCAGGTTCAGGTTCGAGGTGCCCGGGGCCTTGCGCCTACGGATAGCTACAAGGTGTCGGGCACCTGGCCGGATGGCTTCAAGTGTACGGTTACTTTCCTTCTGGCTGGCATGAACGCCAGGGCCAAAGCCCGGACCGTGGCCCAGGCCATCCTCGCCAAGACCTCTCGCATGTTCAGTGAGCGTGGTTTGCCCGATTACAGTGAAACCAGCATCGAGCTTCTGGGTACCGAAACCACTTATGGCGCTCACGGCCGGGGTGAGGATTGCCGGGAAGTCGTGGTCAAGATCAGCACGGCCCATCCCAAGAAAGAAGCGCTTGTGCTGTTTTCCCGGGAAATTGCCCAGGCGGCAACGGGCATGGCACCGGGAATTACCGGAATTGTCGGAGGGCGTCCGACCGTGTGGCCGAAAATCCGGCTGTATTCCTGCCTGGTGCCGAAAACAGAAGTCGAGGTATCCGTGGATCTGGGTGGCGAGCGGCAGGCCGTTGAAGTTGAGACCAGCGGCGGCTTCGATAGTGCCGACCTTCCGCCGCAGTCGTTCACTCATGACACTGGCGCCACCGATACCACTGTTCCTCTGGTCAAACTTGCCTGGGCCCGGAGTGGCGATAAGGGTGACCACACCAACATTGGCGTGATTGCCCGCAAGCCGGAATTTTTGCCGTTTATCGAAACCGCACTGACGGAAGCGGCCGTTGCGGAATGGATGGCCCATACCCTGAATCCGGAAAACGGTCGGGTCACCCGCTGGGCCATGCCCGGTTTGCAGGCCATCAATTTTCTGCTGGAGCACAGTCTTGGTGGCGGGGGTGTCGCCAGCTTGCGGATTGATCCCCAGGGGAAGGCGTTTGCGCAGCAATTGCTTGAGTTCCCGGTGCCTGTTCCTTCTGGCCTGGTTAAAGATTGATTTTTTGTGCATGCACTCTGGTTGGTAGCGCGTTCCGGGACACGCCGTGAATACGTCCATGTAGGCTTGATCGCAGCATCCTTGCTGCTCACAGTCCCGAAACGCGCTACCAACCAGAGCGCCCGAACTATTAAAGGGTCTTCATTACTATGAGCTATCAGTCTGTTTTTCATCCCGACTTGTTCAAGGGCCAGGTGTTTATTGTTACCGGCGGCGGTTCTGGCATCGGCCGGTGCACGGCCCATGAACTCGCTGCCCTGGGCGCGCGGGTTGCCCTGGTCGGTCGCAAGTCCGAGAAAGTGGAATCTGTGAAAGCTGAGATCACTGAGGACGGCGGCATTGCGTCCGCCCATGTCTGCGATATCCGTGAGGAGGAATCAGTCAAAGCCACGGTGAAAGCGATCATTGCCGAACACGGCGGTCTGAACGGGCTGGTGAACAATGCCGGCGGACAGTTCCAGGCGCCGCTGACCGGGATTAACCAGAAGGGCTGGGAAACCGTCGTGCGAACCAATCTGACCGGCGGTTTTCTGATGGCCCGGGAAGCCTATACCCAGGCGCTTTCGAAAACCGGGGGTGCCATCGTCAATATCGTGGCCGATATGTGGGGCGGCATGCCCGGCATGGGGCACTCCGGTGCTGCCCGGGCCGGGATGGTGAACTTTACTCAAACGGCCGCTGTTGAGTGGGGTGCATCGGGCGTTCGGGTGAATGCCGTTGCTCCGGGCTGGATTGCCTCCAGCGGCATGGACAACTACCCCGAACACATGAGGCAGTGGATTCGCAGCCTGGGCGATAACGTGCCTATCAAGCGGATGGGTACCGAATCCGAAGTCAGCTCGGCGATCTGTTTCCTTCTCAGCCCTGGCGCAGCGTTTATCAGCGGCGACTGCCTGCGGATTGATGGCGGCGCCTCCCAGGGTGGCCGGGTGTGGCCGTTGCCGAAGGCCAAGAATAACGCGCCCTACAACGGCTTTCACCGGGCTGTTACCCCGAAAGTTCTGAGCGACGACTGAGGAGCCTACCATGCAGGTACTTGAATCCACTGTAAGCTCCCAGTCCGAGGATTTCCGCACCAATGCCGAGGCCATGGACGCCCACATCACCACGTTCCGGGATGTGGAACAGAAGGTGCTGGATCTGGCGGAAGCGGCCCGGGAGAAGTTCACCAAGCGGGGCAAGCTGCTTCCGAGGGACCGTATCAACCGGTTGCTGGACCGGGGAACACCCTTCCTGGAGCTGTGTTCGCTCGCCGGCTACAAGATGCACGATGACAAGGACGGCAGCATGGCCGGCGGCGGGATCATCGCTGGTATTGGTTATGTCAGCGGCATTCGCTGCCTCGTCGTTGCCAGCAACAGCGCCATCAAGGGCGGCACCATTACCCCGGCCGGCCTGGACAAGACCCTGCGGCTTCAGCAGATTGCTATGGAGAACAAGCTCCCCGTGGTTTCCCTGTCCGAAAGCGGCGGCGCCAACCTGAACTACGCCACCGATATTTTCGTGCTCGGCGCCCGGGGCTTTGCCAACCAGGCGCGCATGTCGGCCGCCGGCATTCCCCAGGTTACCGTCGTCCATGGCAACGCCACCGCCGGCGGCGCCTATCAGCCGGGGCTGTCCGACTACGTGATCGTGGTGCGTGAGCAGGCCAAGATGTTCCTGGCCGGCCCCCCGCTTCTGAAAGCCGCCACCGGCGAAGTTGCCACTGACGAGGAACTCGGCGGTGCCGAAATGCACGCCACTGTGGCAGGAACCGCCGAATACCTGGCCGAAGACGACGCCGACGGCATCCGCCAGGCCAGAAATATCCTCGAGGCCTTGCCCTGGAACGAGCAACTGCCGCCGAAGCGAGAACTGAAATGGGAGGAACCACTCTACCCGGCCGAGGAACTCCTGGGCGTGATCCCGGCAGATTCTAAAAAACCCTACGACGTTCGCGAGATTCTTGCCCGAATCGCCGACGGTTCGAAGTTCATGGACTTCAAGAACGAGTTCGACGACCAGACCGTCTGCGGCACCATCCGTATCGAAGGTCACTCGGTTGGCATCATCGGCAACAACGGCCCGATCACCCCGGCCGGATCCGCCAAAGCGGCCCAGTTCATCCAGCTCTGCGACCAGGCCGGAACGCCGCTGCTGTTCCTGCATAACACAACCGGTTTCATGGTGGGCACCCACTCAGAGCAGAACGGCATCATCAAACACGGATCAAAAATGATCCAGGCCGTGGCCAATTGTCGGGTGCCAAAGGTCGCAATTGTCATCGGCGGTTCCTATGGTGCAGGTAACTACGCCATGTGCGGTCGCGGTCTGGACCCGAGGTTCATCTTCGCCTGGCCCAACAGCCGAACGGCGGTTATGGGCCCGGCTCAGGCGGGCAAGGTGATGCGTATTGTGGCCGAAGACAAGCAGCGTCGCGGGGGCATGGAGCCGGATCCGAAGACACTGGATTTTCTGGAGCAGGCGACGGCCAAAAAACTGGAGGAAGGCTCAACGGCGTTGTTCGGAACGGCCAGATTGTGGGATGACGGGCTGATCGATCCGCGGGATACGCGGCGCGTTCTGGCCCTGGTTCTGGACGTTTGCCGGGAAGCCGAGGCGAGGCAGTTGCGGCCCAATACCTTTGGTGTGGCCCGCCTGTAGGCTTTTTGGGTTTGGTGGGGCCCGCCTATGGGATTGCTTGTTTTGCGGGATGAACCGGTTGGGGCACCCTGTCCAAAAACCGATCCCACACAGCCGCCACCCAAGTTAAAGAACGTGCACTAGCAAACAGAAGGCACGAACTAACAATCAGGAGAACAAGAACGTGAAATTCACAGCCGAACACGAAGCCCTTCGAAAAACCGTCCGCGATTTCGTGGAGAAGGAAATCAATCCTCACTGCGACGAATGGGAAGCGGCCGGGGAATTCCCGATTCATGAGCTGTTCAAAAAGCTCGGCAACCTCGGGATCCTGGGCATTCAAAAGCCGGAAGAATATGGCGGCATGGGGCTGGATTACAGTTACAACCTGGTGGCTGCCGAGGAATTGGGCATGGCCCATTGTGGCGGCGTGCCGCTGGCCATTGGGGTTCAGACTGACATGTGTACCCCGGCGATATCCCGGTTTGGTTCCGATGAGCTGAAGCGCAGCTTCCTGGCGCCGGCCATTGCCGGTGACATGGTCGGGTGCATCGGTGTCAGTGAAGTGGGCGCAGGTTCGGATGTGGCGGGGATGAAGACCACCGCAAAAAAAGACGGTGACGACTACATCATCAACGGCTCCAAGATGTGGATCACCAACAGCCCCAAATCCGACTTCATCTGCCTGCTGGCGAACACCTCGGACGACAAGCCCCACAAGAACAAATCCCTGATCGTGGTGCCTACCAAAACTCCGGGCATCTCCTTCAGCCCGCATCTGAACAAACTGGGCATGCGCTCTTCAGAAACGGCCCAGATCTTTTTTGACGATGTCCGCGTTCCCCAGCGCTACCGCATTGGCGCCGAGGGCACCGGTTTCATGATGCAGATGCTGCAGTTCCAGGAAGAACGCCTGTGGGGTGCCGCCAACGTTATCAAGGCCTTGGAAAACTGCATCAACAAGACCATCGAATACTGCCGCGAGCGCAAGACCTTCGGCCAACCGCTGATCGATAACCAGGTCATTCACTTCCGACTGGCAGAACTGCAAACCGAGGTCGAGGCCCTGCGCGCGCTCACCTACCAGGCCTGCGAACTGCACATTGAAGGCAAGGATGTGACCCGACTGGCCTCCATGGCCAAACTCAAGGCCGGACGCCTGGGCCGTGAGGTTACAGACAGCTGCCTGCAGTACTGGGGCGGGAACGGATACATGTGGGATAACCCGATTTCCCGGGCGCATCGGGATGTGCGGCTGGTGTCTATCGGCGGTGGCGCCGATGAAATCATGCTCGGGATTATCTGCAAGATGATGGGGACGCTTCCGGGTAAGAAGCGCGACTAAACGTACAGGGCTTCGGTGGCAGGGCTATCAGGCCGGGCCAGGCGTCCGGGACGCGCCGTGAATACGTCCATGTAGGCTTGATCGCAGCATCCATGCTGCTCACAGTCCCGGACGCCTGACCCGGCCCGATAGCCCCAGACAAATTTCGTGGAGTCAGTTATGGATCAGCTACCACATTGCGAAACACTTTTATTGGAGAAACAGGGCCCTACCCTGTTCATCACCATTAACCGCCCGGACGTCCGCAACGCCATGAGCCTCGAGATGGTGGCGGAACTGTCGGCAGTGTTCACCCAGATCGAAAACGACCTGCACATACGTGCCGTCGTTATACGGGGCGCCGGTGGTCATTTCTGTGCCGGGGGCGACATCAAGGATATGGCTAGCGCCCGGGGCCAAAAGGCTGCAGAAGGCGAGGCCGATCCGTTCTATCGCCTGAACCGGGCCTTTGGTCAGATGATCCAGCAGGTCAACGAATCGTCGAAAGTCGTTGTTGCAGTCACCGAGGGCGCCGTCATGGGCGGTGGGTTCGGCCTCGCGTGCGTTTCGGACGTCGCCATCGCCGGGCCAAGCGCGAAATTCGGCATGCCGGAAACCTCACTCGGCGTGATTCCCGCTCAGATTGCACCCTTTGTGGTTGAACGAATCGGCCTGACTCAGGCCCGCCGATTGGCACTGCTAGGTTTGAGAATCGATGCGAGTGAGGCTAGCCGTCTTGGAATCGTTCACCAGGCAGCATCTTCGGATGATGAACTTGAAGAGATGCTGGCCAGCGCCCTGGATCGTGTTCGCCATTGCGCGCCGGTCGCGACGGCAGAAACCAAAGCGTTGCTACACAGGGTTGGCCATGAACCCATGAGCGGTCTGCTCGACAGCGCGGCTGAAAAATTTGCAGAAGCCATCCGGGGAAGCGAAGGAACAGAAGGCACCATGGCCTTCATGCAGAAACGCCCACCAGCCTGGGCAAGCGACTCCGAATGATGCGGAGCGAGGTTGGGAGACGTCTGGCTTCCAGAAAATGTCGGCGGCCATGGATGGCCGACGCCAAGCGCACATGGATGTGCTCGTAGCGGTTTTCTGGAAGCCAGACGGCTCACAGCCTCGCGGCGAACTCCACAGGGGAAAACAAGAACATGCTTAAGAAACTGTTAATAGCCAACCGAGGCGAAATCGCAGTTCGTGTCATCAAAACTGCCAAAGCCCTGGGTTACCGCACCGTGGCCGTCTACTCCGAGGCCGACGCCAAAGCCATGCACGTGGAACTGGCTGACGAAGCCGTTTGCATTGGCCCGGCTCAGGTGTCCGCCTCCTACCTGAACAGCGATTCCATACTCGAGGCCGCCCGCAAAACCGGCGCTGACTGCATCCACCCCGGCTACGGCTTCCTTTCCGAGAACTCCACCTTCGCCAACGCCTGCAAAGACGCCGGCCTGGTGTTCGTTGGTCCGCCCGCCTCGGCCATCGAACTGATGGGCAGCAAACGGCGCTCCAAAATCGCCATGCAGGAAGCCGGCGTACCCGTTGTGCCCGGTTACGAGGGTAACAATGCCAGCGACGACGAACTGATCGCCGCCGCCAAAGACATCGGCTATCCGCTGATGATCAAGGCTTCCGCCGGCGGCGGTGGCCGCGGCATGCGCCTGGTTGAGAGCGAATCCGAACTGGCCGACAACATCAAAAGGGCCCGGTCTGAATCCAAGCAAGCCTTCGGCGACGACGAATTGATCCTCGAAAAAGCCGTGATTGAGCCCAGGCACGTGGAAATCCAGGTGTTCGCCGACCGACACGGCAACGCCGTCTACCTGGGCGAACGGGACTGCTCGGTCCAGCGCCGGCACCAGAAAGTGGTCGAAGAAGCGCCCTCTCCCTTTGTCACACCCGAACTGCGACAGGCCATGGGCGAGGCCGCAGTGAAAGCGGCGCTGGCCTGTAACTACGAAGGCGCCGGCACCGTCGAGTTCCTGGTCGATAAACATCGGAACTTCTACTTCCTGGAAATGAACACCCGCCTGCAGGTAGAGCACCCGGTCACCGAGCTGATTACCGGCCAGGACCTGGTTGCCTGGCAGCTCACCGTTGCTGAAGGCCGTGAGCTGCCACTCACCCAGGACGAAATCCAGCTCAATGGCCACGCCATTGAAGTGCGGCTCTATGCGGAGGATCCCGCTCACGGATTCACCCCCGAGACCGGACCACTGTATGCCTTTGAACCAGCAGAGGGAGAAGGCCTTCGATACGATACGGGCGTTCGCTCCGGAGACAGCATCACACCCCACTACGACCCCATGCTGGCCAAAGTCATTGCCTGGGGCCAGAACCGGGACGAAGCCCGTCGCCGCCTGATCCGGGCCCTGGAGGACACCACCGTATTCGGCGTGACCACCAACCGACATTTCCTGAGCCGGATTATCGCGGACGACACCTTCGGGGCTGGTGAGGCTACCACCGCCTTCCTGCAGCAGGCGTTCAGCGAAGATCCATCCCTGCAGCCCCAGACTCTGGATATACGCCAACTGGCGCTGGCCGCCTGCGTGCTTGACCATGGCATTGCCGGACAGAGCGCCTGGAGCAATGCACCGGCCACCATGACGCCAATCAAGCTCGAAAGTGGCGACGCCACTGTGGAGTTACTGGTGACCCGCAGCGGTAACCGGTTGACGTTCAACATGGGCGAAACCCGACACACTCTGGTGCTTGAAAGCCAGCGGGATGGCCTGTTGTGCATTATCGACAATGGTGTTCGTCAGACTTGCCAATATCACCGCCAGGGCGATTCCTTATATTTGCAGGCGTTCGGGCAATCCTGGTCGGTTCGGGATGTTACCCATCAGCCTGCGCAGGGCGCAGGTGGCGCTGGCAGTGGAAGAATCCAGGCAACCATGGATGGCGCCATTATTGATGTGTTGGTAGAGGCTGGCCAGAGCGTTCGCCAGGGCGATACGCTGGTGATACTGGAGGCCATGAAAATGGAGCATCCGGTGAAAGCCGATCGAGACGGCATTGTGGGCGAGGTTCATGCCGGCAAGGGCGACCAGGTCAAACGCCGTCAGTTGTTGGTTGAAATCAGCGCCAGCGAGACAGCCGAACAGGAGAGTAACGCATGAGTAAATTGCGTAACCGCACCGTTTTTATTACGGGCGCCAGCCGGGGCATTGGCCGCGCGATTGCCCTCGCCTGTGCCCGCCAGGGCGCCAACGTGGTGATCGCCGCCAAATCGGACACTCCACACCCGAAGCTGCCTGGCACCATTCACACGGTGGCCGAGGAAGTGCGCGAAGCCGGCGGCCAAGCACTGCCACTGGTTTTGGATGTGCGGGACGAAAAACAGATTCGCCAGCGCATCGACGAAGCGGGCGAACATTTTGGTGGCATCGACGCCCTGGTGAACAACGCCGGCGCGATTCGACTTACCGGCGTTGAGAAACTCAAGGTCAGCCGGTACGACCTGATGCATCAGGTCAATGCCCGGGCGGTCATGGCCTGCAGCCAGGCGGCCCTGCCCTGGCTCAAAGAGTCGGACCAGGCCCACATACTGAGCCTGTCGCCGCCTCTGAACCTGAATACCCGGTGGTTCGCCCAGTATGGGCCCTACACCACGACGAAGTACGCCATGACCATGCTGAGCCTGGGCATGGCCGAGGAATTCAAGCGATATGGCATAGCGGTAAATACCCTGTGGCCGAAAACCCTGATCGCCACGGCGGCCATCGAGTTCGAAGTGGGCGGTCCGCAACTGATGGCCCAGGGCAGAAAGCCGGACATTATGGCCGATGCCGCCGTCAGCATCCTGGGCCGGTCGCCTGACACCATGACCGGCCAGAACCTGATCGATGAAGACCTGCTGAGGCAGGACGGTATGACCGACTTCGAGCACTACCGGTACGAGCCAGGCGACAAGCCGCTGATGCCGGATCTGTTTCTGGACTGAGGCCGCGACATGCGTTGTTACAAGCTCTCAGCTCGCACAATAAAAGGGACCAACGGAAAAACCATGAGCCAAGACAACGTATCCGCACTGGACATTGCCCGCAGCCTGCCCGGCGTGCTTCGGCGCCTGCCGTCGATCACACGGGGGCTTTATTACTATTCCCTGAAGAACGAGAAGCGAGAGCTCACTCTGGGCACGCTGATCGAAAACAACGCCCGATCCTTCGGCAATCGACCGGCCATCCTGTTCGAGGATCGAACGATCACCTGGGGCGAGCTGAATTCGTGGGCCAATCGAATCGCGCGCTATCTGCAAGAACAGGGACTCACCAAAGGCGATGCCATTGCGGTATTCCTCGAAAACCGGCCGGAACTGCTGGCCGTGGTGGCCGGCGCAGCCAAGCTCGGTGTCGCGTGCGCGATGCTCAATACCTCCCAGAAAGGCAAGGTGCTGGAACACAGCATTAACCTGATTGAGCCGAAGATGACAATTGTGGGCGAAGAGCTGGTGGAGGCCTTTGACGGTATCAAGGCAGAACTCAAGACTGACCACCCGCAGCCCTTCCAGTTTCTGGCAGACACCAATACCCTGAACGCCTTTGGCGATGCCCCGTCCGGTTACGCCAACATGGCCGAGCAGGTCAGCACCTTCAACAGCGATAGTCCGGTGGTGAACACTCCCCCGAAAATGGGGGACAACGCCATTTACCTGTTTACTTCCGGCACCACCGGACTGCCCAAGGCGGCCCCGGGCTCGCACAGGAAGTTTATCAAGGCCTACGGCGGATTCGGCCTGATGTCGCTGGCCATGGAGCCAGAGGACGTTCTCTACTGCACCCTGCCCCTTTACCATGGCACCGCCCTGCTGGTGTGCTGGGGCTCAGTGTTGGCCGGCGGCTCGGCCATTGCCCTGCGCCGTAAATTCTCTGCCAGCGCCTTCTGGGACGATGTGCGCCGTTACCATGCCACCACCTTCGGTTATGTCGGCGAACTCTGCCGCTATCTGCTGAACCAGCCGCCTGGCGAGCAGGACCGCAACCACAGCCTCACCAAAATGATCGGCAACGGCCTGCGCCCATCCATCTGGAAAGAGTTCAAGGAACGCTTCGGCATAGAAACCGTGGCGGAACTCTATGCCTCAAGCGAAGGCAACATCGGCTTCAGCAACTTCTTCAACATGGACAACACTGTCGGTTTCTCCACGGCGCCTTACAAGCTGGTGAAGTTCCACGAAGGCACGCGGGACCCGGTGCGTAACGAAAAAGGCTTGATGCAGGAAGTGGCAAAAGGTGCGCCCGGCCTGTTGATCGGGGAGATCACCAAGAAATGGTCATTCGAAGGCTACACCCAGAAGGAGGCCACGGAAAAATCCATCCTCCGCAACGCATTCAAAAAAGGCGATGCCTGGTTTAACACCGGTGATGTACTGAAGGAAATCGGCTGCGGCCATCTGCAGTTCGTTGACCGCATGGGTGATACCTTCCGTTGGAAAGGCGAAAATGTCTCCACGACGGAAGTCGAGAACATCATCGACGGCTCCGGCATGGCAGAGGAAGCCATTGTCTACGGCGTCGAGATCCCCGGCACCAACGGCAAGGCCGGGATGGTGACGCTCGTGCCCCAGAGCAACGGCCGGGCCTTCGATATAAATCGGTTGTTCCGCTATCTACAGGACAATTTGCCAGCCTATGCGGTACCGGTGTTCGTGCGCGTCACCCGTGCCATAGAGAAAACCGGTACGTTCAAGTACCGGAAAGTGGATATCCAGAAGCTGGGCTATTCCCTCCGGGACGACGAGGAGGTTTATGCCTGGTTGACCGGGAGTGACGAGTATACCTTGCTGACGCCAAAGCTGGTTTCGGAGATTGACTCGGCTTCGGTCCGGTTTTGATGATTGGCCTTTTGTCTGGGCCCTAGCCTTGTGTGTTAGCGGAATGGTGAGCGTGGGTGCCTCCTCCCAAAAACCGCTACAAGCACGTCCGTGTGCGCTTGTTTCGGGCCGTCCTTGGCCCTCTACATTTTTGGGAGGAGGCACCCACCCTCACCAACGGGCTACAGCGATATAGTCTCCACAACCTGAGATATAACTGGTGTCAGAAGTTGCTGGTTGGAGGCACTTCCCAAAAATGTCGGCGGCCATGGATGGCCGACGCCAAGCGCACATGGATGTGCTCGTAGCGGTTTTTGGGAAGTGCCTCCAACCGGCAACCTCCCAAAGCTTTCAGGCTACGATAAAACTCAGGAGCCGACTTTAAGTACAACCTTGCCAGTCGCCTTGCGTTCAGTAAGGGCCCCAAGTGCAGAGGCGTAATCCTCGAAGTCGTAGACGGCGCTGATCTTCGGATCGATCTTGCCTTCGGCATAGAGCTTCATCAGCTCCATCATGTTCTGCGCGCTCGCCTCCGGCTCGCGCTGGGTGAAGCTGCCCCAGAACACGCCAACCACGGAGCAGCCTTTCAGGAGCGTCAGATTGGCGGGGATTTTCGGTATATCACCGGCAGCAAAGCCGATGATCAGGTGGCGGCCGTTCCACCCCATGGCGCGAAGGGCCTGTTCGGTAAAGTCACCGCCGACCGGGTCGTAGATCACGTCCACGCCCTTGCTGTGGGTGAGCTTCTTTACCGCATCTTTGAGAGGCTCTTCGGTGTAGTTTATCAGCTCGTCGGCGCCGGCCTCTTTGGCCACAGCCAGCTTCTCGGCAGAACTGGCCGCTGCGATGACCTTGGCGCCCATGGCCTTGCCCAGTTCGACCGTGGCGAGGCCAACGCCACCACTGGCGCCAAGAACGAGCAGCGTTTCGCCAGGCTGGAGGTTGCCTCGCTGTTTCAGGGCGTAATAGGAAGTGCCGTAGACCATAGTGAAGGCGGCGGCCTTCTCGTCTGACATGCCATCGGGAACGGGCAGCAGGTTCTGCTCCGGCACGATGACTTCTTCTGCAAAAGCGCCATAACCGGTCAGGCCCGCGACACGGTCCCCTACCTTGAAGCGCGTGACTTTGTCACCAACTTCGATAACCTCACCAGCCATTTCACCACCGGGCGAAAACGGAAGGCTCGGCTTCAACTGGTATTTGTTTTCAATAATGAGGGTGTCGGGGAAATTCAGGCCGGCGGCTTTTACGCGGACTTTTACGCCTCGGCCTTTCACCTCAGGACTGGGAACATCTTCGATGACCAGCGTCTCAGCCGGTCCATATTCCTTGCAGAGGATGGCTTTCATGAACTCTCCATTTTTGTTTGATCGGGCTCCAGGCAGTGCACGCCTGTGATTGTTATCCGTCAAGCTAAACAGAGTCTTATCATGAAGCAAATAAAGTTCTTTTATCCAACCGCATAAGCAAGGCTTATTTTTACAGCATTTCCATCAGAGCATGGTCCCGCCAATCACCAGAGCCCCCACCAGCACCAGACCAGCCACGATCAGGCCCATTTTCATTCCGGACGACAACACTTGGGGGGCGTCGCCAACGGATTGATTGTTGTCCCGGTTGACCAGATTCTGATTCTGGCTGGAATTGCGTATTAGCTCGATCATTTTCTCGCACTGATCCGATGTGAAAGAGGACGGCTCGAAGGATTCCAGACCCTGCTCATCGAGGAAGTTCCGGACATCCCGGGAGAGAGGCACATACTTCATAGACCAGTTGCTAAAGGTCCGGCTTGTGAGCGGCTCTTCGATGAGGGTCACGACATTCTTATGCCGCTCATCCTTCAGAATGCGATCGAAGGTCCTGCGCACCGCATCTTCATCTCCTTCCAGATACTGGAAAAAGCGGTCATTGCCGTAATAAAGACCACCCACCAGTTGGTCTCTGGCGTTGTTTTTTCGGGAGGTCATCAGGATTCGCGCAACGTGTGGCTCTACACCTTTTTCCACCGGCTTGGCTTCGAACGTGGCTTCACTGGCATAGGCCAGACGCATCAAGGACATAGCAACTCCGTACAACAGGATAGACGTAAGATGAATCCAAGATACGTCTGAACGTGTCGTTATGGATCACAGTTCCGGGTGGCCACAAACCTGACAGGCCCGATCCGTAGATGAAAGGAGGCGCTTTTTCCGCTATCCTCGGCGCTCAAAACCAGGCCATCAGGCCATTCTCCGCCTCTCCCGGGTTTCGCCATGCTCGACATCATCTACGTACTTGAAATGATAGGAATCGTCGCCTTCGCGATTTCCGGCATGATCGTGGCGCGCTCCAAGAATATGGATCCTGTGGGCGTGTTTACCATCGGATTTATCACGGCGCTAGGTGGCGGTACCCTTCGGGACCTGATCATGGACAACCACCCGCTCTACTGGATCAAGCATGAGGAACAGCCCATGCTGATTCTGGCGATGGCAATTGTCTTCAGTTACTGGAAACGGGCGGAGCGGCTTCGGGAGTCCAGAATCGTCTTTCCGGACGCCATCGGACTGGGAGTTTTTTCCATTCTGGGCGCCCAACTGGCCCTCGACCTGGGACACTCGTGGTTTGTAGCGTCTCTTCTCGGCGTCATGACCGGTACCTTTGGCGGCGCACTGCGAGACACTCTGTGCAACGAAGTGCCCTACATTTTCCGCAAAGACCAGATCTACGCATCCATTTCGTTTGCCGGTTGCTGGCTGTATTTCGTCTGCCAGTGGTTCCTGGACAACGAGGCCCTGCCTCTGACCATCGGACTGCTTTTCATCGTGATCGTGCGCATGCTGGCCGTGCGGTTTGATATCCGGCTCCAGCGGGATCCTAACAACAGCTAGCCCCATCGGCTGCTTGACGAACTGTCAATCATCCCTTGGCCTGAGGCGCATGAGTCGGTAATATTGCCGTTTTTTCACGCAATCCACGAATTCCGCTCAGACCAGAATCCCAAATACTAACTTTTAGCATCCTGTGAGGCAGACACCCGTCATGCTTGAACGACTGTTCCAACTCCAGGCCCACGGCACCACCGTTCGTAAAGAAGTGGTTGCGGGCATTACCACCTTCCTGACCATGGCGTACATCATTGTGGTCAACCCGAGCATCCTGTCGTCTACCGGCATGGATTTCGGGGCTGTCTTCGTTGCTACCTGCCTTGCAGCCGTTATCGGCACCCTGATCATGGGATTGTGGGCCAACTACCCCATCGCCCTGGCGCCGGGTATGGGACTGAATGCCTTCTTCTCCTTTACGGTCGTTGGCAGCATGGGCTACAGCTGGCAGGTGGCGCTGGGGGCGGTGTTCATTTCCGGCTTCCTGTTTTTCCTGCTGAGCATTTTCAAGGTCCGTGAATGGATCATTAACAGCATCCCGATGTCCTTGCGGTTCGGCATTTCTGCCGGCATTGGTTTCTTTTTGGCCCTGATTGCGCTCAAGAACGCCGGTATTGTGGTGGATCACCCTGCAACTCTGGTTGGCCTTGGTGAAGTGAAGGTTGCCGAAAGCCTGCTGTTCTTTGGCGGCTTCGTGCTCATCTGCGCACTGTCGTTCCGTCAGGTAACCGGCGCTGTCATGATTGGTATCATCGCGGTTACCGGCGTTGCCATGGCGCTGGGGATGGTGGAATACAAAGGCTTTGTTTCCGCGCCGCCCAGCCTGGCTCCCACTTTCATGCAGCTGGATCTGGCCGGTGCCCTGAACGTGGGCATGATCAGCGTTATTTTTGCGTTCCTGTTCGTTGACCTGTTCGACACCTCCGGCACGCTCATAGGCGCTGCCCAGCGTGGCGGACTGCTGGACAAGGACGGCAAGCTGCCGCGCCTGGGCCGGGCCCTGATGTCCGATTCGGTCGCCACCATGTCCGGTGCTGCCCTCGGCACCTCGACCACCACCAGCTACATCGAATCAACGGCGGGTATTTCCGCTGGCGGGCGTACCGGCCTGACCGCTGCGGTTGTTGCCGCACTGTTCCTGGCGTGTTTGCTGCTGTCGCCCATTGCCAGCATCATTCCCGCCTACGCAACCGCTCCGGCACTACTCTACGTTGCGGTTCTGATGGCCAGCGGCCTCAAACTGGTTGACTGGGATGACGTTACCGACGCGGCTCCGGCTGTGGTCACAGCCCTGATGATGCCGCTGACGTTCTCCATCGCAAACGGCATTGCCCTCGGGTTCATTACCTACGCCATCCTGAAGGCTCTGAGCGGCCGCTGGGCGGATTTGAACGCCAGCGTTGTTATTATTGCTGTCGTCTTTGTTCTGAAATTCATTTTCCTGGATGCGGCCTGATCCGCATCCAGAGCATTTACCGGAACGTTTATGGATTATTTTTCTGAGAGCATCAAAAAGGCGATTCGTACGGTGCCGGACTGGCCAAAGCCCGGCGTAGCCTTTCGTGATATCACCACGGTACTGCAGGACAAGACTGCATTCCGGAAGCTGATTGATGCCTTCGTACACCGCTATCACGGCCACAAGATTGATGCGGTGGCAGCTGTGGACGCGCGCGGTTTCATCATCGGCTCAGCACTGGCCTACGAGCTCAACGCGTCCCTGGTACTGGTGCGAAAGAAGGGCAAGCTTCCCTTCGATACCCTGGTGGAAGACTACGAGCTTGAGTACGGCACCGCCTCCGTCGAACTGCACAAAGATGCCTTCAAGCCGGGCGATAATGTGGTATTAGTGGACGACCTGATTGCCACCGGCGGCACCATGCTGGCCGCGGCCCGGCTGATCCGCAGGATCGGCGCCGAAATTGTGGAAGTGGCCGCCATGATTGATCTCCCGGATCTCGGCGGCTCCCGCAAGCTTCAGGAAGAGGGTCTTCAGGTTTATACTGTCTGCTCGTTTGAAGGGGATTAACCGAACGTGGACAGGGGGCAGCCATGCCGGATTACCAACATCACTGGAAAGACGGCACTTCGATTCACCTGCCGTTAGGCAAGATCGTCTGTGTTGGCCGCAACTACGCGGAGCATGCAAAGGAACTGAACAATCCGGTGCCCGACGAGCCCCTGCTGTTCATCAAACCCTCCACCTCGGCCGTCCATATCACCCGCCCCCTGAGAATTCCGGCAGACCAGGGGGAGGTCCACTATGAAACCGAACTGGCCGTTCTCATTGGCCGCCCTCTGACCAACGCATCCGCCAGCCAGGCCGAAGCCGCAATACTCGGGTATGGCCTGGCGCTGGACCTGACCCTCCGTGATCTGCAAACCCGGCTCAAAGAGAAAGGGCAGCCATGGGAGCGCGCCAAGGGGTTCGATGGAGCCTGTCCCCTGTCACCGTTCATCTCGGCTGACAAACTCGCCGTGGACAACATTCACTTTACCCTGGATATCGACGGGCACCGCCAGCAAACCGGTGACACCCGGGATATGCTGAATCCCATTGTGCCGTTAATTGCCCACATCAGCGGCCAGTTCACCCTGCTTCCCGGCGATGTCGTGCTTACGGGTACGCCAAAGGGCGTTGGCCCGTTGGTCTCGGGCCAGACCCTGTCACTTGAACTGGAAGACCTGCTGTTCGTGGAGACCAAAGTGGTTTAACGTGCAGGACCGGCTAAACCCAAATCCGGTCAAAGGCGTAATGGTATTTATGGCAAAGAAACCGGTTACCTCCCGACGTGGTCGCTTCTTCAAGCTCGCTGGCATGACTGCTTCCGTGGCAGGCCAGTATGCGGGTCAGCGCGCTCGCAGGCTTTTTCGCTCGGAGAACGACGAAGGCGCCCAGAGTGAAAGCTATACCCGCATGGCCGGGCAGATAGCCGACACCCTCGGGGAGCTCAAGGGTGCCGTGATGAAAGTCGGTCAGATTGCCTCCCAGACGCAGGATTTTCTGCCCCGGGAATTCTCGGAAGCCCTGGAAAAGCTGCAGAAAGAAGCGCCACCAATGCCGTTCGAGGTGATCGTGGAGCAGATCGAATCCGAGCTCGGGAAGCCGGTCTCCGAATTGTTCGAGTACCTCCAGGAAAAGCCTTACGCGGCCGCATCCATCGGTCAGGTGCACCGTGCCCGCCTGCACGATGGCACCGATGTGATCGTCAAGGTCCAGTATCCCGGCGTAGACGAATCCTGCGACTCGGACCTGAAACAGCTGAGAATGACGCTCAAACTCGGCGGCCTGCTGAAAATGCCAAAGGAATCCGTGGACAAGCTGTTCGCAGAAATCCGGGAACGCCTGAAAGAAGAGCTGGATTACGAAAACGAGGCCCGGAACATCGAGCTGTTCCGCAAGTTCCACGACCAACAGCCCTGGGTCCTGATCCCGGCGGTCATTCCCGGCCATTCCACCCGGCGGGTGCTGACCATGGAACTGGTCGAGGGCGATCACGTCAGCAAGGTCACCCGGGAGCAATACGATCAGGACACCGTCAACCTGATCGGCCATCGCATCTTCACCCTCATGGCGGACCAGCTATTCCGGTTCCAGTGCATCCACGGCGATCCCCACGCCGGCAACTTCGCCTACCGACCGGACGGCTCCATCATCATGTACGACTTCGGCTGCGTGAAAAAACTCAAGCCGGAGATCGTCGAAGCCTACCGCAACGCCCTCGTGGCCGCGCTTGATGAAGACTATGAGGCCCTGGACCGCTACCTGATCGACCTCGGCGCGCGGGTGGGAAGCCAGCCAGCCGTGGATGAAGCCTACTACGCCATGTGGCGGGACATACTCGTGGTGCCTTTCGAGCAGCGCGACCAGCCCTACGATTTCGCGGAAGCCGACATTCACAAACGCGTCGCTGAAAAAACCAGCACAGTGTTTAAATACCTGGACTATTTCAAACCACCCGTAGAGAGCATTTTCATTGACCGAATGATTGCCGGTCATTACTGGATGCTGAAAAGGCTGGGGGTTCAGGCGGCATTTCGGTCAGAGCTCGAGAAATACCTTAAAGCCTCAGAGACCTCTGCCCGAGGATGAGGCGCGAGAAACGGAGGGTCACTTCAGGCTATCAACCCACTCGGCCACACCCTCGGCAGCCCCCTTGCGAATGACCCGGGCACGGGACACCGAAGCGGGCTCTCCCGGGTCGACGACCGTGATGGGCACGTCCATGTCCACCTCATACACCAGCCCCGCGGCCGGATAGACCTGGAGCGACGTCCCTACGATCAACAGATGATCGGCGGTGCGCACAATGTCGGCGGCCTTTTCCAACATGGGAACTTCCTCACCGAACCAGACGATGTGGGGGCGAAGCTGGGCGCCGCGGTCACAGGTGTCGCCCGGATTGATATCACGATAACCAATGTCGTAAACCAGCTCCGGATACCTTGAACTACGGGCCTTGGTGAGCTCGCCGTGAAGATGAATGACGTTGCTGGCGCCACCCCGTTCGTGGAGATCGTCCACGTTCTGGGTGATCACCGTTACCCGGTACCGCTTTTCCAGCTCTGCCAGCAGGCGATGGGCCTGGTTGGGCTGGGCGGATTCCAGCTGGCGCCGGCGGTCGTTGTAGAACCTCAGCACCAGCTCCTGATTCCGGGCAAACGCCTCGGGCGTGGCCACATCGTACACACTGTGCTGCTCCCACAGCCCGCCGTTGTCACGGAATGTGGAGAGGCCGCTCTCGGCGCTGATACCTGCGCCTGTCAGTACAACGATGTGGTCCTGCATCAGTCGAAAATCTTGCCGGGGTTCATGATGCCGTTGGGATCGAATACCTTTTTAATACCTCTCAGGTAAGCAATCTCCGCCTCACTGCGTGTGTATTGAAGATAGGGCTTCTTGGTCATACCCACACCGTGCTCGGCTGACACACTGCCCTGGTAGCGCTCGACAATCTCGAACACCCATTTGTTAACCTGCTGGCACTTTTCGAAAAAGTCCTCGTTGGCCATATCTTCCGGCTTGAGGATATTGAGGTGCAGGTTGCCATCGCCGATGTGCCCGAACCAGATAATCTCGAAATCCGGATAGTGCTCGGTAACCACGGCGTCGATTTCCTGCAGGAAACCCGGCACCTTGGAGACCACCACGGAGATGTCATTCTTGTAGGGCGTGCGGGGCGCGATGGATTCGGAGATGCGCTCGCGCAACTGCCACAGATTCTGGGCCTGAGTTTCGCTCTGGCTGACCACACCATCGAGCACCCAGCCGTTCTCCACACATTGCTCAAACAGGGTCATGGCGTCGTCCATCACCTGGTCGGAGACAGACTCGAACTCCAGCAAAGCGTAGTAAGGCGCCTCGGTTTCGAACGGCGCCTGCACCTGGCCATGGGCCAGCACGTGCCCCATGGCCTGATGAGAGAAAAACTCATAGGCGGTGAGGTCGATCTTTTTCTGGAAAGTCTGCAGCACGTCCATGGTGTTGGTCAGGTCGTTCAACCCCAACACCAGTACGGTCAGGTTATCCGGCTTGCGGGACAGCTTCATGGTCGCTTCCGTGATAACGCCCAGTGTCCCCTCAGCACCAATAAACAGATGACGCAAATCGTAGCCGGTATTGTTTTTTTCCAGGTCCTTGTTCAGATCCAGGATATCGCCCTTGCCAGTGACTACCTTGAGCCCGGCCACCCAGTCCCGGCTCATGCCATAACGGATCACCTTTATGCCGCCCGCGTTCGTCGAGAGGTTGCCCCCCAGTTGGCTGGAACCGGCAGAGGCAAAATCTACCGGGTAATAAAGGTCATTTTCTTCAGCAAAATTCTGGAGCTGCTCGGTCACAACGCCCGCCTGACAGCGAACCACTCGATCACTGGCGTTGAAATCCAGGATCTGGTTCATGTTGTCGAACGCCACAACCACTTCACCATTGGCGGCCACGGCACCGGCACTCAGACCTGTCCGGCCGCCGGAAGGCACCAACGCCACCTGATTCTCGTTTGCGAACTTCACCAGCGCCTGCACCTGCTCTGTGGTCTTGGGCAAGGCAATCGCCAAAGGTTTGGGTGGGTAGATCTTGGTCCAGTCCTTGCCATAGGTATCCAGATCTGCCGGGTCGGTCAGCACCTTGCCGGGTGCATCGCCAGTAGCCATCAGGTCTTTGAGGGAAGCAATGATCTGTTCAGAATTCATGGGCTATTCGGTCTCGTCAGGTTTCGGCCGGAGCATCCTGCAACAGGAGTCACAGACAGTTGATTCAGGCAAACCGGCGCGCTGTGAAAATCTGCGTTTATGGTATCATACCGGCCCTGTTCTGTGAGCCAGCCCCGACGATCACTGGCCACAGGTCATTTCACGTGACGAAAGGTTCGGAAGCAAGCCCATGTCAAATACGTCTCTTGAGAAGAGCAAAATCCGTATCCTGCTGCTGGAAGGCGTCCATCAATCTGCCATTGATACCCTGAACGCTGCGGGCTATACCAACATCGAGTACCTGTCTCACTCGCTGGCCGAGGAAGAGCTGATTGAGAAAATTGCCGATGCGCACTTCATCGGTATCCGCTCGCGCACCCAGCTGACAGAGAAAGTATTTGAAGCCGCCAACAAGCTGGTGGCCGTGGGTTGTTTCTGTATCGGTACCAACCAGGTGGATCTCCAGGCAGCCACCCGGCGCGGCATTGCCGTATTCAACGCGCCCTTCTCCAACACCCGGAGCGTTGCCGAACTGGTTCTGGCCCAGGCCATTCTGCTCCTGCGTGGTGTTCCAGAGAAAAACGCCAAAGCCCATCGCGGCGAATGGCTGAAGTCCGCCAAGGACAGCTACGAAATCCGCGGCAAGAAGCTGGGCATCATCGGCTACGGCAACATCGGCACCCAGTTCAGTGTCCTGGCCGAGGGCCTGGGCATGGATGTGTATTTCTACGATGTAGTGTCAAAGCTGTCGATCGGTAACGCCACTCAGGTGGGCACGCTCCAGGAGCTGCTCAACATTGCCGACGTGGTCAGCCTGCACGTGCCGGAAACACCGGCCACCAAGTACATGTTCAAGGCCGAGCAGTTTGCCCAGATGAAGCCCGGCAGCATTCTGATGAATGCCTCCCGTGGCACGGTTGTCGACATTGATGCCCTGGCCGACGCTCTGCGCAGTGGCAAACTGCTGGGCGCCGCCATCGACGTATTCCCGGTGGAACCCAAATCCAACGATGAGGAGTTTGTGTCTCCGCTACGGGAATTCGATAACGTGATCCTGACCCCGCACGTGGGCGGCTCCACCATCGAAGCCCAGGAGAACATCGGTCGGGAAGTGGCGGAAAAACTGGCCATGTACAGCGACAACGGCACGTCTGTTTCGTCCGTGAACTTCCCGGAAGTGGCGCTGCCGTCACACCCCAACCAGCACCGCCTGCTGCACATCCACGAGAACGTGCCGGGCGTGATGTCCGAAATCAACCAGGTATTCTCGGAGAACGGCATCAACGTCTGCGGTCAGTACCTGCAAACCAAGGAAGACATTGGTTACGTGGTTGTGGATGTGAACAAAGAATACGGCGAGCTGGCGCTGGAAAAGCTGCTCAAAGTGAAGGGAACGATTCGCTGCCGCGTCCTGTTCTGATTCATGGCCTGAGACAAAAACCGGAGCATTTGCTCCGGTTTTTTATGGCCTTAGAACAGCGACTTACTGCATGGGCACCAGCGTCAGCTCAACGCGACGGTTCTGCTCACGACCGGCCGGGGTATCGTTGGAGGCCACAGGGTAGCGCTCACCATACCCCACAGCACGGGTACGCTTGGGCTCAATGCCCTGATTCAGCAGGAAGTCACGTACTGAGGAGGCGCGACGCTCACTGAGCAGCTGGTTGTAGCTGTCCGAACCAGAGCTGTCGGTATGGCCTTCAATCTGAATAATCGTTTTGTCGAATTCCTTCAGCACCAGGGCAACTGACTCGAGAGTGCCGCTGAATGAAGGCTTGATCGTCGATTCATTCAGATCAAAGGTGATGTTGCCCGGCATGATCAGTTCGATCTCGTCGCCGTTACGCACTACGCGAACACCGGAACCCTCCAGCTTGCGACGCAGCTCGGCTTCCTGCTTATCCATGTAGTAACCAACGCCACCGCCGATAGCAGCGCCACTGGCCGCGCCAATCAGGGCGCCTTTTCCCCGATCACTCTTACTTGAAGTTGCGGCACCGATGGCCGCACCGCCAATCGCGCCAATAATGCTGCCCTTGGTCGCATTCGACGTTTTCTCTTCGCCGGTGTACGGGTCATAGGTCATACAACCACCAAGACCAAACGTTGCCACTGTAAATGCAAGAATCGTCTTCTTCACAGCTTTCTCCTGTGCCTGGTTTCTTCAGCAAACCCGATTCAACGGGTCCTTTCTGCCGAATTCGTGAATGTATCAATGATGGTATTGAATACGGTTGCCTGTAAATCCTGAGCTTCGTTCACAAGATGATGACGTCCGTCAGGGATTTTCAGTTCCTCCACCGCCGAAAATTTATTCCGGATAATGCGCAAATTATGTTGCCAATCGACTGTCAGGTCCTTTTCACCTTGCACGACGGTCACGGGAAAGTCGACAGGCCGGGCCGATTCGATATGGGGCACCCACTTTCGCAACGCACTCACCCAATCTACGTGTACCGCCCTGGCCTGGAGCGGATCGTGTTCACGCAGAAACCTCAGAAAACGGCTATTACCGCTGTTCTCCGCAAACACCCGGCGCCAGCGGGAAATGAACGGTTTGGCGATGCTATGGAGTACCTTGGCTCCTAACCAGCCCGCCGGCCTTACCAGTGGCGCCAGCAGCACTACTTTCCGAAAATCCGAGGTCTGCTGATTGTGCTGATTGGACAACAGATAGTCGATCAGGATCGCGCCACCGGTGCTCTGGCCCACCGCAAACCAGGGCTGGCGTACCTTGTCTCTGACCTTGGCCATCACATCTGTCAAGACACCCTGGTATTCGAGAAAACTTCCAATCGCCGCCGGCGTGCCGCTGGAAAGACCATGTCCCGGTTGATCATAAGCCAGCACATCAAAGCCGGCGCCCAGACAGCGGTCAATCAACTGGCTGTACAGTCCAACATGATCGAAGTAGCCATGCATAATAAACACTGTACCGCGTTCACCTGCCTGCTCCGGCAACCGGAAATAATGCACCATGACCTCGTGATCACATGCGTTTACGTAACCCTGATGGTAGGCAACGTCCGGGTGCTCCACCCAGAGATCCAGACCGTAAAAGCGGCAGTAGGCGACCATTTCGTCGCTGAGATCCCGCGCGCAGGCCGGATCGAAGGGTTCGAGCCTGTCCAGAAGCGAGTGCCTGTCCCAATCCGGTATTTCTATGGTATCTGTTTTCCAGTACACGTAGAGTTAAACGCCTGTCATGAATAGATTATAAATTTTGGCCTCCAATCCTAACCCATAGCAGGGGAAAGACACAGATGTTGCAACACCTTCTGGAGAGTGCGTTGCGCCAGACCATGAACCGGCTGGTAAGACCGGTTCTCAACCCGACGGTGCCGGTTCCGCTTCAGCGACGCATTGTGCGCCAGGCTTACAGGAGTTCGATACCGCCCAAGGGTGCAAAATTCGAAGCCACCACGGTTGGCGGTATTCCCGTTACCCGAACCAGTTTCAGCATCAAGCCGCCCGGCGCTGTTCTCTATCTGCACGGCGGTGGCTATATCATCGGTTCTTCGAGTACCCACCGCGGCATAACCGGGCACCTGGCCAAAACCAGCAATTGCAGCATTGTTACGCCTGATTACCGGCTGGCACCCGAATTCCCCTTCCCCGCAGCTCTGGACGATGCGGAAGCTTGCTGGAACGGCCTGCTGGAGCAGGGCCTAAAGCCGGAGCAGATCGCTGTCGCCGGGGATTCCGCCGGCGGCGGCCTCGCCGTTACCCTGGCCATGCGGCTACGCGACAAGCAGCAGCCCCTCCCGGCATCGCTAACCGTATTTTCACCCTGGGTAGACCTCACTCAGGAGCAGCTCTATGAACCCGAATGTGAGCCGGTACTCCAGCCAAGCTGGACCAGTAAGGCAGCAAAGCTCTATGCCGGAAAGGAGTCCCTGAGCAATCCGCTTATCTCACCGGTATTCGGCGACCTGAGCGGCCTGCCGCCCCTGCTGATCCAGGTGGGTAGCCAGGAGATTCTGTTGAATGATGCCGAGCGGCTGGCTGAAGCGGCGAACCGTCAGGATGTGGAAACCCGCCTGGAGATATACAACAGCCTCTGGCACGTTTTTCAGGTGCACAGCGGTCAGCTCGACAGGGCCACAAAGGCGATGGAAACCGCTGGCGAACACATCAAACGTCATCTGGCAGGCTGAGTTCACCCCGGGCAAGGGCCTCTTTCCTTAGCCGGGGCCACTGCTTGATGTGCCACTCCAGACGGGAAGCCTGGCTTCTGTCGCCAGCGGCGGCGCTGAAGACCAGTTCCAATGGTCCCTTTCCCCTCAGACTACGGGCGCCCCTGGGCGCGCCCGCCTGATGCTCCCGGAAACGTCGTTCAACGTCGGTCGTGATTCCGGTGTAGAGCGCTCCACTGGCGGTTCGAACCATGTAGACAAACCAGCTAGCCAAGATTTAACGCCTCTTCCCTGTCTTTGACTTTTTTCTGCTGGATCCAGAGCCCCATCATGATAAGAACCAGGCCAATGTAGGTGGAGGGCAGAATATGCTCCCCCAGAATGAAATAGATGAACACCAGTGACAGGAAAGGAGAGATGAAAATCAGATTGCTGACTTTCGACGTGTTCTCTGCCTTTTTCATGGCGTAGGACCAGAGCACAAAGGCAATACCCATCTCAAACACACCAACGTAAACCGCAGCGGCGAGCGACGTTCCCGAGGCAAAGTCCAGACCTTCCGTCCACCAGCAAATCAGCAGAATCACCGGGAGCCCACACAGAAAATTCAGGAACAGGCCAACCACCGGATCGCGGGTATCCCGGGTGGCAATAATCCAGTAGGACGCCCAGACCACGGTACTGCCGAGGGCGAGAGATACACCCAGAGGATCCTCGAAACTCAGCGAAGTCACCGCTCCACGGGTGGCAATGACCACTACGCCGGCGTAACAGATCAGGCCCGCCACAATATCGAGCTTGCGCAGCCGGTGCCCAAGAAAAGGCACCGACATGTAGGCCAATACCAGCGCCCAGGTGTAATTCAGCGGTTGCGCTTCCTGGGCCGGCAACCTGTCAAACGCCCCGAACAACAAAAAATAGTACAGGCAGGGATTGATCAGCCCCATGCCGAACGACTGGGCGTACTGTTTGCGACTGAGAGAAAACACCAGATGCCAGCGCCCCTGCAGCATCAGAATGACGGCCATGACGACCACAGACGCACTGCAGGCAATCAACAGCATCTGAACGGGCGCCAGCTCCCTGAGCGACAGCTTGAAAGCGGTTGCCACTGTTGACCACAATAGCACCGTGCCCAGGCCATAAAGCATCGCCTGCTTCTGGTTTTTCATTCACGGCCTCCTGCCAGCCACTGGAACTCCATCGATTTTCTCCTCTACCCGCGGGATCGTCTGGCCGACAGTGTAATGCAATCGAACCCTGTTACCCACGGCGGGGCGCATTCTTGTGTTACCTTGTCTACCAATGTCGAAAAGGATTGAGAAAACTGGAGCCCCGTTATGCCCGCTGCCCGTATCAGGTTCTGGCCATTAAGCATCGCCTTGGTCATTGCGCTGGCCGGCTGCTCAGACAGCCAAACCGACCATGGGCCGGAGGCCGCCAAGGCACCGGAAGCGCCCGAATACCCCGTCACCTGGCGCTTCGCCCTGGAAGAAATCGAGGGTAGCGTTCAACACGCCTATGCCGAAGCCCTGAAAGAACGCATAGAAGAACGTTCTGAAGGCAAGATTGAAGTCGATATCTTTCCCTACGGCTCTCTCGGCACCTCGGCGCAGCTCACCGAACTCGTCAAGAACGGTTCGGTCAGTCTTGCCTTCGCCTCTCCCGGGCACCTGGCCAACACCATCCCGGAAGTGGGCCTTTTCACTCTGCACTATGTTCTGCCGGACGACGCTGAGGTGACCCGACAGCTTCTGGCGAGTCCGGAACTCCTTAATCTGTTTGAACAGCCCTATGCCGACCAGAACATGAAACTGCTTGGCTTCGTGCCAGAGGGCTGGATGGCCTGGACGGCCAACAAGGCGCTGCGCACACCGGACGATTTCAATGGCCAGCGGATACGCACCATGACATCCGACATGGCCGAGGAAGCCTTTCGAGCCTATGGCGCCGAACCGAGTCAGATCCCCTATTCACAGGTCTACAGCAACCTTCAGCTACGTAAGATCGATGGCCAGAGCAATCCCGTTTTTGCCATCGAGGAAATGGATTTCTATGAAGTGCAGAGCACCATGACGCTTGCCCGGCCGGCACAGTTCGTTGCCTCCGTGGTCTCGAATCTTGATTGGTACAACGCGTTGCCGGAAAACCAGCAACAATGGCTTGATAACGGTCTCAACGATGTTGCGCAGATTGCCTGGGAGACCCAGGAGGAACTGAATCAGACCCGGCTGGAAAAAATGTTGGAAGAAGGACACCTGAAAGTTGTCCGCCTGACAGATGCAGAGCGGGAGGCATTTCGGCAAGCCAGCATGCCTGTGCGTGACCTCTATCTGGAACGCACCGGCGAGAGCGGCCAGCGTATTTTCGAGCGTTTGCAACAACTGATCGAAGAGCTGGACGCCAATAAGCCGGAGTAGACTGCCGGACTATTCCGGCACCAGCCATCCAATATCATGGGTCAGATTCAGAACATCTGGCCCGGCTACATCACTCATCATCGCCGATAAACGGGAATCAAAGCCCCAGGGCGGATTCACCACCAGCATGCCCGATCCGACCATACCCCGCTCCGGCGGCTTTCTGAGATGCACCTCGCTGCACAGCACCTTGCGCACGCCGGTACGCCCGACAGCGTCTTTCAGCTGCTGCTGCAATCCGCTCGTCAGTATCGGATACCAGATAAGATAAACCCCGTGACGGCATTTCTGCCATGCTTTGCCAAGAGTTTCAGCAACCTCAATGTAATCCGATTTGATCTCGTAAGAAGGATCAATGAGCGTGAGCAACCGTGGCTGTTTCGGTGGCAGCTGCTTCAGAAGGCCGGCCAGGCCATCCTGTTTGAGCACGCGGACGGGGGCTTCGGCGGCCCATCCCGCCAGCTGTTCGCTCTCGGATGGATGGAGTTCGAACAACGTCAGCGCATCCGCGGGCCGTAGAAAATGCCGGTACCACACCGGAGACCCCGGGTAAACAGAGAGCTCTCCATCACCGGCATTGAATCCTGCCAGCACGTCCAGAAACGGCTTCCAATCCCCGGACCTTAGCCTATCTCTTCCGCTCCATACCTTTTGAACGCCGTAATCAGCCTCTCCTGTCTTTCGGGCTCGCTCACTGCGCAAATCGTATATGGCGCTGCCGGCGTGGGTGTCGAAACAGGCAATGCCGGATGTTTTCGACTGCATCATCGCAAGGGCAAGCGCCAGTGAACTGTGTTTCTGGACATCGGCAAAGTTGCCGGCGTGGAAGGCGTGTAGATAGCTCAACATACAAAAATAGCTCCCTGGTAACGGAGCCATTAAGCCCGATCACAGTTGCCAAGAGCAAGAGACCCGACACGCATCATGGTCACACCCCCTATTCCCGCTTGCCTTTTCATCAGTCGGCAACCATAATCGTGAACGCTAATTTTTCTCATTTTCACCACGATTACCAAAACTGGAGAAAGGAATGAAATCCATGTTTCGTCCGGCCCCACTGGCGCTGACAGTGGCCGCCATGCTAACTGCGGGATGCGCTTATACTCCCTGGGCCTCAGAGAAGCCAGAACCCGCTACCAAGGCTTCCGTAGTTGAACACTATGCCGACCTTGCTCACGCCAACTATGAAGATGCCCTGATTACCGCCCGCGCGCTGGACGACGCTACCGATCGGCTGATTGCCAACCCGACCGAAGAGAACCTTGCAGCCGCAAAAGAAGCCTGGCTCGCCGCGCGAATCCCCTACCAGCAAACTGAAGTATTCCGGTTTGGCAACGCTATTGTCGATGACTGGGAAGGACAACTGAACGCCTGGCCGCTGGATGAGGGCCTGATCGATTACGTCAAGGCTGACGGCTACCAGCACGAGTTGGGCAACTCCGGGGCCACCGCCAATATCATCGCGAGCAAAAGCATCAATGTGGGCGGTGAAACATTGAATGTGGCCTCTCTTTCCCCTGCACTCCTGGCCGATCTGAACGAAGTAGGCGGATCTGAAGCCAACGTGGCTACCGGCTACCATGCAGTTGAATTTTTGCTCTGGGGCCAGGATCTGCATGGTTTCGAAAGCGGCGCCGGTGAGCGCCCGGTTACGGATTACGCCGAGGGCGCTGATTGCACCAATGGCAATTGTGAACGTCGCGGGGAATACCTGGACGCGGTAACCGACCTTCTGGTCTCAGATCTGGAGTGGATGGTGGCCCAGTGGGCACCCGGTGCCAACGACAATTATCGCGCCCAGCTGACTGCCGCCGACGCCAATGAAGGTGTTCAGAAAATGCTGTTCGGAATGGGCTCCCTGTCCCTGGGTGAACTGGCCGGTGAACGGATGAAGGTTGCCCTGGAGGCCAACTCCTACGAAGATGAGCACGACTGCTTCAGCGACAATACCCACAATTCCCATTACTACAACGGCCAGGGCATCCAGAATGTCTATACCGGCACCTACCGTCGTGTCGACGGCAGCCTGGTGACTGGACCCTCTCTGTCTGACCTTGTTCAGCAGAGCAACCCTGAACTGGATGCGCGCCTGAACAACCAGTTGGATGCGTCCATGGAAGCCCTCGCCCTGATGAAGGCTCGTGCAGAGAGCAGCGAGAACCCCATGGTATTCGATACCATGATCGCACCGGGGAACGCCGAAGGTACCCGGATCGTCAACGGCGCGATCATGGCGCTGGTCGCCCAGACCGGATCCATTGAGCAGGCTGCGCGGGACCTTGGCATCGAAGCCCTGTCTCCGGATGACGCCGGTCACGCGTTCTGAGCATGATGAGACCGTTCGCCTTGATCGGTGCGCTGGCAATTGCCAGCGCACCCGTCTCCGCCCAAACCCACGCGGGTTACCCTATTCAGACCACTCCCGCCACCGGTGGCGAGGGGACGGTTCAGCAGTCAGATACCAACGCCTATTCGCTGCCCCAGGGCAATCTGTCCATGACCAAGCGTCTGGATTTCAGCGTGGGCAACAGCTTCTTCCGGAACCCCTGGGTCGAGGCACCGGCGAGCACCGATGCCCGTGATGGCCTTGGTCCGCTGTTCAACACCAACTCCTGCCAGGGATGCCACATCAAGGATGGTCGCGGACATCCCCCCGGTGTTGATGAACCGACAGTTTCCCTGTTTCTGAGGCTGGCAGTGCCTGCTGATCCGGTACGGGACGCCGAAATTCTGCGCAAGCAAGGTTTTAAACCGGCACCGGTCTACGGCAGCCAGTTGCAGACCGCTGCACTTCCCGCAGCGAAACCGGAGGCCGACCTCGTCATTGAATGGACGCCGGTGAAAAAGACCCTGGCGGACGGCACTGTTGTGGAATTGCGCAAACCTGTGTATCGCATCGAAAACCCAAACTACGGTCCGTTGCCCGACGACCTGCTGGTTTCACCCCGGGTAGCACCGCAGATGATCGGAATGGGCCTGCTGGAAGCCATCCCCATCGAAAAACTGCAAGCCCTTCATGACCCTGACGATGCCGACGGCAATGGCATTTCCGGAAAACTCAACCAGGTCTGGGATCTGGCAACGGAACAGACGCGGCCCGGCCGATTTGGCTGGAAGGCAGCGGAGCCGGATGTCCACCAGCAAAGCATGGGTGCCTTCGCCGGCGATATGGGCCTGACCTCGACCCTGAAACCCACGACCGACTGCATGCCCGAGCAGAACTGTGAGCGGTTCGCCCATGGCGGCGAACCGGAAGTCAGCGATAAGGTTGCCAACTTTGTGACCTTCTATGCCAGGAGCCTCGCCGTTCCGGCACGCCGAAATCTTGAGTCCGGTTCGGTTCAACAAGGAGCAAAACTGTTCAACGAAATTGGCTGCGCTGGTTGTCATACTCCCCGACACCAGACGGGTGAGGTAGCCGAACGCCCGGATCTCAGCAATCAGACTATCTGGCCCTACACAGATCTGCTGCTCCATGACATGGGCCCAGCTCTGGCGGATGGACGTGATGAATTCCTGGCCAATGGCAACGAATGGCGAACACCCCCGCTGTGGGGCATTGGACTGGCGCAAGTAGTGAATCCTCAGGCCGGGTTCCTGCACGATGGTCGCGCCCGCACACTGGAAGAAGCCGTGCTCTGGCATGGTGGTGAGGCAGCGACCGCCGCCGAACGCTACCGCCAGATGTCGTCCGGGGATCGTGCGGCCCTGATTGATTTCCTGAATTCACTCTGAGGATCAGCCATGCAACCGATCACCAGACTGCTGTGCACATTTATCCTCGCAGCAACGTCGCCCCTGGTGTGGGCAAGCGATGCCACCAGCCAGGCCCGCCAGCAATGGTATGAGGGCATTGTCACTGGCTA
Organism: Marinobacter salsuginis; assembly: GCF_009617755.1. Taxonomy (NCBI): domain Bacteria; kingdom Pseudomonadati; phylum Pseudomonadota; class Gammaproteobacteria; order Pseudomonadales; family Marinobacteraceae; genus Marinobacter; species Marinobacter salsuginis. The sequence continues at coordinate 865,106 of NZ_BGZH01000001.1, forward strand.
TCAGTCGCTGAAAAAAGAAACGGGCGCTTTGGCTGAACGCGCCCGGGACTACTGCCGGAATCCTGCCCCGCAAAGCCGGGAACAACTGGAAGCCGCCTGGCTGGATGCCTTCCTGGCCTGGCAGCGGGTGCGCTTTGTCGATTTCGGACCGGTCGAAAACAACAATCTTTCCTGGCAGTTCCAGTTCTGGCCCGACCCGAAGAATCTGGTCGCGCGGAAAGCAGCTTACCTGACCGGCGACGAGGAACCGATCACTCCGCAGGTGATCAGCCAATCCGGCGTGGCCGTTCAGGGCTTCCCGATGATTGAATACCTGCTGTTCGATCAGACATTTAATACCGGGGATAACAAACTGCCCGCCCCCCGGACCTGCGAACTGCTGACCGGCGTGGCTGCCCACGTAGAGAGCAACGGCGACGAATTAATGACCCGATGGCAGGCCTTCAGGCCTCACTACTTGAAGACCGACCAGTACTTTGACACTACCGTCCGCGCAGGGATGGCCGCACTGGAGATCCTGGAGGAGCGCCGACTGGCCCAACCAATGGGTCTGCGCGGGAATGGAAAGCGCAATCCCTACATCGCGGACGCCTGGCGCAGCGGCGAAACGCTGAAGACCATCGAGGCCACAGTCGATGGCCTGAACCAGTTCTTTTTGCCAGGGCTCACGACAGCGCTTGAAAGCAACGAAGAGAAGCACCTTGCGGAGCGCATTCGTAATCAGTTCAACGAAGTTCAGCAAAACTTTCCTGGTGCCTATTTTCCCATGGCAACGGCGCTCGACGAAGAAGTCCAATTCCGGGTCCTTCAGGGCCTCTACGTGGACGTTTCGCAGTTGACCATTCTGGTGAATGACCAGGCGGCGGTTGCTCTCAACGTAGTAAGAGGCTTCAACTCGAGCGATGGCGACTGAGGAGGCGACTGTTCCTATGCGTTTGCACCGGCGGACCCTTCTCAAAGCATCCGTTGGCGGTGGTATTGCACTGGCCCTGACCGGCTGTTCAATGCTTCCGCGAAAAGCCTCGGGCGAACCAGACCACTATGCCGGCGCCATCGGCTTGCCGGATGGCAGCTTTGGCGTCAGCGCGTTCGATCGCACCGGTAACGTCCTCTGGCAAACGCCGGTTCAAACACGCTGCCACAGCGGGTGCAACCGGCCTGCCAGGGGCGAAACCCTTTTCTTTGATCGTCGCCCCGGATGGTCGTTTTATGTGTTCGATACAACGACCGGAGCTTTCAAACACCGCATAGACGCGGCAGCCGGCGAGCACTTCGTGGGCCACGGTGTTTTTTCCCTGGATGGCCGCTGGCTATACGTAACCGCCAGCCGGTACGAACAGGGCGAAGGCATTATTGCGGTATACGACGCGGAAAAGGAGTACCAGCGAACCGATACCTTCGATCTTAACGGCATTGGTCCCCACGAGCTGACCATGCACCCGGACGGCGAAACCCTGGTGATCGGACTCGGGGGTATCCTGACCCACCCAGACTACGACCGTATAAAGCTGAATCTGGATACCATGGATCCTGCCCTGCTTCTGATGAATCGTCATTCCGGCAAAATCGTTGGCCGTTTCAAGCCGCCCCATCATCAGCAAAGTGCCCGCCATGTAAGCGTCAGCGGGAGTGGCCGAGTGTACGTGGCCTTTCAATATCAGGGACCGCAGTACGAAACGCCGCCCCTACTGGCGCGCCTTGAACAGGGAAAACTGCGGGAATACCGATTCGATGCGGACACCCAGAAAGCTATGGCCAACTACATAGCCAGTGTCGTTGCCCATCCAGAGAACGACCTTGTTGCTGCTGCCTCACCTGTTGGTGGCACAGCCATTATCTTCAGGGGCAGTACCGGTGAACTGGTGAACCGCGCCTCCATCGCCGATTGCGCCGGTGTCCAGGCCCTTGCCGGGGGCGACTTCCTGATCTCCTCCGGCCAGGGCAAGCTGGTTCGGATGGGCGCTACCACACCGGCCAGGGAACTGGCAGATCTTCCTGTTTACTGGGATCACCATCTGGTCTGATTAGTGGCAACCACCGTACTCCGGACTTAAGGATACCGGTCCATACTGGTATCCTTCTGACTCATTTTCCGGAGGACAGCGGTTTGCCCGAGAGCAGAAAGGACACCATCGACCAGCTTTACAGCCTGATTGCCAACGAAGAAGACGCACGGGTCTGCAAAGACATTCCGGAGGAAGCCTGTCGCGAGGTGCCCCGAAATTTCTTCCTGATTCTCGCCAGCAACGTACTGACCAAGCTGGGCGATCTCCTCATCAGCCCCAAAACCGTCCTGGCCTGGTTGATGAGTGCCATAGGTGCTCCTGCGCTGGTGGCCTGGCTGGTTCCGATCCGCGAATCCGGCTCTCTCGTTCCACAAATGGTCATCGCAGCCTGGGTGCGCCGCAAACCCGTTCGCAAGTGGTTCTGGACCCTCGGAAGTTTCGGCCAGGCTGCAAGTGTTGTGGCCATGGCGGCGAGCATCTGGTTTTTCGAGGGCTATGTCGCAGGTTCCGGGATCATAGCCGCCCTCATTGTGTTTTCCCTGGCCCGAGGATTCTGCTCAGTATCCATGAAAGATGTTCAGGGCAAATGCATTCCGAAAACCCGCAGGGGGAGACTTGGCGGACTGGCCTCTACCATTGGCGGCACGGCCACCGTTGTGCTGACCGCCCTCCTGTTCTGGGAACGCGGCGACCCGACCATTGCCTTCTATACCGTGCTACTACTTCTGGCCGGTGTTCTCTGGGTCATTGCCGGGTTCCTGTTTGCCGGAGTGGAAGAGTATGAAGGTGAAACCGGAGGTGGCGGTAACGCCATCACCGAAGCGTTCCAAAGCCTTTCCCTGCTCCGCGATGATGCACCGTTCAGACACTTCGTGATCACCCGGGCGCTTTTACTTTGCTCGGCCCTGGCGTCGCCCTACTTCGTGGTGCTTGCACAGAAGGAGTCCGACATTGGCTGGATGCTGGGTATCTTCCTATTGGCCAGCAGTCTGGCCAGTTCCCTCAGTGCCAGCTTCTGGGGCTGGGCCGCGGACACCTCAAGCCGTAGAGTCATGATACGTGGTGCTGCCATGGCCAGCGGAGTGTGTCTGCTCGTCGGTTTTACCGCGCTGTTTATCGGGACGGAAATCGGCAGTGTATGGTTTTACCCGGTCGCCTTTTTCGTTCTGAGCATAGCCCACGCCGGCGTCAGGCTGGGGCGCAAAACCTACTTGGTGGATATGGCAGGCGGCAACAAACGCACCGATTACACAGCGGTGAGCAACACGGTCATTGGTGTTCTTCTGCTGGTTACCGGCGGCCTGACCGCCCTCGTATCGATGATCTCAGAGGTAGCAGTGATTATTGTTCTGGGTCTGATGGGGCTGGCAGGGATGTTCAGCGCAATCCGCCTGAAGGAAGTCACCGAGGACTGATCAGGGGCACCCTCCTCAGGAGGGTGCCTTGCCATCGTTCAGAGCCAGAGCGCCTTTGACGATCCGGTAGATGATCCAGATAGAAATACCAAGGAGGATGAACCAGCCGATAATAATCGGCGTGGTCACAATGCCAATCACCGTCCAGAGCAGGCCAATCCAGAAGGTGCGGATCTGCCAGCGGAAGTGCTGCTCCACCCAGGTATTACGAACATCGTCCAGCTTCACGTAATTGATAATTACACCCACCAGACCGGTAATGCCTCCTACGAAAAAAGACAGTGCCTGAAGGATATAGACCACCACCGCCAGGTTACGCGCCGGGTCACTGCGGCGGGAAGCGGGATCCGTGTCGGCAGGTATAAACTCCGGTTCAGCCAAGACAACTCTCCTATTGATTGGACAATTGGAGTCTAGCACAGCCTCTAGAGTCGATAATCCCGACCCGGTCAGTGATTATCCGGACGGTAGCCCAGGCGGAAACCGCCCCAATGCTTGCCATTCACATAGATCGGCACCGAGAGATCATGCATGATTTCGCCGGTATCCCGTCGATAGGTCTGCAAAAGCATGTTCTCGGTGTGCTGACCACAGCGGATACCCGTGCGATCGTTGAACAGCCGCTTGCTTCGGCTTTTAACCAGATCCACCTTCGGATCTCCGGTTGGTGCGTGTGCAAAATCCCGGTTGTGGGTCGGTACATACCCGTCGGGCGCAGCCGCTATGGCAAAGACAATGGCCTCATGGGCGTTCTTCACCTGTTCCTGAATGGCCGGCAGGTACTGATCAGTAAACTTGTCAAAGCTGCTGGAGTATTTCGGCGGATGCGTGTTCGGGATGGGAGTCCGCGTCTTGTCGAACAGAGCGCTTTCCGAAAGCTTGCCATCCCGTATGGCCTGCTCGAACATCTGGCCAATCTGGTCAGCGCCGGCTTTTGCCTGATCGAAAAAGGGCCGGTGATAACTTGCTTCGCTGTTCAAGGCGAATGAAGCATTGGCTTTTTCTGCCAGTTCCATCAGCGTCGCAGCCTGCTCTGCCAGTGAAGAAACGCTGGTATCACTCTCCGAGATCTGGTCACGCACCGTTTCAATGGCGGAGAACACCTGGGCCAGACTCTGCTCGTTGTTCTGGTCGATCTCGGCAATTCGGGCTACTTGCTGCTGAACCCGGTCCGACTGGGAACTGATCTGGTCCAATCGCTCGCCCACGCTCTCAACTGAGGCGAGTCCTTCCTCGATGCTGCGGGCAAGGTCTTCAATGCGAGACACGATCAACGTGGTATCGGACCGTATTTCTTCCAGCGTTTCAGCCACTTCCCCCGTCGCCTGGGCTGTTCGGCCCGCCAGTTGGCGCACTTCGTCGGCAACCACTGCGAAACCGCGCCCCTGATCACCTGCCCTGGCGGCCTCGATGGCCGCATTGAGAGCAAGCAGGTTGGTCTGTTCAGCGATTCCCTGGATTGTGGTGGTTACACCCTGGATCTTGTTGGATTTCTCGTTCAGCTCCTGGATCAGCCGCAGATTTTCCCCGGACTGCTGATGCACTGCCCTGACGCTGTCGATGGCGGAGACAAGGGCCTCACGTCCCTCGGTGCTGACCTGTTTGTTCTGCAAAGCCATGGTGGCCGCATCCGTGGCCTGTTCCGAGGACTCCCGGACAGTCTCGGTAATCTGGCCTGCGTAGTCGGCCATTTGAGCGGTTTCTTCAACCTGACGATCGAGCCGGAGCTTCAGTTGATCAGCGGCAAAAGACACCTGGGCCGCCGATATTGCGTTCCTGTCGGCGCTTCCAGACAGGGTTTCTACCAACGCGCGTCCGGCCCTGGCATCGGCAAGCAATTGGTGACACTGGGCATGCAGCGGATGATTGTCAGACAGGGTGCCGTCATTCAGAGCCTTGAGGCCCCGTTCAGTTGGCTCCAACACCCGGACAATGAGGAAACCGCCAGCGGCCGCGAGGCCGACGACGAGCCCGATCAAAGTGGACGCAGGTTCCAGACCTAACAAAGGCGCCACCACTGCGCAGACGACCGCAAGAACAACGGCAACCGCCAACCCCCATAGAATTGAAGCCCGATCCAGTAAGCCCATAGAAACCTCTTCTTTTTCGTTGCTTCTGCAAACATTTTGTTATTAAAGGCCATTGTGGAGACTAAAGAATTGACATGAGTTTATAACTCATACTTTAGTGTATTTAATATACATATCGGCGGGGAATAGCATTTCTGAAACAAAAAACCGCAAACCCGACTCACTCTGTTACCGAGCAGGCCGGGTTTGCGGTGTTCAGATTATTACTTCAATGTTGGCTCAGGCGCCAATCACGCCTCCATCGTCCTTGGTGACGATGACGGTTGCGTCACGCGGGCGCGGATCACTGGAATCTGGCCAGTTGCCATCGGGGTGCTGGATGTTGACGAACATGGTCTTCACATCAGGAGTGGAGACAACGCCGGTAACCTCACAACCTTCGGGACCGACGAAGAAGCGCTTGATTTCGCGGGTCTCGGGGTTGGCAGCCAGCATCATGTTGTTCTGGTAGGGCGCTGCATCGGAGCCATCGGTCTGGATCCAGAGGCGACCGTTATAGTCGAACCACAGGCCATCCGGGCTGTTGAAGATGTTGTCGTCAGTCAGGGATACGATCACCTCGTCATCCACCACGGTTTCCGTACCCTGCTCACCGGCAAAGACGAAGATGTCCCAATCGAAGCTGGTGGCAGTATGGTCATTGCCTTCTTCACTCCAGCGGATGATATGACCGGTGCGGTTGTTGGCGTTCGGGTTAGCCGCGTTAACCTGCTCTTCCGTCCGGCGGGAGTTGTTGGTCAGCGTGAAATATACCTGGCCCGAATTCGGGTCGACAGCCCCCCACTCCGGGCGGTCCATCGGGGTTGCACCGGCGATATCGGCGGCCAGACGGGTGTTCAGAAGAACGTCTGCCTGGTTTTCGAAACCGTCAAACTGGACATCACCCACCTGAGTGCCCTCGGCTGCAGCAACCTTGGCTGCAAAGTCCGCGTCGTCGAGATCCAGTGGCAACCAGTCGCCGGAGCCGTCGTCATTGAACCGGGCTACGTACAGAGTACCTTCATCCAACAGATATCCACCGGCGGTGGCGGCGTAGTAGGGCTTCGACGATACGAACTTGTAGATGTACTCAAAACGGGAGTCATCGCCGGAATAGCAAACCACCGGCTCGCCTTCCTTGGCCGGTGCGAAGATGACGCCCTCGTGACCGAAACGGCCCAACGCAGTGCGTTTTTGCGGCTTGCTTTCAGGGCTAAACGGATCGATCTCGACCATATAGCCGTACGTGTTGGCCTCGTTGCGATAGTCATCCGCAGCGGTTGCGCCGATCGTGCTCACGTTGAATCGAACGTACTGGTCCGCGGCGCTATCCGCCAGTTCCCAATCATATCGGCTGGAACTGCCTACACCATGGCGGGTCTGCTCACGTGGCTGCGTGGCATCGCCATTGGCGAAGTAGCCGTGCCAGTTTTCTTCTGCAGCGAGGTAAGTTCCCCAGGGCGTCGGACCCATCGCACAGTTGTTGAGAGTGCCGCGGGTCTCGGTGGCATCCGGGCTGTACTTGGTGATCAGCTTGCTGTAGCCACGAACCGGGCCACGGATATCCATTTCGGTGTTACCCGTAATACGACGGTTGAACGGGCTGCCAAACACGATGTCCCACTTGCCATTGGTGTCGCGTTTAATGTGAACGACAGAAACACCGTGTGCTGCGATTTCCTTGCGCACTTCGTCCGCAGGGCGCATATCGTTTACATAGGTTGCGCCGTTGGCATGCAGAGCGCCCTGGTTGATGTACTCGTGGTTCATCACGAGCAGACCTTCACTGGAGCTGTTGCCGCCCGCTTTCAGATCGATGGGGAAGAAATGCACACCGTCATGGTGCATACCCATCTGCTGTTCCTGCTCGGCGCCGGTATTGGTGCCATCCGGCTTGTAGGCAGGGTAAGACCCTGTGATGGGCGTGCCCCACGGCAGGAACGCCTCAGTAGAGTATCCTTCGGGAACAACTACCTCGTTGGCTGTAGATGTCGGTACCGCCTTGAAGCCGATATCGGTACTTGAAACATTGCTACTGGTGGTGCCGTCGTTGCTGTCGCTGCCACAACCTGCCAGGCCCAGGCCCATCACACTGGCAAGGGCAGCTCCAACGCTGCCTTTCATCAGGGTGCGGCGCTGCATGCGCGCGGACAGGACCTGGTGGAAGGGGGTGTTTTCAGTGTGGTTGACTACCGGCTCGTAGTTGGGATCCAGGTAATTGGGATCAAGGTCGTGCTTAGCCATGTTATTGCCTCTCTCAAAGAACAGCGGGTCAATGTTGTTGAGAGGCCAGTTTCGGCGGGAAATATGACAGTAAGCGGAAGTTAAAAAGACAAATTCGTTAACATTAGTTTACAAGCGCTCGAACCGGGGGACCGACCGCTCCGTGCAATCTGTTGCGGCGGAGCGGTCAGTCTGTTCAGTTACTGCTGGGTAGCTTCTTCATAGCCTTCTTCCATAGCGTCGCCAGCTTCTTCGGCTGCGTCGCCCATGGCTTCGCCGGCTTCCTCTGCACCTTCCTGCAACTCGCCCATGGCACTTTCATCCTGGCCGGTGGCTTCTTCCAGGGTTTCCTCTGTGGAATCCGCAGCGTCTTCCATCATTTCTCCGGCGTTATCTGCTGCCTGCTCGACATCCACGCCTTCGTTGTCATCCGAGCTGCAGGCAGCCAGGCCAAGTGTCAGCACCATCAAAAGCGCACTCAGTGTGAGCTTGTTCATACCATATCCCTCTGTTGGTAAGTATTTACAACGGAGCACAGGGTACGGCGTGAACTCTGACAAACACAATTACCGGCCGATTACCCTTTCGTTAACCGGCGCTATCGGAGAGCACCTGGCCATTAATGGTAATCACATGATCAAACGGCAGCATGATTCCCCGCCCGAGCATAAGAAAATCCTGCCCGGCACGATTGAAAAGATCGCGAATGACATCGTGGACAAGACATACCTGGCCGGCACTATCACGGTAGACCACTTCGGTAAGCCTGCCGGTAGACAGGTATTCGCGAAGCATCCCCTGGACAGAGTATGAAGCAGTGGCAGACGAAGAGTTTGGCATGGCTGATTCTTCCTTGTGATCCAGCTCTTGTTGTCTATGTCAGTCTGGCCCAGAAACGGGGTTTGTGCCAAAGAAAAGCCATTTGTCATTTCGAGCCAAGGTTTGGTCTGGATCTGGACGCCCGTTGCATTGTTAGATTGTCCGACATAAATTGCAGGTACGCGCAACGAACGGGAGAAAACAATGAACGCCAAAACCCCAGACAATCTGCAATCACATCAGGTCTCATCGCCTGTCGAAAAGGATGCCTCTGGCAACTGGAAAGACCCGAAACGCTACATGTGGCTGCTCGGCCCTGCCCTGCCGGGAATCGGACTGGCCGCCCTGACCGGCTATGCTCTGGCTCCGAAAAAGCTGAAAGCCCTTGCCTGGACCGGCCCGGCGCTGGTGCACGGAATCATTCCCGCCCTCGACCGCGCTATTGGTGAAGATCAGAGCAACCCTCCGGAATCGGCGGTGAAGACACTGGAGCAGGACAAGTACTACGACCGGATTGTGAAGGCGTTTATTCCCACCCAGTACGCCATGACCTTCATGGGCGCCTGGCTTGCCAGCCGCAAAAGCACACCCCTGGATGACAAGATAGGACTGACGCTGACGGTCGGTGCCATCAATGGTGTAGGCATCAACACCGCCCATGAACTTGGCCACAAATCCAACAAACTGAACAAGTTGCTGGCGATGGCGGCGCTGGCCCCCACCGGCTACACCCACTTTGTTGTCGAACACAATTTCGGTCATCACAAACGGGTGGCAACGCCAGAGGACCCCGCCAGCAGCCGCATGGGCGAGAGTTTCTGGAAATTCCTGCCGCGCACTGTGCTGGGAGGCATCAAATCCTCCATCAAGATCGAGAAGGCGAGACTTGCCCGCAAGGGTAAAACCTTTTGGAGCCTGGATAACGAGCTACTGCAGGGCTGGGCCATGAGCGCTGGCTTCTTTGGCGCGACAACGCTGGTTTGCGGACCAAGAGCAGTGCCTTTCCTGGCGGCCCAGGCGGTGTACGGGGCCAGCCTGCTGGAAAGCGTAAACTACATTGAGCACTACGGCTTGCTGCGCCAGAAGGACAAGAACGGGAAGTACGAGCGGACCCAACCGGAGCACAGCTGGAACAGCAATCACATCGTGACCAACCTGTTCCTGTATCAGTTGCAGCGGCATTCAGACCATCACGCCCACCCCCAGCGCAGCTTCCAGGCCCTGAGGCATTTTGAGAAAGCGCCCCAGTTGCCCGGGGGTTATGCTTCAATGCTTTTGCCGGCCTACCTGCCTCAGTGGTGGTATGAAACCATGGATAAGCGGGTAATTGATCACTACGAGGGGGATCTGAGCAAAATCAACTGGGATCCGGATCGGAAAGAGGAACTGATGGCCAAGTATGCGGACTACGCTGCGGAGGTAGCGGCGGAAGCCAAGGCCCGTCGCGAATCCAGGAAATCCGAGGCCGCCTGAATTCTTCTTGCGCTTTAGGCCAGGCCCCAGCCTTCGGGGTCTGGTGCATGCAGCCAACCGGGGGATTCCTTCCGGGAGACGCCGTGAACCCATCCATGGGGGCTTGATCGCAGCATCCCTGCTGCTCACACTCCCGGGAGGAATCCCCCGGTCGGCTGCCCAGATTTCTGATGAATTCGCCAGCTTCTTTTAGTTCCCGAGAGCAGGTGTTTCCCGAAGAAATTTAGAATTTACTTGCCTTTAAAAACAGCTTCGCGCCGTTCCAGGAAAGACTGGATTCCCTCTTTGACGTCCTCACTGGCCATCACCGGCTGCAGATCCGGGAACAAACGCTGCTTCGCAGCCTCCTGCCCTTCGCTGACGGCAATTTTTGACGATTTCAGACTGCCCTGAACACCGAGAGGGGCGGCCTTGGCAATCTTTTCAGCGATTTCCAACGCAACGTCGAACTGCTCGCCCGGTTCCACCAATTCCTGGATCAACCCCCATTGATAGGCCTGATCGGCAGTCCACTCGTCGCCAGTCAGCAGGTATCGCTGGGCATTCCCCCAGCCGATTTCCCGCTGCAGGCGGATGGTGGCGCCGCCGCAGGCGAAGATGCCGCGTTTTACTTCCAGCTGGGCAAAGCGGGTGCCTTTAGCGGCAACGCGCACGTCCGTGTTCAACATCATCTCAACGCCGCAAGTAAAGCAAATACCCTGGGCAGCAAAGACGACAGGTTTGCTGAGTGCCTCACCGGTGATGTGGAACGGATCAAGTTCACCTTCGCCCGGCTCAATACCTTTGCCGTTGGCAAAGACACCGGCCCAGTCGTCCAGTTGCAAGCCGCTGGTGAAGTGGTCTCCCTCCGCATACATCAGACCTACCCTTAACTCCGGGTCGTGTTCCAGCTGGTAATAGGCCGCCGCGATCTGGTGGTACATCTCGCGGTTCATGGCGTTCATTTTTTCAGGGCGATTCAGCCCGATCAGCAAGATGTGATTCTTCTTTTCAACGTTTACCAAAGCCATCAGAACCACTCCGGCTTCATATTAAGACAGGTGTCGTCCTGATTGCGAAGCAAGACCAGATCCTGAGCCACGGTTGGCAACTCCCAGTGGAAGAAATACTGGGCCGCCTGCAGCTTGCCCTGGTAGAAGTTGCGCTCGTCATCTGTGTTGGCGGAGCCCAGGGCGTGGGCTGCTGCGTTGGCCTGACGTAGCCACATCCAGGCAACGATAATATGCCCGAACAGGTGCAGGTAGCAGGACGCGTTGGCCAGAGTTTTATCGGGGTCGCCTTCCATCAGTGACTTACCCAGGCTTTGGGTAACCTTCACCGCCTGCTGCAGGGTTTCACTCAGGGACAAGGCCCACTGCTGGCACCGATCGGTGGTAGCCGCCTGCAGGTCCACCTGCATTTCCTGCATCAGTAATTGCAGACCATGACTCTGATCCTGCCAGATCTTCCGGCCCAGCAGATCCAGGGCCTGGATGCCGTTGGTGCCCTCATGAATCGGGTTCAGTCGGTTATCGCGCCAGCATTGCTCCACCGGATATTCGCGGGTATAGCCCGCACCACCGTAGACCTGGATGGCCAGATCGTTGGCCTTGGGGCCGTATTCAGACGGCCAGGCTTTGATCACCGGGGTGAGCAGGTCCAGCAGCTTACCGGCTTCGTGGCGTTTCTGTTCGTCCGGGTGGGTGTGCTGGTCATCCATCAACCGGGCGCCATAGAGACACAGGGCCAGACCACCCTCACTGTAGGCTTTCTGGGCAAGCAGCATGCGCCTTACATCGGCGTGATCAATGATCGGAACCTGCGGGCTTTCCGGATTCTTTTCACTGGCCTTGCGGCCCTGAAGACGATCTTTGGCGTATTCCAGGCTGTGCATGTAACCGCGATAACCGATTACGGCAGCACCAAAACCAACACCAACCCGCGCTTCGTTCATCATCTGGAACATGTATTTCAGACCCTGATGGGGTTCGCCAACCAGGTAACCGTGACACGGGGCGTCGTCACCGAAGCTCAGTGCCGTTGAGGTGGTACCGCGGTAGCCCAGTTTGTGGATCAAACCGGCCAGGCTTACACCGTTGCGCTCGGTGGGGTTACCTTCGTCATCCACCAGGAACTTGGGCACGATGAACAGGGAGATGCCCTTCACGCCCGCAGGCGCACCTTTGATTTTGGCCAGCACCATGTGAACGATGTTGTCGGTGATGGACTGCTCTCCCCCTGAGATGTAGATCTTGGCACCCTTGATCAGATAGTGCCCTTCGTCGGTGGGCGACGCGGATGTCCGGATATCTGCCAGGGAAGAGCCGGCGTGGGGCTCGGTCAGGGCCATGGTTCCGCTGAACCGGCCACTGAGCATGTTCGGCAAGAAGGTATTTTTCTGCTTTTCGTTGCCGAAAACTCGGATGAGGTTGGCGGCAGCCGTGGTCAGGAATGGATAGCCAGCGGTGCCGGGGTTGGCGGCGGTGAAGAAGCCGTTGCAGGCGGCCATGACGGATTCAGGCAGCTGCATGCCGCCCAGTTCATAATCGTAACGTCCGGCGATGAAGCCAGCCTGAGCGTAGGCGTCGAAGGCTTCTTTTACCTGCGGAAGCATCTCGACCTGGCCGTTGACGAATTTCGGCTCGTCTTTGTCTGCGGCGCTGTTGTGGGTGGCGAATTTCTCCCGGGCCATTTTGTCGGCGGTTTCGATGACGGCATCGAAGGTGTCGCGGTTGTGTTCGCTGAAGCGCTCGCGGGTGGTGAGGTTTTCGGTATCGAGTACTTCGTATAGCTGGAACGCCAGGTCGCGGCGGTCGATCAGGGTGTCGGTCATGCTTGGTCTCCTGTTTGTTGTCGACAGCCTCTCACAACTGGTTTTTTCTGGGAACCGGCGTTTATGACATAATTATGGTCAATATTGCCATCCCATTGCCTCGCAACATTTAACAGACGTTTGGCGACCGGCCGCCAACGGGGTATTGCCTCCCGGGACACGCTGTGAATACCCCTGCGGGGTCCAGCCTGCAATCACAGATTGCAGTCGTTCGGCTGTGGCATGAAACTTCGCTTCATAAACGCTCGGCCTCACCCCTGTACGCTTGACTGCAGCATCCATGCTGCAGACAGTCCCGGGAGGCAATACCCCGCTGGCGCCCTACTTTGGAGTTTGTATGCGGACCGTTTCTGTCATTGGTTTTGACGGGGCACTTGCCAGTGCCATTACCGGGATTATTGATCTTTTCCGACTTGCGGGCGTTACCTGGGCGCGGATCAACGATGAAACGCCAGCACCCCAATTCACAACTCGGCTTCTTACTAAAGATGGCACGCCTTGCCGTTGCATTAACGGGCTGACCATTCAGCCAGACGGAGCCTGGAATGATCTGCTGCCAGGGGGCGACGACAGTGATCTGGTGGTAATCCCGACAATTGGTGGTCCGATCGATGTTGTGCTGACAGGGAATTCGGAGCTCATAGAGTGGCTTGGCGCCTTTCGGTCGTCAGACGCCGGGCAGGTCCGGGTGGCCAGTAACTGTACCGGGGCGTTCATGCTGGCCGAGGCGGGGCTGTTGGATGGTCGGCAAGCGACGACACACTGGGGGTTCAGCCATCAGTTTCGGCAGCGTTTCCCGGCGGTGAACATGCAGCCGGACAAGCTCGTTACGGTGGACGGCGACGTTGCCTGTGCCGGGGGCGGGATGGCCTGGTGGGATCTGGGGATCTATCTGGTGGAAAGGTACGCGGGGGCACAAGTCGCAAGGGAGCTGGCGAAGGCGTTTGTGATTGATGCAGGGCGGACCAGTCAGGCGCCCTACAGTGCACTACAGGCCCGGCGCTACCATTCCGATGCTGCCATTCTGAAGCTTCAGGACTGGCTGGATAGCCATTACAGTGAACCCGTCACCCTCCACCGCATGGCTTCTTTGGGCGGACTCACCGAGCGTTCCCTGATTCGCCGGTTCAAGGCAGCCACCGGCGATACACCCACAGGGTACCTGCAGCTTCTACGGATCGAGGTTGCACGTCAGCATTTGGAGAAATCGCGGTCACCGATTGATGAAATCACGCAATTGGTAGGCTATGAGGACGTGAGCTCGTTCACTCGTCTGTTCCGCAAACACACCGGGCTATCCCCGGGTGCTTACCGGTCCCGCTTTGTCAGGTAATGTTGCCACCCCCCGACTGGCCCGGGTTATGCATCGGTTTTCAGCGAAGGCCAACATCCGGTCTTGAACGTAAAGAATACCGACAGGTGTCACTTTGGGGAGGCCCGCCATGAACGCACCGATCAGACAAAGCCAGGCAGATATCTTGAGCAAGCTGTACGACATGAAACGAAAGCAAATCGAGCAGGCGATGCAGCAGGGAAACAGCCTTCGGTGTCAGGTACTTGAAGCAGAAGCCGAAGCAATTTCCAATGCACTGAAAGCCGCCCGTTAAACCTCACATCCCTGTTTATCCGGAGCCATACTTCTTCAGACGACGGCTCCAGCGCTGCTTCGCATACCGGCGGAGGTTAGAGACATTGTCGGTTTCATCCATGATTTCCGTGCCCAAAAGTGTCTCCAATATGTCCTCCAGCGTCACTATCCCCAACCAGGTGCCCAGCTCGTCATAGACCACGGCCAGGTGTTGCCGTTCTCTCAGCATGTCCGAGAACAGGAACTCGATGTTGGTATTGCCTTTCACGCGCTTGATCTTGCGCATGTGCTCCAGGAGGTCGACGTCGGCATCGAGGTTGATCAGATCGGCCCGGTGCAGGTAGCCAAGTGCCTCTCCGTCTTCATCTATCACCGGATAACGGGAGAAGGGTGATTTTCTGACCTGGTCGCGGAATTGTTCATAGGTAATGTCCGGATCAACGTATTTGCACACCGTCCGCGGTGTCATGACCGAACTGACCTTTATCTCGTGGAAGCGCAGAACGTTGTGAATCATCCGCCGCTCATCTTCGTCCAGCGCCTGTTGGTCTTTTCCTATTTCTGCCAGGGCGCTGATCTCGGCGCGGATGTCCGTATCTGCCTCACCCGAGGCAATGCGCCGAGTGACCTGTTTGGACATCCAGATGAACGGCAAAAGTGCCTTGATCATGAAGCCCAGAATGGCAGGCAACCGGGGAGCGATGCCGCGCCAATACTTGGCCCCGATGGTTTTGGGAATGATTTCAGAGAAAATCAGGATGGCGAGGGTCATAACGGCCGAGGCGATACCGAGCCAGGCCTCACCAAAGACCACGGTGACCTGGGCGCCGACACCGGTGGCGCCGACGGTGTGGGCGACGGTGTTCAGTGTAAGGATTGCAGACAGGGGGTCGTCCACATCGTCTTTGAGTTTGCGCAACCTGGAAAACAGCTGCGGTTTCTCTTTCTTCAACGAGGCGATGTAGCTCGGCGTCACCGACAGCAACGCCGCTTCGAGAATGGAACACAAGAAGGAGAAGCCAATCGAAAGAACTGCGAAGGCAATAAGTAATGTCATAGTTTGGCTGCGACTTCCGTTCCCTGCCGGATGGCCCGTTTTGCGTCGAGTTCTTCGGCAACGTCTGCGCCGCCGATCAAGTGTGCGTTCACCCCAGAGTCCGACAACTGGTCGAAAAGTTCCCGGAAGGGTTCCTGACCGGCGCAAATTATCACATTATCCACCGGCAGCACCCGGCTTTCCGTCACCTTGCCCTCTTTGTCGGTGACTGAAATATGCAGTCCCTGGTCGTCGATGCGCTCATAGCGACACCCCCGAAGCATTTCCACTTCACGATGCTTCAGGCTGTTGCGGTGCACCCAGCCCGAGGTCTTGCCCAGGCCTCCACCGACCTTGCCGGTTTTTCGCTGCATCAGATAAATTTTACGGGGTGACGGGGTCGGTTGTCGTTCCGCCAGGCCGCCGGGGCCATCAAAATCCGGATTAACGCCCCACTCCGCCTGCCAGTCGGCAACGCTGACCTGCTCGCCTTCGGGATGATGGCTGAAGTCATGGGTCAGGAATTCGCTGACATCGAAACCGATGCCGCCGGCGCCGATAACCGCCACATTCTTGCCAACGGGTTTGTTATGGCGAAGTACATCGAGGTAGCCGAGCACCTTGGGATGGTCAATGCCCTCAATGGACGGAGTTCTCGGCTTCACGCCGGTGGCGATCACGACATCGTCGAAACCCTGCGCCTTAAGTGACTCGGCATCCACGCGAGTGCCGAGTTTGAGGTCAACCTCAAGCAGCTCGATCTGGCGCTGGAAATAGCGAAGGGTTTCATAAAATTCTTCCTTGCCCGGGATGCGCTTGGCGTAGTTGAACTGGCCACCAATCTGGTCATCCGCTTCGAACAGCGTCACTTTGTGGCCGCGTTTCGCGGCTGTTGTTGCTGCTGCCAAACCGGCAGGTCCGGCACCTACCACGGCGACCCGGCGCACAACAGGCGCTACCGTCAATACCAGCTCGGTTTCGTGACAGGCTCGGGGGTTTACCAGGCAAGAAGCTCGCTTGGCCTGGAAGGCATGGTCCAGACAGGCCTGGTTACAGGCAATGCAGGTGTTGATTTCATCACTGCGCCCCTGCTCGGCCTTACGCACAAACTCGCTGTCCGCCAACAGAGGCCGGGCCATGGACACCATATCCGCCTTGCCGGCCGCCAGAATCTCCTCCCCTTTCTCCGGGGTGTTGATTCGGTTGGTGGTGCACACCGGGATATCCACTTCGCCATAGAACTTGGCGGTGACATCAGCGAAGCCGCCACGGGGCACCGAAGTAACGATGGTGGGCACCCTCGCTTCGTGCCAGCCAATACCGGTGTTAATAATAGTGGCACCTGCCTGCTCGATGGCTTTGCCCAGGGTTACGATCTGATCCCAGGTCTGGCCGCCCTCAACGAGGTCCAGCATGGACAACCGATAGATAATGATGAAGTCCGGCCCCACGGCTTCGCGCATCCGGCGAACAATTTCCACGGGCAGGCGCATGCGGTTTTCGTAAGGGCCGCCCCACTTGTCTGTCCGCTTGTTCGTCCGTTCACACAAAAACTGGTTGATGAAATAGCCTTCGGAGCCCATCACCTCAACGCCGTCATAGCCGGCGAACTTGGCAAGTTTCGCGGCACTGACAAAGTCGTTGATCTGTCGCTCAACGCCCTTCGTGGATAGAGCGCGTGCCTTGAATGGGCTGATCGGCGCTTTGGTGGCCGACGCAGAAACAATAAGTGGCTGGTAACCGTAGCGTCCCGCGTGCAGGATTTGCATGCAGATCTTTCCGCCCGCCTCATGAACCGCGCCGGTCACGTGGCGATGCAGCAAGGCCGTGGCACGGTTGTTCATGGTTGAAGCAAGCGGAGCCAACTGCCCGACCAGATTGGGCGAAAAGCCGCCCGTTACCATGAGCCCGACGCCACCTTCAGCTCGCTCAGCGAAATAACGGGAAAGCTTGTGAATGTTCCAGAACCGGTCTTCAAGGCCCGTATGCATGGACCCCATCAGCACCCGGTTCTTCAGTTCGGTGAAGCCGAGGTCCAGCGGTTTCAGAAGGCTGGGATAGCTATCGGTCATGGGACTCTCTCATAAAATATTTATCGGGAGTATACACTTGATCAATGGCAAGTTGACTTGACCTTCCAGACGGGCCACGTATCATCGGCAAACAAGTTTGACTGACGGAGCAACCATGACCGCAAGGTCCTTCGGCTGCACAAGAGTTACCCGCCCACCTGTTACCGCTGACATCGCGCGGCACCGGGGACGTCTACCGTACTTCCCGGATCCGCCTCGTCTCAGCTGATCCACGCCATCCCCTGTGCCGTAATGGCATCTTTGCCCAATGTGCAGGGTGGCCGGCCTGAGACTAGACTCTGGCAAACATGCCTTCAATACTCACGTAAAAGAAAACCAATAACGAGGTTGCGATGTCGCTACCGCTGGTTGTTTTACTGCCTTTTCTGGGTGCCATAGCCGCACCCCTGTTCGCCCAGGGCGGCAGAACGGCGATAGCCGTTGCATCTTCAGTACCCGCACTGATCGCTCTGGCAGCCCTATTCCCTCATTGGGAAACCCTTGCTGACGGCGGCGTGGTTCTGCACAGCTACGAATGGCTCCCTGCCCTGGGCCTCTCATTCAGTTTCCGGCTGGATGGATTGTCGCTGCTGTTCGCCCTGCTGATCCTGATTATCGGGCTGCTGATCATTCTTTACTCTCGTTATTACCTGAAAGCTCACGAGAACGTCGGCAAGTTCTACGCCCTTCTGCTCTGTTTCAAGGGCTCGATGTTGGGCATCGTGCTTTCCAGCAACCTGTTGCTGATGATGATCTTCTGGGAACTGACCAGTCTGACCTCGTTCCTGTTGATCAGTTTCTGGACACACAAGCAGGACGCCCGTCGCGGCGCCCGGATGGCCCTTGCGGTCACTGGTGGCGGTGGCCTAGCGCTACTGGCCGGCATACTGATCATTGGCAATATCGTCGGCAGCTTCGAACTCGATGACGTGCTGGCAGCCGGTGACCAGATCAAGGCCCATTCCATGTACCCGGTCGCCCTGACACTGGTTCTGCTGGGCGCGTTCACCAAATCGGCCCAATTTCCGTTCCATTTCTGGTTACCCCATGCCATGCAGGCGCCTACCCCGGTATCGGCCTACCTGCACTCTGCCACAATGGTGAAAGCCGGCATCTTCCTGATGGCCCGGCTCTATCCGGCTCTGGCAGGCACCGAGCAATGGTTCTACATGGTCAGCTTTACCGGCATGGCCACCCTGCTCATTGGCGCCTATGTCGCCATGTTCAAGCATGACCTCAAAGGCCTGCTGGCCCATTCAACGGTCAGCCACCTGGGCTTGATCACGCTGCTGTTCGGGATGGGTACGCAGCTGGCTGCAGTGGCGGCGGTTTTCCATGTCATCAACCACGCCACCTTTAAAGCCTCCCTGTTTATGGCTGCCGGTATCATCGACCATGAAACCGGTACCCGGGATATGCGCCGCATCAACGGGCTGTGGCGTTACATGCCACACACCGCCACCCTGGCCATGGTCGCGGCGTCATCCATGGCCGGTGTACCACTGCTGAACGGCTTCCTGAGCAAGGAAATGTTCTTTGCCGAATCCCTGGAGCTGAATCTCCCGGGACTTATAGCCTGGCTACCCCCGATTGTTGCGACCCTGGCCGGGATTTTCGCAGTGGCGTATTCAGCGCGTTTTGTCCACGATGTGTTCTTCAATGGCAAACCGGTGGATCTTCCGATCTACCCACCCCATGAACCACCGCGCTATATGAAATTCCCGGTGGAGATCCTGGTGTTTGCGTGCATCATGGTAGGCGTGTTCCCGGCGGTGTCTGTCGGTCCGCTACTCTATATTGCCGCCTCGGCCACGCTTGGCGGTGATGTGCCGGATTACACCCTGTCTGTCTACCATGGATTCAACCTTCCATTGCTCATGAGTTTCGTCGCCTTCTTTGGTGGCCTGCTCATGTACAGTCAGCGTCAGCGTTTCTTCGATTTCCACGCCCGATTCAAGGAAATTGACGAAAAAGCTGTCTTCGAAGCGGTGGTCCTGAGGGTCGTCGACCTGGCCAACAGGTTTACCACGCGTATCGAGAACGGTTCGCTTCAACGATACGCATTGCTGCTTTTCGTCAGTGTTATTGCCGTTGCCGCAGCGCCACTTCTTGATTTGGGGATTTTCGTCGGGCAGAACGGATTGAGTCCGATTGATGCACCTACGACGATTGCGGCTGGCATCCTTATTCTTTGCGCCCTGGCAACCGCTACTCTGCACCGGCAGCGTTTTTATGCACTGGTTCTGCTTAGCGTGGTGGGCCTGATTGTGGCCCTGGCCTTCGCCCGATTCTCGGCGCCGGATCTTGCCATGACCCAGCTGTCTGTAGAGGTTGTGACTATCGTTCTTCTGATGCTCGCACTTTTCTACATGCCGTCCTGGACTCCAATAGAAACCCCAATGAAACGGCGTTTGCGGGACATGGTTATCGCAGGAGCTGCAGGTATCGGTATGACGCTGGTCACGCTCGCCATGCTGACCCAGCCATTCAGTTCAATTTCTGAGTTTTTCCTGGAGAACAGCAAAATCGGCGGCGGTGGCACCAACGTGGTCAACGTAATTCTGGTGGACTTCCGTGGCTTCGATACCCTCGGGGAAATCGCCGTGTTGGCTATTGCCGCCCTCGGCATTTACGCCATGCTCAAAAACACGGCCCTGACACCACCCCCAAGTGATGGCGAGGGACACGCATGGACCCGGGATGCCTATCCGCTGATGCTTCGCCAGATTGCGCGCCCGATGTTACCACTGGCTCTGATGGTATCGGTGTTCATTTTCCTGCGAGGCCACAACCTGCCTGGCGGCGGGTTCATCGCCGGCCTGATCACCTCGGTGGCGCTCATTCTCCAGTACATTGCCAGTGGCATGATCTGGACCCAGGACCGGATTCCATTCCGTTATCACAATGTAATTGGTCTGGGCCTTCTGTTCGCAACGATTGCTGGCGTCGGAAGTTTTGCCTTCGGTTACCCATTCCTGACGTCCACGTTCGGCTACATAACCTGGCCGGTAGTAGGAAAATTCGAAGTTGCTTCCGCCCTGGTTTTTGACCTCGGCGTCTATCTGACGGTTATCGGAGCCACTCTGCTTGCGCTGGTGAGTATTGGACGGCTGTCGCCCCACTCGGCTATCAAGAGTAAAAAGGAGGGTGCGTAATGGAGCTCGTTTTCGCACTGGTTATTGGCGCCCTGACGGCATCCGGCGTTTATCTGATTCTGCGGTCACGCACCTTCCCCGTGGTGGTCGGTCTGACCATGCTTTCCTACGGCGTGAACCTGTTCCTGTTTTCCAGCGGTCGCCTGGCGACGGGCCAGCAGCCAGTGCTCGGCACTGCAGCTACCCACTCAGACCCACTGCCACAGGCGCTGGTACTGACGGCTATCGTGATTGGCTTCGCCATGACGGCATTCGTTGTGGTGTTGTCGCTGCGAAACCTGGCAGACAACGATGACGATCATGTTGATGGCAAGCAGCCCTACAAATCGCCTGCTCCGGAAGAAGAAGAGGAGGTAACCGGTAAATGAACCATTGGCTTACCGCTCCTGTTCTTATTCCGCTGCTTGGTGGCATTCTTCAGGCTTTCATGGGTTATGCGCCTATCAGTCTGCGCCGCACCCTGGCGCTGGCGACAACTGTGTTGATCCTGGTCTCAGCGATCGTGCTTTTGGTTTTGGCAGACGATGGCAGCTATCGGATCTATGCGTTTGGCAACTGGCAGCCGCCCTTCGGGATTGTTCTGGTACTGGATCGCCTCGCTGCGCTGATGCTGGTGATGACAGCCGTGCTGGCCCTGTTTTGCCATATCTATGCCATTGGCGGGGCCGATGAAGGAAACCGCCAGTTCCACGCCTTGTTCCTGTTCCAGATCATGGGCCTGAACATTGCCTTCCTCACCGGTGACCTATTTAACCTTTTCGTTGCCTTCGAGGTGTTACTCATTGCCTCTTACGGCTTGCTGATGCACGGCGGGGGAACCGTCAGAACCGTCCCCGGCCTGCACTACGTGGTACTGAATCTCGCCGGTTCCGCCATTTTCCTCATCAGTGTCGGGATGATCTACAGTGTCACCGGCACCCTGAACATGGCCGATCTGGCAGTAAAAATTCCCCAGGTCTCGGGCGAGGACGTGAATATCGTCAAGGCTGGAGGGATGATGCTTCTCGTCGTCTTCGGCCTGAAAGCAGCCATTCTGCCCCTGTGCTTCTGGCTACCCAGGGCCTACTCAAAAGCCACGGCTCCGGTCGCCGCATTGTTTGCAGTCATGACCAAGGTTGGAATTTATGCGATTTTGCGCGTGTATTTGCTGATTTTCGGCGACGATGCTGGCGAATTGGCAAACCTTGGTATGGACTGGCTGTTCCCGATTGCCCTGGCCACCCTAGCCATGGGCGTTGTTGGAGCACTGGGTTCTGGCAGCCTGAAAACCCTGATCGCATGGCAGGTCATCATTTCCGTGGGCACATTACTGGCTCCGATATCGCTCGGCTCCGAAGCCGGGCTGTCCGCTGCCCTCTTCTATCTGCTGAGCACAACCTGGACGGTTGGTGGCCTGTTCCTCGTCTCGGAACTGGTGGCCAACCAACGAGGCTCTGCTCAGGATCGCATCGTTACGGCCCCCAAAATGCAGAATCGTACCTTCCTGAGCGTGCTGTTCCTGGTCGGAGCCGTTGCCGCAGCAGGGCTACCACCACTGAGTGGATTCTTTGGCAAGTTGCTGATTCTGCAATCCGTTCAGTCGGGAACTGAAATGGCCTGGCTATGGTCTGTACTGCTTATTGGCAGCTTCCTGACCGTTATCGCGTACAGTCGTGCGGGCAGTATTGTTTTCTGGCGGACTGTGGATGGCCATCTGGAAAAGCCTGACCCCCTCAACGGCCGGATTTCCGTCGCAGCCGGCGCCCTGACTGCCCTGGCGGTTGCGATAGTGGTCCTGGCAGGGCCAATAACACGCTACACCGATGAGACGGCGGCCCAACTCTTTAACAACGATGCCTATATCAACATCTTGCAGACCCCCGTGGTCGGGGAGGATGACTGATGCTTGATCGATTGAGTTTTCCGCAACCGTGGTTGAGCCTGATCCTTTTTACGACCTGGCAGTTGCTGAGTGATGGCGTGTCCGGAGCCAGCGTTGTGATGGGGATCATTCTCGCCTGGCTGATCCCCCAAATCACCCAGGGATTCTGGCCTGAGCGACCGGCATTTATTAAATCCTGGAAGATGCCTGCCTATCTGGCCATCGTGTTGAAAGACATTGTGGTGGCCAGTTTCTCTGTGGCACGTCTGATTCTGAGCCCGCGCCAGCCAAGGCCAATCTTCGTCTGTTACCCGCTTCAGCTTGAGCATCCGCTGGCCATTTCAATTCTCGCCAGCACGATTTCCCTGACGCCGGGCACCGTATCTGCCGATGTCAGTGATGACCAGAAAACATTGCTGATCCATACTCTGGATGCTGGCAGCGATCAGGAGGTCATTGACGCCATTCACAAGCGCTATGAGAAGCCACTGATGGAGATGTTCCAATGATGACAGCCGCTCTCTACATCACGATCGCCATGGTGACTCTGGCCGCATTGCTCAACGTCTACCGGCTGATCAAGGGACCCGATGCTCCAGATCGTGTTCTGGCACTGGACACGCTTTACATCAACGCCATCGCTCTGATCATCCTCCTCGGCATCACCCTGGGTACCCGCATGTACCTGGAAGCAGCTCTGCTGATCGCGGTAATGGGCTTTGTCGGGACCGTTGCCATGGCCAAGTATCTCAAGCGAGGCAGTGTCATTGAATAGTCCCGTTTTCTATCCTTCACCTGCAGGAGAAATGTCACGATGAGCCTGGTTGCGGAATACCTCATATCAGCGCTGCTGCTACTGGGTGGCGCTTTTACGCTGATAGGCGCCATAGGTCTTGCCAGACTTCCGGATTTCTTCACCCGCCTGCATGGCCCAACAAAAGCCACAACAGTGGGCGTTGGCGCGATCATGCTGAGCTCCGTGTTTTATTTCAGTGCCAATGGCGCAGGAATCGGTATCTCAGAAATCCTTATCACTGTGTTTCTGCTGATGACCGCCCCGGTAAGTGCAAACATTCTGGCCAAGGCAGCGATGCATATCGGCGTCAAAACCATGGAAAATACCGAGGGTAACCCCTGGGACCAGTGAAAACCCTGATCGAGCATCCTGATCAGCATTTTGTCATTGGAGTTCAAGAAAATTGCCGTATAGTAGGCTCCCAAACTTATTCGAGGAGCCCAGCACATGCTGAAAGTAAATGAATATTTCGATGGCAAGGCAAAATCCATCGCCTTCCAGACCTCTACCCTACCTGCCACGGTCGGCGTCATCAGCCCCGGCGAGTATGAGTTCGGCACCAGCAAGAAAGAAACCATGACCGTCATCAGTGGCGCTCTGACCGTCTTGCTGCCGGGCATGGACGAGTGGATGACCTATGGTGCGGGCGAAAGTTTCGATGTCGCGGGCCAGGCCAGTTTCAAGGCCAAGACCGATATCGATACCGCCTATCTTTGCACCTACGAGTAAGTGCGCACCTGCGCGTGATTCGACACCTCTGATTATCACGCCAACGCTGACAGACGTGTCCGCAGAGCGAAACGGGATTTGCATCTAAGCCACCGTTCGCTCTGCATTTTTTCACTGTTACCGGTTCCTGTTTCAGCCAAACTGTGTCAGATTTATTCCTGTTTCTCGCGATAACACCAACAACTGGGAAAGAGGAAACAGGTAATGGCACAGACCCGCATTCTGCCCCCGGCTGAAAACGCCTACGAGTACCCGCTGCTGATCAAACGACTCCTGCTGTCCGGCCCCAGGTATAACCCGGACCAGGAAATTGTCTACTCCAACCGCAGCAAGTACACCTACACAGATCTGGTTGAGCGCATCCACCGCCTGGCCAACGCACTGACCGATGCCGGCGTGAAGCCGGGTGATACCGTTGCAGTGATGGACTGGGATACGCCCCGGTACCTCGAGTGTTTCTTTGCCATTCCGATGATTGGGGCGATTCTGCACACGGTCAACATCCGGCTGTCTCCGGATCAGATTGTCTACACCATGAACCACGCCGAAGACGACGTGGTACTGGTACACGACGACTTCCTCCCGATCATTGACGCGGTCAAGGGCGAGATCAAAACGGTCAAGACCTGGATTCAGCTCACCGACGACGATGCAGCGAAACAGGCACCGGTTGAAACCATCGGCGAGTATGAGAGTCTGCTGGCCAAGGCGGATAACAAATTCGACTTCCCCGATTTCGACGAAAACAGTGTCGCAACCACCTTCTACACCACGGGCACTACCGGCAATCCCAAGGGTGTCTACTTCAGCCACCGACAGCTGGTACTACATACGCTCGCAATGACAGGCACCGTAGCGTCGTTCGATGAGATGCCGCTGATGCGCTCCTCGTCGGTTTACATGCCGGTCACCCCGATGTTCCACGTGCACGCCTGGGGTGTTCCCTATGCCGCCACCATGATGGGCATCAAGCAGGTTTACCCCGGTCGCTACGAGCCGGAGTTGCTCGTCGACCTTATCAAAGAGCATAAAGTCACCTTCTCCCACTGCGTGCCCACCATCATGCAGATGATGATGGGCACAGAGTCCATCAAGACCGCCGATTTGAGTAACTGGCACGTGCTGATCGGCGGCAGCGCGCTGACTAAAGGTCTGTGCGATGCCGGGGCCAAGCTTGGCATCAAGATGTTCACCGCCTACGGCATGTCCGAGACCTGCCCGCTGCTGTGCGCTTCCCACCTGAAGCCGGAAGACCTGGAGTTGCCTCTTGAGGAGCAAACCGCAAAACGCGTGAAGACCGGTATTGCAACGCCCATGGTTGAACTGGAAATCGTGGATCCTGAGGGCAACCCGGTACACCACGACGGCGAGGCGAAGGGTGAAATCGTGGCACGCGCCCCCTGGTTGACCCAGGGCTACTTCAAAGAGCCCGAGAAAGGCGAACAGCTCTGGGAAGGCGGCTGGCTACACACCGGCGACGTTGCTTCCATGGAGCCCGACAACACCATCACCATCAAGGATCGCATCAAGGATGTGATCAAGACCGGTGGTGAGTGGCTGTCGTCACTGGACCTTGAAAACCTGATCAGCCAGCATCCGGCCGTCGCCGGCGCTGCCGTGGTGGGTGTGCCCGATGAAAAATGGGGCGAGCGTCCTCACGCTCTGGTTACCCTCAAGCAAGGTGAACAAGCCAGTGTCGAGGATATCCAGAACCACCTGAAGCAGTTTGTGGAGAGTGGCGAGATCAATAAATGGGCAATCCCCGAGCATATTGATTTTGTCGAGGATATTCCGAAGACCAGTGTTGGCAAGATCAACAAGAAGCTGATTCGGGATCAGTTGCAGTAAACCGGCCGAACGCTGAAGACTGGGGCCAGATGAAGGCTTTCATCTGGCCCCTTTTCATTTCTATAGCCCGGAAAACGTAAAATCCACCTCAGGCTTACGGCCGTCAATAATGTCCGCAAGCGCGGCGGCGGAGCCACAGGAATGGGTCCACCCCAGGGTGCCGTGCCCGGTGTTCAGGTAGAGGTTGGCAAAGTGGCTCTTTCCGATGTAGGGCACATTGGAGGGAGTTGCCGGCCGCAGACCGGTCCAGAATTCGGCCTGGTCCCAGTAGCCCGCCTCTGGCATAACTTCCGCAGTGCGCCGGACGATGGCGCGACAACGGGTGTAATTCAGTTTCCGGCTGTAGCCACTGAGTTCTGCCGTGCCTGCCACACGCATGCGATCGCCCAGGCGTGAGAATACCAGCTTGTACTCATCGTCGGTCAGGCTGACCTGGAACGCCGCCTCTTCGTTTTTCACCGGCACGGTAATCGAATAACCCTTGGCCGGATAGATGTTCAGGAAAATGCCCAGCTGCCGGGCGAGTGCCGCACTGAAACTCCCCATGCTCAGCACGTAGGCGTCTGCACGGAGCGTCTCATGGTGGCCGTCGTGAAGGGTCTGGACGCCAAGCACCCGTTCACCGGCACGCTCGAACGCAAGAATTTCAGTGCCGTACCGGAACTCTACTCCCGCCTCGGCGCAGCGTTTTGCCAGGTTCTGGGTAAACATCCGGGCATCACCGGACTCATCTTCAGAGGTGTAGGTTGCACCCGCGATCCGGTCCTGGATCGGTTTGAGTGCCGGCTCCAGTTCAACTGCGCGGTCAGCGTCGATGATCTGCCGGTCACAGCCAAGATCCTGCATGATTCGGGTAGGCTCGATGGCACCGTCAAATTCGGCCGGATTGGTGTAGAAATGCAGGATACCCTTCTCGAGGTGGTTGTACTCTATACCGGCCTCCTTGCGAAGAGCCTGCAACTGGCTACGGCTGTAGGTGCCAAGGTTCACCATCTGGCGGATATTGTGAGCGGCCCTGGCCGACGTGCATTGCCCCAGGAAGGAAAGCGCCCAGCGCCACTGGCTGGGATCCAGCGTTGGCCGGAACAGCAGAGGCGCATCCGGCTTGGTGAGCCATTTCAACACCTTCAGGGGCGCTGATGGATTGGCCCAGGGTTCGGCATGGGAGACCGAGATCTGCCCCCCGTTGGCATAACTGGTCTCCACGCCGGGCTGGTTCTGGCGATCAACCACGGTTACCTGGTGCCCCTGCTTCTGCAGATACCAGGCTGTGGTAATGCCCACAACGCCTGCGCCCAAAACCAGTATATGCATGCTCGCCTCCGGTCGAACGGAAACCGCCATCCCACAGGATATTCCCGGGGATTTTCGGCCAGATTCCGGTTGATGTGAAACTCGGGATTCGTTCTTCGCAGGGTCTATTGTAACGTGAGCATAAGGGAATTGCGTGTTATACCATCAGCCACCGGCGCGCTTGACGATCCACCCTTTCTGTTCGAGAAGTGGAACCAGGAGGTCCCGCTGGTCGCCCTGAATCTCGACTACGCCGTCTTTTACCGTACCACCGGTGCCGCATTTGGCTTTCAACACCTTGGCGTAAGCCTTCAGTTCCTTGTCATCCAGTGGAATGCCGGTAATCAGGGTGACACCCTTGCCTTTGCGGCCCTTGGTTTCCCGGCTCACCCGGACAATGCCGTCGCCGGCCGGCCGCGACGCTGCAGCGCAGGTGCACTCGTTCACCGGGTTACGGCAATCGGGGCACATGCGCCCCTGTTCTGTCGAGAAAACCAGGCCGCCCTCAGATCGCTTCTTCATTCCGTCTCCGTGCCATTCCGGTCTTGCCCGGTCTTTTAATCAAGACCGGGGGGATACTTGGTAAACATTTCAGCCACGACCTCGTCGATCAGCTCCCTGCGGGTCTCGGGTGACTGGTTTTCATTGAGGTAGCGGCGACTGGCTGCACGCCAGACAACTTCCTTCGACTTGCTGTCCGCCAGTTCGACCACCAGCTTGCCCTCTTCAATTTCACGCACCGGTGGCGGCGCGGACAAGGCCCAGCCGAAATTTCCGCTACCAAAGCCAAACCCGAGGCCCAGGCCAGTCTGTTCGAGCCTCTCTTCCGGCACAATCTGCCAGCTTACAAGCAAATCCGCTTCCGCCTCAGGCACCTGTCGCAACGCTTTGCGATTCAGCTCCCTCTCAACGGCACTGCGTACCCGTGTGCCGTCGAGTGAGGTGAATGACGACTCGTTCGTACCACTGGCAAACGCCCAGGATGAATAATTCCCAAAAACCACAGACGAGTTGTAGTCGGTCACCACATTGCTGGCGCAACCGGTCATGGCCAGTGTGACAAGCGCCAACATCAGAAAACGCATCATGATTTCTGCCCTCGGTTGAGAATTCGCTTTTTCAACAGTATACGCTTAGCGGACGCGGTACGATGCCCCCGGGATCCATCACCTTTCAAAACTGTAATCCAGCTTCTGGGCATCGCAGAAAGCCCCGAACGCTGCCAGTTGGTCCTCCGGAACCAGCACCCGGGCGCGAACGGACGCGCCATAATCAACAGACTCCACCGATGCACCGTTAACGTCGCACCAGTGTCGCAGGGGCTGCTCATCGGCGAAGGACAGGGAAACCAGCGCGTCCGTCATGGGTGTTTGCACCACCCGGTCAACCGCTGACAGCACGCTCTCTGCCGCCCCGGCATAGGCCCGCACCAGTCCGCCGGCACCCAGCTTGATCCCGCCGAAGTACCGGATAACCATCACCAGGACATCGCCCATATCCTTGTGCTGAATCACGTTGAGAATCGGCTTCCCGGCGGTTCCGGAGGGCTCGCCATCGTCGTTCATGGCGGCCTCAGCGGCAGAACCAGGGCGGCCGATCTGGTAGGCCCAGCAGATATGACGGGCGTCCGGGTGGTCCTGGTGTGCCTGTTCCAGCCAGTCTTTCACCTCCTCCCGGGAACTCACGGGCGCTACCCGGGCAATGAACCGGCTTTTCTTCACTTCCGTTTCACGCTCAAGGTATCCTGCTGGAACGGGGTAATCTTTTTTCATGGACACCGACCAATGGCCTCTGAAGACGAATACAACAACCCTGGCACTGCCAAACCCGCAAGAATACGCAAAGCAGCGTGCGGAATTCGCTTTGACGAGGACGAGTTGCAGGAGGGTATCGACTTTTCCGGCGCGGAGAAACTCAAGCCCTCCGATCCGGAGCCAGAATCAGCCACCGCCGAAAAACACAGGAAGGCGAAGCGTCACCCTTAACCCTCCATGCTCGCCCGCCGCTGCCGCGATCACTCCATCGTGGGCAGCAACAATGTCTCTGGCGATGGCCAGGCCCAGGCCCCATCCCTTGCCGCCGCGGGACTTGTCCGCCCGGAAGAACGGCTCAAAAAGCTGACCAATCATCTCATCCGCAACGCCTGGCCCTTCATCATCAACCGTCAGACTCAACAAGTCATCGGCCACCGTGACGGCCAGGTGAACAGCTCTGCCTGGTGGTGTGTGATCCAGGGCGTTTTGAAGGATGTTGTCGATTGCTCGCTGCAGAAGCCCCTCATCACCCAATACCGATGCCCGCGAGCTTTCAGGCGACACCACGAGCTTGCAGTCCACCCCCTGGTGTTCGGCATAATCGGCCGCATCCGTGAGCACCTGATTGACTACATGTACCAGCCGGAGGGGCTCGCGCTCAATATTGCCGCCGGCCTCCGTAACCCGGTACAGCGTCAGTATCTGCCCGGTCATGGTTTCGAGCCGCTCGTTCTGGCGCAGAATACTCGCCATAAGCTCTTCGTCTGCGCCGGCTTCGTTCGCCAGTTCAATGGCAATACGCTGGCGGGTGAGCGGCGTTCGCAGATCGTGGGAAATATCCCGAAGCAAGTGTTTCTGGCGATCCAGAAGACTGCAAAGCTGCTCTGTCATGGCATTGAAGGCTGTTGCCAGTTGCCCTACCTCATCCCTGCGTTGCGCGATCTTGTCGCTGACCCTGAGTGAATTGTCCCCTCCCGCAATCGCGCGGGCGGTGGTTTCCATATGCCGCAGCGGTCTTGATACCATGCGGGCAATCCACCAGCACGCCAGGGAAATCATCAATAGAGCCAGGCCCAGCTCGATAGCCCGGAAGAACCTGGGGTTGAGCCAGCCGGCGCCCTGCACCCGCGGCCAGGCCACCAGGCGGTAATCACCGCCCACATCCAGAACCGCCGGTTTCTGCGGGTACCAGCCGGATTTCATTCGGTCGCGAATGAACGAAGGCAGCTTGCCATCATTTTCATCCTGCTCCAGCAGCACCAGAAACAGTTCAAGACGCTCGCCCTCGTCCCTCAGAAAACGCCAGGCAGCGCTTCGATCACCAGCCTCACGGATAGCGATTGCCTCCTCGGCCAGATCCCTGAGCCCTGCCTGCCGCTCGATCGCTTCCCGTTCGCGATCCAGGAGCATTCTGGTTGCCAGGTTACTGGCCACCACGGTGACCGCCATGGCCAGCCAGATGGAGAGGAAGATCCGCCAGAACAGCGGGAACATGGGCCGCTGCTTCATTCCGGCACCCGATAGCTGTAACCCAGCCCCCGAACGGTCTCAATCCGGGGCGGATCGTCGTTGCCCAGCTTTTTGCGAAGGTTACTGATGTGCATATCCAGGGTTCGGTCGTATGCCTCGAGCCGGCGTCCCAGGGCCCATTGCATCAGGTCCGTTTTGCGTACGACGCTGCCGGCATGGGCCAGCAGGACCTGGAGAACCTCGTATTCGGTGGCGGTCAGTTCCATGGCTACATCGTTCTGATAAATCCGGCGATGGCCGGGCTCGACTCTCAGATCGCCATAGGTCCGCGCCGCATTGACTTCGGTTTTCTGGTCCCAGGCAATCCGCCGCAACAGCGCCTGCAGCCGGGCCACCAGCTCGCGAGGGTTGCAGGGCTTGGGAATGTAATCATCAGCACCGACTTCAAAACCCACAATCCGATCGGTTTCATCGCCTCGGGCAGTCAGCAGCACAACCGGCAGATGCGTCTCTGCCCTCAATTCCCGCAGCACCTCAAGACCACTGATGTCGGGCAACATTATGTCGAGCACGACAATATCGCAGTCCTGGCCAAGCGCCAGGGCCAGTCCGTCCCGCCCGTTTGCCGCCTCGCGAACGGTGAACCCCTGATTGGTCAGGTAACGTGCGAGCAGTTGCCGTAATTCATCATCGTCTTCGACCAGTAACACCCTGTTCTGCATCTTGCCTCTCCAACTGTCGTGCCGGCCACCATAGCTGGATGAAGTCTAACACGCTCGGGATCTGGTGCCGGACTGGCCCTGCCCGCTTTGCAGAACCTTTACACAGTCACAGACGACGTTCCGGAGGGCCGCCGAGGGTGATCAAAAGCCATGTTCTGACGTATGGTAACGGGTACACACAGGAGTTTTCCCGCACCATGCCAGAATCCGGACAAGCGACTCTTACCCTGGAAACCTGCGCCAGCATCAACGACATTCCCGCACGAGAGTGGGAACGACTGGCGGGCTGCACCAACCCTTTTCTTCGCTACGAGTTTTTCCAGGCTCTCGAAGCCTCCGGCTGCACGTCCGAAGCCACCGGTTGGTCTCCCAGCCACCTTGTGTTCAAGTCGGACGACAAAATCGTGGGCCTGGCACCGGCTTTCCTGAAAAGCCACTCCATGGGGGAATATGTTTTCGATTGGGCCTGGGCCGATGCCTATCAGCGACATGGCCTTGCGTACTATCCGAAATTGCTGATCGCCATCCCGTTTACGCCTTCTGCCGGGCCCCGACTGTTGCTGGCCCCGGACCTGCGGGAACAACTGACACCCGAGCAGATTCATGATCTGCTGGACACGCTGACCGACAAACTGGGCGCCCACTCCTGGCACCTTCTCTTTCCGGACAGCGAGGACCAGAAACTGCTCCAGCACGACCAGGAGCTACACCGCATTGGATGCCAGTTCCACTGGCACAACCACGGTTACGGGAACTTCGAGGATTTCCTGGCAGCTCTGACGTCCCGCAAGCGAAAATCCATACGCAAGGAGCGTCGCCAGGTTGCTGAACAGGGCATTTCCTTTGCCCGTTTCCACGGCCGGGATATTCCCGAGCATGTGCTGTCTGCCTTCTATGTGTTTTACCAGGCTACCTACCTGAAACGGGGCCAGCGGCCGTACCTCAACAAGCGCTTCTTTGAGCTGCTTCGGGAACAGTTACCCGAACATGTGCACCTCGTGATCGCCCAGCGCGAAGGTGAAATGATTGCCGGAGCGCTGTTCCTGGCAGGCAAAACCACCCTGTACGGGCGTTACTGGGGGTGCCTGGACGAATACAACCAGCTGCACTTCGAAACCTGCTATTACCAGGGCATCGAGCTGGCCATGGAGCTGGGCCTCAGCCACATTGACGCCGGCGCCCAGGGCGAGCATAAACTGGTGCGCGGTTTTGAGCCGGTGATTACCCATTCCTGGCACGGAATCCTTCACCCCGGCTTCCGAGAGGCGATAGAAAACTTCACCCACGAAGAAACCGAACACGTCCTCGGGTACTTCAAAGAGGCACAATCTGTCCTACCCTTTCGACAGCAGACGCAGGATTAACTTCTATACTGAAAGACCCAGACAGGATTTGTGCAGGGGTCAGATATTATGGATGCAGACCCATTTTGGAGCACGGTATCGGCAGGTGGCCTGCCGCTCCTTCTTGCCGCCGGAGCGCTGGGCCTGGCGCTCATTGCCCTGTTTTTGGGCTCAGGGGCACGACGCCGATACCAGGAGCAACTGACAGCGCTGCGTGAGCGCTCGGACACCCTATGGCGGGAAGTGGACGATATAAGAGTCGCGCAGTTCAATCGTCCCGGGGAGGCCAGCAACGGAGCGTCAGGCTCGCCGGTTGAAGAAGCCCGTTATCACACAGAAGTGGAAGCCTACAGCAAGATATGGCCCCAGGTATGGCATCTTCATGAACGCCTAGGCATGTTCCTGAGGGCGGTTGAAGCGGGCGAGGCCGCCGGCGAACTCAGACTGGAAGCCCGCAATGCTGCCCTGGAGGCACGCAACCTGTTGAACCGGAACCGTCCGTTCTGCACCGAATCCGTTGATGAACTGGTTACCCGGCTGATCGATGCGGAAATAAAGGCCCACCTGGCTGCCTGCCAGTATCTGGATCTGCTCAAGGACGTCACCAGCGCCTCATCCAACCACGACCGCCGGGTATTGCAGGAAAAATGTCACAGCCTGCATGAGGGCGAAGCCCGGGAACTGATGAACCAGTTGGTTTCGTCTATCCGGCACCGGACCATTCGAAGCAGCTGAGGACCCGCCAGCCTTAGCTGTCAGCGATACGAAACCCTACTTTCATAACCACCTGATAATGGCCGACCTTGCCATCCACGATATGGCCGCGGGTTTCGGTTACCTCAAACCACTCCATGTTGCGAACACTTTTGCCGCACTCCTCCAGTGCGTTCTCGATGGCGTCTTCAATGCTCTTCTTGGAAGACCCGACAATTTCCACTTTTTTGTAGACATGATGGTCAGACATGGAACCCTCCTTAAAATTTCAGCTTGTAGTTTTCAGCCTAGAAGACAAGCCTGATGCCAGCAAACTACAGCCCGGCACAGTCCTCATCCGCAACAAGACGAAGGACGTATTTGTTCACTACAATGAATAACGCCATCCGGAACTTTCTGAGCCCCGACGAGTCCCGGATACCCTCACGTTCTGGATTGGATTCATGAAACGATTTCTGAAATACACCAGCTGGTTTGTCGGTGCGGTGCTCCTGCTGCTTTCCGGCCCAATCCTGCTGGCCACCAGCGGCAGCTTGCAGGGAGCGGAGAGCTGGCAGACAGCCACCCGGGAAAGCGCCCGCATTGCGCCCCTGCCCGAACAGGCCGACGAGGCCATCGTCCAGGTCTACGGGGCTCGGGCCTGGAGCTGGCGAGGCTACTTTGCAGTCCATACCTGGATAGCCACCAAGGAAAAAGGCGCCAGCCACTACCGGGTTCATGAAGTTACAGGTTGGCGCAGCTACGTGGTCGATTCCCGGCCGGGTGAACCGGACAGGCACTGGTATGGTGCGAAACCGGAACTCTATGCTGATATCCGCGGAGAAGAGGCAGAAAAGCTTATTCCCGACATCTACCGGGCAGTGGAATCCTACCCCTACCCGACCGAATACGAAGCCTGGCCGGGCCCCAACAGCAATACCTTCGTGGCCTGGGTGATACGGGAGGTTCCTGGACTTGATGTCGCTTTGCCCAACCACGCTATTGGCAAGGACTACCTGGGCGATCGGGTGTTCGCAGAGGTTCCGGGTGGCGCTGGTTACCAGGTTTCGCTGGGCGGGTATTTTGGCGTGTTGGCAGGTGTCCGCGAAGGGCTGGAACTGAACCTTTTGGGTCTTTCTTTCGGGATTAACCCGATGGCACTCGGAGTCAAGCTACCCGGCATTGGGGAACTAGCACTCAGAAATACCAACCCAATGCCAGAAGTCAGTCCCTAGGCACGGGAAACAGGCGGGCAGGGGTTCCCAAAAATGTGCGGAGCCAGGGATGGCGGAGCCAAGCGTACAGGGAAGTATTTACAGCGTTTTTTGGGAACCCCTGCCCGCCTGTTTCATACTCCAGATCCGGAAGTCATAGGCTGGCAAACTCCAGATACCGACTCGCAGCCTGCTTCTTCTCATCCTGGCTGTTCAGCATTTCCAGCCGCATTTTATCGATGAGCTTCAGGTAGTCATCAAGCGGTGATTCGGGCTTGCCCGCGTCTTTGGACTCTTCGATAAACGCTTTTTGCTTTTCGCGGATTTCGTTCAGCTTCTCCAGTGCCGAGCGGATAGCCTCCACCCGAGCCTCAACCAGGCCGTTACCGCCGCGATCTGGTGAGCCGCGGTCAGAGCTCAGTACGGTCTCCGCGGCCGGCGCGTCGGCGGTATTCTGCTCTGCAAGATCGATTTCTTCCAGGGTGCGGACTTCGCCGTCGGTCGTCAGGTAAATACCGGAACCCTTGATCTGGCCCAGGGGCACGCCCTGACTGTTCGCCAGAGTGAATCGGTCGTCCACGCTATCCACGTAGAGGGCCTGAACGCCTACCTCCTCCAGGGACCTCAGAGCCTCTGAACCATCGGCGGTCTGAACCCAAACGGACAGCGATTTGAAGATCTCATCATTGGCATCAATCCAGCGGTTGCCATCGTCATCGAATCGAGCCAGCTCACTGAAGCCGGAGCCGCTCTGGGGGCCAAACAATTCAGTGCCATCGTCCACCTTGCCGTTGCCGTTGCGATCCAGCACCAGATAGCCGCTGCCACTGCCCAGGGTGGCGAACTGGCCGGTTTCTCCGTCGCCGTTCAGATCGAATTCGAACAGCGTGTCGGTCAGGCGCGCGGTGGCATTGCCAAAGTTAATCACCAGAGGATCGGTGAGCGGCCGTTCCTGGATCTGGACCAGCTCGGAATACTCGTAAGTGCGAGACTGCGACTGCCGCAGGGAGAGCGTGAAATCAATGGTTTCGCCATTCTCCAGGCTGATGGTGCCGGTAGAGGCAAAGCTTCTGGATTCGCTCTCCGAGTAGAACATGTAGCGCCCGGCGGAAACCGAAAGGCTGCCACGACCCTCGACGCCAGCATCACCGCCCAGAGCCGCACGGCTTACGCTCAGCGCCTGCTGGCCCATCAGGAACAGCTCTGAGGTTTTCTCGGCCAGCTTTGCACTGGTGAAAACGCTCTGCTGACCGTCACCCGTCACGGTGCTGCTTCCACTGAACGCGAGCTGCTCCTGGCTGCTGTAACGGTAGGCAGCCTGGCGCATGAGCGTCAGTTCAGAGCCCACCGCATTTTCATTAGCCCGGGGCGCTGGCGCTTGCCGGTTGATGCGCAGCTGGGTGCTGTCGAAAGCCGATACCTGGCGGGAACTGTCCTGGAAAAGCGAAATCTGACTGGAGGAAATCATGGCTTCGGGTACCTGTATTCACTACACAGGTGTATCGGCCGCGAGCGTCGATACTTGAGCAGTTTTTAATCACTTCAGATTCGGGAAGTTACGCCAGATAGCGGACGAGTCCAGCAGCCGCAATCCCCGCTGCAATGGCTGGCAGGGGTTTGCGAAGAGCCAGCATGATCACCGCTGTGACCACCAGAGCAGCGACTGCCCCGAGGTCACCACTGAACGCCATGGGAACGATAATGGCGATCAGCACGGAGCTGGCCATGGTGTTGATGAAGCTCTCGATGCGAGGGTTGATCTTTACAAAGGACATGATAAATACGCCGCCGAAACGGGTCGCCAGCGTGACCACTGTCATGATCGCGATCAGCAGGAGTATACCGGCCGTGGTGGTTTCAATGGCCATCACTCGCCTCCTCAATATCCGGCTGTCGCTGGGTGTCTGCAGGTTTTTGCTCCAACCAGAAAAACCCGATCGCGCCCCCTGCAAGCGCACCCACCACCACATGGGTATTGGGCGGCAGCCACTTCCAGGCAGCCAGTGATGCCAGCGCGGCCACTGTCCAGGCCACGAGCACCCTGGGTGATTTCTTGCCGCCCAGGGCCATGGCCAGCAGGAAGCAGCCCAGCACCATATCCAGCCCAAGGGATTTGGGATTCTGCAACAGGCCGCCGAAATAAACGCCAAGGCCCGTTCCGATGATCCAGGCCAGCCACAAAGCCAGGCCGCCTCCCAGAATGACTTCCAGATTACGCCGACCGCTCTGATACTCCTGGGCAGAAACCGCCCAGTTGGCGTCTGTCAGCAGCAGCAAAAGGCCGTAGCGCTTGCCAGGCGATACATCTCGGAGCATCGGGTACAGGGAAGCGCCCATCAGCAGGTGGCGGGAGTTAATGGCGAAGACCACGGCAATCATTGGGAGGACAGAGACTTCAGCGCCCCACATATCGACGGCGGCAAACTGGGAGGCCCCGGCAAAGACCGTGGCACTCATCAGCACGGCCTGGAGTGGTTCAAGACCTTTCTGGGTAGCGGCCAACCCAAAGGCAGCGCCGAACGCCACCACAAACAAGGAGATGGGAAGTAGCCGGAAAAACTCCACCCGTACCCGGGCCGGCTGAAGCTGATAAGAATAGGAAGCGACAGACATCAGGGGAAACTAGGCCAGTTTCCCCGAAACGCGTATAGGTAGTTCCCGCAGAAACCACCAGATCTGCGACTAATGGACCAGATCCGAGCAGAAAGCACGAATAGATAAACCCGTGATTACGCCGAAACTTTCCAGGAAAGCCTGTAAACCGAAGAACAACCACCGCACCGAATAGTTCACTTTTGCATGTTGACGTTAACGTTAAATGCGGCTAGTTTGTTTTTCGTCCAGCCCCAAAAGGGCAGTTTCAATGGGTACCCCCCAAGCGAAAAGCGGACACCTGAAATCGAAACGCCGGCCACAAGCCGGTCGACAAGAACAAGATACCCGCTCATGCCGAGATCCGGCCGGTGGGAGAGGATTTCACAATGCTATTCAGCCATCCCGAGTTCGATAACCACGAACATCTGTCCTTTTTCTGCGATCCCGAAAGCGGCCTGAAGGCCATCGTTGCTATCCATAACACTTCCCGCGGCCCCGCACTGGGTGGCTGCCGAATGTTTCCCTATGCCTCCGATGAAGAGGCGGTGCGCGACGTATTGCGGCTTTCACGGGGCATGACCTACAAATCGGCGCTCGCCAACCTGGATCTGGGTGGCGGCAAGTCGGTGATTATTGGTGACCCGCGCAAACAGAAAACCGAAGCGCTGATGGAGGCCATGGGCCGTCATCTGGAAAGTCTGGGCGGGCAGTACATT
Source organism: Marinobacter salsuginis (assembly GCF_009617755.1). Taxonomy (NCBI): domain Bacteria; kingdom Pseudomonadati; phylum Pseudomonadota; class Gammaproteobacteria; order Pseudomonadales; family Marinobacteraceae; genus Marinobacter; species Marinobacter salsuginis. The sequence continues at coordinate 902,808 of NZ_BGZH01000001.1, forward strand.
GCGGCAGAGGATTCCGGCACCAGCGTACCGGACCTCAAGATCATGGGCCGACACACCGGCCACATTGCCGGCATCGCCTCGCGGACCGGCTTCGACGGCAATCCCAGTAACGGCGACCCATCACCGGCAACTGCTTACGGGACGTTTATTGGCCTGAAGGCAGCGGTGAAACACAAACTCGGACGGGATAATCTCAACGGCTTGAAGGTGGCCATTCAGGGCATCGGCAATGTTGGTTTCCGGCTGGCCAGACACCTCAAGGACGCTGGCGCTGATCTCTGGGTGTATGACATCCACGAGGACAACATGCAGCGGGCAGTGGATCAGCTGGGAGCCAGACCGGCCGCCGCCCAGGACATTCTCTCCCTGCCGGTAGACGTGGTTGCGCCCTGCGCCATGGGCGCGGTACTGAACGATCACAGCATTCCCCAGCTGCAGGCCCGCATTGTCGCCGGCGCCGCCAATAACCTGCTGGAACACCCGGAGCATGATGCCATGCTGCGGGACCGGGGCATCCTCTATGCGCCGGATTTTGCCATCAACGCCGGTGGCATCATCGATGTGTTCTACGAGCGCACTGGCGCCACTCCGGAAACCGTTCGGGCCCACGTCGAGACCATCGGCGACACCCTGACCGAAATCTTCAACCGTTCCGACCGCTCAGGGCGCCCCACCGGGGAGATCGCCAACGAACTGGCGGAGGAACGGTTCAAAAAGCACACCGCCGGAGCCAGCCTGGCACCCGAGCGGTTGGCTCGCACCGGCTGAGCTGACACCGGCGCACCCCTCAGGAAGCTGCAGGCAGCTGCAGCTTCCCTCTTAAACCCTGATACAAAAACAAATACTCCGGGAGATAGTTATGTCCGTCACTTCTTCAGATTCCGCCGCCTATTCGGGGGCGCTTGAAGGTTCAAACGCCCAACGCGGGCTCTGGTCATCACGTCTGGCCTTTATTCTTGCCGCTACCGGCTCCGCCGTGGGCCTGGGCAATATCTGGAAATTTCCCTACGTGACCGGCGAAAACGGGGGCGGCGCCTTCGTGCTGGTTTACCTACTGTGCATCGCAGTTGTGGGTATTCCCATCATGATGGCGGAAGTCATGATCGGTCGTCACGGCGGTCGAAGCCCCGTCAAGAGCCTGAGCCTGATTGCCGAACGGGACGGCCTCAACCCGGCCTGGAAGCTGGTCGGTGCCATCGGTATTCTGGCGGGTTTCCTTATTCTCTCATTCTATTCGGTGATTGGCGGCTGGGCCATTTCCTACGTGGGCACAACCGCCAGCGGCCAGCTTACCGGCCAGACTGCTGACGCCGTCGGCGCTATCTTCTCGGGTCTGCTGAGTGATCCCACCACCCTGCTCGCCTGGCATACATTGTTCATGGCTCTGGTCATGGTTGTGGTTGTGAGGGGCGTTCGCTCGGGTCTTGAGCGGGCGGTCAGCATCCTGATGCCAGCCCTGTTCGTGCTCCTGCTCATTGTGGTGGGGTATGCAATGACCACCGGGCACTTTGGCCAGGCCGCGGCGTTTCTGTTTCAGCCGGATTTCTCCAAGCTCACAACGTCCGGGATCCTGGTAGCTCTGGGCCATGCGTTCTTCACCCTGAGCCTGGGTATGGCAGTAATGATGGCCTACGGCTCCTACCTGCCCAAGAATATTTCCATCGCCAAGACCTCCATGACCGTGTCGGTCATCGACACCGGTGTGGCACTGTTGGCCGGTCTGGCCATCTTCCCGATCGTGTTTGCCAACGGCCTTGAGCCGGGTGCCGGCCCGGGCCTGATCTTCCAGACCCTGCCGCTGGCTTTCGGCCAGATGCCCATGGGCTCCCTGTTCGGCACCCTGTTCTTTGTCCTGCTGATCTTCGCCGCCTGGACATCCGGGATCTCGCTGCTGTAGCCTATCGTGGAGTGGCTGGAGGAGCGTAAAGGCATGAACCGCACCGTCAGCACGCTGGGCGCCGGTTTTGTCTGCTGGGGACTGGGCATTGCCTCGATTCTGTCCCTGAACCTCTGGTCTGACTTCGCTCCGCTTGGCTTTGTGCCCATGCTGGAAGGCAAGACCATTTTCGACCTGCTGGACTTCTTCACCGCCAACATCATGCTGCCGCTGGGTGGTTTGCTTGTGGCCCTGTTCGCAGGCTGGGTGATGTCGCGCCAGGCCATGGAGAAGGAACTGGCACTGTCTCCAGGCATGTTCAATCTCTGGCTGATCACCGTACGCTTTGTGACGCCGGTAGCGGTGGCCGTGGTATTTATCTACAACCTGATGTAATAACCGCTACAACTGATCGAGGGAGGCCTTCAGGGTCTCCCCGATCCTTGCATTCAACTTCAGATGCACCAGATCCTCGGCCCGTGTCCGCCCAAGATTCAGTGTGGCAATGGGCTTGTTCCACTCATTGGCGTACCGGCAGAAACGGAAGCCGGAATACACCATCAACGACGAACCGATCACCAGAAGGCCATCACTGGCTTTCAGCGTATCCAGGGCCGAGTACACCCGGTCTTTCGGAACGAAGTCACCGAAGAACACCACATCCGGCTTAAGAATCCCCTCGCATTTCGGACAGTCCGCCAGCCGGAAATCCTCGAAATCGACATCCAGATCGGCATCACCGTCCGGCGCTGTCTCGGCCGTGTATTTCTGGAAGCCCGGGTTCAGATCGGCGCAGCGATCGTGCACCTCATCCCGCGGGCAACGGTAGCCGCAACTCATGCACACAACCTCATCGGCCCGCCCGTGCAAATCCGTTACCGCCCGGGTACCCGCCTTCTGGTGAAGCCGGTCGACATTCTGGGTAACCACCAGGCTGCTGTGGTTCAGCAGTTCGAGATCGGAGATGTAATGATGAGAGGGATTGGGCCTGGCGTTGCGCATCACCGGCCAGCCAATCAGACTTCGGCCCCAGTAGCGCTGGCGCGTGTAAAAGTCTTCCATGAACGCCTTGTGCTGAACCGGCTGCTTGCGCTTCCAGGCGCCATCGCCATCCCGGTAATCCGGGATGCCCGAATCGGTACTGACCCCGGCACCGGTCAGAATCAGCAAGCGGGGGTAGCGATGGATAAACTCCGCCAGCAATGCCCCGGCCTCCTCCGGCTTATGCAAAACCGGCGGCTGCTCCGGCTCGGGCAGACGCTGGCTGGAACTGAAAGGTCGGCTACGGTGCGTGGTCAAAGACATACAGACTCCGGTTTTCAGCCCGGCTTGCGAGCCACATACACGGTGTTAAACGATTCCCTGTTCTGAAATGGATTGAAAAAGGATACGACATGGCAAGCCACATCGGTGAACACTTCGTTGAGAACGGCCATGAACTCGTCATCCTCACCCTCGTTCGACCACATGGCAAACACGCCCCGGGGCTTCAGTTGCCGGGCCATCAGGCGCAAATTGTTGGCGGTGTAAAAGCTGGCGCTTGAATCGTGAAGCAGCGCCCGGGGTGAATGGTCGATGTCCAGGAGGATGGCATCAAATTGTTTGCCGGGGTTCTCAGGATCGAAACCACCAACCTCTGGATCGGTAACCGCAAGGTCGAAGAAGCTGCCATGAACGTAGCGGTTCCTCGGATCGGCATTCAGGTTTTTACCCAGGGGGACCAGTTCCTGCTGATGCCAGCCGATGACTGGCTCCAGGTACTCAACTACGAGCAACTCGGCAACCCGCTCATGCCTGAGCGCGGCCACGGCGGTGTAACCCAGGCCCAGGCCACCGACCACCACATTCAGGTCGTCACCCTCGGTTTCGCCAAGTCCGATATCCGAGAGGGCTACTTCAGCATCCACGAACATGCTGGACATCAGGAATTCCTCGCCCAGCTTCACCTCGTAGATATCCCGGTCACCAATAGCAGGAATCCGGCGCCGGCGAAGCGTGATCTCACCGATCACCGAAGGCTGGCTGTCAATTTGCTCGAAAAGCAGTCCCATTTGCTCTGACTCTTCTGGTTGATCTGGTTTGCAACTATGCCGTTATATCCGAGTTAACCGCCCGGGCCTTAGGATCCGTGCATTCGCCGGTGGGCAGGGCTTTCCAAAACACGCTCCTTGCGGCACATCCATGTGACGCTTGGGCTCCGCCATCCATGGCTCCGCACAGTTTTGGAAAGCCCTGCCCACCGGCTCCTGATCCTACTCCCCTGTTTCCGGCGAGTTCTCCACGCAGCTAACGAGGATTTTCCGCATCCTCTCCGCTCCCAGTTTCTCCATCAACTCGATGTTTCTTTGGGGTATAGCATCCACATCAGGATAACTATTAATCGCCGCTTCCAGGCTGGCTTCCCTTAGCAGATGCAACATCGGAAACGGTGAACGATTGGTGTAGTTCTCCGCCGCATCGGGCTCTGTGCCCTCAAACTGGTAGTCTGGATGGAAACTGGCAATCTGGTACACGCCTTCCATATCCAGGTACGACAACAAACCATCGGCGGCATCGAGAAACTCATTGTAGGGCCCGAAGTCCTGCAATACACCCGGGTGAATCAACAGTGTGGTTTCAATCTCAGGCTCCTCTTCCAAGCGCTGAAGCTCCGAGTGCAGGGCCTGTAACAGCTCGTCTTCCGTTTCGGCTTCCGACACTACAAACCGAACCCGGTTCCGGACCAGTTCCCGCTTGGCGAACGGGCACAGGTTGTAGCCGACGACAACGTCTTCGACCCATTTACGGCTTGAAGCGATAATTTCGGTCTCGCCCATATTTTTTCCTTTGTTAGTGAAGGCCGCTCAGAGGCACGCGCGGGCGGGTGGGTAGGCCTTTCCAAAACTGTGCGGAGCCCAAGCGCCCCAGGGATGGGCCGCAAGGAGCGTGTTTTGGAAAGGCCTACCCACCCGTACGCAAACTCCCAAAGCCCGAATCAATAAGCTTAGAGGTACCCCTGGCTCCGAAGATAATCATCATAAGAGCCACTGAAGTCAGTCACCCCATCAGCCTTGAGCTCAATAATCCGGGTCGCAAGGGAAGACACAAACTCCCGATCATGGCTAACGAAAATCAGTGTACCCGGATAGTTCTCCAGCGCCAGGTTCAGCGCCTCAATGGACTCCATATCCAGGTGGTTCGTGGGCTCATCCATCAGCATCACATTCGGTTTCTGCAGAATCAGCTTGCCGAACAGCATCCGCCCCTGCTCGCCGCCCGAGATCACCCGCACCGATTTGCCGATATCGTCCCCGGAAAACAGCATGCGCCCCAGGGTGCCGCGCACCAGCTGTTCGCCACCCTTGGTCCATTGGGCCATCCAGTCGGTCAGGGTTTCATCCTCGGCAAAGTCTGCAGTGTGGTCCTGGGCGAAGTAGCCCACTTCCGCACTGTCCGTCCATTTCACCTCGCCGCTGTCCGGGGTATAGGCGCCTGCCAGACATTGCAGCAATGTGGTTTTTCCGATGCCGTTGGGACCGATGATAGCGATGCGTTCGCCGGCCTCCACCTGCAGGTTCAGGTTCTTGAACAACGGCTTGTCGTCGAAGCCTTTGGTCATGTTTTTCAAAGTCACAGCCTGGCGGTGCAGCTTCTTGCCCTGCTCGAACCGGATAAACGGGCTCACCCGGCTTGAGGGCTTCACCTCTTCCAGCTGGATCTTGTCGATCTGGCGAGCGCGGGAGGTGGCCTGTTTGGCCTTGGAGGCGTTGGCGGAGAAGCGGCTGACGAACTGCTGCAGCTCGGCAATCTGGGCCTTCTTCTTGGCGTTGTCCGCCAGCATGCGCTCGCGGGCCTGGGTGGCGGCGGTCATGTACTCGTCGTAGTTGCCCGGGAACAGGCGCAGCTCGCCATAGTCCAGGTCCGCCATGTGGGTGCACACGCTATTCAGGAAGTGGCGGTCGTGGGAAATGATGATCATGGTGCTGTTACGGGCCACCAGGATGTTTTCCAGCCAGCGGATGGTGTTGATGTCCAGGTGGTTGGTGGGCTCGTCCAGCAGCAGCACGTCCGGATCGGAAAACAGGGCCTGAGCCAGCAGTACACGTAACTTCCAGCCCGGCGCGAGGGCACTCATGGGGCCGTCGTGCTGCTCCAGCGGGATATCCAGACCCAGCAGCAGTTCCCCGGCCCGGGCATCGGCGGTATAGCCGTCCATTTCGGCGAACTGCACTTCCAGGTCCGCCACGGCCATGCCGTCTTCCTCGCTCATTTCCGCCAGGGAATAGATGCGGTCCCGTTCCTTCTTGACGTTCCAGAGTTCCTCGTGCCCCATGATCACGGTATCAATGACCGAGCAATCCTCGTAGGCAAACTGGTCCTGTCGCAGTTTACCAAGACGGGTGTTGGGCTCCAGCATGACCTGCCCGGCGGATGGCTCCAGGTCGCCACCCAGGATTTTCATCAGTGTGGACTTGCCACAGCCGTTGGCCCCGATCAGGCCATAGCGGTTGCCGTTACCGAATTTGGCGGAGACGTTTTCAAACAGGGGCTTAGCCCCGAATTGCATGGTGATATTGGCAGTGGAGATCAAGAAAAAAACCTGTCGATGTGGGGCCGGGCGAACGCCGGCGAAAAGAAAGCCGGCATTGTACAGGTTTGCCCGTTGGACTGTGAGGCCGCAGAAACACGGATAAAAAGGCTTGCCTCCGGCGAGCTGTGCGGGCAGCATTCCCGTTCTGATGTACCCATTCATCCGACACAAGGACATTGATCATGGCACAGGCAACAGCGCGCCACATTCTGGTAGAAAGCGAAGCAAAATGTGAAGAACTGAAGAAGGCGATTGAAGGCGGTCAGGACTTTGCCGAAGTGGCAAAGCAGCACTCCTCATGCCCCTCCGGCCGCAATGGCGGCGACCTGGGCTCCTTCGGCCCGGGCCAGATGGTGCCGGAGTTCGACAAGGCGGTGTTCAACAGCGAACTGAACACGGTTATCGGTCCGGTCAAGACCCAGTTTGGCTATCACCTGCTGGAAGTAACCAGCCGTAGCTGATGATTCCTGGTTTCATACCGGGAATACCAACCATCGGCCGGCAACTGCCGTTGCTGGCCGGTGCTGCTTCTCTGCTGATAGCACCTTTCCTTTTTGTTGGCGGGCCTGACTGGGCTTCGGGGCCACTTCTAAAATCGGTCTGGAACCTGGGCCACATCCTTCTGTTTGCTCTTCTCACTCTGGCGGTCCGACCCTGGCAATGGCTGGGCGGTTGGCGTCTGTGGCTGGTTGTGACTACCGTATTGCTGGCTGTCGGAACTGGAATCGAGCTGATACAGGGCGAGTATAACCGCGACCTGGACGGGCGGGATCTGCTGCGCAACCTCATTGGCGGTTGGTTGATTATCGCCTGGCGTCCAGTGTTTCTGCCGGGAACACGGGCTTCTGCCCGCCAGTGTCTACTCGCGGCAACAGCCACCCTGCTATTGTGTTTTGAATTGGTAGGCACCGGCATCGTGGCTGCCAGACAATGGCAGATCCATCATCAGCTTCCCCAGCTTTACGACTTCAGTCATCAGAACCCGGAGCCCTTCTGGTCTGGCAATCCGGCAGTCTCTGGCAGCCATTCGGTCAATCACCCTCACAGCCTGAAGCTTTCTCTGGGCACGGAAACCTACTCGGGTATCTCGCTCGATAACCTGCCGTCCGACTGGCGGGGTTTCGAGAGGCTGGTCGTAACGATGTTCAACCCCTCGACGGAACCACTAGCACTGACGCTCCGAATCAATGACGTCGCCCACGACCGTAGTGAACATGCCTACAATGACCGCTACAACACTCGCCTGATCCTTGAGCCTGGCTTCAACACGTTTACCCGGAATCTGGCTGATATTGAAAACGCACCAGCCGACCGAACCATGGATATGTCGCAGATCAGGCGTATGGGACTCTTTGCCGTTCGCCTGCCCGAGCCGCGCACTGTTTATCTGTCAGACCTGCGGCTGGATTAACCAAGCGTCCAGGGGTTATCCGTGATCGGTTCCGCACCATCTTCGGTAACCAGAATGGTTTCACTACACCCAATGCCCCACTGCCCCGGGATGCGCAAGCAGATGGGAAGATGGAAGACCATGCCGGGTCGGAACTCCATGTTGCCGCCCCTGGCTATAAAGCCCGAGCCCTCTACCCAGGAGGGTGGGAATTGTGCACCCACCGTGTAGCCGAAGACTCCGGAGAAGAACACCTTGCCGGCCAGTGGCTGGAGTGCTCTCTCTGCGTCCTGGGCGGCCTGATCGAAGGTGACCCCCGGGCGAACCGACGCCAGCAGGGTGTCGACAACCCGCCGACAGCCGTCATGTACCTTTCTCATTTCAGAAGAGGGTTCTGCCCCGGCCACGACAGTCTGCATCATCGGGGCGGTGTAGCGGTGCCAGGCTGATCCGAATTCCAGAAACACCGGATCGCCTTCCTGCACCACCGTACGCTTGTGATTGCAGTGGATTACGCTGCTTCGACGCCCGGTCACGACAATCGGCTGCATACTCATAAACTCACTGCCAGCCTCCAACAATGCCCGGGCACCTTCGGCGGCGATGTCATTGTCAGTGACACCCGGCTGGACCGCGGCCACGGCCGCCCTGAGACCTTCGGCGGTGATCCGCGCGCTTTCCCGCAAAGAACGGATTTCGGCATCCGACTTCACGATCCGGATCTGTTTCAACAGACCGCCGTTGTTCAGAAATCGAACGCTTGCCATTCGTGCCTTCAGGCTTTCCAGCACGCCATGGCGCAGGGACCCGTGCCAGGCATCAATGCCCACCGTTTCCACGCCGTCGTTAAGAGCCTGGACCAGCGGTTCGAGCACTTCACCGATGCCTTCCCAGCGGTAGCCGCTGACCCGGGCAACCCGGGTGGTCACCATGGCTGGCCCCATTTCAATGGAAGGCACCTGCAACAGAAGGTCCTCCTGGGTAACCACCAGGGCCACATGCACAGACACCTCAAAGGTGCTGTAACCGGTCAGGTAAAAAATGTCGGAAGGATCAGTCAGCAGCAGCGCACCAAAATCCTCCCGGGCCATCCTGTCCCGGACACGGGCCAGACGCTCCGCAAGTTCCTGCTCTGGAAACGGACATTCCACCCCCCTCAATTGTGAGGACAAGGCTTTCTGATAGGCGTTGAAATCCATAACGGCACTCCTCACTGGCATATACTAGGGAGATTGGACCCTATTCCAGCTTTGCACAAATCCCACTCACCGAATAATTCATCAATCGGGAGACCCCATGGGCCGCAAGCAACAGAGCGATGGTGCTGTCCAGGTCAGCGTCGAGTTGGGCGCCCTGACCAGCGTTACCAGCGATCCGCAAGTGGCAGTGCGTGCAGGGCCCGTAGTCGCGTCCCTCGTGAACGGTGTTTGCGGTGACCCTTTGTTGCAGCTCAGGCTTCTGCATCAAGCCCGCAGTCTTCTGTTTGATCTGGGCGATACCGGGCGCATGCCACTCCGGTCTGCGCACCAGGTGAGTGACGTTTTCATCAGTCATTGCCACGCCGACCATATCGGGGGGTTCATGTGGTTTCTTCGCAGCCGGATCGGTCACTTCCCGCCCTGCCGGCTGTTCGGACCACCAGGGTTGGTGCGGCACATCACCGGATTGATCAGCGGTATTCTGTGGGATCGCGTGGAGGATCGGGGCCCGAGATTCGTGGTTCACGAATGGCACGGCGACCACCTGAAGCGCTGGAGAATAACCGCCGGCGACAGCACGCCCACGGTGCTGGAAGACCAGCCCACCTCTGGCGATGTGCTGCTCCGGGAACCGGAATTCCAGGTTCGTGCTGCCATGCTGGACCACGGCACGCCTGTTCTGGCTTTCGCCCTGGAACCCTTCGGCAAACTGCAGGTGCGCAATGACCGGTTGCGGGCTGAAGGCCTGAAACCCGGCCCCTGGCTACACGACCTGAAAATGGCCGTGCTGCGCCAGCGGCCGGATAAACTGATCTCACCCGACGCCAGATGCACCTATCGCGCTGAGGATCTGGCCCGCAACCTCCTGATTCAGGCGCCGGGGGAAAAAATCGCCTACGGCACGGATTTCGCCGACACCCCTGATAACATCGGGAAAATGACGAATCTGGCCCAGGGGGCCCACACGCTGTTCTGTGAGGCCTCCTTCATGGCGGTGGACGAGGATCAGGCCCGGCGAACGCATCACCTTACCACCAGGGCGTGTGCCGACATCGCCAACGCGGCGAACGTTCGGCAACTGATTGCATTCCACTTTTCCCATCGCTATGAGCGCAAACGGGACGACGTCTACAGGGAGCTTGCAGGATTCACTGACTGCCTGGTGATTCCGGACTGAGAAACCGCGACATCTGCTTGCCGATACTCTCCACCGGTTCGGTAATTGCCTGCTGAATGCTGTTGGTCACAACCTTCGAGAAGGCTGAACCGGCCGGGCTCTCCAGAAACTCCAGGTACAGGCCCATCTCCTGTGCACCGATGTTCTGGTAGGTGTACAGATAGCTGTCGTAAACCTGCTGACCAACAACGCCCCTGAGCATGCTGCGCTGGCTTTCAATGCGCTGGCGTAGCTGTTCATAATTGGCCGAGTCACTGCTGAACGCCGCCATCGCAGTTGCCAGACCGAGCTGGACTGCGATGGTGGTATCTACCGCGCTCTCTGTTGCCCGGGCCGCCCGATCAAACCGATCGAACATGTCCGCTCTGCGGGTGCCTTTGTACTGGCTGTTCAGTTCCGCTGCGCTGGCCTGGATTTCCTGCCAGGCAGAGGGCTCGGAAGCCGCAATCTCGGCGGCGGAGATCTTTTTGGCCACGGGGGTTTCGTACCAGTCATGAACGGCCTGAAGCTGCGAGTCGGTGAGGCTGGTTTGCAGATCGTTAACGATCTGCTTCTCGATGTCCACCGAGTTGAAGCCGCTGCTGACAATGTTGCCGATGGTATTGGCCATCATCGGAGGGAGCTGACCATTCTGCTTCAGCCCCTCACGGATGCCCTGGCTCATCATCGCCGGGTAGCGGGCCACAATGTCGTCAACAGGCGATACTGCCAGCACCTCCCGGGCATCCGGCGCCGCCTGGGCAGTGCCGGTCATCAGCAGGGCTGTGACTAAAAGAGGTTTAATTAGGGGAAATCGCATCATTTACCTATCATCCAGAACGTGTCGTTGATTCCCTTATGCCATGGGTGTGATGCGTGCGGCAAGCAATCCCGGGGGGCCGGAGATGACGGTTTGGTAGGAATACGGAAAACACCTCGCCGGCGAAACAGAGGCCGGCGCACAACTCTGGAGATCTGGAAAAGCCGGGCCAGATGGTATGGGCTCCCGATACTCGGTCTGTTGATGGGCACCTGGGCAACCCTTCGCTTCAGCCTTCTGGCACCGGATCCCCCGGCAAACCCCGAAGATGTCTGCGAAATTTTCCGGGAGCACCCCGTCTGGTACGACTACGCCAGCGAATCCGAGCAACGCTGGGGCACCCCCATCGCCACCCAGATGGCGTTCGTCTACTACGAATCCTCATTCCGCAGTCATGCCCGGCCGCCACGAACCCTGCTGTGGGGATTTATCCCCTGGACCAGGCCGACAACAGCCTACGGGTATGCCCAGGCACTGGACCCTGCCTGGCAGGAATATCTCGTAGCCAACGGCGAGGGCTGGTTTACCGTGCGAACCGACATGGAATATGCGCTGGATTTCGTAGGCTGGTACAACCAGCTGAGCCACCAACAGCTGGGTATTCCCTATTCAGCACCCAGGAAGCTGTATCTTGCCTACCATGAGGGCCGTGGAGGGTACGCTCGCAGGAGTTTTGAGCAAAAGCCGGCCGTCATGAACCTGGCGGGACGGGTGCAGAACCGGGCCTTACGATATGACAATCAGCTCAAAACCTGCGAACAGGAGTTCCAGTGCTGGCGCTGGTACCAGTTCTGGCCGTTTTGCGGCTGATGCGCGCTAAAAAGTCGAAGAAATCTCCAGTTGGGACTCCAGAGCCTGAAGTCGTTCAACCAGGTATTCCATGACAATGCGAACCCGGGCCATTTGCTGGGTGTCCTGATTGACATGCAGCCACAGATCAACACTTTCACCTTCCAGCGGGTCCGACAAGCGGCGCAGTTCGCGGGTGCTCTCCCCCAGATAGCAGGGCAAAACCGCCAGCCCGGCACCAGCTTTCGCCAGAGCATGCATGGATTGCAAGCTGTTGCAGCGAATGAAAGAAGTGACATTCTTCAGGTGCTTCCTGTACCACCGGCCAGTGGCCAGATGGCTGAAGGTTTCATCCGGCAGGATCCAGAGGCAACCTTCCGGGTGATTCTCGATGTCCATATTGCGGTGACGCCGGCAATAACGCGCAGCCCCGTAAACGGCAGACTCGATGGCGGCAATCCGCTCGCCTTCGAGCGTTGCCTGGGGCTTGTTTTCAGATCGCAGGGTGAGATCGGCTTCGCGATGACTCAGATTGGCCACATCGTTGTCGGTCAGGGTTTCCAGTTCTATGTCCGGAAACTCGCGCACCAGCTCGGCGAGGATTGGGCTGAGCAATGCATTCATCATTGGGTCTTCGGCCGCCAGCCTCACTTTGCCGACCGGCGCTGAATCCTGCCCAACCAGTTTTCGCTCGAGATTTTCCATCTCGATGGCCAGCCGCTCGGCCTCCCGAAACGCGGTTTCGCCCACCGGCGTCAGATGCAATCCATCCCGGCTACGTTCAAAAAACTGCACCCCCATCGACTCTTCCATCTGATCGAGTCGACGCAAAACTGTGGTTTGGTGCACACCCAGCAATTCTCCGGCTTTGGCAAGTGTTCCACCTATTGCCAGAGCCCTTATGTATCGAAGATAATCCCAGTCCATAGCTACTGCATATTTGCAACGTGAGTAGGGATTTTAACGTATTTGAGCTGCAAATAAGAACCCTTAGAATCGTCTGTAAATTAAAGGTAGATCGCTAATCAATTCACCAGAAATAAGGAGGAAGGCGCTATGACTCAGAACCATATCGCAACCGTAAACCCGCTGCCGTCCAGTATCCTCCACAACAGTGCTGAGGTCAGGCGCCAGTATACCCGTGCTGCAGCAAAGCAGGCGGTACAGTTTGTCAGTCGTAAGATGCGGAACTTCAACCGGAAAGCAGCAAACGTTGCTCCGGACATGAGCCAGATGCAGGGCGGCCACTAAACGGCAGTCGGGTCTGGCATGAGCGGGGAGATCGCTCAGGCTGAGAACAGAAAGAACATAAGGATTTGAAAACGCCGGTGGTACCCTTGGGGCCACCGGCGTTTTGCGTTAGCGGATCAGAATTCCCAGACGACTTTCCTCTTCTGGCTGAACCAGTCGTCCATCTTCTGGTTGTAGAAGTCTTCAATCACGTTCCGCTTGATCTTCATGGTCGGCGTTAGCATGCCATTTTCCATGGTCCAGGGCTCCCGGACCACAACCACAAAGGCGACCTTCTCGTGGGACTCGCACTCCGCGTTCACCGCGTCCAGCTCGGCCGCGAGTTCCTGCTCCAGCTCACCGCGATCAGCGCCGGTTTCCAGTTCATCCCGGGCTTCCTCGGAAAGCAGGACCATCAGGCAAGGCTGAGGCTGGTTCGCGCCAGCGACACAGACCACCTCGGCCTTGGGATGATTGAAGCGGTTCTCGATGGGCACCGGAACCACGTACTTGCCCTTGGACGTTTTGAACAGATCCTTTACCCGGCCAGTGATCCGGAGGGTACCGTCCCGGTCAATTTCGCCCATATCGCCGGTTTTCAGGAAGCCGTCATCAGTAAGGTCCTCTTTGGTTTTCTCTTCATTCTTGTAATATCCCAGCATCTGCCCCGGGCTTTTCACCTGCACCTCGCCACCCTCGCCGATACGGTGTTCCACTCCAGGGTTAGCCATCCCCACAGAGCCAGCACGGGCCTGCCCGGGCCGGTTGGCATGGGAATACCCGAAGTTTTCCGACATTCCGTACACTTCCAACAGCTCCAGCCCGAGATTGCGATACCAGTTGACGATATCCGCTGACAGCGGCGCCGCGCCGGTAAGGGCTGCCCGGCAATAGTCCAGTCCCAGCTGTTTCAGAACCTTCTTTTTGACCAGACCGCTGATAATGGGCAGGTTGAAGAGCAGCTTCTGCTTCTTCGGTGGCAATTTGGCGTTAACACCCAGATAGAACTTCATCCACAGGCGAGGTACGGAGAAAAACAGCGTCGGCCTTGCCCGCTGCAGGTCTTCCTGGAAGGTATCCAGGGAATTCGCAAAGTAGAGATGGAATCCGTAATAGAGGGACTGCGTTTCAACCGCTGCGCGCTCAGCCACATGAGCCAGGGGCAGATAGGACAGCATGCGTTCTTCAGAGGAAACCGGGAACAGCTGCTGCAGGCCATCGGCCACCGAAATCATGGTGCGGAAACTGTGCATGACGCCTTTCGGACGGCCGGTGCTGCCCGAGGTATACACAATGGTGGCCAGGTTGTCCGGATCCGGCAATTTGGGCTCTGCCGGTTGCTGGTCGGCGATGATATCCAGCCATTTCGGGGTGTCGTCCCGTGGCGACATGGGCAGCGAAATGATCGGTAGGTCGTCCGGAATGTGGTTCTTGATGTCGTTCCAGCCGTCCGCAGTGCCATCCAGTTTGCCGAGGAACAATAACTTTGCCTCACTGTGCTCAAGCACGTAAGCGGCCGTGTCACCGTTGAGCGTGGGATAGAGCGGCACGGAAACGTGGCCCGCCGCCCAGATCGCCAGGTCGGCCAGGATCCAGTGCGCACTGTTCTTGCCGAGGATACTGATATTGCTGGGCTCGGGCAGTTCCAGGCTGTTCAGGTAAGCGGCCATCCTGGACACCTGGTCGGCAGCCTGTTTCCAGGTAATATCCTCGACACGGCCATCCGGGTACGGCTGGGTAAGATAAACGTTATCGGGGGTTTCCTCTGCCCAGTAGTACAGGCAATGGAGTGAGGTCTGCTTCCAGGGATCTACCGCCATAAACGGCTCCTTTTTGTTATTTTACTTTATGTTTTGGTTTGCAATTCCTGTTCATACTAGCGTCATTTCAGACCCGCTCAATAGCATTTAGTGCCCGCACGATTGGCAAATTAATCCTCGTCTGAGAGCTGTTCCTCAAAATTTTTCGTAACATTTGTCAAGTTTGAGCTACTGTGAATAGTGTGACTCCACTTTCCGAGCAAATTGGATATGGCCATGAGCAAAGCAAAACGTTCGTTTTTGATCTTTCCCGCCTGGGGCATCATTCTTCTGGGTTCGGGTGCCTTCTTCTACAGTGCCTACGCCGGAATGCTGGGGTCCTGATCGGAGCAGGATTTTCTAGCGTCGGAACCGGGTTTCGAGGACCACGGCAGAGTTGGTCCTCTCAACTCCTTCCAGATTGCCGATGTCATCCAGCACAGCGCTCAGCTCCTCCAGGGACTGGGCCTGCACGATGGCAATCAGGTCGTACTCTCCGCTCACCGAGAACAGCTGCGAAACCTGGCTGATCCCCTCCAGTGCGGCATTGGTCCGGCTGGTCAGTTTCTGGAAAACCTTGATCGATACGTGCGCCTCCACCTGGCTGGCAGAAAACTCCCCACCCAACTGCACCGAGTAGCCGCGGATCACCCCGCTGGCCTCCAACCGCGCGATGCGATTCTGTACCGTTGACCGTGACACATGCATGGCCTTCGCCAGCTCGGTAATACTGGCCCGGGCATTCTGCCTCAGCAGCATCAATAGCTTCTGATCCTGCGAACTGATCATTCTGCCAAAACTCCTTATCAATTTGCCGTTATTGTAGACCATTTCGACCGTTATGCAGCTGCAATCAGGCAGCCTCGCCTTTCATACTGAGCCGAAACAATGCTCAGGATCCTCGCCATGATAATTCGACCAATCGCCCCCAGGGATCTCGATGCCCTGGAACAGATCGCCACTGAATCCGGCCCTGGCTTCACCTCCCTGATGCCGGATCGCGATGCCCTGAGTCGAAAGATCGATCACTCGGGGGAAAGCTTCGCCCGAACGGTAACGAAGCCAGGCGATGAACATTATCTTTTCGTGCTGGAGGACAGCACGACCGGCGATATTATGGGCACCACCGGAATTGAAGCCGCCGCTGGCGTCAACCGCCCTCTCGTCCATTTCCGTCGCAATGCCGTTATTCATCACGCAGAAGATCGACAGAAACGTCAGATTGAGGAAAGCCTGACCCGTTGCCAGCACTACACCGGTTGCACCGAGGTCTGTTCGCTGTACCTTCGGCCTGAATTTCGACGGGCCAATGCCGGCAAACTGCTCTCCAGGGTGCGTTTTCTCTTCATGGCCCTGCACCCGGAGCGGTTCGCAGACACCGTGATCGCAGAAATGCGAGGTGTTTCAGATGCTTCTGGCCAATCCCCATTCTGGGACTGGCTCAGGCACCAGGTGGCTGATCTGGATTTCATGTCTGCAACACAGCTGGCCTGCTGCGGCCAGAGCGGCTTCATTGACCGCTTCATCCCCGCCACACCCTTGTATCTCCGGCAAATGACCAGTGAAGCCATCGCGGCTATCGGCCAGGTGCACGAGGATACCCGTGCGGCGCGGCATATGCTGGAACGCGAAGGCTTTCGCCACCGGGGGTTCGTGGATCTTCTGGACGGTGGACCGACCCTGGAGTGCCGCAGGTCAGACATTGCCAGCGTCCGGGAAACCTACATGGCAAACACCGTGACCGGGCAACAGGATCCGGCGGACAATTCGGGAGGAACCGGTAAATCCGCTATAGTTGCCAATGCCAGTTGTTCAGAATTCAGGGCTACGGTGACCGATCAGGTCTGGCCGACCGCATACAGCAATGACCTTGTGGTGGAACCGCAAATCGCAAATCAACTGGACCTTGGCGACGGCAGTCTGGTGTGCTGCCTGCCCCTGGGCCAGACCAGCAAGCAGTCACAGAAGCGCCAACCGCCCCGTCACAAACAGGCTAATGAGGAGATTCGCTATGCATACTGATCCGGACACCCTGTTCGAGAGGCTATGGGAGTCCTATCGGCAGGTGACCCCCTCTGCCGAACGTATACATAAAATCCTGGGCGCCGAAGAGGGGCAGGCCATCGTCAACGATCATATTGCGCTTCGCACCTTCAATCTGGATCCGGTGCGCCTGGACGCCCTGGCCGAGCACTTTCTCAGCCTCGGCTACCGTCAGGGCGGTGAATACCATTTCGAGGCTAAGAAACTCTATGCCAGGCATTATGAGCACCCCTCCCTGGAGCTTCCCAAGGTTTTCATCTCCGAGCTGCTGGTGGAGCAATGTTCGCCGGAGTTACAGTCTGTGGTGAAGCGGCTTGTTGAACAGGTAAGGCCGGAAGCGGTTGCCGCCGATGATTTCCTGTATTCGGGGCGCCACTGGCAAGTCGATTACGGCACCTACCGCGAGTTGATGAAGGAAAGCGAATACGCGGCCTGGATGGCCGCCTGGGGCTATCGCGCCAACCATTTCACGGTCAGCATCAACCATCTGGACCAGTTCCGCTCGGTGCCGGAAATCAACCAGTTGCTGAAAGCTCATGGCTACAAGGTAAATGCATCTGGCGGGGAGGTGAAGGGCTCGCCGGAAGACCTGCTGGAGCAATCATCAACCATGGCTGACCGTGTACCTGTGGCGTTTGCCGACCAGACAGTGACCATACCCAGCTGTTTCTACGAGTTTGCCCTGCGTTATCCGAAACCCGATGGCCAGCTCTACTCGGGTTTCGTGGCGGCATCCGCCGACAAGATCTTCGAAAGCACAAACGCTGGCAGCTGATCCAGCGCGTCAGATCTGACCGTCAAGACCACCCCTGCTCGCCGAGCAGGGGGACAAACCGCACCGCGCCCAGGTTATCGGTCCGGAATCCATCCTCTGCCAGGCGGGTAACGCGCATTAGTGTCTGCACGGAATGCTCCGAGCCCACCGGAATGACCAGGTGCCCGCCAACTGCAAGCTGATGCGTTAACGAATCGGGCACAGCTGGCGCGCCCGCAGCCACGACGATACCGTCGTAAGGCTGGTGCTCCGGCCACCCCATGGTGCCGTCGCCGCAGCAAACCTCGACATTGTCAAACCCCTCGGCGGCAAGCGTACGGGCAGCGCGATCGGCCAGTTCCTCTACCCGTTCAATACTGAACACCTCACCGGCAATGCACCCGAGAACCGCGGCGGCATACCCGGAGCCGGTACCTATGTCGAGAACCCTTTCCCCGCCCTCCAGGTCCAGGGCTTCTGTCATTAACGCCACGATATAAGGCTGAGAAATTGTCTGCCCGGCCCCTATAGGCAGGGGGCTGTCATCGTAGGCGCAGTCCCGCATGCGCTCGGGAACGAAGCGTTCACGCGCCACCCGGCCCATGGCCTCGAGCACCAGCGGCGATTCGATTCCCCGGGCACGAAGCTGATATTCCACCATGGAAGCTCTGCGCGATTCGAAGCCATTATCCCGATTCATTGTCTTGATCCCTTCCCGTGGTCTGGCTGATTACCGGAAGTTACAAAGCAGTAACTTTTTTACAACGGCGCACCCAACATTATCTGACTACTTTTTAGTCACCGGCAATGACAGATACAACTACCGAACGCCAAAAACAACAAACGTGCAACGGGAAGGAACACCGGGAACCCCGTTGTCGAGGAGGAGAAATGTCAACATCCGTGAACCATCTTGACGAGCGCACGCGGGATTCCTCCGATTTGCTCGAAGAGATCATGCCCTCAGCCATCACCCTTGCCATGATGCTTCGCCACCGGAAAATGGCTGCCTGGCTGCGTACCGAATTTGATGGCTACCAGGATGTTGCAGCCGCACCGCCCTACCGGCGTGGTTTGCATGGACACATCGTTGCCAAATCTCCCCAATACGGCTGGATTCCTGCACCGGTAGATGATCAGCAAAAAGAGGAATTCGGTTACATGGACCTGCCCGAGGGGGTAAAAGCCCTCGAGAAAATCTGTGTGAACTGCAAAAAGGGCAACGGCAACCGGGTGCTGCTGGAAAAAGACGAGATGGCGGTGCTGCAGAAGCAGATCAATCTGACGGCCGAACTGGCCATCAATCTGAGCCGCGACGCCTATTGCCGGCTGCTGAGAACCGTTCGCGCCGCGATCTACCTCTGGACCCAGGACCTTATGGCCGAGGGTATTGCCGGAGAACACAATCACTACAGCCCGGATGAGCGGGCTAAAGTGGCCCACCTGGATGAACCCGAGAAGTTCTGGCGACGGGCCATGGAAGAAGTCGACAACCTCCCGATACCGGACGTGCGAGAGGTTGGGTTCTTCGAGAGGGTGTTCGGACGCGCGGGCTGAAGCCCGCCACTCCGCTTACCACAAGACGCTGACAATCCCGATGCTGCTCACCAGCAGCAGCACCGTACCCAACAACCGGAAGAAGACCGGAGTCTCTGCCCGGAGAATCCGGTCGTGAGCGTAAAGCCCGATGACATGGCCCACCGCGGCACAGGGCAATAGCCAGAGGTGGTGGATAATCTGAAGATCGACGCCGGCCCACACGAAAGCGGCCATTTTGATCAGCACCAGAATAAACCACAGGGCAAACAAGGTATCCCTGAGTTTCTCTTTCGGCAAATGCTGGGCTGCCACGGCTATGATCAGGGGGGCGCCGATCAGGGATGTACCGCTGATGTAGCCCCCCACCATCAGGAAGATCGCATCCACCGTTTTGCTGCCACTGCGGAACGGCCGGTTAACGATGTAGGAGATCGAATAAAGCGCCACGATCACGAATATGATGGCGCTGAGAATGTCGGACGGCATAGTAATCAGGCCAAACACGCCAATCAGCTTGGGCACGATCATGATGCCGAGAATTCGCCAGAGGTATTGCCAGTCGACGGTTCCCGTTCCCGCCTGACGTTGCTCACCCGACCCTCTGCGGTTGTTCATCCAGATGGTCAGGGAAGAAAACACAAGGAGATGAACCGCAATGATCGGCAAGAAGACCAATGGTTGATCCAGAACCAGCAGCAAGAATGGCAGGGACAGAACGGCACCACCAAATCCCAGCCCAGAACGGACAAAACCACTCCAGACGAAAATCAGTGCAATCAGCAGATATTGGTAAATTGCGAGATCAGACATGGATTCCCGGTTGTCGTCAAAAGGGCCGTCATTTGTCCGGAACTGGTCTAAACTCAGCTATTTGCGAAGAAAAATAACATTGTCCGGAGGATGAGAATGGCCCTGTCATGGAAACAGAAGTTCCTGTTGTTGATTGTTGCCACACTGATTGGCCTGGCCATTGCCACACTGGCATCACTGAGCGGGCTTGGCAGGGTATCGGACGCGTACGAGGCCCAAAGCGAAGCGAGAGCCTACGAATCAGCATCCCTCACCCTGCTGAACGACTGGCTGGGTCTCGAGAGAATGAGCGAAAGCCTGGAGCCAAACCAGGTTGAAACCTATCAGGAGCGGCTGGCGTCACTGGCCACCCAGTCATCGGCACTCAATGAATCAGCGCAAACCCTCCCGGGCGACGCCGTAAAGACCACGGCACAACAAATCCACAAACAGGTTGCGGAGTATACCCGACTTCGCACGCAATGGCTGGCCCTGAGCCAACAACTCGGGCTCACCCCGTCGGATGGCCTGAGAGCAACGATGTCCAATGCGATTGATGAGAGGCTCCGGCAAATCAGCATCTCGATCTTCAACGACGACATCAACACCATCGCCTCTACCTACCGCGATTACCTGGCAACCTTCGACGCGACCTACGCCCAGACCACACGGGAAGCATTGGAGCGGATGCAGGCCACGGTCACAGAAATGGATTGGCAGGAAATCGACATTGGCAAGGCGGTACAGGCCTTCGACGATGCTTTTTCCGACGCCGAGACGCTGATCGCGGATCTGTCCGCGATCGAGAACCAGCTCGCGGGCGCCGGCACTCAAATCAGGGATCTGATCTCGGAACAGAACACCCTGCTCCGCCGGGAGATCATTGTGGCAACGAGCGAACAGGCTGACACAGCCAGGACAGCTTCAACATGGCTCATCGTTGCAACCGCCGCAGCGGTCGTCATCATCCTCGTACTCACACTCACGACGGCCTCCAGCACCCTGGTCAGGCGGCTCAATGAAACCGTAAACCTGCTGACCCGGGTTGCTGGCGGGGACCTCAGCCAACGCCTCGAGCCGGGCCGCAATCCGAATGATGAATTCAACCGCCTTGGCCAGGCGGCGAACAAAATGCTGGACGATGTCTCGGATGTTATCGGCCAGGTCGTCGAGGGTAATCGGACGCTGTCAGTGCTTCAGACCGAACTGAACGCACTGATCGATCAGATGGGAAAAAACGGCGAACAGGTCGAAGATGAAACCGAGCAAACGGCGACGGCGGTTCAGGAGATTTCCCACACCGCAGTGGATATTGCCCAGTACACCCAATCCGTCAATGACGCCGTTCAGAGCGCCAACGGGGCCGCCCATTCCGGTGCCGAGGTGGTCAGGCGCAGCGCCAAAACCATGACCGAACTTGCCGAGCGGATTCAGAAAACCCACGATCAGGTAAGCCAGCTGAGCAAAACCGGAGAGAAGGTCAACTCTATCGTCGGCGTCATTAACGGTCTCGCTGAGCAGACCAACCTGCTGGCTCTCAATGCCGCTATCGAGGCCGCAAGAGCCGGCGAGGCCGGGCGAGGCTTTTCTGTTGTGGCAGACGAAGTTCGATCCCTGGCAGAAAAAACCGTATCTGCCACTAATGGCATCGCCGACATCGTGGAGTCACTGAACTGTGAAACCCAGGCGATATCCGGACTAATGAAAGAGGGCCTCAAGTCCGCCGGCGAGGGTGAGGAAAGTTCAAAAGAGGCGGCTCACTCGATCGAGCAGATCACCAGCTCCATCCAACAACTGGCGGGGGATATGAACCAGGTGGTGTCGTCGGTTGAGGGGATATCAACCACCACCGAGGAAATCGCCCAGAAGGTTGAGCAGATTCACGGCCACACGCGAGAAACCGCGGATATCCGCCAAAAGCTCAACGCCCACATCGAGCGACTGTCGTCCCAGGTAACAGCCTTGACCCAGGCCTCCCAGGGCTTTCGGCTCTGACTCGCTGAAACAGCGGTTGCGCGGGCGGTTTACAGAGGTTAGCATACCCGATACTGTACATTTAAACAGTATCGGGTATGCCCATGAAAACTCGCGCCACCGCCCTGAATCCCCACAACCGTTTCCAGCCCATTGTTACTGACCGAGAGGTCGACCCCGACTGGTATAACGATCCCGAGGACGACCTCAATCCCGATACCCTGGCCACTGAAGTCATTGAGGAAACCGCAAGATCCATCATCAGCCGCAATACCTCTCCGGATGTGCCATTTGATCAGTCCATAAACCCCTATCGCGGCTGCGAGCACGCGTGTATTTACTGCTTTGCCCGCCCTACCCATGCGTACTGGGACATGTCACCAGGGCTGGATTTCGAGACCCGGCTGATCGCCAAGCCGAACGCTGCAGCGCAGCTGCGAGAAGAATTGGACAAGCCCGGCTACCGGGTTTCGCCGATTGCCTTGGGTGTCAATACCGATGCCTACCAGCCCCTTGAACGGGATCAGAAAATCACCCGCCAGGTGCTGGAGGTTCTTGCCGAGTACCGCCACCCGGTATCGATCATTACCAAGGGTGCTCTCATTCTCAGGGACCTTGATCTCCTCGCCGAGATGGCCTCCGAGGGGCTCTGTTCTGTGCGTATCAGCCTCACCAGTCTCAGCAACGATCTGAAACGACGCATGGAGCCAAGGACAGCCGCTCCGGCCACTCGCCTGAAGATGATCAGGCAGCTCTCGGCGGCCGGCATTCCAACCGGGATTATCCTTGGACCGGTGATCCCCTTCATCAACGATCACGAAATCGAGTCCATTCTCGAAGCCTCTGCGGACGCGGGCGCTACCCGCGCCAGCTGGATTATGCTCCGATTGCCCCACGAACTGGACGAACTGTTCCAGGACTGGCTGCACCGGCATTTTCCGCAAAGGGCAGAGCATGTGATGAACCGGATGCGCGACCTGCGAGGCGGCAAGAGTTACGACGCCACCTTTGGCCGCAGGATGACCGGCACGGGCCCCTACTCGGATCTGATTCGCCAACGCTTCACCAAAAAGGCACGACGGCTTGGGCTCAACCTCCATGAAGAGGAACCGCTGCGGAAGGATCTTTTCCGGCGACCAGGTGGGGAACAAATGCCACTGTGGTAGCATCAAAGTATCGTCCCTCCGACCACCGCAATTTAATGCCTCTCAAGGATGAGGTGGAGAACATCCATGCATGGAATCAGACGTTGTTACCTCGCCCCGACCTTGTTTGCCCTGTTTGCCACCCTCTGGCAACCCAGCTGCCTGGCCGCAGACGAAGCCATTGTCTCCAGGATTGAAGCCATGGAGGCCGGTTTCCCGGTGCAGGTGCTCGGAAACAGGTTAATGGCCCATCAGGCACTGTCTGCCTTTTATGGCGCCAACGGATACCAGCGAGTATGGCAATCAGCCGAGCTTCGCCGGCAATTGATTGATTCGGTTGAACAAGCCAGCGATGACGGCCTGAACCCGGCTGACTATCACGCGGATATTCTTTCCGGGCTGACGCTCAGACCCATGAGCGATTTCTCTGAGGACCTGAGGGCCGATCTGGATCTGCTTTTCTCTGACGCCTTTCTGATGCTCAGCTCACATATGCTGGTCGGCAAGGTCAACCCACAAACGGTCCACGCCGAGTGGACGGCCAATCGGCGCCAACGCCAGATGGAATCCGTTCTGCGGGATGCGTTGGAGCGCTCGGACATCACCGGCACACTGTATTCGTTGCGGCCATCCGATCCCGCCTACCGAAAGTTGATGACTGCACGACAGGAACTGACCAGATTGCTGGGCCAGCCCTGGTTACCTCTGGCCTCTCGCCCGACCATTCGCCCCGGCGACAGCGATGAGCGGCTGAGTGAAATTCGCCGCAGACTCTCTCTGTTGGGAGAGCTTGCGCAGGGAACTGAAACCGGTACGGATCCGCTTGTCTACGATGCGGAACTTGAAGCCGCAATGATGGGTTTCCAGGCCCGACATGGTCTTGAATCCGATGGTCTTATCGGGCGCGACACCGTAGCGGCCCTTAACCTGATGCCGGTGGAACGACTGCGCCAGATTGACGCCACGCTCGAACGTTGGCGCTGGCTGCCGGAAACCCTGGGCGACACTTATGTACTGGTCAATATCGCCGGATTTGAGATGAAGATGGTCGAAAACGGGGAAGAAGTGCTGCGCAAACGGGTCATCGTGGGCCAGCCCTTCCGTCAAACCCCGGTGTTCAGCGACCGCATCCGGTATCTGGTATTCAATCCCACCTGGACCGTACCGCGCACAGTGATGATTCAGGATCAGCTGCCACAGATAGTCCGGGATCCGGACTATCTCCCCCGACTCAATATCAGCGTTTACCGTGGCTGGGGCGCTGACCGGCAAAAGCTGGATCCGCTGGACGTTGACTGGTCATCACTGAACCGGAATAACTTCCCCTACCAATTGGTGCAGGAACCCGGCCCCCAGAATGCCCTGGGGCAGGTTAAGTTCATGTTTCCGAACCAGTACGATGTTTACCTTCACGATACGCCGGGTCGCGGGCTGTTTTCCCGGGCCGAGCGATCGTTCAGTTCTGGCTGTATCCGGGTGGAGCAACCGTTCGATCTGGCAGAGCGGCTTCTGGCATCGACGCCCGGCTGGTCCAGGGAAAAGATTGACCGGGTGGTTTCCGGGGCAGAACCGGAGACGGTCGTGCTTCCGAAACCCGTGCCTGTGCATATCCAGTACTGGACGTCGTGGGTGGACAACGGGGGACAACTGCAGTTCCGCAATGATTTGTACAACCGCGACGCCCGCCTGATCGACCAGCTCCGGAAAACCGCCGAGGGGGATACGCGCTACACTACTCCGGTATCCGTCGCGAATCCGGAACGGGCGAAGCTCTGAAACAGGATACACCCATCAGTTGAGGAGAAATCATGAAACAGATTCTGCTCGTGGTTTTCGGGATACTGATACTCCAGGGCTGTCTGTCGCTGCCCGCCGGCCAGGACGGGATTGAGGCCGACACTGTCTTCGTCAGCGCCAGTCATTGTCTCAACGAATACCTGGATGATCTCGAGAAGGTGCATTACGGCCCCTGTCTCAAGATCATTGCTATCAATGGCGAAGAGCCGGATGTAAGAGAGGATGGCTTTGTTGAACTACCGGTAGCCACAGCGCTGACCATCGGCGTGAGCTGTGTATATCGCCACGCCGACGGCTCGCCAATTCCGGCAACCATGGAAAATTCGGACTTCTCCGTGAGCGAAACCACATTCGCAGAACCCGGCCAGCGTTGGTATCTTCACGCCCACAAACAGGCCCGAGGCGTCGTCGGCTGTGCCCCTACCCTGTCGCGTTCGGTCTATCCAACCCATGACACGGATTGATTCCTGATGACCAACAAAATTGATATCCATTACTGCACGGGTTGCCGCTGGCTTTTGCGCTCGGCCTGGATGGCACAGGAACTGCTGACGACTTTCGAAGGCGAAATCAGTGAACTGAGCCTACACCCGGGTACCGGCGGAATTTTTGAGGTATGGGTGAACGACCATCGCATCTGGTCCCGCAAAGACGACGGCGGCTTTCCGGAAATCACAAAGCTCAAGCAGCTGGTTCGGGACCAGATCGCACCGGGACGCTCGCTTGGGCACTCCGACTCAAAAACCTGAGCTACAGAACAATCATTCAAAAATATTGACAGGCTGCGTCGATATTCTTCGCTTTAAGAGTCCGAGGCGCGGCCCGATAGTAGTTGCCCATCAATTCACTTATATGTGAGGGTATCTATGAGCGACGTGATGCAATCCATAAAGTTCAACACCATTGAGGTACCTAACCGATTCGCCCTGGCACCGATGACGCGGACCAGCGCAGAGCCAGACGGCACTCCGAATGCCCTGATGGCCGATCACTACGAAGGCTATGCAAAAGGCGGCTTCGGGCTGGTGATCACTGAAGGCACCTACACCGACGACAAGGCAAGTCAGGGCTATGCCAACCAACCCGGCATCATAAACCAGGAACAGATCGATGGCTGGAAAGCCATTGTCGATCGGGTTCACGCCGCAGGCAGCAAAATGCTTGTTCAGCTTATGCACGCCGGCGCGCAGTTCCAGGCAAACCGTTTCACGGAACAGCCCCAGGGCCCCAGTGAAGTCACACCCAAAGGCGCACCGCTTGGGTTTTACGGTGACCAGACTGAATGGCAAACCCCTGCGGCCATGACCAAGGCCGACATTCAGGCGGCTGTTGATGGTTTCGCAAAATCCGCCGCCAATGCGAAGGCCGCCGGGTTTGACGGCATCGAGATTCACGGTGCCAATGGCTACCTGTTGAATCAGTTCCTGAGCACGTATTTCAATCGCCGCGAGGATGAGTACGGCGGAGCACTGGAAAACCGGCTTCGCCTGGTGGTGGAAGTCGTCCGCGCAGTAAGGGAGGCTGTTGGCGAGAACTTTACCGTCGGCATTCGACTGTCCCAAGGCACCGTAACCGACCCCGACTACCAGTTGCCCGAAGGTGCAGCAGGGTTCCGCCAAATTGTGGAGGCCGTGCGTGATGCCGGTGCCGACTTCGTTCACACCACCGACGGTGACGTGAACCGGAAGCACTTTGTGGAAGGAGATGAAAGTCTGGCTAGCGTGGCGGCCAGCGTTGAAGGCATCAACCTGATCCTCAATGGCAGCATTGATGAAACCAATTGCCAGGACGTTGCCAACCAGTTCCCCCACACCCTGCTTGCGGTCGGCAAGAAAGCGCTCGCAAACCCCGACTTCGTGCAGCGACTCAAAGACGGCAAAGAGATAGCAGACATCGATTTCGCGATGCTGCAACCGAAGGCCACGATTACCAACGAACTGGCCTGGCGCAAGCAAAACGCCGCCTGATCGTCTCTCCCTCCCTATCGATGTTGCAGGAGGAACCCAGCTGGGTTTCTCCTGCGTAGCTACTTCGAACTGCTATGCTGACATCACAAGCGAAAGGGAGACTGAATGACCTCTGACATCAGTATTGTCTGGCTGGGAACCATGGCCAGTCTGTTGGCAGGCCTCGCCAGCGGCGTCGGCGCTCTGGGCGTGTTCCTTGTTCGCACCCTGACCCATAAACTGCAGGACGGAATGCTCGCGTCGGCCGCGGGTGTCATGCTCGCAGCTTCATTTTTTTCATTGTTGTTGCCGGGACTGGAGTATGGGGAGCAGATTACCGGCGAAACCTGGACTTCCGCCCTGATCGTCATTTTCGGTCTGCTATCTGGAGCTGCCGCGCTCTATTTCGTTCACCAGAGACTGCCACACCAGCACTTCGAGCTGGGCCGGGAAGGACCGGATGCCTCCTATATTCGCGGCATCTGGCTTTTCATTGTCGCCATCACCCTTCACAACTTTCCCGAGGGTATGGCCGTGGGTGTCGGTTTTGCTGGCGGCGACGTCAATAACGGGTACGTGCTGGCCACCGGCATCGGGCTTCAAAACATCCCGGAAGGGCTGGCAGTGGCATTTTCCCTGCTTGCCATCGATTATTCCCGCATCAAGGCATTCGCCATCGCCCTCATGACCGGCCTTGCCGAACCCCTGGGTGGCCTGTTCGGTGCTACCCTCGTGTGGCTGGCCGAGCCCCTGATGCCCTGGACCCTGGGCTTCGCAGCGGGCGCCATGCTGTTCATCATCAGCAATGAGATCATCCCGGAAACTCACCATCGCCAGTGGAAGATCATGTCCACCTTCTGCCTGATGGGCGGGTTCGCCGTGATGATGTTCCTGGATGCTACGCTGGGCTAACAGCCCAGACGCCCGCAAGGGCTTCCAGCGCCTCGGCTATCAGCGGCTCGTCCTGCCGGTCCCGGTGCCATATAAAACTGAGTGCGCAAGGCAACTGTACCCCATCGACAATTTCCAGACCGGTTTCCTGGCGCTCAGCCATGGCCAGCGCATCCCTGGCGAGGCTGAGGCCCACTCCGGCCCGAACCAGGTCCAGCATGCAGGCCTCCTGATCGACCTGAGCCACGCCACGGGGCATTAAGCCCATGGGATCCAGAGTGCCTTTGAGTAGCCGGTGATGAACGGAGTCCTCGGGCGTCACAATCCAGGGCATGGTGGCCAGATCAGACCATTGCACAGACCGAATTCTCGGCCCCCAGCCCGCGGGGGCAACAACATAATAGTTGAACCGGGTCAGCTCACGATGAGTCACATCGGGTGCCAGTGACCCCGGCCCAACACCCGGCGGAGCCAGAAAAAAGCCGACGTCGAGCCGGCCATCCCGTACCTGCTCCAATACGCTGCCGCTCATGCCCTGCCTTAGTTCGGTCTCCAGTTGAGGCGCCCGTTCGACCAACCGGCGCAGAAACGCACCGAGACGGATGAATTCTGGATCCACAATGGTACCGATGCGCAATCGCCCTCGCAGCGTGCTGTGCATTGCCCGGGCGCTCTGCTCAAAGGCGGCCACGGCTGCCAGCGCTTTCTCCGCCGGCGGGAGCAGAGCCTGGCCATCCGGTGTCAGGACCAGCCCCTGGGGTTTGCGTAGAAACAGTTTCAGCCCTAACTCATCCTGCAATTGCTTAAGCTTCAGGCTAACGGCGGGCTGGGTCAGGTGAAGGCGAATTGCTGCACGGGAAACGCTACCCTCCCGCGCCACGGTAACGAATGCCCGAAGGCTCTGAAGGGGATGCATAGAAGACCTCGCTTACAGGACACGATATAAGATTAATTTATATTGTGCTTTTAAAAATCTCAATTGCTTTACCCAATAGCCACCCCTAACCTATATGGTCAGATATTAATCAACGCTCATTTTAGCCCGCAGAATCAAACATTCTGTCCCATTTTAGAGGCTGAGCACGAACAGACAGAGGCATCCATGACTGAAGCAACCATCCAGCATTATATTAATGGCCAAATATCTCCCGGCACATCCAGCCACTCCCAGGAGGTATTCAACCCGGCTACCGGCCAGGTAACCGGACGGGTGGCCCTGGCCAACCGCGAGGATGTGAACGCTGCTGTTGCTGCCGCCGATGCAGCCTTCCCCGCCTGGGCCGACACACCGCCCATCCGCCGGGCACGGGTCATGTTCAAGTTTCTGGAGCTGTTGAACACACACAAGGATGATCTGGCCCGCGCCATCACCGCAGAACACGGCAAGGTGTTCACAGACGCCCAGGGCGAAGTGGCCCGGGGCATCGACATTGTCGAGTTTGCCTGTGGTATTCCCCAGCTTCTGAAAGGCGATTACACCGAGCAGGTCAGCACCGGAATCGACAACTGGACCACCCGCCAGCCCCTGGGCGTGGTCGCCGGCATAACCCCCTTCAACTTCCCGGCCATGGTGCCCATGTGGATGTTTCCGGTAGCGATCGCCGCAGGGAACACCTTCGTTTTGAAGCCCAGCCCGCTGGACCCAAGCGCGTCCCTGATGATTGCCGACCTGCTGAAACAGGCTGGCCTGCCCGATGGCGTATTCAATGTGGTCCAGGGTGACAAAGAGGCGGTGAACGCCCTCATTGAACATCCCGATGTTCAGGCCCTGAGTTTTGTCGGCTCTACACCCATTGCCAACCTGCTCTACGAGAAAGGCGCAAAACACGGGAAGCGCATTCAGGCCCTTGGCGGCGCCAAGAACCACATGGTCGTCATGCCGGATGCCGATCTGGACAAAGCCGTTGACGCGCTGATCGGCGCCGCCTACGGCAGTGCCGGCGAACGCTGCATGGCCATCAGTGTGGCCGTGCTTGTTGACGATGTTGCCGACAAGATTATGCCCCGGCTTGCCGAAAGAGCCCGCGCCCTGAAAGTGAAAAACGGCGAACAGCTTGATGCCGAGATGGGCCCGATTGTGACTGCCGCCGCACACCAGCGCATTACCGGCTACATTGACAAGGGTGTGGCCGAAGGCGCTGAACTGGTGGTTGATGGCCGTGAGTTCGATGCGTCGAACACGGGCGAGGGCTGTGCCGATGGCTTCTGGATGGGCGGTTCACTGTTTGATCATGTCACGCCCGACATGACGATTTACAAGGAAGAAATTTTTGGCCCGGTTCTGGCCTGTGTCCGGGTACCGGATATCGCCACCGCCATCCGCCTGATCAATGATCATGAATTTGGTAACGGCGTAAGCTGCTTTACCGAGAGCGGCAGCGTCGCTCGGGAATTTGGCCGCAGGATCCAGGTCGGCATGGTCGGAATTAACGTACCCATCCCCGTTCCCATGGCATGGCATGGCTTTGGTGGCTGGAAGCGCTCCATGTTTGGCGATACCCACGCCTACGGCGAAGAGGGCGTAAAGTTCTACACGCGCCAGAAATCCATCATGCAGCGCTGGTCCGATTCCATTGATGCCGGCGCCGAATTTGTGATGCCAACAGCCAAATAACGACAGACGCAGCTGCGGAGAGAGCGCCATGCCCGACAACAATAACGCAACGGGACAGCAGGAGTTCGACTATATCGTGGTAGGCGCCGGCTCAGCCGGCTGCCTGCTCGCCAATCGCCTGAGCGCAGACCCGAATAATCGGGTATTGCTCATTGAGGCAGGCGGGCGGGATAACTATCACTGGATTCACATCCCGGTCGGCTATCTGTACTGCATCGACAACCCACGTACGGATTGGCGCTTCCGCACCGAGCCGGACCCCGGCCTGAATGGCCGTTCCCTGATTTACCCGCGGGGCAAGACCCTCGGGGGCTGTTCCAGCATAAACGGGATGCTTTACATTCGCGGTCAGGCACGGGATTACAACCAATGGGCCGAGATGACCGGCGAGGACGCCTGGAACTGGGACAACTGCCTTCCCGATTTCATGCGTCACGAGGACCATTATCGTCTTGATGATGGCGGCGATGCTGACCCGGAGCATCACAAGTACCACGGCCACGGCGGCGAATGGCGTGTGGAGCACCAGCGCCTGAAGTGGAAAGTGCTGGAGGACTTCGCTACCGCCTGCGTTGAGGCTGGCATACCGCGTACGCGGGATTTCAACCGCGGCGACAACGAGGGCGTGGACTACTTCGAAGTAAACCAGCGCTCCGGCTGGCGCTGGAACACATCCAAAGCATTCCTCAGGGACGCCGAAAAGCGACCCAACCTGACCCTGTGGCACTCTACCCAGGTGCTGGGCCTGGAAACAGAGAACTCCGGCTCAGGGCCCCGCTGTGTCGGCGTCCGGGTCGAGCGCTCTGGCGGCGATGACGTAATCGCCCGGGCAAAACGAGAAGTCATCCTGTCCGCGGGCGCCATTGGCTCACCTCAGCTGCTCCAGCTTTCCGGCATTGGCCCTGCCGACCTTCTGAACGAGCACGGAATCGATGTGGTTGCCGACCTTCCTGGCGTTGGGGAAAACCTCCAGGATCACTTGCAGATCCGGTCCGTGTACAAGGTAAAAGGCGCCACAACCCTGAACACCATGGCCAATTCCCTGATCGGAAAAGCCCGTATCGGCCTGGAGTATCTCCTCACCCGTTCCGGCCCCATGAGCATGGCGCCGTCACAGCTGTGCCTGTTCACCCGCAGCTCCGAGGAGTACAAACACGCCAACATCGAATACCACGTTCAGCCCCTGAGCCTGGACGCATTCGGTCAACCACTTCACAATTTCCCGGCCATCACCGCCAGCGTTTGCAACCTGAACCCCACCAGCCGGGGCACCGTGCGCATCCGGAGTAACGATCCAAAGCAGGCGCCGGCCATCTCGCCCAATTACCTGAGTACGCCGGAAGACCGCAAAGTGGCTGCAGACTCTCTGAGGGTGACGCGACGTATTGCCGAACAACCGGCCTTCCAGCAGTACCAGCCCGAGGAATTCAAACCAGGCCTTGAGTACCAGACCGACGACGAACTGGCCAAGCTCGCCGGAGATATTGGCACTACGATCTTTCACCCGGTGGGAACAACCCGCATGGGGCGGGCCGATGATGACCAGGCAGTAGTTGACCCGCACCTTCGGGTCCGGGGCGTGGCCGGACTGCGCGTGGTAGACGCGGGCGTGATGCCGACTATCACCAGCGGGAATACCAACTCCCCAACCCTGATGATTGCCGAAAAGGCCGCCCGCTGGATTCTGGCCGGTGAGTGAGAATTGAACTGGTTGCAGTTTCCAGGTTTTTGACGGTGATCAGGCTGCTAGACTTGGCAGCCTGTTTCATTTGCAAAGGACTGACTCATCATGACGCTTGCCACCTGGTTCGCCGTTGTCACCATCTGCGTTCTGGGCGCCATGTCGCCGGGCCCCTCATTGGCCCTGGTCCTCAAACAGACGCTTACCGGCGGTCGACGCAACGGCGTCATTACCGCCCTTTCCCACGGCATCGGTGTCGGTATCTATGCCTTCCTGAGCATCCTCGGGCTGGCCGCCATCATCACCGCCTCGCCAACGGCGTTTTCAATCCTGCAGTGGGGCGGCGCCCTGTATCTCGCCTGGCTGGGAATGAAAGGGCTGATGGCAAAACGGCAGCCGGATGACGAACTGCCCGAGCCGCCTACCACCAAGAGTGCCGCCCGCGACGGCTTTCTGATTGCCTTCTTCAACCCGAAAATCGCCGTCTTCTTTCTGGCGCTTTTCAGCCAGGTCGTGGGCACCGACACCAGCCTGATGGCCAAGTTCGGCTACGCCGCAACCGCCCTTGTCATTGATACCAGCTGGTACCTGATTGTTGCCTGGCTGTTCTCCAACCCGAAATGGCTTACCCTGCTCCGGCAGAAAGCCGTGTGGTTCGAGCGCATCTTCGGCGCCATTCTCATCGGCCTGGCCGGCCGCCTGGTTGTCGGCATCCTGAACGGCAAATAACCGGCTCAACCGGCCAGCTGGACAATCTCATCGTACTCGCGAGTCTGGACCACCTGCTCGGCGGCCGGTTCTGAGGCCAGGCTGCAGGCCTCATTGACCATGGCATCAGCCACCGTTTGCGCCTCAATGCCCCTGTACTTATCCAGGGGACCAATCAACAGGCGGTTGACCAGCGGCATCGCTTTTATCCCCAAAGCCTCGGCGGTTCGCTGTTCCTTCCGATCGCCCAGCAACAGACTGGGGTGATAAATGGACAGATAGGGATAGTCGAGATCTCTCAGCGCGTCCTCCAGCTCGCCCTTTACCCGGTTATAGAAAATGGTCGACGAGGATGAGGCACCAATGGCGGACATCAGGATAAACGCCCGTACACCCTGGGAGCGGCCGAGTTCTCCCGCTTTCAGAGGGTACCCCAGATCCACCTTCCGGAACTGCTCCTGTGAGCCCGCTTTTTTGATGGTGGTGCCCAGGCAGCAGATAATCACATCGACATCAAAAAGCTCGGAGTGACCCTCCAGTTTGTCGAAATCGACCTCATGCTGGGCCAGCTTGTCATGCAGAGTTGGCAGTTTGTGCCGCACCAGCGCCACCACCTGCGAAACTTCATCCCTGCCCAGCAAACCCTGCAGCACCTTGCCACCAGTCAAACCGGTGGCACCCAGCAACATTACCCTCATAAAAAAACCTTCCCCGAATTTCTCTGTTGTCATCCTACCAAAGACAGTTGCAGGAGGTCTGTCACCTTGTGGATGATTGACTACTTTTCCGATGACCAATAAAAAAGCACCGGGCTTGGCCCGGTGCAAAGACTGACAACAGAACGTCAGGTTGACTCAGTCGCGGCAAACCTAATCGCTGACCGGGTTTTCTTTCATGGCAGCGTTCATTCGCCGACGCAGCAGTGGACCAATCAGGTAAGGCAGAATCAGTCCCAGGCCTGCAACGATCCAGAGCCCCATTGCCAGCGGGCTTGCCCAGAGCACACTCCAGTCGCCATCCGAGAGCACCAGGGCATGGCCAAGGTTCTTTTCCATCTCCGGCCCCAAGAGCAGGCCAAGGATGATCGGCACCAGCGGTATTTCCAGCTTGCGCAGAAAGTAGCCGGCGACGCCGAAAGCCACCATGAAGTACAGATCGAAAGTGCTGTGGCTGATCGAATAGATGCCAACGAACGCCACCATGGTAACGATTGGCAGCAGATACATCGGCGGCACCGACAGCAGCTTCACGAAAAAGCCCACCAGCGGAATGTTCAGCACCAGAAGCAGGACGTTACCGATCAACAGGGCGGCGATCACGCCCCAGACGATGTCCGCGTTCTGGGTAAACATCAGCGGTCCCGGCGTGATATTCAGGGAAATCAGCATGGCCAGGAGAACCGCCGTAGTACCGCTTCCGGGAACCCCCAGGGTGAGCATCGGAACAAGGGCACCAGAAGATGCGCCGTTGTTACCGGCTTCCGGCGCAACAACACCCCGGATGTCGCCCTCTCCGAATTTGCCCTTCCTGCCAACAACCTGTTTCTCCAGGGTGTAACTGATAAAGCTGCCCAATGAGGCACCGGCCCCGGGCAAAACGCCGGAGATAAAGCCAAGCACACCACCACGCAGCTGGGTCGGGATCGTCATCACCAACTCTTTCATGGTCAGTGTCAGTTTGCCCACGTTCATCTTGTCTCGCCCCCGGCCCATGCGGGATTCCACAAAGAACAGAAGCTCGGAGATGGCGAACAGCCCGACAATGGCCAGAATGAAATCGATACCCTCATACAACTCCAGCACACCAAAGGTGTAGCGCTGGGTCCCGGTCGAGATGTCGATGCCCACTGTGGAGATCATGATCCCCAGGGTGGCGGCGACCACGGTTTTCACCGGGTTCTTGCCGGTGATTCCGCCCAGCGTGGCAAAGGCCAGAAGGAACAGGGCAAAATACTCGGCCGGCCCAAAGGTAAGGGCAAACTTTGCCAATACCGGCGCCAGCATGATCAGACCGATAGTGCCAATCAGACCCCCAGCGAAGGAGGCAATTGCAGAAACTGCGAGAGCGTCGGCTGCCCGGCCCTTCTGAGCCATGGGATACCCATCCAGACAGGTCATCATCGCCGGTTCATCACCCGGAATGTTCAGCAGAATCGAGGAAATCCGGCCACCGTACATGGCACCGGCGTACACTGCTGTCAGCAGGATCATCGCGGTTTCCGGCGGCAGGCCAAGGGTGAAAGCCAGGGGAATAAGAATGGCGACACCATTCGCAGGCCCCAGACCGGGCAGACATCCAATCAATGTGCCCACGAACGCACCGAATAGCGCAAACATCAGGTT
Organism: Marinobacter salsuginis; assembly: GCF_009617755.1. Taxonomy (NCBI): domain Bacteria; kingdom Pseudomonadati; phylum Pseudomonadota; class Gammaproteobacteria; order Pseudomonadales; family Marinobacteraceae; genus Marinobacter; species Marinobacter salsuginis. Next base: position 937,860 of record NZ_BGZH01000001.1, read on the forward strand.
GTAAGGGGTCAACGCAACGGCAAACCCCTCCATCAAGAAGCCAAGCGTTTCCATCACTGCACCTCCAGCAAGCCGGCCGGGAGACTCAGGGACAATCCGTAATTGAACAGCACGAAGACCACCACAGCGCTCAGCAGCCCCGTGAGGAACGCCGGTTTTGGCGCTGCACCCATGCGCCAACTGAGGGTGCCCACAGCGAGGGTGGTGGCGATGACAAAGCCGAGAGGCTCCAGCAGCAGCGTGTAGACCACAAGAACCACCAGCGAAACCATAAGTTCAAAGGCGGATTTGCCGATCGGCCACTGGGCATCCGGATCTGGCTTGATCATGAGGTAGAGGCTACCTGCCACCAGAACAACCGCGAGCATGGTGGGAAAGGTTTCCGGGCCCACGGTCTCGGCACCACCGAATGGCTCGGGCCACTGCTGGGCGGCCCAGCCATAGGCAACGGCGAGAACGAGCAGACCCAGACCGAGAATACGATCACCGAGACTGGTCATTTGAGGAGCCCTATTTCACGTGAGAGGTTCTCAATGTCCTGCACCTGGTTGCGAACAAACTCGTCGAACTTGCTAGCCGGCGGGTGGAACGGAATCAGGCCATTGCTCTTCATAACCTTTTTCCACTCCTCACTGGCGTAGAGAGTATCGACAGCCTCAACCCAGTAGGACTTGGCTTCCTCGCTGGCGCCTTTTGGCATGTAGAAGCCACGCCAGTTCGGACCAACCGCATCAATGCCCTGCTCCTTAGCTGTTGGAAGGTCGCTGAATTTTCCAGGCAGACGTTCCTCGGAGAGCACTGCTACCACCCTCAGGTCACCAGACTCAAGAAAGCCGGTGGCTTCCGAAATATCTCCGGTGAACGCGTCCACCTGTCCACCAACAACCTGACTCATAGCCTCGCCGCCATTGTTGTAGGAGAGGTAGGGTATCGAGGGGAGCTTGTCGGCACCCGCTGCCTTGGCAGCAATCAGCACCTTGAGATGGTCCCAGCCGCCACGTGCGCTGCCACCGGCGAACTTCACAGACTTCGGGTTGGCCTTTACGGCATCCATCAGGGCATTGAGGGACTGGTACTCGGAGTCCTTGCCAACGGCAATGATGCCGTAATCGGCACCGAGCGCACCGACCCAGGTCACCATATCGGCGTTCATGCCGGGGAACTGCCCCTGGGCGAGGCGGGTGGTGGTGGCAGTAGACGCGGCGACGAGCAGCTTGTTGTCGTCGGCCCGCTTGCTCACCGTGTGCGCATAGGCGACGCCGCCACCGGCGCCCGCCATGTTGACGGTCTGCACACTGCCATCCACAAGGGCAAGATCCTGCAACACGTTACCGACACTGCGGCAGGTGAAATCCCAACCGCCGCCGGGATCGGCAGGTGCGAGACATTCCACTTTCCCGGAGGGCTGCCAGGCCATGGCAGACATGGAGACGGCCGCAGCCGCCACGAAAGACAGGGTTCGTTTGATAAACATGATTGTCACCTCATCGACTTGTTTTTGTGATCACTCCTGAGGCAGGACCGTGTTGGCCGGGTCCCTGGCTATGGCAGGCCAGAGGAGCGATTGCAGGCAGGTTAATAGGTGAAACCCGAGATCCGGAAGCTTCTGTAAGTAACGCCTTTAAAGGGCTTAACGGGCATTTTGTTCATATTGATCACGGGCAACCCGGGCGATCATGCAGTACCCTGAGAACCAAACGACAACAAGCCATGAACGATCCGTGCTACGAAAAACCAAACTCAAAACCCGAATGATCCTCACGCTGGGTCTGCTGGGCGCGCTTCAGACCATGCTCATCGGTGGCTTTGCCGGCTATTACCTGAGCGATTCCCTGTACGACGAGATCGGCCAGCGGGCGCTGATGGTGGCAAAAACCGTAGCCGCCACTCCCGCCGTGATTGATGGCGTTCGCGCCCGTGACGTAGAGGGCCTGAACCGACTTGCCAAACGATTGACCGATACCAACGAGGCTTTGTTCATCGTGATTGGCGATCACAACGCTGTACGTCTGGCCCACCCCGACCCCACCCGCATTGGCCACTCAATGGGTGATGATGATGGCGATTTTGGCCGCAAGGCCCTTGTGGAGGGCAATGCCTATGTCGCCCTTGCCAGGGGCAGCCTCGGCGAATCCATGCGGGGCAAAGCCCCCATCACCGTTCCGGAAACCGGTGAGATCGTAGGTATCGTCTCGGTCGGATACAGCCTTGAGCAGGTCGAAACCACGATTCAGCGATACAACTTTGTCCTCTATGGCGTGGTAGGGCTGATGCTGTTGGTCACCATCCTGTCAGCCATTGTCATCGCCGGCCGATTCAAGCAGGCCATCTTCGGGCTGGAGCCAGAGGAAATCGCCCGGCTGTTCCGGGAACGGGAGGCAACCCTCCAGTCCGTGCGGGAAGGAATCATTGCCGTTAATCGGGACGGGATTATCACCACAGCAAACCGTGCAGCCTATGAAACACTGGATTTGCCAACCAACAATCCTCTTGCCGGCCGCCCGATTCTGGAGGTTCTGCCGGAAAGCAGCCTGATGTCGGTACTGGAATCCGGCCACCCAGATTTCGACCGGGAGATCTGGCTGCGTGGACGCCAGATGGTAGTTAACCGATTGCCCGTGCGCCAGGGCGACGAAATCATTGGCGTCGTTGCCAGCTTCCGGCTGCGCAATGAACTGGATCAGGTAAGCCGACAACTGACGCGGATTCAGCAATATGCGGATACCCTGCGCAGCCAGACCCACGAATATTCGAACAAACTCCACACCATTGCCGGGCTTATCCAGATCGGGGCTACCGAAGAAGCCTTGAATCTGATTGGCAGTGAAGTGAGTGACCATCAGGCGCTTATTCACCTGCTGCTGGAGGCCGTGCCTGACCCGGTCATCGCCGGTTGCCTGCTCGGAAAATACAATCGCGCCCGGGAAATGGGCTTACGGCTGGATATCGATCCCGACAGTCAGATGGCAGATTTGCCCGCCGCCCTGCCCCGGGATCAGCTCGTCAGCGTACTTGGTAACCTCATCGAAAATGCCCTGGACGCTACACGTCTGGAGGCAGGTGCCGGTGGGCGAGTGCAACTCTCGATGACTGATCTCGGCCAGGAGCTGATTTTCGAAGTCCAGGATCAGGGACCCGGCATCCCGGAGTCTGAACGACAGCGGATTTTCGAGAAAGGGGTCAGCAGCAAGGAAGGGGAAGCCCGCGGCTATGGCCTGCATCTGGTGCAACAGTTTCTTGTTTATTGGGGCGGCTCGGTAACCGTCGATAACATCCCGGAAGGCGGCAGTCGCTTTACCCTATACTTACCGAAGAAGCCCAAGCGGAGGTTCGAACATTGACCACCATTCGTCTGCTGATTGTTGAGGATGACCGGAAAATAGCCGAAATACAGCGACGCTTTGTTGAGCGGCTGGAAGACGTTGAGCTCTGCGGCATCGCCCATACGCTTGCCGATGCCCGGGACCAGATTGAAATACTGGCACCCGACCTGATTTTGCTTGACGTTTACTTTCCCGATGGCAATGGTCTTGAACTGCTTCGGGAACTGAGGGCTGAAGACAGCGGTAGCGATGTCATCCTGATTACCGCCGCCAAGGAGGTCGAAACCCTGCGCAGCGCTTTGCGAGGTGGCGTTTTCGACTACATCCTGAAGCCGCTGGTATTCGAGCGCTTGCAGGAGGCCGTGAACCGCTACCGTGAGCACATGGCGCGCTTGTCTTCACTGCATCATGTCGCGCAGAAGGAGGTAGACGCCCTGCTGCCAAGAACGTCCAACGAAACTATCCAGAGTATGGATCAGCGATTGCCCAAGGGGATTGATGGACTGACCCTGGACAAGATCCGGGCGGTGATGGCGAGCGGTCACCACCTGAGTGCCGAGGAAGTCGGAGCAGCCATCGGCGCCTCCCGAACAACTGCGCGTCGTTACCTGGAATATCTGGTGGGTACCGAAGAGCTGTCCGCCGAAGTGACCTATGGTACTGTCGGCCGCCCGGAGCGGCGATACTGTGCCCCGCCCCCTTCTTCACGAGTAACAACGGAGTTCTGATTGAAGGCGCTGATTCTCAGTCTTGCAGCACTCATATTCCTGACCGGCTGTCAGGAATCCCCCACGGGTCGGAACCGGCTGGCCCTGGTTCCCGACGCTGTTCTGGCTGACATGGGGCAGCAGAATTTCGAGCAGATGAAACAGCAGAACGCCTTGATCACACGGCCTGATGTCAACCGGCTCGTCCAATGCATCACGGAAGCCCTGGTGGTCGCCGCCCAGACGGAGTATCCGGAAGCTCCTATGCCCCAATCCTGGAAGGTAGCCGTCTTCGATAACCCCACGCCAAATGCTTTCGCCCTGCCCGGAGGGAAAATCGGCGTGCATTCAGGCCTTCTGGAGATCGCGGAGAATCAGGCGCAACTGGCCACGGTCGTTGGCCACGAAATTGCCCACGTTCTTGCCGATCATGGCAATGAACGGCTGACCCAGGAACTGGGTCTGCAAGCCGGCATGCTGCTGATCGGCCTGTTCACCGAGAGCGAAATTGCAGAGGACCAGATTCAGCAGGCCCTCGGCATCGGTGCCCAACTGGGCATCACCCTGCCGTTCAGCCGTGCCCATGAGGAGGAGGCGGATTTGATGGGTCTGGGAATCATGGCCCGAGCCGGCTTCGAACCGGACCAGAGTGTTCGCCTCTGGCAGAATATGGCGCGGGCTTCAGGCGCACAACCGCTGGAATTTCTTTCCACCCACCCGAATCACGATACCCGCATTGCCTCGCTGCAGAATCAATTGGCGGCTGCCCGCTCTGTTTTCGAGACCGTTCCGCCGGCCAACTGCCAGATCTGATCAGGTCGCGCTCACCGTATAATTGACTATCATCAAGTCAAGCGGCGCGTTAATACTGAGGCAGATTCCATGGTGGAACGCTTGCCACATCCGGACGGCTTCCGGCTAATTCTCACCCCCAACCGCTCCCTGAGCTGGCATGGCAATGTCAGAATCTGGGCCGCCCTGTTCGTGCTTTCAGCCCTCATAGCCACGGGATTCACACTCATAGGCGCCTGGGTAATCATCCCGTTTGCCGGGCTGGAACTTGTCGCGCTTGCCTGCGGCATCTACCTCACATCCCGGGCATGCCAGCGGCAGGAGGTTCTCTCCTTTAGTCGTGACGACATTCATCTGGAGAAGGGCAGAAAACGCAAGCAGGCAGAATGGACGCTCCCCACCCGCTATGCACGGCTTCGGATCCAATCACCGCCGCATCCGTTCACGCCAGCCAAACTGTCACTCACCCATCGGGATACAGAAGTATCAATTGGCGGCTTCCTGAACATTGAAGACACCGAGAAGCTCATTGGCCTGCTCGAACAGAACGGCCTGATGATCGAACACAAAGAGCCCGATCCGCAGATCGGGCTCTGGTTCTGATATTTCCGCGCAACGCTGGATGTTTACTCGTAGCTGGACGCAATGCGGGCGATCTCTCCGGCTTCACGGGCCTGATCCAGAGCCCGCTGAAGGTCTTCGATCACCGCCGGATCGGTATTGTTGCTTAATGCCAGATACATGGGTGTTTCCCGGAACACCAGCACGGGCTTCAGCCCGGTAATCCCGTGCTCCTCTTCCGCCACCAGGGGACCAACCAGACCATCGGTTACCCAGAGATCCGCCTGGCCCAGGGTGAGACGACGGGTATTCACGTCCCCGGAAATACCCATGATTACGTTGAAACCCTGATCGACCAGGTACTCGGACATCACATCGCCCTTGTAGCCTGCGATTCTCAGGTCTTTGGCATCTTCCAGGGAATCCAGTGTGATGTCGGAATCCGGTGCGGCAAAGAGTGTCCACTTGATGGATGCCAGGGGCCCCACCCATTGAAACTGGTCTTCCCGCTCGTCGGTTCGTGCGGTGCAGAAAAGTCCATGATTTTCCCTGTCCTGAACCCAGTTATAGGCGTAGCTCCAGTCCCGCATCTTCATGACATAGTCGTAGTCGACCCGGGAAAGCATGGCTTTCACCATATCCGTGCAGATACCGGTAATGTCCTCTTCGTTATGGGCAAAACCTTTTCCGGTTTCAGAAGCGTTGTAGGGAGGGTAGTTTTCGGTAAAGATGTACAGACGCTCGGCTGCAAGAAGCGGTTGACCGACGGCAGACAGCGTTAGGGCGATGATGCCGGTTTTTATGCCTTTGATTACCTTCGAGGAGAGCGATGCAGTTTCTGTGGGCATTCTCTAGTCCTTTTCGACGATTCAGCTGGAACGGGAGTCAGGCGGCCGCAACGGGAGGCCAGAAATCAGAAATATGGTTGCAAAAGCGACACTCTGGCATTTAATGTCAGCCATTGTGGTTGATTATGCCAGCAAAGCCCATGATTGCGTTTCCTGCGGGAAAAGTCAGTGACAAAACGTATCTGAAAGCCTGCCACCTTTTATCAACCCTTCATGCAGTGCCGGGCATACCTAATCGGTCTTCAGTGTTGGCGGCGGTGCTGACGACCTTCGACCCGATCACACGCAGGCTGCTCTGCTTACACACTACGTTGAGAGGAGTCCGGGAGACCACATCACCATCGGCCGTCACCGTTTTCGGTTTGTCGGTATGCACCAGACAGCGCTGGCTTTTGATATGGACCAGGGTGCTGGTGCGTTGCGGAGCCTGCCTGTTCAGGCGGACCATCAGAAACGTGAACAGAAGCTGAAGAATTGGTCGTGGCCGGATGGCGATGATATCCAGCTGACCATCGCTGGCCGACGCCTCGGGAATCTCGTTGCCGCCCCCGAAAAAAGCGCCACTGGCCACTGCAATGGAAAGCCACCGTCCCTTGACCACACCCCGGTCGCATCGGATGGTTGCCCGGAAACCTCTTTTTGCGTTCAACCGACGCAGCAATTCCACACCGTAGCTGAAACGCCCGAGGATTTTTTTCTCAGCACCACGGGACTCCCTCGCAGGCAAGGTCCCCATGCCGATATGGGCTACATTCAGGAAGATGCCATCGCCATAGTCTGCAACGTCGACCGTTTGCGTGATGCCGCTGGCAATCAGCTCGCACAGGGCTTGCGGCTGGTCAGGAAGGCCGAGATTCCGCGCAAAGTCGTTGGCGGTTCCAGAGGGCAGAATGGCCAGCGTGGCACCTGTCGCCCGGCAGACGGCAGCCGCACGGTTCACTGAGCCATCCCCCCCTGCAACGATAACAGTATCCCGGGCACCCAGATTGTCGGTCCAGTCAGCCTCTTCAAAGTCATGGCAGTGAAGATCCCGGATACCCGCGGATGCCAGGTGCTCCAGCCAGAAGTCCCGGCCTCGCTCACCATCACCCGCTCTGGAATTGCAAATCAGCCAATAAGCCATGGCGCTTGTCTCTGCTCCCCTGCTCCAGCAAAATCCTTGCGACCATTCCCTCACAATAATGAACAACAAGGCAAGCGCGATGGATTTTGTCAGAACCCCGGAGAAACGCTTTGAAAGACTGCTGGACTATCCCTTTGAGCCCCACTACCTGGAGGTGGGCGGTCTGCGAATTCACTACCTGGATGAAGGTCCCTCAGACGCAAGCCCGATTCTGATGATGCACGGGGAACCTTCCTGGTCCTACCTCTACCGTCACATGATTCCGATCTGCGCGGCGGCCGGACATCGGGTTATCGCACCGGACCTGATCGGTTTCGGCAAATCCGACAAACCCACGGCGATCGACGACTATTCCTACCAGCAACACATGGACTGGATGCAGTCGTTTTTGGATCAACTGGACCTGAACAACATCACTCTGGTCTGCCAGGATTGGGGGTCTCTGTTAGGGCTGCGGCTGGCCGCAGAGAATCCCGACCGGTTCCGGGCCATCGTGGTCGGCAACGGCATGCTGCCCACCGGCGACCAGAAAGCGCCGCCAGCGTTCAAAATATGGAAAAACTTCGCCCTGCACAGCCCGTGGTTCCCCATAGCACGGATCATAAACACCGGATCCTTCCGCAAGCTGGGCCCCGATGAAATGCGCGCCTATGATGCGCCCTTTCCTGACAAGAAATACAAAGCCGGCGCTCGGGCCTTTCCCCGACTGGTACCGATGCACCCCAACGACCCCGCCAGCGAGGCCAACCGCAACGCCTGGAAGGTGCTTGAGCGCTGGGAAAAGCCCTTTCTGACCACCTTCAGCAACGGCGATCCAATAACCCGGGGCGGCGATGCGTATATGCAGAAGCGGATCCCGGGCGCCAAGGACCAACCCCACGTGACCCTCAAAGGCGGCCATTTTCTCCAGGAGGATTCACCCGTGGCCTTCGCCCGGGCGATCAATGGTCTGCTCGCTACTCTGTCCTGATAAATACAGTCCTGAAGGTGACGATGTCAGTCCTGGCCAACCGGCACCCGCGGCCGGTAATGCCAGGACGACCAGCTGTACAGGCCCAGTGCGATCCAGATCGCTACGAAACTGATCAACTGAACGTCACTCAGTGGCTCGCCGAAAACCAGCAGGGCAATGAAGAACTGCAGGGTCGGGTTTATGTACATCAGAAAACCGACGGTCGCCAGCCGCAGACGTCGGGCAGCACCAGCAAACAGCAGCAACGGGATGGCAGTCACAATACCGCTGGCCATCAACAGCGCGCCTATATAAGCGCTATCTCCGAAGTGGGACATGCCCTCCCTGGCAAGCCAGCCAAAGGTCAGCAGGCCAACCGGCAGCAGCAACATGGTTTCGACAAACAATCCGGATAATCCATCCAGCATCACCTGCTTTCGAACCAGGCCATAGGTGCCAAAACTGATCGCCAGAGCCAGGGAAATCCAGGGCAGCTCACCAAGGATCACCAACTGGATCAGAATTCCGACGCCGGCAAGCACAACGGCCGTCATCTGCCATGGCCCCATACGCTCACGAAGCACCAGCATACCGAGCGCCACATTCACCAGCGGCGTCAGGAAATAACCCAGACTGGCCTGGAGAACATGGCGGGTTTCTACGGAATAAATGTAGATACCCCAGTTGGCGGCAATGAGCACGGCACAGGCCAGCACTCGCCAGAGCTGGGTGGGATTCGCCAATGCGGCTTTAACCGCCGGCCAGCGACGCAGGCCACTGATAACCACGGCCAGAAAAACGCAGGACCAGATGATCCGGTGAATCAGAATCTCGAAGGCGGGCACGCCCTCGAACAGGGCAAAAAACAGAGGAAAGCAGCCCCAGATGGTGTAGGCGCCCAATCCATACCAGACGCCTTTGGTCACTTCCGTCATGTGTCAATCACCCCTGGGAACATTGGCTAAGCCGTTTTTTTCTGGGTGACAACCAATGCCACGCCAACGATGGCGATCAGGCCGCCCGTCATGGCTAGCCCGCCCAGACGCTCATCGAACAGCAGATAGGCCTCAAGCGCGGTAACCGGTGGCACCAGATAGAAAAGGCTGGCGACCTGGGAAGCTGCGCCCTGGCGGATCAGCCACATCAACAGAAGAACGGCACCGGTGGACAAACCGATGACAAGCCAGGCCATGGAAAGCTGCAGCTGCAGGCTCCACTCGACTTCCCGGGTTTCGAGGGCAAAGGCTCCAATGGCAAACAGGACGGCCGCTGCCGCAAACTGGATCAGGGTGCCCGCCACCAGATCCGCATTGGTGCCATACCGCTTCTGATAGACGGTCCCCATGGATATACCGGCAAGTGCAAAAACGGCCCAAAGCAGACTCCAGGGGGAATACAACGAGTCTGAACCGTTGACGCCAAATTTTTCCAACAGCACAAGGGCAACACCGACCAGCCCCAGAGTCAGGCCGACCCACTGCCGGACACTCACGGACTCCTTGAGAATCACGACGGCAGCCGCCGCCGTCACCAGCGGTTGCAAACCAACGATCAACGATACAATCCCGGACGCCATACCATCCTGGATCGCGTAAAAGACCCCGCCGAGGTAGCAGCCATGCACCAGCATCCCGGTGACCGCAAGATGCCCGGCTCCCCGCCAGCCCGGCCAACGGGTTTTCATAACCCACGCCAGCGCCCCGAGTACCACCAGCGTCAGCAACATGCGGATCAACAGAAGCGTAAACGGCTCCGCAAACGGCAGGCCGTACTTGGCGCCGATAAAACCGGTACTCCACAACCAGACAAACAGTGCGGGCACGAAAAACGAGAAGAACAGTGAGCGCATGAACCTCAACCGGATTCGATGTATTTATAAGCCTTCTACTTTATAAGTTAGCAGGCAAACAAAACAGATACAGAAATCCGGTTTCGTGACCAGTACAGTTTGTCAGTCTTTCGTGTCCGGCAGCCTTACCTCGATATCAGGTTCCGAGTCATGCCAGCGGCCCTCCCAGGACACATCGGGCGAGGCACCGGGCCTTGGCGTAATGGTGATGGATATGGTTCCGAAACTGGTTGGTGCGGGACCAAACCGGATTGGCTTTTCCTGAGCCAGCCAGCGCGGAGGAATACCGGCCCCGAGAATGAGGCGATCACCTTCCTCCCGGACAAAGCAGTTACGCACCATTAACACCCACTCTGCGGACGCCCAGACATGATGGCCATCGCCCATGCAGCCGCCGCCGGTCGCAGGATGGATCGCTTCCGGCCACTGTCCCGTTGGTGAGGCCAGCCCGGCCACCGCATCCACCAACTCCAGGAACCGCGGATCACCCGCGCGCAGCAGCACCTGCGCCACGTGCAGGGTCAGGTAGGCGTTCAGGCCCGAATGAATCATGTCCTGATAGAAGGCGCCTTTCACAAAGCATTTTTCGAGCAGAAACTCGACGCAGTCGAGCAATCTGGGATCATCCGGTTCACACAATTGCGTGGGATATCCCATCGCCAGAGAGCCGATGGCGCCGGCATCCAGACGGCGATAGGGCGAAGCTGGCATTCCCGGTCGCTTCAGTCGCTGCTCGCAGGTTGCCAGGCTGCGGTCAACGGTCTGGCTGAACTCACGGGCACCGGCACCGAAATGCTCACTGGTTTCCCGGTCAACCGGGGCAAGCATTGCTTCCGCCGCCTTGAGGCCGGCAATGCCCCAGAAATCGTCCCAGTAGTAATAATCATTGGGCCCCAGGTGCTCGGCACTGAATCCGGCGGGCAGCAGACCGGCATGGGGCTCATCAATAGTGTCGCTGAGACGTTTGTTCTCGATCCAGCGGGCGCCCTTGCGCACGGGCTCCTGCCATTCATGGTGCAGCGGCCGACCGGTCAGTTCATGGAACCGTCTGAGAATCCAGAGCACCTCACCGTTGGCGTCCCACTCCCCTTCCTGAGAGCGGAAATAGCCGCTTTTGAGTTGTCGTGCCGGAAACTGGTAAAGAGCTCGCTCGGCCCGGTCGGTCAGACCTGCGCATAGCAAGGCATGGATGATGAAGGCGGCATCGCGAAACCAGAACCGTTTGTAGGTGTAGGGCCCGGGGTAAACATCTTCGGGAGAATGAAGCACCAGTGAGTGAATAGCCGCCTGATAGAGAAACTGCCAGTTCTCGTCCGGACACTCCAGCCGGGCATACTCCCCAATGGCGCTGTCCCAGCCATCCGAACGGATGGTCGGCGCCGACTCATCCTTCAGCGGAATCCTTACCGTCAGTTCCGACTCTTCCCCTGCCTGAAGCGCGAACAGAGCCGCCGCTGTCACCATTCCGACAGCGCATTCGCCCCGGCTCTGGTCTTCCTTATCCTGCAGGTGAATGCGAACATCGCCCTGCCGATAGTCTGACACGTGATGGCTTTCCGCGGGTCGACTGAAAAACACCGCCTGCCTGCCATCCACGCTCCATGCATCACGTTGCTCTGACAGGCCAACCCGATTGATGAAACTGATCCCCTCGGGGTTGGCCGGACGCAGCGAAAGCACCAGTGACCCGGATGTCTCTGACCGCGCCTTCAGGACCATCTCACACACCGGCCGGCCCTTTTCCACCACCACCCGGGAACGACTGGTCAGGCTCAGACCGTTCAATTCGGATTCGGTCACGACACAGGGGCCATCCTCGAATTCCTGGCGCTGCCGGGCCGTCTTGCTACGTGAAGGTAAAAGACATCGGCCGTCGTCCGCCAGGACCCAGGCATCCAGTGACCAGCCGTCGTGGAACGGCGTCAGCAACCCACCGGGATCCACAACCGGCAATTCATCCACATCCGGCTGGCCAATCGCCGTCCAGTTGCGGTTACTGAGGTTGATATGAGTGATCGAAAATGCGCGGGGAATGAAGGCCGGATCCATAGGGTCAAACTGACGCTCTACCCAGTAGGGCCAGACCCAGTCCAGGTTGTGCTGGATAACACGGCTGTTGATCAGCCCCCGAGCGTGGAACACCACGCCGGCTCGAAGCAGCTCTATGGGCTCTCCGACTTCCGATGGCTGGGCAAAACTGTGCAGCTTACCGAGCAGCGCAATCGGATCCAGAAAACCATGACGGTGGGCCACACGCTTAACCACATAACGCCAGGGCAGCCACTTCATCCAGCTCATTCGTTTGCCTCCTGTTCCTTTGGTTCGGTTTCAACTTTGTAACGGGCCAGGGCCCGGCGCGCGAGACGATTGAGAAACACCACGGCCAATACCGTGCCTACGAAACCGGCACCGTAGATGGCCCACTCCAGGGGCGTACGGCCGGTTTCCCGAACCCCCAGCGTAGAAAGGTCGGCGGCCAGCGAACCCAGGTACACGTTGTGCAAGGAAAAGGGAATCACGCCCAGAAAAGTGCCGGCAACAAACCCGCCGAAGGAGAAGTTGGTAAGACCGAACAGAAAATTGGACAGCTTGCCCGGAAAGAAGGGAATCAGACGGGTGAGCAGCACTATTTTCCATCCATGGGGCGCCATTTCATTGCTCACCACAGACAACCGGGCGCGACTGTGGATATAGACCCGGGCATGCTCGCCCAGAAAATGCCGGGCAATCAGGAAGGCGATGGCCGAGCCCAGGGTGGTGCCCACCACCACATACGCGGTGCCTTCCAGCACACCGAACACGAAACCTGCACCGGTGGTCAGCAGCACTCCCGGCAATAGCAGCACCATGGCAAGTACCATGATGCCAATAAACAGGAAAGCCGCCCACGCGCCCTGGGTATCGAACCAGCGCAACAGGTCAACCACCTGCTGATGAACCCCGAACGCATAGAGCAGACCGACTATCAGTCCGACACCGGCTATGCTGCCGCCCATCCACAGGAAGGGCGATTTCTTCCAGCTCCTCATGCCCACACCCTACCCTGTGAAGACGCCCGGGCTCAAAGTGCGGGCAGGCTCATCTCCGGTTCAGGCGCTGCTGAGAATCGACTGAAGCTTCTGAGTCAGGTCTACTGCCTCTGCGCCCAGTGGGGTGAGGTAGCCGCCGTCTTTCTGGCTGATCAGCCCCTTGGCGTGCAGGCTTTCGGCCGCCCTCACCGTCTCCGGGGCCGCCGAATGAGCATGTACCTTGAGGCCTTCCTGGGTGGAAGTAGAGGGAAACTGGCCCAGCAGATTGAGTTCGGCAAGATGATCAACAGAGAATGGCATGGCATTTCCTCGTATTATTGTCGGGGTTACCTTCAGCATAGCCGATTCACACCATGAAGCTTTCGAGAATTCTCAGCAACCAGAATGGCGTCAGTCGTCGTCAGGCCAGGCTCCTGATCGCATCGGGTCGGGTTGCCGTGAATGACCTTTCCTGCGGGGATCCTGCTGTCGAAGTGGACCGCTTTTCCAGTGTGAAGGTCGACGGTGAGATCGTTCAAAAGGCGGAACCCGGCCATTACCTCATGCTGAACAAGCCGGCGGGCTTCCTGAGCGCCACCCTCGATCACACGCACACAACCGTGATGGAACTGATAGCGCCGGAACTGCGCGAAGATTTACACATTGCCGGACGGCTCGACCGGGCCAGTACCGGGCTGTTGATTCTCACCAATGATGGCCGCTGGTCTCGCCAACTTACCGAACCGCGCATCAAGATCCCGAAAGTCTATCGGGTCTGCACCGCGTACCCGATTTCTCCGGACACGTCTCAACGATTCGCGGAAGGGATATGGTTCGAGTATGAGCAACTCACCACCTCACCCGCTCAACTCGACCTGTTGGGCCCCCGCGAAGCCAGGGTGACCATCTACGAAGGCCGTTACCACCAGGTAAAGCGGATGTTTCATGCCGCCGGTAACCGCGTAACTGCGCTGCATCGGGAGCGAATGGGGAAGATCCGGTTGGACGATTCCCTGGCACCCGGCAAATACCGCCCTCTTACTCCTGAAGAAATCGACTTGATGCAGGCTTGATCTGTCTCACGAGACTTTCGCACGCATCAACTATCCTTGTATGGCGTTCCAGAGAAACAGGGATGGTTCAGAGTAATGCCAAACCAGACGAACGATTTTTATCCGCGGCCACTTCGTCACCTCAGCAGCTACCTCTCGGGGCTGGTGCAGGGAAAGCTATGGCTGAAGGTTTTGATCGGCATGTTCCTGGGTTTGATCACGGGCACGCTCCTCGGCCCCTCCGTGGGACTGGTGGAACCGGACACCGGCACCTTGATTGGCAACTGGCTGGCTTTCCCCGGCCAATTGTTCCTCGCCACGATCCAGATGATTGTGATCCCCCTGGTGATTGCCTCGGTGGTTCGCGGGCTCGCCGCCAGCGAAGATCTTGAGCAGCTACGAAAGCTCGGCCTGAGGGTGACCGGTTTCTTCGTAGTCACCACAGCTATGGCGGCATCGATAGGTCTCTGGATCGGCGACCTGATCAACCCGGGCAGGATGATGACGGGCCTTGGCACCCCGGCGGCAACACCCCAGGACAGCGCGCCGGTTGCCAGCATGCCCGGTGTCGACGAGCTGCCCAAGACCCTGATCGGCCTGTTACCGGGCAACCCCCTGGACGCGATGGTTGAGGGTCAGATGCTCCAGGTGGTGATCTTTTCCATCATTGTCGGCATCGCCCTGGTCAGCATGGCCCCGGAAAAATCCAGGCCCATGCTGGACCTGCTCGACTCCCTCCAGCAAATCTGCATGACCGTTGTCCGCTGGGCGATGCGCCTGGCTCCGGTTGCAGTGTTCGGCCTCATGGCCCAACTGACTACCACGCTCGGATTCCGGGCAATGCTGGGCATGGCTTCCTATGTCGCAACCGTTATTGTGGGTTTGCTGGTGTTGTTGGGCGTTTACATGCTGATCCTGAAGCTCCTCGCCGGCCAATCCCCCGTTCGCTTCCTGAAAGACACCCGGGATGTGCTTTTGCTGGCCTTCTCCACATCCAGCTCGGCGGCCGTCATGCCCCTGTCCATCAGAACGGCCGAAGACAAGCTGGGGGTGCGGCCCTCAGTTTCCCAGTTCGTGATTCCCCTGGGTGCCACCATCAACATGAATGGCACGGCACTCTATCAGGCCGTGGCTACCATCTTTCTGGCACAGGTCTATGGTATTGATCTGAGCATGGGAAGCATGGCGCTCGTGGTTGCCATGGCCGTGGGCGCCTCAATCGGTTCACCAGCCACGCCCGGGGTAGGCATTGTGATCCTTGCAATGGTACTCCAGACCGTAGGCATTCCGCCCAGCGGCATTGCGCTGATCATGGGTGTGGACCGGATTCTCGATATGTGCCGTACCGCGATCAACGTGACGGGAGACCTGGTGACCTGCCGGCTAATGGAAAATCTGGCGGGAAAGCGACTTCCGCCCGAACCAGTTCCCGAGGAAACTTCATGACCGGACGGAAGTAAATTGATCGGGGCACGACTGGATCAGATACTTTCAGAGCGCTTTCCGGTGTCCTCATCCAGCTCCTTTTCGGTGCTGTTCCATTGCTCTGAGAGTGCCTCATAGGCCTCGGAGAAACCCTTGCGAGCCCGCTCCCAGGCAGATGCAGAACTCTCTTTCAGTTCCTGGTACCAGTTTTGCACACGCGCTCTCTGTTCGCGCAGAGACTCCAGACTCTTCTGGGACCGTTCCCGAGCGGTGTCGCTCATATCGTCCCAGTTTTCGGAAAGCTGTTGTTCCAGTTCCTGGATACGTTTGTCCAGGGCAGACAGTGTTCTATTGATCGAGTCCTCGGCCTGCTCCTTCTGGTCAGAACCATACTCCTGGAGCGCCTCGCCTAACTCCCGGGTTTCCTGTTCAAGCGATTCCACGGAAGAATCCCCCGATGAAGTTTCGGCGAGAGTCGCCGCCGAAAACATGCCGGAAAAAGCAATCGCAAGCGCGTAAATCCAGTTTTTCATCTTTCAGTCCTCCAAATTCATCTCAGGACTGTAGCAGCGAGGTAAAGCCAATTGCACCTTAACTAAACCTAATACTGAGGCTCACCGCTTGCCTGAAAGCAGGCCCTCGACGACCGCATCACAGACCTGATCCTGGTTCAGGCCTTCGCCTTGCACGGTAAGATCCGCATATTGGGAATACAATTCGAACCGCTCTTCGAACAAGGCTTCCAGCGATTGATCCGGTCTACGGGAAATACCCCGCATGCTGTGATCACCGATTCGCTCGATAACCAGTTCAAGCGGAATATCGAGAAACACGACGATGCCATTGGTCTTGAGGTGTTCCATGGCAGGGGCACTGTAGACCGCACTGCCTCCGGTGCTGATAACCTTGTGTTCCAAATCCAGCTTCAGAAGCACCTGCTCTTCAATCCGTCGGAGGGCTTCGTAGCCGTCCTGGTCTACAATAGCCTGGAGGGTGCGGCCAGCTTCTTCCTGGATCAGCAGATCGGTATCGACAAACCCGAGACCCAGACGCTTGGCCAGCAGAACACCCACTGTGCTCTTGCCGCTACCGGGCATACCGATGAGAACGAGGTTTCCTGTATCGGTCGGGTTAACCATGATGCTTGTGTGTGACCTCTCCGGAGAATGAGAACTGGCTGGCAATAAAGGCAGAACGTAACATTTTTACGACAGAGCGCGCGCTTTATTCCGGCCCGCAAGCCCGTATAATTCAGGCAACGGCGGTTTTCAGAGAATACCTGAAGCCGGCCACCGACGGCATCTTTCGCGAGTGAGTAATGACCACCGGCAGATCACTTCTGATCCCATCAATAGCAGCTTTGGTGCTTGCTCTGTCAGCATCCGCTCTGGCAGATGGCATCAAGCGTATTGTGCATCCCGATGGCACTGTCGAATTCACCAACGTAAAAAATGCCGGCCAGCCCAGAGCCTCCAGCGGTAACGATACCGTCTACCGCTACACCGATGACAATGGCGTGATTGCTTACAGCAGCGTCCAGCCAACCGCGGCTGAGTTCGACGTTATCCGTTTTCACTGTTACGCCTGCGACCCGGAGTCCAGCGTCGACTGGCGCAAAACGCCACTGTTCACCAAACCGTACCGCTCAGAAATTCAGACCGCAGCCCAGGAATACGGAGTTGATCCGGCTCTTGTCCGCGCTGTGATCCATGCCGAATCTGCATTCAATGAAAAAGCCCTGTCCCCGGTCGGTGCCCAGGGCCTGATGCAGTTGATGCCGGGCACGGCCGAAGAGCTGGGTGTTCGGAACGCGTTGGCGGCTGGCGAGAATATCCGTGGCGGCGTCCATTACCTGGCCAAGATGCTCGACCGATTCAATGGCGACATCCGGCTGGCCACCGCCGCCTACAACGCGGGGCCCGGCGCTGTGAGCCGATACAAAGGCGTACCACCCTATGCCGAAACAAAGGCCTACGTAGAAAGGGTTGGCATCCTTCACGAGCGCTACGCCGCGCTGTAGGCCCCTCAGAGGTCCGTTAATCAATGAACTTCAAGCGTCTGGAGACCTTTATCTGGGTTGCGACGCTGGGCAGCTTTCGCAAGGCGGCCGAGCACCAGCACACCACCCAGCCGGCCATTTCCAACCGTATTGCAGCGCTTGAGGACGAGCTTGGCGTACGGCTGTTCGAGCGCGAATCCGGGCACAGCAAACTTACGAGCAAGGGGCAGGAACTCCTGCCCTATGCCGAAAAGATTGTTTTTATGGCCCAGCAGCTGCGCAAGCGCGCAGACCGTGGAGCCTCTTTATCGGGTATTCTCAGGCTCGGGGTTTCGGAAACCATTGTGCACTCCTGGCTACCGCGTTTTTTCCGGGAACTGCACGAAACGGCACCCAACCTGGATGTGGAAATCACCGTGGATGTCTCCGGCAACCTCCGGTCCGGTTTGCTGGACCGGAGCCTCGACCTTGCATTTCTGATGGGCCCCGTATCAGAACCAAAAGTCGAAAACCGGGCACTCTGTAGCTTCCCGCTGATCTGGGTGGCAAGCCCCGAGTTGAATCTGCCGAACAGGCTCCTGGACCTCAAAGAGCTGGCAGAGTGGCCCATCATTACCTACGCCCGAAACACCAAACCCTTCGCGGAAATCAGCCAGAAATTCAGCGAGCTGGATGAACTGCCCGCACGTTTCTACTCGTCAAGCTCGCTCGCAGCCTGTCGGCAGCTGACTCTGGACGGCATTGGTATCTCCACGCTTCCACTGAGCGTAATCAAACATGAACTGGAAAGCGGCCGCCTGATCCAGCTCAATACCTCGTGGACGCCCTCAGAACTTGCCTTCACTGCGTCTTATTCCGGCACTCCTTTTAACCCGATTGCGGAGCTTGCAGCCAACCTTGGCGTGATGGTGTCCGATGAGTATGACCGGACCACACATCACAAAAAGTTATCGGAAGATGTAAAAAACGATAATTAGACTTTTTCACCAACCGGTATACCCTGAAATTTAGTTGTAATAATCAATGTCAATCAGGGGTAACCGACATGCACACCGGTGCGTATTCCGAATTCAAAAACAGCGTGCTTGATCAGGCGTCCGAGTTGCGCGCCCGTATCCGGTCCGGAGCCCATACCGGCACCACAAGCGGCACGGCCAGCAGCCTGCTCCAGGGTAATGTCGTTATCCTGCCGTCCGAATGGGCCGGCGATTTTCTCCTATACTGTCAGAATAACCCGGTTGCCTGCCCCCTGATCGGCATGTCTCAACCCGGTGATCCCAGCCTCCCTGATCTGGGGCATGATCTGGATATCAGAACCGATGTACCCGAATACCAGGTATTCCGGAATGGCGAGCGAGCAGAGACTGCCACCGACCTCAAAAGCCTCTGGAGGGACGACCTGGTGACCTTTGTTCTGGGTTGCTCGTTCTCATTTGAAGATGCCCTGATCAGAGCCGGTCTCTCGGTGCGGAACGTGGACGAGGCACGGAACGTTTCCATGTTCCGTTCGAATATCGCTACCCGGCCTGCAGGCCCGTTCAGTGGCAACATGGTGGTCTCCATGCGTCCGTTCAACGGTACTGATGCGATTCGCGCGATACAGATTACCACACGCCTGCCCAAGGCCCACGGTGCACCGGTTCACATCGGTGATCCGTCACTTATTGGCATCCAGGACGTTAACACACCCGATTTTGGAGATCCGGTAACGATCAGGCCGGGCGAGCTTCCGCTGTTCTGGGCCTGCGGGGTAACTCCGCAACTGGCTCTGGAGAATGCACGCCTGCCGTTCGCCATAACCCATGTACCGGGAAAGATGCTGCTTACCGAGCGGCTGAATGAAGAACTGGCGGTACTCTGAAGCCGCTGTTCAATTGAAACGATAAAAAAGCAGAAACACGGGAGATTCGTTATGTTCAAAAAACTCGCTACAGCCACCCTGGTTACCGGGGCGCTGCTGACCTCATCCGTTCAGGCCCAGCAATGGCACATGCCAACGCCCTATGGCGATGCCAACCTGCCTACCCAGATCGCCTACGGTTTTGCCGAGGACATCAAAAACGGCACCGATGGCGACATCACCATCACCGTTCATTCTGGTGCTTCCCTGGTAAAGCACCCGGAAATTCCACGTGCCGTGAGAACCGGCCAGGTGCAGTTGGGTGAAATCTTCATCGGCATCATGGGCAACACCCACCCGGTGTTCAAACACGATAACATTCCGTTCCTGGCAACCAGCTTCGAAGACGCCAAGAAACTCTGGGAGGCCGCCAAGCCGCAGATCGAAAAGCAGCTGGACAAGGAAGGTATGACTCTCCTGTATACCGTGCCCTGGCCGGCCCAGAGCCTGTACACCAAAAAGCCGATTAATACACTTGCAGACCTCGAAGGGCTGAAGATGCGGGCTTACAGCCCATCGACCTCGCGCCTTGCCGACCTGATGAACACCACCCCGACCACGGTTCAGGTTCCGGAGATTCCGCAAGCGTTCAGCACCGGCATTATCGACGCCATGATCACCTCACCGTCAACCGGTGCCAACGGCCAGGCCTGGGATTACCTCTCCCATTACACCGACATCAAGGCGTGGATTCCCAAAAACGTAGTCGTTGTTAACAAGCGCGCTTTCCGTCGCCTGAGCGATGAACAGCGCCAGGTAATCCTGGATGCAGCCGCCGCTGCCGAGGCGAAAGGCTGGGAAGGCGTTCGCAAGACCGCCGCTGAAGACACAGCCACGCTGGCTGAAAATGGCATCACCGTTTCCGAGCCTTCTGCTGAACTGATGGCCGAACTGGAGAAAATCGGCGACATCATGGTGAAAGAATGGGAACAGGAAGCACCGGAGGAAGTCGGCGCTATTCTGTCCAACTACCGCTAAAAAGTTCACTCAACGGAAGCCTCCCGAGTGCTCGGGAGGCTGTTCCGGGAGGCATCCGTTATGAACTCTCTTCGAAAGAAATTTTATCTGGCATCCGGCTACGCCGCTGGCTTCTGCATAGCTCTGATCATGGTCATTATTCTGGCCCAGATCGTCGGTCGGCTGTTCGGTTTTATCATCCCCTCAGCGGAAGACGTGTCCGGCTGGGCGCTCGCCGCATCCACGTTTTTCGGTCTGGCCTACACCTTTCATAACGGCGGTCATATTCGGGTAACCCTGGTGATCCAGAAATGGTCCGGGCGGCCACGCTTCTTTCAAGAGCTGATCGTGCTGATTTTCGGTTTCGGGCTCGCCTGCTACATGACCTTCTACTGCTGGCACATGGTCTGGGAATCCTACGTTTTTGAAGAGGTCTCCCACGGCTATATCCCCATCCCCATCTGGATACCGCAGGTTCCGGTGGCACTCGGAATGACGGCACTCAACATTGCCGTCCTGGATGATCTGGTGGGTATCCTCCGCAAGCGAACGCCCTCTTACCAGCAGCATGAAGACGAACTCAATCTGGAGGAAGTGTAATGGATATTGCGTTTCTCTCCATTGTCCTGGCGGTGTCGATGATTCTGATGCTCGCTGTCGGTGTCTGGGTGTCCCTGACACTCGTTGGCATCGGCGTTCTGGGCCTGTTGCTGTCTGGCAACGATCAGATCGGGCTGCTGTTCGCAACGTCGAGCTGGGGCGCCAGTACCAGTTGGTCCCTGACGGCTCTGCCCATGTTTATCTGGATGGGCGAAGTCCTGTTCCGTACCCGACTGTCCGAGGATCTGTTCAAGGGGCTGGCCCCCTGGATGGGCGGGCTTCCGGGCAAACTTCTTCATGTGAACATTCTGAGTTGTGGCATCTTCGCGGCGGTTTCCGGTTCATCCGCGGCCACTGCCGCAACCATAGGACGAATGACCCTGCCGGAACTGAAAGCACAGGGTTACAGTGACAAGATGGCGGTGGGCACCCTGGCCGGTTCCGGTACCCTTGGCCTGTTGATTCCACCGTCCATTATCCTGATCGTTTACGGTGTGGCCGCAGAGGTTTCCATTGGCCGCCTGTTTATCGCCGGCGCCCTGCCCGGCCTGATGCTGGTTGCCATGTTCATGGGTTACACCATGATCTGGGCCAAGCTCAACAAGGATCAACTGCCGACCACCAAGAAAGAAAACCTGGCGTTCTCGGTCAAGATCAAAGCGCTGAAGATGTTGCTGCCGATCGTTGGCCTGATCATTTTCGTGCTGGGTTCCATCTATACCGGCTTTGCTACCCCGACTGAGGCAGCCGCCCTGGGCGTTTTTGGCGCCCTTATCATCGCGGCCGCAACGGGCTCTCTGAGCGTTCAGAGTTTCCGCGACAGCCTGCTGGGCGCGGTGAAAAGCTCCTGCATGATCGGTCTGATTCTCGTCGGTGCACACTTCCTGACCCTGGCCATGGGCTTCCTGGGCATTCCACGGGAACTGGCCTCCTGGATCGGCAGCATGTCCCTTTCACCGTTTGAACTTCTGATAGGCCTGACTGTGCTGTTCGTTCTTCTCGGCTGCTTCCTTGATGGGATCTCAGTCGTGGTCCTGACTGTCGCGGTGGTCATGCCGATGGTTCAGCAAGCCGGCATTGATTTGCTCTGGTTCGGGATCTTTATTGTACTGGTGGTAGAGATGGCACAGATCACGCCGCCAGTGGGCTTCAACCTGTTCGTCATCCAGGCCCTGACCGGCAAGGACATTCTCTATGTGGCCCGGGCAGCCCTGCCGTTCTTCCTGCTGATCATGGCCGCGCTGTTTTTGATCGGCTGGTTCCCGGAGATTGTCACTTACCTGCCCCAGACCATGAGCCAGGGATGACGCGGGCAACAACGTTTTTTGGAGGTACACAATGAAACTCAACTGCGATATGGGCGAGAGCTTTGGCACCTGGACCAAGGGTATGGATGCCGAAGTCATGCCCTACATTGACATGGCCAGTATTGCCTGCGGGTTTCATGCATCCGACCCGCTGACCATGGACCACACGGTCAAGCTGGCGCTGGCCCAGAACGTGACCATTGGCGCCCACCCCGGCTACCCGGATCTGCTAGGGTTCGGTCGCCGGGACATGGATTGCCGGCCGGACGAGCTCAAGGCCATTCTGGTTTACCAGATGGCGGCGCTGAACGGGATCTGCCAGGTGCACGGCACCTCCATCTCCTATGTGAAGCCCCATGGCGCGCTGTATAACCGGATGATGGTCGATAACACCACCCTGTCCGTGGTGATGTCGGCGGTTCGTTCCTATGCCCCACAATGCCCCCTGGTGGTCATGGCGACGCCGGACTGGCAGCAGGTCAAGGACCGGGCAGACGAGTACGGTATCGAGGTCTGGTTCGAGGCTTTCTCTGATCGCGCCTACAGCGACGAGGGCCGACTGGTAAAACGGTCAGTGCGCGGTGCCGTTCACGAAACCACGGAAGCCATCGAGGCGCAGGTTACCCAGATTATCCAGGACGGAACGGTCACCTCGATTTCGGGCAAACGCATTCCGATCAAAGCGGATACCATCTGCATTCACGGCGACAGCTACCATGCCGTCGACGCTGCACGGCACATGCGACAGGTTGTGGAAGCGCTATGAGGATCGAGTCGGTCAACGAAAACACCTGCATGGTTTATTTTGGCGACCAGATTGGTGCGGAGTCTGCCGGCCTGGTGAAACAGGCCACCGACCGGCTCCGGCGCGATATGTCCGACCTGATCGTCGACCTGGTGCCGTCTTACACGTCGATCCTGCTGACCTGGGATCTGGAGCAGGCAGACCGGTTTGCCATGGCCCGCAGGGTGCGCTCAGCGATCGACTCCGACGACCATGGCTCCACCGGGGAGGGTGCTGCCCGTATTGTCGAGCTTCCCGTCTACTATGATCCGGAAGTGGGTCTGGATCTGGAGGATGTCTGCGAGCATGCCGGCCTGTCACGAGACGAAGTCGTTCGCATTCACAGTGAACAGCTCTACCAGGTTTACGCCATCGGCTTCGCTCCGGGCTTTGCCTATCTGGGAAGCACCGACGAACGGATTGCCATTCCCCGGAAATCCACGCCCCGGTTGAAAGTCCCTACCGGCAGCGTTGGCATCGCGGGCACCCAAACCGCGATTTATCCGAGCTGCACGCCCGGTGGCTGGCAGATCATTGGCCGCACACCGCAGAAGATGGTTGATTGGGACAGCGACTCCCTGGCGCTGGTACAGGTCGGCGATCAGGTGCGCTTTCGCGCCATCAGCCGGGACGAATTTCTCGAGCTGGGAGGGAAGGTCGATGAGCTTTGACGTCCTCGAACCCGGAATGCTGGCCCTCGTTCAGGACGCTGGCCGCTACGGCTACCAGCATATGGGCGTGACCACCGGTGGCCCCATGGACGAGTACGCGTTTTTCTGGGCAAACCGCCTGCTGAACAACGATCTCAATGCCCCCCAGATCGAAATCACTTTTGGCCGGTTCAGCCTGAAGGCAAACCATGATGCCTGCATTGCCATTACCGGCGGCGACCTGGGCGCCAGGATCAATGATCGGGCCATTGCACCCTGGCGCACCCATCACATCAGTAAAGGCGATCGGTTGGATTTTAGCGCGCCGGTTAGCGGCCTGCGGGCCTACCTGGCGGTCAGTGGTGGGTTCAGGCCCGCGATGAAGCTGGGCAGTTGCGCCACCGTGGCCCGGGAAGGCCTGGGAGGTCTCAATGGCAAAGGCGCGAAACTGGCCAAGGGCGATAAGCTGGAGTTCGACCAAAATGCCCCCTTTGTTGAGGCGTTTCTTCCCGAGCCGGAAATTCCCGATTATCACCAGCACCTGCGCCTGGGTCTGATTCCCGGCTATCAGTATCGGAGCTTTCCCGCCGTTCAACGGATGAAATTTTTCTCGTGTGAATACGAAATCAGCCAGAACATCGACCGCATGGGCTATCGTCTGAAAGGCGATGCCATCCATTCGGATCTGGACGGGATTGTGTCTGAGGGAATAGCCTATGGCGCCATCCAGGTGCCGAAAGATGGCCAGCCAATTGTTCTGATGAAAGATCGGCAAACCATCGGCGGCTATCCGAAAATCGGCTGCCTGAGCGCACTGGATGCGGGGCTTCTGTCCCAGAGGGGCCCGGGATCATCGGTCAGCTTTTACCTCTCGGACGTTGCCGAGGCCGAAGGCCGCCGAATGCTGTTTAACCAGCGGCTCAAAACAGGCGCGCCCGGCGTCAGCACTACCTGACGCCGGGCGCGATTGGCACCGATTGTCGCCGCTTATTCGGAGGCGGCAATCAGGCTGGCGTTACCGCCCGCTGCGGTTGTGTCGACACACAGGTGGCGTTCGATCACGAAACGCTGATCCAGGGTGTGCTCTGTGATCAGCGGCAGCAAGGCGCCATCGCGCTTAGCCAGTGCCTCACGATAGGCTTTCAGCAGGGCCTGATCGCCGCAGCTGACCACAGCCTCGAAGCCATCGACGGATGCCAGTGCGTCCGGCTCCAACAGCCCCTCGGCGCCCACAATCGGCAGCCCGGCCTTGTTCGCCTGATCGACCAGATCCTGAGTGCCCGGTGCGATCACCACCACCTTGTTGCCCTGTGACAACGCGGTGCCGGCTTGCTCCAGCGCGGTTTCCTTGTCCGGTCCCAGACACAGCACGACACCACGCGCATGGTTGGACAGCCGGTTGGTCTCACCCGTTGGCCCGGGCAGGGCCTCAACATGAGCGTCCAGCGGCTCTGGAACATTGCCGAAGATGGGCCGGATAGCGTCCATACGAGCTTCCGGCCTGGACGCCTTCAGTTTGTCGAGCTGGCCAATCAGTTTCTGCAACTGCTTGGCATCCACCTTCTTCGCGCTGGAATCCGCTTCGCGCTCAACCGTTTTACCTTTCAGGAAACGGCGGACGTACTGCGGTCCACCGGCCTTGGGACCCGTACCTGAAAGACCCTCACCGCCGAATGGCTGGGAGCCTACGATGGCACCGATCTGGTTGCGGTTTACGTAGGTGTTGCCCACCTTGATCCGGCTCGTAATACGCTCTACGCGGCGATCAACACGGCTGTGAATGCCAAACGTCAGGCCGTAGCCCTTCGCGTTGATGTCATCCACCACCTTATCGATGTTTTTCGCCTCGAACGTGGCCACGTGCAATACCGGCCCGAAGATCTCTTCTTCCAGCTCTTCAATCCCGCTTACGCTGAGAACCGCCGGCGAAACAAACAGGCCTTTCTCGGGTACCTTCATCTTTTTCAACAGCTTGCCGTTGCGCTCGAACTTCTCGCAATGGTCGACGATCTTCTTGCGGGCGTTCTCGTCGATCACCGGACCCACGTCCGTGGACAGCAACCAGGGATCGCCGATGCCAAGCTCTTCCATGGCACCGTAGAGCATTTCCAGAAGACCATCGGCAATGTCTTTCTGCACGTAGAGCATGCGCAGGGCCGAACACCGCTGACCGGCACTCTGGAACGAAGACGCCAGCACGTCACGGACAACCTGCTCAGGTAATGCCGTGGAATCCACGATCATCGCATTCAGGCCGCCAGTCTCTGCCACCAGAGGCGCGTCAGGCGCCATATTCTCGGTCATCACTTTGTTGATGCGCTGGGCGGTAGCCGTAGAACCGGTGAAGCACACGCCGCTCACCCGCGAATCGGAGGTCAGGGCCGCACCTACGGTTGCGCCAGTACCCGGCACCAGCTGGATAGCATCCTTTGGAATACCCGCCTGATGCATCAGCTCCACCGCGCGAATGGCCAGCAAGGAAGTCTGCTCAGCCGGCTTCGCCACCACGGTGTTACCCGCCGCGAGGTTGGCCAGGATCTGGCCGGTGAAGATCGCCAGCGGGAAGTTCCAGGGCGAGATACAACACATCACGCCGCGGGCATCGCCGCTGTCTTTATAGCGAATAGCTTCGTTAGCGTAGTACTGGGAGAAATCGACCGCCTCACGGATCTCAGCAACCGCATCCAGCAGGGATTTGCCCGCTTCACGGGTAGTGAGGGCAAACAGCTCGGCGTAATTCTCTTCGTAAAGGTCGCCCACCTTACGCACGCAGGCCGCTCGCTCTTCAGCCGATTTGGCGGACCAGCTCTCGAACGCAGCAGCCGCTGAGGTAATCGCGGTATCCACATCGGCATCGGAAGCCTGGGTGACGTGGCCCACCAGATCGTCCGGATCGGCCGGGTTGCGCACCACCTGCACCTCGGTGCCGGCTACTTCACCGGCGATTACCGGTCCGCCCTTCCAGCGATAGTCCTTGTAGGCACCACGGCCCTTCTCGATCTCGTTGACCGTAACCGGATCGGTGATGTCCCAGCCCTTGGAGTTACGACGCTGATCGCCAAACAACTTGAACGGATGCACGATCGCCTTGCTGGAAATGTTGTTGCCCATTTCCTCAACGCTGACGATCGGATCCTTGGCAATCTCTTCCGGAGTGATGCGCTTGTCGACAATCTGGTTGACGAAGGAACTGTTGGCACCATTTTCCAGCAGACGGCGCACCAGGTACGCCAGCAGATCCTTGTGGGGACCAACCGGCGCGTAAATCCGACAGGGCACACCACTGACCCTCAGAACCTCGTTGTGCAGGGACTCACCCATACCGTGGAGGCGCTGGAACTCGTAGTTGTCGACTCCCTTGATCTTGGCCATTTCCAGAATGGCCGATACCGAGTGGGCGTTGTGGGTCGCGAACTGCGGGTAGATGCGGTTCGTCATATTCAGCAGTTTGGTGGCGCAGGACAGGTACGAAACGTCACTGCAGGCCTTGCGGGTAAACACCGGGAAGCCGTTGAGGCCCATGACCTGGGCGCGCTTGATCTCGGCATCCCAGTAGGCACCTTTCACCAGGCGCACCATGAACTTGCGATCGTACTTTTCGGCCAGCCCATACAGCCAGTCAAGCACGAACGATGAGCGCTTGCCGTAAGCCTGGACAACCACACCAAAGCCATCCCAGCCGGCAAGCTCCGGATCGGCGACCAGTTCCTCGATGACATCCAGTGACAGATCCAGCCGGTCCTGCTCCTCGGCATCGATGTTGAAGCCCATGTTCGCGGCCGCGGCCTTCTTCACGAGGGTGCGTGCCCGCGGGAGCAATTCGTTCATGACGCGCTCTTTATTCCCGTACTCATAGCGGGCGAGCAGCGCAGAGAGCTTGACCGAGATACCCGGATTCTTGCGGACATCGCCTTTGCTTGCCTTGGCAATGCTGTCGATGGCTGTGGAATACGCGTCGTAATAGCGCTTGGCATCATCATCGGTGCGGGCAGCTTCGCCCAGCATGTCGTAGGAGTAGGTGTAACCCTTCTCCATGTATTCCTTCGCCTCATCCTGAGCTTCATCGATATCGCGACCCAGAACGAACTGGCGGCCCATTTCCTTCATCGCCTGATTGGCCACAGTACGGATGACGGGCTCACCGAAGCGCTTTAGCAGTTTGCGCAGGGTTTCACCAACGGTGTTGCGCTCGGAATCTTTCAAGAGGTTGCTGGTCATCAACAAGGCAACGGTGGCGGTGTTGATCAGCCCAGAGGACGCCTTGCCCACGTGGGTGCCCCAGGCACCGGAGGTGATCTTGTCTTCGATCAGTTCGTGGATGGTGGTGTTGTCAGGCACGCGCAGCAGCGCCTCGGCCAGACACATCAGGGCAACGCCTTCCTTGGTGGTCAGGCCGTACTCTGCCAGAAACTTTTCCATGATCGTGGACTTGGCATTCTTGCGAACGCTGCGTACCAGTTCAGCGGCACGGGCGGAAATAGCATCGCGCTCGGCCTGGGACAACTGGGCACCTGCAATCATCTCGTGGATAACCTTGTGCTCGTCAGCGAGATAATAATCACGAATCGCCTGCCGGCTATCGACAAGCTCGGGCGTCTGTGATTGCTGCGGTCTCATAGTTGTACCCTCTTAGTTGTTTGTCTCTCCCGCATTCTACCGAGATCAACAAAGACAATTTCTCTATAAAATTCGGACAAGCACCCCATTACGGCTTTTTTAGATAATAAAAATTTAATAATTTTCTTCCAAAACCTCAAAATTAGGGCATTTTGCCTCTCTTGGCTCCCTAAGCTGCTTTCATCGCCAGCTCTCTGAGGACACCATGCGCCACCGAGAAAACGGCGCAATCCACGTCATTAGCGGCCTGCATGTCGTTCAGCATCCGCTCCCACCGGCCAAGTAACATCTGCTTGTCCCTGCGCCAGGCCTCGAGGCGTTGTTCCGGCGTTCCTTCGCCTTCGACAGGCTCGGAGAACACGCTGAACGTCAGGTTCCGCAGCTGGTGGTCCAGCTCATCCCGGAAATGGATGGTTGCCAGAACCTGCCAGTGGCCATTCGCCCGGAAGGCCCGCATCTGCCGGTCAAGCCAGGTCAGATTCAGACTCTCGCCGAGCGTGAAATAGACCCAGGCCACCGATTCCAGATCCTCCCCCAGCTGACGGGCAATCTCGATCATGTCCATCAGCCAATAGCGGCTTTCTGCGGATGCGCACCACGCCGCCAGATCCTCGGGAACCTTCCGCTCACAGTATTCAGCATAGCGGTCAAACCACCGACTTGCAGGGATCACCGATTCAAGACGGCTTCTGGAAGCCAAAACATCGGCCATCGGCGCCCGGTAATGATCAATGCAGGACACCGGGTCCAACGCCTGCCGACGGTTCTGCAACAGCCAGCTGGTACTGCGGGTGACCAGGCGAACCGCGTCGGCGAAAAGATCTGCCTGAACGGCTGCACTGACATTTCCATCCAGTGATTCCATGGCCTCCCAATGGGCGTCTACGTCATGGATTCGCAGGGAGATCAGGTAGGCCGCGGCGATCCGGCCGGCATCTGCCCCCGTGGCACTGCGAATACGGTCGAACCAGGTAATGCCCATCCGGTTCACCATATCGTTGGCAATTTGGGTGGCCGAGATCTCGGCCCGCAGAGGATGAGACTCGACCGCTTCCGGGAAGGCGGCCAGCAGGGAGGCGGGGAAGGCGGAATGCAGCGCCGAATTAAAACGCTTGTCTTGCACGATAGGCGACGCGACCAGCGCCTGCTTCAGTTCAATCTTCGCGTAGGAAACCAGCACCGCCAGCTCCGGCCGGGTCAGGCCACCACCCTGATCGCGGCGGGCCTGAAGTTCCTCGTCAGAGGGCAGAAACTCAAGATCACGGTCCAGCTTGCCCTCGGCTTCAAGCCTGCGCATCAGGCGATCATACTGGTCAGCGGTGGCAACCGCCGGATTCTGCGCCAGACTGAGCGCCATGGCCTGCCGGTAATTGTTACGCAGAACAAGCTCGGCCACTTCCGGCGTCATCGCCCTGAGCATCCGGTTGCGCTCTGGAAGCGACATCAACTGCCGATGCACCAGATCGTTGAGCAGGATCTTGATATTTACCTCGTGGTCCGAGCAGTCAACACCACCGGCATTATCGATAAAATCGCTGTTGACCGAGCCACCGCGGCGGGCAAAGTCGATCCGGGCCTTCTGGGTAACACCCAGGTTGCCGCCCTCCCCGAGGGCTTTACAGCGCAGTTCGGTACTGTCGATGCGCAAAGCATCATTGGTCTTGTCACCCACATCCTCATGGGACTCCGAGGGCGATTTCACGTAGGTGCCAATGCCACCATTCCAGAGCATGTCCACGGGCGCTTTCAGAAGAGCGCTGATCAGGTCCGCTGGCGACAGCGTCCGGGCCTTGATCCCCAGTACCTTGCGCATTTGCGCGGACACCGGAATGGATTTCATGGAGCGCGGGAACACCCCGCCCCCTTCGCTGATCACCCCGGTGTCGTAGTCGGCCCAGGAGGATCCGAGCAATTTGAACAGCCGCTCCCGCTCGCGATACGAGGCCAAGGCGTCCGGATCCGGATCGATGAAAATGTGCTGGTGATTGAATGCGCCAATCAGCCGAATGCGGTCCGACAACAGCATACCGTTGCCGAACACATCGCCGCCCATATCGCCGATGCCGACCACGGTGAATTCATCGCTCTGGGTATCGGTGCCTTTTTCCAGGAAATGCCGTTTAACGGACTCCCAGGCGCCCCGGGCGGTGATGCCCATTTTCTTGTGGTCATAGCCCTCACTGCCGCCGGAGGCAAAGGCATCGCCCAGCCAAAAGCGGTACTCGGCTGCCAATGTGTTGGCTATATCGGAAAAGGTGGCCGTACCTTTGTCGGCGGCGACCACCAGATAGGTATCATCGCCGTCGTATCGAACCACATTTCTCGGCGGCACCACCTGGCCGTTATCGAGGTTGTCCGTGATGTCGAGCAGCCCCCTGATGAAGGTCTGATAGCAGGCAACGCCTTCTTCCCGCAGAGCCTCCCGTGAGCCTTCCCGTGGCGGCTGCTTCACCACAAAGCCACCTTTGGCACCGGCGGGCACAATCACCGAGTTCTTCACCTGCTGGGCTTTTACCAGACCAAGGATCTCCGTGCGGTAATCCTCTATGCGATCAGACCACCGGAGGCCGCCCCTTGCCACCGGCCCGGAGCGCAGGTGCACGCCTTCAATACGGGGCGAATAGACAAAAATCTCGAATTTCGGCGTGGGGCGCGGGATATCCGGGATGGCGGACGGATCCAGCTTGAGCGACAGGTAGGACGGAAACCCACCGTCCTCCCGGGCCTGAAAATAGTTGGTCCGAAGGGTTGCCCGGATCAGGGTAAAAAAGCGCCGTAGAATTCGGTCGTCGTCCAGACTTGCCACCGCCTCGAGGGCGTCGCGAAGCTCCGTCTCGATTCGCTCCACCTTCCCCTTGCGTCCTTTTATATCCGGCTCGAAACGGCTGAAGAAGAATGCAACAAGCCGCGAGGTGATCTCCGGATTGCGGGCCAGTGTCTCTGCAATAAAGGGCTGACTGAAACCGAACCGAATCTGCTTGATATAGCGGGCATAAGCCCTGATCAACGCGACTTCACGCCAGCTGAGACCGCACAGCATGATCAACTGGTTGAAATCATCGTTTTCGGCAAAGCCGTTCCATATCTCCCGGAATGCCGACTGGATCAATGGCCTGGCGGTGTCGAGATCGGCGGCACGGCACCGATCATGGAGCTCGACGGTAAAATCACTGACCCCAAAGGTTTCGCCATCCCGTCGACGGACCCGATAGGGGTGCTCACCCAGAACACGCATTCCCAAGTTTTCCAGAATAGGGATCACGTCTGAAAGAACAACGGGCTGGCCTTCGCTGTAGAGTTTGAAGTGGAATCCGGTTTCGGCCGGGTCCCGCGGCTGGTAGAAGCGCATGGGGACATCGGTGCTCACGGCGATGGACTGGATCTGCTCGATATCAGCGAGTGCTTCCGATACCGGAAATCTTGCCCGGTAAGCCGAAGGGAAACCGCCGCTGAAAACCCGGGCATAGCGCCCGCCAATCGAGTCGCCGAAACTCCGAACCAGTTCACCATGCAAGTCATCGTCCCAGGATCGGGACTCTTCGACCATTCTGGCCACAAGCTCCCGGAGTTCGAGGGAGTCGTCGTTGTCGGCGGCCTGATTCTGGAGGACATCGGCAAGCTGTTCCAGCAGGGTTTGTTTTTGTAATGCGCGGGAATCGGTCATCGAAACTCTCCGGACTTGGTCAACGTTCTTACTGGACTGATGGAACTACCAGTATACGCAAGCCCAGAAAGTCACTTAGACCATATAGTTTCGGAATAGAGGAGTTTCGATTATATTTGCCACATGATTTAGCCGTTAATTCAACCTGGGACAGACAACATGGCCGATTTGGATCGAATAGACCAATCCATTATTCGAGAGCTGCAGAAGAACTCCCGAATCACGGTAACCGAGCTTGCCTCTCGGGTGGGGCTCTCCAAAACGCCGTGCCAGGTGCGGATGCGCCGGCTTGAAGAACACGGATACATCACCGGTTACACAGCCCTGGTGAATCAGACCAAACTCGGCCTCAGCCACATCGCCTTTGCCCAGGTAACCCTGAACGACACCAGCAGCGGTGCTCTTACCGCGTTCAACAAGGCCGTTCAAAACGTCTCGGCGGTCGAGCAATGCCACATGATTGCCGGCAACTTCGACTACCTGTTGAAAGTCAGGACCCGCAACATGCAGGAGTACCGGCAGGTTCTGGGGGAGGAAATTTCTGCCCTGCCCCATGTGCTGCAGACCAGTACCTTTGTGGTGATGGAGAACGTGAAAGACGCCGGCCTGTAGAGGATTCCTCAGACGCCGGCGCCGGGAGTCACTCAGACTGCTCGTATTTGGGCTTGTACCCGCTGGCGTCCACACGGGCCCGGTCGGGCTCGGCTTCCTCCAGTGGCTGGACTTCCTGCAGACTGGCGAGGGAGCGAAGCGTCAGTCGCTGATATTCTTCGGTTCCCTTCTTCTTCCAGGCAATCTCCTTGTCGCTGAGCATCCGCATCACTTTGGCTGGAGAACCAACGATCAGTGAGCCTGGCTCGCAGGTAAACTTTGCCTTTACGAAAGCGCAGGCGCCTACGATAGAGCGCGGAGCAATATGGGCCTCGTCCATTATCACCGCATTCATTCCTACCATGGCATCCTCGCCGACAATGCAGCCGTGGAGAATCGCCCCGTGCCCGACATGGCCATTCTTCTCGACCACCGTGTCCATGCCCGGGAAGGCATGCATCACGCAGGTATCCTGGACATTGGATCCCTGCTTGAGAACGATCCGACCGAAATCCGCACGCAGTGATGCCGCCGGGCCCACGTAACAATCCGGGCCAATCCACACATCGCCAATCAGAACGGCTGTGGGATGCACATAGGCAGACGGGTGAACGACGGGAACAACGCCTTCTATACTGTAGCTGGGCATAGCGATCTCCTGGTTGGCAGGGCCCTGCAGCGTTCCGGGATACATCGGAGCAAAACGTGGGACCCGAAAAGTCATTGTGATTCATTTTCTGTATCACATTATCCTTTTCCTGGAGTTTTTTCATAGCCTGCAAGCTATTTTCAGGGCACGATCCAACGCTATTCTCCGGC
Source organism: Marinobacter salsuginis (assembly GCF_009617755.1). NCBI lineage: Bacteria > Pseudomonadati > Pseudomonadota > Gammaproteobacteria > Pseudomonadales > Marinobacteraceae > Marinobacter > Marinobacter salsuginis. The sequence goes on from NZ_BGZH01000001.1 coordinate 971,388, forward strand.
CAACACAAAAGATCGATAGAATTTTCACCGACTTTTCAGCAACATAGAAATCCCACGCTGCCACACTGGACTAAAGTGATACAAAACATGGCCGGCACAATCCTTGACGAGTATCAATTCTAAGATATACTCATTTTCCACGATCGATAGCACCGTGCCGATCAAGGACACCTTTCACGCTATCCCCCTACAACAAACAACAGGACAACACCGCCATGACTCAGCCGAGCATTCTTCTTGAAATCGATCAGGGCGTGGCTCTGCTTACCCTGAACCGTCCGGACAACCTGAACAGTTTCAATGTCGAAATGCACGAACGCATGCGCGATGCCATCAGCACCGTGCGCAAGGATGAGTCTGTTCGGGTACTGGTCATCACCGGCTCCGGCCGGGGCTTTTGCGCGGGTCAGGACCTCTCCGACCGCAGCGTCTCTCCGGATCAGGAAATGCCGGACCTCGGCGCTTCCCTTGAGAACTACTACAACCCGCTGATGCGCAGCCTGCGGGATCTGCCAATGCCCGTTCTGTGTGCCGTGAACGGCGTGGCGGCTGGTGCCGGTGCCAACATTGCCCTGGCCTGCGACATCACCCTCGCCGCCCGCTCAGCCAATTTTGTTCAGGCCTTCTGCAAACTGGGGCTGGTACCTGATTCCGGCGGCACCTGGACGCTGCCCCGCGTGGCGGGCATGGCCCGTGCCAAAGGCATGGCGCTTCTGGGCGACAAGATCAGTGCAGAACAGGCCGAAAACTGGGGCATGATCTGGCGCTGTGTCGACAACGAGCAGCTCATGGACGAAACCATGAAACTGGCCCGTCATTTTGCGACCCAACCGACCAAGGGCCTCGCACTTATAAAGCGGGCACTGCATGCCAGCGCCAGCAACACGTTCGAAGAGCAGATCAACCTGGAGCGCGATCTGCAGCGCATGGCTGGACAGACCGAAGACTACCGTGAAGGCGTTGCCGCCTTCATGGAAAAACGCACTCCGAACTTCAAGGGGAAATAAGCCATGCCGGCACTGGACACCCAAACCAAAGTTGCCGTCGTTGGGGCCGGAGCCATGGGCTCTGGCATTGCCCAGGTGGCCGCACAGGCTGGCCATCAGGTTTACCTGCACGATCAGAGAGAAGGCGCAGCCGAAGCCGGACGTGACGGTATCGCCAAACAGCTCCAGCGTCGCGTCGACAAGGGCAAGATGCAGCAGCAGGAGCTGGATGATGTGATCGGCCGTATTCAACCAGTCGCGAAGCTGGACCAAGTAGCCGATGCCGGACTGGTGATCGAGGCCATCATCGAAGACCTTCAGATCAAACGTCAGTTGCTGGCCAATCTTGAAGACCTGTGTGCCGGCGATGCGATCCTGGCCACCAACACCTCCTCCATTTCAGTGACCGCCCTAGGCGCTGAAATGAACAAACCCGAACGCCTTGTTGGTATGCACTTCTTTAATCCGGCGCCACTTATGGCATTGGTTGAGGTCGTGATGGGTCTGGCCACCAGCAAAGCCGTTGCCGACACCATCCATGCCACGGCAACTGCATGGGGCAAGAAGCCGGTTTATGCGACGTCCACTCCCGGCTTTATCGTCAACCGCGTAGCCCGTCCGTTTTACGCAGAGAGCCTTCGCCTGCTTCAGGAGCAGGCCACCGATGCCGCCACGCTGGATGCCATCATCCGCGAAGCGGGCCAGTTCCGCATGGGTGCGTTTGAGCTGACCGACCTGATCGGACACGACGTCAATTACGCGGTGACCAACTCTGTCTTCAATTCCTATTACCAGGACCCGCGCTTTCTGCCTTCACTGATCCAGAAAGAACTGGTGGAAGCCGGTCGCCTGGGACGCAAGAGCGGCCACGGGTTCTATCCCTATGGCGAGAATGCGGAAAAGCCGCAGCCAAAGACCGAGCCGGCACATCAATCCGATGAATCCGTGGTTATCGCCGAAGGAAATCCCGGTGCCGCCGCACCGCTGCTTGAGCGACTGAAGGCTGCCGGCCTGACCATTATCGAGCGCGACGGCCCTGGCCAGATTCGATTCGGAGATGCCGTGCTGGCGCTCACCGACGGCAGGATGGCAACCGAGCGCGCGGCCACCGATGGTATCGCCAATCTGGTGCTGTTCGACCTGGCTTTTGACTACAGCAAAGCAACCAGGCTTGCCCTGGCGCCCGCCGACCAGACGTCCGAGGCAGCGGTTTCCTGTGCCTGTGCTTTACTGCAGAAAGCGGGTATCGACGTCAGCCTGATCGCGGACCGTCCCGGATTGGTGATCATGCGTACCGTGGCCATGCTGGCCAATGAAGCGGCCGACGCAGCTCTTCACGGTGTCGCAACGGTCGCCGATATCGACCTGGCCATGAAAGCGGGCCTGAACTATCCCGATGGTCCCCTGAGCTGGAGTGACCGCCTCGGCGCCGGGCACGTGTTCAAGGTGCTCAACAACATCCAGAACAGCTACGCAGAGGACCGCTATCGCCCTGCCCTGCTGCTCCGTAAGAACGCATTTGCACAAAAGGGGTTTTATTCATGAGCGAGATGGACCCGCAAGTACTCGCCGAAGAATGCGCGAAAGCCATGTTCGCGCGGGACCGCGCCAGCCAGAAGCTGGGCATGAACATTGAATCTGTCGGCCCCGGCAAAGCGGTTCTCACCATGACCGTGACCGGTGACATGATCCAGGGCCACGGCTCCTGCCACGGCGGCTATCTGTTTACCCTGGCTGATTCAGCATTTGCCTTTGCCTGTAACAGTTACGACCGGGCCACCGTGGCTTCCGGTTGCAGCATTGATTACATGTACGGCGCCAAAGAGGGCGACCAGTTGACCGCCACCGCCGAAGAACAGGCCCGCGGCGGCCGCACCGGCGTTTACGACATCACACTCACTAACCAGGACGGCCGCAAGGTTGCCCTGTTCCGGGGCCGCTCCTACGAGGTTCGTGGCACCGTTCGCAACTCGGAGGAAACTGCATGAGCACCGACAACACCCTGAAAGACGCTTACATCGTCGATGCCATCCGCACCCCCATCGGTCGTTATGGCGGCGCTCTCTCCGCAGTGCGTGCAGACGACCTGGGCGCCATCCCCATCAAGGCGCTGACCGAGCGTCATCCGGACCTGGATTGGTCGAAAGTTGACGACGTTCTCTACGGCTGTGCCAACCAGGCCGGCGAAGACAACCGCGACGTTGCCCGCATGTCCCTTCTGCTGGCAGGCCTGCCGGTAGACGTGCCGGGCAGCACCATCAACCGCCTGTGCGGTTCCGGTATGGATGCAGTGGGCAGTGCGGCCCGGGCCATTCGCACCGGCGAGACCCAGCTGATGATTGCCGGCGGCGTCGAATCCATGTCGCGGGCTCCCTTCGTTATGGGGAAGGCCGAGTCAGCCTTCAGCCGCAAGGCGGAAATCTTCGATACCACCATCGGCTGGCGCTTTGTGAACCCGGTCCTGAAAAAGCAGTACGGCATTGATTCCATGCCCGAGACAGCGGAAAACGTTGCCGCCGATTTCGGCATTTCCCGGGAAGACCAGGATGCCTTCGCCCTGCGCAGCCAGCAGCGCACAGCGGCCGCCCAAAAGGATGGCCGATTCGCTACGGAGATCACACCGGTCACGATTCCCCGTCGCAAGCAGGACCCGCTCGTGGTGGATACCGACGAGCATCCCCGTGAAACCAGCCTGGAAAAACTGGCCTCACTGCCAACTCCGTTCCGTGAAGGCGGTACGGTCACCGCCGGCAATGCCTCCGGTGTCAACGATGGCGCCTGTGCCCTGCTGCTGGCCGGAGCCGACGCTCTCAAAAAGTACAACCTCAAGCCCCGTGCCCGGATCGTTGCCATGTCAACGGCCGGTGTGGAGCCACGGATCATGGGCTTTGGCCCGGCACCGGCCACCCGCAAGGTCCTGGCCACGGCCGGCCTGGAACTGGCCGATATGGATGTGATCGAGCTGAACGAGGCGTTTGCAGCCCAGGCCCTGGCGGTAACCCGGGATCTCGGTCTGCCGGATGACGCCGAGCACGTTAACCCGAACGGTGGCGCCATTGCCCTGGGCCATCCTCTGGGCATGAGCGGCGCCCGGCTGGTCACTACCGCCCTGAACGAACTGGAACGCCGCCACGCCGCGGGCCAGAAAGCCCGGTATGCCCTGTGCACCATGTGCATCGGTGTTGGCCAGGGAATCGCCCTGATCATTGAGCGGACGGATGCGGTGGCCTGAGGCCACCGTGCGGAACTGAACAAAGACCATTACTCGACAAGAACAACGCAGGACAGACTCATGACCTTACCACTGCAAAAACTTGGCAAACTTGACCGCATGGAAACCGCCAGCATCGATGAGCTGCGCCACGAACAGCTGCAACGCCTGCGCTGGAGCGTGGTCCATGCCTACACTAACGTGCCGTTCTATCGCAAAGCATTTGATGACATCGGCCTGAAACCCATGGACATCAGCTCCCTGGACGATTTGGCCAAGGTGCCATTTACCACCAAGGCGGATCTGCGCGACAACTACCCGTTTGGCATGTTTGCCACACCCATGTCCGACGTGGTTCGCGTGCACGCGTCCAGTGGTACCACCGGCAAGCCAACCGTGGTTGGTTACACCCAGAGCGACATCAACACCTGGGCCGACATTGTGGCGCGCTCCATCCGGGCTGGTGGCGGCTCCCGGGGCGACAAGGTACATGTGGCTTACGGCTATGGCCTGTTCACCGGTGGCCTTGGTGCCCACTATGGCGCCGAGCGTCTGGGCTGCACCGTTATTCCGATGTCTGGCGGACAGACCGAGAAGCAGGTCCAGCTGATCAAGGATTTTGAGCCGGACATCATCATGGTCACACCGTCCTACATGCTGAACATCGCCGACGAGATGGAACGGCAGGGCATCGATCCCCACAAGCTGCCTCTGCGCCTTGGTATTTTCGGCGCAGAGCCCTGGACCAACGCCATGCGCACCGAGATCGAAGAGCGCCTTGGCATCGAGGCACTGGATATCTATGGCCTCTCGGAAGTCATGGGTCCCGGTGTGGGCATGGAGTGCATTGAAACGAAAGATGGCCCGACCATCTGGGAAGACCACTTCTACCCGGAAATCATCAACCCGGAAACCGGCGAAGTGCTTCCTGACGGTGAATACGGCGAGCTGGTCTTTACCTCACTGACCAAGGTGGCCCTGCCGATTCTGCGGTACCGCACCCGGGATCTCACACGCTTGTTGCCGGGCACCGCCCGCCCGATGCGCCGGATCGACAAGATCACCGGTCGCAGCGACGACATGCTGATTATTCGTGGCGTGAACGTGTTCCCGAGCCAGATCGAGGAGCAGGTACTGAAGTGCGACGCGCTGGCGCCCCACTACGAGATCGAGGTTTACAAGGAAGGCAACCTGGACTGTGTGGATATCCGGGCCGAGCTGCAACCGGGCGCGACGGACACCCCCGAAAGTCGTGCCGCGGCCGCCAAGGAACTGTCACACCACATCAAGTCCTACATCGGCATCAGCACCCGTGTTGAAGTGGTGGAAACCAATCGTCTGGCCCGCTCAGAAGGCAAGGCCAAGCGGGTCTTCGACCGCCGGAACAAGTAAGTCCCCAGCCAGACAGGGAGCCAGACCGCAGCCATTGCGGCTGGCTCTCTCGCCCTTTCCTGCCTTCTCCTGCACATAATCGCCGATTTAATTTCACTTTCCGTTCGCTGATCTCAATAGCATTTTCACACGTATCATATTTTTTATTATGCAAATCAGCACTATAGGATTCTTTAAGGAAGCTTTTAGATATAACATGACACACAAAGGCAGTTCTTGATATTTATTCAGTATCATATAATATGGAGACATTGACTCTCAGCCGTCACTGAGGTCTCTCTTGTTCACGGACAACAGAACAACAAGCCCGATCCGGAGGTATTTGTTTATGTACGCCCAGCTCGTTGAAACCGGCGCCAAGCGCCTGAAGACCAAAGAAGAGATGTCGCCTGAAGAGCGCGAGTTTCAGGAAAAGGTCGACGCCGAAACCAAAATCGAACCCAAAAACTGGATGCCGGAAGGTTACCGGAAAACCCTCATTCGCCAGATTTCCCAGCACGCCCACTCGGAAGTGGTTGGCATGCTGCCGGAAGGCAACTGGGTAACCCGTGCGCCGACCCTCAAGCGCAAGCTCCAGCTGATGGCCAAGATCCAGGACGAAGCGGGCCACGGCCTGTACCTGTACAGCGCCATGGAAACCCTGGGCGCTGACCGTGACGAAGAGATCGAGAAGCTGCATCAGGGCAAAGCCAAGTACTCCAGCATCTTTAACTACCCGACCCTGAACTGGGCGGATATGGGTGCCGTTGGCTGGCTGGTGGATGGCGCTGCCATCGTTAACCAGGTGGTTCTGCAGCGTACTTCCTATGGCCCGTACTCCCGCGCCATGATCCGCATCTGTAAGGAAGAGAGCTTCCACCAGCGCCAGGGTTACCAGATCCTGCTGGACATGATGCGCGAAGGCACCGAAGAGCAGAAAGCCATGGTTCAGGACGCCATCAACCGTCTGTGGTGGCCGGCCCTGATGATGTTCGGACCACACGATGACGAATCCCCGAACTCGCAGCAGTCCATGGCCTGGAAAATCAAGCGCAAGAGCAACGACGAACTGCGTCAGATGTTCATCGACCAGACCGTACCGCAGCTCGAGTTCCTCGGTTGCACCGCACCGGATCCAGACCTGAAGTGGAACGAAGAAACCGGCCACTACGATTTCGGTGAAATCAACTGGCAGGAATTCTACGACGTTCTCAAGGGCAATGGTCCCTGCAACCGCGAGCGCATCAAGACTCGCAAGAACGCGATTGATGGAGGCGCATGGGTCCGCGAAGCGGCCGTCGCCTACGCCGAAAAACAAAAACAGCGCGCGCAAGCCGCTTGATACCGGAGGAATAGAACATGGCTGAATGGCGCCTTTACGAAGTTTTCGTGAGATCCAAGCACGGTCTGAACCACAAACACGTTGGCAGCGTTCACGCTGCTGACGCCGAGATGGCCATGGAGAACGCCCGTGACCTGTACACACGCCGCAACGAAGGCGTGAGCATCTGGGTTGTGCCCTCCGACACCATCACGGCGTCCGCGTCCGACGAGAAGGAAGTGCTCTTCGATCCGTCGGAAGACAAGGTTTACCGGCACGCTTCCTTCTACAAGCTGCCCGATGAAGTCGGACACATGTAAGGAGCGGTACCCATGACACAAGCAGAAGCATTACAGGAATACCTGCTGCGCCTGGCAGATTCCGACATGATCCTGGGCCAGCGCCTGTGCGAACTTTGCGGCAAGGCCCCGGCACTTGAGGAAGAGATGGCATTGATGAACGTTGCCCTCGACCTCGTCGGCCAGGCCCGCAACTGGTACGAGTACGCCGCTGAGCTGATCAATGATGGCCGCGATGCCGACAAGCTGTGCTTCCGTCGCGATGCCCACGACTACCGTAACCTGCTGCTCACCGAGCAGCCCAACGAGGATTACGCTGTCACCATGGGCCGTCAGTTCTTCTTCGACGTGTACCACTACTTCACGCTCAAGAGCCTGACCGAGTCGAGTGATGAGCGCATTGCCGGCATCGCTGCCAAGTCGCTCAAAGAGGTCACCTATCACCTGCGTCGCTCCTCGGAGTGGGTGAAGCGTCTGGGCGACGGCACCGAAGAAAGCCACCGCCGCATGCAGGATGCCGTTGATATCCTCTGGCGCTTCACCGGTGAGCTGATCACTCCGGATGACACCGATCGTTTGATGGCCGAGGCGGGCATTGGCCCGGATCCTGACCAGCTGGCCAAAGACTGGCGCGGCATGGTCAATGAGGTGCTTACCCAGGCAACCCTGACACCGGGCGCAGAAGACGCCTGGATGTACATGGGCGGCAAGCACGGCGAGCACACCGAGCACCTTGGCTTCATCCTGGCAGAAATGCAGTTCCTGCAGAGGGCCTATCCCGATGCCACAACATGGTGATTCAGACAGCCGGTCAGCTGTCGACATTCTGATTGCCAGCGATCGGGTGCCGGCCAACGCCCGCCCCGATCTGCTGACAGAAGATGACATCTGGGCACTTCTTGAGGAGGTCAAAGACCCCGAAGTGCCGGCAGTCAGTGTCGTGGAGCTCGGCATTGTCCGGGCGGTTCACTGGGATGGCAAAGAGCTGTCCATCGACGTGACCCCGACCTACTCCGGGTGCCCGGCCACTGAACTGATTGAAGAACTGATCGCTGAAGCCCTGCGCGCTGCAGGCTTCCGGGATCCGAAAATCAATCAGGTGCTGACCCCTGCCTGGACCACCGACTGGATCACAGACGAAGGCAAAGAGAAGCTTCGGGCCTTTGGCATCGCGCCACCCGAGGGCAGCTCCAGCAAGATGAGCCTGCTCGGGGAACCGGAGGTGATTGCCTGCCCACACTGCGGCAGTAAGGACACCGAACGGGTCAGCGAGTTCGGATCCACCGCCTGTAAAGCCCTTTACCGTTGCAAGGAATGCCTCGAGCCCTTCGACTATTTCAAATGCATCTAGAGCCGATACGATCATGAACAAATTTTACTCACTGACCCTCAAAGAGGTCAGACCTGAAACAAGAAACGCCGTATCACTAGCTTTTGACGTGCCGGAAGATCTGGCAGACAAATTTCATTACCAGCAGGGCCAGCACCTGATCGTGCGCACCAAGCTGGATGGCGAGGAAGTGCGCCGCTCCTACTCGATCTGCCGCAGCGTCAACGATCAGGAACTGCGCATTGCGGTCAAACAGGTTCCCGGCGGTCGCTTCTCCACGTTCGCCAACGAGCAGCTCAAGCCCGGCCAGACTCTCGAAGTCATGCCTCCCCAGGGCCATTTCTCCATCGATCTGGACCCGGAACGCGAAGGTAATTACCTGGCCGTTGCTGCTGGCAGTGGCATTACCCCGATCCTGTCGATCGTGAAGACCACTCTGGAGACCGAGCCCAAGAGCGAGGTCACCCTGTTCTACGGCAACAAGGCTACCAGCAGCACCATGTTCCGTGACGAACTCCAGGACCTGAAGAACGAGTACATGTCCCGCCTGAACCTGGTGTACATCTTCACCCGTGAAGAGCAGGACATTGACCTCTACAACGGCCGCATTGATCACGAGAAATGCGACAAGCTGTTCGACCACTGGATTGACGCCAAGGAACTGACCGCAGCGTTTATCTGTGGCCCGCAGATGATGACCGAAACCGTGCGTGACTCACTGCTCAAGCACGGCATGGAAAAGAGCAAGATCCACTTTGAACTGTTCACCCCCGCCGGCGGCGTACCACAGTCCCGGAAAGACCGGGATCCGGCCCACGTCGATCCCCAGTCAATCAGCGAAGTGACCGTGATTGCCGATGGCCGCTCCCTGACCTTCCCACTGGTGCGCGATACCAAGAGTATTCTTGATGCCGGGAACGAAGAAGGCGCGGATCTGCCGTACTCGTGCAAGGCTGGCGTCTGCTCCACGTGCCGCGCCAAGGTCGTGGAAGGCGAAGTGGAGATGGACCAGAACTTTGCTCTGGAAGACTACGAGGTGGAAGCCGGTTACGTGCTTTCCTGCCAGTGCTACCCGATCAGCGACAAGGTGGTTCTGGACTACGACGAGATGTAGTTTCCGCCCTCAAAACAAGACACGAGCAAGGCAAGTTCCGCAGCAGCGGAGCTTGCCTTCGCGTTTCAGAAACGAATGGAGTTTCCCATGTCAGTCCTGAAAAGTTTCATTGCCGGCCAGTGGGTCGGTGAAAAGCCTGCCAAGGCTTTGCCCAGCGCGGTGAATGGCGAGATCGTCGCTCACACCCACGACGACACCCTCGATTTCAAAAACGCCGTTGAGTATGGCCGCAAAGTTGGCGGTAAAAACCTGATGGCGATGGATTTCCAGGAGCGCGCCCTGGCCCTGAAGGCCATGGCCCTGTACCTCCAGGAGCACAAGAAAGAACTCTACGCCTTGTCGATGCATACCGGTTCCACCAAGGGTGATAACGGTATCGATATTGATGGCGGTTTCGGCACCCTGTTCTCCTACGCCAGCATGGGCCGGCGCGAACTGCCGTCAGGCAACGTGGTTCACGAGGGGCCAGTAACTCCGCTGGGCAAGAACAACCACTTTGCCGGTACCCACATTCTGGTTCCCCGTGGTGGCGTGGCGGTTCACATTGACGCCTACAACTTCCCGGTGTGGGGCATGCTGGAGAAGTTCGCGCCCACCTTCCTGGCGGGCATGCCATCCATCGTGAAGCCGGCCACCTCTACCTCCTACGTGACCGAGCTTGCCGTGCGCCTGATGCACGAATCCGGCGCACTTCCGGAAGGAAGCCTGCAGCTGATCATCGGCAGCACCGGCGACCTGTTTGACCATCTGGAAGAGCAGGACGTAGTGACCTTTACCGGTTCCGCCGCCACTGCACGCAAGCTTCGTAACCACCCGAACATCATCAACCGGTCGATTCCGTTCAACGCCGAAGCGGATTCCCTGAACAGTGCAATCCTCGCCCCGGACGTGACCCCCGAGCACGAAGAGTTCGATGTCTTCGTAAAGGAAATCCGCCGCGAGATGACTGCCAAGGCCGGTCAGAAATGTACCGCCATTCGTCGTATCTTCGTACCGAAAGACCAGGTAAACGCGGTCTGCGACAAGCTGAAAGAGCAACTCTCCAAGATCACCGTGGGTGATCCCTCTGTCGAAGGCGTCCGCATGGGCGCACTGGCCTCCATCGACCAGCTGGAAGATGTCAAAGCCAATATCCAGGAACTGCTCAAGACCAGCGAACTGGTTATCGGTGGTGACGGAAACTTCAAGGCCACCGGCGAGGGCACCGAGAAAGGCGCCTTCATCGAGCCGCACCTGCTGCTGTGCCGTAACCCGGAAAACGGCTGTGGTGCTCACGACATTGAGGCGTTCGGCCCCGTGGCCACGGTGATTCCCTACGACACCATCGAGGATGCCGTTGAGCTGTGCTCCAAGGGTCGCGGCTCACTGGTTACCACCCTGACCACCCGCGATCCCGCCATTGCCGGCAAGGTTGCGCCTCTACTGGCTGCGTTCCACGGCCGTCTGCACCTGCTGGATGCCGAAGCGGCGAAAGAGTCCACCGGCCACGGCTCTCCCCTGCCGATGCTCAAGCATGGTGGGCCCGGTCGTGCCGGCGGCGGTGAGGAACTGGGCGGTATCCGTGCGGTACACCATTACCTGCAGCGCACCGCGATCCAGGGCTCCCCGACCATGCTCGCAGCGGTTACCCGTGAGTATGTGCGTGGCGCAGACGTTATCGAAACCGAAGTACACCCGTTCCGTCGCCATTTCGAGGACCTGCAGATCAACGAGTCTCTGCTGACCCATCGTCGTACGGTGACCGAAGCAGACATCGTGAACTTCGGCTGCCTCTCCGGTGACCATTTCTACATGCATTTCGATGAACTTGCCGCCCGGGAATCCCAGTTCGGCAAACGCATCGCCCACGGTTACTTCGTACTGTCGGCCGCGGCCGGCCTGTTCGTTTCCCCGGGCGAAGGTCCGGTCCTGGCGAACTACGGCCTGGATACACTGCGGTTCATTGAGCCGGTTGCGCCGGGAGATACCATCCGGGCGAGGCTGACCTGCAAGCGCAAGATCGATCAGGGTCGGACATCCCCCGACGGCCACCCCCAGGGTGTGGTGGTATGGGACGTCCAGGTGACCAACCAGAACGACGAGCTGGTTGCGAGCTACGACATCCTGACACTGGTTGCCAAGAAGCCCGAGTAACACCGGGCTTCCCAGCTTTCTCCCTGTCCTGGGCCCCAGGGAGAAAGCCTCAGGCAAATAAAAGGGGGACAGGTCGCAAGACCTGTCCCCCTTTTATTGGTGCAAGGAAAATCCCAGGCGATTACATGCCCAGGTAAGCCTCCCGCACTTTCTCATTGCTGAGCAGCTCACGGCCGGTGCCTTCAATCACCACCTTACCGGTCTCAAGCACATAGCCGCGATCCGCCAGCGCCAGGGCCTGGGAGGCATTCTGCTCCACCAGGAAGATCGTAATGCCCTCTTCCTTGAGCTCCTTGACGATGTTGAAGATTTCTTCAACGATCAGCGGCGCCAGGCCCATGCTTGGTTCATCCAGTAGCAGGAGTCTTGGCTTGGCCATCAGGGCCCGTCCCATCGCCAGCATCTGCTGTTGACCACCGGACAGCTCACCCGCCAGGTTATGACGCTTCTGACGCAGAATAGGGAACTTGGTATACATCCGCTCCAGATCGTCCATCACCTCGGGCGTTTTGCCTCGAGTGTAGGCCCCCAACAGCAGGTTGTCGTGGACGCTCAGGTCCTTGAACACCTGCCGGCCTTCGGGCACCTGAACGATACCGTTAGCCACCCGCTGATCGGCACTGATCTTCGCCAGATCCTTGCCTTCAAAAGTAATGGCACCGCGATCCGTAGGCTGCAGGCCGGAGATGGTCATCAGGAGCGTGGATTTACCCGCACCGTTGGCACCCACCAGTGACACGATCTCGCCGCTGTTGATGTGGATGTCCACATCGTGCAGGACTTCAATCTGGCCGTAGGAGGTAACCAGTCCCTTGATCGACAGCATTTCCTGTTTGGCATGGGGCGCGGTAACCCGATCCGCATGTTTCAGACCCAGCCCACCGAATTTCTCCGGGGTGTAGCTGACAATCTGGTGCCGCAACTCCCGGAACTCTTCCCGGACGCGCTCACCGAACAGGGGATCATTTTCCACGTCCCTGGCTTCGATGATCTGCTGCCAGTCTTCCTCGGTCAGCAGTTTACGGGCCCGTGGGATAACTACGCCCTCTTCCTTGCGGATGTGCTTGCGCAGGGCTTCCGTGAAACGGGCCAGGGCATGACTGAATTCTTCGCGACCTTCCGGCCAGCTTTCTTCGCACTCGGCCAGCAACCGGCGCAGCTCCAAAAGCTTTTCATGACCAATGACATAGCCCTTTGCCAGCTTTTCCAGAAGGGGCGCCGTCTCCGGAGACTTCTCGCTGAGCCGCTTGTAGAGCTCGATATCAGTCGGCGTACTATGGACACGCTGGGAGAAGTGCTGGATGTAATCGAAAATGGTCGTCAGCAGCCGCTCATCGGGCCGCTGATCGTTGACGTTCATATCACTCAGCAACTGATCCAGCAGATCCAGAATCCGCCACAGCGCCTGGTGCTCATGAACAATAATCCGTACGGCCTGCTCACTGCGTGACTGGGCAGGCGCCATTTCAGTAGTTTGCTCGCTCATGTGAAATGTCTCCTTGCTCAGCCACCCAGATAGGCGGCAATAACATCCGGGTTCTGTCGGATTTCCTCGGGGGTTCCTTCAGCCAGAACACGGCCATAGTTAAGCACCAGCAACCGGTCCGAAATACCCATCACCAGCTTCATATCGTGCTCAACCAGCATTACCGTGGTGCCCTGATCCGCAATCTTCCGGATCAGTTCCTCCAGGGCAGCGGTTTCAACCGCGTTCAAACCGGCCGCCGGCTCGTCCAGGAGGATTACCTTCGGTTCAGCCGCCAGTGCCCGGGCGATTTCAAGGCGCTTGAGGGCGCCATAGGACATGGCGGAGGCTTCCGTATCAAGGTATTCACCGCAGCCGACATACTCCATCAGCTCAGCGGCACGCTTACGGGCTGCAGCTTCATCACGGCGCAGGGACGGCAACCGGAACAGAGTCGTCAGCAGCGTGCTTTTCAGCTTGAGATGACGCCCCAACATAACGTTCTCTATGGCCGTCATGTTCATACAGATCTGCATCTGCTGGAAGGTACGGCACATGCCCCGTTCAGCGAGGTCATTCGGCTCCAGCTTGGCGGTACTCTCGCCGTTCAGCAGGATCTCGCCCTTGGTTGGCGTGTAAAGCCCCGTGATCAGGTTGAACAGCGTTGTCTTGCCGGCACCATTGGGACCGATAACCGAATAGACCTGCCCTGCCTCTACGGCGAAGCTCACACCTTCCACCGCATGGACGCCACCGAAGGCTTTATCCAGCCCTTTGACTTCTACCAGCGCTGTCATGCCTCACCTCCCGCTTTCTTGCGCATTCTCTTGGAAACAAACGCGGTGAGAGTGGGCAACAGCCCCTTGGGCATAAAGATCATGGTAAGCATCAGTATCAGGCCGAACATGACGTGCTCCAGCTCCTGGAAATCGGCCAGAACCTGGGGCAACAGCTTCAACACCACGGCACCAAGAATTACACCGAAAGTGGACCCCATGCCACCGAGCACAACCATGGTGATGAACAGGATGGAAAATTCGAAACTTGCTACTGCGGGCGTAATAAAGCCCTGGAAATGGGCATAAAGACTGCCCATGAGGCTGGCGTAGATGGCAGAGATCACGAACACCAGGCTTTTGTACTTCGCGGTGTTTACACCAACAACACTGGCAGCCACTTCCGAGCCGTGAACCGACCGCAGCGCCCGGCCAATAGGCGACTCGATAAGGTTCAGGGCAAACCAGACCGCCACCAGAAGCACCACACTGGCAAAGATATACCAGGCCTGGAAGCCTTCAATCTCGATGCCAAACAGTGAATAACTTCCAAACGCACTCAGCTCCCAGCCAAACACTTCGAACGCCGGCACCGGCATGCCATCCGGCCCGCCCGTCAGCGCCCGCTCGTTGTTCAGGATGATGGCGATAATGAAGCCCACGGCAAGGGTTGCCATGGAAAGATAGTGGCCTTTCAGGCGCAAGATCGGACGACCAACAATCCAGGCAATGAAGCCGACAACGATTGCGCCCACCACCAGAGCCGGCACAGAAGACCAGCCATAGGTGCCGGTTGCGATACCGGTGAAATAGGCACCAAGACCAAAGAACCCGGCATGCCCCAGGCTGATCTGCCCGGCGTAACCAACCAGAAGATTCAGGCCGACCACCGTGGCGGCAATAATCGCTATCTGTGTGACCAGCTCATAATGGAACGGGTTGCCCAGAAAAGCAGGAAGAATGATAAGGATCAGGGCGAGAATAATCAGCCCTCGAAGACGCGACTGCATAAAGGTATTCAACATCAGACGCGCTCCACTACCTTGGCACCAAACAAGCCGCGGGGCAGGAAGAACAGCACCAGCAGGATCATGGAGAAGGCCACGGCGTCTTTGTAGTCAGACGAGATATAACCCGCTGCCATGGCTTCAACGATGCCCAGCGACAAACCGCCGACAACCGCGCCCACACCGCTACCGAGGCCGCCAATCGCAGCCGCCACGAACCCTTTCAGCCCGAGAATGATACCGATGTCGTAGGAAGTGAAGGTAATGGGAGCAACGACAATACCCGCCACCGAACCAAGCAGTGCAGACACCATGAAGGCCAGCATCAGAACCATCTGGGTCCGGATACCAACGAGTCGTGCAGCTTCCTTGTTCATGGAAGTAGCCAGAATAGCTTTACCAATCAATGTCTTGGTAAAGAACAGCACCAGGCCTACCACCAGGATCGCACCTATTCCGAGTACCCAAAGGCTCTGGCTGTTCAACACCGCTCCAAACACCTCGATGGGCTGGTCGGTGCTGAAATTCTGCATCACATGGTATTCCTTGCCCCAGACAATCTGGGCAATACCACGAATGAAGATCGACGCACCGATGGTGATAATAATAAGGGTTACAACATCGGCCTGCTTGGCCGGCGCAATCGCGAAACGTTGCAGGGCAATGCCGAGGATGCCGGCCAGAATCACAGCCAACACGACTGCGAGAATCATGGGCACACCCATGGCCGTCAGGGAAACCGTGGCCATGCCTCCAATCATCAGGAACTCGCCCTGGGCGAAGTTGATGACGTGACTGGCGTTATAGATCAGCGTAAAGCCGAGGGCTATCAGGGCGTAGGTCGCACCGATAGTAATCCCGGTGAACAGGTACTGTAAGAATTCTGCGAGCATAGCGGTGGTTCCGGTCGAACATCGGCTGGCGATTGCCCCAGGGGGAGGAGCATCGCCAGCCGCGAGACAGGTTAAAGGAGTATCAGTTAATCAGCTTCCATTCGCCGTTCTGGACTTCCAGAATGCGGAAGGATTCCGGATCAAGGCCGTTGTGGTCTTCCGGTGACATGTTGAACACACCGGTTACGCCAACATAGCCATTGATGCCTTCCAGCGCATTACGAACGGCTTCCGGATCGGTAGAACCGGCTTCTTCCATCGCGCGAACTGCCAGCATCAGGCCGTCGTAGGCATAGGCACCGAAAGTAGACACTTTGGAATCCCAACGGGCTTCGTATTCAGCCTTGTAGTTCTGAACCACTTCTTTCTGGGGATCGTTGTCCGGCAGGGCGTCCGGCACCAGCAGCGGAGAGGCGGGCAAACGCAGGCCTTCGGCAGAAGAGCCAGCCAGCTCCAGGAAGCTGTCAGAAGCTACACCGTGGGACTGATAGAACGGAAGCTCCATGCCGAGCTGAGCATAGTTACGGGTCACGATGGCCGGACCCTGACCGAAACCGAAGTTCAGGACCGCTTGCACACCACTTGTGTTACGGATATTGGTCAGCTGGGCGGTCATGTCTGTATCAGATCCGCTGTAGGTCTCATCGGCCACTACTTCCATGCCCATCTGCTCGGCGACTTCCAGAGTCTGGGTGCGGCCGGAGCTGCCGAATCCGCCGGTGCCGGAGATCAGACCAAACTTGGTGATACCGCGGTCTTTCATGTCGGCGAGAATCCGCTCAGCCGCCATCCGGTCGGTCTGCGGCGTCTTGAAGACCCATTTTTTGACAGGATTGGTGATAACCACCGCACCGGCCAGAGAGATGAACGGAACCTGAGCCTGCTCAACCAGAGGAACCGCCGCCATGGTGGCGCCGGTAGTACTGCCGCCGACGATGATGTCGACCTGGTCTGAACGGATCAGGCGACTGGCAAAGTTACGGGCAGAGGAAGCGTTGCCAACGTCGTCATAGTGAATCAGTTCCAGCTGGCGACCAAGGACACCACCTTCTTCATTGATTTTTTCAACGTACATCTCGAGCGTTTTCAGCTCGGGATCACCGAGAAAGGATGCCGGGCCTGTCACCGACAGGAACGACCCGATCTTGATGGGATCCGCAGCCTGGGCGCTCATCATCATGAGACTGGCTGCTGCAACGGCTGCGCATTTTCCTGCGCGACGAATCACTGTTTTAAACATTGTTTTTGTTCTCCCGAATTGTGCAGGGGCTTGAATTTATGGTTTTCCGGTCGTCCCTGATTACAGCACTCCTGATGTTCGCTACCGGTAAATTCGATACCATTGACGAATATCAAACGAAGTTATTGTATCATAACTCTCGTGTCAACCGATTTCACGGCACTCGGCCACAGCTCTTTCAGTAAAGCCGACACTGGCGCAACGTGCCAGCGCGGTAAATAGAAAGACAAGCCTTTACCTGACACGTAAGAACCGCATAATACGTGTAACGTGTTTCATTGATTCTTATTTGCGAACTCAGGCCATGACTGCAAAAAGCCAGCTAGAATTGCTCGTCAAGAATTTCCAGAAGAAGCGGCCGCTGCGCGCAGGCTCCCTCATCATTACCATCTATGGCGATGCCATTGTTCCCCGGGGTGGCAATGTCTGGCTGGGAAGCCTGATGAAGCTGGTTGAACCCATGGGCATCAGTCAACGACTGGTACGCACGTCGGTGTATCGCCTGGTTCAGGAATCCTGGTTGCAGACAGAAAAGGTGGGGCGCTGCAGTTACTACAGCCTCACGGGACCTGGCCTGCGCCGGTTCGAGCAGGCTTTCCAGCACGTCTATAACCTGGACACCGAGGAGTGGAGCGGGAGCTGGTGCCTGGTGTATCTGAACCAGTTGTCACCAGAGCTCAGGCAGAAGGTTCGGGAAGAGCTGAAATGGCTGAGTTTCGGCAGCATGGCCCCAGGGCTGATGGAACACCCACGATTTACCCGCAGCGAGCTGATTCCGATGCTGCAGGAATGGGGCGCCCTGGAAGACACCATTGTCATGCAGACCATGCCCATGGAGCAGAAGAGCCCAAGGGCCCTGAGGCTGCAGGTCCGGGAGAGCTGGAACCTTGAGGAACTCGGCGGCCGGTACCGACGGTTTCTGAGCCAGTTCCGCCCACTATGGCGGGAGCTTCAGTCGGAAGACACCCTCAGCCCTGAAGAGTGCCTTATTCTCCGTATCCTTCTGATCCACGAATACCGCAAGATCCTTCTGAGGGATCCGCTGTTGCCGGATGAACTGCTGCCCGGCGACTGGGAAGGACGCAGTGCCAAACAGCTGTGTCGCAACCTGTACCGGCAGATCTACGTACGCGCCGAGCAGTGGCTCGACGAAAACCTCGAAAACGCCTCTGGCCCCCTTCCCGGTCCTGGCGAAAAGTTCTACAAGCGTTTCGGCGGATTGAGAGACACCGCGCCCACGACAGAACCCAGAACAGAACCGGAAGTGCTATAAACCAGGGCTAATCAGAGGATTGCCCGTCAGCGGACGAGAGCTGTTCTCTGGTTGCCAAACGCCCCTCGCGACGGATTTCCGCATTCTTGAAGCGGCGTTTCTGTTCGGCCGTCTCGGGAATCACTTCTGGCACGTCCACCGGCCTGTCATTGTCGTCCAGTGCAACAAACGTGAAAAAGGCCGAAAGAATATGCCGGGTATCGCCGGTGTAGCTGTTTTCGGCCTCCACCCTCGCACCGATTTCCATGGAAGAGCCCCAGCTCCGGTTCAGCGACAGGCTGAAAAGCAGGGTATCGTTTCCCTTTGCCGGCGCCCTGAAATGGATTGAATCCACGGCAGCCGTCACACAAACATGGGCGGAATGGCGCTCCGCAACCACCAGAGCCAGCCGGTCGCACTTCGCCATGATCATGCCGCCGAACACCGTGTTGTGGGAATTCATGTCGTTCGGAAACACCTTGTAAACGTGCTTCTCAATAGCGGATGCTGATACGGGCTTTGAAGGCTTGTCAGCCATGAACGATCCTCTTTCCGGTTCTGTTAATCATAATTTGAACATCAGCAAGGAAGTCAGCGTCTACCCGACATCCCCGATGCCTCTAAGTGAAACTTCCACATACGGCATTCTCACTCTGTGTCACTGCGCAAAGATAGAACCTGAAATACTGGTTTAGCCCAAATGATGTATTACTATGGCCCCACATTTGTTGACTCAGGGATGATCAAAGCATGGTGAAGCAAAATTTCCGTTATTCCGCCAGTATTTTAAAAACCGGCCAGCTACTGGGCGCACTCATTGCGCTATTCGCCTTCATGCTGGGAAGCCTCCTCCTGCTGGAACTGCCAAACCTCAGTGAAATGGACTTCGCCGAGATATTCAGAGACGACTATGGAAACATCCACTTCGAGTTACAGATTCTGGTTATCGTTTCGCTGATCGGCGCGTTGGTTGCAGCAGCCAACCGAAAAGTGAAAGTGACCCTGGACAGTGAAACCGTCAGCATCAAAATTCCCAAACTGACCGGGCTCGGGTTGATGGGATTGACCACTGGCGAGCATCGGATCCCGCTGCACACCATTCGGAAGATCGAGCTGACCCCGGTCACGGGGTTCCGGAATATGGCCCAGGCTATTCAGCAATCGCGGCTCCGCCTGATCACCGACAGTAAAACCTACCTGCTCCAACCCTACAACTTTTTGCAGGTTGGCGCGCCGGATCACCGACTGGGGCTTACGGGAGCCTTCGGGAAACCCAAGGCACGAGTGGAAGCCATAATCAACGAAGCGCCTCTCGTGAGGGCCCTGTCTGAAGCAGCCGGTGAAGCAAGTGTT
Organism: Marinobacter salsuginis; assembly: GCF_009617755.1. Lineage (NCBI taxonomy): Bacteria > Pseudomonadati > Pseudomonadota > Gammaproteobacteria > Pseudomonadales > Marinobacteraceae > Marinobacter > Marinobacter salsuginis. The sequence continues at coordinate 991,139 of NZ_BGZH01000001.1, forward strand.
GCCTCGAAACCTGTTGACCGTTCCGGACCCCTGGCCAAACAGTTCAACCTCCTCAGGCACCGGGGCATGGTGATCGAACTTGTACTGCTGACCGGCCTGGGCGCCTACGCGCTGATCGATTACCTATTGCTCACCAACTATCTGATTCTTGGAGACCTCCCCCTGTGGCCATTTGTCTCTGCAGGCCTACTCGCGGGCGCACTGGGAATACGGCTCGGCAGAGGTGCCCCTGGTGCTGAGCGGGTGGGAGTTGCAGCTATGCTCTGTATGGTGGCGATCGCTGCAACTTATCCCGGAATACAGCGTTACACCCTGATCGCTTCGCCTGAGCCAATGTCCGTTGCCTATGAAATGACCGGGGCGGCCCACTTTGAGCATTCAGACTATCCTGCGATTGACCAACGGAGCAGTAATATTACCGAATACTGGGAAAGCCTCGAGACAGGAACGAACGTCGATTTCCTGATTCATAAACCGGTGCTGGGCTTTAGTCTGGTTGATATGTCCCCTGTTTACGAAAAGAGCCGGGCTTTTTACCGGGCCAGGGAGTAACTGGATTCCCACAGGCACTGCGGCGATACTCACGGGGAAAGAGCAGGTTCGGCCTCTCTTTCCTTCGCCCGCCTTGCCAGGTGGAGCATCAACACCCCCAACGCCATCACCACCAGCGTCAGCCACAGACCGTTGGTGTAGTTGCCCTCCACATCGGCGAGATAGCCAACCACTGCAGGCGCTACCATCTGTGCGATGCCATAGCTGAACGTGAGCCGGCTCATGGGGCGTGATGGATTTTCCGGGAACACCCGCCCCACCATTGCCAGCATCATGCTGACAATACCGATAAAGCTCGCGCCGTAAATAACCGAACTGAGCATCACACTGGCCAGACTGGTGTTCACGATCAGCATCAGGATGCTGACGGAGTTCAGGGTGTAAGCCAGATACAAGGCCAGCCACTGCCCCCAGCGGCGGGAGAACACATCCCACAACCAGCAGGCCGGCGTTGCCGCAAGGCCTGCAATCAGCCAGACCAGCCAGCCCTGCCCCTGGAGCTCGGGCATGGATTCTGCAATTGCTACCAGGAAGGTGGCCGTGACCACATAGCCCACGCCGGCGCAGAAATACGCCAACTGGAGGATCCGTATGAACCGGCTGCGTTCATCACCTGTTTTGGCCGCACCTGTTTTCGGCAAGGCACAGGCCCTGTAGTCCGGCATCCAGCGCCAGGCAGGCACCAGAAGCGCAAGGGCCACGAGGCCGTAGATTACCCATTGCTGATCCCAGGTAAACGGATCCTTGATCAGCTCCGCGGTAACGGCGGTCAGGACAATCCCGAGGCCGATACCGGAAAAGAACACCCCAAGCTCGGACTTCTGGTTGTGCTTGATCAGCCAGCTCATCAACAGCCCGGCGCCCAACAGCATCCCCGCTGAGGTGCTCAGACCGGAAATGAAGCGCAGCAGGTACCAGAGCCACACATTGGTGGTGTAGCCCATCAGCACAGTGGAGACCACGGCAACCACCAGGCCAAGCTGGTAAAGCCTGACCTTGAGATCAAGATCGCTGATCCGGGTAATGAGCACTGCCCCGGTCAGGTAGCCCGCGTAATTCACAGTAGCCAGCAGGCCCACCACGGACTTGCTCAGCCCGAGCGCAGCCACCATTTCCGGGATCATCGGCGTGTAGGAGAATCGGGCAATACCGACCATCACTACCACCGAAATCACGCTGGCGACCAGCACCTTGATTGTTTCTATCGGCTTCACGGAGATTCCTTACTGCGAAACGTCTTCAGATCAGGCGCGGCCCAGGAACTTGCGCTCCTCCACGTTAATGCGAATGCGATCTCCTGTGGAAATGTGCTCGGGAACCTGAACAACCAGGCCCGTGGCAAAGCGGGCGGGCTTGGTTCTTGCTGTCGCCGAGCCGCCTTTGACAGACGGATCTGTTTCGTCAATCACCAGCTCCACCGTCGGCGGCAGTGCCAGTGCAACCGGAGCATCCTTCAACAGGATGACCATCACGCCCTGAGTGTCCTCTGAGATGAACAACAACTCGTCGGCGATGGCTTCACGATTCAGGCTGTACTGGGTGAAGTCTTCGGTATCCATGAACACATACTCATCGCCATCCGCGTAGGAGAAGGTGACCTCCCGACGAGTGAGATCGGCCAGGTTGAGCATGTCGGAATCCTTGAACGTCTCGTCCAGCTTCTGGCCGGTGACCACGTCATACATGCGCATGCGGTAGAGACTGCCGCCGGCACGACCCTGAGGCACTGAACGCTCAATATCCTTCACAAAATACACCCGACCATCGTATTCAACGGCGGAATTCTTTTTGATTTCACTGGCTCTGGGCATGTCTTATGGTTCCGTAAAATTTGGGGTTTTGGGGCTGCTGATATACCACGACTTCGCCCCGGAATCGATAGCTCTTAGCTCACGAAGGCTCGTACATCCGACAGGAAACGGTCGACCTGTTCAGTGCTCGTAGCCCAGGAACACATCAGGCGGGCACTGCCACCGATAAAGTTGTAAAAGCGCCACCCCCTGGCCCGCAGAGCTGCCTGCACAGAGTCCGGCATTTCCACAAAAACACCGTTCACCTGCCTCGGATAGCGTAACCGAATACCGGGAAGCCCTTCCAAGCCTTCGGCAAGACGCTGTGCACAGGCATTGGCATGGCGCGCATTCTCCAACCACACATCCCCTTCGAGAAGCCCGCACCAGGGTGCCGAAATGTAGCGCATCTTCGAGGCCAGCTGGCCGGCCTGCTTGCAGCGCCATTCGAAATCCTCCGCCAGAGAACGGTTGAAAAACACCACTGCCTCGCCAAGCGCCAGACCATTCTTGGTGCCCGAAAAACAAAGAACGTCGACACCGGCCTTCCAGGTAATCTCGGACGGATGTACATCCAGCGCTGCCACCGCATTCGCGAAGCGGGCACCGTCCATATGGATATTAAGCCTGTGGCGATCAGCAACCTCTCGAATAACCCTGAGTTCCTCGGGCGTATACACCGTGCCCACTTCCGTGGCTTGAGTGAGACTGAGCGCCTTGGGCTTGGGGTAGTGAATGTCGGTCCGTTTGGTGACCAGGTGTTCGATACTCTCCGGCGTAAGCTTGCCGTTTTCCCCCTGCCCCAGAAGAAGTTTGGCGCCGTTGGAGGCATACTCCGGGCCGCCGCATTCGTCGGTCTCGATGTGCGCAAGCTCATGACAGATCACGCTGTGGAATGACTGGCCAATCGACGCCAGGGCCAGAGAGTTGGCGGCGGTGCCGTTGAACACAAAGTAAACGTCACAGTCGGTATCGAACAGCTTTCTCAGACCATCCGCCGCTTTTTGCGTCCAGCTGTCCTCCCCGTAGGCGGGTTCATCCATGCGGTTGGCCGCTTCCATGGCCTTCCAGGCCTGTGGGCAAACACCGCTGTAGTTGTCGCTGGCAAACTGCTCGGACTGGGACACAACCGCTCCTGAAATCTGAAAGGAAAGCCTTTTACGTTATAGCAACCGCCAGCAGTTGCCAACTTGCCGATACCCCGTTGCCACTGGATTGGCAGTATGACGAAGCCGGATACTTTATACTCTTGCCCCTTAAAGCCAGTAGCACAGGGGCACTCCCGCCATGAGGCGCTTCAACATCGCCAGCATTCCCGGCCGGATCATTACCGCCATTCTCGCAATCGGCTGCCTGGCCGGCAGCTACTACGCCATGACCACCGGTCTGAGCCAGCTCACCGAGGCGCGGCAGCTGGAACGACTTCCCGAGACCCCCGTTGGAGCATTGACCACGGGCCCTTATGTCATCGCCGGCGAAGTCACCGATCAGTTGGGAACCCTGGAAACGCCCTACTCCAAGACCGGAGCGGTCTACTATCGCTACAAGCTTGAGGAGGAGTATCGCGACTCCGACGGTGATCTGCGCATCCGCACCCTGGATTCCGGCTCCCGCGGCCGGGATTTCCTGCTGCGCGACCAGACCGGCTCCGTCACCGTGGCCGCAGGCGGCAACCTCCAAAGTGCCGAGTGGGCCCTGGACCGAACCTATCGCCAACAATCGGGCCGACGAATCTATTCGGAGTGGGCCCTCGTTCCGGGCCACACAGCGAGAGTAATAGGCCAGTACGATAGCAATACTTCGTCCATCAGCTTTGCAGGCCTGGATGATTTCAGTCTGCCCGCTATGGTCTCCAGGAATACCCTGGCCGCAGACAGTGGCGACAGGTTCTTCGAAGCTGCCATCCGCATTTCCATCGCAACCGGCCTGCTGGCGCTGGGCGTTGCGCTACTGCTGCCCCTCGTAAAGATTCACCGATTCTGGGTCTACGTCCTGGTGATGACGTTTGCGGTGTCAGGAACTCTATCAGTGCTTGGCATCAACAAGCTCCGGCAGGAATGGTCGGCCATCGCCGATTTGTATGAAACCCGCTATCAACAGCTGGATGCAGCCAGCTCCGAGCCACTGGTGCTTGCCGACGTGGCCGCACTGCAGCAACTGATCCGCCAGAGCACCAGTGGCTGGCTGGACCGATGGATGTTCCGGAGCGTGGTCCAGAATCGCCTGCCCGTTCCCGAGCTGGATGAAAGGACAGCCAGCATGGCCCAATCCATCGTGGCCAGCCAGCCCGAAGGCCGATATCAGCACGCCTGGACCAGCAGGGGGCTGGCAGCAGCCAGCATTATTGCTGCCCTGTTGCTCCTGTGGTTGTCGATCCGGACCGTCAAATTCAAGCGCCTGATTGAGGCGGTTCCCACCAGCAGCACCCGCGGGCTCAGTTTTGGTCTCTCTGAACTCAAGGCCATGGTGGATGTTGATGATGACCACCCGCCTCTTCGTGACCCACTGAAAAACGAAAAATGCGTGGCCTTCGATTACAAGGTGGAAGAGAAGCGTGGCTCCGGAAAAAACGAAAAATGGCGTGTGATAGAGCATCGCCAGGAAAGCGTACCTTTCTGGCTTGAGGACAACGAGGGGAAGGTTCTCGTACAGCCAGACGGTGCGAAGATCGAATACCCGCAATACCATTCAGAGCGCGAAGGTGAGAGGCGTTACACTGTGCGCTTCCTCGACACCTTCGTGAACGTCTACTGCCTGGGCTTTGCCGGCCTGGACCGTGACAGGCCGGACCGACTCACAATCCAGAAGGACGAAGCTTCACCCTTCCTGATCAGTGGCAACGAAGAAGAGGACATAGTGCTGGACCGCGGAGCACGGGGTTTTGCGGGCATTGCCCTGACCCTCGGCCTGTTCCTGTTTGCAACCACCGCCCTGTTTGCGGCAGACGGCGGTTTCAGCCCGGACAACCTGATTCTGTCGGCACTGACGGTACCGTTTGTACTGCTCATTTACACCGGCATCCTGCACTACAACGACATTGTTTTTCTGAAAAACCGCGTTGATCGGTCAGCCGCCAATATCGATACCATTCTCCAGCAACGCCATGACCTGTGGCCCAACCTGGAGAACGTCGTCAAGGCGTCTCTGGCCCATGAAAAACAGCTGCTGAAAGCCATTGCCCAGCTGCGCAACGCTGACCCTGCCGAGATGAATTCGAGCGGGCAGGCAGACAAGCTGATGCAGTTCGAAAAGAAGGTAACCAACGCACTTCAGGCCCGGATCGAAGGCTATCCGGACCTGAAGAACAATGAGGTGATTCAGACATTCATGTCGATCATGGCAGAGACGGAAAACTATCTTTCGCTACTGCGAAACAGCTACACCGAGAGCGCCATGATCTACAACACGCGGATTCAGTCGTTCCCCGACGTAATCCTCGCCAAACTGTTCCGTTTTCGCGAAGCAGCCCAGTTTGGTTCCGAAGCCTGAACTAGCCGTTCAGGCCGAGGTGCTCGGCGTCCTGCTCGATGCAACGATCCAGCAGCGCCAGATAGTCCGCCTTGGCCTTTACCTTGGTTTCACGATGAGCGCGCATGTTCAGGGTCTTGAAGTGGAGCGCCAGCTCGGTGGCCCGCTCAACCAGCTTGTCCTGGGCGACCACCTCATCCAGGAAGCCCGCCTCTACAGCTCCTTGGGGGTTGTAGATCTCCGCGTTCACGACCGAGCGATAGAAGTGCGCAGGCGCCAGTCGATGGCGGGCAATTTCGATTCCGGCATGATGCATGGTCATGCCGATTGCAACCTCGTTCAGGCCGAGTTTGAAAGGCCCCTCAATACCAATGCGGTGATCCACTGACAGCAGAATGAAGGCACCCTTGGCAATGGCATGGCCGCTACAGGCACCAATAATGGGCAAGGGGAACGCCGCCAGACGACGGGTAAAGGTGGAGCCAGTCTTGACCAGCGTGGCGGCCTCTTTGGGGCCTTTCTGCATTTCTTTCAGATCATAGCCGGCAGAGAAAACGCCAGGCTGGCCAGTCAGGATCACAACGGCCTTGTCCTGCTCTGCCCGATCCAGCGCGGCATTGAGCCCCTCGAACACCTCATGGCTCAGGGCGTTGGCCTTGCCATTGCTGATGGCAATCGTAGCGACACCGTCTTTCAAGTCATAACTTACCAGCTCAGTCACCTGTACTACCTCTCTACCGGAATTAAAGTGAGTGTTTGTTTACTTCACTGAACTTGATTGTGTGACACGCGAGCCCAAGATTCAACATCAATTAGTCTTCTTAGTTGCAACTGTCAGATCTATTCTCAGGGTTCAATGATAGGAGGCAAAGTAGGTAAGCAGCGGGCCGATCCAAATCGCGAAAGATACGCAGAGTCCGAATTTACCGGGTTTCAACAGCGTGCTTTTCTTGGGATTGTTCGGGTTATAGAAAATCTTAACCAAGTCCCCCTGCCGATCCACGCTTTTGAACTGATGCTCGAGAATACCCCTGGCGTTTCGATTGGTGACGAAGATCCAAGGTGAAACACGCTTGCCCTGATACCTTTTGCCGTGGACCTCATATTCATAGAGGGCGCTGACAACATAACGCGTATCAGCATCATATCGATCACTTCCACCAAAGGTGCGGGTGCCTCCGTCCAGTAATTTGCCTGTGACTGAAGGCCACTGCCTCATACGCAACTGGCCGAAGAGCGAAATGCTCATGATCAAAAAGCAGTAGAGCGCAATGAAAAACATGACACCTTGCTTTTCACCGGCTCTAGCCAGCTCCCACATCGTAATCAGGTATTCCACGCGGTTTGCTCTTTTGGTTGAGGATGGCCTGCCTATTCTCTTTATCTTTTTGAGGGGGAAGAATAGATTTTTTGATGCTGAGCGTGATTATTTCGCCATGACTAAACTCACGCAACGGTCGCAAAGCGAACATTCAGATTTGGGAATAACGCCCGGCTCACACGCCGGTTTGGAGCCGCGAAGCGGCGGAAAATCGGTCGCCGTGCAGCCGATTGTTAAGGCTTTGGCGATTCGCTGAGCCATCCTAAGATATCTGGCAGCCCTATACTGGACAGTAAGGCAAAACCCAGCAAAGCGAATGCGAAAATTAAGAACTGCCATGGCCTGGCCCGCATGAATGAAAGCCATACCTTTATCCTTTTTACCGACTCAGGAGTACTCGGCAGGCTATGCAAAGAGACTTCAGCGGTAAGTACACGACGGGCTTTCCGTAGTGAGTTCTTGACCCCCACTCGATAAGCACTCTCATGTAAATCAAACCGATACACACTTGGATCGAACTGAATTCCGTAGGACGCAGCCTTTCTACCGATGCCCTCCGAAAAACCGCTGAGCCGATCAAGATATCTCGAATCATCAAAGAGCTCTGAGATCAGACCATTAAGCTCAGCTATTTCCTTGGAACTAATTTCAGAATTCTGGTGGCTCAGAACCTTCGCAAGCTCATCCTTTGACAATTTTTCCTTATCCGCGATCAGCTTTAACCAAACAGCGCTGACCTTTTGAAATGAAGGAACAACAAACCGATTTCCATCATATTTAGCAGACTGATAATAAGCATCTATCTCCGTGCGGGCCGTAGACTCAGACTCGCTATCAATCGCTTGTAATTTTGTCTTCAGAATTTCAAGCACAATCGATCAGTTCCATGACTCGCCTTAACGCTTTTGTTTAGCGGCGCCCCGACAGGGGCGTCCGGTGGAGGCCACGGGCCGGAACAAACTACAACAACTTGTTAGAAGTTCTAGTTTGCGAAGAACGCCTTTACCGATTTGGCCACCCTTTCCGTTTGGCTTGCTTCCAGCACAAGACTGACGCTTGAACTCCATAACTCAGGACCATCAAACTCACTTACTTTTATGTTGAGCATTACGTGGCCAAGCTTATCGGAGGTTGCGGTTAACTCCAGCTCGCCCTCGATGGAAGTCCACACTTGGGGGCCTTGCCAACCTTTCCATTCTTTTGCGATGAACTCGAAAAAATTGACCAACAAATCACAGTCGGTATAACCCCAAACTCTTTTCTCCAGCTTTACGGCAGGACTGTCGTAGCGCACAGAAAAGTAATCAGCATCTCTTTCGCAGAAAGTAAGCGAGGCTGATGTGCTCCCTGATTTTATGACTGCTGCATCCATCCTTCCTACTTCTAACGCCTGGGCTCAGCGGCCGATTTGGAGGCGCCCCGCGCCGGAAAAGCGGTCCGCTGCAGCCCTTGGTTAGCACTGCCCGAGGCGAAAATCATACTCCGGCCCAACTCTTAGTTTGATTGATCAGCTCATACATAGTGGTATGACTGCGTTTTGCAAAACCTGCCCAGTAAGTTACTCCTGAAGTAATTTTTCTGGTGAGATGGACAGTGTTCCGTTTATCGCGCATTCCATTGAGGCTTCGAGTCAGTTGAGAATCAATAATTCCAGATTCCTCTGCAACTTTGATTCTCCATTCAAAGGTAGTGTTGTTGATGGAATTTAGAGGCCTTCTTCGATTCCAACGCATAGCGTTATTTTGGCGTATATCAAAATACTGATACTGGGTGCCTTGCAGCGAATTAGCTTGGTAGGCTTGGCAGATCACATCCGCAAGAAGCGCTTCGCAGATAGATGCGTAATCAATAATTTGAGCTCTCACATGGGCATACTGTTCTTCGTCGGTTGCGAGCAGAGCCAGCCCAAGCTTATACAGCCATCTTGCGCCATAAAGCGTTTCTGCTAGAGCTGTGCGTATATTTTGATCTTGGACATGCGTGAATTCATCATTCTCTAGCTCTGATGTAGTTTTGATGTCCTTTTTCGCAAACTCGGCCATCGCGTCGATAAAAACCTGGCCAAACTGCTCCTGGATTTTCTTCTCTGCCACAGATGCCTCCTTTCCCTATTGGTGCTAACGCTGAGCACAGCGGCGCCACGACAGTGGCGTCCGGCGGCCATCGGCCGCGTACTGATGCGGATTGTTATGCATTTTGCAGTTTTTCGATGACTTGCGAGGGGGTTAGCTCTTTCCCCTCCCATACATCTACTTTGTGGGCGCCAGCCCCAAGGGCTAGCTCACGCAATATCTTGACTTCCACTTGGCAAAGTCCGTTTTCAGTCATTTCCAAAGGGTGAATCAAAACCGCGGGGCTTCGTTTGATTAGAGTCTTGGGTAGCACCTTTTGAATGCCCTTCCTCAGCTCGTGCTCGGCTCGCGAAAACTCTCCAACTAGCAGACGAGAGGTACTGAAAGGCTCCGGGGATGAAACAATTTCGACCGACGGATCACCTGTCACTCTCGCTATTTCGAATCGATTCCGTGAAACCTTAACGTAGAGCTTTTCCTCAAACAGCTTTCTCAAAACTATGTCTTCCTTGCATAACAGCTTATTAGTCTGAATTCTTATTAAACCGCAATGCCACCACCCCGTCCAAAACTGAGTCACGCCCCGGATAATCTTGACTTTTCAGACCCTTACCCTCCGGCTCTCAGGAGCTTTTACTCTCCTGACTCTGTGGAAAGTTTGCACGCGAGTTATTGTTGCACGTTTCTGCAAGTTAAATCCAAAAGGCCAAAAATTTTCGAATCTAAATCAATGAGCTACTAGAGTGCTCTGTGAAAAATGTGCAGCCTCATGCAAATTAAACCGCAGAATTTTGGCATTTTCGGGGCTTTTTCATTATGACTGTATAAATATACAGCTCTAAGCCACGGAGGGGCGACTGTGTCAAAATCACCGTTTCTGCAATCGGTTCGCACAGAAATCAGGACGAAGCAGTACAGTTATCGAACCGAGAAAACCTATCTCTACTGGGTCCGTCAGTTCATTCTGTTCAATGACAAGAAGCACCCCGAAGTGATGGGCAATCACGAAATTGAGCGTTTCCTGAATCATCTCGCCGTAAATCGAGGGGTCAGCCCCGCCACCCAAAACCAAGCACTCTGCGCCATAATCTTCCTCTACAAAAATGTGCTGAAAAGGGAGATCGAAAACCTGCAATACAAAATGTCGAAAACGCCCCGGCGCATGCCCACGGTTCTCAACGCAGAGGAAGTCGCTTCTATTCTGGGGAATATGGAAGCGGAGTATTGGCTAATCACTGCGCTTCTTTACGGCTGTGGCCTGAGGATCAGCGAAGCTCTCTCGCTTCGTATAAAAGACATAGACCTGAAAAGCCGGAACTTGCTGGTGTTCAACGGAAAGGGCCGAAAAGATCGATATACCCTTCTTCCCGGCAATTTGAGAGAGAACATAGAGCGGCAGATTGCCCATTCGCGTGCGATCCATGAGTCCGATCTGGCCGAGGGATTCGGGCTCACGTCGGTCCCGGCTTCTTTGCATAAGAAGTACGGACCAGTCATGAAAGACTTTGGTTGGCAGTATCTATTCCCATCTTCAACACGATGCGTTCACCCCATTGCAGGCTATGTTTGCCGACATCACCTTCATCATTCGACATACGCGCGGCAATTAAGGCAGGCCGTACAAGCGAGCGGAATTACCAAACGGGTGACGGCGCATACTTTTCGCCACGCTTTTGCCACTGAGCTACTGAGATCGGGAAGTGATATCCGAACAGTCCAGGAAATCCTCGGCCACAGCGATATTCGGACGACTGAAATCTACACCCATATTATTGGTGATCGAAGAGCAGGAACTGTGAGTCCATTTGATCGTTTGCCGGGTTCTTGAGAAATGACCAAGCGCCCAACCAGGGCAGAAAGAGCCGAAGATCTGAGGCACTGTGAATGTTCGCTTTTGTTTAGAAGCTGAGGCTCTCGACCGGTCACAGAATGACCGTTCATTGTTGGAATAATGCTATGCGGCTGATTTGTGCCATATGGGGGAGGGACTCATTAGAGCCAGTCTGAGTATGAAAGATAAAAACACCACTCTCTTCACCTCTGTGCTGGACCCACAGCGGCCAGATCTTGCACCATTAAAGGCTTGGCCGTTGCAGTCCGGGTAGCATGGCCTCCACATCAATCTTGTAGGTGGTAAAGAAAGCTTCCGCCGCTTCAATCAGTGCCGTCTCGGTTTTGAGTATCCCGAGATAGACCGGCCATTCGGCGTCTATCAGTTCGGTTCTGTAACGGTCCGGGTCGATGGACCCCAGCTGCGCCAAGAACCGGAACTCCATTTCGTTCATGACGATGTAATCGCAGCGGTTGCGCAGAAACATTTGCAGCATTTGCTGGGTGTTGTATGCGTCATGGCGCACCAGCTGGCTCCCGATCCGCTCCTCGAGTCGATCACTGTAGACAAACCATCTGCGAAGGCAGATGCCTCCCTCAAGGTCATCGAAGGAGTCCGTTTTAAGGCTTGGTTGCGCGAACACACGATCGCGCCAGGTCAACAGCGGCCCAACGACGTGCATTCTGTCCGGCAGAGGCATCCATAGCGGGTTGGCAAAAACCGCGTTGGCCAGTCCTCTTTCCAACGCCCAGGCCTGGCGTTTACGAGCCATCGGGAGGAAATCGGCCGAGATACCAGTCTCCATCGTGAAGTCATTGATCACCTCGACCAGAATGCCCTCTTTGAGTTCGCTGCCGTAATAAAACGGCATAAAGCCCTCATCCGATCCCATAATCTGAAGCGTTTGGGAAGAAACTGGATGGAGCCAGACTGCCATTACAAAAAACAGAACTACTCTCATTCGGTCCCCATTGAAGTGATCAATCGGGTAAGGCCGTCGTTTGCCCAACGCTGCCTTACTGGTTAAAGACAGTTTGGCTCGAATTCCGGCCAGATGCCATGACAAAGTCGATATCGCTGCGAAGTCAGCTTTACCCACAAAAACTGTGGATAACTTTGTGGGAAGCGTTCGGATAGGTGCCTTCAGACCTGCAATGGCAGGGCCTCAGCAATTGTTGCGTTTTAATGACCGGCCAAAGAACAAACAGTCTCGCCAGGGCTATCGAATACCCTTGGACTGCAGCCACTGACTGATTTGCGCCTGATTCATAGCGCCACTCTGGCGGGCCACTTCCCTGCCATTCTGGAACAGGATCATGGTGGGGATGCTACGAATGCCAAACTGGCTGGCGGGGCCCTGGGCCTGTTCGGTATTGAGCTTGGCAAACCGTACCTTGCCCCGCCAGTCCTTCGCGGCCTGTTCAAACTGCGGTGCCATCATTTTGCAGGGGCCACACCAGCTCGCCCAGAAGTCCACCAGCACCGGCAAATCACTGCGCCCGGTATGGGCTGCGAAGCTCTGGTCTGTGAGTTCCAGAACCTGATCCGGCCACAACGGCTGTTTGCAGGCGCCACAATTTCCGCCGGCTGACAATTTCTCCTCCGGTACTCGATTGACCTTATGGCAGTGGGGACAAACCAGGTGTCGGATGTCAGTCATGATTCATTACCCTCAGAGTGTTTACTGGTAAAGATGATCAGGGCAGACGGCAGGAAATCAAGCTGCAGCGCTCACGCTCGCATCGCCAGACCGGCCGTTTGCGACCATAATGATCAGCAAGAGTGGGAAAGCATAAGGCATACAGGGGTTCAGCATGAGAAGACTCGATGGCAAAACGGCTCTGGTTACCGGAGCGGCCAGAGGCATTGGTGAGGCGATCGCCGTTCAGTTCGCCAAGCATGGAGCGAAGGTCATCGTGTCAGATATTGACGATCAGCAGGGTCAGGCACTCGTTGGTAGCTCAGAATTCGACATGCACTATCTCCATCTGGACGTGAGCGATGAAACCCAGTGGATCGATTGCGCCAGCTTTATCGAAGAGCAGTTCGGGGGCCTGGACATCCTGGTGAATAACGCCGGCATTACCGGATTTCTGGAGAGTAGCGGGCCTCACGATCCGGAAAACCTCGATCTTGATTCCTGGCAGACCGTTCATGCAACGAACCTTAACGGTGTTGCACTGGGCTGCAAGTATGGGATCAAGCTGATGAAGACTTCCCGGGCCGCCAGCATCGTCAACATTTCCTCAAGATCGGGGATTGTTGGTATTCCCGGGGCGGCTGCTTACGCGTCCAGTAAGGCCGGCGTTCCGATTGGCAGAATGGGAAGGCCCGAGGATGTCGCCTATGCGGCTCTTTATCTTGCCTCAGACGAATCAAACTATGTGACAGGCATCGAGCTGAACATCGACGGCGGCATACTGGCCGGAAGCGCCTCAGCTCCGGCCAGACGTTAAGGCCCGAATTCAGAATTCGGACATCACATCCTGCAGATCCTGCTTGAGCTCTGCAGGTTCGGTGATCCACACCGTTTTATCGAGGCCGGGAAACACGCCCACATCAAGGCCATCCTTTGTTAAGCCGGGAACCCACTTCCGGAAGAAATCGGGCAATGAAATGCTTCGAGGCGTCAGCTCTTCGCCGCCGCTGGCATACTCGGAGGCAAAGGCCGCAGTGGGCCAAACCGGCAGGTATTCCACATCGCCGTCGTCCGAGGCAATCTTCAGGAAGCGGCTGTCGTTGTTGACCAGAATCCAGATTTCCCGGTCCTCGGCCACCTGGCTCAGGAAGTAGTCGTACCGCTCTTCACCATCCATTTCCATTACCTGATTCTGTTCGTTACTGCTCATGTCGGGTACGCCACTCCTATTAAATATTTCCAACCGGGGCTCAGGATTCGACCACACGGGCCCGGAGCCTCGGTAGCTGGGCCGGGTAGTGTTCCTGGATGAAGGTTACTATGCCCTCCCGAACCGCGCATCTCAGGTCCCAGTTCTTGCTGGAATCCGCAGCGCTCATCAGAAACCGCACCTGGATCGCCTGATCGCTGGAATCGGTTACCTGTACTGATGAAAATTCGCCATCCCAGAGTCCCGACTCGTTCAGCAGGCGGGCAAACTCTTGTCTGAGCGGTTCAACCGGCATGGTGTAGTCGACCCAGACAAAGACCGTTCCCAGCAGCTCAGAGGTATTCCTGGACCAGTTCTGGAAGGGATTCTCGATAAACCATTGCAGTGGCACTACAAGGCGGCGCAGATCCCAGACCCGCAACACCACATAGGTGGCTGTTACTTCTTCCACCCAGCACCACTCGCCCTGCACGTGCAGGACATCGTCTATGCGGAAGGGCTGAGTGAGGGCGATCTGCATACCTGCCAGCAGATTACTCAATACCGGACGGGCCGCGAAGCCAAGAATCAGGCCGCCAACGCCGGCAGAAGCCAGCAGGCTTGCGCCCATATGCTGAACCGATTCGAAGGTCATCAGGGCCGCGCCCAGGCCGATAATAACGATCAGGATGTTCAGTGCCCGAACGAGAAAGCGGGTCTGGGTTTCGACCTTGCGCGCCCGTTTCCACTGCCCTTCCAGCACCGGATTGAGCGCCACAATGACCTCGCCGATGGCTGAGGTCAGTCGAACCGCCGCCCAGGTAATGGCGAGCACAAGCAACAGGGTTGTCACCTGCTGGACCGCCGCCATCAGGGGCAGATCAGGTGGTGCAGTCTGTAGAGAGCCAGCCAGCGCAAGCAGGCAAAAAACCACACCGAGCGCCCGCGCCGCCGCATCCAGGAACAACCGGATAACCGTTCTGGACTCGGAAAAATGCCGGAACACAGCGAGGGCAAGCCGGTAGACGATATAGGTGACCGCAACCGCCAGAATCGCCGTAAACCCCGGCCACAACCACGCCGTGAAACCGGCTTCAAACGATTCCAGCATCAGCCCTCCAGGAGCTTTCGATCAGAAGAGTCCGCGGCGAGCATGTTCCTGGCTCGCCGCGTTCCATAAAAGCCTAGACCAGGCCCTGCTCTCGCGCCATTGCCATGGCCGCTTTCGGGCCGGTCCAGAGCGAGGGAAGGATAATCAGCGAAACCGGAATCGCCGTCAGCACAATGAACTGCTGCAGCACATCAATCTGGCCGGCGCCCATGTACAGGAGAATTGCCGCCATCAGCGCCATGGCACCACCCCAGAACACACGAATCCACGGGTTTGGTTCGTCATGGCCTGCGCCGACCATGGCAATGGAATAGCTCATGGAGTCGCCGGTGGTGGCGACGAAAATGGTTGTCAGTAGCAGAATCGCAGCCGCCATCCAGGTACCACCGGGCAGGGCCTGTGCCACCGTCAGAGTGGCGACATCAAAGCGGAAGTTATTAAGCGCTTCGGTGAGGTCGAAGGTACCGGCAAGCTGGTGGTAGATACCGGAGCCCCCCAGGAGGGTGAACCAGATAGTGGTGGCGATCGGCGCCAGCACGGCTACCGCCAGGACCATTTCGCGCACTGTCCGGCCCCGGGAGATTCTGGCGACGAAGACCGCCATCAGCGGCGTGTAGCCAATGAACCAGGCAAAGAAGAAAACCGTCCACCATTTCATCCACCAGGCTGGCGCCGTTTCGGCAGTCATGGTTGCCATGACAAAGAAGGAGGTGACGTATTCACCCATGGACTGAGTATAGGTATTGGCCAGGAACAGAGTTGGCCCGAAGACAAAAATGACACCGGCAATCACCAGCGCCAGAATGACGTTAAAACGGCTCAGCAACTGGATCCCCTTGTGCAGACCGGTCATGGCTGAGGTCATGTAAACGCCGGCTAATACCACTAACACGGTCAACTGGGTGCCATACCCGTCCTCCACGCCAAACAACTCGTGCAACCCGAAGCTCATCTGGGTGGCGAGAAAACCGATGGGGCCGACGGTTCCGGCCACCACAGCGATCACACAGAAAGCATCAATAACCCCGCCGAGGCGGCCCTGAATCACCTTCTCACCGAAAACCGGGTACAGCAGCGTTCTCGGTTGCAGCGGTTTGCCCTGGCCGTAATGGGCCCGGGTCAGTACCAGCGCGGTAAGGGAGCCGAGCACGGCCCAGGCCAGGAATCCCCAGTGAGTAAACGACTGGGCCATAGCCGGGGCGACCGCTGCGGCGGAGCCGGCTTCGGTGTCAAACGCCGGGGGCGTCACGACGAAGTGGTAAACCGGTTCACCGGCGGCAAAGAACACGCCGCCACCGGCCAACAAGGTACACATGATCATCGACAACCACCGGAAACGCCCTATTTCCGGTTTTTCCAGCCCGCCTATCCGCGCGGCGCCAGCGCGGCTCAGGGCTGTGCCAATCGCAATGAAAAACGTCAGAAGTAGCAGCAACTGGAAAAAGGATCCCAGGTAGGTGGCGGTCCACGCAAACCCGGCGCCGATCAGGTCGGCCACGTGGCTGCTGTCGATGATTGAGGCACCCACGAACAGAAGAATGAAGCCGATAGTGAGCACCAGAACGACAGGATCACTTTCAGAAAACGGCCCGCTTCTGGCTCGCGGGAGAGATTGGGATTGAACGGTCATCGGGTCTGCCTCCGGGAGAAAAAGCCGCGCAGGCTACAGGAAGTGAAAGCCTCATGCACGGGGGATTTCTGAAAATACGCATGGTCCGATGAAAAACATCACCGTATTGTTAGGATTCTATCTTTTTAGGAGGATTCTTTTGTCCCACCTGTACCTGGCGATATTGCTTGGCATGACCGTGGCACTCGGGCCCCTGGCACTTGATGCCTACTTGCCTGCGTTTCCGGACATCGCCGATGGTTTAGGCATTGACCACGGGCATGTGGGGCTGACCCTCAGCGCTTATGTCACCACGCTGGGTCTGGCCCAACTGGTTGGCGGCCCCCTGTCTGACCGATACGGTCGCAAGCCAATCCTTTTCGGAGGACTGCTGATCTTCATGGCCGGAGCCGTGATGGTGTCTATGGCCGACAGTCTGTCCGACATGGTGTTCTGGCGGATAGCCCAGGGTATTGGTGGCGCCTTCTGTGCGGTATCGGTTCCTGCCATTGTTCGCGACGAAGTCAGCGGGCAAGACGCCGCAAGGCTTTTTGGCCTGATTGGCCTGATCATGTTCATAGCCCCGGCAGCGGCTCCCTCGCTGGGGTCACTCATGCTGGCGCTTGGCGAGTGGCAGTGGATCTTTCTCATGCTGGCCGGCTACGCGGCGTTTCTTGTGGTGGTTCTGCAGGTGGCGCTTTTCCCGAAGCTGAAACCAAGAGCCCCCATCAAGACACCGGTTCGATCCCTGGTGACCAACTATCTGCTCGTGCTCCGGCACACAACCACCATGCGGTTCATCGGGATACAGGTCCTCTGTTTCAGCACCATGTTGTTATTTATTACCCATTCCTCGTTCATCTACCAGGAGTGGTACGGTCTCTCCAACAGCACCTTCGCCATCCTGTTCGCCGCCAACATTGGCTTCATGGCTGGCCTCAATTTGCTCAACCGCCCCCTGCTGAGACGATTTTCCTCAGTCCAGTTGGTGCGCGCGCAGGTCATCGCCCAATGGCTGGCCCTTGTCGCTCTGGTTGCCAGCGTCCAACTCCAGGGACCGCTCTGGTTGGTCGCAGGTTGCATCATTGTTGCCATTGGTTGCCAGGGCGGCATCGTGCCCAACAACATGGCCAACGCCATGGAATTCTTTCCGAACCTCAGCGGCACCGCCGCGGCATTGCTGGGCGCCTCGCAATTTACGATTGCCGGCGCCATCAGCACCCTGTCCTCAATCACGGGGGATCAGACATTGCCCAGCATCGCATTTGCTATGCTTGCCTGTTCAACGGGTGCTGTTCTTTTGGCACTGGGCGCACCAAGGGCGGTGGCTTTGGCGAAAGAATCCGGCGTGTAACACTTTCAGCACAAGGATCGTCTAAACAGTTTTCGGGGAGGAATGAACCATCTCCTCCACACAAGACGTACTGCTATAAGCGAACACAACAAAGGACGTGGCCAGAAATGATAATGCCAATACCGGAAGCAGAATCTCCTACCAGAACACTTGAATCACACGCAGGCCTACTGAGAACACCGAATCTCACAGCCGGGGACGCTGAGGACAAGCGAGACGAAATCGCTTCCTATTTCACGAATACCTTTGACACCTATACCCGCCTGTTCGAATGCCTGGCCGATGATTCCGGATATTTCCAGAAGTCGATCCCCCTCAGACACCCGTTGATTTTCTACCTGGGCCACACAGCCACTTTCTTTGTTAACAAACTGGTACTGGCAAAGCTGCTACCCGAGCGCATTGATCCACACATGGAGTCTATTTTTGCCGTGGGTGTCGATGAGATGAGCTGGGACGATCTGGACGAGGACCATTATGACTGGCCAACCGTGGCCGAAGTGATGGATTACCGGGCCAAAGTCCGTGCCACGGTTCTCGATTTAGTGGAAACACTGCCGCTCAGCCTGCCGATTAACTGGGAGAGCCCCTGGTGGCCCATCGTCATGGGGGTCGAGCACGAGCGGATACACCTGGAGACCTCGTCCGTGCTGATCCGCCAACACGATCTGGCACGGGTCCGCCCCCAGCCAGAATGGGCTCCCATTCGCGAAACCGGTGAAGCGCCGGAAAATGAGCTGATTACCGTGCCCGCCGGCACAGTCTCCATCGGGAAATCCTACGATGACGCCTGCTACGGCTGGGACAACGAATACGGCGAGCATGACGCCGAGGTAGAAGAATTCAGGGCCAGCCAATATCTGGTCAGTAACCAGGAATTCCTTCAGTTCGTCGAGGCCGGCGGCTATCAGGAGGACCGGTTCTGGAGCGAGGAAGGCTGTGCCTGGCGGCAATTCGCCGAGGCCCGGCACCCAACCTTCTGGCGCTGGCAGAATGGTTGGCATCTCCGCCTGATGACAGAAGAAGTCGAGATGCCCTGGGACTGGCCCGTAGAAGTCAATTACCACGAGGCCAAAGCCTTTTGCGAGTGGAAAAGGGAACAAACCGGCCAGCCTATCCGCCTGCCAACGGAGGATGAGTGGTACCGACTTTGTGCGGAGGCTGGGATCGAGGAAGTGGGTCACGACCCTGCCAACGCAAATCTCCACCTGGATCACGGGGCATCATCGTGCCCGGTGACCCGGTTCAGGCACGGTAACTGGTTCGACGTTGTTGGCAACGTCTGGCAGTGGACAGAAACGCCCACCTATCCGTTCGATAACTTCAAAGTTCATCCGCTCTACGATGACTTCACGACACCGACGTTCGACGGGCAGCATAACCTTATCAAGGGCGGTTCGTGGATCTCCTGCGGCAACGAAGCCCGGCTATCGGCCCGCTACGCCTTCCGCAGACACTTCTTCCAGCACGCGGGGTTCCGCTACATCGCCTCTGAAAGCGAGGCGGTGCAACCCAACGCCTACTACGAAAGCGACCGGTTGCTGACTGAGTACGCGGAATTCCATTACGGCGACTCCTGGTTTGGTGTCGAGAATTTCCCGAGAGCCATGGCGGACATTGCTCTGGAAGCCATGAGGGGCAAGTCGACCGGTAAAGCGCTGGACCTCGGCTGCGCCTGTGGTCGCTCCAGTTTTGAATTGGCGAGAGAGTTCGACCAGGTTGAAGGTGTCGACTTCTCCGCCAACTTTATCCGTCTGGGTGTGGAGATGGCCGAGCAAGGCTCCATCCGCTACGCGCTTGCAGAGGAAGGCGAACTGGTCAGTTACCACACAAGAACCCTCAAAGAGTTGGCACTTGACAAGCACGCGGCGAAAGTCAGTTTTTATCAGGGTGATGCCTGCAATCTCAAACCGCAGTACTCGGACTACGATCTTGTTCTGGCGGCCAACCTGATCGACAGGCTTTATAAGCCCAGACGTTTTCTGGACAGCATTCACGAACGGATCAACGACGGTGGTTTGCTGGTTATCGCCTCGCCCTACACTTGGCTGGAAGAGCACACCCCAAAGGAAGAGTGGATCGGCGGTTTCAAAAAGGACGGTGAGAATCACACCACCCTGGATGGCTTGAAAGATCACCTCTCCAAGCACTTCCGGTTAGTCAATGAGCCGAGAAAAGTTCCGTTCGTGATTCGCGAAACCCAGCACAAGTTCCAGCATACCCTGTCGGAAGTAACTATTTGGGAGCGGTTGCCGCGCTGATCAGCGCGGTGATCCCCTCACTGATCGCCTTGTGGTCCACCAACTGATCGAACCAGTTGGTGGCTACTTGACCGCTCGCCAGGCACAACAGCCTCCCCAGCACGATGTCTCTGTAAACGTTATCGCCATCCAGGTTGGTGTTCATGCGAAGCGCCAAAAGCGGTATTTTTGTCGCGGGGACTGGTTTATCTTAATCATAGGAAACAACGTTCCTATTACGTTCATCACGCAGAAACAGAGCTGCTCTGGCTCGGTAATCGGAGAACAATGCATTGAGTGACAACCCCGCTGGACTGGTTGAAGATAGCTCCGTTTACAGAACCTTATTGGAGTCAACCAAAGCGATTCCCTGGAAAATCAACTGGCGAACCATGCGATTCGAGTACATAGGGCCCCAGATTGAAGCCCTGCTCGGCTGGCCCCAGGACAGCTGGCTGACCGTAGACGACTGGGCCACCCGCATGCACCCCGAGGATCGGGAGCGGGTCGTCAATTTCTGCGTATCGCAATCCGAGGCCGGAGTCGATCATGAGGCGGACTATCGGGCCCTCACCGAACGAGGAGAATACGTCTGGTTGCGGGATGTGGTGCATGTACTGCGTGACGATAACGGTGATGTCGAGGCTCTTATCGGCTTTATGTTCGACATCAGCGAGCGCAAGAAAACCGAAGACGAATTGGTCGCTCTGCAGAAGAAACTGGAAGAGTACTCTTACAAGGATGGACTCACCGGCGTCGCAAACCGCCGAATGTTTGATACCGTCATGAACGAGAACTGGAACGACGCCATCCGACACCAGTCTTCTCTGTCAGTCATACTGCTGGATATCGACAATTTCAAAGCGTACAACGATCTTAACGGCCATTTGCAGGGTGATGAGTGTCTCAAACGAATCGCCACGATACTGGAGAACGCGGCCCAACGTCCCCGCGACTTCGTGGCAAGGTTCGGCGGTGAGGAATTCGTGATCGTCTTGCCCGAAACGGACACGCCAGCTGCCACCAGAGTGGCTGAACGTTGCCGTCAGTTGCTTCGTGAGGAACAACTTCCCCGGGGAGACAGCCCGCAGAGTAAAAAGGTTACGATGAGCATGGGAATAGGCACTGTGATTCCCTCACGCGACGACCGCATCGCCGATTTCCTGGATCTGGTCGACCAGCGACTTTATAAAGCGAAGCGGGACGGCCGTAATCGAATTGTCTTCGATTAGAATAGAAAAGGCCGCGCAGTAATCTGAGCGGCCTCTATCCCGATTAGTTTACTTCTGGACTTGCTCAAAGTAACCGGTCAGGCGGTCCTTATTCGTTGCAGCGGCTGCAGTGAGCTTATCCACGGCGGCTTTCGCAGAGTCGTAATTGACCGCTTCGCCTACCTGAATCACACCGGCCATGTTCAACGCGGCGTGGGGCGTGCATTTATAAACGTATACGCCCTCTTCGTTCAGGGTCACCGTGATGCCCTCATTCATGGCTCCCTGCCAACCTACAGCACCCTCAGGCACCTCTACGGACACTGAGTTGTGGGCTGGATCGACAAGGACAAATTTGACGGTATCGCCAGGCTCGGCCTTAACAAATCCCGGTTCAAAGACCATGGCACCGTCAGCGCCGGAGTTCTTCATTTCAACGACGTGTTCGGCCGCCATTGCAACGCCAGAAATAAAAGAGAGTGCAACTGCAGCAAAGGTGTGTTTCAGCGTTAATTTCATAGTGACTTCACCTCATTGGTTGGTCATTTAAAGCAATAAAAACTACGCGGCCCATCCACATCAGGATCCCTTTCGACTCTAAGGGCATATCCTTATGGGAATGCCCCCCCTGGTTCGCCAAGGCTCGGCCCTGAGAACCAATGAGGGCCTGTTTCGTACAAATTGGCATCATGTCTTCGGATATTGAATGATGGCGGAACCAAAGATCGACGGCATACACTGCAAGAGCAAGCTCGCTCCTTTGTGCAACAGCAGATCCTGAACGGAGATCGGGAATCGGCGAGCCATTAAGCTAAAAGGGGTTTATGCAACAAAAGACAATTACTGACGAAACCTTGAGAATGGGCGTTGACGTTCTGGCCGAGAGAGATTCCGATTTATACAGGATCCGGGACCGGCTTGGGTACCCGCCACTCTGGGCTCGAGAGCCGGGGTTTGCCTCACTGGTGCATATCATTCTGGAACAACAGGTCTCGATCAAAGCCGCAGCCACCATGTTTCAGCGGCTCGCGTCGCATCTAGGATCGGTAACCCCGGAATTGGTCCAAAAGGCTGGCGAGTCTGAGCTGAGGCAAGTCGGGCTTACACGGCAAAAAGCCCGGTACTGCGTCGAGCTCGCCAATCGGGTTGCCAGCGGTGCGCTGGAACTCTCAAAGCTTGACAGCCTTGACGATGCGCAGGGCCGAAGCCACCTTTTGGATATACCGGGTCTCGGGCCCTGGACCGTCGACGTCTATTACATGATGGCGCTCCGGCGAGCGAATGTCTGGCCTCAGGGAGACCTGGCTCTGGCATCCGCGCTACAGGACATCAAACAGCTGGAGGCCCGGCCAACCAGAGATGAACAACTTGTTTTTGCGGAACAATGGAAGCCGTGGCGAGCCGTAGCCGCTCGTATGCTTTGGATGCATTACCTGGACGCACGAGGTCAATGAAGGAGGCAGCGTGATCTACGAAACCGAAATGAAACACCTGGCCCGCTGTGTGGAGTTAGCCTCAATGGCAGTGGACAGCGGAAACCCGCCTTTTGGCTCCGTGCTGGTGGATGAAACCGGTGCCGTCAGGTACGAGGGACATAACGAAACTGCAGGTGGGGACGAGACCAGACACCCCGAATTCGAGATAGCCCGCTGGGCGGCTGCCAACATGACCCCGGATGAGCGAGCCGCCTCCACAGTGTATACCTCTGGAGAGCACTGCCCGATGTGCGCGGCTGCACACGGTTGGGTTGGCCTTGGGCGAATCGTTTATGCAAGCTCGTCGGAGCAGCTTTCAGCCTGGCTGGACGAACTGCACGTGGCGCCACCGCCCGTGGCAACCCTTCCGATTAATCAGGTGGTTCCAGGTGTTCCCACCGAGGGTCCCTTCCCCACCCTTGCTGACGCTCTGCGAGAGCTTCACGAGCGCTACGCTTTGGCCGATCGGAACAAAACGTAATTTCCCAGCAGTGCCAGCGTGGCACCCAGTACCGCCGTTGTTGTCCACTCAAAGCCCTCGAGCCAGGTCGAAACGCTCAGGGCAACCACGGGGAAAAGCACCGTCGCGTAGCCGGCCTTGTCGGCACCGAGCGTCTGAATCACCGTGATGTAGCAATAAAACGCGATGATTGAGCCGGGAACGGCCAGAAAGACGGTTGCGCCCCAGAAAGTCGCCGAGGTGGGGACTACCCACTCAACACCCTGCAACAGGCACCAGATGCCAAGAATCACCGCGCCGTAAACCATGGCCCATGCGTTGGCCAGGAACAGCGGCACCTGTGACATCCGCACCTTGATGCTGACCAGGTTACCCATGGAGAACCAGAAAGTTCCTGCAATGGCGAACAAAATGCTGGTGGCGGTGGCGTTACCCAGCTGCAAATCGTGCCAGAACAGCAGGGCCACACCGGTGATCCCCAGAGAGATTGCCGGATACAGCCGAGCGGTGGGCCTCAATCGCAACCAGAGCCAGCCATTCAGGGCATTAAACAGCGCGGCCAGGGAAAATACCACCGCCAGCAGACCGCTTGTCATCGATTCTGCCGCACGATAGATCAGAAGGAAGTTGATGCTGTACAGGGTCGCTCCCTGCAGTACCAGCCAGCCGTGCTGTGTCAGGGTAAGCCTCTCCAATCTGCGCGCGATGGCAAGAACCACCAGTGTCACCACAGAGGCCATAACGAACCGGTAAAACACGGAGATATCGACAGGGGCTGCTTCAACCTGCAGCCGAATCGCTGTCCAGGTCAGCCCCCAGATCAGTACCGTCAAACCATAGTGAGCAGAGATGGGCATGCAATTGGGATCCTGTAACTATCGGGAAGAACCGTTGGCTGGTTCACGATTCCTGATCGGGGCACCAGACACGCCATGGCCGTGAGCGAAACATCCCGGAATACCGCCTCCGAGGCAACAACACTCGGGAATCTATCGTAAAGCATCCGCCGACACGTAGAGGTTCGAGCTTCGGCTTTTTCGACGCAATCAGACTGGGCCGTCGCGCCACTACCCTCGCCCGTAACATCCGAGCAGAAGTCCGGAATCTGCCCGAAAATCCAGTCGACTGCAGCACTGAGTTCAACGGGATTGACCTGCAAGTTGGAAAGGCGGCTTGCGTCGATGGGGTCGGGCTGTTCGCGGGTCTGGTCCCAGAGAACAAACAGCAGGGCGGCAGATACCAGTACAACAGTCACCTTTGGAAACTTCATAGGGGCCTTTTTAATCCGGTGAATCAGATCGCCGATCATAAACGCTCAGGCATGTTCTGTCCTGGTTTCCGATCCTGCCGGGGACTCAATGAGGCCAAGAACCCAGCAGGCCATCCCAATGGCGCCGGCCTGATTGGCCGGCGCAAACTCTCACTAGAGGCCCTGGGCGCCCCGGCGCAACCAGTCGTGCACGAACGCGAGTTTGCGTTGCGCCGTTTCTGACAACACAAACGGATACAGGTCAGAAAGGCCCATGGAGCGGTTCACATGGTTGACCCGAATGGCCAGCGACGCCGCGACGTTAATCAGCATGGCTGTGTCGGGCTCGGCGTAAGGATCCCAGCCCTGTCTGGGCACTTCCGGCGATGTCAGCCCCGATGACACCAGGCTGTCGGTGATGTCTGTCAGGTGGAGCAGGTGCGCGGCAGTCTCTGCCCAGTCCTCATGAGGATGTGCCGAGGCGTAACTGGTCAGGTAGAACAGCCTCCAGTCCTCTGGCGGACCGTTATGATAGTGATGCTCAAGGGCCGCCGGATAATCGGCGCGCTCATCACCAAACATTTCCCGGAACGCATCCAGAAAATCTTCCCGCAAACTCAGACGCCACCAGAGCATATGAGCGATCTCATGGCGCATATGGCCAACCATGGTGCGGTAGGGTTCATCGAGGGCTTGTCGTCGGGTGGTACGAACCACCGGATCCGCCTCTGCAACACTGATGGTAACCACACCATTGGCGTGCCCCATGGCAACAGGAGTCAGTCCTTCCGCCAACATATGAAAAACCGGGCGGGTGCCCGGATCTTCCGGGCGAAACCAGTGCCAGCGCCCGAGGTTATCCAGCACCCACCGCTTCGCAGCCTCAGTCTCGGCCCAGTTCGGCATGGCATTGGGAATGTTCGGGTCCGGCGCCAGCGCCGTCATCGCGCACGACCTGCAGAAAGCCCCTTTCTCAGGCGCAATCCAGTTGCAGCCGATAATGTCCCGATTCACGCAGAAAGGCGGCATGGGGACGAATGCCCTGGCCTGTGGATCGTAAGCGACCGGCGTGCCCTCGGCAGTGGTGAGATTGTCAAACCACAGATTTCCGGAACCAACCGGGTTGGAGAAAACCTTCATAGAGCTGGTGCTCCTTTTATACGGCAGTTTGCTCGAGAATGTGTCGCCGTTCTCCCGAACCTATACCCTATAGCCAAGGAACACCAGCCAGAGAGGCCAATCGGCCCAGCCAAACCTTACATCGTGATGACCAGATCGTCGTAATCAAAACGCACTTTCGGCAAGCCAGAACTCCGGTCACGGGCACTGCGGTAACCCAGGGCAACAATGGCCGAGCTCTCCAGCCCCAACTCTGCCAACCCCAGCACGTCATCATAGGCGTTGTGGTCAAAACCGGTCATCGGGCAGCTGTCGATCCGCATGGAGGCGGCCGCGGTGAGCAGCGTGCCCAGGGCAATATAGGCTTGCTGGTGCGCCCATGCCTGCTTCTCTGCTTGCGACTTGGATGCGAGTGCCTCTTTCATGTGAGTCACATAGCCCGAGATCTCCGCCGCGGGTACGCTCCGGGTTTTCTCAAACTGCGTGACATACCTGTCGACGGTGTGATCACCAATGTCTGTCTGCGCGGCAAAAACAATCAAATGCGAGCAGTCCAAGACCTTCTGCTGGCCATACGAATAAGGCAGCAAATCCTTCCGGACCGACTTGCTCTCAACAATCAGAATTTTGTATGGCTGCAGTCCATAGGAAGATGCGCTCTTGCGGGCTGCATCCACCAGTGTTTCCACCGTTTGGCCATCAAGCTTTTCTGGTGAAAACTCGCGGACGGCGTAACGCCAGTCCAGGGCTTCGTGTATGTTCATAGGGTTGCCTCCTTCAGTTTGAGGTAACC
Organism: Marinobacter salsuginis; assembly: GCF_009617755.1. Lineage (NCBI taxonomy): Bacteria > Pseudomonadati > Pseudomonadota > Gammaproteobacteria > Pseudomonadales > Marinobacteraceae > Marinobacter > Marinobacter salsuginis. Next base: position 1,017,622 of record NZ_BGZH01000001.1, read on the forward strand.
ACTCTATGGAACCGGCGAACCCTAAAAAACGGATGAAATAGAACTACATATTTTCCAAAATGGAAATAGCCAGAAGTTGAGCCAAGGAATCAGCGCTATTCCCAATAAGGCTTCTCGCCCAGATGCTGGTCCAGATGGTCAAGCAGCAGGCGAACCTTGGTGGGTTGCTTGCGCCCCGGCGGAAACAGGGCGAATACGGTATAGGGCTTGGGCGGGAAATTGGTCAGCAAGGGAACCAGGACGCCCTTTTCAATATCGCCCTGCACCAGAAAGCGCGGCAATAAACCAACGCCGGCTCCCCTCAAAAGGCTCTGGCGAATCGCCAGGCTGCTGTCCGTTCGGTAGTTGCCACTGACTCTCACCTCCCCATCACCCAGCTCCCAGACTCCCGGTCTGTCATGCAGTGAAAACGTCAGGCAGTTGTGCCGTGTCAAGTCTTCCGGACCAAGAATTTCCGGGGCATTTTTCAGATAGTCTGGTGATGCGCATACAATATTTCTGGACGTTCTCAGTGGCCTGGCCATGAGGGTTGAATCAGCCAGGGAGCTTCGAACCCTGATAGCGATGTCTACGCCCTGCTCCACCAGATCAACCATTCGATCACTGAGCTGAAGGTCGATATCGATTTCGGGATAGTCGCGCAGAAAACTGTCGATGGCCTCTGTTATGTGGGTCAAGCCGAACGACATGGGAACGTTCAGCCTGATCGTGCCTCGAGGCTCTGCCTGCAACCCTCTTGCCTCAAGCTCTGCCTCGTCCAGATCATCCAACAACGCCTGAGTACGTTGCAGAAAAGCGAGCCCGGCACCAGTCAGGTTCATGCGGCGGGTGGTGCGGTTGATCAGCCTGGTATCCAGATCCCGTTCCAGAAAGGCAATATGCTTACTCACCGTTGCAGCGGTTATATCCAGGTCATCCGCAGCCCGGGTGAAACTACCCAGCTCTGCAACGCGCCTGAAAATTTTCATTGCCACCAGCTTGTCCGTAGCCACTTAAAACTCCTGATTATTTCTGATTTGGAAGGAGTATTGTTCGCCCAGACCCAATTATCAACCCAATTAATTGCTGCAAACTGACTATCAACAACCCGCCTCACCAACCGGAGCATTCAGTGATGATAGCGACAGCGCAGCGTTCCTTTATCCCTCCCCAAGCCCTGATCTGGGGCCTACTGCTGGCCAACGGATTTCTGATTGCACTGATGCTGGCGCTGGCGAAAGCGGCAACATCCCAGGGTATGCCTGCCGTCACCTATGCCTTCTGGCAAACGCTCATTGCAGGAGCCGTTCTACTGTTGTGCTCCCAAAAACGCCGTTCTCTGCTGGAACGTCGCCTGACCCGCTATTTCCTCATCAGCGGCTTGACCGGTATCGCGATCCCGAATGTGATCGGATTTTATCTGGTGACCAAACTCGGAGCCGGTTTCACGGGAATCATGTATGCCCTTCCCCCAATCTTTACGTTCCTGCTCGCCACCAGCATCGGCCTGGAAAAACGAAGCTGGATCAAACTGGCTGGGTTGTCTATTGCGGTCGTCGCCTGCGCCTGGATTGTGCTGCAACGTCATTCCGAGATCAGCAGCCCGAACATAGCCTGGTTCGCCATGGGCCTGATTATCCCGGCGATGCTATCCATCGGTAACGTCTATCGCTCAGTCGCCTGGCCTGATGATGTAAAACCCATGGTCCTTGCATCGGGTACGCTGCTGGCGTCGGCCTTCACGCTTGCCCTGATCGCCAGCCTGACGGAAACCCCTATTTTTCCGAAGGGTACGGGATCGGATCTTATTGGCATTGTCGTTCTGCAGGGACTACTAACCGCGCTGACCTACCTTTGCGCCTTTGAACTTCAGGGTCGCTCTGACCCGGTTTTTTACAGTCAGCTCGGAGCCGTGGCGGCCGTCTTCGGATTGCTCATAGGTGTTATCTGGTTCGAGGAGCACTACTCTGTAACCATCTGGCTGGGTGCTTTCCTGGTGATCCTCGGGCTCAGGATAAGCAACAGGACGAAAGCGCAACCCAGTGTGGCTCAGGCAGAACCTGTGCGCTAGAACTGGCTTCGACCCCGCAACAGTATCTGAAAATCATCAATACTATCGTCGCCGTCCAGCGGGAAGGCAAAGTCGAGGAGCAGCATCCGTTGCACCTCGATGCGGCTGGACGCCAGCCTCATGCCAAAGCCGACATCTTTCAGCACCCCTTCGTCAGGACCACTATTCCGGTCGTCGGTGAACCAGGCCCGGCCGACGTCAGTAAACACCACGCCGCCCACCCGGAACAACTGGAACGGATGCCAATCCGGGAAGTAACGTCGCTCCAGGGTCCAGAGCACCCGGCGATTGCCCTGCTGGTACTCACTTGGGTAACCGCGCAGCCCGTTCTCGCCCCCGATGAGCAGCTGCTGATCAGCCGTCAGATTGTGTGCTGCGGTGAACGCCAGCTTGGTGTACCAGCTGTTCCAGCGTTCCGAGCCGCCATGAAAGTATTGCACGCTTGCTGTGCCCAGCAGGTTTTCCACCCGGTCCTCGTCGAGGCGGTAGGTGCCGCTCTGGCTGAGGGTATAGCTGGCATAATTGGTCTGGGTTACGTGCAGCACATCCCGGAAATCCATATTGAGAACCACACGGTCCTCAGTGGCACCCAGCCCGCTGCCGGAATAACCCAGCTCGGTACGCCACACGAAGCCATCCCGCACATCTTCGACCCTCTGAAGCCGTGTCAGGTTGGTCATTTCCCGAAAGCGATTCTGGCGGTAATCGAAGCCAATCCAGGGATAACTCAGGGTTCTGTCTTCCGGCAGGATGTCGAGATTGAGTTCGTCGGGTAAACGGTCGAATACCAGTGCATCGTAGCGGTAGCCGGCAAGCAATCTCAGTTGCCGGTCGTCCTTCTCAGCCAGGCGCCAGCCTCCATCAATGCTGAAAAATTCGTGGCTGCGCCGATAATCGGCAATGGCCTCCGCCCCTACGTAGCGGGATTCCTCCCGGACATCGTCGATACCACTCAGGCCAAATCGCCAGTTGGTGGTTTCGCTGAAGAAAGGCCTTTCCAGGTAAGCGCCTCGGCCCCGGCCGTCGCTCCGTTCATCGAACGAGAACCCGGCCTGCCAGTGCGAGCCCAGCACGTTCGGATCATCAAAGTAGAGACTTGTTTCAGTACGATCGGGGTCCTTTGCATAGCCGATACCAAGGCTCTTCCCTGACCCGGCAAAGTTGGGATCAGAAAGCCCGAAGTTGGTGGTGTTCTCACCACCGGATCGCGACACACCAACACTGGGGAAAAGCGTCCAGGTATCCCGCGTCAGAACACTTACCTCAAGTTCGTCCCCACAAACCCGGGTAACGCCCACCCAGGCTGCGGTGAGATACTCCCGCTGGCGCAGCACCCGCTCGGATTCGGAAATAAGCTCGGGCTCGTAGACGTCGCCTTGCTCGAACACCAACTGGGCCCGCAGCGCAGATTCCCAGGTAGGCGTGTTGAGGGCGTTCAGGGTTCGATACAGCGCGTTGTTCTGCTCCGGATCAGTGGTATCAAAGATCGGACGGCGAAGAATGCGGATGCTACCAATGCGCGCGCCCTCCGGAATGACCAGATCGTTCTGCCGGGCGAGTTGGTCCCTCGGTTTGTCCAGATCAATGGCTTCCGGCTGAATGCTGCTGGCAATGCAGTTGTATCTGTCCGATTCGGCAGCAGCGCAGGATCCTGCGAAAACCAGGCCTGAAACAACAAGCGCTTTCCTGAACACCACACTCACCTCAACAGCCGTACCGACACTAATCTAGCCCAGCGTTGTTTCACTGTCAGCGGTCGGGCGGTCGCCATACAGGAACATCCTCCTGTTTCGGCTCTTCCCAGTCACGGTGCATGGCGCTACTGAGCGCTTCTTCCAGCTTCATGAACAGTTCACCATAACGGGGGCTGAACCGGATACCTTCCTCGATTTCTTTCCAGGCTTCGAACAACTCATCCTCGTGGGCTTTTTCGTTGTCGAGAAATGCCCAGGTCATCTGGCGGGCACGCATCGGATGCACCCCCATGGCGGTCAATGCATGACCGCCGAGCTCAAGTGCCGAATGATAGGTTTCACTCACGACATCATCGGCACCTGCTTCCCTCAACCGGTAGCCGTGCCCCCGGTCGAAAGCCCGTGCCAACACCCAGACACCGGGGAAAAACTGCTTTACGTGCTCCACCATCTGGACCGAACGGTCCCGATCGTCGATAGCCACCACAAGCAAGCGGGCCTGTTCGATGCCGGCGGTCTCCAGCAAATCCGGCCGGCTGGCGTCACCGAAGAAACTCTTGATATTGATTTGCCGGAGGTTCTCGATCTGTTCAATCTCATGGTCCAGCGCAACAATCGGGACATTGTTGGCCCGCAACAACCGGCAGACTATCTGGCCGAAACGACCAACTCCGGCGACGATAACCGGCGCCTGCTCGTCGATGGTATCCGCCTCCCGCTCATCGTTCTGGGATCGCCGGTAGCGCGGCAACACCAGCCGGTCATAGACAATAAACAGCAACGGTGTCAGGAACATGGACAGCGCGACTACCAGGGACAGAATCTGGGAGGTTTCCACAGGAATCACGTTGTTCTGGACGCTGTAGGTCAGAAGCACAAAGCCAAATTCACCAGCCTGAGCCAGAGATAGCGTGAACAGCCAGCCATTACTGCCATGAACCCTGAACAGCAACGCCAGGCCCAGCAGAATCGCGGCCTTGACGACAATCACGGACACCGCCAGGGACACCACCGTGCCCCATTGCTCCGCCAGAACGTCAAAATTGATGCCCGCGCCCACGGTAATAAAGAACAGGCCCAGAAGCAGTCCCTTGAACGGCTCAATATTCGCTTCCAGTTCATGCCGGAATTCACTGTTAGCCAACACGACACCGGCCAGGAAGGCCCCAAGCGCCGGAGACAGATTCACCAGGCTCATCAGGGCCGCAATCCCGATGACCAGCATCAGAGCCGTGGCGGTAAATACTTCACGCAAGCCCGACTGCACCACATACCGAAACAGGGGCCTGCTCAGGTAATGGCCACCCACAACCACGGCGGCGATGGCCGCCACCACAACCAGCCCATGGGCCCAGCCTGGCAGGCTGTCTACCAGGCTCAAGTGGCTGCCATGGTCGTCGGTAGCGCCGCCGGCCGCCATCAATTCCGGCAACGCCAGCAGCGGGATCAGTGCGAGCATGGGAATGACCGCAATATCCTGGAACAACAACACCGAGAAGGCACTGCGACCGCCTTCGGTTTTAACCAATCCCTTTTCGTTGAGTGTCTGCAGGACAATCGCCGTGGAAGACAAGGCGAAGATCAAACCGACCGCAAGCGCCGTCTGCCACTGGAGTCCCAACCACACGGCCACCCCCATACCGGCTGCCGCCGTCAGCACCACCTGTAGCCCGCCCAAACCCACCAGACGGACCCGCATGGCCCACAGCGCCTTGGGGTCGAGCTCCATGCCTACCAGAAACAGCATCATAACGACGCCAAACTCGGCAAAATGCTGGATGGTGTTGGCTTCCTGCCCTACCAGCCCGGTGACAGGACCAATCACCACACCCGCCACCAGGTAGCCGAGGACCGAGCCGAGCCCCAGTCGTTTTGCCAGGGGCACAGCAATTACCGCTGCGACCAGGTAGATAAACGCCTGGACGAAATATACTGTCATCTAAGGTTTCCTTGATTGAAAATCGGGGGCCAGGGGTGCGCAACGGTCCATTCGTGGCGCCTTCGTTTAGCGTAGACCCTGGAACGCTTCTTTCACATGAGACGCGAGCGCATCATTCAGGGGGTTTGAACCCCGCCGTACCAAAGCCAGCTGATAGAGTCCGATTTGCGGGAGGGTATCACCGGCTACCTCTTTCAGAGGCGGGCGGATCAGGCTTTGCGGAAACGGGGCCACGGCCAAGTCCGCCAGCATTGCCGCCTCCTGGCCGGAACAATGCTCACAGGTGTAGGCAATCCTGTAGGGTATGCCCGCCCTGTCCAGTGCCCTGAGTGTCATGCGCCGCCAGGCACATCCTTCGTGGGCCATGGCAATCGGCAGCGGAGAACGTTGATAGGCCGATGAGCCCTCTCTCCCGGCCCAAACCAGCGGTTCTTCGTGAACCACCTCGCCACGGGGGATTCGTCCCTCATCGGCCACGGTCACCAGGGTCATATCGAGTTCACCGGCATCCAGACGCGCCAGATTCTGTTTGCTAGAGCCAACCACAACGTCAACCAGCACGGCAGGGTAGGATCTGGCAAATTCCGCCAGAACGTCCGGCAGAATCCGGGTGCCAACATCGTCGGAAGTGCCAATACCCACTTTCCCCTCGAGGGTTGGCGCAAGGAAATGCTGCACGGCCTCTTCATTAAGGCGTAACAGCCGGCGCCCGTAATCCAGGAGAACCTCACCTTCCGCCGTCAGAGAGACTCTCCTGGGCTCCCGGATAAAGAGAGTTTTGCCGAGGTTCTGTTCAAGCTGTTTGATCTGCATGCTAAGGGCTGACGGCGTTCGGTGCACAGCTTTGGCGGCACTGGTGAACGTGCCGTGTTCCGCAATGGCAATGAAACTCCTGAGCACGTCGTTATCAAGCAGAGGCATATTCATGTGCGGACCTTTCGGTTGGATTGATGACCGGCAACTCCCTTAAGCATAACTGAACGAGATCTTAAATTCTTTTCGTTTGATTGAAGGCAAAAACAACACCAGAATATTGGTTACAGGCACCCGTTAGCGAGTAACACAACACCTCTAAACGAGCTGCGGCAAGCCATTCACCAACACTCGGGGCCGTAGACATGTTGAAGCACACAGAGCATCACGCAAACGCCGCAATGCAGTGGATTGAAGGGTACGCAAGGCGTCAGAAATTCCGGCGTATGGCGCAGTCACTGCTTAAAGAAAAAGACGATACGCTTTCCGATCTTGGTTACGAACGCCTTGATCTGGAAGGGGCACTGCACCTTCCTATCCGGAATGATGCAATGCAATACATCGAGGCACGCCGCTCCAAACGTGCCAAGGAAGCGCGCAGGACGAAAAGCCCTCGACTCGCCGGTTAACGGCGGGCCAGTTCCGAGAACTTTATAAGGCGATACTCGTCTGTCAGCACATCGGCCAGATGGCTGATGTGCTCCGGCGTGATTTCACAACAGCCGCCAACGACGGCTGCGCCGTCCTCCAGCCACTGCTTCACCTGAAGCGCATATAGCCCGGGAGAAACGTCCGGTCTGGCTTCCAGTTCATCCACCAGCGCTCCGCCGGCCATCGGCTCAACCGTTTTGAACGCGTTGGCGTAGCCGCCGGTGCATGGGAACAAACCGGCCAGCTCTGGCATTGCCAGCGAAATGACTTCCGGGTCGCAGCAATTGAGCATAATGGCCGTTGGTCCTGACGCCTTCACCGCTTCGACGGCCTCTGCGAGGGTTTCTCCTGACCGGAGCTTGCCATCGGCCTCCAGCCTGAATGCCACGCCGAAAGGCTTACCTGATTCACTGGCGGCAGCACAAGCGGCGCTCGCCTCCAGCGAGTTGGTCATGGTTTCGATAAGGAAAACGTCCGCGCCACCCTGCAATTTCACGAGCACATCGAACTCTGACTTCAAGTCCTCGAACGTCCGGGCAGGTTGTTCACGGTAGCTACCAACCAGCGGTGGCAGACAACCGGCGATATCAACCTCGGCGCCGGCTAACGCGATGGCTCGCTCCAACACCTCGAAAGCGCGCTGATGGATTGCACCAATCTCGTCGCCGAGGCCCTCTCTGGCCAGTCGCGTTGGCGTCGCGGCATAGGTGTTCAGTGTAAGGGTCCGGGCGCCCGCCCTGATGAAGTCAGCGTGGACATCGGTGACAACCTCCGGTTGCTCCCGCATGACCGCCACCGACCACAGCAGTGACGTAACATTCATGGCCCTGCGATAGATTTCCTGGCCCAGGCCGCCGTCGAGAAGTGCAACAGGTTTCATAAAGTCCTCGTCAGGGTGCGTTTTAATTAGCGCCAGTCAGCCAAAATAGTCCTGAATCCACTCGAACAGTTTGGTGGTTGTCATGTCGCCAAGTGCCATCTGTTGAAAGTCATTGCCCACCTCATCCTCGATGGTCACAAACTGATATAGCAGAACGCCAGGCTGTTCATCGTGAAGAATCAGCGTAATTCTTCGCCGGGTGCGCAAACAGTCAATGGTCATCACATCCGCGGGTATACCGGCGCCGCGCATACCCCGGCGAACTTCCACCACCGGATTGATGTGCTGATGGGCTGCCTGGATGCGGGCATGGGCATCGCTGGCAAGGTCGGACAGGGTTTTGAGGGGATCTTCAGACATTGGCTGCGGTGGACTCCAGATTTTGACGTATTCGCTCAGCAGCAACCATGGTAGCCCAATACTCGACGACGGCGGAACCTCACGCCCCAAAACAGGCACCAGGCCGGACAGCGTAAGAAACTCATTAACAGAGAATGAGCAATCCTTAAGTGAAATCAGGCTCTATCGGGCGTAGCCTGCGCCTGAATCGATCAACGCGGGGATTAAACACTATGATCAACATGCTGGCCGCGATTCCAGTGCGTGCCCTTTTCGCCAGGCTGTTTTCGCTGGTTTTCTTTGTGTTGGCTTTTACTCTCGTCAGCGCAACAGTCATGGATGTGATCAGTGACCTTCAATCTGGCCAGCAACTCATGCAGGCCCTGATCAAAGGCGTCAACGGGAGCATCATTGCTCTTGCCGTCTACGAGCTCGCTATGGTTATCCGCTCCGAATACAGCGGACGCTCAGAATCGCACGATGTCATCACTATGATGCGGCGGACACTGCCGCGTTTTATTGGAACAGTGTGCGTTGCCATGTCGCTTGAGGGCCTGATCATGATCATCAAGTACAGCCAACTGGAGCTGGCTGGAAATCTCTACTATCCGGTCGCTATCATCGCAAGCACCGCCCTACTCCTGGCATCGTTGGGTGTATTCCTCCGAATGGCTCCAAAAGACCAGACCTCCCCCGGAGAGCCTTCATAATCCGGCTGGCAAAGTCCCATGCCACACCGGCAACCCGAGATCTTCCGGATCGTCATTCGGTCCGCCGGTGCGGCTTTTGAACGCCCCCTCTTCAATCGGTATCCGGAATAACGCCGTTGCTTTTCGCTCCTTGTCATTTGGTGACCTGACCTGTTCCCACCGTCCTGGCTCAATCTGGTTGATAATCGCGCGGAACGCGGCATCAAAGTCAGCATCATCAGTTACCGGAACCGCATGGCCAAACAACACCAGTGATTCATAGTTGGCACTGTGATTGAACGCCGATTTGGTCATCACCCATTCATTTGTCACGGCGAAGGAAATGCAGAGCAATGCGCCAGATTCCAGACGTCGGGACAACCGTCCGCCATTCAGCGTATGCACGAAGAGATCATCACCAAGCCGCCAGGCGGTGATCGGAATGATCCGGGGCTCACCTTCTTCAACAAATCCCAGGTGGGCCGTTTTTAGTCGATCAATCAGTTTGTAGGCTGTTTCCCGATCATAACTGGCTCTCTTGGCTGCCCTCTGCACACTACTGCGCGGACAGGAAGTCAGCGGGGACGCACCAATGCGGGCCACATCAGTCGTTGTCATCAAAAGCTCCTTTCTGGTCTTGCACTTCAAAAAAACGTACTTCTATTGAAAGGCAGTTCTGATACCATCAAAAGATCCAGATTATGAATTTAAATGGGACCAGTTGACGTGATTGACGATCTCCGGCTGGATGGTGAGCATCCACTGCAACACCAGCTGTATCAGCAACTGGCCGAACGGATACTCGACCAACGATATCCGGCCGGGCGCCAAATGCCGCCCAGCCGTCAGATGGCCCAGGACCTGGGCATCAGCCGCAACACGGTGAACGCCGTATACGAACAGCTCAAGGCCGAGGGCTTTCTTCAAAGTCGTGCCGGCAAGGGTATCTTTGTCCACGAAGACATCAAATCAGTCGTCAAACCATCCGGACCAGGCGTGGACAAAGCTGTCGGGGTTGGCATGGAGCTGCCGCCGCTTCCTGCGCGGCCCTCTGGAAAATCAAAACCCGTGGAAGACGCCAGCTTGCCGTTCCAGCCGGGCCTGCCGGACCTGGACGCGTTTCCGATTCGGGCCTGGAATCGCATCATGCATCATCAGGAAAGCCGCCGATCACTGCGGGGATACGACAGCATCCAGGGCTATCAACCCCTGAGACGCGCCATCGCCGCTTACCTGCGAACCTCCCGCGGTGTTCGTTGCCAAGAGCATCAGGTGATCATAACCAACGGCGCCCAGCAGGCGCTCTCGCTGTTAGCGGATGTTTTTCTGCAACCAGGTGACAGCATCCTGTGTGAAAACCCCGGATACCGTGGCGCCCGGAACGCGCTGGGCCGCTTTGGCAATCCACTGATTCCAATCCCTCTCAAAAACCAGGTCCTGGATGTGGAGGCGCTGCCTGGCCTCGAGTCGGCCAGGGCCAGACTCCTGTTTTGCACACCCACGCACCAATACCCCATGGGCGGCATCCTGGACCTGTCCCAGAGAATGGCACTTGTTCAGTGGGCCCAACGAACCGGCTGCTGGATCATCGAGGACGACTACGACAGCGAGTTCCACTTCTACAACAAGCCCTTCGCTGCCATTCAGGGCCTGTTCGAGAACGCGCCCGTGCTCTACATGGGCAGTTTCAGCAAGACCCTGCTACCCGCGTTGCGCATCGGCTATCTGGTGGTCCCGGAAGCGGTGGTCGAACCCTTGCTCTGGGCAAAGCAGATCAGCGGTGGCGAGACGCAGCTCCTTACCCAGGCCACCATCGCCGAATTTATTGAGAGTGGTCAGTTCACGCGTCATCTCAGGCGTATGCGCCAGCTCTACCGGGACAAATGGCAACTCTTCCAGCATGAGGTGATCGAAAAGCTCGGTGGACTTGCCCAACCAGTGGCGGAAAGCGCGGGAATGCATCTGGTGCTGGAAGGGGAATTTGATGATGTGGCCCTCAGCCAATGGTTGAAAACCAGAAGTTTTGGCAGCACGCCGCTCAGCGCACACTTCCTGGGAGAATCCTCCAGAACCGGCCTGGTAATGGGATTTGCCAGTGCCAATGAGCGCGAAATCAAAGAATGCGTCAACACCCTACGATCGGGGCTCGCCAAGCCATGACATCGAAGTACGAAAAACAGATTCTCGCCGCCTGGCACTCAAATGCCCGGCCCTGGATCAAGGCAGTGGAAGAGGCAGGCATACGTGCACCCGGCATGCTCTCGAGTAGCACTGTTCTTAGTGTCATTGAAGATTACTGCCCTGCGGGCGGCTCAATTCTCGACGCAGGATGTGGCGAGGGCTGGCTGATCAGAGAGCTGACCCGCCTCGGTTACCGTGGCACCGGAACAGACGCCGTACCAGAATTGATCGAATACGCCCGGCAACAGGGAAGTGAAACGTTCAGGTTAGTCGCCTATGAACAACTACAAACAGCGGATTTAGGCAGGTTCGATCTTGTCGTCAGCAACTTTGCCTTGCTGGGAGATTCCTCAACCAGCGCGTTCCTCAAGGCCTTGCCTGACCTCCTCAATCCAAATGGCGTGTGTGTTATCCAGACGCTCCATCCGGTCGCTTTTTTCCGGGAAGGCGAATACATCACTGGCTGGAAGCCCGGCACCTGGGCTGGCCTACCCGGCGATTTCGGCGATCCGGCTCCCTGGTATTTCCGAACACTCTCTGATTGGCTAAACCTGTTCACAAAAACCGGATTGACGGTGCGAGAGACCAGGGAACCCTCAACGGAGGGCCAGGCGCCGCAGTCGATTATTTTTGTGGTTCAAAATACTCGGAAAGCTCAGCCGCGAGAAAATCAAAGACCGTCCGAACCCGCAGGTTCATCCTGAGTTCCCGATGGGAGACAAGCCAGACATCGCCGCCGAACACCTTATCCTCCAAGACCCTCTCAACTTGAGGCTCTGCATCACCCAACTCAACGGGCATCATGCCAATACCGATACCCGCGCGAGTCAATTGCCAATGAACCAGATGGCTGTCCGTCCTGGCAACAAATTGCTCCTCCTGCAGCTTGAAGCCACGTTGCGCCAAGGCTTCCATATATCTCTCATTGTTTGAGAGAAAGCCGATGAATGGGGCCTTACAACGATCCTCGGTCATCGGCGATGGCAGATCAGCCAGGATTTTCGGTGTGGCGAAAAGAGTCGCAGAGAATTCACCCACCTTTCGGGCGATAAGATCAGGTTCGGTAGGCCGAAAATTGCGTATGGCAATGTCTGCTGCTCGGCGGCGAAGATCGCTGGCTTCGTTGGAGGCAACAAGGTTGACGCGAATTCCGGGATACTGGTTCCGAAGCTTGTGCAGAATGGAGGGCAGAACGTAAGCGGCCGTGATTTCTGACGCCGAAATGGCGATCTCGCCTTCAATGGACGTTGCCTGACCGGTTGCGGCAAGTGATAGGCTGCTGGCAGCCTCTCCCATCGCTCGAACGTAGGCAAGCAGATCCAGGCCATTCCGAGTCAGTTCCAGCCCTCGACCACCCCGCTCGAAAAGCGCTGTAGAAAGCTCTTCTTCCAGTGCCGCAACCTGTCTTCCCAGGGTTGGTTGCGAAACGCCCAACGCCTTTGCGGCAGCCGAGAGAGATCCCTCCTCCGCAGTCACCAGGAATGCGCGTGCTCGGTTCCAGTCAAATTTAACGGTTCGCCAATCCATTCAGAAATGCATACCTGAATTAATTTTTTGTCGATATTACCAACAAAAGTGAAGATATAGAATCCGTTCCAGGTATTGAATCAACTGCCCTGAGAGCCGAAACCATGAATTCTTCCATCAGTTTCTGGAACCGCAGCGCTGCACGCTACGCCCAACGGCCAATCGCGGACCAGAATGCCTATCTGCGAAAAATCGCCCTCACCCAGAAATATCTCAATCCGGAAATGGATGTTCTGGAGTTCGGCTGCGGTACCGGATCGACGGCACTTATTCATGCTCCCAGGGTGCGCAGCTACCTGGCAACCGATGCCTCGCCCCGGATGATAGACATCGCCCGAAAGCGGAAGACAGAAAAATCCGCTGACAACCTCCGCTTTGTGGTTGCCACACTTGACGACATGCAACATCGGCAACAGGCGTTCGACGTAATTCTGGGGTTGAACATTCTGCACCTGCTCCGAGATCCCGAGCGTGCGATACAACAGGTTTCAAGCATGCTGAAACCTGGCGGAGTATTCATTAGCAACACCGCCTGCCTTCAGGATACCTGCCCCTATTTGAAACCAGTCGCTGCCCTGGCTCGAGTTCTGCGACTCGCGCCCTATGTTAATTTCTTGTCCCGTGCTCAGCTGGAGCGGCATCTGGAGCATGCCGGATTCCAGATTGATTACCGCTGGGTGCCTGAAACCTCGAAAGACGTTTACTTCCTGATTGCCAGAAAACCAGAATAGGACGGGGTTTATCCGCAGCAGAGTAATAAGAACGGTTGGAAAAACCGGAATCGGATGGCAAGCTTCCCTGACCCACGGCACGCTGTATTTCAGCGCCAATCAAAAAGGAGTACAGAATGGGAAGTTCAAAGCTGGTCGGTATCGTTTTACTGGTTGTTGGCATCGGATTGCTTTATTTCGGCTATCAATCAACCCAGTCCCTCGGAAACCAGCTAACCGAGACGGTCACAGGCCGATTTACCGACGACACCATGTGGTACCTGATCGGCGGGGCGGCCGCTGCTGCAGCCGGCGCTTTCCTGACATTCTTCAAGAAATAGCCCAGCCTGTTTTTCACCGCTCGGGCCTGACCACAAACCAGCTGGCCAGGACGAGCGCTCCGAACACCGTGTAAGCCACGATAAACACCCAATCCGGAGCGCTGTAGTAGAGGATTGACTGCAGCCAGTGCTGGATAAATGAGTCTTCATAGCCCGCCTCCCCGGCCTTGGCCCGGAGCGCCATTTCCCAGCTTGTGAGCGGGCATAACACGCCCAGCCAGGATTGAAGAACCACAACGGCAATAACCGCCAGGTGGCTCAGGCGAAACCAGAAATTGCGGACCCACCGCCACTGAAGGAAATGACCAGTGAAAGTTGCCACCAGCCCGAGGATCACGAAGGCCACCAGCATCGTGTGCAGGATCAGGAGCGCATCAGCAAAGACCAGGAACCAGGAGGTATCCATCGCTCATCTCCGACCGCTAACCCATCACGTAGCGGGCTCTGCCCTGTTTTTTAGCGCAATACAAGGCTTCGTCGGCTTTTCTGATCATGTCGTCGATTGAATCGAATTCGCTGGCCAGGCCCTGACAGATCCCTATGGAACAGCTGAGTATCTTGCTATTGGGGCTGTCCTCATTTGGCACCGCCCGTTCCTGCCATTGACGGAGTATTTCCGTCGCAAGTCGTTCGAAACGGTCAGCATGGTCGCCTTCGATCACCGCCATGAATTCTTCGCCGCCGTAGCGCCCGAGGATATCCGTCTGCCGCTTTAATACCTGTCTCATGATGTCGGCCTGGATGCGGATGGCTCGGTCGCCCTCTTGGTGGCCATAGCGATCGTTGAACTGCTTGAAATGATCCAGATCCATCATGAACACGGCGAGTCGATGATTGGCTCGCCGCTTCAATGCAAACAGGCGTTCGGATTCGCTCATCAGAGCACGCCGGTTGAATAACTCCGTGAGACCATCCACGGTGCTCAGGCCAACCAACTGCTCGTTGGCACCCTCGAGCTGACCCAGCAATCGATCAATCCTGTGCCTGCCAATAACACCGACAAACAATGAGCCAACCACGAACCCCGCATTCATCCAGGTTCGATCACCATAAACGGAATCAAGGAGCATCAAACCGACAAAGCCGACTGAACTTATCAGCATCGCGGTCAGCGCGTAATAGAATTTCATTCCGAAAACAAAGAAACCGAAAAAGGCATACAGCAGCGTGCCTTCATAAGGAAAACTGAATGATGCCTGCTCCCAGGCAACGTGGATCAGGTAGTAATTGGCATAGGTGAGGCTCAGAACAGTCGCCAAAAACGCGGTCTGGGCAAAGCGAAGAAACTGCGGAACGAAGGTGAAAGCCAGCAGGCCTGCAAGGATCGGAAGCTGGATGAGAGCCCTGTTGGTAATGTAGGCGCCAGACAATTCTGGAGGAACCAGTTGAAGGTCACCAATCATGAACAGGGAGATCAGAATCCCGCCAACCACGATTGAGAGTCGCAGCATAAGCAGATCTCGGGAGGACACGGTATTCAGTTCAACCGAAGGAGTCGGCATAAAAGTAAAATCCACAACGCACTTGATTCCCTGTACATGCCGAGTCTAAACAAATTCTCGCCCTGACCACCAGTAAATAGAAGGTTCAAAAGACGTACCACTGTTAGGTTTTTAGCGCAGGCCTCACTCAACCATCAGCATTTTCACCATTCGACGCACCAAAGGAGCAACTTAGCCACCAAATCGCACCATGTTGAAGCAAAGGGATTCCTGGCAACGGCTCTTCAACAGAGCTATTGTGCAGCATGCACAATGACTGATCGAACAGGCCACAAGATTCGCCCCGAAAACCCCCTATGGCACAAACGTTGCCAACTCTCCTTGTGTTAACTACGACTCGGAGAGATCGCCATGACCACTGAACCAACACCTAAAGAACAGGATTACCCCTTAAGCCCCGTCCCCATGGATCAGCGTAAAAGCGTCTGGTCCATGGGGCTGGTCCTCCTTGGCTTTACTTTCTTTACCGCCACCATGTGGGCCGGTGGCAGCGTTGGTGTTGCCTTCGACTTTTCCACCATGCTCATGGTGCTGGCGGTCGGCAATCTGCTGCTTGGCCTCTACGCAGCAGGGCTCGGCTATATCGCCGCGAAAACAGGCCTGAACACTGCATTGATGAGCCGGTTCACCTTCGGCGAGCTGGGCAGCAAACTTTCCGACTTTATTCTGGGCTTCACCCAGATTGGCTGGTACGCCTGGGGCACCGCCACCATGGCCATTCTGCTGGTTAAACTCACGGGGATGCCGGAGGGAATGACAACGCCGCTGATGGTACTGTTCGGTTTCGCCTTCTGTGTTACCGCGTTTATCGGTTATCAGGGCCTCGAGTGGCTGTCCCGAGTTGCCGTACCTGCCATGATCATTCTGGTGGCCGTCAGCATGTCTATCGCCACGTCTGATGCCGGCGGCCTTTCCGGGCTGCTGGCCATTACCCCGACCAATGAAATGACCATTGCTGCGGCAATCACGCTGGTGTTCGGCACCTTTGTCAGCGGCGGCACCCAGGCCACCAACTGGACCCGCTTTGCGAAATCCGGCAAAACCGCGGTGATCGCCACATTGCTTGCTTTCTTCCTCGGTAACGGACTGATGACACTGATCGGCGCCTTTGGTGCCCTCGTCTATCAGCAGGCCGACATCGTCGACATCATGGTCGCCCAGGGTCTGGCCACACTCGGTATCCTGATGCTGTTCCTGAATCTCTGGACCACCCAGGACAACACGGTTTACAACTTTGCGGTGGCAGGCTGCAACCTGATCCGCACCCGCCGCCGCAAGTCAGTGACCATTGCTGGTGCCGCGATCGGAACCGTACTGGCGGTGCTGGGTATGTACGAATGGCTGATCCCGTTCCTTGTTCTGCTTGGTACCTTTATCCCGCCGATCGGTGGCGTCATCATGGCCAGCTACTTTGTCGGCTATAAACGCCAGTATCCCGATCTGACCACGGTCACATTGCCAGCTTTCAACGTCCCGGGACTCGCGGCCTACGCCATCGGCTCAGCAGCCGCCTATACTTCCCCCTGGATTGCACCCATTGTGGGTGTCCTGGTCGCGGCCTTGAGCTACAGCCTCATTCTGGTGGTCAGCGAAGCTGTCCGTGAGCGCAAAGCACAGGTAATGGGAGCAATCTGAGTGACACTGCGATGCCGGGAGGTGCCACTTCTGCCCGGCCTGGACGCCATTCGGCTCCGGGGCGGGGAGTCCGCCGGGGATAACCCGGTACGCTGGCCCTATGTGGCGGAGAACCGCTCGTTCAAGAACTGGGTCAAAGGTGGCGAGCTGGTGTTCGTTACCGGCATCAGCCGGCATCGCAGCCCCCAGAATCTGGCGGAATGCCTGTATGAAGGTAAAGAATGCAATGTCTCCGGACTCGTCGTCCTGACCGGAGACGCCTATATTGGCCAACTGCCCAACACGCTCTGTCGGCTGGCCGACGAGCTCGCGATACCTCTGTTCGAACAGCCCTATTCGCTGCCCATGGTGGAAGTCACGGAGGCCATCGGCAGGGCCATCGTTTGGTCCGAACACGCATCGATTGAGCAGGTGGACCAGCCCATTCTGGCCGATTCTACCGAATTGCTCGACGCCTGGATCGCCTGCCGTGGAAACCAGAGCGCCATGGCAGAAGCATTGGATTGTCACAGAAACACGATACGCAACCGAATGAACCAACTCAGTGAATCGTTACCAGGTCCGGGCAACACCACTGAAAAATTCAGAACACTCTTGAAGGCCCACCTGCTATTGAAACCATAAGGGTTGGTGAGCGACTTACCGGAGACAATATGACCACACCATTGAATGCCATAGCCAACGCACGTTTACAGGGCCAGGATGGGCTGTACAGGCTCGAGATCACCAACGGACGCTTTTCAGGTATCACTGCCCAGCCCGACAACGCCACCACCAGAGACGGCGAACTGGATGCCGGAGGCAATCTGGTCACAGCTCCTTTCGTGGAACCGCATATTCACCTGGACGCTGCTATGACGGCCGGCGCGCCCCGATGGAACAAGAGCGGCACCCTGTTTGAAGGCATTGAATGCTGGTCCGAGCGCAAGACAACCCTGAGCCACCAGGACGTCATCAACCGCGCCACCCAGACGCTGAAGCTGTTTGCCGCCCACGGCATCCAGTACGTCCGTACCCATGTGGACGTAACGGATCCGAACCTGACGGCCCTCAAGGCCATGCTTGAGGTTCGCGAAAACACCGCAGCCTTTGTAGACCTGCAGATCGTCGCGTTTCCCCAGGAGGGCATCTGGTCTTTCAAAAACGGGCGTGAGCTCATGGAGGAAGCCGTGCGACTCGGAGCTGATGTGGTTGGTGGCATCCCCCACTTCGAGTTTACCCGGGACTACGGCGCGGAATCCGTTCGCTGGCTGATGGAGCTGGCCCACAAAAACGACCGGCTGGTGGATGTCCATTGCGACGAAATTGATGATCCGGAATCCCGGTTCCTGGAGGTTCTGGCCGCCGAGGCCCTCAGACTGGATTACGGTTCCCGGGTATCCGCCAGCCACACCTGCGCCATGGGCTCCTATAACGATGCCTACTGCAGCCGCCTGTTCCGATTACTGAAAAAGTCCGGGCTGCGCTTTCTCTCCATGCCTACGGAAAGCCTGCATTTGCAGGGTCGGTTCGACAGCTACCCCAAACGCCGCGGCATCACCCGGGTCCCCGAGCTGCTTGATGCCGGACTGAAGGTTGCCTTCGGCCAGGATTCGATTCGCGACCCCTGGTATCCGATGGGCAATGGCAACATGCTCCGCACCCTCGATGTCGGTCTGCACGCCTGCCATATGCTGGGAATGAGCCGGATTGACCGCTCACTGGAACTGATTACCGACAATGGTGCGGCTGCGCTTGACCTCGATGAATATGGCCTTGTCGAAGGGATGCCCGCGCGGTGCGTGGTGCTTCAGGGAACCACACCCTATGAAGTGCTGCTCGGACAACGACCGGTGCTGGCTTCTGTACGAGACGGGCAATTGCTGGTCCGGCGGGAGGCATCCCACCCGGAAACCGGCCTGATGCTTTAAGAGAGTTGCCCGGTTCAGAACAAAAGCGTGAGGCCACCGGTCACTACGGCAAACAGAACCGACAACCCGATGACAGTCATCCAGGGGAAGGGCGGTGGAGGTGGCTCAATGGCCAGTTCCTTCTCCAGGTAATTTCGGAGCAGGCGGGTGTTCCGCGTGTTGGCTTTGTAGACCGCATCGAACGCATCACCGACCACCGGCAAGAGCCCGCCCAGAAAATCAATGCCCATGTTGCGCAGCATGCGAAGCTTAACCGTCTTACTGGCGCCCGCCCGCTGCGCCTCCACCAGCACGTAGCTTGCCAGCACCAGGCCGGCCATGTCCCCCACCACGGGCAACAGGCCAATCACTGCCTCCGCACCAATTTTTACATTGGTGAACGGAATAGCAATGTTGCTATCGGTGAAGCGGCTGAATTTATCCAGCCGCTCAAGAATGGCCCGCTGCCGGGCTTGGGAAGGTTTCGGCATTTCTACTCCAGCTCAGGATTTCATTCGGGCTTTCCGCCTATTTCCTCGAACGCCTGCACCAGCGTATCCGGTTCCTGGGCGCCGGAGATCAGGTATTTCCCGTTCACGATGAATGCAGGCACTGCCGAAACACCGGCCTGTTGATACGTTGCCTCGTCCGCGCGCACCACGTCGGCATATTCGTCGGACTTCAGAATTTGCTCCGCCCTGGAGCGATCAAGCCCCAGATTCTCGACGCAGCTCAACAAGACACTCGGATCGGAGACATCCTCTGCCCTTCCGAAGTAGGCCTCAAAGAGCGCCAGTTTCATCTCAGTCTGCAGTCCCTGCTCTCCTGCCCATTTTACGAGCCGGTGAGCGTCAAACGTATTGGTGGTCAAGCGTTCCTGCAGCTTCTCGAAGTTGACGCCCAAATCCTTTGCGATGCTCATCATCTGATTCTGGGTTGCACGCATTTCCTCTTCGCTGCGACCGTACTTTCTGGCCAGCGCCGGGAGGATAGGCTCGCCCTCTCCGCTGTGGTCCGGGTTCAGTTCAAAGGCATGCCACTGAACGCCGAATTCATACTCAGGCGCCAACTGCTTAATGGCCTGTTCCAGACGCGCATACCCAATGGCACACCAGGGGCAGGCGATGTCGGAAACGATGTCGATGTGAATCTTTTGCATGGGGAATCCTGTCAGCTGGTGGAATACATCATCCCTCAGACTAACACGGACACCGATCAGCAATCTCCCGCAAGATGCCCGGAATCAATTGCTTTTCCATGGCTGCCTGTCGGCCTTTCCCCAATGACTTGCGTATACTCTTCATCTATCAAGCAAACCGCATGAGGAGTCTGCCAATGGCCGATGAAGATACACTCACCGCTCTGAAAACCGCCTTTACCTTCATGCCCCAGCCGGTCGAGATCAATCGGTTTGAATACGGGGATGACGCGGACAGAATCCTCGCCCAGGTGAACTTCGTACGGGAAGTGCTGACCAGTCACGGCATTGACCCGGAAGAAGTCGCCGGCGAGATCAACCCTGACTCATCCCCCAATTCCTGTTACTGAGCCCACCGCACTTCAGGAGAAAGCATGTCTTATCAGTTCGAAGACCTGAAAAAGAGCTGCCAAGATGAATGGCAGGCCTACATCCAGCACAGCTTCGTGCAGCAACTCGGTAATGGGTCGCTCGCGCCCGAGGCGTTCCAACACTACCTGAAGCAGGACTACCTGTTCCTGATCCAGTTTGCCCGTGCCTTTGCCCTGGCTGCCTACAAAAGCCCGACACTGTCAGACCTCCGCCAGGCCAAGGAGGGTTTACAGGCCATCGTGGATGTGGAGTTGGATCTGCACATCAGCTACTGCAAGGAATGGGGAATTTCTGAACAAGAGCTTGCCGATCTGCCAGAGGCCCGCGCCACACTGGCCTACACTCGCTACGTTCTGGATACCGGCAACCGTGGCGACCTGCTGGATCTGCACGTTGCCCTGTCACCGTGCATGGTTGGCTACGGTGAAATTGCCAACTGGCTGAACAGCCGGGCGGAGACTATTCGGGGCGATAGCAATCCCTATGATGCCTGGATCAAGATGTATGAAAGCGACGAGTTTCAGGAGGCCATGCAGGCTGAGATTGGCTGGCTCAATGAGCGTTTGGCCGACGTCTCCCCTGCCCGTTTCAGAGAATTGACCCGGATTTTCAGCGATGCCACACGTCTCGAGATCGATTTCTGGAAGATGGGCCTGGACCAAAGCGACTGATTCGTCGGCCAGGCTCAGGAATAAAGACTCGGCGCAATAAATCAGGCCTGGCTGACAACCCCGTCGCCAGGAACACTAGTTCGCATCTCTACTCGGTCACCCGCAGTCCGCGCAAGTTGATTTCTACGCGATCTCTGCCTTTGGACTTGGCCCGATAGAGAGCGTCGTCGGCTTCCGAAACCAGCTTGTCAAAGGTGGCGTGGTGCCACTCTGCAACACCGATCGATACTGTCATTCCCACACGTTGATCATCGAAAGCGATAATTACCTCTCGAACACATTCCAACACCTTTTCACTGAGCATCAAAAGATCTACATGATCGGAATCCGGCACGATGATCATGAATTCTTCCCCACCCCACCGTCCAAAACGATCAATCGACCGAAGGGAAGGTGCAATCGCCCTGACAAATGCCTTTAAGCATTCGTCACCAACGGCATGTCCATACTGGTCGTTGACCCGTTTAAAATGATCGATATCCATCAGCATGACGCTAAAGGGACGGCCAGATCGTTCGCTACGCCTCGCCTCTTCCTCTCCCAGCACTCTCATTCGCCTTCGATTAGGGATACCAGTGAGTTCATCAGTCAGTGCAAGTGTCTGTAGTTGTTGATTAGCATCAAATAATTCCTGCGTGCGTTGCCGGACTCTCTCCTCCAGGGCCTGGTTCAGGTGCTGGACCCTTACCAGAGCTTTTTTGAGCTCGCCAGACTTTCGGCGGTTCTGGTCCACGAACGCGGCCACGTATAGCAGCAACACGGTGAAAACGATAATGAACTCTTGAGCGAATAAAGCGCTGAGATCCTGTTTCTCACTAACAAAAGGGCCAACTCCCGAAGCAGTGGCGAGAGCTACGAAAAGCGCCACAGCTGTAGCCAGGGGGAAACCCGCGAGCGGTCCAAAACGGACAGCAACCCATGCCGGAACTACAGCCACTGCCAATGGGGACAGTGCCAGGTAATTTTCTGAGGACAAGTCAAACACGAAGATCAGGTAACAGACTAAGAGGCCGGCTATCCAGGCGGCGACAAGTTCCATACGTACATGCCAGTTGCTGTTAACCACTTGCTTCAAAAGGCCCGAACTCAAAATCATGTGCAGAAAAGGCGTCAAGATGATCAACCCTGTAGCATCCCCTACCCACCAAAGCCGCCACAACGTGAGAAATGGAGTGTCTCTTTCAAGCAGGAAAGAATAGATCGATGCGCCACCCAGTGCGGCGAGCGGCGACGCTATGAGAAAGACGGTAACCAGGAAGAGACTCAGGTCCTTGGGCTCACTCCAATCGAGACTTCGATCGAGAAACCACCGAATCAGGCTGGCCGCCAGCACGCACTCGGCGATGTTGATGGCGCCGAACAGCAACGCGTGGAACAGAGAAAATACCGAGATATCGGCTGCAATTTCTGCGGCCAAAACAACGAGAAACAGTGACCACCAACGGCTCCTCGGCTGAACCAGCAGCGCCGCGAGCAATACAGAGTTCGGTGGCCAGAGCACTACTATGCCGCTATCCAGAGCAACGTAGTGAACTCCAATCCAGGCACCCAGATAGTAAAGCAGGCCCACAACAAGCGGAAATAAGACTGGTTGACGAGAAACGTTCAAGGCCTGAGTCTCTGTTACCGTCCGTGCTTGATGGGTTAGAAAAGCCAAATCGTCCCTGCAAGGCTCTTTGTTGGATTGGTGCGAAAGGTCGAGCCCCCACACCTATACTTTATCCCAACTGACCCTCTTCGCAAGAAAATACGTCTAAATTAGCTACATGCAGAATTGCAAAAGGCGAACCGATCTACAGGGATCAGCTCGCAGAGTCTTGCTCTTCACGCAGCTTCGCCCGCACTTTCATCAACACCTTCCCGTACCGGTTTTCACCCCGCCGATCCCGGCCACAACCCCAAAAATAATCGAAGTTGCTGTTCTCAACGATTTTCGTGTCACCGGTATCCAGCAGAGCCTCCGCCAGTTCTGGATAAGTTCGGCAACGCACGTAGATTCCCCGCGTCATAACGGTTTCGCGCACCTGCTTCCAGTCCCGCCGCAGGCTCTTGTGGCGTTTGCGCCCAAGCTTACCTGCCTTGGCCGGCGTATCGGCGTTGCGCACCTTTTCCTGGCGGTTGTCATCAGTGAATTTCATGCCTTGGAAATAGTGTTCCACGGTTGGCCAGATCTTGCCTTCCAACTCGAAACTGTAGGGGGCATGGGTGCCCAGCGGGTTGTCAGGGTCGGTTCGCGACATGAACAGGTCGTTCTCGCCGTTGTCATCGGGGAAGAGAGACATTGGTACAATCCTTTAACAATAAGTGGTCCTGCAATATCTGCAGTATCTGCAGTATCTGCAGTATCAACGAGTCTGCGCCAGGGGTCACGCCAATAAACCTGCTCCTCTTGCAAGACTAGAGATCCTGCAGATATCCAACACCAAGCTGTGCGATCTGCCCCTGAATCCAGACCACTCGCTCCCGCACATAAGTGGACGGTGCGTTGACATGCAAAACCTTCGGATTTGGAAGCACGGCCGCGAGCAGCGCTGCCTGGTACTCAGTGAGGTGAAGGGCTGGCTTATCGAAGTAGGCCTGACTTGCCGCTTCGACCCCATAGATACCGGGACCGAACTCAGCAACGTTCAGGTAAACTTCCAGTATGCGCTGCTTGGGCCAGAGGCCCTCTATGACAAGGGCCAGCCCTGCCTCAAGAGCCTTGCGGACGAAACTGCGCCCGTTCCACAGGAACAGGTTTTTAGCCGTTTGCTGAGTGATGGTGCTGGCCCCTCGAAGCCCCTCGCCCGCCCTGTACTCCGAGAGGGCTTGGCGTATAGCCTCAAAATCCACGCCCGCGTGATGCGGGAAGCGTTGATCCTCGCTGGCAACCACCGCCAGCGGCATCCAGGCAGAGATCTCATTTATGGGCACCCATTCGTGAGCGAGGGATCTGTTCGCGCTTTGAACCTGATACCCCAGCATGAAGGCCGAGGTGGGTGGGTTTACGAACCGGAACATCAGCACCACCAACAGGACCAGCACGATAGCGCCAGCGCTTAGCAGCAAAAACCATCGCAAAAGCTTGCTACCACCTGATGCTCTGGTCATACGTTCAAATCCTCATCTCTCTACGAGCCAGTTCCCGGCCGTAATTGACCAATGGACCGCACAGCGCGCAAACTGCCCATAGTGATTCTGCGAGAGCGTATGCCACTACCATGCCTGAAAAAGTAAAAACCCGGATTCTCTTTCATTCCAGACGCCTGAATATATACCTGGTCCGATATCCAGAAGGGCACAAGGTAGGGCCGCACGTGGACATGGTTTCCGAGGGCCGGCTTTACAAACTCAATTGCGTTCTGGCCAAGCCCAAGGCGGGCGGCGAATTCATTTGCGAGAAAAACATCTTCAACCTTCTTGGAAGAGTGTACCTCTTCCGCCCGGACCTGTATCAGCATCGGGTATCGAAGATCGAGCGCGGAAATCGATGGCTACTGAGTTTTGCGTTGACTTCCGGCCTCCATAACTCCAGCAGGACAATGCCATGATGTATTTTGCCCATGAAATGAGCCGCGCAGCGCTGATGCCCTTGCGCATGATGACAGACACACAGAGCAAATTGCTCAGGCATCCTCTCAGCCCCCTGTCCCGCTTGCCGGGCGCTCGCAGTATTGCCTCAGCCTACGGTGTATTTGGCGATTTGACCCGACGCTACCCGAAACCGGCGTTCAACCTGCATTCAACCGTGTGCGATGGCGAGGAAGTAGACGTCAGTGAAGTCATTGTCCAGCGAAAACCCTTTGCCCAGCTAAAGCACTTCCAGCGCAGCGTATCGCGGTCAAATGATCCGAAACTCCTGATCGTTGCGCCCTTGTCCGGACACTTTGCCTCGCTGCTGCGGGGTACCGTCAAGGAAATGCTCCCAGACCACGACGTCTACATTACCGACTGGCGCGATGCCTGCCGGGTCCCATTGTCCGCTGGAGATTTTGGGCTGGACGACTATATCGACTACGTTATCGATTTTATTGAACAGCTTGGGCCAGACACCCATGTATTGGCGGTTTGCCAACCCGTTGTGCCGGTGCTTGCGGCCACCGCCCTCATGGCCGAAGATAAAAACCCGGCAACACCCCGCTCACTTGCCCTCATGAGCGGCCCCATCGACGGACGTATTGATCCCACCGCACCCTGCGAACTGGCCACCAAACATAATCTTGCCTGGTTCCGACGCAATCTGGTCCATCCGGTACCCGCTCCCTATCCGGGCGCCATGCGTAAGGTTTATCCAGGATTTCTGCAACTGTCCGGATTCGTGAGCATGAACTTCGACCGGCACGTTGACGCCTACCGGGGCCTGTTCAAGTCCATGCGAGACAGGGAAGTCGACAAGATCAGACGTCATCGTGAGTTCTACGACGAGTACCTCGCAGTTATGGATCTACCGGCCACCTTTTACCTGGACACGATCAAGCGCGTCTTTCAGGAATTCCACCTTGCCCGCGGTTGCTTCACGCACCGGGGCAGGAAGGTGAACCCCGCCGCTATCGAGAAGACGGCGCTGATGACGATCGAAGGCGAGAAGGACGACATTTCCAGCCCCGGACAAACGCGGGCCGCTCACGACCTTTGCGTGAGTATTCCCGATGCCAGGCGCCTGCACCACCTCCAGGAAGGGGTTGGCCACTACGGCGTCTTCAACGGCAGTCAATGGCGCGAATCCATTGCGCCTCGCCTCAAGACATTCATTGGCCAAGCGTGACAGGCGTCACATTTTCTTGTCGCCACTCAGGTGCTCTGCTAGCTTAAATGAGGTGATGAATAATAAGGAATAACAATCAGAGCGGGCCACCGCTCCAGGGAGGATGTCATGCAGGACCTCAAGGGCAAGGTCGCCCTGGTAACCGGAGCCTCACGAGGCATCGGTCGTCACATCGCACTGCAACTTGCTCAACGCGGCGCTGACGTCGCCATCAACTACCGCTCCCGCCAGTCCGAAGGCGACGAAGTTGCCAGGGAAATCGAGGCAACTGGCGTCCGGGCACTGTCCTTCAAAGCAGACCTTTCCAAGATGCCGGAAGCGCGCAGCCTGGTCCGTCAGGTTCATGATCAGTGGGGCCGCATAGACATTCTGGTGAACAACGCCGGCATCACCAAAGACAAGTCCATGAAGAAGCTTACTGATGATGACTGGAACGACGTCCTGGATACCAACTTGGGCAGCGTCTACGCCACCTGCTCGGAAGTGTTGAAAATAATGATGGACCAGAAGTACGGCCGTATCATCAACATCACATCGTTCGTCGGGCAGGCCGGCAACTTCGGGCAGGCCAATTACGCAGCCAGCAAGGGCGGCATTATCGCCTTTACCAAGACCCTCGCGCTCGAAATGGCCAAATACAACATCACCGTCAATGCCATTGCCCCGGGCTTCACCGAAACCGAAATGCTCGCCCAGGTTCCGGAGAATATCCGGGAGCAGATCATTGCCCGGGTTCCGATGGGGCGTTTCGGCAAACCGGAGGAAATTGCCCGCGCCGTGGTTTTCCTGGCCGCAGAGGGGGATTACATCACTGGCCAGCAGATCAATGTGAACGGCGGCGTCTACATGTGACACGAACAAAGCAGAAGGCGAAAAAATGGCTGATAAACCAATAAAAAAGCAAACAACGCCTGACTTCGAACCCAATGTGGTAAGCCGCTCTCTGGCACGAGTAGGTATTCATGGTGGCCGTCTGCTCAAGCGCTCTGTCATGCGCCGATTACGCGGTGGCCCGCCGAACCCCGCCAGCGTGAGTAGCATGGCCAGGCCCTTCGTTACCCTGACTGGCAAGCTTGCAACCCAACCCGACACACTTCTGTTCGCGCAGATGCGACTGTTCAAGGACACCAGTCTGTTCTGGTCCGGCCTTCTCGCCAGCGGTATTGGCAAGAAACCTTTGACCGTAGCAGAACCAGAGCCTGGCGACGGTCGGTTCCGTGACCAGGCCTGGAACGACGTCATCGCCTTCAACGCCCTCAAGCAGGCCTATCTATTAACAACACGCTGGGTAATGGACACCATTGATGATGTCCGGGACATGGACGATCACGAGAGACGGAAAGTCCGCTTTTTCACCAGCCAGATGACCGACGCCCTCGCCCCCAGCAACTTCGTTCTGAGCAATCCGGAAGTGTTGCGAACTACTGTCAAGACACGCGGTAAAAACCTGCTGCGTGGACTGGCGAACCTGTTACGTGATCTGGACGAGGGAAAGGGCCCGATGCCGTTTCGCATGTCCGACCCGGACGCCTTTGAGGTGGGCGACAATCTGGCCAACACACCCGGCGACGTGGTGTTACAGAACGATCTGATGCAACTCATCCAATACCGGCCTACCACCGAAACTGTACATCGTCGGCCTCTGTTGGTGATTCCGCCCTGGATCAACAAGTACTACATCCTCGATCTTGGCGAGAAAAAATCCTTCATCCGCTATTGGGTAGAGAAGGGACACACTGTGTTTGTGGTCTCCTGGGTCAATCCCGGCCCAGAGCTGGCGCACAAGACCTTTGAAGACTACATGCTCGAAGGTCCGGTCGCCGCCATGGATGCTATTGAGCAGGCAACGGGTGAGCGCGAAGTCAACACCGTGGGTTACTGCATCGGCGGCACCCTGCTGGGTTGCACGCTCGGTTGGCTGGCCGCTCGTGGCGACGACCGGGTCAAAAGCGCGACGTTTCTCAACAGCATGATGGATTTCTCAGATGTTGGCGATCTCGAAGTCTTCATCGACGAGGATTCTATTGCGAAAATAGAAAGGGCTATGAACAAACAGGGCTATCTTGAAGGCGCCTCCATG
The DNA here is from genome assembly GCF_009617755.1 of Marinobacter salsuginis. NCBI lineage: Bacteria > Pseudomonadati > Pseudomonadota > Gammaproteobacteria > Pseudomonadales > Marinobacteraceae > Marinobacter > Marinobacter salsuginis. Next base: position 1,045,467 of record NZ_BGZH01000001.1, read on the forward strand.
GCAACGGCCTTCAACATGCTTCGGGCCAACAGTCTGATATGGTCGTTCTTCGTCAACAACTACCTCCTGGGTCGTGACGCCGCGCCCTTTGATCTCCTTTACTGGAACTCGGATGCCACGCGCATGCCTGCGGCCATGCACAGTTTTTACCTGCGTAATATGTATCTGAACAATCGGCTGCGTGAGCCCGGCGGCATTGCCCTGGCGGGCACGCCAATCGACTTGAGAAAGGTGAAGATTCCAAGCTATTTCGCATCCGCCATTGAAGACCACATCGCGCCGTGGGTTTCCTGCTACAAAGGCGCGCGCAACCTGGGCGGGCCACTGCGTTTTGTACTCGGCGGTTCGGGACATATTGCCGGAATCATCAATCCACCCGAGAAGAAAAAGTACGGTTATCGCCTGAACGAAGACAACCCAGCAAACCCGGATGAATGGTTGGAAGGTGCCGAGCAGTTTGAAGGTTCCTGGTGGCCCGATTGGGTGGCGTGGGCGGAACAATTCGGTGGCGGCGAAGTGCAAGCCCGCACTCCGGGAGAGAGAAATCTGCCAGTCATCGAGCCGGCTCCAGGTTCCTATTTGCGGAATGAGCCGGCACCTCCCACGCCAGCAGTCAGGAAGCGACAACCATCACCGCGCAAAAAAACGGCATCCGGCAAGCAAAAATCCCGGGTAGCCGAAAAAGTCAGCCAGTGAAATGGCGGAGCAATCTAGAACATGAGATAACAAGTTTGCGGAGAAAGTTTGCGATGAGGCCCCCCAGGGGCTTCTCGGGAAAGCCAAACCGGTCCGCAGTTACCGTGCCAGATACCTGAAACGCAATACATGCTGGTATTTGTCGATGTATTTCTGATTGATGTCAGCGATCACCTCTGATTTCCGCAAATCATCGAAGCATTGGTCGAATGCAGCGGCAAGTTCAGGGTCCCGAAACACCATTTTGTGCGGAGCAGGGTTAAATATAGGTGCAAATCGAAAGGTATCCGACTGCGAGGGCCAGTTCTCACCACGACGCTTCTCACGAAATATTCTTCGATTGACCTCAGCCACCACAAATCCATCAGCCAGAATCGCATCGACCCGCCCCATGAAGAGTAGCCGTGAGTGAATAGTCTGATCGGCAATCTCTGTAAGAGAGGCGAATTCCGGGACATTGTTGCTGATCCCCAGAACATCAACACCCTGACGGAAAGTCACCACGTTAAGCCCGGCCAGATCCTTGATACGCTCAATCGGCCCGACACGCGAATGTTTATAGAAGGCTCCGTTCTGATACCAGATGTAGGCAGATGTGGAGTACCCGGGAAGACGCCAGTGCAGAGGCACAGTCATAATGGCATCGAAGTCCTGACGTTCCCGGTAAGTACGCGCATGCCGCTCGTAGGGCTGCATAACGAATTGGGCACTGAAGCCGCACTCCTCGAACGTCGCCAGAACCAGCTCTATATCACGCCCTTCGAGATTTGGCTCGGCTGCGCCCGGGATTTCGGGCGCGAGTACTTTCAGCCGCTTTAAAGACTCGGCGAGCCCGAACTGGGGCAAGCCGAGTATAAAAAGCAAGATCCACGAGATCAGCGTCGATGTCTTCAACCGAGGCGCTCTCCCCCAGGCCCAGAGAAGTCCAATTTTTGAACAATATCGCTTACCGTCACCACAGGCAACCGACTCTGGAAAAACGCCTGCAAACCGGGCCGTCCTTCAGCCCAGCAAACACTCCTTGGCTTCATTGATGCGCGCCGCCAGATAATTGCTGCCGCCATGATCCGGGTGTAGCTTCTGCATCATCCGGCGATGGGCCTTGATAATCTCGTCGCGGCTCGCGCCGGGCTCCAGCCCCAGGATATCCAGCGCTTCGCTCTCGGTCAGAGGACCTCCGGCGTTGCCATTTCCGCTTGACTCCGCGCCTTCGGAGGCGCCCTCATCATCCTGTCGCCAGGAATCACCGAACCGGCGATCCAGATAGCTTTCCAGGAGCCGGGCGGAGTCTTCGTCCTGCACCCGGCAATAGCGCAGCAGTTCCAGGAACTCGCTCTCGCTCAAATCTGACAACTCACGGCCCTCCATGGGCCCCTTTATGATTCTGCCACTCATGGTTCCGGAATCGTGGTCCAGGGTCATTTCCAGGATGTCACTGGCCACGTGAGATTGATTGCCGGATTTGGCTTGAGCTCCGCCAGCCATACCACCCAGTCCACCGCGCAACAGTGAGGGCAGCAATCGACGCAACAGCGGATAAAGAAACGCCAACCCGGCGAACACAAAATGCAGGCGTCCGGTTACGGCGAGAACGACCACGATCCCGATACCGACCAACAAAGCGAGTTTGAGAATGGCTGCATTACGTTGGCTGGCTGGCTGATTGCGCAACCACACCCAGGCAACAACCGCGACAACGATAGCAACAAGCGTTAACGGCACTCAGATACCCCGGGCACACCGGCCCTTGAATGGATTTCCAGAAGCACTATCGGATCTGTTTCGTCAGGCGCTTCACTTCCGGGGAACTGCGGCTTGAAAAGTCCTGCAGGGCCTTGGCTCCCCCGGAAGCATAGACCGCAACCGCCGCCATAAGATCCTTCAGAACCTCTGGGCTGTTCCGATCAAAGGGCGCGTACGCGCCACCGGAGAGCTTGCTCACCTGCTGGAAGACCGCCCTGGCATGGGCGTCACTGCCTTCATGAAACATAAATACCGGCGTGCGCAGCATGCCCAATTCCCCGGCGGTATGGCAGAGCTCGTCTACCGGTTCCTCGCAGCAATCGCCGATAAACACTACCGCCTTGACGGGGTTTGTGCGAGTCTCTTTCACCGCGTGGGCCAGCACCCGGCTGATCTGGGTTCGGCCACCGAGGCAGGACACGCCGTTCATCAGGTTCAGCAGTTGCCCCGTCTCGGTCACAAACCCCGTAGCCTTGAACTCACCGAAGCCACGATAGTAGCAAAGCTGAATGGCCAGACCGCCCAGATCCCGGGTTGCCATAAACAGTTCGCTCTGCAGATGACAGGCCTGGTCCCAGGTTGCCTCCCGGCTTGCGGTTGCGTCCAGCGCGAAAATCAGACGCCCCTGGCCGCCACCCTGTTTAGGCAGCGAGCGAACCTCGTTAATAAACTGATCGATCGCCTGTTTGTCGGATCGGATTCTTAAATCTTTATCGGCCATGGGCTCCTGAAAATCGCAGCGATTGCAGAATCTGACGCTAAAATAGTAGGGCATAGATTGCTCAATTCACAGGTTTGGCAAGAGGCGGGGCATCGTGGATGCAGAGCGTTGGTACCGAATCAGGAACCTGGCCAGACTCCGTTTTTGCCTTCTGGCGCCGTTCCTTGTTGCCATCCTCGCAATACCCTGCAAGGCGCAGGCCTCAAACTCTTTTTATCTGCTCTATCGCCAGTGGCAAGCTTACGATTGGCCAGAGGATCTGCCATCTGCCAGCGAGGTGACCCGCTCGCAGCGCGGCCTGGGCTGGCAACAGCAGAACTCTGCGAGCACCTTCGGCATCGATTACGATTACCAGCCACTGAGAATCCGCACAGGCGAACCGGCCCACAACGGGCACCTCCATCGGTTGACCTTCGGTGGCGATTGGCAACATCGGCTTTACCGCGTGGAAGCACGGGCCGGCGTTGCCGGAACCTCCAACATGTTCAAGTACCGGGACTTTCACAGTGACGTGTTTAACGGCCGCATCGCACTATTCCGGGCAATGGATGAAACAAGCCCATTGAGCATCGGGATCGGCGGCGACCATCGGTTCGGGTCCTTCCGCTGGCTTCCCCGAATTCGCTGGAAACAAAGCAATGAAAGCGGGCATTGGCTGCTCGACCTGCCGGTTTTACTGAAATGGCAAAGCCCCGGGCACCGCTGGGAGTTTCGAGTGGAACGAAACGGGGACCGTTGGGCGACGCTTGACCAAACCAGGGAAGTGGAAAGCGCTCTGTATTTGCGGGAGTGGAGAACGGAACTTGAATACCGGGCCTACGACGGGCGCAGGGCTTGGCCGGCGGTGATTCTTGGCGTCGGCGCCAGCGTCAATACCCGTGTCCGGTACAAAGACCTGAACACGGGCACGGAGGATCTTAAACTGGGCGATGCCCTGCTCGCCAGCCTCAGGCTGGACTGGTAACCGGGGCATTAATGCCCGCGAGTAGGCAAACGCCGGCGCTCAACCCGCCAGCGCAGACCTCACCTTCTTGCTCAAATGCCCCATTTCAACCCGACCAAGCACTTGGGGCTTAAGCTCGTTCATCACTTTGCCCATGTCCTGCATCCCCTGGGCATCGGTTGAACTGATGGCCATTCGGATCAAACCATCCAGATCATCCTCGCTCAGGGCCGCGGGCATGAACTCTTCAATGATCACCATTTCGGCGCGCTCTTTGTCACCCAGTTCCTCGCGGCCGGCATCATCATACTGGCTCGCGGCATCGCGGCGCTGTTTGAGCATCTTGTCGAGCACCTTCAGAACATCTTCATCGTTGAGCTCGCGGCGTTCATCAATCTCGATCTGCTTTACGGCAGACTGGGCCATGCGCAAGGTAACCAGACGGGTTTTATCCTTGTTGCGCATTGCCTCCTTTACCGCGTTGTTCAGTTGTTCCTTCAGAGTTGGTGCCGTCATTTCCGATCTCCTATTGTTTGGGACTTAACGTTTATGGGGACGATTCCGGAATAATACAAAGGGTATGCATTCCATGAAGTCCGCTGCACTGTAGAATGCAGATAACCTTTCGTTTCCGAATCTACGCACCGTGATCATTAAGCTATGAAACTCAACCCGTTTAATACCCGCATCGGTCTGGCTCTGGGAGGTGGCGCTGCCAAGGGCATTGCGCACATAGGTGTGCTCAAAGCCTTCGAGGAAGAGCAAATCAGGATTCACTGTATTTCGGGCACAAGCGCCGGCGCCCTCATAGCGAGCTACTACGCCTTTGGCCGCCCGGCGGAGTCCATCCTTTCCATCTGCTCAACCCTGAACCTCTCGAAAATCATCAACTTTACCTTCGAGCGCGGCGGGCTTTTCAGCACCAATACCGTTCGCGAGATGATCCATCGGGATCTCGGGGATGTCCGGATCGAAGACGCCAAGATTCCACTGGCCATCTGCGCAACGGATATAGAAACCGGCGAACAGTTGATCTTTCGGGAGGGCAACCTGGCGGACGTTGTTTGCGCGTCCATGGCGGTGCCCGGCCTGTTTGTACCGGTAGAGATCGATGGGAGAACACTGGTGGACGGCGGGCTGGTAGAAAATGTGCCGATTTCACCACTGGCGCAAATGGGGGCCGGCATCACTGTGGCAGTTGATCTCAGCCATGTCAGCCGATACCCGAAGCCTGATAACACCTTCGATGTGATCACCAACGCCATCAACATTGGCATCGATTTCAACACCCGCAAGCAACTCAAGAACGCCGACATAGCCGTGCCTCTGGACCTGAGCGGCTACAGCCTAACCAACAATGCAGACCGTGTTGAGGAACTGTACCTGGAAGGCTATCACCCCATGAAGAAAAAGATCCGCCGGGTGCTCTGGTACAAGCGAATGCACGTTGCGATCAGCCTTCTGAAAACAACCCGTACGTTGATGCCATTCAAGGTGCCCGAGATTCTCAAGGAGCTCAAACGCAACGGCTTTGCGGTGCGCAATCGACATTAGCGACTTAATCATCGCCAGCGGTGAACCAAAACGCTTTTTGAAGCCTACTCTTCACACCTGATCATTTTTCGATGCGAACGGAGCTTGCGCATGATTACCGTCCACCACCTGAACAATTCCCGCTCACAACGCGTTCTCTGGATGCTGGAAGAGCTGGGTGTGCCCTATGAGATCAAGCATTATCAGCGTGATCCCAAAACCATGCTGGCGCCTGAAAGCCTGAAGAAGGTTCACCCGCTGGGCAAATCCCCGGTGATTACCGACGGCGATCTGGTGGTAGCCGAATCCGGCGCCATCATTGAATACCTGGCCCACACCTACGGCAAAGACACCATGCTGCCCGAGAGCGGCGGCCAAGCCTGGCTCGACTACACCTACTGGCTGCACTATGCCGAGGGCTCACTGATGCCCCCTCTGGTCATGCGCCTGGTGTTTGAAAAGGTCAAAACCAGCCCGATGCCGTTCTTTATTAAACCGGTCGCCAAGGGCATTTCAGACAAAACCAATGAAATCTTCATCGGCCCGATGATCAAGACCCATCTGGACTTTGTGGAAGGCCACCTCGCGAAGAACACGTGGTTCCTGGGTGACAAACTGAGCGCTGCAGATATCCAGATGAGCTTCCCGCTTGAAGCCTCGGTAGCCAGGGGCATTGTCGGTAAGAACCGGCCTCACATCACCGGCTGGGTGAAACGGGTTCACGCCAGGCCGGCTTATCAGAAAGCACTTGAGAAAGGCGGTGACTACGACTTTGCCTGAAGAGGCGGTACAGTCATGTCGAAACTATTCACACACTGGTACCCATCGGAGTGAGCTCGTCAATGGGTTTGAGCCGCGCGTTACTTTTTTAGGCTGATCTGCTTTGAACCTGTGGAGGAAACTTGTCCGCTCTGGCCCTTGCCGACATATTCGACAGATCCACCCGCTTTCAAAAAGGCGGCAGTCTGCTCCTCAATTTCGGCGGAGGTCAGGGTAGCTTTCTCGTTTTTCTTGCTCATGTTGGTATCCAGGTCAAGGTGGCTTGTTTTACAGCATAATCCGTTCATTATACCCGATGTGGCTAAAAATTGTTCGCTTCCTAAAGGCCGCGTTCCTGGCGCGCCTCAGCAACAATCTTTACGGTGAAACAGAACGGAGGAATTCATTGCATGGAAACCGCTGACATCTTGCTGGCGCTGCTGTTCGGCTGCATCGGCTTCGGGTATTTCATGTATGGCCGGCGAACGAAAAACATCGTCACCCGATACTGCGGCATTGCCATGATCATCTATCCTTATCTGGCCAGTAGTGCATGGGAAATGCTGGCCGTAGGTGTCGTACTCATGGTCGTGCCCCGGTTTGTAGAGCTCTGAAGTTCGAGGGTTCGGTCACTCCGCTGCAGGCAGACTCCCACCCAGCATATTTTCAATCACCGCTGCGTTATAGAAAGTTTCAACGCACTGGATCTTTTGCTCCCTTACGCGACACCAGATTGCCAGGCGCACATCACCAATCGGCTCGAAGTAAGTGCGGTAATCCAGGATCGCAAACACGTGCTCACCGTCGGCACTCAGTTGCCGTAGAACCAGGTCTTTCTGAATGGCAAACATACCGAACTGGTAGGCCAACATGTCGTCCCGGTTCAAGAATCGCATGTTGGGCCCCACGTACTCAAAGCCCTCTTCAGCAAGCAGATCCTTGGCCTCATCTAACCGCTGGGCACGAATGTTTTCAATGAACTGAGCCACAATGTCCTTTGGCTGCATGACCATTCTCCAGAATCAGGAACTCATAATCTAAACTGGCCCCACTTAACTTGGACATTAGCCTATCAGGGCCTGCAGCAACAGAGTCACTCAGTAATGGAAATCAGTGCAGGTGCTGATCAGTTGCCTGGATTAGCAGCAAAACCATCAACCATTAATAAGGTTTAATAAGCTTTCGATATCCACATTGATATTTGTTCATCGTTTTTCGAAGACCTTGCCCGCGGCATAGCACTATCTAATTCACTTTAGCTCGGAAATCTAAATGTTTGTTTCAACATTTCTTCAGAAAATTCTGAGCGAGCTTTCGCAGAGATAGTGCGCCAAAACAGACCCGTTCAGCCGGCAAAAATCACGCGTATTCGCCGCTTTTTCTCATACCTTTGTTAGACATCATTTAACACAATTTGACAAAGCTCCCGGATAGACTCTTCGCTCATTTTTTATTCAACGGAGCTTTCATGGGTTCTCCAAATGTTATGAGGTTGGGCGCGTTTTTTATCACGTGCTTATTCACCCTCACCGGCTGCTCCAGTGACAGCGACAGCGCAGTTGGCAACACCGGCAATTCAGACTCACAAAGTAGCGAATTAATAGAAATCAGCGGCGTTGCCATGAAAGGAGCGATCAGTAACGGATTGATCTCGGCGTCAATGAAACAAGCCGTAACAGATAGGGAACTCACAATACTAACCCACCCCATTCGTACCGAAGAAAACGGAGAATTTACGCTCTCATTCAATGCGCCATCGCACGCGGGCGGCGGCGAAATCGTAGTGCTTGAACTCTCTTCGGATACCGCGACGGAAATGGTTTGCGATGTAAGCGAGGGTTGCCGGCATGCGGGCACCAGTAGTATGGCCGCATTTGGCGAACCATTCTCTCCGGGCAACAACCTGAAGCTTTCAAGTCTCAGCGCAGTAGATGGTGTTCAACGCGCCTATCTCACACCGTTAAGCACGTTGGCAGTGGAACTGGCAAAACGGCAAGACGTTGCACTAACAGCAGAGGGTTTTGATCGGGCAACCACGACCGTAGAGTCCTGGTTCGGTATCCCTGAGGGAACGATGGCAAAGCAACCTTTGAGCCTTACTCATCCGGCGTCGCTGGATGCCAGCCAGCCAGAGCTTGAACTTGCACTGGTAAACGCTGCTTTTCTTTCACTTGCTGCGGATAGCCGTTGGAGCAACGTTGGCGACGTGATCAATGCTGCACTTGAGTCCATTCGGTCGTCTGGCGAGCTTCCAGCTAGCGGCGGCGAGAATGGCATGGGACTCAGCCGCGAGCTACTGTTGCTGGCCGCCAGTGCGCAGGCGAGTGCTCTGGCTGATCAAAAAGGTGGGGGGATTGATGCAGCAACGTTGGCGAACGCGGCTGATTCCCTGGCGCGACGGTCAATGGAGCTTGCGGAGCCCACTCCTGAGCCAGAGCCTACCCCGAAGCCAGAACCTACTCCGGAGCCGGAGCCTGCTCCTGAACCAGAGCCTGCCCCGGAACCAGAGCCTGCCCCTGAGCCAACGCCTACCCCTGAGCCAGAGCCCGCCCCGGAACCAGAGCCTGCACCCGAGCCAGAGCCTGCCCCGGAACCAGAGCCTGCTCCTGAGCCAGGACCTGCTCCTGAGCCAGAACCTGCTCTCGGCACTGCAACACTGTCATGGAATGCGCCGTTGACCAGAGAGAATGGAGAGAGCATTTCAATGGGCGAGTTGGATGGCTACGAAATCCGATATGGCCAAACCAATAACATTACAGCAATGACCGGCAAAGTTGAGATCAGTTCAGCATCGACCATGAAGTTCACCGTTGAAGGTCTTGAAAACGGTGTATGGTATTTCACGATTCGTACAGTAGATGTGGAGGGCATGTTCAGTGATTGGTCGGCCGTCGTGTCAAAGGAAATATAGCGTTCAACCACGATAGCTATCCGGGAACATAGGGGCAGTAACCCGCGTTTGATAGAGGGGGACGGGACTAGAAAACACCCGTCTCCGCCAATTGCCGTATGATCTGAATGGTTTCCGAGTCTGTGGCCACATACGCTTCATGAAGATACTGATCACAGGGCATCGGGTCAGGACCGGTAGCTCTGGCTTCGTCAGGTCGTTAATCTGAACAATGTGCTCGAACGTCATCTAGTCTCCTGTCAGGTGTAATACATAACACTTTGCCAGCCCTTTCGCGTTTACGGAACCCGCGTTTCAGAGACCCGAACGGAACACAAAAACGAGGAGAGTCGCGAACAGCGTGATGTTTACTGCCCAGACGATCCAGGAAACCCGGCGCCGTAGACTTGCCCGCTTGATGGGATTAGTCATAACTGAAACGCTCCGAAAGGATGTGATGGGAAGGCGCGCCTCGCTTGATCAGGTGATCCTCAACAACATCCATCATGGGTGCAGGCCCGCACATCACAAAGACCCATTCGTTGAATTCTTCCTCGGAGAAAACCCTGTCGATCAGCGCGCCATCAATGAAGCCGGTCTCGCCCTCCCAGTTATCTGGTGGTTCAGACAACACATAGGCCACATCCTCGGTCCCGAGCTCCTCCCGGTGAGCGATCTGATCAATCACGCGATTACCGTAGATCAACCTCACCTTGCGGGGATCGTTGGTGGCCCGCATTTGCCTGAGCATACCCAGCAGTGGCGCTAGTCCTACTCCCCCGGCAATGAGGGCAACCCCTGGTTCCGCTCGACCATCAACAGAAAGATTGCCGTAGGGGCCGTCAAGGAAGGCAAGGGTTCCAGGTTCTATCTGGCCAATGGAGCGGGTAAAGTCGCCGAGCTCTTTGATCATGAAAGATACCCGTGGTCCCTCGGCAGGTGCCGAACAAATAGAGAAGGGATTTTCTTTCAGCGAGAAGGAGCTGTGCCCCACATTCAGCCACAGAAACTGACCAGCTTTATAATCCAGCCCCGCATGCCCTTCAGGCTCCACGGTCAATTCCCATTGCTTAGTTGTCAGCTGGTTCACAGAGACCACGCGCCAAGCGCGTGCCTTTTGCTGAAGGGGAACCCACAGGTAAACCATGAGCAATGACCCGACCGCAACTCCTGTCATTGCCAGCCAAACCCAGGTCATCACTGACTCTGATCCGTAACGTCCCCCATAGACCGTGTGGTGCAGCAGAAGAAGTGCAATCAAAAGCGCGCCGACCCCGTGCATCAGGCGCCATGTCTCGTATTTATAGTCCAGCTGGGTCCGGCCGATGGCGAGGAGAACAAGGCTGGGAAGAAGCAAAAAAGCGCCAATTCCGCTTAAAATCGCGGGAAAATCGGTTGTGAGCGTCAATTCACGGGTGGGATCCCACGGACGGGGACCTCCCGAGGGCGTTTCCTGGTAGAGAAATGGGTGCACAAGCGCAAAAACCAGGGCCGTACGGGCCATGATCTGGTGAAACCGCATCGTCACATCCATTCCGACGCCATTCGAAATGGCCTTGAAACGCCCGGAGAGAATGAATTCCATAAGGATCATCGAGAAGGCGAGGATGCCCAGACCCGAGGCGAGTTCCTGGTGCCATTCGCGCGGAGGTCCCCCAACCGCAGCGGACAGGATCAACGGCAACGTGACAGCACCAAGATATACAGCAATCAGAAAAAACGCCTTCATTTCCAGAACCTATGCCAACTAAATCGCAACGCAAACACCCTGCTCGTCCAGGATATGTTTAACTATAGTCATCAAACATCAAAGGACAGCTTTACGTGCAATCGAAGTCCTGGGTAAACCATTTGCGCCCCAAAAAAATTCCTTTCCGGCGTCGATTTGCCCGAGCGTCAGTCGCGCTGATCTTTCGGCGAATGGAAAACGCCCACGAGGAACTGCTGTTTATCCAGCGGGCGCGTCGGGAAGGCGATCCCTGGTCCGGCGATATGGCCTTCCCCGGAGGCCGACTGCAACCAGAAGATGAATCCGCCCGGGCCGCCGCCGAGCGGGAAACGCTGGAAGAAACCGGCATGGATCTTGGCCGCCATGGCCGATACATAACCCGACTGTCAGATCTGATCACCCGACACCACAGCCGCCTGCGCCCTATGGTCGTCACTCCCTACGTGTTCGAGTGGCACGGGCCGAAGACGATCTTGCCGAACCACGAAGTCGAACGGGCGGTCTGGGTACCCCTGGACTACCTTGCAGCCGGGGAGAACCAGAGCCAGCTTCCCTGGCGCACACCTCTTGGTACGCTGAACATGCCCTGCTGCCGCTATCAGGATGCCTGCATCTGGGGATTAAGCTACAGCATGCTGCAGGAATTGCTGACAGCAGGCATCAACGCAAAGTCAAAAATACCGCAGTAACCTGCCGAGAATCAGTACGCTGATCCAGCGGCACGATGCCGCCTAACTGCAACGAAACCCCCAGAATATGCCCGGCATTCTGATTCTCAGTTCTACCCGACCAATATACTACTGCACAAGATGGCCAACGTGACCTAAGCTTTCCAGACGAAATCAGTAGCACTGGTTTTGATCATCAGTGCAATCGCCTTCACCATAATGGCCGATAACAACAACTTACTGACCAGAAGGAAGCATCATGAAAAACATAAAAACAGCATTGGTCGCATCGGTGGCCGCAGCCAGTTTTATCGCAGCCGATGTTCACGCGGCGACCGAATGGAACGTATCTTTGTGGGGCAAGCGCCGAGCTTTTACCGAAAACGTCGAGAAACTCGCCGAATTGGTTGAAGCCAAAACCGATGGGGAGTTTACCCTCAACATCTCTTACGGCGGGTTATCCAAGGCAAGGGAAAACCTTGATGGCATTTCATTTGGCGCTTTCGAAATGGCGCAGTTCTGCTCCTTTTACCACACCGACAAGAATCCGACCATCACAGTAACCGAGCTGCCTTTTTCACAAGATGTGTCTCTGTCCCGGATCAGCGACATCTACACGGAAGTGTTCAAGCACCCCGAGGTCAAGAAAGATCTGGCTCGATGGAATGCCACTCTGTTGATGCCCACCCCGCTGCCTCAGTACAACCTCGTCGGTAAAGGAGAGCCGATCGGGACTCTGGACGATTTTGAAGGCATGCGCATCCGTGGCCCGGGCGGAATCATGGGCGTGTTGGGCAAACTTGGTGCTGTCAAGACAGGGGTGCCTTTCTCTGAAGTACGTCAGGCCATGGATTCCGGAGTTATTGACGCAGCCTCCTTCGCACCCCATGCACACCTGGCCACCACAACTTACAAGGTAGGTCAGTGGGCTACAACTAACCTCAATCTCGGTTCTGCCAATTGCCCGGTAGTCGTCAATACCGACGCCTTGGACATGCTTGAACCGGCCCATCGTGAAGCGCTGCTGGGCTCTGTTGAGGAAGCTCTCGACTATTACGTAGAAAACTACGAGCAGAACACCACGGCTAGGTTCGAGGCTGCCAAGGACGAGACCAACATTACGGAAGTTACCTTTACGGCAGAGCAAACTGCCCGGCTGAACGAACTTGCAGAGTCTGTCCGTCAGGAGTGGATCGAAACCCATAAGGGCGATTTTGACGCAAAGGCTGTTTTCGATTTCACAGCCAAGCTCTTCGCCGAACAATAACCTGACTCGTAAAACCGGAGCCCGATTCTAACTGAACGGGCACCGGTTTATCTTTTTTGGGAACCACCCCTTCCCCGACTGGAGGCTGACATGTCTGCAGCAGCATCTGTGCTTGCTGATAACTCAACGCTGAGCCGTCTGGACCGTCTGTTTTTCCGGCTGGAATCCTTACTCACCCTGGCCGGCGGTTTTGCGATTTTTCTGTTGGTTTTGTTGGCAACGGTCAACATACTCGGACGTTGGATTTTTTCATCTCCAATCAGTGGTTACGTTGATTGGGTCGAACAGGCCATGGCATTCATCGCTTTTCTTGGCATTGCCTACACCCAGCGAATGGGTGGCCACATCCGTATGGACATACTGGTTGGAAAATTCCGCGGCCGCTATCTGTGGTTTACCGAATTGGTTACAACACTGTTAATGCTGGCAGTCACCTCTGTACTTATTTACGGCAGCTACATGCATTTCTGGCGAGCCTACACCATTGGTGATTCATCGCTAGACATCAATTTGCCCACCTGGCCCGCCAAACTGGTGGTTCCAATTGCTCTCACCATCCTGGCAATGCGCCTGTTACTTCAGCTCTGGGGCTACATGCGGGCGCTCAAGCAGGGCGGAGACAAGCCTGTAGCGGTCCCGCTAGTTGAATCAGCGGCCGACGTTGCCGCCCGTGAAGCCAGTGCCGTCAGTGGCCACGACGAAGAAAAAACAGCATGACTGAACTGTTCCAAACCATGGGCAACATGGATTCCATCGACATCGGCCTCTGGGTCACCGGAGCCATGCTGGTTTTTGTTCTGCTGGGCGTTCGAGTCGCTTTCGCAGCTGCCACAGCCGGCTTTCTCGGTCTGGTATGGATTTTCTCCGCCAAGCTCGGTTTCGACCGGGGTTTTCTGGTCGCTGTGAAAATGGCGGGCACCATCCCCCATTCAAAGGTTTCCTCGCTTGCCCTGTCATTGATCCCGGCTTTTATATTGATCGGCTTTCTTGCCTATCACGCAGGTCTCACTAAATCTCTTTTCGAAGCGGCAAAACGCTGGGTCGGCTGGCTTCCCGGCGGCATGGGGGTGGCCACCGTATTCTCCACCGCAGGCTTCGCAGCAGTGTCCGGTGCATCGGTGGCGACGTCTGCCGTTTTCGCCCGGATCGCGGTGCCGGAAATGCTGAAACTGGGATATGACAAGCGCTTCGCCGCGGGTGTTGTCGCTGCCGGCGGCACACTGGCTTCGCTTATCCCCCCCTCTGCCATCCTGGTCATCTACGCCATCATCGTTGAACAGGACGTTGGTGCGCTGCTGATGGCCGGGTTCCTGCCCGGTGCCTTTTCAGCCCTTGTTTACGGGGCACTCGTCATAATCATGGCGGTCACCCGCAAGAACTTTGGCCCGCCTGTTCGTGGCTACACTTGGAAACAGCGCTTTGAGTCAGTACCCGGCGCAATGCCCATCTTCGTGGTGGTTGGAATCATCATGGTCTGCATTTATGGGGGCGTGGGTACACCAACCGAAGCCGGTGCCCTTGGCGCATTTGTTATTCTCTGCATGGCGCTCTATAACGGAAGTCGGTGGCCAGAGCTGAAAGCTTCACTGATGGAAACGGCAAAGCTGTCTGCCATGATCTTTGCCATCATTTGGGGTGTTCTCATCTACGTTCGCTTTCTTGGATTCGCCGATCTGCCCACGGCATTTTCTGACTGGATCGTCAGCCTGGAGCAGAGTCCGCTTCTGACACTCCTTCTCATTCTCTGCGCTTACGCCGTTCTGGGGATGTTTATGGACGCCATCGGCATGCTACTGCTGACTCTGCCAGTGGTGTACCCCGCAGTGATTGCCCTGAATGGGGGCATCGATGTGACTGCCGCCGAATCGGCCTTTGGGGTTTCTGGAACCGGCTGCGCCATCTGGTTTGGCATTATTGTGGTGAAAATGGCAGAGCTCTGCCTGATTACGCCTCCCATAGGGCTGAACTGCTTTGTTGTTGCTGGCGTGCGTCCAGAGTGTTCGGTGCAGGACGTGTTCCGGGGCTGCACCCCCTTCTTTGTGGCGGATGTTTTAACCATCGCCGCCCTGATCGCGCTGCCCGGTATCGTGTTGTGGTTACCAGGCATGATGGGCTACGGCTGAAGATGCGCCGGGCCAGCTTTGCCATGGGTGTCTGAGATGACAACCATCGGCATGCTCACACCACTATACATTCTCAATGATGGTGCCCACCCGGGCCATGGGCGTGACCGTGGGCTATTTCTTCCGAGGTCGCGGCGCGCACGTCAATCACTTCGATATCAAAGGTCAGGGTCCTGCCCGCCATCGGATGATTGGTATCGACATCGGCAAACTTATGGCCAACCTTGGCAACAACCACATGGCGCGGGCCCTGCTCGGTCCGAACCTGCGCAATCATGCCTGCCTTCCAGCGTTTGGCGCCCATCAAATGCTTGATCGGAACGCGCTGGATGGCATCAGGCTTGCGCGGCCCGTAGGCTTTATCCGGAGCAACGGTGACGCTGAACGTATCACCCGCATCGCGACCTTCCAGGGCCTCCTCCAGGCCCTTGATGATGCCGCCGTGGCCATGGAGGTAAGCGTTCGGCTCACCGCCGTGGGAGTCTTCAACAACGCTATCTTGTTCATCGCGGACACTGTAATGGAACAGGACGACCTGGTTCTTTTCGATTGGCATAGGATTCTCTTCGACGTTTAAAGATGCACCATTGTAACCGGCTGCGGCTTTGACTTCAGAGTGGAAATTGGCTTCATCCCTGCCAATATGCCTTACTCACCTCATCCATTGGAAAGAAATGCTCAATCCGCAAATTCTGAGCGGTGACATCCAGAGGCGTGCCGATGGTCGCGATGGTGGAAAAGATCCTGAGCTGCTGGTCCCCAAGATTCAGTGTGAAAGGAATCGCAGGATAGTCCAGGTGTTCCACCACATGGCTTTTCCAGTTCCGGGGGACGTCGGGGACGGTCAGAGCCTGCTCCAGCAACCGATTGGGCTGATCCCGGAAGGGACCGGCAAGATGCTCATGATAGACCCTTTGCAGCATGTGGCAGGCGATGTTTTCCCAATCCCCCACGAATGGCTTCATGCCGTGTTCATCCAGTAGCGACAACAGAAAGTTTGGCCGGGCGGGGAACTTCGCCCCCAATTCGATCATCCTTGCCATCATCGCCTGCATAGCCTGGTTGGCCATCACCAGATAATACTCGTGGTCGAACACCACAGCCGGGTACGGCAGGTGTCCCTGCAACAGGTGCCCTAGCGCCTCCCGGATCATGGCCATGCCGGGCGCGTTCAAATTCTGGTCGGAGTAAACCTGGCTGTAACCGGCCGCCGACAAAAGCCGGTTGGTTCCGGCCAGATCCGTCTGCAGCATCTGCGCCAGATGCAACACCATGCCTTTGCTGGGCTTGCTGCGGCCGGTTTCCAGAAAGCTGATGTGTTTGGGTGATACCTCACAGGCAAGGGCGAAATCCATCTGGCTCAGGCGCTTGCCCTGCCGCATTTCTCTAAACAGAGTACCGAAGGCGCTCATTGGGTTTCCCATAAATTCCTTGTATTCGGCCATTATCCTTGCCGAGGGTAGGCGAAACCATTACCTCACAGGTAATTGAGAAGATCACCGCCCGGGTAGAAGCTTTGCAGTGTAGTCCAACCCATTGCGAAACCCGATTGAGGTGATCCCATGAAAAACCTAGTCCGTCGATTCAGCGTCAAGCAAATTATCCTGAGCGATGTCTTCCTCTCCACGCCCCTGGCATTGGCGCTAATCCTGGCTGCTGAGCCGATTGCCCAGTGGGCGGGTGGCCCTGGCGCAACTTTCTATCTGGTGGTCGGCGTCGTCATGCTGCTGTGGTGCGTGGAGATGGCCGCTATCGCCAGCAAGGAACAATGGCAGGAAAAGTTTCTCAACCTGATGGTAGTGGTGGATGTCACCTGGAGCCTGTTGGCCCTTGGCCTGATGATCTGGTTTGCCCCGAGCCTCCAACCGTTGGGCTGGGTGCTGTTCGTCCTGAACGTGCTGGTTCCACTGGACATGGCTTGGATGAAGCGGATTGCTGGCAGTAAGCCACCCCAGCCTGCGTTCGGATGATGGATCAGCCCCAAAACGCTACCCAGATTGGGTAATTTCTTACCCAATCTGGGTTTTCAATACGCCTTCCGAAAACTACCCCGATAATCAAAAACCCGCTCCTGCACCTGCCAATAGTGCTTCTGCTTGCGAGCAATCACGAAATCCGGTGCCGGCAACAGAGCCTGACATTCAAGCACCGTATCCGCTGAGCTGAACACTTTCGGGGCCTGTCCATCGGCAAAACGACGCCCGAATATCCTGTTGAAGACGGTGCGCTGGCCCGATTTGCTGAAATCAAACGATTCGTTGAGTTCCTCCCCATCCTCGCCGTGATAGGTGATCCTCAACTTGCTGCCGTCAGCGCCCAGCGATATGCCGGCACATCGAATCACCATAGCATCCTTGAGCTTCAACGCATCCCGGAGCTGGTCGTCCGGGTCGATAATGGCTTTCTGGCAAAGATGGCAGTTGCGCGCTGCAATATCATTCTCGGCGCCGCAGTGCGGGCACTCCTTGAAACGAAAGCGGTAATCGCACTGTTGCGGGCGCCCGTTACCGCCGACAGATTCATCTCCTACCAGAGTCTCCAGAAGCCCCTGACACCGGCGGCCGTAATGCTCGATCACCCGGCCGTCATCGTCGGCCTTACCCCAGAAGATGTTGGCAAACCCGCAGCCCGGGCAGAACACCTGCACCGGCTCGCTGTCGGGGTTCGGTTTCGGCTCACCCACTTCCGGGTGATGCAGGTTCACATGGTTGCCGGCGTAATCAATCACCAGGCAATCACGCTTGCCTTCGTCCAGACGAAGACCACGGCCCACAATCTGCTGGTAAAGACTTGCTGACTGTGTAGGCCTCAGTATGGCTATGAAGTCCACGTGGGGCGCATCAAAGCCCGTGGTCAGCACGGACACATTGACCAGATACTTGAGCTCCCGCTGTTTGAAGCGCCGAATCAGCAAGTCCCGGTCCTTCAGATCGGTCGCGCCCGTCACCAATGCGGTTTCGTGCTCCGGCAGATACCCGGTAATCTCCCGCGCATGCTCCACCGTGGCCGCAAAGATCATAACGCCCTGCCGGTCTGCGGCCAGCTCCATCACCTGCTCTGTAATCGCGCGGGTTACTCGCTTGTGCTTGCTCAGCAGCTGGTTCACGTCTTTCTCGGCGTACTCGCCAAAGCGATCCTGCGGCAGTGCCGAGAAATCGTATTGCGCCACCGCAGCGTTCACGAGTTCAGGTTGGGTGAGATAGCCGCGATTGATCATGTAGCTCAACGGCAGCTCATAAATGCAGTGCTGAAAGGGCTTGTCATCCTCACCCCGAACAAAGCCCCGATAGTGGTAGCGATAGATCCAGCCCATCGCCAGGCGATAAGGTGTGGCAGTCAGCCCGAGCACTTTCAGGGAATCATTCTGCTCGCGCAAAAGTTCAATGATTCGTTGATACTGACTGGTTTCCTCACCGCTGACCCGATGGCACTCATCAATGATCAAGAGAGAGTATTCATCCCGAAACTGATCGAGATTCGCCGACACTGACTGCACGCTGGCAAAAGTCACCTGATGGTGGCGTTCCTTCCGCTTCAGACCCGCCGAGAACACGCCGCCCTCCAGCCCATAACTTTCATATTTGGCGTGATTCTGCTCGACCAGCTCCTTCACATGGGTCAGCACCAGAATCTTCCGTCGGGCGAGACGAGCCAGCTCGGCAATCACCAGACTTTTGCCGGCGCCAGTGGGCAGCACGATAACGGCGGACTCATCGGACTTTCTGAAATGATTCAGCGTGGCATCGACCGCGTCCTGCTGGTATGGGCGTAATTTGAAAGGAGCATTCATGTTGCAGTATCTGGCCGTCTTCTAAACGAAAATTTGGCCATACTAGCAGATGCCATTACCTTTACTCTTGGGCCGAGACGAGATCCGTCCCGTTTTCCTGAATGGCCAACTTGGACCGCCATGAACGACGCAGCGCCAGAGCTACCCATCACGCCCAATCCTGCTGAGAGCGGGCTTTCCAGCCAGCAGGCCAGTGCACGGCTGGAGGAGTTCGGTTACAACCGGCTGCCTGCCCCTCCAATGCCAGGTGTTCTGGAGTTGTTTGTCAGGCAGTTCCTCAGCCCTTTCATTTACATCCTCCTGATCGCTTCCGGGGTTTCATTTGCCCTCGGCCAGACCCCGAGCGGGGTTTTTATTCTGATTGTTCTGCTGATAAACGCGATCATCGGCACCGTGCAGGAGTTTTCGGCTCAGAAGGCGGCGGCTGCGCTGAAGCAAATGATAAAAGGGACAGCCCACGTGCTTCGGGACAGCCAGATTGTCACCGTTGACGTCGAGGAGATCGTTCCGGGCGATATTGTTTTGCTTTCCTCGGGCGACAAGGTACCCGCTGATCTTCAGTTACTCAGCGCCAGCAGCCTGGCAGTGGATGAGTCCATGTTGACGGGGGAATCCCTGGCGGTTGCCAAGAATGTCGATACCACAAGCGATGACAGTACCCCGCTGACTGACCGCGCTGACCAGTGCTTTGCCGGCAGCATCATCACCCATGGGCGCGGGCGCGGCCGGGTGATCGCTACCGCCTCGGCGACCCAGCTTGGCAAGATTGCCCAGGGCGTTACCGGCAAAACCTCGGCCGAGCCGCCGCTGATGATCCGGATCCGCAAATTCACCTATCAGGTCGCCTTCGGCATTCTGGCGGCTATTGCCGCCCTGGCAGGCCTGATGATCCTGGATGGCGGTTATTCCATCGAGGAGATGATCCTCATGACCATCGGCCTGGCGGTTTCGGTGATCCCCGAGGGCCTGCCTGCCGCACTCACCGTTGCCCTGGCCATTGGCATGTCCCGAATGGCAAAACGCAATGTCATCATTCGCAAGCTTGTCGCCGTGGAGGCCCTCGGATCCTGCACTCTCATCTGCTCCGACAAGACCGGCACACTGACCGTTAACGAGCTCACCATTCGCAGGGTTATGCTGCCTGATGGACGACAGTTCGAGGTTACTGGCGAGGGCGTGGCACCGGGAGGGGAAATCACTGGGCATTCCGGCACCGACATGGATGCGACAGGCCAGGAAACACTCAGGGAACTCTGTGTCGCTGGCGTCCTCGCCAATGAAAGCCACCTGGACTACAGCGGCGGCGAGTGGGTTTCCCAGGGAGATATCGTCGACATCGCCTTTCTGGTGATGGCCAAGAAACTGGGTATGTCCATCACGGACCTGCGAACCCGGCAGGAACAGGTGGCCCTGATCCCCTATGAGTCGGAAAAGGCCTACAGCGGCGTGGTCAACCGGGTTGGCGATCAAACCGTCATTTACGCCAAAGGCAGCCCTGAGAAGATGCTGGCCATGTGCGACCGGATGACCACGGCGGACGGCTCCATAGCCATCGACAAGCCGGCCCTCGAGCGTCAATTCACCGAACTCGCCTCCCGGGGCTACAGGATTATTGCCCTTGCGAAGAGAACCGCCGCACACGGCGACCATGAAATGGCCGGAATGGTCTTTCTCGGCATGGTTGCCATGATCGACCCGCTACGCCATGAAGCCTTCGACGCCATCGAAAAGTGTCGTACCGGCGGTATTGAGGTCGCCATGGTCACCGGAGACCACCCTGCGACCGCGAAATCAATCGCCCAGGAACTGGGCCTGTGTGACGCAGACGCAACCGTCGTAACAGGTCCGATGCTGGATGAAGCCAGCGCTCGAGGCCAGGAGGCCGTCGATCAGCTCATTCGCCCCGCCCGGGTATTCGCCCGCATAGAACCCACCCGAAAAGCCCAGATCGTGGACAGCTTTATGCGGGATGGCCATTTTGTGGCGGTTACCGGGGATGGTGTAAACGATGCACCAGCCATGCGGCAGGCCCATGCCGGAATCGCCATGGGTAAGCGAGGCACCGATGTGGCCAAGGAAACGGCCGACCTGATCGTCACCGACGATAATTTTTCATCGATTGTCGCCGGAATCGAGCAGGGCCGGGTGGTATACAACAACATCCGCAAGGTCATCGGGCTTTTGGTGGCTACCGGTTTCTCCGCAATCCTGCTCTTTTTCCTCTGTGTCATGGCCGGTCTGCCAATGCCGATGATCGCGGTACAGCTCCTGTGGCTGAATCTGGTTGCCAACGGGTTCCAGGACGTGGCCCTCGCCTTCGAGCCGAAGGAAGGCGGCGAACTGTCCGTGAAACCGCGCTCTCCCCACGAGCCCGTGTTCGATAAACACATTATTGAGCACGTTCTGGTGGTGGGCTCATGGATGGGCCTTGTTGCCTTCCTCAATTTCCAGTGGACGCTCGACCAGGGCCACACCATTGAGGAAGCCCGCAACCTCACGCTGATGCTGATGGTGCTGTTCGGCAACATTCACGCGCTCAGCAGCCGCTCGGAATTCCGCTCGCTGTTCCGCATTCCTCTGTTCCGCAACCCGTTCCTGATGCTGGCGGTTCCCCTGGCCCAACTGGCGCACATTGGTGCCATGTATGTGCCGGGGCTCTCCGATGTCCTGCAGATTCAACCCATATCCCTAGCGGAATGGCTGCAGTTGCTCGCACTTGCCATGAGTCTTGTCATTGTCGAGGAACTGCACAAGGTATTGATCAGGACGCGGCGACAGTGAATCTGTGGTGAGATCCCGATAAGCTTGGAACAGGTTTTCTTCAGGACACTGAACACATGATCGATTTTCGCAGCGACACGGTCACCCGCCCTACCCCTGAAATGCGCGAGGCCATGGCCAGCGCAGAGGTGGGCGACGACGTTTATGGCGACGACCCCACCGTGAACAGCCTTCAGGCCTACGCCGCCGAACGGCTGGGCTTCGAGTCGGCCCTGTTTACCGCCACCGGCACCCAGGCCAACCTGCTGGCCATCATGAGCCACTGTGGCCGGGGCGACGAGTACCTCTGTGGTCAGTCGGCTCACAACTACCGCTACGAAGGCGGTGGCGCTGCTGTGCTGGGCAGCGTGCAACCACAGCCGATCGAGAACGAGCCGGATGGCAGCATCGACCTTGGCAAAGCCAAAGCCGCCATCAAGCCCGACGATTTCCATTTTGCCCCTACCCGCCTGCTCTCGCTGGAAAACACCATCGGTGGCAAAGTGTTGTCGTTGGACTATCAGCGCGCGGCCCGCGCCTTTTGCGACGAACACGGCTTGCTGCTGCACCTTGATGGCGCCCGGGTGTTCAACGCAGCCGTGAAATCCAACTGCGACGTTACCGACATCACCAGGCACTACGATTCGGTGAGCGTTTGCCTTTCAAAAGGACTGGGTGCACCTGTTGGTTCGCTGCTACTGGGTTCGAAAGCTTTTATCGAGCGGGCAACACGGCTGCGTAAAATGGTGGGTGGCGGCATGCGCCAAGCCGGCATACTGGCAGCGGCCGGGCGCATCGCCCTGGAGAAAGGGCCGCTTCGGCTGATTGAAGATCACGAGAACGCCGAGTACCTGAGCGCCGGCCTGGCCGACATCCCGCAGCTGGAGATAAACCCCGCCAGCACCCAGACCAACATCGTCTATGCCCGCTGCACGTCCGGCAGAGCCGCGCGGCTGCGAGACTACCTGGCTGACCAGGGTATCCTGATCACGGCGGGAGACCCCATTCGCTTCGTGACGCACCTCGACGTCAACCGCCAGGATGTTGACCGGTTGTTGGACGCTATTCGCCGGTTCTACCAGGGTTGAAGGGGGCTCCATGGCAACACCAAAACGCATCTACCTCGCCGGACCGGAGGTCTTCTTCCCCGCCGAAGAACACCAGGCCATCGTGGCCGAGAAAAAACGCCTGCTGCTGGAATACGGTTTGGAGGGCGTAGACCCGCTGGACGCCGAACTGGCCGGCTCCGACAGCGAGGCGAAATTCAGGCTTGGCCATCGGATCTACCGGGCCAACCGCGAACTGATGGACAGCTGCGATGCCATCATCGCCAACCTCACCCCGTTCCGTGGCATCAGTGCCGACCCCGGTACGGTCTTCGAAGTCGGCTATATGATCGGACAGGGCAAGCCCGCCTTCGGGTTTACCCTGGATAACCGGTACTACCGGGAACGAGCAGGCGGCACCGACCTGGACGGTCTGGGCCTCAGCATCGAAGACTTCGAGATGAGCGACAACCTGATGATCGAGGGCGGCATCTACGGGTCCGGTGGCCAGCTCTTCGTGGCAGACCAGACAGGAGAGCATCACTTTTTTTCTGCGGAACTGTTCCGTCGATGTGTGCAGTCGCTGGCTGCAGAAGCGATGGGTGAAAACGGGTAGGGTCACCAAGGGCGCCCTACCTCTCTACTCAGGATATACCGCTTGCCTTGCCGATGAGCATTTTCACCACCAGCTCTTTTTTAACAGGGTTCCGAGGGGCTACAGAGTTCAACACGGAAGAGTCCATTCTTGCCGTCTGGCCCAACGAAGCTGCCGTCTGGTTGTAAACCGAAAATACCGTCTGCATCAAACCGCAACGAAACAATCATCTCGGCGGCCGAGGCCATTTTGAAATCCAGGATTTCGGTGACTACTCCATAATCGACGCCATCGATCGCGAACTGCTGCCCTTCCCGGGCGATAACACGAGTATAGCCATTGGGGCTGGATGCCAGGAGCAGGCTTTTGCGATTGTTGATATCTGCCTCATCGCTGGCCTGGAATGCCGCCCAGGATTGCCGGCTGAACGCCAGCCTCGGCGCTGAATCCAGGCTGCCGGGATCAAGCTCTATGCCGGATGCATCGGGCATACCCCGAACCGGATCCCCTTCCTGAAAATAGAGTGTTGTGGTAGCGCTGGTGCCATCGTTAGTCCAGACCAGCAGAGCGTCCTCCTGATCCAGGGTGCCGGAGTTGACCAGGAAGGCCATCGAATCGTCGGCACCCACATCGAACGATTCAGCGCCACCAATGAAACCTGTTACCTCAAATAACGAGCCATCATCCATAAGGAGCGTCTGCTCGCTACGGCTCACCCGGGTGAAGTCACTGCCGTCCAGGGAGTCAGTGTAGATGCCCCGGTTAGCCGGCCCGGAAACGCCTCTGAGGGCATAGTAAAACACCTCTCCGTTGTCAGTCAGAAGAGGCCTCGCGGAGTTCAGGTTGTAAATGAAGTCACGGGCGGAGCCGCCGGCCTCCCGCACGACTTCCCGATAGCTACCATCGGCATTGCGAACGTAAATGCCGGTATCCTCTGAGGTGGGCAACGCGCTGCCATCGGCGTTCTGAAGCGCCACACCAAACACCAGTTGCTCGGCCTGGTTGCTGTCAAAATCCAGAAAGCCAAAGCTCTTAGGCTCCAGGTTACCCGGCAGCAACGTCTCGCCAGCCTTGAGAGACTGGGCCTTCTGTCCCAGGCCGGTGATCGTCCACAGAGCGCCGCCCGCGGGATACGTCGAGTCATCCGAAACCTGGAAAGCATCCGTGTTCGGACCCGGCTCGAAGGTAATCGCTCCGTTACCATCCGAACTGATCGAGGAGAATACCCGGTTGCCCTGGACGTTTTCAGTGAAATAAATATCTCCCGCATCCAGTGTCGGGAAATCGGTGCCATTGCGAGCAGGATCCCCTTCCCGCGCGATTACAGACGTTGTACCAGCAGTACTGCGTAACAACACCTCGTTGTTCAGACCGTCGACCTCATCCGTCACCGAGCCAGATTGCTGGTTCAGAATACCGCCAAAGGTGATTTGTCCGGCATCATCAATAAGTACGTTGAAAAAACCGCTGTAGGTGGCATCGCTCGCGGGGAGCGTGGTGTCATCGGCCTGAATGAGGCTCAGGCCAGCGACCGGGCTGTCGCTGAAAATACCGTCCCGCAACGTGCCACTGCTGTCGGTTTGATCGGTCGCACCGAGAATTGCAACAGTACCTGACTGATTAACATCAAACCTCAGCCGGGTGCCCACCTCACCGCTGAACACTGCGCCACTGCCTATACCGGGCGCCGGATCGCCACTCACTACGATGGGGGTAATCCCGCTGTCGAGGCTATCGACCGTCACTTCACTTGAATCAGTGCAGCCTTCACTATTACAGGCAGCAACGACATAGCGGGCTCCGTTGCGCTCAGTCAGGCTGATGTTGTTTACGTACTCATTGGCAGTCAGGTCCGAGCCTATCTGGGTGAAACCACTCAGGCCATCCGGATCTTCAAACATCTGGTAGTAGTCCGCTCCGGCTACTGCCGGCCAGGTAAAGGTCAGCGTCCAGTCATCGTAGGCGGCCGTGACCACCGGCGCAGCGGGTGCCCCAGAGGTCGGATCATCGCCTTCATCTCCGCCAGTGTCACCTGTACCCCCGCTGTCAGCTACATCACCGCCATCGACTTCATCGGTGGAATCGTCGCCCACGAGATTATCGTCGGTTTCGTCGCTGCTACGCAGGCAGCCCGCCAGGGCCAAACTCACGATTGCGACGGCTAACACTCTGAGAAATAAAAGATTAAACATTTTCATCAGACTCACTCCTTGTTAATAGAGCCATTCCATTCGCCTTCTGACACTACGCTATCGAACATCAATCAGCGGCAGCAGACCGCACCTGAGGGGATCAAAGTAGGCTTTGACTCCCCCATTCGAGGGGGCTATCTTGAAAAGGCGGCAACCCAGGGCGTCAGGACGAGCAAATGAAGTTGGGGTTTATTCTGGAAGACCACGCAGGCGCTCAGGAATGGCTGCGCGACGTACTCAAGGAAGTGTTTCCGGGCATTTCGGTGACTTCTGCCAACCGACTTGCCGAGGCCAGGGACAAGCTTTCCCACCTCCAACAGGCAGACCTAGCACCAGACATTGCTCTGATTGATTTGAGCCTGCCAGACGGGAGCGGCATCGACTTTATCCGCGATCTGCGCGAGTCGGTGCCAGACTGCCTCTGTATTGTAATCACCATCCACGACGACGACCGCCATGTGTTCCCGGCCTTGCGAGCCGGAGCCAGGGGCTACCTGCTGAAACAGCAATCCCAGGCGGAACTGGCACGCAAGCTGGCAGGCATCATTGACGACGAGCCACCACTGTCGCCATCGGTCGCGCGTAGGGTTCTGGCAACCTTCGCGCCGCCGGACACCACGTCACAGCCGGACCTGACCACACGGGAACAGGAAGTGCTTGAACTGATTGCCCGAGGCTTCACTCTGGCACAGGTTGGCCAGGCCCTGGGAATTACCCGCCACACAACCGCCGGTTACGTAAAAACCGTGTATCGGAAGCTGGAAGTATCTTCCCGGGCGGAAGCCACCCGGGAAGCAATGCGTATGGGCATGATCGACAGCTAGGTTGCCGGCAGCGTCAGCTCCACAACAAAACCACCTTCATTCAGCGCCCGACAATCGACTCGACCGCCCAGATCCTCGGCACGAACCTTCATGGTCCTGAGCCCATGCCCCTCCCCCGGCCCATCGGGGGTGTTCGCTCTGCCGTTATCGGAAACCCGCACCGAGAGCTGATCGCTATCGCGACTCCAGGTTACCTGCACCCGATCAGCATCGGCGTGCTTGATAATATTGGAAATCGCTTCTCTCAGAATACGCGCGATATTGGTGGCCGCGCGGGCCGAGAGCTGTTGATTATCCAGTTTCAGAGGATTCGCCTGCCAATCGAGATCAATGCCCGAGTCCGTCAAACGCTGGCGTATTTCGCCCTCGCAGCCATTGGCTACCTCCAACAGGCTGGCAGGCTGCCCCGCCGTGGCATCGACAAGTCCATGCAGGTCTATGAGAGCCGACCGGGCCACTTCTCTTACCGTTCCTGTGTCATTTGCATACACCAGGCTCAGCAACCGGGCGCCCAGATCGTCATGCAAATCCCGCATGATCCGGCTGCGCTCCCTTTGTGCCCCTGCATCACGGGCCTGCAACGCCTGCAGCGCTTTACCAGTCAGGTCGTACAACAAGGTCGCCACCCGTATATCTTCCTTGGAAAACAAGCGAGCCCCATTGTTCGCAAATTCCAGTCTCGCGTGCCGGGAATCGCCCGGTAGTGCCCGCAACTCCATCAATACACCGTCTGCCGACACTGCCACCGCCACCTTTTGATATTTCGCATCGGGCATCTCCAAACTGAGAGGCTGGAACGTCAGGCGGAGCAGATCCGGCCAGGCCCGGCGAACTTCCGCTTCCGTAGAAGCGGAAAACAGCTTATCCACCAGCTCCCTGAGAGCCTCGTCCAGAGAAATGCTGGAACGCTGCCCGAATCGATCCCAAAGCCATTGCCGCAATGGAAAGTAAAGCCAGCCCGCAATGGCAAGCGAAAGAGTCAGCGCATAGGTGCTGGTCAAACCTACGCCCATAATCAGGATCGCATCCAACACCAGCACCATCAGCCCCCCAGCAAACCAGAGCCAGGTCTTGAACCACCACCGCTCAATATCGAACAGGCGATAGCGAACCAGCCCCGCCGCGATGCCGAGGTACAGAATCAGGTAGGCGCCGAACCCCACCAGCAGCGGCACGAGCGGGGGGTAGCCAAAGGCTGGCGGTATGATCACCAGCCCCATCAGCAAAACACTGCCCAGGAAAATTGCCAATACACACCACTTCAGGGCAGCGCGTTCGAGGGGGCGACCTTTCGAGGCCACCCATTGGGCAGCCGCAAAGCACAAGCCAAGCACATAACCGACGACAATGGGCAGGTAGACCGTCACCTGGGCGCTTTCGCCAACCTGGATTTCGCTCAGAACCCACATGATCAACGCGATGCAAATCATTAGTGCCGGAACCGGAAAACGGGCAAGCGGGCGCGGATACACCCAGAACAGGGAGACCAGCGAAGCGTTCACCATTAGCGTTGCCAGGTGGTTAACCGCAGAAACCACCGCGAACACATCGCCACTCAGCACAAACTCCCGATCGCCGTAGATGGCAAGAGTCAGGGTGTTCACCATGGTTGCTACGCCGGAAAGCGCGTAAAGCCGGGTCGCTGCGCTTTTCGGACGGAAGGCCCAGATTCCAACCGCCACCATCAAAGCGATCAACCCGTAAAAAGTGTGAATCGAAAAGCCACCCGAGAGCTGATGCCACGGGGTATCGATGGCAACAACCGGCACCTGGTCACCGGATGCGAGAACAAACCGTGCCCCGCCTGAGCGCAGCGCCTGATCCAACTCGGTCTGGCGCTGCATAAACAGATTAAGATCGTCGTGGCTTAGCAGGTCTGGTTCTTCCATAACCAGATTTCCATGCAGGGGGATTTGGCGACCATCCGCCGCTTGCAACCCCACAACTACGCTGCCCACCCGGATAACTCCGGCGTTCGGCGATTGCGGGTGCACCCGATCAACCCGGAGCCCTACCGGCCCACCATGAGGCGAAAGCCCCAGGCCCAGCCAGGGCGCCGACAGCGCAACCTGCGCTGAGATGGCAATTGCCGCCAAGGCCAGAACGGCAATCAGCAGAAACCTCTGCCTCGGTGCCATCTGAAATCCCCCACAATCCCTATAGATTGCTTTTCAGATTAGCCATCCGCCAGAGGATTTGCGACATCTTGAATGAGGGGGAGCCCGCTGCGCCAGGCTCGGCAATATCGCAATACTGCCCCCGGTAATACAACAGTGGCCGCGAGGCGGTGATTTCCTTTACATTCAACGCCTTTACCTCACCAATCACGATAAGGTGATCCCCTGCCGCGTGTTCAGCGTGGATTTCGCAATCCAGCCAGCCCAGGCTGCCGGGGATGATCGGGTTGCCCAGCGGCGATGCCTGCCAGTGGACGTCCTTCCATTTGTCGGCGCCCTGGCGGGCAAACAGATTGGAGATTGCTTCCTGCTCGGCAGACAGGATATTGACGGCGAATCGACCGGCCCGGCGAATCCGCGGATAGCTGAAGGAGCTGGACTTCACGCTGAATGACACCAGCGGTGGGTTCATCGACACGCTGTAGAACGACTGGCACGTAAAACCAACCGGTTCGCCCTCATCGATAGATGAAATCACCGTGATACCCGAGGCGTAGTGCCCGAGCGCTTCGCGAAAGCGCGCGGGTTCGATAACGCTGCTGGAAGACGATAGGGTCATCAAATCCGCACTCATTGGAGACTTCCCGTCACCGAAAGCTCGCGCCTGACAATATCAGCGCCGGCACTCAGCGCTCGCAGCTTGCCGCTGGCCACACGGCGGGACAGAGGAGTCATGCCACAGTTGGTGCAGGGATAGAGCTTGTCGGCATCGACAAACCGGAGGGCCTTTCGGAGCGTCTCGGCCACCTCTTCCGGCGTTTCAATGGTATTAGTGGCGACATCAATCGCACCCACCATCACTTTCTTGCCCCGGATCAGCTCAATCAGCTCCATCGGCACGTGCGAATTCTGGCATTCCAGTGAAATCAGATCGATATTGGAGGTTTGCAGCCTGGGAAAAATCTCTTCGTACTGTCGCCACTCGGACCCAAGCGTTTTCTTCCAGTCGGTGTTGGCCTTGATGCCGTAGCCATAACAGATGTGCACGGCGGTCTCACAGTTAAGCCCTTCAATGGCCTTTTCCAGAGCAGCGATGCCCCAGTCATTCACCTCATCGAAGAACACGTTAAAGGCGGGTTCATCGAACTGGATGATATCCACACCGGCCGCTTGCAGCTCCCTGGCTTCCTGGTTGAGTATCTTGGCGAACTCCCAGGCCAGCTTTTCGCGGCTTTTGTAATGGGCATCGTACAGCGTGTCGATCATCGTCATGGGGCCAGGCAGTGCCCACTTGATCGGTTGATCGGTCTGCTCTCGCAAAAACCGGGCGTCGTCAACAAACACCGGCTTTTGTCGGCTCACAGCCCCAACGACCGTGGGCACGCTGGCATCGTATCGATCACGAATTCGAACGGTCTCACGCCTCTCGAAATCAACGCCGTCGAGGTGTTCGATGAAGGTGGTCACGAAGTGCTGGCGCGTTTGCTCGCCATCACTGACGATATCAACGCCAGCCAGTTGCTGGTCCTGCAATGACACCCGCAAGGCGTCCTGCTTGCCTTCTTTGAGTTCTTCACCCTGCAACTTCCAGGGTGACCAGAGTGTCTCGGGCTGAGCAAGCCAGGCCGGCTTTGGCAGACTGCCGGCGGTTGAAGTAGGTAACAGTTTTTTCACGATGGGTAACCTATGGATTCTTGATGATCAAAGCGCGTAGTCAGGCACGTAGTTCGCGGACCACTTGCTCAAGGAGGGTTCGGTAAGGTTTGATGAGGCGCTCCTCAGCAAATCTTCCCTGCTCAACCGCCAGCTCGCTGCGCTCCTCGCGATCGTAAACAACGTCTGTGGGGGAGTGATCACGGTTTTTCAGATCCGGTTGATAACGCTCGCCTGCTGCAGAGTGGGCGTTGTAGATCTCTGGTCGATAGATTCGCTGAAAGGTTTCCATGGTGGCGATGGTGCTGGCCAGCTCAAGATTGCTGTAGTCGTTCAGCAGATCACCGAAGAAATAAAACGCCAGAGGCGCGACGCTGCCGGCGGGCATGAAATACCGAACCTCCAGCCCCATCTTCCGGAAATACAACTCGGTTAAGGAGGAGTCGTTGGGCTGGTATTCAACACCCAGCACAGGGTGCTGATTGCCCGTGCGATGATAGGTTTTGCTGTCTGAAACGCTGAGGCAGATCACCGGCGGCTTGCCGAAATTCTGCGTGTAAGCTTTTGAATTCACGAAATGCTGAAAGAGCTTTCCATGCAGATCGCCAAAATCCTCGGGCACGCTGAATCCGGATTGATGCCGGTTGTGCTCCAGCAGCCGTACACTGAAGTCATAATCGCGCAGGTAGGAGGAGAAATTATTGCCGACGACGCCTTCAATGCGCTTGCCGGTTTTGCGATCAACGATGCTCGTTTGCAGCACTTCTATCGCCGGGAAGGTGTCGCTCTGGTGTTCAACACCCACGATCATGTCAACGGAAACGATATCAAGCTGGACTGAATAGCGGTTGCCTTCGGGGTTATCCCAGTGCGCCAGAGCGTTGAAACGATCATCAATCATCGTCAACGCGTTGTGCAAATTCTCCCGGCGCTTCTCTCCCCTGGCCAGATTGGCAAAGTTGGTGGTAATGCGCGTGTTCTGCGATGGACGGTAGTTTTCATCGAAACGAAGACGCTTGATGGCGAATGTGAACTCGTTGTTCATGACGACCCGGTATCCTGATTCCTGAGATAAAACCTGAATTCATTGGCTGCCTCTCGCCGTCGCCGTTCAGTCGGCTCCGGTTGAGACTGAAATCTATGCTAGGCGCATGAATCAATGAATAAAAATGATTTAATCTCATCCAACCATTAATCTGAATCATGGGTTGGTGCGAATCAGGCTGGCCTGTATTTTTGACCTTCCAGAGAATTTAATGCTTCGCCTTGCTCACCACTTCCTGCGCTACCGGCTCACCGGTTTTACCGGCAAGAATCCGGTCGGCATTCAGTGAGGCAATGGGCACCCGGGTATCCCTGGGCACGTCGCCACTCAGCTGCAATTCAAGATAGCGCAGCGCGCAAACCCGCAGGAAGGACGTGAAATTGCCGAGGTCGTGGCCGGCATCAATAGACTCGTGGTAGAGGCGGGTGATCATCTGGGGAAGGTTCATGCCATCGCGCTCGGCCAACTCCGACAGTACCTGCCAGAAGGCATTCTCCATCCGCACGCTGGTGACCATGCCATCAATGCGCAGGGAGTGGGTTCGGCTGACCCAAAGCTCCGGATCGGCGTTGATGAAGAGCTTGCACATAACAGCCTCCCTGGACACGTTGTGGGGCCGGTAGGCCGGCCCCTGCCCTGTTACTGCTCCAGTAACTTGAAGAACTGCGCCAGCCAGGCCGGATGGGCGGGCCACGCGGGCGCTGTTACCAGATTAGCATCGGTGACGGCCTGATCAACCTCGATACCAGCGAAGGTTCCGCCAGCCAGTTCCACCTCCGGCTGGCAAGCCGGGTAAGCCGAGCATTTTCGCCCCTCCAGAACCCCTGCCGCTGCCAACAACTGGGCACCGTGGCAGATCGCCGCAACTGGCTTGTTGGTTTCAAAGAAATGGCGAACCAGCTTCTGCACATCCTTGTTCAGGCGCAGATACTCGGGGGCACGCCCGCCGGGCACCACCAGGGCGTCGTAATCAGCTGGGTTGATCCCTTCAAAGTCCGCATTCAAGGCAAACCGATGACCCGGTTTTTCAGAATAGGTCTGGTCACCCTCGAAGTCGTGGATGGCAGTGGCCACGGTATCGCCCGCCTTCTTATCCGGGCAAACGGCATGCACCGTGTGACCAACGGCCTGCAGCGCCTGGAATGGCACCATGGTTTCGTAGTCTTCGGTGAAATCACCGGTGATCATCAGAATCTTCTTCCCGCTCACGGCTGTCTCCTTGTGTTTGTTTTGCCAGGTCCGGAAACAGTAGCAGTGGGGCTAATGGAGCGGGTATTAAGGGGTTACTACAGGTTTCGCCGTTTGTGCCCGTCGCCGAATGCGGAATGTATCCGGGCGACGAAACCTGAGCCTTTTCCCAATCACTGACATCACATCGAGGTTTTATCCCCGTCGGACATTTCATCTTTCTTCATGGTGTCTTTGTCCATATGGTCCTTCTTCATTCCCTCATCCATCATGCCGTCGGTTTTCATCCCGTCATGCATGGTATCGGTCTTCATTGAGTCCTTGGCCATGCCGTCATCTTTCATGTCGTCATGCATCATGGTCTCGTCCATACCCTTGCTGTCCTTAGCCATGTCGTCTGCGTGGGCCGGTGCCATCAAGGCCAGGGTGGTACCAAATGCCAAAAGAGTGGCTGTCAGCTTTTTCATTGTGCATTCTCCTTGCTGGAAACAATTTAATTTGTGTTCGACACTGCCCGGCTCCTGAGTCGGAGCCTGCAGCGCCAGGATGCAGAATAAAAAGGAACGCTTACGCGGCCGTCACGGCCCGGTCAAAAGTCGGTAAAGAAGAGATCACAAAACCTTCACGGGGAGAACCAATTCACCTCGCTCGTGTCTATAGACCGAGGAGAAACCAATATGAAAAGACAGCTGCTACTGATCACCTTTGCATTATTCGTTTCTGCAAGCGCATGGGCTTCCGAACCTGCTGTATACACGGGCCTGCTTAGCAACACAGGAGCGGGCGGCTACGACACCGTCAGCTATTTCCAAACGGGAAAGCCAACCAAAGGCTCGCGCGAATACACTACTGAGCATCTGGGCGTAACCTGGCGATTTTCGAGCGCAGAAAACCTGGCACGCTTTGAGGCCAACCCTGAACGCTACTTACCGGTTTATGGTGGGTACTGTGCCTGGGCGGTCGCGCAGGGCTATCTTGCCAAGGGAGATCCAGAGCACTGGGCCATACGGGATGGCCGTTTGTATTTGAACTACAACCAGTCTGTTCAGTATCGGTGGCTGAAGAATACCGAGGGGTTCATTCGGCAGGCAGACGCAAACTGGCCTAAGGTTCTGGAATAATGGGAGAGCTTCGTCGCGGATTTCTGCCAGCGGTCTGACCCTTCACGAATTTCGTAGTACCCAGCAAGCATTTCAGAACGGGAATGGACTGTCTTATGAATTATGAACACGCCATAGTGAGAACTGAAGGCGAGATTGCCATCCTGCTCTGCAGCGGCTGTGGCATCAAGATCGCAGAAGGCACCAGCCACGAGGACCGCGAGCATTACTGCACCATGTGTATGAGCGGTAACTGCAAAGCAAGATTTAAAACGGATGACTAGACGAAATTGTTCCGGCCTTGGCCGCGTTATCGATATCTTCTGATCAACGTGTTCAGCTCTGACTGAAATTCAGGGTTCTGCGTGACCGCGTCAACTTCATTGATCACATCCATCGCGGAGGGGTGCTGCCGCGAAACACCAATGTGGAAAGGGATCCGGGAGTTCGGAATAAAATCAACCTGGCGAACTCTCAGCTTCTCCGAATAGCCAAGTTGTTGAGCGATGTATCGGGCGTCTTCGGCGGGCTGCACCATGAAATCGCCCGCCTCCCGCAGCATAAGAAGATGCATCATCGCTTTCATATCCCGGCCCGGCTCGCGTTCCAGATAGCCGGGAATATTGTCCTCTTCCCACCGGGAGCCCCTCTCGACGATCACCGTCAGACTGGACAAATCAGCAAAGCTGGTAGCCGATTCGATCAGGTCACTGTTGGGGTTGTCTGCCGAGTAAACCAGATGGCCGAAGTCCTGCGTAAAGAGTGGCTGGTCTGAAAAGACGGCGTATTCCTTTCGCTCCTCCGACGGATAGGTAAGAAGGCCATCGGCAAGGCCCAGTCTCACGTTATACTGCGCCCTGGCCCAGGGCACCACCACATGTTCCGTGGCATAGCCGGGGATAAAACTGAAGGTCAGCTGTACTAAATCCGGAAGCAGCCCGAGAGTCTTCCCGTTGAGTGAGAAACTGTAAGGCGGTGATTTGTCGCTGTACGCGAATGTCAGATTGCTACTTGCTAACGAGACACCAGGCAACGCAAGGAAAACAATCATAACCACGCCGCAAAGCTCTACCGACAATCTTTCCAAACGATGTTTTTTCACCAAGGTTACCTCTGGGGACATCTGCCCCTAAAGCCGCTCAATGGCCTTCAGCAGCGAACTGAAGGCTCCCGAAAAGCTACGCTCGGCCATCCGATCCATCATCCTTCCAACCAAGGGCACCTTCACGGAACCTTCGGAAATCCAGATCACACGCGTCTGTTCACCCTCGGACTTCAAAACAATCTCTCCCTTTGTGTGCTGCACGCGAAACGGGCTGGATTTCTCAATGCGATAGTCCATACGGTTTGGCCTCTCAAAACGCGTAATTCGTTCAGTCAGTTCAAGCCGGCCGGCGCCGATCACCCGGAGCGCACCAGTGCCATTTTTCTCGTCTTTTCCCTCTTCAACCAGCACAGACTTGCTAACCCCTGGGAACCGATCATAGCGAGCATGGTCGGCGATGGCCTCGAAAACCGTGTCGATACCCTTTCCAAGTACCCGCTCGACGTGAATACGAAACATAGCTACTCCTCACAAGACGGACTGACCATCAAGAAACATTTACGCCGATTCGCGTGCCAACGCCCCCTCTTCCGGCTGATATTTTTCCTCGGAACGGGCAATCACGGAAGTGCCTACCAGATCCCCGGTGACGTTCATGGCAGTTGCACCCATCCCAACGAGGGCATCAATAGACACCAGCAACGCCACAGTCTCGATGGGCAGGCCCACCTGTGCGAACACCGTAGCAATCATCACGATCCCCGCGCCCGGCACGCCTGCGGTACCAATGGACGCGAGGGTACCGATCAGAGCGATTTCCAGCATGGTAATGAGATCCAGGGGCACTCCGACCACGTTAGCAGCAAATGCGGCTGAAATGGCAATCCGAATACCCACCCCATCCATGTTGATGGTGGCGCCCAGTGGCAAACTGAAACCGTAAATACTGCGCGGAACGCCAAGACGGCGTGCGGCGTTCAGGGTCAGGGGCAGCGTGCCCGAACTGCTCTGGGTGGCAAAAGCCGTGGCAACCGGAACGCGGGCCTCGCGAACAAACTCCGCCAGACTTACGCCATTGAGGCGCATCAGCACCCCGTACACCAGCAGCTGCACTGCCAGGGCGATGTACAACACCATCACCATATCCCCCAGGGCCAGGATGGGGTTTATACCCTGCTTGCCCGCGGTACTGGCCACAATAGCGAACACCCCAATTGGCACATATTGTATTACTCCGGCCATCACTTTCATGGTGACCTCATTCAGGCCCGAGACCACGGCATACACACGTTCGGCGGCTTGCCCCTGCGCCCTAGATTCCCGCAGCTTGAGCAACGCGATGCCAAACACCACCGCCGTGAAAATAATTCCCAGCAGGTTCGGCTCGGCGAAGGCACCCACAATATTGGTTGGCACGATGTTCAGCAGCACCTGAACAAAACCCGGGTTATTCGGAACGTTGACAGTCTCGGACGACGTCAGCTCCAGCCCACTGCCAGGGGTCAACACCGAAGCCACCACCAATCCCACCGTGATGGCCAGGGCTGAGGTAAGCACATAGAAACCAAGCAGTTTGCGGCCTACACGCCCCATGCTGCCCATGGTTAGCCTGGTTGATGCCCACCACCAACGTGAACAATACAATCGGTACAATCAAAAACTTCAGCAAGCGAAGCAGCAGCTCCCCTAAAGGGTCCAGCCATTCGGCCACCGCAGACCCACCCACCAGTCCGACAACTAGGCCGAGCACAAGCGCGATACCAATGCGAAGCACCAACGAAGTATCCAGATAGGCATTCAGCAAAGCTTTCATGGAGGCTCCCATTCTTTGACTGCTAATTATGAGCATACGCTCAAATACATTTAAGGCCGGGATTCTGCTCAGCAACAACGCATGGGTAAACCGGTATTGCCACGTACGTTATTAACAAAAGCTGTGGATAACCTTGTTGGGAACCTCTGGTAAAACAGCTGAAAGTCCCGTGCCGCAGGGGCTAGGGGAACTTGCTGTAAAAATGGGCTAGACAGGGCTGGTATATGGATATGAGGGATTCGTCTCAGCATGGGGTGGCGGCAAGCCTTGATGTGTTTCGGTTTTCCGCAGTTTTTTTATCGGGAATCGCCCCAACCTGTTAGGTTGCAAACCAAATAAACAATCAGAGGGAATCTTGATGACACCGATTATCGAACAGTTTCTTGAAGTTTCGAGCACCTACCTACTATCCACCTGCACCAGTGATAGCTGCCAAGACCCTACGGAGTAGCCATCTTTATTCGCGCATCTACCCGATCTTCCTCATCCTGGCTCTGGGAAGAGATCAGGATCAGTTGCCGAATGAAGCTCGCAATTCTTGGATCATAAATATCGTTGTGATCCCGAATCAGTTCGCCATCCACCCGTATATTCAAATAAGGATTTCGCCCGGCCGAGGAATCCGTGCGCTCGAGCACTGCGCCTTCAAACGGGATGCGGCTACCTGGCCTGTCTGCTTCCCAGCCCTTGCTGGCTGAAACGAACGTCTGTACTGCTGTGGATGCGCTGAAACCGGCCTGTTCGTCGTCCGCAAAGGTCTCCTCCGCGCGAAGGTAATGGGTCAGATAGGGATCGAAGTGGCCCAATGCCGTCACATTGGCAGAGCCCTGATCGATAACTTCGCTCTTCCCGGTAACGGGATTGAGACGCTGGGCGTCCCGCTCGGTTTCAAACAGCGTAGAAAACCAGCGGCCGAGGGGGAATGCCATGCCAGTGGCATCGTCATCCTCAGAGGTGAGTACCGCCAATACTGGCAATTGGCTCTCAAAGTACCGCCGCCGCTCATTTGCCATATCACTAAGCGTTGCATAGCGTGCAGCCTCGAAAGCCGGGTTAATCAGGACAACAAGATCCGCGAAGCCGATGGTATCGCTCACCACCGCGTCCGGGCCATGAGTCTGTACAAATCCGTTTTCTAAAATCTCGCTCATCGCAGAAAAGACCAGCGCTCCACCAAAGCTGTGCCCTACCACGACGAAACGGGTACGGTGGGATTTACCATCGGCAAGCGCCTGAGCCCGCTTTGTTTTCTGCACAAGCTCAAGGCGGCTGAGTAATTCAGTAGCGCCGCCGCGCCCTACTTTATGGGCGGTATTCTTGCGTTCCCAGAATGTCAGCTCCTTTAACCCGGGCAGACTCACGGAGCCGCCACGCCAACCCAGATAGATGCCCACCACTTCCCTCGACGGCACATCGGTCCTCGCGCTCATGGCTGACTCCAGCGCACTCAATCGACGCAGAGACTCTCGAAAACTGGATATATTACTATCTCCAGCCTGGGCACTGTGCTTCCAGCCATGCACGAACACCACCATCAATAGATCGCGATCGGCGGCCAAGGTATTAACCTGGCCGATCACCTCCCTCAATTGCTCGCGATCCCAGAGCTGCCCCTGATCGTCGAACTCGACAAAGCCCAAATGGTACTTCTCATCAATGGCGTTGGGCGACTGGAATACCTGAAGCGAATGCAGAGCGCACTCTTCCATAGGATTGGCGGAAATACACAAACCAGATTCGGTACGGTAGCGCTGATGGGAAATACAGGCCGACAGTGAAATAACTATTGCTATAACGAGGGCGAAACGGGTGCCTTTGAAGCGATCTTTCATGACAAATTCCTTTTCGATTTGCTTGGGCAGAACCTCCTGTTACAGCCACTACTCTGCACTTATTCGACTAGCTAAACCCTGCAAGCCGCCTCCCGGCCGCCTTAAGATAAGGCAAGCATAGTCCAGCAGGCTGCGAAAGCCAGCATCCCGCAATCCGCGGTGCGGGGTTCGTTCTTGCTTTCCGACGACAACCCAACAATAAGGGTGTATATTTTTTGAACATCCCCAGATCGAGATATTTCCGGAGTTATCGATCTGTGCCGCCATCGACACGCTAAAAGGATGTGGCGAAATGAACAGACTCAAAGAAAAAATTTCATCCGGGATTAGGTCACTCAAAGACCAGACTGAAAACGGGACTAGCAACAAAAGCACTTTGCAGAGGCAGCTCCCCCAGAGCATAAATGCGCCCTGCTCTTTTTACCTCATGGTGATTTTCGGCTTATCTCTCTTCCCGGGACTGACTTGGGCTCAGCCCGATCTCATGATCGGGCTAGAGGCGCCGGATAACGCCAACGCCGGAGAAGACATCGGCACTTCCCTCACCTTGACTGCCATAAACCGCGGGGATCATGTGGCAAAGGGGACCCGATCATCCGACAACGGGTACATGATCGACATTTTCATAACCCGTCAAATCATGCCCACTGGCTATGCCCGCTACAACGAACACTACTTCGATGGCGTCCTGCTCAAGGGTGGTCGCGTCAGCAATACCGATAACTTGCCTCCGCGGCAACGCGCGCGTTATCGCACCTCGGCAATACTGCCAACTGACATCCCACCGGGCCGGTACCAGCTTTGCGCCCGTATAGACCCGGGAGACAAAGTCCGAGAGGTCATCGAAGACAACAACACTCATTGCCAGACACTTTCCATTAACTTGTCCCTCATGCTCATTCAAGCCCTGCCGAGATTCGAGGTGCTCCTGCCCGAGCATCGGGACCAGGAACTTCGCATCCTGGAGCGTGAAGAGGTCAATCTCGGCCCGCCTTCTGTCACCCCGGAGACCCCAGTCGGCACATCTGACGCTACACGAACCATTCTTGAAGATGGCTCAATCGTCTTGACATGGCAGGACGGGTCAAAGCGGCGCCTGAGACCGGACGGGCTGGTTGAATACGTTAGTCCGGATGGCACCATCATGTCTCCCATAGCTATCCAGGTTCAGGGCGCCAGTCTGCCGGAGCTGCCCGAGGCGTTGGATGACTGGGGCAGCGGCCTCGCAAACGACCTGCTGGCCATCCTCAGAAACATCCTGACCGACGCTGAGTTCGAGGCCTACCAGCAAACCGAGGCCGACAAAGGCTATTACGAGCGTATCAACTGGCGCCTGCGCAGCATTCAGTTCCTGACAGCCCTGGAGGACAACATATAATGCGATGTTGGCATGCGTTATTCGTAAGTGCCTTGTTGATGGGGCCGATTTCGCTGTCCTGGAGCGAGGAACAGGAAAACAGTTCTGAACGGGCGGACACTTCACGGATCGATGCCATGAAGTCTGCCCTTGAAGCCGAGGACAATGAGGGCGGTCTCCAACCGCTGCAGGCCCCGATGATCATCTCTGGCAATTTGATGGACGCGGAAGGTCAAGCCGCCATGAAGTCCGCCCTCAAGGCCTATTACGACTACCGTACGGAAGGATACGACCACCGACAACGCGTATTCGAGTGGCAATTGTTGTCGTCGCGGATCATCTTTGTCGTCGTCATTGTCCTGGTAGGAGCTGGCATCTATTTTTCGTGGCTGCAGTTTCGGGCGGACCTGAAAGCGACCGACAAGGAGGGGAACCGGGGCCTCTCCACGTTGGAAGCGTCGACCTCCGGCATCAAGGTCAGCTCACCAGTACTGGGTGTGATCATCCTTGTGATCTCTCTGCTGTTTTTCTACCTGTACCTGCAGTACGTCTACCCGATTGAGGAAATACTCTAAAGCAGCGGAGGGCTTACCGGTCGACAGAGTACTCAGTTTTTAGACAAATACCGCTCCACATCCCGGCGGAGTTTCTCCGGTTCCGGTTCCGGATTACGGTCAAATATGCTTGGCGCATATTTTTTATCATTAAACTCAAATGTATTGGCTTCTCCCCCCTCGTTCACATTGGCAATATTTTCGACATATTCTGAATACTGCTGGGGGCTACATTCGGAAACATCAACCGAATAGGCATGAAGCAATGATTCATACATTTCATTTTTTGATTGAAAATTTCGTATCGCCGAGCCATCTATCGGGTGCCCTAAAATACGCCAATCCATCACATCAGAACCATCCTGTGTTGGCAGAATATTCTCTTCAGCGGTAGTGGCAAGCTTAACCAACGCATTCGCTGCGGTTGCAGGACCCTTTTTGGAGCGTATGCAATGGACGTAAAAGGATGGAGTAATTATGTCCTGTGTAGGAGGGCCGAATCGGTTCGGGC
The DNA here is from genome assembly GCF_009617755.1 of Marinobacter salsuginis. NCBI lineage: Bacteria > Pseudomonadati > Pseudomonadota > Gammaproteobacteria > Pseudomonadales > Marinobacteraceae > Marinobacter > Marinobacter salsuginis. Next base: position 1,085,961 of record NZ_BGZH01000001.1, read on the forward strand.
TTTCCGTGCGCAATCGAAATGGCATTTCACGCAGAACGATAGACAAATGACCTTGTTCGGCCTGATCCAAATAATAGCTTAATTCATCATGCAAGAAGTCCAGGCAATGATTGCATGCCAGAGAGTAGTTAATGACGACCTTCGGAGCAGAAGGATTTTTGGAGACCAGTGTCTGATAATTTATAACGCCGTTTTCTTTCTCCCATAACGCTTGCGCGCCTTCTACCCCTTTACTGGCTGCGCCTTTCAACCACCTCAATGCTTGCTCTTTATCTTTATCAGTGCCCAGCCCACGGTTGAATGCGTAATACAGATCTAACATAGCTGGCCCATAGCCATTGAGTGCTGACTGGGCAATCATCAGAAATGACGCCTTATCACTTTTTTGTACTCCTATTCCGAGTCGATACAACGCACCGAGTTCACGCTGCCAGAAGGGATCTTCAGTCTCAGCCAGGTTTGAAATCCAAAAGGCCATGCCAACTCTGCTGACAACATCTGTTTGATAAGACTCCTTGTAGATCTCAACGAGCTTAACCATCGCAGGCTTGAACGCCTTTTCACCTGATTTTTTTAACAACTCCAGGCCACGCCGGGTGTTTTTTTCAACACCCAGGCCGTAATAATTCAGCAACCCGAGATAGTAATTTGCTTTGGGCCCTGGTTCGTCCTCTAAGGAAAGTAGGCGGAAGGCTTCAGAATAGTTTTTCTCACCTATCGCTTTTTCTGCTTCATCCATACCAGCATATGAGGAACTGCTGCATGCGTAGGAAAGAATAAAAACGATGAGACAAATGACTTTGTATATTCTGTGAGTAGGTTGTCGAGTACCAAGAAGGTCAAATTTCATGATCTTTTCCCTGAATAAGACATCAGTCCGGTTGATGTTGCGTTCTAAAATCATTGTCGAGGCTGGTTCTATGCCAGGCTATCCTGGCTGGATTCTGAGAAACATTCACCTCGGAGCTTGGGCATCTGCGATCACGCCGATTCGTAGAAAATGAATCTGTCCCGATATTGCGCTATCACTATTTCGCCGGCAATTCCTTGATGTAAACGTCTTGCTGTGGAAACGGAATGGTGATGCCTTCTTGCTTGAATCGGCGCCAGATCGCCAGGTTGATGTCCGAACTTACGCTTCCAAAACCTGCTTGCGGGTCGGCGACCCAGACCCGGGCCTCCAGATGAATGCCGTGGTCGCCGAACATTGTTAACCGGCATACCGGCTCCGGATCCGCGATCACTCGCGGGTGCTCGCGGGCGATATCAAGAATAATGGCCATCGCACGCTCCACGTCATCACTGTAGCTCACCGACACCGGGATCTTCAGGCGTACATTGGGATCCGAATAGGACCAGTTGATCACCTCAGTGGTAATCAGGTTTTCGTTGGGAATGAGCGTATCCACACCATCGCGGTTGCGTACCACCACGTAGCGGGCATGCAGTGCGACCACCCAGCCGAACTTCTCACCAATGCTGATCACATCACCGGGGCGAATCGAGCGGTCGAACACAAGAATAAAACCGCTGATGAAATTGCTGGCGATACGCTGCAGGCCGAAGCCAAGCCCAACACCCAGAGCACCGCCAAACACTGCGAGCGCCGTAAGATCTATGCCGACGAGATTCAGAACAGACAGAGCCGCGACAGTGATCAGCACCAGCTTGGCGACTTTAGAGAACCCCACGGCCGCACCGGCGCTCAGATACGGCAACTGGGTCAGTCGCCGATCGATAATGCCCGAGAGCCAAATGGCAACAACCAGCACCAGGCCCATCAGCAGGATTAGCTTGACGATCGCCAACAGGGATATGCGCAGCTCACCCACGGAGAAGGCCAGGCTATCCATGGCCTCAAGCAACCCGGGGAGCAAGCCCACGAGATGCAGGCCCACCACCAGCCAGATGAGGGTACTGATGACATTCTCCGAAGCCTTGACCAGGGGGCCGCTTCGCATGCCCTTGCGCAACATATACACCAGGGTGCGGATCAGGGCGAACGAGATCAGCAGCGGGACCGCCAGATCCAGGGCCCAGTAGGCCTGGTTAAGCGCGGCAAGCAACACGCGCGCCAGCAGAACCAGCACCAGCATCGAGACGGGAAAGGCAAGGCGCTGGAGGGCACGTTGCGTCAGGTGGCGCACGCCCTGGGAGTCCGCAGCGGTGCGCCGGGCAACAAGGCGATGCAGATAGAACGCAGCCGTCGCCGCAAGCACCAGAACTGCTGCCTGCGGAAGAACATCCAGCAAACTTATTTCCTGTATGGCAACCAGCAAATCGTGCCAGCTTTCCACCATCGCCAACTCCCTGGTAACGAGAACTCAGAGACCAGCCGCCTTTGGCAGCGTTCAGCCTCTCCTCAGTATAGGCCCCCAACAATAAATCTGTTCCGGTCTTCGAACGCCTTCCATCATTGGGATAATCACCCCACCGCGTATAAACTCTCCTTAGGTAACCTGAAAGCCGGCAAGGAGGCGACTGCTCCACCGGCCCTACGGGGAATTCAAAGGGCCATCAGGTGACATTGGCAATGAATGAGACTACCGAAGATAAAACAGCGTCAGCGCCGCCACCTCAAAAGGAAGGCTTCAGTGGCATGCACGTCTTTGGCATTGTGCTGGTCACCATCGTTGCCACCGTCGGCGTGGGTTACTGGTGGCTCAGCCACTATGTCTTTCCTGACAACTTCGAGCCGGTAACCCTGAATGCCAGTGAACAGAATTCACTCAACAGCAAGCTGAATACCCTGGGCATTGATACCCAAGGCGGTGGATCTGGAGGCCGGTTAAAGCCGGAGCCCTACAGTGAGGAAGGCGCTAGCCGTGAAGTTCGCTTCAGCGAGCGGGAACTCAACGGTATGCTGGCCAATAACACCGATCTGGCGCAAAGACTGGCCGTGGATCTTTCAGACAATCTCCTGAGCGCCCTGCTTCTCGTACCTCTTGAGGAGGACTTCCCTGTACTCGGTGGCCGAACCCTGCGAGTGAATGCCGGCGTAGAGCTCTCCTTTGCCAACGGTCGCCCCCTCGTGAAGTTAAAGGGTGTCAGCCTGATGGGCGTCCCCATCCCGAATGCCTGGCTGGGCAACCTCAAGAATGTGGACCTGGTTAACGAGTTTGGCGCTAATCCGGGGTTCTGGCAGTCCTTTGCGGCAGGGGTGGACTATATCCAGGTCGAAGATGGGCAGTTGCTTGTTCGGCTCAAGGAATAGTTGAGCAGGTTTAATCGCTGTTGCGCATCGGCATGCCTTCGATACGGCCGAAAACAGCATAAAGGTCGAGACATAACCTTATGGGAAAACAGGAGCCTCCAATGACGTTTGATTTCCACGACCGGCGCGTCATCGTCGCTGGCGGCAGCAAGGGAATTGGTCGGGCAATCGCGTTGGGGTTTGCCCGAGCCGGGGCCAGCGTGTCTGTGTGCTCCCGCGGGCAGGCGTCCCTGGACGCACTGGCAGTAGAAGTGGCAGACGAGGGGCTCTCGGCTCTGCATGTGGCACCCTGCGACATCGGCGACAAGGCCGCGCTGGAAACCTACCTGCAGACAGCCATAGGCGAATTGGGCGGCCTGGACGTGCTGGTCAATTGCGCCTCGGCGTTCGGGCGGGAGGACAACGAAGAAGGCTGGCTGAGCAGTGTTGAAGTGGATCTGATGGGCACGGTTCGCGCCAGCCATATCTGCCTGCCAGCGCTTAAGCAAACCAGGGGCACGATCATCAATATTGCCTCCATCGCCGCCCTGCACGCCTCGACACGCACCGCCCCCTACGCCGCCATCAAGGCCGCGGTCGCCCACTACACCGGCAGCCTTGCTGCGACCATGGCGCCGTATAAAGTGCGCGTTAATGGCATTGCCCCTGGCTCGATCGAATTTCCGGGCGGCGTGTGGGATGAGGCCCGGCAGAACAATCCAGAGCTCTACCAGCGTATTCGCGGAGGGATTCCCTTCGGGCGCCTGGGCACGCCAGAGGAAGTCGCCGACGTGGCGTTATTCCTGGCCTCCGATCTGGCCCGGTGGATAACAGGCCAGACGTTGGTGGTGGACGGCGGCCAGGTTCTGTCCTGAGCCGCCCTACCGTGATCGGCAGCGTAAAACGCCGGGGGCCGGCACCACCCGGATTGAAGTAAAGCACATCGCCAACCCACTCATTGCGTGGTTTTTGGGAATGGCCGGCGATCACCACGCGATAACGTCCCTTCGGAGCGATGGCCTCCAGTGCCTTCAGAACCTCATCCCGCCCCACGTCACCGGCATGCAGGATCAGGTCCGAGCCCTCCAGAGCGGGACGCATCTTGCTGTGGGTGTCTGCGTTACCCCTATTTGCATGTTTATGCCCAGATCAAGCCGCGCGCCCAGATCCATTATCTTCACCAGCCTGCAAAGTCCAGGTCATACCCAGAGCGCGCCCGGCTTTGACAAGCGTTGTGATGGTTACACCAGTGTCCTTCTCATCAAGAAGGCGGTTAACCACTGTTCGGCTGGTATGCATTTTCTGGGCAAGCTGAGACTTGTTCACACCGGTGTGCCCCATAGCCTGTTTGATCTGCCAGACAATTACCCGCTTGAGCGCCTCAGCCTCTACTTGCTCAAGTGAACCGTCAGCTTCAAGCAGATCATCGAGAGCGCTGCCAACGTGTTTGTGCTGTGTCATTTTCTTGCTCCCATTCAGACAAGATTTTTCTTTCGATCTCTCGCCTTTGCACTTCTGTGCTTTCTTCTGGTCTGGAACCTTAACCTTTTCCCGGAGGATGCCCAGCGCGGCCTGCTTTTGTTGGTCATAGCAGTGGCCCATGGAACTCAATTCGCGTTTAACGTGCCCATAGCGCTCCAGAATCGCCACGGGGGTGGTGCCTGGAAGGTTACCGGCAAGATGCTGTTCATCTTCCTGGTCGATCTGATAATGACACTTCTGAATCTAATGGCGGCAATACACTTGCTTCTCTGATCAACTACTCAGGTGCTAACCAGGTCCAGTACCATTAACCGGAGGAAATCCAGGACACAAAGGCTCTGACCTTTTCGGTTCTGAACTTGGCCTCCGGGGCAACAAGGTAATAGTGATACTCCGCAGGCATAGAGAAATTGATCGGCCGGATCAAGAGCCCGGCCTCCAGCATATCGGCGACCAGAGTGTAGCGGACCAATGAAATGCCACGCCCTGCAAGTACCGCTTCCACCTGGGCAGTCGCCTCATTTACAACGAGTTTGATAGCGGTGTCGGGAATATCAATGCCCAAGGCCTTCTGAAACTCGGTCCAGGAGCCCTGCATATCAATGGATTCATCAACGAGCCAGGGCAAGCCTGCAAGGTCAGAAATCTCGATTTTGCGGTCCCCAACAAGTGCCTCGTGGCAAACCACAACGAGCGATTCTTCCATTAATAATCGGGACTCCAGCCCGGGATAATTTCCCTTCCCGAAACGAACCGCCAAATCAACACCGTCGCCTTGAAAATCCACCAGGCTGAAGCTGGGCATAATACTGAGCTTTATCTGAGGGTATTTTTCCTGAAACCGACTGATTCTGGGCATCAACCAGCGGTTCGCAAACGAGGGCAACGTCGACACTTTCAGATTTGTCGGATCAGAGTTCGGAGCAAAAGTGGCAATACCCCGTTCAATCTCCTGAAAGCCCGTTTCGATGAATCCCGACAAACGACTTCCTTCAGGGGTCAGCTTCACCTCCCGAGTCAGCCTCACAAACAGCTTAATTCCGAGGAACTCTTCAAGCCCGCGAATGTGTGAGCTGACCGCCGCATTGGAAATGTTCATTGCTTCAGCCGCAGCTTTGAAGCTGAGGTCTCTGGCCGCATACCGGAAAGCCTGTAGAGCCCGGAGGGGAGGGAGCGCCTGCATACTCACAACCTATGGTTAAGCCTAACTTAATCGTATGTCAGTTTAACCCGTTTGTCCGGCGGCAGTCCAAACGAAACAATAAGCCTGAACTTTACAGTACAGGAGAACCACAATGTCAGCCGCTTCCTCCTCTGCTCACGCAGCCAATTACGTGCACAGCAGTAATACAGTTAAGAGCAGCCTGATTCATAAAATCAGCCGATGGCATGTGAACTGGAGAACTCGTCGACAACTTGCCCGCCTGCCTGACTTCATGCTGCAAGACATCGGCATCTCCAGAATCGATGCCGAACAGGAAGCCCGGAAGCCTTTCTGGACTGAGTAACACCAACATCGCTGCCGATGTGGGCACTGAAATTTTAAAGGACGTTACTCAGAAAAAGGGGCGAGGGTCATGGGCAAACACAGGAATCATGATGAGAAGGACTCATCCGCGCGATCGTCGGAAGGACAGAATCCAACACGTTCAATAAACCGTGCCGATCGACTCAAAACACGCCTTGTGGTTCTTTGGAAGACATTTCGAAGCAGACGAAAAGCCACAGAGGAGCTTCGCTCTCTCTCAGACCACATACGAAGAGACATCGGCCTGTAGCCTCAGAATTGATTATCGCGGTGCAATCTCAATGCGGCGATTATGGTCAGGGCGTTATTCCAAGCGGGTAGTTGACTCAAATTCAAAAATTGCTGCGGCTAACCGAAGCCCAGGACCAGGGGGCGGCGTACGCGCAGAGCCAACTCTCTCGCTTGACTCAAGCGGCTACGCGGGCAAAGACTGGAATATAGATGAACGCTGGTCGTTCAATAACTGCGTCGTTTCCACCTTTAGCCACGGCAACGTCCTGCTCAATGGCACTTTCCGGTACGTTGATACTCTCACCGGCGAAACAGCGACCAGCGAAAGCTGGAAGGGGTATGAAAGCTATAACATCACCGGTGAGCTTAGAAACAGCGGCGAGCCGTTGACCGTAAAAGGTCGCAGCGACTGGGATCAACTATTCCGCTGGGAAAACGACTCGGCAAGCGGCCGTTTTGTTGACACCATCGAAGCCTTCGAGCTGAAGGTCGGCACCCATTACATCGCTCTCACCAATACCGAGACGCGCCTGGAAAGCACGGAGTCTGACCTTGAATACTCAATGACTGGCAAGCTTATCGGCTCTGCAATTCAGGGACATGTTCAGGTATCGACCCCCACTCCGGTGAGCCTCTCTGTCAATGAAGCCTGTCCAACGGAGGGAATCATCCGTGTTGCCAGTGATGGTTCTGCGGAAATTCGATATGGCAGCAGTGCGGCTGGCACAGCAGGCGCCGTAGCTGTATGGATAGATGGCCAGATTGTTGAGAGCCATGCCGACTGCAACACCGTTGGCTTTGTACCGATCCTTTGATCAGTGGCGGCGAGGACTATGCTCCTCGCCATCCATACCCCCCTCCAAAATAGGTCTGTCCCGGTTTCCGGATGAAAATAGGTCTGTCCCGGTTTCCGGATGTCGGAGCTTGCGCTCCCGAAACCAGCTTGCGACAGTGACTGCTGCCACAAACCCGCCGCCTGATCTGGTTGCTCTGAAAACCAAAGGGTACTGCCGAGCAACGGCCAGAATGCTGCCCTCCTCGCGTAAAAGATCAGCCCCCCCTTGTGCAACGGGTGGGTTCTCCGTAAAAAGGCATAGGAATCACAGCGGCCAACCCTCAGACAAGGCCATCATCAACCCCAGGAGTGTTAACCGTGATTGTTCGCGAGCGCCCCGGCCCACTCCGGCTTTTGCTGGCCTGGAAAGGGTCTGTTGTCCCCCACATTCTGCCGCACATTCTGCTTACCGGCATGTTTGCAGCCGCCGTTACCTGGGTTTCGCGCCACCACTACCTCGACGGCATTGTCGAATACACACTCCTGCCGTTCACGATTATGGGCATCGCCCTGTCCATCTTTTTAAGCGTGCGAAACACCGCCACCTACGACCGCTGGTGGGAAGCCAGAAAACACTGGGGGCACATGGTCTATGAATTCCGCAGCCTGGCGCGGACTGGCACCATTTACCTGAGCCCGGAGCGACGCCGGGAGCTTCTGACCCGATGCCTCGCTCACGCTCACCTGCTGCGAGGCCAGCTGCGGGGAGAAGATGTACGGTGTGATCTGCCCGAATCACTGGCGCCAGAACTCATTGACCAGGCCCTGACCACCCGCAACCCAGCCGCCTTTATGCTGCACCGGGCTGGAGACATTCTGGCAGAAGCTCACAAAGCGGGCGATCTGGATTCTGTAGCAACCGCGGCCGTAGACCAGCACCTTCACGGCCTGGCGGGCATTCAGGCGGCCTCAGAACGCATTGTCCTCACCCCGTTGCCCTTTGCCTACACCCTGCTGGCTCACCGCACCGCGTATGTATTCTGCTACCTGCTCCCGTTCGGGCTGGTAGGCGTCGCGGGCTGGTTTACGCCGGTGTTCACTGCCATCGTGGCCTATACCTTTTTTGGGCTGGATCGCCTGTCTGAACAGCTTGAGTTTCCCTTTGGCCGACACACCAACGACCTGCCGCTGGATGCAATCTGCCGGATTCATGAAATCAGTGTTGCCGAAGCCCTGGGCGACCAGGCACCCGAACCGCTGCAGCCAGTTGAATACCAGTTGCAGTGAGGCCCCTGCGGATCGAAGGAGAGCGACAATGTCTGAACCAACCCCACTTCAAACCTTGCTGGACACCCTCCCCCAACGCGGTCGCGTGGAATGGATTGGCATTCGCCCCGCCCGAGGTAAGCCCATGCAGACGCTCAACAGCGTGGCGATAACTCCTGGCAAGGGCCTGGAAGGTGACCGATTCAAAGGTCGCGAAACCAGCAAACGGCAGGTAACCCTGATCCAGCAAGAACACCTGCATGCCATTGCCTCCTGCCTTCAACGCGACGCCATCGCACCCGAGGTTTTCCGGCGCAACATTGTGGTATCTGGCCTGAACCTTCTGGCCCTGAAGGGCAAAACATTCCGAATCGGCGATGCGGTGCTGCAATACACAGGCCTTTGCCATCCCTGCAGCAAGATGGAGACGGTGCTCGGGCCCGGCGGTTACAACGCCATGCGCGGACACGGAGGAATCACAACGCGGGTGGTTGAAGCGGGTACCATTGCTCTTGGGGACGATGTCCAGGCCTGTCTATAAAATCGCGATTCGGGCGAGTCAATGCGGTGATCTGCCGCGCCCCGGAGTTCTTCGGCCCCGGAAAAACGGCCGGATGCCTTCCAACACTCACTTCTGTGTCATGAGCCCATAAGGCCGCTCCAGCGCAGAACGAACATCGCCAACAGAAAACACCCTGGCAAATTCGGCGAATCGCTGCCCTTCAAACCACAACTGAACAACAGGCAGAGAAAAAATACCCTGAGCCGCACACAGCGGGCTGGCGGCTTCCTGGCAATCAATGTAAGCGGTCACCAGCTTCGGAAACTCCTCCTTAGCTAGCGTCTCCAACCGAGGCTTTATGGCCTGACAGACGCCACAGGTTGCTCCACCATATAGAAGCAACACCGCAGGGCAGGACCGAAGCAATTCCGATAAAGCCTCTTCTGAGCAGACGTTTTGCATCACTGACTCCCGATAAGCATGACCGGTTTAATCTCCAGCGCCTGCCGCGCAAACTCCGCATCCGGCCAGAACAACAGCCAGCCGAGCACTGCGAGATTGAGGATCACATAGAACCAGAAGACCACCTGAAACGAGGTTTTGCGGGTTTTGTGACGAAAAAATTGCTGGCCCACCAGTGCACCCGGCCAGCCACACAGAAGTTCAAAAAGGTGCAGCCGCCCCTCCGGCACGCGCCGGCTACCACTTTCGGCGGCCCCTTTGTCGATCGCATACATCAAGAAGGTAACCAGGCTCATCACCCCATAAGCCACCGGCAAAAGAACCGGCACATAACCTTGAAGATACAACGTCGACACTGTTCCACCGACTGCAGCTGCAATCAAAAGAGCAACCCAGACTCCGGAAGCAACCGCTGCGCGATGCCGTGCGACGCCGGCGTACTGGAAACTGGACGCCCTTAATCGCCCTTTCTCGTCTTTGGTCTGTGAGTAAACCACCTTGCGGCTGGCCGAAGGCCTGCCCCGTCCCTGATAGGCGCTGATATGGGCAAACAGACGCTCGCCCCCGTTGTCCGGGGTGATAAAGCCGAAGCCCTTGGCGTCGTTCCATGAGGTGAGTGAGCCTTTTAGATTCACTTGCTGCTTCCTTGAGTAGTCACTTTGCGCCTGGCAGAAAAAGCCACCAGACCTGAAACGAAATCCAGACCGGCCTCTGCGTGAGATTTCACGAGATTTTACTCCGATTACCTGCCCAGTTCATAGCAAGCTCACCAACCCTTAGCTACCATGGCGCGCCGCTATAAGCTCCGGCTTGTCGGCAGGAAATAACCCAAAATAATCAATTAAGTAAGAAGGAATCTACTGTGCGAAACGCAAGGATCCTGGCAGTGCTGGCTGCTCTGCTGTACCTCACCGGCTGCGCCTCGGTGGTCTCCGGAACCGACCAGAAACTCACCTTCAACAGCGAGCCTGAAGAAGCCACCGTTATGGTTTCCGGCCGTGTGCTCGGTAAAACGCCAATCACTGTGCCGGTGGACCGCGGCTCCAACCAATCCATTACCTTTGAGAAGGAAGGCTACGAGACTTACACAGCTCAGCTTTCCACCACAACCAACCCGTGGTTCTTCGGTAACATCGTGATTGGGGGGCTACTGGGTTCCACTACCGATGGCGTATCCGGCGCCATCCACGAATTTTCTCCCGACCAGTACTTCGTCACCCTGAAGCCTGAAACCCCTTCTGGAATCTCGACCTCCAAACCGCGACAGATCAAGGAAATCATCATCGCGTTCAGTGGAGAGTTTCGGCACCAGCTGGCGAGTGGCGGCGGCGAAAAGGTGGACACCATCGTGCAACTGCTGGGTGTCGATGCCTCAGAGAAAGCAACAACCATCCGGGCACTGAACCAGCTTGCGCTGGCGAATGAGAACGACCTGGAACTGGCCAAGACGATTATTGAAGTGTACGAGGTTCAGTGATGCACCTTTGAAGCCGGGGCGCTTTGATCAGGCTCCGGTTTCCCCGTCCAACAGCGCGAGGCATCTTACGGTAGTTATGCGGATCTAATCACCCGAGCGCATCTCACGCATGCGCATCGGCATGGCATCGATACGGCCGAAAATAGCATCAAGATCGAGGCTAGGCTCTCGGCTTTTCATTCCACCGTCTTTTCCAATCAGCAAAACCCTATCTTCAGGACGGACCTTTGCAAACAGTTCGTTGATGTCTTGCTCAACACCTCCGGACACCTTGGCCTGATTTGAAACAATCCCCTCCCCGGTGTTCACGAACCAGATAATGTCGCGATCATCAATTTCGGCATGGGCATCCTTGAGGGTTTGAACAGCGCCCTCCGTTTCCGATGCTGCCTGAACCAGGATCAGCCGGTTTTTCCATTGATAGTCGCCCAGATTGTTCATTTCCGCTCCGTAAGCCGTTAGCGAAAAAAGCACCAGCAGCATTGCCCAAAACCGGTTGCCATTGCGCAAATCAGATCCTCCCTAAGGCATCCTCAAGGTCCAATTTACGAAACGTCTGGCGCAACGTCTCTACGGCCAGTCGTGCTTCCCATTGCCTGCGCTGTTCCAGCACCGAATCGTCGGCAGGCACGGAATCGAGAACGGACAAGGCATAGCTCCGAAGCAGTTCACTCCGGCACTCAACCACAAGATCGGACGACGCCGCCGTACCGGAGGCGGAGTACGCAAAGCACTGCTCGACATTGCGCCTTAGGCTTTCCCGTTCAACCGGTGAGAGCTCAACCTCCCGCGCGTCGGAGTCAGGGACCAGCAGAACGTTCAAGCCCCGCCCGGCAATCGCCTCGGAGGTTTGCTGCCCAACCTCGGGAACGTGAATATTCTTGTGGTAAGGCCAAATGTCGAACATGCAATAGTCGGCACAGGGGGCCTCTCGCTGAAACGTGAAGAAATCCGGGTAGGCATAAAACTCCGGCCCACTCTCGCGATAGCGGTCATAGAACGCGGTTACATAGGCCATGATGAGCGTCATTGCACCGATGCCCTCAAACCGACCAGGGACAACGATGCCAAGGCGATCCGTATCCTGAAACGACGAAAACCGGTCTGCGTGCGGAATGGCCTCACCATTCTGGGTGATCTTGAAATCGGTGCCTCGAAGGCTGCTGCTGTGCATAATTATGTCGATCTCTTTCAGGAAATGGACTTGTCCCGGTTTTCGCTACATTTCGCTCATCAGCCACTCCTTGAATGCTTTCATCCCGACGGTCAGCGGACGTTGTTTACGGTAGACCAGATAGAAGGCCCGATTCGTATCGAGCTGGATGTCGAACGGCACCACCAATTTACCCGATTTAATCTCACGAGACGTCAGGGTGCTATCAGCCAGCGCAACTCCCAGGCCCTCCTGGGCCGCCGCCGTGGCCAGTTGCCCACTGGACATCTGCAGGCCGCCCCTGGTGGATATAAAATCAACGCCCGATTGTTGCAGCCAGTTCTCCCACTCCCACTTCCGTTTGCTGACATAGATCAACGTGTGTTTGGCCAGGTCTTCAGGTTTTTCCAGCGGTAACCCTCCCTCCAATAGCTGCGGGCTACACACCGGCACCAGCATTACTCTGCGCAGAAAATGCACTTCGATGTCGTCCCATTCACCACTACCAAAATAGACCGCCATGTCGGTACTTGTGCGATCAAAATCCAGCAGCCCCATGGACGCGTTAATTTCCAGTTCAATATCGGGGTACAAGGCCTGGAATCGGGCCATGCGCGGCATCAGCCAGCGGGTGAGGAAGTTGGGGGCAACGCTGATCTTGACCACGTTGGATTCCTGGTTCTCAGTCAGACGCTGAGTGGCCATCTCAATCTCGTCGAACGCGTGCCTGACAGATGTGAGGTATTGCTCGCCTTCACTGGTCAACGTCACCGTTCGCCTGCTTCGGTCAAATAGTGAAAGCCCCAAATATTCTTCAAGTGTCTTCACCTGATGACTGACCGCGGATGAGGTCACAAAAAGTTCCTTGCCAGCTGCGGCAAAGCTGCGATGTCTCGCGGCTGATTCAAATACCCGAAGCGCATTCAGGGGTGGCAGGTGGCGCATAACTTCGCTCGAATGGTGAGATTAATTCATCATTCTGATGAGAAAGGATCGCTTTTTCAACAGCCTCATACTCATTAATATGCTCCCTATCGAAATGACTCACTTGTCAAACGAGGACACAGCATCATGAGTTACCAAGCTCCGAAACTGAACGAAGACGGCTCTATCGACATTGATTACTACACCCAGCTTGCAAAGCAACAGCGTAGTGAGCACATTGCGCAGATGGCGACTTCATTGAAAGCCAACATTAAATCCTTTTTCCACGTAAAGCTGCCAAAGCTGTCTACCAGCCATTGACCTGTGCCCCCTTCAGCGCTCAATGATCTTAAGTGTGAATTGGCTGGTTTCGTCAGCGCTGGCGAACCAGCCTGCTTTTTAAGGCTTTTCCGACATACAGGCGCGACATAGCGTGAAGGTTGACGTAATAGCGAAGTTCAAGAACGGAGAATAGAAACGCCGTCGATCTCAGTAACCGTTTTTGAATCCGCCCGTTCAATGATTTTGAGAAGTGTGGATTGAATGGATTCGTCTTCCCCGGTTTTCGCTGTCCCCGAAAAAAACCGAGCCAGGAAAGAGAGTCTCAGGATAGCTCTTTGCTTCAGGTTCAAACCGGCAGTTCAATAATCTCACCAACCACACAGTCTTCACTCACCTGCAACCGCCCTACCGTGATCGGCAGCGTAAAACGCCGGGGCCCGGCGCCACCGGGATTGAAATAAAGAACATCGCCGATCCATTCATTACGGGGTTTGTGGGAATGGCCGGCGATCACCACGCGGTAACGGCCTTGCGGATCGAAGTCGAGGGTTTTGACGTCGTGAAGCATGTAAAAGGCGTGGCCGAGGAATTCCAGATCCTGAACATCAGGGAGCGTCGCTGCACGGCCTGCTGTATCGATATTGCCGCGGATAGCAACCAAGGGAGCGATGGCCTCCAGTGCTTCCAGAACCTCATCCCGCCCCACGTCACCGGCATGAAGGATCAGATCCGAGTCCTCCAGAGCCTCCAGGGCTTCGGGACGCATTTTGCTGTGGGTGTCTGCGATTACCCCGATTTGCATGGTTACGCCTCGTTCAGTCTCTCAGCCGACCTGCCTGGCCCGTGCACGTGGCCAGGCAGATAGGCATTGCTATAGTGAAACAAGCCCGCCTCGCTCCCATAGTGGCGAGATACAGTGCCAACGTACAACCCATGGCAGGAGTTTCCCATGCCCACTTACACCGTCACGGTCGCGAATCTGTCTCTGTCGCCGCAGCAGAAATCACAGATCGCCGAGGCCATCACAGCGGCCCATAACGCCCAAACCGGCGCTCCGCGGTTCTTTGCCCAGGTTCTGTTTTCTGCTGCCAATCAGGGCGATCACTTTGTGGGTGGCAGAGCGAATACCGCGCCTCAGGTGTATGTGCACGGCCTGGTGCGGGAGGGCAGAAGCATCGAGATCAAACAGGGCCTGATGAGCCAGATGCTGGAAGAAATTGCCCACATCGTAGAGATCACAGCGGAAGATGTCTGGATTTATCTGCAGGACATTCCAGCCACCCAGATGATCGAGTTTGGGCGGTTTTTGCCGGCGCCGGGAGAGGAAGCTGAGTGGGAAAAGGGAATATCTCCGGAGAAGCGGGCTAGCTTGCCCAAATAACCGCATTAATAGATCTTTCCCGGTTTTCCGCGGTTCCGGCTTTGCTGCTAGTATTCGGAACCACCATCTGAGACAAGGACAGCTCAAGCACGATGAACAGCAACTACAAAATCGCTCTACTCATCGACTGCGACAACGTCAGTCACCAGTCCATCGAGGGGGTACTCCAGGAGCTCGCAAAGTACGGCGCCGTAAACGTGCGCCATGCCCACGGAAACTGGAACGGTCCCCAGTTGGGTGGCTGGATCGAAAAGCTGCACGCCAACGCCATCCGCCCAGTTCAGCAGTTTGCCTACACAACCGGCAAGAACGCTACCGATGCCTCAATGATCATTGACGCCATGGACCTGCTCTACAGCGGGAACGTCGATGCCTTCGCCCTAATGACCAGCGACTCTGACTTCACGCCGCTGGTGATGCGAATTCTCGAAGCAGGTCTGCCCGTCTTTGGCTTCGGCGAGCGCAAAACTCCAATGCCCTTCGTAAACGCCTGCTCGCAATTCATCTACACAGAGAATCTGCGCGAAGAGACAGAGGAACCGGATCACGTCAACAACGGCGGCATGCCAAAACCAACTGTGGAAACCAAGTGGGAACGGAACAAGCTGCGGGGCGACACCGTGCTGGTGCGTACTCTACGAACTGCGGTGGAACAGACTGCTGACGACGATGGCTGGGCCCATCTCGGCAAGGTTGGCCAGTACATTTCGAATAACAGTTCCTTCTCCCCCGTGAACTACGGGTACAAGAAGCTGAGCGATCTTATCCGAGCCAGTGAGCTCTTCGAGATGAGTGTGCGGGATAAGAATGTTTTCTACATTAAGAGCCCGGAAAAATAAATCTGTCCAGGTATTCGCGTTTTCAGACCCCATCCAATTTATGCAGACCTATACTTAACCGAAGTGTCGAGCGGGTTAGTAGCGAACCAAATTGCGGCTGGACCACCACGCGGAGGCCGGCAAAGAATCTCAGAGATAAGTCTGTCCACTTTCCACAGCCAAATGGGTCAAAGCTAGGCCTATGCCGGTAACAGACTGTGTCTACCTTCGATTGTTTTAGAGTCGCTGGAAATAGTACCATCTGGCTCAGCAACGACGGCGCAGAGACTTTGGCAATCGACAACTACTAATGGGTAGTCCGCCCCAAGCACATCACCTAAAAAAGGCAATACTCAAAAGTGACAGTGGCACAGAACCCGATCACCGAAAAACCCCCGCTAATGCCTTTTATCAAGTGGGCAGGGGGCAAGAGGTGGCTTTACCAGAAACACCAAACATTATTTCCCGATTTCACTGGTCGTTATTTTGAGCCTTTTTTAGGCGGCGCGGCTATTTTCTTCGCTCTCCAACCTAACGAATCTGTTCTATCAGACTCGAATCAGTGGCTCATTGAAACCTACCAAGCGATCCGTGACGATTGGAAAACCGTGGTCAAAAAACTACAGGAACACCAAGATTACCACTGTAAAGATTACTATTACGACATCAGATCCATTAGGTTTGAAAACATTATGGATCGAGCAGCTCAATTTTTATATTTAAACAGAACCTGCTGGAATGGATTATTTCGTGTGAATCTGTCTGGTAGATTCAATGTCCCGATAGGCACAAAAACACGCGTGATACTGGATGACGACTTTCAGTCGATATCACGAATACTAAAAAGAGCAAAATTATCGGTCTCGGACTTTGAAGACACGATTAGTCAGGCCAACGAAGGCGACCTTATATTTGCTGACCCACCTTATTCTGTTAAACACAACTATAACGGGTTCGTTAAATATAACGAAAAAATATTCTCATGGAGTGATCAAGAGCGGCTTCATCGCTCACTGAAGGAAGCGAAATCTAGGGGAGCCCATGTCATACTAACTAACGCTAATCATGAATCAATACGCGAATTATATTCTGATGATTTCCAGGTTTTCGAGGCGTATAGACACAGCACACTGTCTGGAAGCAGTGATCACAGATGCGCAACTTCAGAGCTAGTCATCAGATAAAATAAAAGGACGTTCCAATGTTCACTCTAGGATTGATACTTTACCTGTTACTAATAATAGTCCTAGCCTCCATGCTCCGATCCTATAATCCAACATGGATTACTTATGGTCGCTCGCTTGGCGAATTCTCCTTAGTATACTTAGTTGGCAATATACCATTTCTATTTATTTTGATAGATGGCTCACTCTCAGCAAAGTCTATTACGCTTAGAGAATTTTTGGCAGAGGAAGGAAGGCCTGGAGAAATACTCATCTATGTCTCAGCCTTTCTAGCACCAGTAATTTTTACATTTCTCTCATGGTACAAGAGTGCCAATCCTACATGGCATACTACACACTTCCTGCTTATCCTCGCTTGTTTAATGCTAAGCCTCTATCTTTTTGTAAAATATAGAAACCTCGATTTCTTTGAAAATACCAAAATTGACCAAGTATCCCTATTCTTATACTTATGCTCTCTAACGCTATGGTTTTTTTCAATTGTCTACTATCGAGCTCTCAATGAAAAGAACTTTTCTCACAAGGGAAAAAACAAGATTTTAACTAGAATGCAGCAGGAAGGATATTAAAATGGAAAATTTGGAAGAAATTTATATTCCTGCGATCAAGGTTAGGCAGCCAGTGGGTGACTTTTATCAAGCTGTTGTTCCGTGGAACCTACTCACGAAAATATCGGTTGCTGATGTCAGAGCGATCGAAGGCGGCAAGGAAAGAGAACTTGATCGCTATATGGGAATACAACGAAAAATAGATCCAAAAAGAATAAAAGATATTGAAAAGTATGTAGAAAATGTTGATGCAACGTTTCCAACTTCCATTGTCTTGGCAATAGAAGAGGAAAATATTGACTGGGACGAAGAGAAAAATATCCTTAAAATATTCGATGGAAATGGCAATGGTTTAGAAGAAGTAGCTAAAATTTTAGACGGTCAACACCGAGTAGAGGGTATTCATAACTTTAGTGGTGAAGTTTTTGACTTACCGGTCACGATCTTTGTCGGAGCAGACATGCCAACACAGGCCAACATCTTCGCGACCGTAAACTTGGCACAAACAAAAGTGAATAGGAGCTTGGTATATGATCTATTCGAGTACGAAACATCCCGTAGCCCTCAAAAGTCCTGCCATGAAATTGCGGTAGCTCTTGACTCATATGAAACCAGCCCTTTTTACAAACGTATAAAGCGGTTAGGCACTGCCACACCCGGTAGAAAGAACGAACTACTAACCCAAGCTGTAATTGTTGAGTCTTTGCTGGACTTCATCGCGAAGGACCCCTGGGAAGATAGAAATAAGTTTCTAAAAAGAATATTTGCAAGCAATTATTCGGATACTAAGCTTATTGATAAATTTATTTTTCGCCCCTTATGGATCGACGAAAAAGACCATGAAATAGCTGGCATAGTAATGAACTTTTTCAGGGCAGTAGCAGAAAGGTGGCCAAAAGCATGGAATGACTTCGAAACAAAAGGGAACGTATTACCCAAATCGAACGGATTTAAGGCCTTAATGAGATTCTTAAGACCTCTTTACAAAACCATTAACCCAAACTTCTCTAATGAGGTCAACGTACCAACCACGGAAGAATTCTTAAAACACTTATCTCAAGTAAAAATGGATGATGCTGATTTCAATATTGAAACATTCCCCCCAGGAACCAGTGGGGAATCAAAGCTTTACAAAATACTGATAGAGTCAATACCAGAACCTCAGTATGCTATAAAATTCTGATTACTACGCTCAAGAAGCTTGGAGAGGTGTGCCACGGGCTCACCTCTATCGGTTCTACCTCTCCCCCTTCTCGCCAGCCTTTGTTGCTGCCCTGCGGAGAAGTCCCAGCGCACAGGGTGCCGTATTTCGTCCAGCACCGGCAACAGACTATTCACTAGATTAGGGCTGTTTTTCTGCATTCCTTTCCGCACCGCCAGTCCAGTAAGCAGGTTTAGTTTGATGGTCAGCAGAAGAAAGATCGGTTGGCACCTACACATAGCCGATACCCGAGAATGATCACAGTTTTTTTCGAAAAGGATCATGAAAGACCCGCCCGGTTTCCCGGGGCGGCTTTCCTGTTTGCTTTTGCTCGTTCTGACGTGCGTATCAGGCAGCCGTTAAGTATGCCCCCGCAACCGCGAGAACACCGCCAATACCACGACTGAACCGGCTATCAGCTTTCAGCATCACGCTACCCAGCCCACGGCCAACCAAAGTGATTGCAAGCGTAGCGATGGAGAAACCAGCCAGGTAAGCGGCGAGAGTGGCGCCTGCAGGCATTTCAGCGCCATGCGCGAAGCCGTGAAACAGCATAAACGCACCAACCAGAGTGCCGCCCACAGCCGTCGGCAGTTTCGCCAGTGTGGCAATCAAGATACCGGCGACCAGTACGGAGAAGGTAATCCCGGTTTCCACGCCCGGCAGGCTCAGGCCGCCCCAGGCGAGGGTGGCGCCGAGATTCATGCCGCCGATCACGAAGGCCGGAGTGGCGTTTTTCATGTGCTTGCTCTGGCGCACACTCCAGAAGCCGATGGCGGCCATGGCCAGCAGGTGGTCCAGGCCCAGCATGGGGTGCAGCAGGCCGCTGGTGAAACCGCCTTCGGCGTGGCCGGAGTGGGCCGTGGCGGTGGCGGAAGCCGTGAGTAGTGCGGCGGCGGTGAGGAGTTTGGCTGTGAATTTCATGGTTATCTCCTGATGGTTCTCAAGTCGTTCGAAGTCGGTTGGCTCAGGCGGGTTCCGCCAGTTTTTCAGGGCGGCGTTCCGGCAGCATGCCCCGCTCCAGAATGAAGCTGATGATGGTCTCCAGCCCTACCCCGTCGTACAGGTTGGTAAACACGAAGGGCCGCTCGCCACGCATTTTCTTGCTGTCTCGTTCCATCACGTCCAGGGAGGCATGCACCTGTTCGGCGATGTCGATCTTGTTGATGATCAGCAGGTCGGATTTGGTGATGCCGGGGCCGCCCTTGCGGGGGATCTTGTCGCCGGCGGAGACGTCGATCACGTACAGGGTGAGGTCGCTCAGTTCCGGGCTGAAGGTGGCGGAGAGGTTGTCACCGCCGGACTCCACCAGTACCAGTTCCAGATCCGGGTGGCGGCGCTGGAGGTCGTCGATGGCCGCCAGGTTCATGGAGGCGTCTTCGCGGATGGCGGTGTGCGGGCAGCCGCCGGTTTCCACGCCGAGGATGCGATCTGCGGCCAGGGCTTCGTGGCGCAGGAGGAAGTCGGCGTCTTCCCGGGTGTAGATGTCGTTGGTCACTACGGCAATGTCGTAGTGGTCCCGCAGGGCTTTGCACAACTGGCGCAGCAGCGCGGTTTTGCCGGAACCAACCGGCCCACCAACCCCAACTCTCAGACAATGTGTCATGGCAGATCTCCTCAATTGTTATTCAGCTTCTGAAAAGCCGTGAATACTGTGTTTCATGTAAGGCACTTCCAAGCGCCAGTCCCGGCAGGATGGGCCCGAGTTCATGATCATTGCGTGCCAGAGCCATGTCGACGGCCTCCGCAAGCTGGGGCCGCAGCCTCTCAATGATGCGCTGCGCCGCGGTGTGCCCCAGAGGCAGGGCCTTGCAGGCGACGGCGAGCTGGTTTTCCAGCCAGGCCCAGGCGAAGCCGAGCAGCGTCTGGCGTACGGGCACAAAGCGTTTATGAGCGGCCCAGGCGAACATGGTGATGTAACCCGGCTCTTCCGGAATCAGATGTGGCTCTGGCAACAGGTCCAGGTTGCGCAGCAGGGTCACGAGGGCGCCGCCGAGGCGGGTGTCTTCGTCGCTCAGCTCGGCGGTTTCCCGGGTGGCGTGCAGCCAGTCGTTCCACTTTGCCAGGGTGATGGCGTCGCCTTTGGCCCAGGCGGTTTGCAGGCGCACCAGCAGGGGCAGCTCGCAGCGGCTCAGGCCATCTTCCAGCACGCCTTCAACCCACTCGGCCAGTTCGGCTTCGTTGTTCACCCAGCCCAGTTCAAAGGCGCTTTCCAGGCCCTGGGACCAGGCGAAGGCGCCGATGGGCAGTGCCGGGCTCACCAGCTGCATCAGGCCCAACAGGGCCAGGTCGCCAGCCGGGCCCGCACCGGCCTCAGTGAGTGTGCTTGTGGCTGTGGCCATGGCTGTGCCCGTGGTCGTGGGAATGGGTGTGCCCGTGAGAGTACCCGGCCTGGGTGTAGGCGCCGGGTTCCGGATCGAACGGGGCGGTGTGGTGAATCAGCGTGGCACCGAGGCGCTCCGCCAGTTCTTCCAGCACGTGGTCCGGGGTAATGCGCACATAGGCGCCCTTGTCGTCCATGCCGATGGCTAGGGTCACGTGGCGGTTGCCCAGGTGGTAGCACAGTCGCGCCAGTGGCTGGCCGTTTTCGATGCGGGCGGTCACTACCTGTTCTTCCGCCGCGCGAATGCGAACGATCTCCCCGGTTTTGGCCTGCAGCAGGTCGCCGTCACGCAGCACCGGGCCGCGGTCGAGGAACAGGCCCACGTCCACCCTGGTTTCGGTGGTGGCTCGCAGGCGACCACGAATGCGCAGTTCGTAGGGCAGGATCAGGTTGTCGAGTATCTCGGAGCTGTCGATCCCGGCCGCTTCCTGTTCACTCAGTCGTTTTGTCAGTTCCAACATAGTGCGTTCCTCTCAGAGCAGCCCTGAGCTGTCTTGATTAAAAAAGATGATAGCGTTGGGCCAGGGGCAGTTCGGTGGCTGGCTCACAGGTGAGCAGCTCGCCGTCTGCCTGTACTTCGTAGGTTTGCGGGTCCACGGTGAGGTGTGGGCACGCGTCATTCAGTTTCATGTCGCCCTTGCGCACTTCCCGCACGCCTTTGCAGGCGGACAGCGGGCTGTCCAGGCCCAGCTCCTTGCCAATATCCGCATCCAGCGCGGCCTGGCTGACAAAGGTCAGGCGTGTGGCACTGGTGGCCTTGCCGAAGGCGCCGAACATGGGGCGGTAGTGCACAGGCTGGGGCGTGGGGATGGAGGCGTTCGGGTCGCCCATGGGCGCCGCCGCAATCATGCCGCCCTTGATGATGCAGGCGGGTTTCACACCAAAGAACGCCGGGCTCCAGAGCACCAGGTCCGCCAGCTTGCCCACTTCCACGGAACCCACTTCATGGGCCAGCCCGTGGGTGATGGCGGAGTTGATGGTGTACTTGGCGATGTAGCGTTTGGCGCGGAAGTTGTCGGCGCCCAGTTCTTGGTCTTCCGGCAGCAGGCCGCGCTGCACTTTCATCTTGTGGGCGGTTTGCCAGGTGCGGCAGATCACCTCGCCCACCCGTCCCATGGCCTGGGAGTCGGAGGAGATCATGGAGATCACGCCCATGTCGTGCAGGATGTCTTCCGCCGCGATGGTTTCCCGGCGGATGCGGGAATCGGCGAAGGCCACGTCTTCCGGAATGTTCGGATCCAGGTGGTGGCACACCATCAGCATGTCCAGGTGTTCGTCGATGGTATTCACGGTGTAGGGCCGTGTGGGGTTCGTGGACGACGGCAGCACGTAATCCTTCGAGCACGCGGTGATGATGTCCGGGGCGTGTCCGCCGCCCGCGCCTTCGGTGTGGAAGGTGTGGATACAGCGGCCCTTGAAGGCGGCCAGGGTGTCTTCCACGAAGCCGGATTCGTTCAGGGTGTCGGTGTGGATGGCCACCTGCACATCGAACTGGTCCGCCACGGTCAGGCAATTGTCGATGCTGGCCGGGGTGGTGCCCCAGTCTTCGTGCAGCTTGAGGCCGATCACGCCAGCTTTTACCTGCAGTTCCAGCGCTTCCGGCAGGCTGGCGTTGCCCTTGCCCAGGAAGCCGATGTTCATGGGCAGACTGTCCACGGCCTGGAGCATCTTGCCGATGTGCCAGGGGCCCGGGGTGCAGGTGGTGGCGTTGGTGCCGGTGGCCGGGCCGGTGCCGCCGCCGAGCATGGTGGTGATGCCGCTCATCAGGGCTTCTTCCACCTGTTGGGGGCAGATGAAGTGAATGTGGGGGTCGATGCCGCCGGCGGTGAGGATCTTGCCTTCCCCTGCGATGATTTCGGTGCCGGGGCCGATGACGATGGTCACGTCTGGCTGGGTATCCGGGTTGCCGGCCTTGCCGATGGCAGCGATGCGGCCTTTCTGGATGCCCACGTCGGCTTTCACGATGCCCCACCAGTCGAGGATGAGGGCGTTGGTGATTACGGTGTCCATCACGGCGTCGTCGCAACGCTGGCTCTGGCCCATGCCATCACGGATGACCTTGCCGCCGCCGAATTTCACTTCGTCGCCGTAGTGGGTGTGGTCCTTCTCCACCTGGATCCACAGCTCGGTATCGCCCAGGCGAACCCGGTCACCCACGGTGGGGCCGTACATGTCGGCATACGCCTGTCTGGAAATTTTCATGCCTTGCCCTCCAGTTTGCCCATCACTTCCTGGCGGAAGCCGTAGATTTCCCGGTTGCCTGCAAACGGAATCAGGGTGACCGAGCGGGTCTGGCCTGGCTCGAAGCGGATCGCGGTGCCAGCGGCCACATCGAGCCGGTAGCCCCGGGCTTTGGCGCGGTCGAAATCCAGCGCCGGATTGGCTTCGGCGAAGTGGTAGTGGGAGCCGATCTGCACCGGGCGGTCGCCGGTGTTGGACACGTCGAGCTCGATGCGTTCGCGGCCGGCGCAAAGTTCGATGTCGCCGTCCTGGATCTGGTATTCACCGGGGGTCATGTCGGTCTCCTTACACAATCGGGTTGTGAACGGTGACGAGCTTGGTGCCGTCGGGGAAGGTGGCTTCCACCTGCACCTCGTGCACCATGTCGGCCACGCCGTCCATCACGTCGTCACGGGTGAGGATTTCCGTGCCGGCACTCATAAGTTCAGCCACCGTGCGGCCTTCCCGGGCGCCTTCCATGATTTCAGCGCTGATCAGCGCCACGGCTTCCGGGTAGTTCAGCTTCAGGCCCTTGGCCTTGCGGCGTTCCGCCAGCAGGGCCGCGGTGAACAGCAGCAGCTTGTCTTTGTCTCTCGGGGTGAGTTCCATGGTGACTCCGTTCTCTCTCTGTTGCGGCTATTGCCGTCAGGTAAGCCAGATTCTGGGTGTGTGCGCCGGCACATTCGCGAGCGTGGGTCGCAACAGGTGCCACGCCTTTTCGCACAGGGCCCAGGCTTCGTTGCGTTCGCTGCCCAGGTAGCGAAACAGCAACACGCCACGGCGCCGGGTGACGGCCCAGCGGTTGTTGTCCGGCAGTTGTTCTCTCAGCAATTCAATGGCGGCGACCTCATCGTCCAGACCAACCGCCCAGAGGGTGGCCTGCACGGTGGCCCCGCCCTGCCCCCAGTGGCCGGTAAAGCGCCGGTGTTTGGGATCCAGAAGCTGGCGTTCCAGCCACAGGGGCTTGCCGTCCAGGCTCAGGTGGAAGCGTTGTTCGAGGGCGCCGGTGGCAAACGGCAGATTGCTGGCCGGGCGGCCCAGGGCCAGGACTTCCCAGCCCAGGGTCCGGGCGCCGCTTGCCAGTTCGATGGTGGTGGTCTGTTCGCCACGGGAGCCGTCGAAGGCGATGGTTTCCTGGGGTAGGTATTCGAGGATGGCGTCTTTCGCCACCTGCAACCGGGTGTGCTGGCCCCAGGCCACGCCGTGGCCGTCGGCCTTGTAGAGTTTGGCGGCGGCCGGGGTGGTGAGCAGTGCGTGGCCACCTTCCGCCACCGATGCCTCGATGCGCAGCTCATCGCCGCTCACGAGGCCGCCCGGCGGATGCAGCAGGTACACATGGCAGCAGCCGGTTTTGCCCTCCGGGTAGAAGGGGCGCTGCACCCGTAACGGGCCAATATGCCGGCGGCGTACCAGACGGGTCACCGGCACGGGATCACCCTCGTTGCGCGCCTCAAACCCCAGGTCGATCGCCGCGGCCCAGCGCCGTTCCCCATCAAAACGATGGCCAGAGGCGTGGGCGGTGATGGGCTGATAGGCGGTCATACGGTCAGGTGCTTCTTGATCAGTTCATCGGTCAGCTCGGCGATCTCGCCGTCTGCCACGCGGCGGCCCCGGTCGAGGATGGCGAAGCGGTCGGCGTACTTGCGGGCGAAGGGTAATTTCTGCTCTACCAGCAGCACAGTCAGGCCGTCTTCCTCGATCAGCTTGCGGATCACCTCCCCAATCTGGGCCACGATGTTGGGCTGGATGCCCTCCCCCGGCTCGTCCAGGATCAACAGGCGCGGTTCGATCACCAGGGCCCGGCCAATGGCCAGCTGCTGTTGCTGACCGCCTGAGAGGTCACCACCGCGGCGATGCTTCATTTCCTTCAGCACCGGGAACAGCTCGTACACCCGCTCGGGAATTTTCTTGCTGCCGTCCTTGCGCACCGCCAGCCCGGTGCGGAGGTTTTCTTCCACTGTAAGCAGCGGAAAAATCTGCCGGCCCTGGGGCACGTAGCCGATGCCCAGGCGCGAGCGGTCTTCCACTTTCTTTTTGGTGAGCTCCACGTCGCCGGCAAATTCAATGCGGCCGCTCTTGGTGGTTTCCTCACCCATGATGCATTTCATCAGGGTGGTCTTACCCACGCCGTTACGGCCCATCACGCAGGTGCACTGGCCCTGTGGCACGTCCAGGTCCAGATCCCAGAGGGTGTGGCTTTCACCGTAGAACTGGTTGAGCTTTTCAATCTTCAGCATTACGCCTCCTCCCCGAGATACACCTTGATCACTTCCGGATCGTTGGAGACCTGGTCCATGCTGCCCTCCGCCAGCACGCTGCCCTGGTGCAGCACGGTGACCTTGCGGGCGATGGAGCGAACAAAGCCCATGTCGTGTTCCACCACCACAACCGACTGTTTGCCGGCCAGGCTGGTGAGCAGTTCGGCGGTACGTTCCATCTCCTGTTCGGTCATGCCGGCGACCGGCTCGTCCACCAGCAGCAGGCGCGGCTTCTGCATCAGCAACATGCCGATTTCCAGCCACTGTTTCTGGCCGTGGGAGAGGATGCCCGCCAGCCGGTCACGGAGGAATTCCAGGCCGATCATCTCCAGCACTTCGTCGATGCGGTCCCGGTACTCGGCTTTCATGACGGCGGTGAGGGTGGGAAACACCCGCTTGTCCGTCGCCATGGCCAGCTCCAGGTTTTCGAACACGGTGAGGGCTTCAAACACCGTAGGTTTCTGGAACTTGCGGCCGATGCCTAGGGAGGCGATGTCCGGCTCGTTCATGGTGAGCAGGTTATGGCGACTGCCGAACCACACCGAGCCGGTGTCCGGGCGGGTTTTACCGGTGATGATGTCCATCATGGTGGTTTTACCCGCACCGTTGGGGCCGATAATGCAGCGCAGCTCGCCGTCGTCGATGGTGAGGTTGAGGTTGTTGATGGCCTTGAAGCCGTCAAAACTCACGTTCACGTCTTCCAGGTACAGGATGGGGCCGTGGCGCACGTCCACTGGCGACTCCACCTGAGTGAGAAACTCGAACACGTGCTCCCGGTCGGTCAGTTCCGTAAAAATGCTCATGCGGTGGCCTCCTGCCCGGCGGGGGTGTCGTCATCGGTTTTGGCTTTGCGGCGTTTCTGCAGCAGCCCGGCAATGCCCTTGGGCAGGAACACGGTTACCAGCACAAACAGGCCACCGAGGGCGAACAGCCAGGCGTCTGGCATGATGCCGGTGAACACGGTTTTGGCGTAGTTCACCAGGATGGCGCCGATCACCGCGCCGTAGAGGGTTGCGCGGCCACCCAGGGCCACCCACACCACGATCTCGATGGAGAACAGTGGCGAGAATTCGCTGGGGTTGATGATGCCTACCTGAGGCACGTACAAGGCCCCGGCCACGCCCGCCAGCATGGCGGACACCACGAACACGAACAGCTGAACCCGTTCCACCCGGTAACCCAGGAAGCGGGTGCGGGCCTCGGCATCGCGGCAGGCCACGCTCACCCGGCCCAGTTTGCTGGTCACGATGCCACGGCAGATCACGTAGCCAATGGCCAACGCGATGCCGGTGGCGATGAACAGCCCGAGGCGGGTCGCATCGGTGCGCAGGTTAAAGCCAAGGATGTCCTTGAAGTCAGTGAGGCCGTTGTTGCCGCCAAAGCCCATCTCGTTGCGGAAGAAGGCCAGCATCAGGGCGAAGGTCAGCGCCTGTGTAATGATGGAGAGGTACACCCCGGTCACCCGTGAACGGAAAGCCAGGAAGCCGAACACCAGGGCGAGCAGACCCGGCGCCAGCAGCACCATGATGAAGGCGAACCAGGCCATGTCGAACCCGTGCCAGAACCAGGGCAGCTCCTGCCAGTTCAGGAACACCATGAAGTCCGGCAGGATGGGATCGCCATACACACCGCGATCACCAATCTGGCGCATCAGGTACATGCCCATGGCGTAGCCGCCCAGGGCAAAGAAGGCACCGTGACCCAGGCTGAGAATACCGAGGTAACCCCACACCAGGTCCACCGCCACCGCCAGCAGTGCATAGCACAGGTACTTGCCCAGCAGCGTCACGGTGTAGGCGCTCACGTGCAGGGCACTGTCCTGGGGCATGAACAGGTGGAGGAAAGTGACCACCACCAGGGCGGCGAACAGTACACCAAGGAAGATCTGGGTTGAACGTTCCTGCAAGGGTCTTGTTAACCACATACCTTAACCCTCCGCAGCCCGGCCTTTCTGGGGGAAGAGCCCCTTCGGCCGTTTCTGGATAAACAGGATGATGAACACCAGCACGATGATCTTGGCGAGTACGGCACCTGCCCAGGGTTCTAGAAGCTGGTTGATAGTGCCCAGGGAAAGCCCGGCAATGAGGGTGCCCCAGAGGTTACCGACGCCGCCGAACACCACCACCATGAACGAGTCGATGATGTAGTTCTGGCCCAGGTTCGGGCCCACGTTAGTGAGCTGGGAAAGTGCCACCCCGGCCAGACCGGCCACGCCGGAGCCCAGGGCAAAGGTCATGATGTCTACCCGGGTGGCACGGATACCCATGGAGCGAGCCATGGCGCGATTCTGGGTAACGGCACGCACTTCCAGGCCCAGGCGGGTCTTGCGCATGATCAGCATCAGGCCGGCGAAGACAATCAGCGCGAAGGCCAGCACGTAAAGACGGTTGAGCGTGAGTGACAGGGCGTCGTTGATCACCAGGGAGCCGCTCATCCAGTCCGGCGTTACCACGGTGCGGTTCTGGGGTGAGATCACCGTGCGCACCAGTTGCTGCAGGATCAGGCTGATACCGAAGGTGGCCAGCAGGGTTTCCAGCGGTCGGCCTTTGAGGTACTGGATAACGCTACGCTCAATAATGATGCCGGCGGTGGCGGCCACCAGGAAGCCGGCGGGTATCGAGAGAATCAGTGCCAGGCCGGGTTGGCCCGGGAAGAGCTGCTGCATGCCCCAGGTCGTGTAGGCACCGAGCATGATCAGTTCGCCGTGGGCCATGTTGATTACACCCATCACGCCGAAGGTGATGGCCAGGCCAATGGCGGCGAGGACCAGAACCGAACCGAGCGACAGGCCGAAATACAGGGTCTCGGCGGCACGGTTCAGCTTGAGTTTCTGTTCGATGCTGTCCAGTGCCCGGGTGGCGCTTGCGGCCAGTGCCTGGTTATCGCTGCGGGCCGCTTCGTTGAGAGCGGCGCGGGCGCGAGGGTGCAGGCTTCCAGCCAGCACGTCCACGGCCTCGAGGTTGCCCTCGCCCACCCGGTAGATGGCCAGGGCTTCTTCAATGCGGTTGCGCACGGCTGTGTTTTCTTCTTTTGCCAGCTGCGCTTCCAGCGGCGCCACCAGGGAGGCGTCCACTTTGCCCATCATGTCCTGTGCGGAGGCTTCGCGCACATCGGGGTCTTTGGCATTCAGGTCCAACATGGCCAATATGCCTTCAAGCTGGCCCCGTATGCGGTTGTTGATGGCGACTCTGTCCAGCTCGCGGCGGGACATTTCACCCATGTTCTCTCCGGTCAGCGGATCTGCAATTTCCCAGTCCCTGCCCCGGTTATTCAGTACCAGTACCACCTGCCCGGTGTCTTTCACACGGCTCAGGCGGTTGTTTCCGTAGGCTTCGAGCCAGCCCCTGGCCCTTTCATCACCACTGCTGACAATGGCGTTTACCGCCTCTTCCACTTTGCTGGCCGGCGCTTCTGCCAGGTTGATCAGCAGGGCCTTGCCAGGGTCTTCTTCCTGCGCCGTTGCGGGCAGCGACAGCAGGGAAAACAGGGCGATAAGCAGCAGTGTGAGCGATCGGAAGATGCTCATGAGAATGTCCTGTCTGTTTCAAGCGTGTTGCGGGGAACAGCCGGGAGCGGCGCTTGCCACCCCCGGTTGTCCATGGTGCTATGCCAACTGAGCCTTACTCGGCTTCAGCGGCCATTTCACCCGCAGAGGCGCCACAGGTGCCGGTTGCGGTGTTGAAGGTTCCGCAGAACATCGGCTTGCGCCAGTCAGCGATCATGTCGCGGGAACCCGGCAGGTAGTCAGACCAGGCGTCGCCAGCTACAAGCGACGGGGTTTCCCAGACGACGGAGAACTGGCCGTTGTCCTGGATCTCACCAATCAATACCGGCTTGGTGATGTGGTGGTTGGGCATCATGGCGGCGTAGCCACCGGTGAGGTTGGGCACGGTCACACCGATGATGGCGTCTTTCACCGCGTCAACGTCGGTGGTGCCGGCCTTCTTGACCGCTTCCACGTACATGTTGAAGCCGATGTAGTGCGCTTCCATCGGGTCGTTGGTTACGGCTTGCTCGTTGCCGGTGTGCTCGATCCACTGGTCGATGAAGTCGTAGTTGGCGTCGTTGTCCACGCTCATGAAGTAGTTCCAGGCAGCCAGGTGGCCAACCAGCGGGCCGGTGTCGATACCGGAGAGCTCCTGCTCACCCACGGAGAAGGCAACTACCGGAATGTCGGAGGCCGCGATACCCTGGTTACCCAGCTCACGGTAGAAAGGTACGTTGGCGTCACCGTTGATGGTGGAAACCACGGCCGTCTTCTTGCCGGCCGAACCAAAGCGCTTGATGTCAGAGACAATGTTCTGCCAGTCGGAGTGACCAAACGGCGTGTAGTTGATCATGATGTCTTCCTTGGCCACACCCATATCCATCAGGTAGGTCTCAAGGATCTTGTTGGTGGTACGCGGGTATACATAGTCGGTGCCTGCCAGAACCCAGCGCTCCACGCCGATTTCGTTCATCAGGTAGTTCACCGCAGGAATCGCCTGCTGGTTGGGCGCAGCGCCGGTGTAGAAGACGTTTTCGGAGGATTCCTCACCCTCGTACTGTACCGGGTAGAACAGAAGGCCATTCAGCTCTTCCACCACCGGCAGTACGGACTTACGGGAAACCGAGGTCCAGTTACCGAAGATCACGTCAACTTCTTCCTGGGCCAGCAGCTCGCGGGCTTTTTCAGCGAACAGCGGCCAGTTGGAGGCCGGGTCCACAACAACCGCTTCCATCTGACGACCCAGCACACCACCCTTGGCGTTCTGTTGTTCGATCAGCATTTCTACGGTGTCTTTCAGAACGGTTTCACTGATGGCCATGGTGCCGGACAGTGAGTGCAGGATGCCCACCTTGATGGGATCTTCCGCGGCGACAGAATTAAAAGAGATGGAAAGGGCGAGTGCAGAGAGGCCAAGTTTCACGTGTTTTTTGAGGTTCATTTCAGGCGTCCTTTTCTTAGTTAGGTATGCAGTTCGTCTTCAAACGCAGCAGGGCCTCTGCATCTGCTGTTCCACACCCCTAATAATTCTATAAAAAACATTTAGTTATCTAGTATACAAGGCGGATACTGGAAGCCAGCTCGAAAAAACACGCCTTCAGACCACAACATTTCTGAGCATTTTTGGTGCGCCCGCACCTGATACGGGCAGATCTGGATGCCCCCGTGCCTCAAAAAAACTCATAACCTTATGTTTTTCAGTCACTATCGATAAAAATCAGCAAATGGCACAGGCATTGCCATTCCTCATGTATACAAGTTGATTGCGCACATGGGGAAAACGAATGCCTTCAATGCTCGGATGGACCATCAAGGACTGGCAAAACGCTTACAAAGAGGGCGCTAAGCCCAAGTTACTGTTGGATGAGTTGCTGACCGGCCTGGATGTAAACGACGCTGCCTGGATCTCGATTCTGGACCAGGAGGGGCTGGCTAGAGCACTGGCTGAGTTGGATCAGAAGCTGCACGAGGCCGGTGGCGACATCAGCAAGCTGCCTCTGTATGGCATTCCGTTTGCGGCGAAAGACAATATTGATGCGGCAGGGTTTGACACAACTGCAGCCTGCCCGGCCTTCGCCTACACGCCGGCGGAAGATGCCCACACCGTGGCCAGACTCAAGGCCGCAGGTGCCGTGGTGATTGGCAAAACCAATCTGGATCAGTTTGCTACCGGCCTGGTAGGCACACGCTCCCCTTATGGTGCAGTCCCGAACACGTTCAAACCGGAAGTTATCAGCGGCGGCTCCAGCTCCGGCTCAGCATCGGTCGTCGCGAGAGGGCTGGTGCCTTTTGCCCTGGGAACCGACACGGCCGGTTCCGGCCGGGTGCCTGCCGGGCTGAACAATCTGGTGGGCCTCAAGCCAACCAAAGGGCTGTTCAGCATTCGTGGCGTGGTGCCGGCCTGTCGTTCGCTGGACTGCGTATCCATTTTTGCGCTCACCGTAAACGATGCCGGCCTGGTGTCGGATGTCATGGCTGGCTTCGATGCCGACGATGCCTTTTCCCGCAGGGCGCCGGATGCGTTACCCCTGGATGGCGCAGCACTCCGACGGCCGGGGCCTATCAAACGACTCGCCATTCCCGAGCATCCCCAATGGTTTGGCGATCAGCAGTCGGAAGCGGCCTGGAACACGGCCATCAGCCAGTGGCGTCAGCAGAACGTGGAACTGATTTCACTGGACTTCAGCCCCCTGCTGGAACTTGCCGCATTGCTCTACGAAGGCCCCTGGGTGGCAGAGCGACATGCGGCCGTGGAATCGTTCATGGCCAGCCACGCCGATGAGATGAATCCGGTAGTCAAAGGCATTATCAGCAAGGCCGCAAACTTCAGCGCCACCGATACGTTCAAGGCCCAGTACCGCAAAGAAGAACTGCTTCGCCAGATCGATGAGCTGCTGGCAGACGTGGATGCCCTTCTGGTACCCACGGCTCCGACCGCGCCCACCATCGAAGCGGTGAATGCAGACCCGGTGACCCTGAACAGCCAACTGGGCACCTACACCAATTTCGTCAACCTGGCCGACATGAGCGCCCTGGCTGTGCCGGCGGGATTCCGGGATGACGGTCTGCCTTTTGGCGTTACCCTGATCAGCGGCGCGTGGAAAGACGCGGAGCTGCAGCATCTGGCCTGCCAGTGGCTGAATTCACACCCCACACCGTTGGGCGCTACCACCAGGGCCCGCCCCGAGGAGACGCCCGGGGCGGCCATTTCCACGCCCACCATCAAGGTGGCGGTTGTTGGCGCCCACCTGAGTGGCATGCCCCTGAACACGCAGTTGGGTGAACGCCATGCGGTGCTGCTTGAGCAAACCACAACCT
This sequence comes from Marinobacter salsuginis, assembly GCF_009617755.1. Classification (NCBI taxonomy): domain Bacteria; kingdom Pseudomonadati; phylum Pseudomonadota; class Gammaproteobacteria; order Pseudomonadales; family Marinobacteraceae; genus Marinobacter; species Marinobacter salsuginis. Next base: position 1,118,034 of record NZ_BGZH01000001.1, read on the forward strand.
CGGCCAACTACCGGCTGTTCGCCCTGCCAAACACCACACCGCCGAAGCCCGGGCTGAAGCGCGCGGCCCCGGGCGAGGGGGAGGCGATCATTGTGGAAGTCTGGGAGATGCCCGCCTCCGCCTTCGGCTCCTTTGTGGATCTGATTCCAGCGCCCCTTGGTATTGGCAACGTTGAACTGGCGGATGGCCGATGGGTAAACGGTTTTATCTGCGAAGGCTATGGTTTTGAGGGTGCAGAGGATGTCACGGAATTCGGTGGCTGGCGCGCCTATATCGCCTCCAGATCCTGAGCATGGCGGGTAAATCTGGCGCCTGACGGGGGACAAATCGGAGCCAATGGCAAACCAAAGAAGAAAAGAGTCCGTGGCAGACAGGGTGTATGAAGCTCTGAAAGAGGACATCTTCGAGTTCCGGCTGCTTCCGGGCGACCGATTCAGCGAGGGAGATATCGGAAACCGCCTGAATGTGAGCCGGACACCCGTCAGGGAGGCGCTTTACCGCTTGCAGCGGGAGGGCCATGTGGAGGTGCTGTTCCGCAGTGGCTGGCAGGTAAATCCGTTTGATTTCCGGCAGGTGGAAGAGCTCTATGACCTGCGCATTACCCTCGAGCGGGCGGCCGTGCACAAGATCTGTGGCCTGGCTGAGGAACCGGAAGCATTGCGCACACTCACCGCCCTCTGGAATCCGGATCACCCTTCGGAGCGCGCGGTGGGCAGCACGGTCCGAATGCTGGACGAAAGCTTTCACTGCGATCTGGTCGCCGCCGCAGGGAATCGGGAAATGACGCGGATTCATCGGGAGATCACCGACCGGCTCCGGATTGTGAGGCGCCTGGACTTCAGCCGGGAAGAACGGGTGGACGCCACCTACGTTGAGCACGCGGCCATTCTGGAAGCCTTGAGGAGCGGCATGGCCAGCGAGGCCGCCGATCGGCTGACCCGCCATATCCGTGCCAGCCAGAAGGCGGTTCGGGAGATTACGATAGAGCGAATCCGCGAAGCCGCTGAGGCCCACCGCGGCGGGCAATAAATTGCCCTGCAGGCCCTGCAAATACTGAATTCCGGTTCATTTTGCTCGCCTCCGAAATGCTTACAAATCTGTAAGACATATCGCACAACCCCCGGAGCGATTCTCCGATAGGTAGGAATTCTAACCACAGTAGAATGGTCAGTGTCAGGGATGACAAGCCAGCAAGGAATGTTGGCCAAAGGACGAGAGCTTCAAGGATCGAAGCCGCAAGGATGGAAACTCCATGGATTTGGAGTTGCCCAAAGGATCAGGACTTACAGGGATGACCACAGGGAAGACGCGCTCAGGATGAGTCGCACGCCTGAAGGAACAGGCAGGGGTCAGCCACGGAATCGGGGATCACAAGGAATGTGGTCCCGTCCGTGCACTCCCCATCCCCACAGACATTTCTGCTCTCCTCTTACATTTCGCTTCTGCTGCTTTGCGCCCTGGCACACAACCAAAAACGCAAATTAGCCTCAGGAGCTGAAATCCATGAAACGTACACCTATCTTTGCCACCCTTGTTCTGCTGTTCAGCCTGGTTACCGGTTTTGCCTACGCCCAGGACGCCGCTATCAATATCAACACCGCCGACGTGGCCACGCTCGCCAGCCTGAACGGCATCGGCCAGAGCAAGGCTGAAGCCATCGTTGCTTACCGTGAAGCCAATGGTCCGTTTGCGGTCACCGCAGACCTGGCAAATGTGAAGGGGATCGGCGAGCGCACCATCGAGAAAAATGCCACGCGCCTGACCGTGAAGTAACACAGGGGGCAGTGGCTAGCCGCCACTGCCCTTTTCCCACACCCCTCCCCCACCTCTTTCCGGCTGCCCATAAAGTCGTCTGGCAACACCGCGCTCGCCACCCTATTATTGCTGGATAACACTTCAAAAATGACGAGCGTCGGCCCATGGTTGATCCCATCAAGGTTTATCCATCCAAACCTTCAAAAGTGTATTTCTACGGCACCTGTCTGGTGGACATGTTCTACCCGGATGCGGGCATTGCCGGTGTGGAGCTGCTGGAGCGTGAAGGCATTGAGGTGCTCTTCCCGCAGGACCAGACCTGCTGCGGCCAACCCGCCTACACCTCCGGTTACCATGACCAGGCCCGATCGGTAGCCAGAGCCCAGCTCGACCTGTTTCCCGGCGACTGGCCAATTGTGGTGCCGTCCGGCTCCTGTGGCGGGATGATGCGCAAGCACTACCCGGATCTGTTCAAGGACACCCCGGATGAAGTCAAAGCCGCCGAGGTTGCTGGCCGGGTCTGGGAGCTGACGGATTTTCTGCTGAACGTTTGCCATATCAAACTGGAAGACCTGGGTGAGCCCACCACGGTTGCCATGCACACCTCCTGCTCCGCCCGCCGTGAAATGGGCGTGGCCGAGGTAGGGCCAAAGCTCCTGGGCCAGTTGAAGAACGTGAATCTCGTGGAGCAGGTTCGGCCGGAGGAGTGCTGTGGTTTTGGCGGTACCTTTGCGGTTCGCCACCCGGAGATTTCCGGCGCCATGGTAAGCGAGAAAGTAGATGCACTGGTGGAGACCGGCACCAGACAGTTTGTCACCACCGATTGTGGCTGCCTGATGAACATTGCCGGGTACGCCGAGAAGAATCAGAAGCCTGTTGAAGGCCAGCACATTCTCAGTTTCCTGTGGTCGCGCACCCGGGGCAAAGGGGAGCAGCAGTCATGAGCGAGACAGCCGAGCACACTGGTCATCATATCGACGTAAAAGAGTTCCACCCGCGGGCTCAGGCGGCCATTCATAACCCCAAGATCCGCAAGAACTTCCGCAGTGCCATGGACGGATTGATGTCCAAGCGCAAGGCGGCGTTCGAGGGTTGGGATCTGGAAACCCTCCGGGAGCTGGGCGCCAATGTTCGGCTGCGTGCCCTGGCCAACCTGCCCGACTTGCTGGAGCAGCTTGAGAAAAAGCTGACTGAAAACGGCATTAAAGTGCACTGGGCGGTGGACGGCGACGAAGCCTGCCGGATTGTGCGGGATATCTGCAAGGCCCGGGATGCGAAGACGGTGATCAAGGGCAAGTCCATGGTCTCCGAGGAAATGGAGCTGAACCATTACCTGAAAGCAGAGGGCATTGAAGCCCTGGAATCGGACCTTGGCGAATACATCGTGCAGTTAGCGGATGAAACGCCTTCGCACATCATCATGCCGGCGATTCACAAGAATACCGGTGAGATCTCCGAGCTTATGCACGAGAAAACCGGCACGGATCTCTCCAACGATGTGGAATACCTCACCGCCAGCGCCCGCCAGCAGCTGCGGGAAAAGTTCATGAACGCGGATGTCGGCGTTTCCGGCGTCAACTTTGCGGTGGCGGAGACCGGCACGCTGTGTCTGGTGGAAAACGAGGGTAACGGCCGGATGACCACGACGGTGCCAAAGTGCCACATCGCCGTAACCGGCATCGAGAAGGTGGTGCCGAGCATGGAGGACGTCTCTGCCCTGCTCGCCCTGCTGACAAGGTCTGCCACCGGCCAGCACATCACCACTTACTTCAATATGATTTCCGGCCCGCGCAAGGCCGAAGAGCTGGACGGGCCGGAGGAAGTTCATCTGGTGCTGGTGGATAACGGCCGCTCGTCGATCTACCAGGACGATGAGTTGCTGGATACCCTGCGCTGCATCCGCTGCGGCGCCTGCATGAACCATTGCCCGGTGTACACACGAGTGGGCGGCCACGCCTATGGCACCACCTACCCGGGCCCCATCGGCAAAATCCTGATGCCGCATCTGATTGGCCTGGACGAAGGCCGGCATCTGCCGAGCGCCTCCAGCCTGTGCGGCGCCTGTGGCGAAGTCTGCCCGGTCAAGATTCCCATACCGGATCTGCTGGTGCGCCTGCGTCAGGAATCGGTGGATGGTGACAACCTGCACCCAGCCAAGGTCCGTGGCCATGGTGCCAAGCGAAGCTCAAAAGAGGCACTGATCTGGAAAGGCTGGGCCTGGATGCACGCAAGCCCGGGCATTTACAGGTTTGGCACCAGCGCCGCGACAAAATTCAGGGCATTGCAGCCCTCGAAAGCGGGCGCCTGGACCGACTACCGAACGGCCCCCAAACTGGCGGCCAAAACCCTGCACCAGCGGATGAAGGAGCGTGGCCAATGAGTTCCCGGGAAACGATTCTTCAGCGTCTGCGCAATCGGACGGGTGGCGAACTGACGGTACCTGAGTGTGATTTTTCGGTGCTTGCACGGCCGGACTGGCCCACCAACGAGCGCATCGAACGATTCGAGAAGCTGATCGAGTCCGTACATGGCGAGGTGCATCACGTTAGCGAGGACAGCTGGGTGGACCGCCTCGCTGAGGTGCTGAATACCCGCGGTGCGCGAAACCTGCTGGTACCAAAGCAGCACGAGATTGGCCAGACCCTACGCGCTGCCGACCGTGACGACTTGCCGGAACTGCTGATCTACGATGAGCCGATCGAAAGCTGGCAGGCCCATCTGTTCAACGAGGTGGACGCCAGCATCACCTCCACCCGCGGCGGTATTGCAGAGACCGGCTCGCTGATCCTGTGGCCAAACGACGACGAACCCCGGCTTATGAGCCTGGTGCCGCCGGTGCACATTGCCGTGCTGAAGGCCTCGGAACTCTATACCACCTTCCACGAAGCCATGCAGGCCCAGAACTGGGCCGCTGGCATGCCGACCAATGCCCTGCTAATCTCTGGCCCTTCCAAAACCGCCGACATCGAGCAAACCCTTGCCTACGGTGTTCACGGTCCCAAAGAGCTGATTGTGTTGATTATTGAATGATCCAAGGCGCCCTGTTGATCGCCCTGGCTGCCCTGCTATGGGCGACCACGGGCATTGTTGCGAAATTTCTGTTTACCGGTACCGAGCTGCAGGCCATTACGCTAGGCTTTCTGAGACTGGCGGTGGCCTTGCCCTTTTTCTGGCTGCTGATGCGGCGGGAGCAGGCACGCCTTGAACGCGCCCATCCGGGCGCCAGCGTGCCCGGTAGTTCGCTAAGAAGCCTTACGCGCAAGACCCTGATTCCGTTGGCGGCGCTTGGTCTGTTCCAGGCGTTTTACCAGGGCAGTTACCTCCTGGCCGTGGACCTGACCGGTGCCGGCATCGCCACCCTGATCGCGCTCTGCCTGCCCCCGGTGCTGGTGGCCATTCTGGCTGCACCCCTGCTTGGAGAGAAGCCCAGCCTTTTAACCGTACTTTCGTTGTTCGCGGCCATTGCAGGCACGGCCATGCTGGTCCTGAGCGATATGGACACCACCGGTACACTCCGACTCGCAGGAATTCTGGTGGCGTTACTGGCAGCCTGTGTGTACACCGGTTTCACGCTCACCAGCCGCTACAGCTCTGCCGGTACACCGGTGTTTACCACGGCGTTTATCTGTTTCTTTACGGCGGCGCTGATTCTGTTGCCGGTAGTGGCGCTGACTGGCGGGTTTGAGGGGCTGGAAACCCTGAATTTTGGCCACTGGCTGATGGTGGTCTATGTGGGCGTGGTGCCAACCTGCATCGGCTATGTGTGCTTTTTCACTGGCATGAAAACGACACCGGCAACGCTGTCGAGCATTATCGTGACGCTTGAGCCGCTGTTTGTGGCGCTGCTGGCCTGGGTATTTCTGGAAGAGATTCTGGGGCCAATCGGTATTGCGGGGGCGCTGATCCTGACTGCAGCGGTGGTGGTGGCCTCCCGCTACGGTCGTAAACCCGCAGCCGGCCAGGAGGCCGGTGCGGAGTAAGGAAGATCAGTCCTCCTTACGCTGTTTCTCGAGCATGTCCGGCTGCAGGATTTCGATCCAGTAGCCGTCCGGGTCTTTGATGAAGGCCAGGCCTTTCATCTTGCCGTCGTCCGGCTTTTTCACGAATTCCACACCGAGCTTTTCAAACCGGTCGCAGGCGGCATAGACGTCTGGCACGGCAACACCAATGTGGCCAAAGCCCTGGGGCTCGTCGTTGCCATTGTGGTAGCCAAAGTCGTTGTCGTCTTCGGTGCCCCAGTTGTGGGTCAGCTCAAGCATGGCTTCGCGGCCGAAGGTGTAGGTGGTCCGGTGGGCATCGTCATGAGGAACCAGACCAGCCTGACGATCATCCAGGTAACCCAGGAAATACAGGGTGAACTTCATTTCGGGGAAGTCCAGTTTGCGAACCAGGCGCATGCCCATCACTCGGGTGTAAAAGTCCATGGAGCGCTCGGGTTCCTTGATGCGCATCATGGTCTGGTTGAATACGTAGCCTTCGGTTTCGGGAACGGGTTCTTCGTATAGGCCGGGGGCCTGTTCGAAATGCTTGGGCATTTTGGTTTTCCCTTTTTTGCGTGGAGTTTAAACCATATACCTGTGTGCGTTTCAGAGGGATTTCAAGGGTGTGAAAAAGAGTGCGAAAAAAGACCCCGGGGTCAGAGACTAGCCTGCGGGGTCTTGAGGGCCGGTTTTTATGCCAGCTGGTGTTCCTCGCCTTGGTAATAAGCCTCCACTCTTGGGTTCATTACTCGCCGCCAGAGTGGGGGGAACATTGCCAGGACGATCATTGCCGAGTAGCCGGCTGGTAGTTGGGGGGCTACGTCGTGGTGGCGGAGGATCTGGTAGCGTCTCTTGGCCCAGGCGTGGTGGTCGCTGTGGCGTTGGAGGTGGAACAGGAAGACGTTGGTCAGGAAGTAGTTGCTGTTCCAGCTGTGTTCGGGGCCGGTGCGTTCGTAGCGGCCGTTTTCGAGTTTTCTGCGGTGCAAACCGTAGTGTTCGAGGTAGTTGACGATTTCCAGCAGGGTGAAGGCGATAAAACTCTGCCCGAGGAAGAAGACGGCGCCGAGCCAGCCGAAGGCGATGGTGAAGGCGGCCAGTACCAGGGCGCTGAGGCTGTACCACCAGATCAGTTCGTTGTGCCAGCTAACAGTCTTGTGGCCTTTGCGTTGGAGGCGTTCGGCTTCCAGTTTCCAGGCGTTAATGAAGTTGCGTACGTAGGCCTGGGGCAGGAAGTTGTAGAGGGACTGGTTGTATCTGGATGAGGAGGCGTCTTCCGGGGTTGAGACGTGGACATGGTGGCCGCGTAGGTGTTCGACTTTGAAGCCGGCGTAGCAGACCAGTGACAGCAGGAAGCCGCCAGACCGGGTTTCGAGTTTTTCGTCTTTGTGGATGAGTTCGTGGGCGACGTTGATGCCGAGGCCGCCGACGATGCCGATGGAGACAATCCAGCCAATGCTTCCTATCAGGCTGAATGTACCGGAAGCCAGTTCCAGCATGCTCCAGACCAGCAAGGCTGCGAAGCCAGCAACCCAGCCCAGTGTGATGGCCTTGTAGAAACGCTCGCCGACCATTCTTGGCACGTCGGTTTCTTCATCCGGGTTCAGGGAATCCTTGCCCAGCAGCATGTCCAGCACCGGAATGATCCCGAAGACAACGACGGGGACGCCCCAGGAAAACAGGTTTACCAGATCAGTGGCGTGGCCGGCGGCCAGCAGCAGAGGGGGCAGCACCAGCGGCACCATGGCGATCAGGTAGCTGTACTTCTTGAGGGTCAGCAATATTCGCCGGCGGGTGGCCTCGCGATTTACCGATAACTGCGTCGTGCTCATTGGGTTCTCTCCATCAAATGCTTGTTGGTGAAACTCTGATCACCTGTTGTTTTATGCATTATTGTCCTACAATACATCAGTCGTCAACCAATGGGCGGGAGTTTTTTGACAATCATCAGGAACCCTCGGCGGATCAAGGTGTTGTGGCTGTCAGACTCAGAGGCTGTGATAAACTCATGCGCACGCATTCCCACGCAGGCCGGCTTACCGCAGCAGCCGACCGGTTTTTAAGACCTGTTCAGAGAGCCTTTATGGATTTTCAGGTGCCCAACACTCTGGCCGAGCAGATTGCCAATTACCTGGCCGAGCGGATCATGAGCGGGCAGATTCGCCCCGGTGAGCGGATTCAGGAGGCGACCCTGGCCGGTGAATTGAAGGTCAGTCGTGCCTCGGTGAAGGAAGCCTTGTACACACTGGAGCGCTGGCATCTGGTGGAGATCACGCCCCGCAAGGGTGCTTCGGCAACCCGACTGGACGCGGCCCATGCGTCCGAGCTTTACGATGTATACATGCATTTGCTGATGATGATGGCGGTGCGTTTGTGCGAGCGCTGGCAGGAGAACGATAAGCCTCAGGTGCTTGGGGCAGTGAGCAAGGCTGTTGAAAAGATCAACGAGGGCTCTGCTGACATCTCCGGGGTGGTTGAGGCGAGTTTTGATGTGATGGATGCCTGTTGTGAGGTGGTAGGGAATCCTTATCTCACGGAGGCTTTGTCGAATTTCAAGCCGGCGGTCAGTCGGGCCTATTATCTGAGCGCGAATCGATATCGGCGGGATCTGGCGCAGACCAGTGAGTTTTTTGCCAATCTGCCACAGGCGGTGCTGGCGCGGGATTCGGATAAGGCGCAGGCGTTGATTCGGGAGTTTGCGGAGCACCAGAAGTCTCTCATTCAGCAGGCTCTCGCTTCTTAGTCCAGGTTTTGCCTGCCGGCTTGAGACGCATGCAAAGCGAGCAGGCAGGCCTCCCAAAACACGCTGTGAATACATCCGTGTACGCTTGGCTCCGCCATCCATGGCTCCGCACAGTTTTGGGAGGCCTGCCTGCCCGCTTCGCCCCATCCTCTGTGGTTACATATACATGTGACAGGGCTCACAGATCTTTGTCCCTCCCCCGCTTATCGTAACAGTCTGTAACAAACCAAAGTTCTGCTGCATAGGTTGTGCTGTCCCCCTGCGGCCCGGGGAGTGTTTGAACGCTCTCCCCTAAAAACAATAAACCGGACTTTTGGGGCCACCATGACTCAGTCACTTGCCTGTCGTCGAAACACCACGTCGTCCACGCTCTCGCTCTGGGTGCTTGCGCTCTCCCTTCCATTGCCCGCCATGGCGGAGTTCAGGCCGCTGGATGATGGGGCGCTGTCTGGTGTAACCGGTCAGGCGGGTGTGACGATTGAGCTGGAGACCAGGCTCAGCATTGATCGGTTCAGCTGGATTGATGAGGGTTCGTTGAATGTGAACGGGCTGAGGTTGTCCGGGCAGAACGATACGGTGCTGGATAACATGAAGCTGACGATCGATATTGCTGGCGATGGGGAAGTGCTGGAGCACGGGTTTTCGGAGATCGCGCGGCGTGCCGATGCGGGGTTGTTGGACCCAACCGATCCGGATGTGGCCGATGCTCTGGCGAAGTATTCCGTCGCGGGCTCTTTTGGGAAGCAGTTCAATAGCGGTGATCTGGTGATGCACCTCGGTGCAACCGATTATGGCGATCCGACCAGTGTGGATGAATACCTGCAGGCGGTGGATTTTGAGCTGGCAGTGGACAGTGTGACTACTTCGGGTAGCGAGGGTTCAGCCACACTGTTCTCGGACATCCTGCTGCAGGGGCACATCGGGCCAACAGATCTGGTGATTACCAACGACGGAACCGCTACTCGCACACTGGCGAACGGCAACGAGGTGTCCGGCTCTGAACTGCAGCTGGATACCCATTTCGAGATTACCAACGGTAGCCTCAACTGGGATGCGGCGGATGTGATTCTGCTGTTCAACTTCGCCGCGGTCGGTATTGAGGGTTTGCAGATTCATAACCGGCGGGGCGATGACACGCTGGGGCATTTCGGCATGGCCAGTGCGACTGCCAAGCTGTCCCGGGGCACCAGCGCCGCCTCGGGCAAGGAAGGGCTTTCGGTACATGACGTTGAGTTCCGGGCGGATATTGATATGCCGGTCTTCAAGATGGGCGGCACCAGTATTGGTAGCGTTCAGTTCACGGACTTTGCCATCACCAACACCACCATGATGGTGTATGGCCACTAGCCGGACACTGGACACCCACCACACCCTACCCTGTAAACTGCCCGTCTCACTCTGACGGGCAGCCCATGACTCACTCCACGGACATCGACTATTCGAAACGCGCCTCTGGAAAAAGGCTGGCGATGTTCAGCCTGTTGTTTGTGGCGCTTACCGCTGCCGGGCTGTATGCCGTTTACGACCTGTTTGCCGAACGCACCCTTACTTTTGATGCCAGGCTGATCGCTCCGGGGACCCTTTTATCGGTGGCTGGCCTGTTGCTGGTTTATTTCATCTCCGATGGCCTTCGGCTTTATTTTACCCTTCGTGCTCTGGGGCATCGGCTGCCGCTGCCGGCGATGTTCCGGCTGGTATTTATCAATCTGTTTTTCTCCAACATCACACCGATGGCCACCGGCGGCGGTTTCGCACAGATCTGGTTCCTTAGCCAACATGGCGTTCCGGTTGGCAGGGCCACGGCAGCCACAACGATCCGAACGGTACTGGCGGTATTGTTCATTTTCTCGCTCACGCCGGTATTTCTGCTCACGCTCAAGCCCCTGGACGGCAACTCAATTGTCGGTGATATCGGCACCGCGCTGGCGCTTCTGATCGTTCTATACCTTGGCTTTTTCCTGGTGCTGTTGTTCCGGACGCGCTGGCTGATTGGCCCATTGACCCGTCTGCTGCGGGCTGCACGTCGACTGCACCTGATCAGTGAGCGCCGCCACCGGCAATGGCAGTTCAAGGCACGCAGGGAGATGCTGCGGCTGTCACGGAGCTTTGGCGATTATCTGCGCGGCGCTCCGGTGTTCGTCTGGCTGTCCATCCTGTTCACGGCCATCTTCTTACTCAGTCTGTTCAGTTTCCCGGCGCTTTTGATGCACAGTCTGGACTACAGTGTTGATTATGTGATGTCAGTGGGCCTGCTGGTGGTGACGACCTTCGTTATGTATTTTTCACCCACGCCTGGTGCCTCCGGTATCTCGGAAGGTGTTTTCGGGAGCTTTTTCCGGGATATCCTCTCTGGTAACCACTTGATACAAGTTATCGTCTGCTGGCGCCTGCTCACCATCTACCTGGGCATGATCATCGGGCTGGTGGTGCTGCAGAAGGAACTTGTCGCCAATCGCAGGAGAGCCGGATGATTTTCCGCAACCCCCTCAAGCTTCTGTTCTACCTCTGCCTGCTGGTGGTGTTTCTGCTGGTGGGCTACAAGACCTATCTGAACCTGTTCACAGAGGATTTCGAGGGGATCCATACCGAGCAGGTGGAGCAGATCTATCGTGAGCTTGACCCCGGTGAATCATTCAGCTTTGCGGTGGTGGGTAACATCAACAACTCGGTGGGGGTTTTCGAGGACCGCATCATTCCGGAACTGAACCGGTCCGGGCTCGATTTTCTGGTCTCGGCGGGTAATGCAGTCAGCGGCGGTGGCGAAGACAAGTACCGGGCCCTCTACGGCACTCTGAGCCATCTGGAGATTCCCTACCTGCTGACCTTCGGCGCCCACGAGTTTGAGGATTTTGGCAGTTTCCGTTTCTACGATCACTTCGGCCCGCACTTCTTCAGCATAGAGGCAGGTGCCGCCCGGTTGATTTTCCTCGACAGCACCGGGAAAACCCCCTGGCGCTGGCAGATCCGCTGGCTGAAGGATCTGCTGGCCCAGGACAGCTCAAAGGCCCGAATTCTGTTCATAGGGCATCCTCCCCTGCACCCGGACGAAAACGCTCCGTTCGATCAGAAGGATGATTACCTGGCGCCGCCCGAGTTCCGGGACGCACTGCTTCAGACAATCGAAGAGCATGATGTTGACCGGGTGTTTTCCGCCAACCTGTCGCTCTATTCCGAAAAGACGGTCGGAGACACCACGTTTGTTACCACCGGCGGTGCCGGTGGCCTGGTCATGAACAACGACACCAGTTTCTATCACTATGTGCGGGTCGATGTGGGCTCCGATGGCGAGGTAAGCCACAACCTGGAGCGCCTCGAAGTAGGCCAGCATCCGATTCTGAAGCGGCTGGAGAGTCTCTGGTTCTTCATTTACTCCCTGTTCTACACCGGCTACCTCAATTTCATTCTGATTGTCGCCGTGTTTGCGGCCATTGCCATCAAACTCTACGGCGCCATTTTTATCGGCAAGGATTATTACCCGGACTACGATCTGGACCCGGCCCCCTGGCTCGAAAAACCGATGCGGGTGGCGATGTTTACCAACAACTACCTGCCCTTTATTGGCGGCGTGCCGATTTCCATCGAACGCCTGCGTCGGGGTCTGGAAGCCCTTGGCGATAAACTTCTTATAGTGGCGCCCCGTTACAAAGGACAGCCTGAGGCCGAACCCCACGTACTTCGGGTGCCCTCACTTCTGGCCATGGGAGAAAAGCGGGAATTCAGGTTGGCCAACATTTTCCTCGCGCGGATCCGCAAGCGAGTGCGGGCTTTCAAGCCGGATATTATCCATCTGCATCATCCGTTCTGGCTGGGGTCGCTAGGTCTGTTCGTGGCGCGTACCCTGAGTATACCGGCCATCTATACCTACCATACCCGGCTGGAGCACTATGCCCACTTTGTGCCACTTCCGGGCATGCTGTTCCGGAACCTGATCTCCCACGCCCTGATCAAGCGGTTTGCCAACAAGTGCGACGGCGTGATCGTGCCAACCTACTCGACCGAGGAATACCTGCGGATGATTGGGGTGAAGACGCCGACGTTCGTGCAGCCAACCGGCATCGAATACCACAAATTCCAGGACGTTCAGCAGGAAGACATCAAGAAGCTCCGTGACAGACTGGAACTGAAAGACGAAAAAGTGTTCGTCAGCGTCTCCCGGCTTTCCAATGAGAAGAATATCGACTTCATGATCGAGGCCATTGATGCTCTCAGGCGGGAAACCGATGTGCCCTTCCGGTTCCTGATGATCGGCGATGGCCACCAGAAAGACCGGCTGCAAAAGAAGATTGAAGATCTCGGGCTCCAACAACACTTCACCCTGGTCGGCGCCGTTCCGCCGGACGAGATGGCCACCTGGTATCGGCTTGGCGATGCCTTCCTGTTTGCCTCGATATCCGAAACCCAGGGCATGGTCATTCTTGAGGCCATGGCCGCCGGCTTGCCGGTAGTCGCGGTGCGATCCAGCGGTATTGAGGACGTGGTTCGGCACGGGTTCAACGGATTCAAAACGCCGGAGAAACAGGACCAGTGGCGGGCGCAGGTGAAAAAACTGCTGGAAGACGACGAACTGCGCGAGAAGCTTTCCTCCCAGGCCCTGGAGTTTGCCGGGGATTATTCGGTAGAGCAGTTTGCCAGTGACGTTCGCACCATCTACGCCACCACCCTGGCCATGTACGACAAGAAGCGAAAAGGATCGGTGCTTCGACCCGAATAAGTAGGGTTACGGTTTTCCTGGCGGAGCTGATCGGGCTAGACTCAATTCACGTATTACAAAGACAGTTTTCACCCTCGGATCGACCTGATGAATGGAGAGTAACGTGAGCGGTATCCCTGTCGGAATCAGCACCTGCCTGCTGGGAAAGGAAGTTCGCCATGACGGCGGCCATAAACATTCCCGTTACTGCACCCAGGTGCTTTCAAAGCATTTTGATTTCCGCTCCATCTGCCCTGAGCTGGAAGCGGGCCTGGGCGTTCCACGCCCTGCCATCCACCTGCGCGAGTACAGTGAGGGCCTGCGCCTGATCGAAACCAAGGGGGCTGCGGACCATACCGATGCCATGCAGGGCTTTATCGACCAGGTCATGCCCACCCTGGCTGACCTGCGCGGCTACATCCTGATGGCCAAGTCTCCCAGCTGCGGCTTGGAGCGGATCAAGGTCCACAATGAGGATGGCAACGTCATCCGCCGCGATGGCCGGGGCATGTTTGCCGAGGCGCTGCTGAAGGCTTATCCGCTGATGCCGGTGGAGGAAGAAGGACGTCTCAATGACGACATGATCCGGGAAAACTTCATTGAGCGTGTATTTGCCTACGACGACTGGATGCAGAACGTGGCCGGCGACAAGCTTTCCGCTCAGGCGCTGATCGAGTTTCATACCCGCCACAAGTTTCAGCTTCTTGCCCACTCGGAGCGAATCTACCGCCAGCTCGGCCCCATGCTGGGAGACCTGAAATCCGAACCTTTGGAAGCTATTGCGGAGCGCTACATCCACCAGTTTATGGAGGCTATGAGCAAGAAGGTGAGCCGGGGTTCACACATGAACGCCATGCAGCACCTGATGGGCTACCTGAGGGACTCCATGGGTGATGAAGATCGCAAGGTACTGATGGAGCAGATGGAGGCATACCGCCGTGGGGAAGTGCCGCTGGTGGTGCCGATGACCCTGCTGCGCATGGCTCAACGGAGAGAGCCGGTGGACTACCTGCATGCCCAGCAGTATCTGACGCCATACCCGGATGAGCTGGGCCTCAGAAACAACGTTTGAATCCTTAGCCTGGGTCAGATGAACACTTCATCTGACCCAGGCTTCCACGTCCTCAGAAACCATAGATAAGCGAAAGCGACGTTTCCGTGTCGGTGTTTTCAGAGCCTGCGGGCGGATCCGACAGATGCTTGACCCGGAACGCAGCCTTCATGGAGAGGTTTCCCACCACATTCGCCTGCAGTGACGTTTCCGACTCGGTGACCGTGTTGTTCTCATCCAGTCCGATTTCAGTACTCAGCTTCTGACGGAACAGTGAGTTCTCCGACAGCGCATAATCAAACTGGCCTGCCAGGCGGGCGATCGCCTCTTCTTCGGCATCCTCGCCCTGGGCATTCACCGTTTCCAGTTTGTTGTAGCGATAACCGCCACCGACAGAGAGATCCAGGAAGGAGCGCTCGCCGGATGTCCACACACGGTTCCCATAACCCGTCGTCACTGAAGATTCGAAATCGTAGCCGGAGAACCGGTCGTCCTCGTAGGAGCCCCGGAGGAACCAGTACTGGTTCTCTGCGAACTTGTAGTCAGTTTCGAGGGCGGCCAGATACTTCTCGGCTGTGGTTTCGTCGTCGGTCTCGGAATAATTGGTCCGAAACTCGCCCGTGTTGCGCCAGGTTTCGACTTCATGGATCAGCCCCAGGCGCCCCTTGATGTTGGTCTCTTCGGTATTGCCCGAGGTGATCAACACACCCAGCTCCGTTTCACCCTTCCAGTTGTCTGCCTCCTGCGCACTGGCAAAGGGCGCGATAACAACTGCGGTAATAGCTACTGCCTGTCGTAAATCCATGAAGTCTCCTTTCCGGGTTGGTCAGGCCCTCTCGGTGCTGCTCGCCCTTTCGCCCTCCAGGCTTTTGCGGGCCTGACGTTCTCTTTCAGCCTTTTTCCGGGCCTTGCGCTCGGCGATGATGCGCGCCGCTTCGCCGCCAACGTGGGCCTCACCTCGCTCCTCCGCCAGACGCATCTGGCGTTCACGCTCGGCAAACCGGGCCTTCTGCTCTTCGGTCAGCGAATCGATGCACTGGTGGCAGCTCACACCCTGCTCATACTCGGGACGCTGCTTGTCTTCCTCGGTGATCGGCCGGCGGCAGGCATGGCACTGGTCGTAATCGCCACGCTCCAGTCGATGGTTAACCGTTACCCGATCATCAAAAACAAAGCACTCTCCGTGCCACAGGCTCTGCTCTTCCGGTACCTCTTCCAGATATTTCAGGATGCCGCCCTTGAGGTGATACACCTCCTCGAAACCCTGTTCCTTCAGATACGCGGTGGATTTCTCGCAACGGATACCCCCAGTACAGAACATGGCGACCTTTTTGTGTTTCGAAGGATCCAGGTTCTGCTTCACGTATTCCGGGAACTCCCGGAAGGTATCGGTGGCCGGATTGACGGCATTTTTGAAGGTGCCGATTTCCACTTCGTACTGGTTGCGGGTATCCACCAGCACAACCTCAGGATCGGAAATCAGATCATTCCATTCCTTCGGATCAACATACGTGCCAACAATCCGCTTCGGATCGATACCCTCCACACCCATGGTGACAATCTCTTTCTTGAGCTTCACTTTGGTGCGTTTGAACGGCTGGATGTCCACAAAGGACTCTTTGTAATCAATGCCGTCGAACCGCTCGTCGCTGGCGATCCAGGCTTTCACGGCATCAATGCCCTCTCGGCTGCCAGCAATGGTGCCATTGATGCCTTCGCGCGCCAGCAGCAAAGTGCCATGCACGTCTTTCTCAAGCATCAGGTCCAGCAGGGGCTGGCGGAGGGATTTGAAATCATTCAGAACTGCGAACTTGTACAGTGCGCAGACAACAACGTTGTTGCTCATCATTTTCTCCTGCGGGCCGGATCGTAAATCCGGAGCATGGTTTCGGGACTGTTAAAACGTCTCAGAGGCCGGAGCCTGGGAGGGCGCAAATTTTAACCAAGTCAGGCTCACGATCAAGTGCGGGGTTACCCTTGGAGCAAAGCGTCAGTCCGCCTCATTGGCCAGTTCACGCTCAACCACGGCAGAAAGTTGACCCCAGCCGGGACGAGTCAGGCGGATGTTATCCACCAGAACCGTTGGTGTGCTGGTGACTCCTAGTTGCATGGCCACCTGGCGGCTCTGCTCGACAGCTTCACGGTGCAACTCGGTAGTCATGCACCGGCGGAAGCGCCGCTCTTCCAGGCCCAGATCACCGGCGTAACGGGTGAAGGTGGCAACCGGATCGTTCGAGCCGCTCCATTCGGTCTGGGAATCGTACAGGCGATCGTGCATGGCCCAGTAGGCGTCCTGATCGCCGGCACAGCGTGCTGCCTGGGCAGCGGGCATGGCGTTCTGGTGCTGTTGCAGCGGTAGATCAAAGTAAACGAAGCGAACCTTGCCAGCGTCCACGTATTCCTCTTTCAGCTGCTTGCTGGCAGAGGAAAAGTTTCCGCAGGCGGGGCACTGGTAGTCGGCAAATTCACGCACCACTACGGGGGCATCCTCGGGGCCAACAGAGACGCCGTACTGGTCCAGTTGGGCCGGGAAATCATCGGCATTGGGGGCGGCGACGGGCAGTTCGTCAGAGGTCGGCTCGGGTGCGGCGGTCAGGAAAAAGACACCGAGGAGCACGGCGGCCAGAACCAGCAGACCAATACCGGCATACAGCGGCTTATTGGATTTTGCTTTTCGGGGAGGCGGTGCGCCGGTTTCCTTGCGACGTTTTGCTTCACCCATGGAAGGACTCCTTATTCTGTTTATGGTTTCCGGAATTAATTAGCTCGCGACCGTTTTCAGATCGGGCCAGGCACGCTAAGATCCTTTATATCCTACAAAAGTTCCAACAAAAATTAAGGAATCCTCATGCCGTTGCCCGCGTCCCTGAAAGACTCTCTCTCACTGCCCCTTGTGGCCGCCCCCATGTTTCTGATCTCTGGCCCGGAACTGGCGCTTGCCTGCTGCAAGAAGGGCATTGTTGGCAGTTTTCCGGCATTGAACCAACGCACCAGCGAAGGCTTTGAAGACTGGCTCATCCAGATGAATGAGGAGCTGGATGCTTTTCGAAGCACGAATCCGGATGTAACAACTGCCCCCTATGCCGTGAACCTGATCGTGCACCGGACCAACCCCCGTTGGCAGGCAGACCTTGAGCTGTGCGTAAAACACAAGGTACCCATCATCATCACCTCACTGGGTGCCGCCAGCCAGGTGGTGGAGGCGGTGCACAGTTACGGCGGCGTGGTGTTCCACGACGTGACCAACCAGAAGCATGCCCGCAAGGCTGCAGAAGCGGGCGTCGACGGCATCATCGCCGTGGCAGCGGGTGCCGGTGGCCATGCGGGCACCATCAACCCGTTCGTGCTGGTGCATGAAATCCGGGAAGTCTTTGATGGCACGATTCTGCTGGCTGGGGGGCTAACCCATGGTGAGGACCTGCTGGCGGCCCAGGCCCTGGGGGCGGACCTGGCCTATCTGGGCACCCGCTTTATCAACACCTTCGAATCTCAGGCCGACGAGGCCTACCGGAACATGATCATTGAGGCGGTGTCTGGCGACATCATTCATACACCGGCAGTATCCGGTGTACCCGCCAGCTTCATGCGCCAGAGTCTGGAGGCGGCTGGCTTCCCCATGGACAAGCTGAACCAGGCCGGCGAGATCAACTACGGGGAAAAGCTGAAGCCCATCGATGATGAAGCCAAGGCCTGGAAAACCGTCTGGTCCGCAGGCCAGGGGGTCAGCCAGATCCACGATGTGCTCACCGTCCCGGACCTGGTGAGCCGCCTGGCCGACGAATACAGAAGCGCCCGGGAACGCCTGCTATCTTCAGGCACCTAAACCTGGAACTGCGAGGCTTTGTCCTTCAGCGAGGTCAGTGTCCGGGCAATCTGGCCGCTGGCCTCGTCGGAGCGCTCAATGGCTTCGACCGTCTGACGGGAAGAGCCGGCAATATCGCTCACGCTCACACTGACTTCACTGGCGTGCCGGCCCTGCTCTTCCGCCACGGATGAAATGGCCATGGCCCGATCCTGAAGGCTGCTGAGCAACTGGTTGATGCGATCAAAATGCTCATCCGCCCGACGGAACTCTGACGAAGACTCCGCAACCTGCCCCGACACCTCGCCAATGGCGCTCACCGCCTGCCGGCTGCCCTGCTGAAGGCGCTCGATGATGGACTGGATCTCGGTTGTGGATTCCTGGGTGCGGCTCGCCAGGGTGCGGACCTCATCGGCCACCACGGCAAAGCCCCGGCCGGATTCACCGGCGCGCGCGGCCTCAATAGCGGCGTTCAGAGCCAGCAAGTTGGTTTGCTCCGCGATGGCACCGATCACTGACAGCACCGATCCGATTTCCTTGCTCTGGTGGTCCAGCTGATTGACCGCTTCCACGGCCTGCTCAACGTTACGAACCACCTGATCCAGCCGGTTCCGAACTTCCCGGGAAATGCCCGCGGTGGCCTCACTCTCGGCACTGACGTTGCTGACCGAACCGGCGATATCCTGGATGTTTTCAGCCACCTCGGAAATACTCCGGGACATTGCATCCATGGTGCCGGACACCTCGGCCACCTCCTGCTCCTGACGATTCACGGCGGAGACCGCACTGCGACTGATATCCCCCTGAGCCTGGGCCTGGCCAGCGGCCGATTCGGCCGACTCCTTGACGTCGGAAACCAGCTCCTGGATACGGGCAATGAACCGGTTTACACCCTGGGCCATTTCGGTGAGCTCATCCTTGCCTTTCATGGATACCCGGCGGGTAAGATCTGCCTCACCATCGGCGATTCCCCAGATCGCCGAGCTTAAACGGAAGACCCGGGGCAGCAATCCGCCACCCAGGACCAGTGCCACGAGCAGGATCAGAACCACCACGGAGCCGATTGCGAGCATGCTCAGGTTGGCAGAGAGGCTTGAGGCTTCGGCATTCAGCGCTTCCACAGTGCTCTGGATTCTGGAGCGGGTATCGGAGTCCATGCCCGCCAGCTGCTGCTGAAGGCGCTGGTTCACCTGTTCGGTTTCCGCCTCCAGGGTGTCGCGAAGGGCGTCTATGCTACCGGTAATCGTGGCACTGAATTCTTCTTCCAGGGCGGCCAGATCCCGGTTGATGCCTTCCAGGGACAAACCCAGTTTAAGCTGACCAATGGCCGACCCCTGGGGAGCAATATCAGCGGTAATGATGACGACGTTGGGGTCACGGCTTGCCGCATCGAGGACCCGATTTGCCGCACCACGACCTTCCCCCTGCTCCATTAAGGTGCGTACCCGATCATCGGTGCGATCCACATAGCGGGTCAGTCGCTCACCGTACTGGTCGTAGTAAACCGCGAAAAGAACCGACTCTCGGGCGTCGGCCAGTTCCACCAGATCAGTCAGGCGGGGGACATCCCGATCCCAGATCAGCGGAGCGGCGACCGCAGCCAGCACATCGGCCAGGCCCTGGGCTTCAGCCATAACAGCGGTTCGAACGTTGCCGGCAACGCGTTCCTGTTGGGCAGTTTGCTGGCGGGTGAGCTCGGCGGAGAGTTCTTCGGTGGTCTTCTGCCGCATGGTCTCCAGGCGGGTCCGGACATCCTCGCGGGTATCCCCAAACGAGGCGCTGACCTGCTTACTGCTCGCCTCAAGGGCTGACCCTGCGGTGTCGACCAGGCGCTCCACCTGGCTGGAAATCAGCCACTGGCTGACCAGAACCTGGACAAGACCGGCAACGACCAGAACTATAAATACCGGCCGCAGAAGGCGGCTTGAGATCAGCCGCCTGATAAAACTGAGTGACATACGGACTCCGCTAGCATGTTTGCTTCATGCATCCTGCACAGTCGGCAACAGCGTCCCTGCCTGGCTTGTCCGTATGTATAGCAAAACCCGGGCCTGAATAGCGCGCTTTTATGTACGGGTTTTGTAGTTAATCGTCATCGTCTTCTTCGAGTTCGATTTCGTCGATCACATATCGTGTGCCGACAAACTCGTACTCGACCTCCACTTTTGGCCTTTGGCCAGCATCAACGAGACCCTGTAATTCGTTACGGGAAATCTGGTCAAAATCTGTGTCCTGAGAAATATGTAGATCTACTCCCAACACCTGAATCCGGTCGTTCACCATTTCCGAGATTCGACCGGTTAGCTCAAATTCTCCATCAGGCGACTCATCATCACGCTCGATTTT
Source organism: Marinobacter salsuginis (assembly GCF_009617755.1). NCBI lineage: Bacteria > Pseudomonadati > Pseudomonadota > Gammaproteobacteria > Pseudomonadales > Marinobacteraceae > Marinobacter > Marinobacter salsuginis. The sequence continues at coordinate 1,138,398 of NZ_BGZH01000001.1, forward strand.
TAGAGCCTCCAGATAAATGCTGCCGTCACTCCCTACGCGCTCTATCCCTTCGATTTCCAGCTCACGCGGCAATGCCAGATCGCTCAAAGAAAGACGGGCCTCGTCATCATCGGTAATGATCGTCAACGGTGTTACCTGCACAAGAGCACCACCCACTCTGAACTGACCAGCCGATAAATCGATTTCCTGAGCGGGACCACCCTCGAGCTCCGAATCCGCTTCCCGCAATTCGATCTCTTCGGCAGTTACCGAACCATCGGACTCGAAATCGCCTTCGACCTGCACGAGAATTCTCTGAACCAGATCAGCGGGTCCAGAGAGTCCATCGAACTCGGTGTCACCTGTCACACGTACCGTAATGCCATTGACCGTAAAGGTGCCTGTTGACTGACTGTAGGCCGAGGAAACAGGGCCGACGAACTCGATATCGTCATCCGTACCCTGCACGTAACGCCGAGAATCGTCTGGCCTGATTTCCTGCGCCATCAGGGTAGTACCAGAGAGCGAACCCTCGACTTCCACGGCATTACCATCTGAAAGGTCGGCCAGAGTTAGACCATCAGGCGTTGCGCCGGAGTAATTCACCAACTGAGATCCGATCATGAACTCTGTACCTGTCAGGCCGGAGATATTTCCTTCCAACTCCACTGCATTAAGGGAATCAAAATCATCGCTATTGTTCTGCGTCCGAAGACCCAGATAGCTTGCCCGAAATTCCCCATTCGGCAGGCGCCATCCGGACATACGGACGAACTCATCATTGAAGTTATCGAGAGTCTCAACGGTCATGCCTTTCACGACCGTCTGGGAGTCAATTCTTACGGTTTGGCCGAGGATCTGAACCGTTGCCGTTTTACTGACAACGTCCCAGGGACTCAGGACCTGCATCGTGCCACGCAAGGTATCGTCGTATTCAACAGTCTCCGCGTCGCCGAGCCCTGTCTCTCGCCATTCGCCATCAACCCGAAGGATCATACCGACGACAAGCCTGGATTCCTGATTGATTCCATCATCACCGACGACGGTGCGATCTGTACTGAACTCCACACCATTAACAAACACACTCCCGAATCCGGAAACCGGCCCGACACTCGACCCGGTGCCCCTAATACCGCCATCGGCAACATCCAGGCCTCCCCCACCCGCGCCACCACAGGCGGAAATCACCCCGAAGGCCACGGTTCCGGCGGCCAGCCCGATAACACGATTGCGGATGTGCCGTTTCATAATTGATCTCTCCATACCCGGCATTCCTGGCCGGTCTTTATTAAATAGCATCATTGAAGCGCCTGCGGGGAATGTCATCCTCGGATTCATGAACCTGGCCAACTCGGGATGCCCCCGTAAGCCACGGCTGCGCTGGCGCATAGACACTTCGCCTCAGCATGAGGTAACCACTATCCAGGGGCTCGACCACACCCTTGCGAAGCAGTTCATTGAGAACCACCGTGGGGGCGAAATCAGGATTGGTCGCTTGCACCAGATTGCGGAAAGAATTCGTTGCGTGATTGTCCATCAACAGCATGACAGGGTCGTGATGCTCATCGAGAAACTCGCTGGAGCTGATCCAGGAACGAATCACCTGTCGGGAAGATGCAGAAAGTATTGTGCTTGCAAGCTCCGTGGGCTCCCAGCGACAAACAATGTTCGGCTGCCTCGTGAGACTCATAGCACTCAATCTCCTTTCGGCTCTTTACCGGCAGGCTCTTCAAAGAAGAAGATGCTGACGCCGGTGCGGACCGGATCCCCGGATTCACTGCCAGATTTTTGCCCGGAAATATCGCGATCATGGGGACCAAGCCATTTGTCCAGCTGTTCCAGCAGTGCCTGGGACTGGGCAGCGGCATGCTTGCGCCAGCGCTCCATCACTTCCGGAGGGATGTTGTTGTAGGTCAGGGTTCTCTGGAACAGCGGTGGCTGCCCGGATTCGTTACTGACCAGATTATGATCAATCGTCGCTATGAGATCTGATACGTCTTCACCGAATATCTGGAGCATTTCCTCACTGTCTCCAGCCGGTACATAGGCCCTTTGCTGCAGGATCAGCCGGCCCGATTCGCCGTCTATCGACACCACGCCGACCCGAAGCAGTTCATCCAGCACGGCGCGGGGCGGCATATCACCGCTGTAGCGTTTGACCAGTTCACTGAAACTGCCCGATCCGTCGAAAGACAGCATGGCTGGCTCTCCGTCTTCGGTCTGGAAACCAGCATCGTGGACCCAACCTGAAACCACCCGGGACGCCCGGTTGGCATGAATGACATCGCGGCTCCCGGTATCTTCCCCTGCCAGGATTTCCCGTTGGCGTTTTACTTCCTTACGTGTCAGCCCGGTCATAACCGCAGCCCGCGAATCCGTGGGCTTTCGGCGGCCGTCGGCAAAGTCCTCCAGGGCGGCTTCCACGTAGGCACGTTTCACCAGCTCCGAGAACTCGCCGAAGGGGATGCCGTTCCGCAAGAGCAACCTCGCCAGAGGGCGCAGAATGCGGAACAGCGCTTGATGCAGGGGGTTGGTCTTTTTCATGTTTGGGATTGTATTCCCATAGCGACTTCGAAAGCCAGGAGTCGGGCCGACAACTGTCTGGCCCGCACCCTCGGCTCACTGGTCAATCATCATCACTGTCGTCGTCACTGTCGTCCTCGACTTCGACATTGTCGGTCAGTTCGTACTGACCACCGCTGGTCTGGCGGTACTCGATTTCCACTTCATCACCAACCTGAGCGCCTGAAAAGCTGTAGCCGTTGCGGAGCACCTCAAGATTCATGATGGTGATCGACTCGGCTCCGATTGCGGTCACCCGTGCTTCGAGTTCAAAATCGTCATCGTCGTCGTCATCTTCGCGCTCGATGCTGACGGCTTCGAGGAATCCGCCCTCACTGCTGCGCTGGCGGCCTTCAATTTCGAGATAGTCACCCACTTGCAGGCTCTGGACGTCCTGAACTCGACTGCGACGGTCATCGTCATCATCATCGTCGTCATCGATCAGGGTATTGCTGGTGAGCTGAACCCGAACGCCACTGACGAGCATGGATTCATCGGCCAGATCAATGGACTCGATGCGACCATCCAGTTCAGCATCGGACTCACGACCTTCGATTTCTTCAGCGACCAGGATGCCATCGCGGAAATCCCCTTCCACTTTCACAAACAGGCCATCGGCCAGGCTGCTTTCGCGGAGATCGTCGAACTCTGTGCCGCCGTTAATCTGAACTCGTACCCCATTTATCGAGAACTGACGGCTGGCAGAGTCATAGTCGTAAATGCTTCCGGAGATTTCGACATCATCGTCATCGTCGAAGAGGTCATCCTCATCGTCGATTTCCTCGGCCATGATGGTATTGCCGTCCAGGTAGCCTTCCACTTCCACCACGATTCCATCTGCCAGATCATCCAGGGAGAAGTCGTCATCGCCGACAGCGCTGGTGTAATCGATCAGGAAACCGTTGATGGTGAAAGTTTCGGCGCTTGTATCCAGGTTCGCGACAACGCCTTCAATTTCCACTTCGTTGTCGTCATCGAAATCAAGGCCGATGGCACGAGCGCCAACAAAGCTGGCCCGGAAGCTGCCATCCTCCAGGCGCCAGGCGCTGACCCTTACCCGATATCCCTGGGGATTGCCGGCGAGAGCCGTCGGGGTGGCGCCACGAAAGACCGTTTTGCCATCCAATGAGATAGTCTGGCCCAGCATCGTCAGGCTTCCGGTGCGGGTTACATCGTCCCAGCTCATTCCGGAAATCGGGCCGCGCAGGGTATCGTCATAGCTGACCCTGTCGGCCCGGCCTTCGCCACGGTCATCCCAGTCGCCCTCAACTTTAAGGATCATCCCCTTTTCAAGCTGATCCTCACGTTCGAGACCGTCGTCGCTGCTAACGCTGCCAGTGGTTTCAAAGCGAGTACCGTTAACGTAAACACTGCCGAAGCCGGAAACCGCCCCGACACTGGTGCCCGATGAAGTGCCACTGGTAGAGGTGTCTCCCGAGCCACCGCCACCACAAGCGGCGAGGGCACCGGCCAGAGCCCCTGTCATGGCCAACTTCACTGCGATTGCTAAAGGTTTGCGATTCATCGTTCTTCTCCAGGCTTGTTATTGCGTCCGCGGGCAGTCACCGAGAACCACCCAAACCCTGATTGGGATTAAATTCCCAAAACATTATTTGGGAATTTAATCCCATTTTTTAGAGCTGTCCAGTTTTTGATCATGAAAATTTTGTGAACTTTATGGGGCAGAGAGCGTAAAGCTCTGAACAGTCAGCCAAAACAGGGTCATCACCATGCTGGGATTTTTGAAAGGCGATCCGAAGAAAAAACTGCAGAAGGAATACGAGGCCAAACTCGCCAAAGCACTGGATGCCCAGCGCAACGGCGATTTGAGAACTCACGGTACGCTTATGGAAGAGGCGGAAAAAATCTACGCCGAGATTCAGGCGCTGGAAGAAAAGAAGTAAGCGGGGGAGCGTTTACTCCCCCATCAATTGCCGGATGCGATGATTGAGACGGCCCACTTCCCGACGCATCTCCTCCACCTCGTCGAGCAACTCCAGTGACATGGCCAGACCGGGCAGATTCATTTTCAGGTCCCGCTGCAGCCTCTGGGCCTTGCGCAACCGGCTCAGGGCGACGACATCGAACTCCCAATGCCGTGCTTCTGGTGATTCTTCCACCGGGGCAATGATGCCGTAGTCCACCAGCTTGATGACAAACTCTGCATGGCACTCACCGCGCTCGCAGATTTCACGCAGGGTGAAGGTGCTGCCATCCTGATCGAGCACCTCGACCGTCAGAATATGATCTTGCTTGCTCATACCTTACTCCCGCTCACACGTGAAGCTTGCTGCGTGGATTGAAGTTCTTCTCGGCCTCCGCAAGTTGCTCGTAGAGCTTCTCCGCTTCGGCGCTGTGTTTCTCGGGCATGGCGATCTGCAGGATAACAATCTGATCGCCCGGATGTTTGCCCGGAAAGCCCTTGCCTTTGAGCCGAAGCTTCCGGCCACTTGTGGAACCTTTGGGCACTTTCACATTCACCTTCGAGCCAACAGTCGGCACCGTCACCGTTGCCCCCAGAGCCGCTTCCCACGGCGCTATCGGCACAGTCACCATGACATCCCGGCCCTCCATGGAAAAATGGGGATGCGGCGCAAACTCGACTTCGATGAACAGATCACCCGGCTCTCCGCCGCCAATACCCGGCGAGCCCTGGCCCTTAAGGCGGATGTTCTGGCCCTCGCGCATACCGGCGGGAATCTTCACTTTCAGGGTCTTTTGCCGGGGAATCACCCGGCCATGCTCATCAGTCTCATGGACCGCGAAAGACACCTGTTTTTCACAGCCATGAAACGCCTCTTCCAGGAACAGAGCAATCCTGGCGTGCACGTCCTCACCACGCATTCTCATGTTCTGGCGGAAACCGCCACCACCGAAGCCACCGGAAAAGCCGCCGCGACGGCCACCACCAAAGATTTCCTCAAAGAAGTCGCTGAACTGGCGGGCGTCGGCCTCGGTGTAACCACCGCCACCGAAGCCGGATGCACTCTGCCAGCCCGGTGGTGGCTCGAAGGAGCCATCCGCCCGGGCGCCGTATTTGCGCAGCTGGTCGTATTCCGCCCGTTTCTCGGGATCTTTCAGTACTTCGTAAGCTTCACCAACATCCTTGAACTTGGTGTCCGCATCTTCCTCCTTGCTGACATCCGGATGGTACTTCCGCGCCAGCTTCCGGTAGGCCTTTTTAATCTCCTCGGCGGAGGCAGACTCACTCACACCGAGCACGGCGTAATAGTCTTTGAAGTCCATGGCACTCCTCGTTACTGATCATCATGGTGATCAACAATTGATCTCTGTTACCTATAGTTGACGCTGGCAGCGAAATTACAAGCACCCGGTGCTGCGCAGTTGCGGTAGATCAAACACGTGAGAGCTTGTGACCCACCCCACTGTGATAATTCGTATGGCATCTCGTTCCGGTAGAGGTGAGTATTACCGGTTTTACTCTTTAAACCAGCGCCAGGGAGAGCTTTTTGAGTAGCGAACCAGCCACACGACTCCGGATTTTCCTGATCGAATTCGCATTGGCACTGGGTGGATTTGCCATCGGTACGGGTGAATTCGCCATCATGGGTCTGATGCCCAATGTGTCGCAGGATCTCGGCGTCACGGAACCACAGGTAGGACATCTGATCAGCGCCTATGCGTTGGGGGTTGTCGTGGGCGCGCCGCTGCTGGCCGTGATCGGAGCCCGCTTTTTTCGGCGCCAGTTGCTGATCTGGCTGATGGCCTTTTATGCGGCAGGGAATCTGGCGAGCGCCCTGGCGGCGGACTACACGGGGGTCATGATTGCCCGATTTGTAGCCGGCCTCCCTCACGGGGCGTATTTCGGCGTTGCCTGCCTTGTAGCAGCGTCCCTGGTGCCAGTCCATCAACGGGCAAAAGCGGTCAGCCGCGTCATGATGGGGCTGACCCTGGCGCTGCTGCTGGGCAACCCCATGGCAGCCTGGATGGGGCAGTCTCTGGACTGGCGTTACGTGTACATGTTCGTGGGGCTCATTTCCGTACTCACGCTGACCATGGTGATTTCGGTGTTGCCAACTGATCCGCAGGAACAACGGAAGGGAGCATTCAGCGAGATTCGCGCGTTCAACCGGGCCGGCATCTGGTTCGCCCTGGCCATCGGCGCCATTGGTTTCTCAGGTATGTTTGCCGTGTTCAGCTACCTGGCACCGACACTGCTGGAAGTCACACAGGTTGAAGAGTACTGGATTCCCCTGGCATTGGCCGTGTTCGGGCTCGGCGGCTTCACCGGCAACCTGCTGGGCGGCTGGTTGTTCGATCGCCTGGGGTTCCGGGCGGTCGGCGTCATCCTGTTGTTGAGCGCCTGCATCCTGGTGGTATTCCCCTCCACCACCGGCACGCTTCCGATACTGCTGGTTGCCTGTTTCCTGATCGCCATGATGGGCGCCCTGGGCCCGGCGCTGCAGACCCATCTGATGGATGTGGCGCACGGCGCCCAGAACCTGGCAGCCGCCTCTCACCATGCTGCCTTCAATGTTGCCAACGCCCTTGGGCCCTGGCTGGCGGGCATGGCTATCACCGCTGGTTTCGGCTGGTCTTCGACAGGCTATGTCGGGGCCACGACGGCAACCATCGGTCTGCTTATTTTCCTGGCGGCCTGGCGCCACAAACAAAAAGGCCCCCGCAATGCGGAGGCCGATTCGGTTCCGGTCTCTTAGGCTTACTTTACCTTGGGGTCCAGCTCGCCAGAGGCGTAACGCTCGAACATACGCTCGAGGTTAACCGGCTTGATCTTGCTGGCGTTGCCGGCACAACCGAAGGCTTCGTAGCGTGCGATGCACACTTCGGTCATGGCCTTCATGGTTTCCTTGAGGAATTTGCGCGGGTCGAACTCGGCCGGGTTCTCAGCCAGGAAGCGACGGACGGCACCGGTGCTGGCCAGGCGCAGGTCGGTGTCGATGTTGACCTTGCGCACGCCGTGTTTGATGCCTTCCACGATTTCTTCAACCGGTACGCCGTAAGTTTCCGGAATCTCACCACCGTATTCGTTGATGATCTTCAGCCACTCCTGGGGCACGGAGCTGGAGCCGTGCATAACCAGATGGGTATCCGGGATGCGAGCATGGATGGCCTTGATCTGGTCGATGGCCAGGATGTCACCAGTGGGCGGACGAGTAAACTTGTAAGCGCCGTGGCTGGTGCCGATGGCGATGGCCAGGGCATCAACGTGGGTTTTCTTGACGAAGTCGGCGGCTTCTTCCGGGTCGGTCAGCATCTGGCTGTGGTCCAGGGTGCCTTCGGCACCGATGCCGTCTTCTTCACCGGCCTGGCCGGTTTCCAGGGAACCCAGGCAACCCAGTTCGCCTTCTACGGACACGCCGCAGGCGTGGGCCATTTCAACCGTACGACGGGTAACGTCGACGTTGTATTCGTAGTCGGTGGGGGTTTTACCGTCTTCACCGAGGGAACCGTCCATCATAACGGAGCTGAAGCCCAGCTGGATGGAGCGCTGGCACACGGAGGGGCTGGTGCCATGGTCCTGGTGCATGACCACCGGGATATGCGGGAATTCTTCGATGGCCGCCAGGATCAGGTGGCGCAGGAAGGGGGCGCCAGCGTACTTACGAGCACCGGCGGAGGCTTGGACAATCACCGGGGAATCGGTTTTGTCGGCGGCTTCCATGATGGCGCGCATCTGTTCCAGGTTGTTGACGTTAAAGGCTGGCACACCGTAACCATGCTCGGCGGCGTGATCCAGCATTTGCCGCATCGAAATCAGGGCCATGGGTCGTCTCCTTCATTTGGACTTTGGATGTTTGAATTCTGTTCGTTTCTTGCTTGGGAGTCTGCTGCGGCAGGTGGAGGATCGCTTCCCGGGACACGCTGTGAATACATCCATGTACGCTTGACTGCAGCATCCATGCTGCAGACAGTCCCGGGAAGCGATCCTCCACCTGCCTTGCGATTCTGGTCTTGTTGTAGGGCCCGATCAGAACCGCTTCTGTTTGTTTACTCGCCGCGTTCTTCCAATACCGCTACTGCCGGGAGTGTCTTGCCTTCTACGAATTCCAGGAAAGCGCCACCACCGGTGGAGATATACGAGATTTTGTCAGCAACGCCGTACTTGTCAACGGCGGCGACGGTGTCACCACCGCCGGCGAGGGAGAAGGCGTCACTTTCGGCGATGGCTTCGGCCAGGGCTTTAGTTCCGTTGCCGAACTGGTCGAATTCGAAGACGCCAACCGGGCCATTCCACAGGATGGTTTTGGCGTTTTTCAGCAACTGGGCGAATTCGCCAGCGGTTTCCGGGCCGACGTCGAGGATCATGTCGTCGTCGCTGACGTCGGAGATGTTCTTGACGGTTGCCGTAGCCGTTTCGGCGAATTCGCTGGCAACAACCACGTCTACCGGCAGTGGGATTTCAACGCGGCTGGCGATGTCTTTGGCGGTGTCAATCAGGTCGTGCTCGCACAGGGATTTGCCCACCGGATGACCAGCGGCCGCCAGGAAGGTGTTGGCAATGCCGCCGCCGACGATGATCGAGTCGCAAACTTTCTCCAGGGCGTTGAGCACGTCCAGTTTGGTAGAAACCTTGGAGCCGCCAACAATGGCAACCACCGGTTTGGCCGGGTTATCCAGGGCTTTGCCCAGGGCTTCCAGTTCCGCCGCCAGCAGGGGGCCGGCGCAAGCTTCGGGGGCGTATTTGGCAACGCCGTGGGTGGAGGCCTGGGCGCGGTGGGCTGTGCCGAAGGCGTCCATGACGTAGACGTCGCACAGAGCGGCGTACTTTTTGGACAGTTCTTCGTTGTCTTTCTTTTCGCCTTTGTTGAAGCGGACGTTTTCGAACAGGACGACTTCGCCGTCGGCGACTTCAACGCCCCCGAGGTAGTCCTTGATCAGGCGGACTTCCTGGCCGAGGAGTTTGGTCAGGTGATCGGCCACAGGCTTCATGGAGGAGGCTTCGTCGTACACGCCTTCTTCCGGGCGGCCGAGGTGGGACATCAGCATGACTTTGGCGCCGGCGTCTTTGGCGGCCTTGATGGTGGGCAATGACGCGCGGATGCGGGCGTCGCTGGAGACTTTGCCGTCCTTGACCGGCACGTTCAGGTCTTCACGGATCAGCACTCGCTTGCCGGCGAGGTTGAGGTCGGTCATTCTTTTGATGGCCATAACGTTCGTCCCTTCAACAAAATTTCAGATTAAGAATGTTTGGTTAACCAGCTTTTGCTGACATCGAGCATCCGGTTCGCGAACCCCCACTCATTGTCGAACCAGCACAGTACTTTCACCATGATGCCCCCGGTTACCCGGGTCTGGCCGCCGTCCACCACGCCGGAATGGGCGTCGTGGTTGAAATCGGAGCTTGCCAGCAGTTCGTCGGTGTAGCCGAGTATGCTCTTCAATGGGCCATTGGCGGCCTCTTTTAGCAGGCTGTTCACCGCTGCCACATCGGTGCTCTTGCGCACATTCACCACCATGTCGATGGCGGACACGTTCATGGTCGGTACCCTCATGGCCACCGAGCTGAACTTGCCTTCCATGTTGGGCAGCAGCCGCTCGATACCCTTGGCGAGACCAGTTTCCACCGGGACGATGTTGTGCAGGGCACTTCGAGTGCGCCGCAGATCCTGATGGTGGTAGGCATCGATGACCGGCTGGTCGTTCATGGCGGCATGGATCGTGGTGGTGCTGCCCTGCTCCACACCAAACGCGTCGTCCAGCACTTTGATCACCGGAACGAGGCAGTTGGTGGTGCATGAGGCGGCGGCCACGATCACATCATCAGCTGTGAGATCGGCGTGGTTCACACCGTAGACCACGGTGCGGTCTACATCTGACTCGGCCGGCTGCGAGAACAGCAGCTGTTTGGCGCCAGAATCGATATGTTTCTGGGCCGTGGCGCGATCTGAGAAGGCGCCGGAACATTCCAGTACCAGATCGACATCAAGCAGCCGCCAGGGCAGTTCTGCCGGGTCAGCATGACTCAACACGCGGATCGCATCGCCATTGACCATGAGATCCTGGCCCGATACCGAAATATCACCCTGGAACCGGCCATGGGTGGAATCGTATCGGGTCAGGTGTGCAATGGTGTCGATATCCGACAGCTCATTAATCGCGACCACCTGCAGGTGGTCGCGAAAGCCATTTTCATAAAGCGCGCGCAACACGCACTGGCCGATTCGGCCGTACCCGTTGATGGCGACACGAAAAGGCGCAGAGTCTGTCATCAGGCGTCCAGCAGCTCAGCCGCCACTTCCAGGACATTGTCCACGGTAAAGCCGAATTCCTTGAACAGTTCGCCAGCAGGGGCAGACTCACCAAAGGTGGTCATGCCGATGATGCGACCGTCCAGGCCAACGTACTTGTACCAGTAGTCGGCAATACCGGCTTCGATGGCGATGCGGTTGGTCACGTCCAACGGCAGAACCTGCTGCTTGTACTCAGCGCTCTGGGCGTCGAACACATCGGTGGACGGCATGGAAACAACGCGCACCTTCTTGCCCTGCTCCCGCAGCTTGGCAGCGGCGTCCTGGGCCAGGGCCACTTCGGAACCGGTGGCAATCAGGATCAGATCCGGAGTGCCCTCGCTGTCGGAGAGGATGTAGGCGCCCTTAGCCACGTCAGCCAGTTGCTGGGCGTCGCGATCCTGAGCCGGCAGGCCCTGACGGGAGAACACCATGGCCGTCGGGCCATCTTTGCGCTCCAGAGCGGCTTTCCAGGCCACTGCAGATTCAACGGTGTCGGCCGGGCGCCACATGCTCATATTGGGCGTGGTGCGCAGGCTGGCCATCTGCTCGATCGGCTGGTGTGTCGGGCCGTCTTCGCCGAGGCCGATGGAATCGTGGGTGAACACGAAGATGGAACGCTGCTTCATGAGCGCGGCCATGCGCACGGCGTTACGGCAGTATTCCATGAAGATCAGGAAGGTCGCGCCGTAGGGCACGAAACCACCGTGCAGCGCGATGCCGTTCATAATGGCGGCCATGCCGAACTCACGAACACCGTAGTAGATGTAGTTTCCGCTCGCGTCTTCTTTGGTCAGACCCTTGGTGTCGGACCAGATGGTCAGGTTGGATCCGGCCAGGTCGGCAGAGCCGCCCATCAGTTCCGGCAGCAACGGACCGTAGGCGTTCAGGGTGTTCTGGGAAGCCTTTCGGGAAGCCACGGTTTCGGCCTTGTCCTGGCATTCCTGGATATAAGCCTGGGCCTTTTCGGCGAAATCGGCAGGCAGGTCGCCGGCCATTCGACGCTTGAACTCAGCTGCCAGTTCCGGCTCGGCCTTCTCGTAGGCGGCGAACTTCTGCTCCCATTCAGTCTGGGCTGCGGCACCCTTTTCACGGGCATTCCAGGCGCTGGCAATGTCGGCCGGGATTTCAAACGGGCCGTGCTGCCAGCCCAGCTGCTCGCGGGTCAGGGTGATTTCGTCGTCACCCAGAGGAGCACCGTGACAGCTTTCCTTGCCCTGCTTGTTCGGGGAACCAAAGCCGATGATGGTCTTGCAGCAAATCAGGGTGGGCTGATCGGTGTTGGCCCGGGCCGCTTCGATAGCGGCGCGGATGGCGTCGGCGTCGTGGCCATCGACGGCGGGAATCACCTGCCAGCCGTAGGACTCGAAACGCTGCGGGGTGTTATCGGTGAACCAGCCCTCAACCTCGCCATCGATGGAGATGCCGTTGTCGTCGTAGAAGAACACCAGTTTACCGAGGCCGAGGGTGCCGGCCAGGGACGCCACTTCGTGGGAGATGCCTTCCATGAGGCAGCCGTCGCCGAGGAACGCGTAGGTGTAGTGGTCAACAATCTCGTGACCCGGGCGGTTGAACTGAGCCGCCAGGGACTTTTCGGCAATGGCAAAGCCAACGGCGTTAGCGATGCCCTGGCCGAGAGGGCCGGTGGTGGTTTCAATGCCCGGGGTGTAGCCGTACTCGGGATGCCCCGGGGTCTTGGAGTGCAGTTGACGGAAGTTCTTGATGTCGTCGATAGAAACGTCGTAACCGCTCAGGTGCAGCAAGGAATACTGCAGCATGGAGCCGTGACCGTTGGACAGCACGAAGCGGTCCCGGTTGGCCCACTGAGGGTTGGCCGGGTTGTGGCTCAGGTAATCGTTCCACAGAACCTCGGCGATATCCGCCATACCCATGGGCGCACCCGGGTGGCCGGACTTGGCTTTCTGAACCGCATCCATGCTCAGCGCGCGAATGGCGTTGGCGAGATCTTTACGAGACGGCATTGACGTTTCTCCAGTATTTTGCAGGAAAAGAATTCGTAGTGATTAAAGGGCGATCAAAATGAGGCGCGTATTTTCGCCGATTAGTGTGTGCCGGGGCAAATCGGCATACGCCTGTTTCACCATTGTTTGCCTGTGGATTTCCGAAAGGGTCTGATTTCAAAGAACGATAAACCTATATCAAAATTTTTTGATATGCCTATTGATTGACCACCCGAAGCACCCTACACTTCGTTGCCATGACATCCATGAACGCACACGCCGATAACCTGTCCTCCGTGGACGCACTGGCCCCGATCTTCAAAGCGAGCGGGGATCCGTTGCGCCTGGAGATTTTGCGTGTGTTGAGAAGGGATACCTTCGGGGTACTGGAACTCAGCCAGCTGTTCGATATGCGCCAGTCCGGCATGAGCCACCACCTGAAAGTGATGAACAAGGCCGGTCTGCTGGAGCCTCAGCGCGAAGGCAATGCGATCTTCTATCGCCGCCCGCTGCACCTGGACAGCGACAAGCCAACTGACCAGACCATTCGCCAGATATTTGAGGTGGTGGACCGGGTGCCGCTGCCCCCTCACCTGCAGGAACGGATTGAAGCCATTCGTACCCAGCGCGCCGATCAGTCCCAGGCCTTCTTTGCCCGCCATGCAGAACAGTTCCGGGAACAACAGGAACTGATCGCCGCCTTTGACCTTTATGCGGAGCCGGTAGCGGAGATGATCCGCAAGCGGTCCCGCAAGCACCAGTGGCAGTCGGCCCTGGAAATCGGCCCCGGTGAAGGCGCCTTTCTGCCTGTTCTGGCTGAGCTTTGCGGACACGTGATTGCCCTTGATAACAGCCGGGACATGCTGGCCAAGGCAACCCGCACGTGTATTGAAGAACGGTTGAACAACATCGATCTGATTGAGGGCGTAACCGACACCCTGCTGGCCCGGGGCGACGCCTTCGACCTGGTGGTTGCCAACATGGTGCTGCACCACGTGCCCAGCCCCGCTGACATCTTCCTGGATGCCGCGGCACTGATGAACAACGGCGGCTGCTTTGTGATCAGCGACCTGTGCAGTCACGACCAGGACTGGGCCAAAGAAAACTGCGGTGATCTCTGGCTCGGTTTCGAGCCGGAAGAGCTGACAAGCTGGGCAGCGGACGCTGGCCTGCTAGCCGGGGAACAGCTGTTCATCGGCTTGCGAAACGGTTTCCAGATCCAGGTTCGCGAATTCTGGAAACACAGCGGCCAGATTTGACGACCTGAATCGCAATATCAACAAATTTTGATATACGGATACGTAGTTTTACGTATCCTTACACAGACCACCAAACCGGATACCGGAAAGCGCTTTAAGAAAGCCACTTACCGGCCTGAATTTGAATCGCTCACAGAGGAGCATGCGTTATGGCTGACTACAATATCTTCACTTCCGAATCGGTCTCTGAAGGCCACCCGGACAAACTGGCAGACCAGATCTCTGATGCCGTGCTGGATGCCATTCTGACCGACGATCCCCACGCCCGTGTTGCCTGCGAAACCATGGTGAAAACCGGTGTGGCCATCGTTGGCGGTGAAATCACCACCAGTGCCTGGGTCGACCTGGAAGACCTGGTGCGCGGTGTGATCAAGGACATCGGCTACACCTCCTCGAAAGTGGGCTACGACGGTGACACCTGCGGCATCATCAACATCATCGGCAAGCAGTCGGTGGATATCGCCCAGGGCGTTGACCGCCAGAAGCCGGAAGACCAGGGTGCAGGCGACCAGGGCCTGATGTTCGGCTACGCCAGCAACGAAACCGACGTGCTGATGCCGGCACCGATCACCTTCTCCCACCGTCTGGTGCAGCGCCAGGCCGAGGCCCGCAAGAGCGGCCTGCTGCCGTGGCTGCGCCCGGACGCCAAGAGCCAGGTAACCTGCCGCTACGAGAATGGCCGTGTCGCCGGTATCGACGCGGTGGTTCTGTCCACCCAGCACGATGAAGACGTGACCCAGGAAGACCTGAAAGAAGCGGTGATGGAACTGATCGTGAAGCACGCGCTGCCCGCTGAACTGCTCCACAAGGACACCCAGTTCCACATCAACCCGACCGGCAAGTTTGTGATCGGCGGCCCGGTGGGCGACTGCGGCCTGACTGGCCGGAAGATCATCGTCGACACCTATGGCGGTATGGCTCGCCACGGTGGTGGAGCCTTCTCCGGCAAGGATCCGTCCAAGGTCGACCGTTCCGCCGCTTACGCCGGCCGCTACGTAGCCAAGAACATTGTTGCCGCCGGCCTCGCTGACAAGTGCGAGATCCAGGTGTCCTACGCCATCGGCGTTGCCCAGCCAACGTCGATTTCCCTGAACACCTTCGGCACCGGCAAGATCAGCGACGACAAGATCATCCAGCTGGTTCGCGAAAACTTCGACCTGCGCCCGTATGCGATCACCAACATGCTCGATCTGCTGCATCCGATGTACCGGGCCACGGCAGCCTACGGCCACTTTGGCCGCGATCCGTACGAGATGACCGTGGGTGGCAAGACCTTTACTGCCTTCCCATGGGAGAAGACCGATCGCGCCGCGGCTCTCAAGGATGCTGCTGGTATCTAAACCGATTTGGGGCGTATGTCACCAGACATATGCCCAAGCCAAACTGACTGACAGGAGAACACCATGAGCACTCCCGCAGAAAAACTGAACAGCTTTGACGACTACAAGGTTCGCGATATTTCCCTGGCCGGCTGGGGCCGGAAGGAAATCAACATCGCCGAAGGCGAAATGCCGGCCCTGATCAAGCTCCGTGAGAAGTACAAAGCCGAGCAGCCGCTGAAAGGCGCCAACATCATGGGCTGTATCCACATGACCATACAGACCGCCGTGCTGATCGAGACCCTGGTGGAACTGGGCGCCAACGTGCGCTGGTCTTCATGCAACATCTTCTCAACCCAGGATCAAGCTGCTGCGGCCATCGCGGCGCAGGGCATTCCTGTATTTGCCTGGAAAGGCGAGACCGACGAAGAGTACGACTGGTGCCTCGAGCGCACCGTGGGTGCCGACGTCGAGGGCTGGGAGCCGAATATGATCCTGGACGACGGCGGCGACCTGACTGCCCTGCTCCACGAAAAATACCCGGAGATTCTGGCCAAGTGCCACGGCGTGACCGAAGAGACCACCACCGGCGTGCATCGCCTGCAGGAAATGCTGCGCGAAGGCACCCTGAAGGTTCCGGCCATCAACGTGAACGACGCGGTCACCAAGTCCAAGAACGACAACAAGTACGGTTGTCGCCACAGCCTGAACGACGCCATCAAGCGCGCGACCGATCACCTGCTTTCCGGCAAGAAAGCCCTTGTCATCGGTTACGGCGACGTGGGCAAGGGCTCTGCCGCCTCTCTTCGTCAGGAAGGCATGATCGTGAAAGTCACCGAAGCCGATCCGATCTGCGCCATGCAGGCGTGCATGGACGGTTTTGAAGTGGTGTCCCCTTACATCGACGGCGTTAACACCGGCACCGAAGCGGGCGTGGACCGTGATCTGCTGCAGAACACCGATCTGCTGGTCACCACCACCGGCAACATGAATGTGTGCGATGCACACATGCTCAAGGCGCTGAAGAGCGGAGCCGTAGTGTGCAACATCGGCCACTTCGATAACGAGATCGATACCGCCTACATGCGCAAGAACTGGGAATGGGACGAGGTGAAGCCGCAGGTGCACGTTGTGTACCGCGACAAGGCCACCAACGACCACCTGATCCTGCTCTCCGAAGGCCGCCTGGTAAACCTGGGTAACGCCACTGGTCACCCGTCACGAATCATGGATGGCTCCTTCGCCAACCAGGTTCTGGCCCAAATGTACCTGTTCGAGCGCAAGTTCGCCGACCTGCCGGAAGATGCCCGTGAGAAAGGCGTATATGTTCAGGTTCTGCCCAAGCACCTGGACGAGGAAGTGGCCCGGGCCATGGTGGAAGGCTTTGGTGGAGTGATCACCAAGATGACGCCGGAGCAGGCCAAATACATCGGTGTACCGGTCGAAGGCCCGTACAAGCCAGAAAGCTACAAGTACTGATCGGGTAAACAGATGCAATCCCAGAAACAGTTCAAGCGCCGTTTCAGCTTTGAGTTTTTCCCGCCCAAGACCGACCAGGGCAAGGAAAAGCTGCAGAACGTGCGCAACCAGCTGGCCGAGGTGAATCCCGACTTTTTCTCGGTCACCTTCGGCGCCGGTGGTTCCACCCGGGACCGCACCATCGAGACCGTGCTCAACCTGCATAGCCAGGGCATTTCCACGGCTCCGCACCTTTCCTGCGTCGGGGGCACCCGCCAGGAAATCGGCGAGCTGCTGGATCTTTACAAGGAGCATGGAATCAACCGGATTGTCGCCCTGCGGGGCGACATGCCATCCGGTATGGGGGCCGCCGGTGAGCTTCGCTACGCCAACGAGCTGGTGGAATTCATCCGCGAGCACAGCGGTGACACCTTCAACCTGGAAGTGGCGGCGTACCCTGAGTTTCATCCCCAGGCACGCAACGCCGAAGAAGATCTGAAGAACTTTGCCCGCAAGGTTCAGGCCGGTGCGAACAGCGCTATCACCCAGTACTTCTTCAACGCAGACAGTTACTTCTATTTTATCGACCGTCTGGAGAAGATGGGCGTTACCATTCCGGTGGTGCCGGGCATCATGCCCATCGTCAATTTCTCCAACCTGGTTCGCTTCTCCGACATGTGCGGCGCGGAAATTCCCCGCTGGATTCGCAAGCAGCTTGAGGCCTACGGCGACGACAGCGATTCCATCCGCAAATTCGGTGAGGAAGTGGTCACCGAGATGTGCGAAAAGCTGTTGAAGGCCGGCGCGCCGGGCTTGCATTTCTATACCCTGAACCAGGTGGAACCCAGCATCAGCATCTGGAAGAACCTGGGCATCAGTGAGCGGGAGAAGATTGCTTTCTGATGCGCGTAACCGGTGTCGGATTACGGCCCGTTGGGCCTAATCCGACCTACCTTTCTCCCGAAAATTTAAGCCACTCATCGTGGGTTGGATTCGGTCCAAAGGAACGTAATCCAACAAGCTCCACCAGCCGCACCTCCCCGCCAAGCATTTGATTTCCTGTGTCCATCTGCGTAATAGTCTAGAGTGTATGTGATGCAGTTCCATCAACGCTCCCCGGAGATCGCAGTCAACAGCAGTGATTGGTCCGGCTTGCCTTACCGGGCAAATGGAGCCTCATAAGAAAGAAAAGGAGAATGTATGAGCACGAAGTGGCTAAAGACCGTAAGCGCCAGCCTGGCACTCACCGTTGCCGCAGGAACCGTCAGCGCAGAGACCCTGCGCGTCGTCACTGACCCCAGTTTCGTTCCGTTTGAAATGATGGATCAGGAAACCGGCGAGATGATCGGTTTTGACATGGAAATCATCCGCGAGGTGGCCGACCGTGCCGGTTTCGAGATTGATCTGAACACCATGGATTTCAACGGCATCATCCCGGCCCTGCAAACCGGTAACGTCGACATTGCCATTGCCGGCATCACCATTACCGAAGAACGTGAAGAAATCGTCGACTTCTCAGACCCGTACTACGATTCCGGCCTGCGCATTCTTGTTCGCGAGAGCAACGGCGATGTCAGCGAATTCGACGACCTCGAAGGCAAGAAAATCGGCACCAAGATCGGCAGCACCAGTTACGACTACCTGGTCAAGAATCTGGAAGCCGATGACGGCGTAACCCCCTACCCGGGCAGCTCGGACATGTACATGGCGCTGATGTCCCGCTCCATTGATGCTGTCTTCTACGATGCGCCGAACGTTGGCTACTTCGCCCGCACCAAAGGTGAAGGCAAGGTGAAAACCGTTGGCCCGCTGTATGAAGGCCAGCAGTATGGTATCGCCCTGAAGAGTGGCAGTGAGTGGGTTGATGACGTTAACGAGGCCCTGGCCGCCATGAAAGAAGATGGTACCTACAAGACCATCTACGAGAAGTGGTTTGGCCCCATGCCCGAAGACATGTAAGGCCTCCCGGACCCTATTGGTCTGATTCCCTGTGCCGGGGCATCACTGCCCCGGCAATCCGTGACTCCAAAACTCTGCGGAGACTCTCACTGTGGAATTCCAGTTTCAGTTCGACTGGCAGGCAGCCATCGACTCCATCCCTTTTCTGATCAAAGGGATCCCCTACACCCTGCTGATTTCTTTTGGCGGTCTTCTGATCGGTTTTGCTCTGGGCATTGTCTTTGGCCTGCTGAGCATCAACAAGAAGTGGTTCCTGCGGTGGCCGGCAACCGCCTACATTGAAATCTTTCGCGGCACGCCGATTCTGGTTCAGGTGCTGTTCATCTTCTACGGTCTGCCCGACCTTATCGGCGGCCCGATTGATCCCCTGACGGCCGGCATCGCGGCCATCGCCCTGAACTCCGGCGCCTATATATCCGAGGTGGTCCGTGGTGGCGTTCAGTCCATCGACAAGGGCCAGACCGAAGCCGGGCTTTCCCTGGGCCTGTCCCGCACCCAGACCTTCTGGTCTGTGGTCTGGCCGCAGGCGTTCCGCCGGATGATTCCGCCGCTGGGCAACCAGGCCATCGTCAGCATCAAGGACACGTCACTGTTCTCGGTGATTGGCGTGGGTGAGCTGGTTCGCCAGGGTCAGATCTATATTGCCAACACCTTTACCGCGTTTGAGGTGTACTTTGTGGTCGCGATCCTCTACCTGGCCATTACCCTCTCATTGTCACTGATTCTCCGCTTCGTTGAGCGGCGCGGTCTGGCTTCTGTCTGAAGGAACGTTACCCATGACTCAGATTGTAAAAATGAAGGGCATGAACAAGTACTTCGGCAAACTGCATGTCCTGAAAGATATTGATCTTACTGTCGAAAAAGGCGAAGTGGTGGTAATCATCGGTGCCAGTGGCTCCGGTAAATCCACCCTGATCCGCTGTGTAAACGGTCTTGAAGAGTTCGAGTCCGGCACCCTGGAGGTGGATGGCCACCCGCTGGCGCCCAAGAGCGGCAACCCGAAATCCCTCGCGGAAATCCGCAAGGAAGTGGGCATGGTATTCCAGCAGTTCAACCTGTTCCCGCACCTCACGGTCAAGAAGAACATCATGCTGGCACCCCAGAAGGTGAAGAGCACGTCTCAAACCGTAGCCAACGCGACCGCCGAACGACTGCTGAACAGGGTGGGCATTGGCAACCAGGCCGACAAATACCCAAGCCAGCTGTCCGGCGGCCAGCAGCAGCGGGTCGCGATCGCCCGGGCCCTGGCCATGGAACCGCGCCTGATGCTGTTCGACGAGCCAACCTCAGCACTGGACCCGGAAATGATCGGCGAAGTGCTGGACGTTATGCGCGAGCTGGCCAAGGAAGGCATGACCATGATGGTCGTGACTCACGAGATGGGCTTCGCCCGTGAAGTAGCCGACCGTGTGATCTACATTCACGAAGGCCAGATTGTGGAACAGGGCAAACCAGACGATGTGTTCGACAACCCGCAGAATGAGCGCACGCAGGCGTTTCTTTCTCGGGTTCTTGCGCACTGAAGTAGCCGCGCCATCAGCCCCCGCTTCGGGGGCTTTCTCATCCTGCCTGATATCAAACCTCGCAGGCCAATCTGGTTATAAATTAGACACTGCAAATCCAGCGGCTATCCTTATCTGAGCGGTCAATAGTCAAAGGGAGGTGTCTATGGGCATGCCTGGGATCCGTCACTACCTGCTGCCATCAGTGTTACTTCTATCCTTGTCAGGTTCTGCTCTTGCGCAGTCGGCAGAAGAGTTATTAAAGGAAATCAACGAGCGCAAGGAACGCATCAATCAGTTCCGGGCACTGCTGAATGATCCCGACCAGAGCACCCGACTTGCAGCACTGGATGTCATGTTGAAATCCGACGACCTTGCCATGAAGGAAGTGGCCTATGGCATTGGTTTCAATAGCGCCGATGATGCGATGCGAGCGCTTGCCTTAAAGGGAAAGTTCAGAGACGTCACCGTTCTGCCCTTTAAACTGACAGCCGGCGAAAAGGAAACAGAAGCTGAAAAAAGTACTTTGCAAAAGTTGGCGAACTCCTACAGCTTCAAACTAGGCGAGTTTCACGAGGACACGGGCCAATTCACTTTCTCTGGTGGCGATTATCCCCCCGCGAAATACAACGGACAGATAAGTGGAACGGGGCTTGAGTTCCAGTCTCGTTATTGTCAGGGCTACTTCACGCTGGGAGACAGCGCAAATCTGAATGGAGAACTGCGTTGCAGCGGCGCCTACGAAGGAACCTACTCTGCCACAGCGCGGCTACAGTAGTTATCTGACAGGGATGACAAGGCCGGCAAGCCCGACTCCGGCCTCATCGCCCCAGTGAGAATAGATCCTTAGCATTATCTTCCGGGCTCGGACTGGCGCAAAAGCCACCTCCCTCGAACTGTCAGAGGTGAAGTAGGTTCCCGTCACTACCGGCATCCAGCCGCCGTTTTCCCTGGAGCTGACCAGAAGCTCAAAATCCCTGGGCAGACTTTCTGGGGGCACAACTCCATCCCCGATCAGGACCACCCGATCAACAACTTGCACCCCGTCTCCTCGTAGGTCGACAACCACTTCGATTGGAAATCCCTGAGCTGCTGCCAGCCAGACCGTACCAGCTCCTATCTCATCAATAAGGTTGGACACCCGGTATTCTGCGGACAACGCGGGACTTGACCACCTCTCAACGGTCGCTGCCAGGTTGTCCTCGCTGGCATCAGCGACCTCGGGCAAGACTGTTGTTGTTATCGGACTACCAGTTTTCATGCCGAAAAATGGCCGGACGGTTTCTACTGCACGATCGAACCGCAGCACTTTGCCTTCCCCACTCTGCGGATCAACGGACATAAGAATTCCCGCCGGTGCATCATTCAGCACGAGCAAACTCCCACTGAGGCCTTTAAACAACTGGCTTTCAGGCCCGACAGGGCTGACTCTCAGATACAGAAGCCCCACATCCGATACCCTTACGTTTCTGCGACTCAGGCTGCCGTCCGAATTGACTGATACGATCAGGCCGCTTCCCGCCGTCGATAAGACCCGATCCAATGAAGAGGGAGCGCCCAGATCGAAGTCACAGCCATCCGAGATGGCTCCGGTCACACGCAATACAGCAAGATCGTAGCCAAAGCGTTGTAAAAGATCTGCTTCTCCTCTGGGCCGGGAACTGCTCCCACCGACCAAGGTGGCGAAAAAACCATCACCGATCACGTGTGCCGGGGTGACGGCATAGCACTCATTCAGACGGCTCATCAGCACAGCCTGACCGTGCTCACCGGCACTTAAAAAGGCCTGAGGAGGTATCGCCTCTGCCGTGCGAAACATCTGTAACAGAATTAAGAGGAGCAGAGCTCTCGTTCTAATCACGGGTGGCCACATCCCTCAAAATTTCACGAACATTGGAATAGATTTCTATTGCTGCGAACAACAGTGCTCCGAGACCCGCGAAAAACGAAAGCAGGGGATCGTAGAGGAACCGGGCCCAGCTCGTAGCCCTTATTTGATAGCCGGAACTGCCCAGCCTCTCAACTTTGACGTGGTCCGCACTTCCGTGGGCAACAAGCTGGATCGCGTTCAGAGCCTCGGTAAACCTTTCCTGATTGGAGGGCTCGATTCTCAAAAAGCCCTCAACGACCGCTTCCTCATGCTCGTCGGGCTCTCTCCAGAAACCGACCTTGTCGCCCCGATCCAACTCACTGGTCCCTGCATTGTAGCGGGTATCCCGGAAAAGCTGCTCTTCAAGCACGTTGACGGTTCCCTGCAGCAGAATACTGTCCACGCCACTGCTCACATCATCTCCGACAACAAGATTGCCCCGAAAGGGCCAAACAAGTGGCCTTTCTTCCGACGCCACCTTAAGCGAAGCCCACTTTCCGAGCCGCCTATCGTCGTTGCCGGGGCTGACGATACCGCCAACCGACCCTTCGCTGGAACGAAGCGTGAGCCGGACATCTTGGATACCATGACGCTGTATATCCACCCGGGTACCCCGGCGAATCAAAAGGTAAGCGTTCTCTGAAAGTGATATTGCGGCACCCTCCGTCGTGAAAGGTTCCGTGTACAGAGCGGCCCCGCCCACACGCCACTCTGAGAAAGCACCATCCGTAGTGACCAGAGACGCGGCTTCCGTTACGGCATTCAGTGTGAAGATGCGATCACGACCATCCAGATAAAGGCCCAGAAAAACCAGGATAAGGCCCGCCGAGAAGCACAAAGCCACCTTTCGGGGCTGCCTATTCAGGCTCATTGCAGACAGGAATCGGATTCTGCGAAGGCGCCTCCTTGCTGAACAGGCAAGTCTCATACACTTCACCTACCAGCTCGATCCGGCAAACGCACGACCAGCTCCGTCGGCGGCATCATCCGATCAAACCTTCGGCGCATGATGCGAAGGGCCAGGCTTCCAGTACCGGCATCGGTAATGGGCACTGTGCAGATCGTGTCGTATCCGGTTCGGCGGCCCTCCCGGATAAGACCGCATGCAATTGTTCCGGCCTCGACATCCGGCGAAGTGACCACCGCAAAGGTATCCGAGCGGCCGGAATTAACCAGGATATCCAGAGAGTCCGGTAAATGATTACTATCCCCACGGACAGCTATCAGAACGGGGCCACGCTCTACCTCATTGCAATCCCCCTCGTATCCGAGGACAGAGAGATCCTTCGCCGCGTAGCGGCTGAGATCATATTCGGAGTGGTTGGGCAGTCGAACCCTGTCGGCCTTCGTACCAGTCGGCCATCGGAAAGTGTTTTCAGACCAGTACAGTCCATCACGGGAGACTACCCGGACACAGACATCCTCACCTTCCCTTACCGGTGATGAAAAAAGTGACAGGGTCTGAGCGGGCCTAGCATTCGAGGCCAGAACACCCGCCACAACCCGGCCACTGACGGACGCCTCTTCGGTCAGAGATTCCAGAAATCTATCGCCCTTCAGCGTCAGCTCTGCAACGGAATCCTGAGCTGACGCAACCTGGGAGCAAATAGCGCACAATGTACTGATTGCCAGAACAACCGCGCGATAGTCCATGTTCCGCTTCCCTAGCCAAAATCATGAAAGCGGATGGCCTGCACAGCAAAAATCAGGACCCAATCCGGATGTGTACTGTTAACTATAGCAGGGAAATCCACCAGGAACGGACTCTCCGCCCTGGCCGGTTGACTTGCAATTCAGAGTGCGACAGGCCAGTGCAAGAAGTACCTCGTTACTCATCATTCCAAAACTCGTAAATCAACCGTGCAACTGAAAAGGAGATGTTCACAGTAGGCGCCGGGTGCGGCAATCTTGGCCTCCACCATGCGCTTCCTTTAAAACGCCACTGTCACTGTAAAAAGGACTCCCAGTAAGCCGCCTATCGTGAAGGCACCCCCAAGAACGCTGAAATAACTGTGAGTGTCTCAATCACCAATCACCACAGTTCCCGACCCAATAGTCACCCCACCACATGAAATCGAACCGCCTGTCACCGCTGCCGGCCTGCCATTGATCAGGACAGTCGACGAACCTCCTGTGATGGTCCGCGGATGGGGCGGATGCTTGGGTTTGGAGTGGGCTGCCAGCGGATCGCCCACCCGGGCAACGGGCTTGCCATCAATCAGTACATCTGGGGAACCGGCAATCACCGGGGTGGGCGGGAAACCTTCGTGATCGGAGCCGAGGTCTCCGAGCAGAACAATCGCTTTACTCATGTCGCGTCCTTTGCGTTTTTGCAGAGCCATCCTGGCTCTTTAGCAGTAAACCGGCAGTTTATACTGAAGCACTCTGCCAGCCAAACCCTTCGATCTCACAGTGTGATGGAATCAAGGGGTAGGAAACGTCAGGCAATTCCGGGCCAGGTCGACCCGAAATCCGGGTGGCCGATATCCGCTGTTAACTGTAATATCCGCACAGGTTAACAGCGACAACCCAGAATCAGACCGTCTGACGGAGAATTATCATGCGCAATGCTGACCTCGTCACCCGTGGCCTCAAGTCCGTGTGGCACCCCTGCACCCAGATGAAAGACCACGAAGGCGCCGTGCCCCTGGTGCCCATCAAGCGGGGTGAAGGTGTCTGGCTGGAAGATTTTGAAGGCAATCGCTTTATCGATGCCGTCAGCTCGTGGTGGGTCAATCTGTTTGGCCACGCCAATCCGAGAATCAACGCGGCGATCCAGAAGCAGATTGGCGAACTTGAGCACGTTATCCTTGCCGGTTTTACCCACGAGCCGGTCGTCAATCTGTCCGAGCGTCTTATCGAAGTTACTCCACCGGGCCTGAATAAGGTCTTTTACGCCGACAACGGCTCCTCGGCCATCGAAGCCGCCCTGAAGATGAGCTTCCACTACTGGAAGAACCATGGCAAACCGGGCAAGAAAAACTTTGTGAACCTGAGCAACAGCTACCACGGTGAAACCCTTGGCGCTCTGGCCCTCGGCGATGTGTCGCTCTACAAGGACACCTACCAGCCATTGCTGATGGAGGTACTGACAGCCCCTTCCCCAGACGCCTTCAACAAAGAGCCGGGTGAGACCGATGAGGCCTACGCACTGCGCCAGTTTGAAGCCATGGACAAGCTCCTCGCCGAAAAGCACGACGAAATCTGCGCCGTGGTGGTGGAGCCGCTGATCCAGTGTGCCGGCGGCATGCGAATGCATCACCCCATCTACCACACCAAACTTCGGGAAGCCTGCGACCGCTATGGCGTGCACCTGATTGCGGATGAGATCGCCGTTGGTTTTGGCCGTACCGGCACCCTGTTTGCCTGTGAACAGTCCGGCATCACTCCGGATTTCATGTGCCTGTCCAAAGGACTTACCGCCGGCTACCTGCCACTGTCCGTGGTATTGACCACCGATGATGTCTATAACGCCTTCTACGACGACTACGAAACCCTGAAGGCCTTCCTC
This sequence comes from Marinobacter salsuginis, assembly GCF_009617755.1. Lineage (NCBI taxonomy): Bacteria > Pseudomonadati > Pseudomonadota > Gammaproteobacteria > Pseudomonadales > Marinobacteraceae > Marinobacter > Marinobacter salsuginis. Next base: position 1,163,988 of record NZ_BGZH01000001.1, read on the forward strand.
CACAGCCACAGCTATACCGGCAACCCCATTGGTTGCGCCGTGGCGTTGGCGACCCTGGACATCTTCCGTGATGACAATGTCATCGAGAGCAACCACCGGCTATCTGCCTGCATGGCCGAATCCGTCGCCCATCTTGTGGACCACCCCAATGTCGGCGACATCCGCCAGCATGGCATGACCCTAGCGGTGGAAATGGTGAAAGATAAAGCCTCGAAAACGCCCTTCCCCTGGCAGGAACGCCGTGGCATTCGTGTTTACCAGCATGCATTGACTCGCCAGGCCTTGCTTCGCCCCCTGGGTAATGTGGTTTACTTCATGCCGCCTTACGTGATCACCGAAGAACAGATCCGCCATCTGGGCCAGGTTGCAACGGAAGGCATTGAGATCGCAGTTCGCGACTGACAGCCGCCCGGACCTGAGAGACCAGCCCATGCGTATACCCCGCATCTACACCGATTCCGCCCTCACGGAGGGCGGCACCGCAGCACTTGATGACAACGCGGCGCAACACGTCGGGCGGGTATTGCGCATGCAACCGGGGCAGGATCTGCTGCTTTTCAACGGCGATGGCAACGACTACCCCGCTACCATCACCAGCGCCAGCAAGAAGAACGTGGAAGTCCAGGTGGGCACTCCACAGGCCAACGCCACAGAATCCCCCCTCGAAATCGTCCTCGGCCAGACTCTCTCCAAGGGCGACCGCATGGACTACGCGGTGCAGAAAGCCGTGGAAATGGGTGTTACCCGTATCGTGCCGCTGACCACCGAACGATGCGACGTAAAACTGAAGGGCGACCGGGAAGACAAACGCCTGCGCCACTGGCAATCCGTTGCCATCAGCGCCGCCGAACAGTGCGGGCGCGCCCGGGTACCGGAGATACTGCCGGTGATGACGGTTTCCGAGTGGCTGGAACACAGCCGCGATTGCGAAGTCCGCCTTGTATTGCATCACCGCACCGAGCACGCTCTGAAGTCCATTATTCCCCCGGGGCGAGTTGCGCTGATGATCGGCCCGGAAGGCGGCCTTTCGCCCGAGGAAATTGCCCGGGCGGAAAAAGAGGGCTTTCTGCCGGTAGCCCTTGGCCCCCGGGTGCTGCGCACCGAAACCGCACCGGTTGCGGCCATGGCGCTTTGCCAATGGCTGTGGGGTGATATCGGCAGCTGATCGATTCCGACCGTGCCGCCGTCTCATGTCGGCACGCAAGTCATTGACATGGAGGGGTGCCAACAACATTATCCCTGTCGACTCCGAAAGCAAAAAAACGATCACACGCGAGTAACGGGATGACAAGCCTGCTAAGCACCCAAGAATTCTGGCAATACCTCAGTATCCCGGTTATTGCCGCCCTGATCGGCTGGACCACCAACTGGCTGGCCATCAAAATGACTTTCTATCCCCTGGAATTCATTGGCAAACCACCGCTGCTCGGCTGGCAGGGCATCATCCCCTCGAAGGCCCGGAAAATGGCCGCTATCAGTGTCGACGCCACCATCTCGAAGATCGGCACCGTTCGGGAAATCTTCCAGCAGATTGACCCCAAGGTTCTGGCCACCCATATCGTTCACTATGTCGAACCCCGCATCGAGGAGTACGTGGACGAAATGATGCTCAAGGAATACCCCACCTTCTGGGAAAACCTGCCCGCCTCTGCCCGGAAGATGGTTTACGACCGCGTCCGCAAATCAACGCCTCAGCTGGTGGACAACCTGGTTGAGGACGTCTCCGATAACATCGAAGACCTGCTGGATATCAAAGGCATGGTCATTGACCGCCTGGCCAGCGACAAGGAATTGCTGAACCGGATCTTTATTGAATGTGGTGAGGTGGAATTCCGGTTCATCATCAACTCGGGGCTCTACTTCGGCTTCCTGTTCGGCCTGATCCAGATGGCGGTCTGGTATGTCTACCCGAGCTGGTGGGTACTGCCCTTCTTCGGCCTGCTGGTGGGCTGGGCGACCAACTGGATTGCCCTGAACGTTATTTTCCGGCCGCTGCACGCCAAAAAAGTCGGGCCATTCCGCATTCAGGGCCTGTTCCTGAAGCGCCAGCCGGCCGTGGCAGAATCCTTCTGCCACATCGTGACCCACGAGATTCTTACCGTCGGCAACATCATTAACGCCATTCTCGATGGGCCCAAGGGTGATCGCGCCCGCAACATGGTCAAGAAGCACATCAAACCGCTGGTGGATGAAACCGCCGGCATGGGCAAGGCGCTGACCCAGATGGCCTTCGGCCCCACCGGCTTTGCCACCCTCAAGAACAAGGTGGGCGAAAAAGCCATCGAAATATCGCAGACATCGTTCAACAACCCGGTGTTCGAGAAGGACCGGGCCCGGGCGGTGGAATCGATCATGGTCGAGCGGATGATCGCCCTGTCTTCTGAAGAATTCCAGGACCTTCTCCGGCCCTGTTTCCAGGAGGACGAAATCAAACTGATACTTGTGGGCGCTTTCCTGGGCTTTGGCGCTGGCATCTGCCAACTGGTGTTCGTGTTCGGGGAATCGTTCCTGTAAATTCCCGCAGTAATTCACGGGCTTGAAACCTGTGCAAGGATGCGTCGTACATCTATACTCTCAGAAACGGAGGTTCATTACTTCGAACAGGTTCGACCCGGAGGCAACGGATGCCAGGTTTTCTCTCCTGGATTTCAGGATTATTCACCACTAAACAACCTGCACCGCCAGCTTCAGAGGCGAGGCTGTTCAATCCATCCCCGCAGATCCCGCCCAACGAAACCCCGGACACAGGCCCTGAACTGGCCCAACAGTTGGAGGAGCACCTGTTCTGCTGGCTACTGGACGCCGAACCCGCGGCTTTGCGGGCTGATCTTTCGTCTTACGACGAGGTGCTGGCGGAACTCGATCAGCGCCTGTCCAAGAACAAAATGGAAGAACTTCCACGGCAACCCATGAGTCTGCCCATGCTCATGCGGGCTCTCTCTGATGAATCGACCGACCGCCACCGGCTGACAGAGATCATTCTTGGAGATCCGTCGCTGACCGATCAATTGTTGCAGATTGCCAACAGTCCCTACTTCCGCACCAGCGACCATGCCATTGAGTCGGTGGACCAGGCGGTGTTCATACTCGGGGTGGATGGCATCAGGAACGTTATTTCCGCCGCGGTAATGCGCCCCATGATGGCCGCGAGGAACAGCCGAGAAGCGCTTTTCGGGCAACGCGTCTGGCGCTGGGGCCTGACCTGCGCACGATCGGCGGAATTGATTGCGAGGACTCAGGGAGAAGACACTAGCGCACACTTCATGGTGGGTTTGCTGCCTTCACTTGGCTACATCACCATCCGCCGGGAACTGCAACGCATCTGCCGGTCACTTTCTGCATCCGGAGAACCGGAGCCTGCACTTATCCGCCACGCACTGGCGAGGTACCAGTGGGCCACCTGCCAGTTACTGGCGAACGAATGGAACCTTCCCCCCAAGTATCACGCCTACCTTCTGGCGGCCGAACGACCGGCGCCAAGACAGAAGCATACGCCCCTGACCGATGGCATGGTCATTGGTACCAGGGAGGTACTCAGGCACGCGCACCAGCGGAATCTTGCCGAAGAGCAGTTGCCAAAACTGGTACGTTTAACCCCGGACCAAATCAGCAACGTCCGCAACGCGGTGCAGAAGATGCTCCGGGAAGGCGGTCGATCAACGGTCAGGAGCTGACACAGGCACAGGTTCGGCCAATGATCCGGCCCTCTCCTGATGATCATCAGCTCGCAACAACTCGGCGAATGTTCGCGTCTCCTCCACCTTTCGCGAACCCAGCAATTCAGCCGGAATGACCTTTGGCAGCCGGTCAACTATCCGGTCCTCGTCGTGGCGAACAGCCCTGAGTACCTCACCCACGGTAATAAGATCCAGTGCCCGTCCGGGCACAAGTCTATCGCCCTGGCTTCCGGCCAGGCTGAGCAAACCCGCCCGGATCAACTTGTCACTGAGCGCACGGGTCACCTCACCCGGCACTCTCAACTGGTGCTCCAATACTTCCTGCTGAGGCGCCGGCTCCCCCTCACTGAACGGTTTGGCCACCAGCCACATAGTCGCGAGCGCCACATTCTCCTGGAGCTCCGGTGCCAATTGTACCTGGCGCCGCTTGGCCACTGACCCGGGATTCTGCAGATAAAACGCCAGGCTGGCACCGAGTAGCAGGATCATCCAGTTCAAGTAGATCCAGATCAGCAGGATGATGCCGATGGCGAAACTGGAATAGATTGCGGCGTACTTGGCCGAACCCGCCACAAAGGAGGCAAACAGCATACCGCCAGCTTGCCAGGAAACCCCGGCCACGAGACCGCCGATGGCGGCATACCGCAACTTGACCCGGGTGTTGGGCATGAACACGTAAACAAAGGTGAACGCGCCAACCACCAGAAAAAACGGCGTAAAGCGGCTGGCAACCAGAATCACCGAACCGAACGGCTCGATTTCAATCAGCTTCTGGACAATGGTTGAGGAGAAAATGGTCGCGCTCACACCAATAGCTGAAACCATCAGCAACGGTCCCACCATGATGACGCTCAGGTAGTTGCTGAAGCGCTGTGCCATGGAGCGCATGTCCGGCACGCGCCAGATCATGTTGAAGGAGCGTTCGATTTTCTGAAGCAGGGACACCACCGTGTAGACCAGCAACGCCAGGCCGACAGAGCCGAGCACCCCAACCTTCATGTTATCCACGAACCCGAGGATCTGCTCGGCGAGTTGTATCCCCTGGGGCCCCAGCGGCTCAAAGAACTGGAACAGGAATGGTTCCATCCGCTGATGCACACCCAGCGCCTTGAGAACCGAAAAGCTCAAGGCAAGAAGCGGCACGATACTCAGCAGCGTGGTGTAGACCAGGCTCATGGCATGAAGTGTGAGCTGCCCGCTGACTACGTCCCGGGCCATGGCGTACGCCGTGCGTCCGACCTTGTACAACCAGGTCCAGGGCCAACTCTGGGGAGGGTTCGAGTTGGACAGAATCCAGCTTTCAGCAGCCTGGAGTCTTTCTCTCATCTGAATGGAAGCCACGCAAAGTCCTGCATGCAAGTGTTTTCCTAAGCTTATCAGGCAACTGTCAGTAGACAACCCGGCTGGCGCTTATTTGCGTATTCAGTACCGGAACTGACGAATGTTGCTGGTCAGGATCTCACTCAGCGAGGCCACACGGTCAGTCATGGATTCGGCATTTCGGGCGTTGTCTGATATCTCCTCTATCTGCTCGGTCAGATTGATCAGGTTTTCGTCAATACTGCTCACAGCGTCCCTCTGTTCTGCGGCCGCCTGGGCGACCTCCTGATTAAGTGAACGCATTGCCAGGGCCTTGTCGTCAATGGCCTGGAGGCTCTGGCTGCACTCCTGGATCAGCGCCACCGTGCGTCGGCTTTCCTCTCGACTGGTCTCGGCAGAATCTACCGCACTCCGGGCCCCCTTCTGCAGGGCCGTTACCAGCTCGTCAATCTCCTCGGTAGATCCGGCGGTCTGCTGGGCCAGGCCACGAACTTCGTCGGCAACAATGGAAAATCCCCGCCCCGCGTCACCCGCCCGGGCTGCTTCAATGGCCGCATTGAGCGCCAGCAGATTGGTTTTCTCGGAAATAACCCGGATAACCTCCACCGCACGCCCGATGGATTCACTCTGTCCAGCCAGCGAGCGAATAGACACAGCCACTTCTTCAATGCGCTCTTCAAGTTGGCTCATTGCTGTGACCGACGCCTGAGCGGCGGCGCCTCCGGAGGACGTCAGCTCACTGACCTCGCGGGACAGGCGTTCGGCGTTCCGGGCATTATCTAATACACCTTCAGCTGTGACCGTCACCTGGTTGGCGGCGGTCGCAACGAGGCTGGTTTCGTGTTTCTGACGCCCCACATACTCATTCAGGCTCTGGGAGCTGGCCCGGCCCCGCGCCGCCACATCCCCCAGATCTCCGGTGGTGCCAGCCACCTGGCCAATCAGTCTGGCAAACCGTTCAAGCATCTGGTCAAAGGCACTGGCAATAACCCGAAGCTCGTCCTTTCGTTGATAATGCAGGGTGCCAGCGAGATTATTGGTTTCCTGGATGTCGGAAATTTGCCGCCCGAGACGATTTATGGGCCGCGTCAGTGACATCAGGAACAGGCCGCCAAGCACCAGGGCCGCAACCACCAGGGTAACCGCCATGACCAGACCGGTCTGCCGGGCGCCATTAATATCCTGCTGGACAGCTTCGGCGCTGCCCACGACCTCATCCGAGGCGGTCAGCAGGTCGGCACCGGCGGCCAGCACACCTTCTGAAAGAGCGCTCGCCTGTTGTTGGTAGTCCACGCGAATGGCACCCAGATGGTTGGTCAGCTTTACCGCCTCTTCTCGGGCAACCTCCGCCATTGAGCGCCCCATGAGCATCATGGACTTTTCGAAGAATTCGAACATCCGTGCACCAACAGTCCGATAGGTATCCACAGATTCCTTCATGTCGGCAACCCTATCACCTAGAGCCGCATCGGCTATGGCCATGGAATCCAGCTCTGCCAGCAACAGCGCCAGAGCCGCCTCGGCCTTCTCAAGAGATTCCAGATCTGCGTTCAGCGCTGCGTGGAAATACCAGTACTGCATCGCATCCAGGTGCTGCTGCGCAGTGGTCACCCGGCCGGCCAACACACCGATTGCCTGCTGACGGTCAATCAGTTCCGACTGCTGCTCGGTCGCGGCGCGCTGGCCGGCAATGATGGTTGCCTGGTCGTCCACTCTTGCCCCGATAACATCAATGCGGGACTGCATCAGCCAGGATGACAGGACCGAAAGCCCGATCAGTACCGAGAACAGAGCCACGATCCGGGCACGAATACTGAAACTGGAGAAGCGTAGCGTCATTGTCTGGGCACCTGCCGGGCGTCAATTGATGAGGGGTTAGTTGGAGGCTTCGGTCGTCACATAATGGCGGCGGGTCCAGCCGCGCATTTCGTCCAGGCGTTGCAACCGGGTTGAGGCCTCGGTCAGGGTGGCGCGAATAGGCTCCTCACCTTCCAGCATGCTGGTGAACCGAATTGTCATCAGGTCCCAGAAGCGCTTCATCTCTGGAATATTGGGCATGATCTCGCCCCGACTGGCGGATCGGAAGGTATGGTCAATGAACGGGTCTTCTCGGAGCGTGTTCACAACATCCAGATGGGCTACGGCACCAAGGGGTTTATCATCGTTGACCGAATGAAGCCCCTGCTCGGTAAGCAAATACTCCTCCAGGAATTCCCGGGCTACCTCCTGATTGGTGGACACCGCACTGATGCCGGCCGCCAGGACCCCCACGAAGGGTCGTCCAGGATCCCCGGTTGTTGTCGGCACATCCGCAATGCCGACATCAATGCCGGCTCCACGCAGCTCGCTCCAGGCCCAGGGCCCGTTGATGATCATGGCCACTTCCCCGGCCTTGAAGCCTTCCATCATGGAGCCGTAGTCGGCGCCGGCGGCCAGCACGCCCTGCTTGAGCAGGTTGCGGATGCCGATCACCGCATTCACGGCACCGTCAGTGGCAACGCCTACGTCGGAAAGGTCGTAGACAAAACCCTCCGCCCCAAAACTGTATCCGCCGGAACCGGCAAAGATTGGCCAGGAAAAGTATACGTTTCGGTAGTCCCAGGAAATTGCACTGACACCTTTACTGGCCAGCTTCCGGTCCAGTTCGGCCACCTGGTCCAGAGTCCGCGGCGGTTGCTTGACCAGATCCTTGTTATAGAGAAGGCTCACAACTTCCATAGCGATGGGATACCCATAAACGCGATCACCCACCGACACTGCCTGCCAGGCGAAGGGTGCAATCGATTCACGGAAGGTGTCTGAGGGTTTGATTGGTGTCAGGTGGCCCTCGTTGATCCAACTGCCGAAGCGGTCGTGGGGCCATATAACGATGTCTGGAGCCTTGGCAGTATATCCGTAGTGGTCGTACTGGGAGGTCAGATCGTCTGGAGTTTCAACCGTGACGGGAACCCCCGTCTCCTGCTCGAAGCGCGTGCCGACCTCGGCCAGGCCGTTGAAGCCTTTGTCAGAATTGATCCAGATAAGCAACTCGCCCCGCTCGAACGCCAGTGCTGTCTGGGAGCAAAGCAGAGCACAACACAGTGCTGCCAGTGTTTTCCCGATCATGATGTATCGCCCTTTTGTTTTTGTTTGAGCGTGGGCAGTTTAGGCAGGAAGCGACAACAACTACGTCATACAGCTGTCATCTTTTCGGGGATGAAGCGGGGGGCGTACGAATATCCGGACCAAAAACTCAGATCACGATATAACCATATCAATATTTGCTTCTTTCTCTTATAACGAAAAGCATGTAAAAAGACGGCTATTCATGATATGTCGATTACCTGAACGGATATTTTCTCATGCGAATCAAGCTTGCTCTGGGAGTGGCCGCACTCACGGCCCTCTCTCCTTTGACCGCCCAGGCCACCAACGGCTACTTCAGTCATGGTTATGGCACCATCAGCAAAGGGATGGCCGGTGCTGGCACTGCTCTGTCCCAGGACAGCATTGCAGCGGCGACCAATCCGGCGGGCATGGCGTTTGTTGGCAATCGCATTGATGGCGGTCTCGAAGTGTTTTCTCCCAGGCGGGAATACACAGTAGAGGGTCCGGTCTCTCCTCCTCCCGCGTTCTCCCTGCAGCCGGGCACTTACAAAAGCAGCCGCAACGGTTTCGTTATCCCCCACCTGGGCTTTAATCGGGAACTGTCCGACACCACAAGCTTCGGCGTTTCGGTGTTTGCCAATGGTGGCATGAACACCGACTACTCCGGTGAAAGCGGTGGTCCGTTTTACGCTGGCCGCACCGGGGTCAACCTGGAGCAGCTATTTATTGCGCCTACCTGGTCCTGGGAGTTCTCAGATAACCAGGCCATCGGCATTTCGCCCGTTATTGCCTATCAGCGTTTTGAGGCAGAAGGCCTGCAAAGCTTCGCACCCTTTTCCTCAGACGCCAGTGCCCTTTCCAACAATGGCACTGATGACGCCTGGGGTTACGGCTACCAGATCGGCTGGCAGGGCGAGATCACCGACACCCTCCGCGGCGGCGTAAGCTGGCGCAACATTCTGACGATGAACGAGTTCGACAAATACCGTGGCCTGTTCGCCGAGCAAGGCGACTTCGACATTCCACAGATGTTCAACGCAGGCATTGCCTGGTCTGGACTCGAAGACCACTGGTTCCTGCTGGATATCCAGCATATCCGCTACAGCGAGATCAACAGCGTGGGCAAGCCGCTCCTGCCCAATCTGCAGACGGCTCAACTCGGCGACGATGACGGCGCAGGCTTTGGCTGGGACGACATGACCATCGTCAAACTGGGCTGGCAGTGGCAGCAAACAACCTCCCACGCATGGCGGGCCGGCGTAAGCTACGGTGAGAATCCCATCTCCGATGAAGATGTGCTGTTCAACATCCTGGCACCGGGAGTCCAGGAATGGCACTTTACCGGCGGCTTTACCCACAACTTCAGCGAAAACCTGGATGTGTCGGGTATGGCGTTTTACTCACCGGCCAAGACCGTGACCGGACCCAACCCGCTGGCACCGAACCAGACCATCGATCTGGAAATGTACCAGTTGGGTGCCTCTGTCAGCGTCGGTTGGAAGTACTGAGCCAACCCTAGCCAGTCCCAAAAGCCCCGGTTCGCCCAGGGCTTTTCTTTTACAGCACCGAATTGAGATTCGCCGCAGTAATACCAACAATCCGCTGCCTCGCCTCACGGCTGGCCCAGGCAGAGTGCGGGGTAATAATCAGGTTCGGAATATCGTCCGCCAGCAGGGGATTGCCGTTGCGGGGCGGCTCCTCGGTCAGCACATCGAACCCGGCACCGCTGATCTCGCCGGCACGCAGCGCGTCTGCCAGCGCCTGCTCATTCACCAGGCCGCCGCGGCTGGTGTTGATCAGCAACGCGTCCGGCTTCATCATTTTCAGTTCACGGGCACCGATCAGATCCCGGGTTTCATCCGTGAGCAGGCAATGCAGTGAGAGCACATCCACTTGAGGCAAGAGTTCATCCAGGGGGATCCGGGAATACCCGTCCACCTCTCCGGCTTCCTGACCCGGTCGGGCCCCCAACAAGACCCGCATGCCAAAGGCCGCAGCCCGCTCCGCCACGCCTTCACCCAGATCGCCGTAGCCGACAATACCAAGCGTGCGCCCCTCCAGCTCCATAATCGGATGATCCATCAGGCAGAACATATCACTCTTGCCCCAAAGCCCGGACCGCACATCCCGGTCATAATCCAGCAGCCGGGTGGCCAGCGCCAGCATCAGAGCCATCGTGTGCTGGGCCACCGTCGAGCGGCCGTAGTTCGTCACGTTCATCACCTTGATGCCATGATCCCTGGCTGCCGCCTGATCAATATTGTTCAAACCGGTCGCAACCACCGCGATGGTTTTGAGCTCCGGGCACGCCTCGAAATGCTCTCTGCCCAGCACCACTTTGTTGACCAGCACGGTGTCGAACCCCCGGATGCGCTCCAGCACGTCATCCGGCGCAGTTCGCTCATACTTTTCAAGCCCGCCGGTCACCGACTCGATGGGCGAGAGATCCACATCATCGCCAAGCGTTTTGGCATCAAGGAACACCGCTTTCATACTTTTCTCCTGAATCCAGATGGCCACAGATTAGGGTAGACTGAGGTAAACGTCCAAGACTCAAAATGTCCAAGCAAGAACAGGGTGTGAACCATGGAACATGAATTCTGGCACGAACGCTGGGCCAAAAAGGAAATCGGATTCCACGAGGGCACGGTCAACCAGTACCTTCACGACCACTGGCCGGAACTGGCCGGCAAAGGCACTGAGGCCGTTTTCGTACCCCTGTGCGGCAAAGCCCACGACATGTGGTGGCTCCACGACCGCGGCCACCCCATCATCGGCGTGGAACTCAGCGAGCTGGCCTGCAAGGACTTCTTCGAAGAAGCCGGCGAAAAAGCCAAGGTACACCCGGGCGAGCCCTTCATAACCTTCAAACACGACAACCTGCAACTCTGGTGCGGCGACTTCTTCCAACTGGTCCCCGACGATCTGAAGCACGTTCGACTGGTCTACGACCGGGCCGCCCTTATCGCGTTGCCGCCCCAAATGCGCAAAGACTACGTAAACCATCTCACCGCCATCATCCCCGACGGCACGAAAATCCTGCTGATCACCCTGGACTACGACACCGAAATCAAGGGTCCTCCGTTTAACGTCAGCGACGAGGAAGTGCAGGAGCTCTACCAGGACGACTACAAAATCGAACACATCCTGACCAACACCCTGGCCAAGGATCACCCGTTTACAAAACGGAAAGGCCTGGAAAACGCCTCGGAAAGCGTGTTCCGTCTAACCAAAATCTAAGATGCCTTCAAGCGGTCGCATCTTTAGTCTGATCGGAGTGTACCGGGGGTCTTCCTGAAAGCGAATTTGATGTCTGAGCGCAGCGAGTTGCCAATTCGCTTTCAGGAAGACCCCTGGTGCGCTCCAGCCCCCATAGCGACATGCCAGCCCACCAGAGCTACAAAAACCCCACACCGCTCTAACATAATTTAATGAACCTTAACCACTCACACACTGTCCAACTCCCGAACCGTGAACTAAGCTCAAAATAACCAAGCCGGCCACGAGTTGATCGTTCACAGGCTTGTAAGTATCCATTCCTTCCACCCATAACTAAACGAACCGCCCGGATGGGCGGAGCCGACTGCAACGGGGAAATTGCGTGAATTGAAAGCTGAAGATACAGCGAGCGAGGGCAATCTATGAGCATACTGCAGCACTTCAAAGACCGGTATGAGAGTACCCAGGAAGAAGAATACAGCCTGGAGGAATACCTGGAGATCTGCAAAAAGGACCCAACGGCCTATGCCACGGCCGCTGAGAGAATGTTAATTGCCATTGGCGAACCAGAGCTCGTCGATACTTCCAAAGATCCGAGGCTTTCAAGGATATTTTCCAACAAGGTCATCAAGCGGTACCCCGAGTTTTCCGAGTTCTATGGCATGGAAGACGCCGTGGAAAACATCGTTTCCTTCTTCCGCCACGCCGCCCAGGGCCTGGAAGAAAAGAAACAGATCCTCTACCTGCTGGGCCCAGTGGGCGGTGGTAAATCGTCTCTGGCGGAAAAACTCAAGTCACTGATGCAGAAAGTGCCCTTCTACGCCATCAAGGGCTCGCCAGTAAACGAATCTCCCCTGGGTCTGTTCGACCCGGCCGAAGACGCCCAGATCCTCGAAGAGGAATATGGGATTCCTGCCCGTTACCTGAAAAACATCATGTCGCCCTGGGCCGTGAAACGCCTGCATGAGTACGGCGGCGACATCAGCCAGTTCCGGGTTGTAAAAATGTACCCCTCGGTACTCGACCAGGTTGCTGTTTCCAAGACCGAGCCCGGTGACGACAACAACCAGGACATTTCCGCCCTCGTCGGGAAGGTCAACATCCGCATGCTGGAGGATTTCTCCCAGGACGATCCGGATGCCTACAGCTTCAGCGGTGGCCTGTGCAAGGCCAACCAGGGGCTGATGGAATTCGTAGAGATGTTCAAGGCACCCATCAAAGTGCTGCACCCATTGCTGACCGCGACCCAGGAAGGCAACTACAACACCACCGAAGGCATGGGCTCTGTCCCGTTCGACGGTGTGATCCTGGCCCACTCCAACGAATCGGAGTGGCAGACCTTCCGCAATAACAAGCACAACGAGGCGTTCCTTGACCGGGTCTATATCGTCAAGGTGCCCTACTGTGTGCGGGTGACCGAAGAAATCGAGATCTACAAGAAACTGCTCAGCAACAGTTCGCTCGAAGGTGCTCCCTGCGCGCCAGACACCCTGGACATGCTGGCCCAGTTCTCGGTGCTCTCGCGCATCAAGGAGCCGGAAAACTCCAGCATCTTCTCCAAGATGCGGGTTTATGACGGCCAGAACATCAAGGATACCGACCCGAAAGCCAAATCCATCCAGGAGTACCGTGACGCCGCTGGCGTGATGGAAGGCATGGACGGGCTCTCTACCCGCTTCGCCTTCAAAATCCTGTCCAAGGTCTTCAACTTCGACACCACCGAAGTGGCGGCGAACCCGGTACATCTGCTGTATGTGCTGGAGAAACAGATCGAGCAGGAGCAGTTCCCGCCGGAAACCCATGAGAAATACCTGAGGTTCATCAAGGAATTCCTGGCGCCGCACTATGTGCAGTTTATCGGCAAGGAAATCCAGACTGCGTACCTGGAAAGCTACAGCGAATACGGCCAGAACCTGTTCGACCGCTATGTCACCTATGCCGACTTCTGGATCCAGGATCAGGAATACCGGGATCCGGACACCGGCGAAATCCTCGATCGCTCCTCCATCAACGAAGAGCTGGAAAAAATCGAGAAGCCCGCGGGCATTTCCAACCCGAAGGATTTCCGGAACGAGGTGGTCAACTTCGTGCTGCGGGCCCGGGCCAACAACGGTGGCAAGAACCCGTCCTGGCTCAGCTACGAAAAGCTGCGCAGCGTGATCGAGAAGAAGATGTTCTCGAACACCGAGGATCTGTTGCCGGTGATTTCGTTCAACCCGAAAGCAAGTCAGGAAGACCAGAACAAGCACAAGCAGTTCGTCGAGCGTATGGTCGATCGAGGCTACACGGAGAAGCAGGTCCGGCTGTTGGCCGAATGGTACCTGCGGGTTCGCAAGTCTCACTAAGTCAGTGACCATTCACTGAGCTGGAGTAACGCCATGGGAATGACCCACATAGTCGACCGGCGACTGAACGGTAAAAACAAGAGCGCGGTGAACCGGGAACGGTTCCTGCGCCGCTACCGCCACCACATCAAGCGAGCGGTGTCGGATGCGGTTCAGAAGCGCTCAATCACCGATATAGAACGGGGCGAGAAGGTCAGTATTCCGTCCCGGGACATTGAAGAACCCATCTTCCACCACGGCCAGGGCGGCAAACGGGAGGTGGTGCACCCCGGCAATCAGGAATTTGTGGCCGGCGACACCATCCCCAAGCCAGAGGGCGGCGGAGGCCAGGGCTCCGGACAGGGCCAGGCCAGCCCGGACGGCGAAGGTATGGATGAGTTCGCCTTCCAGATCACTCAGGAAGAATTCCTCGATTTTCTGTTCGACGATCTCGAACTCCCCAACCTGGCCCGCAAGAAACTCAAGGACACCGAGGCCTTCAAGTATATCCGCTCCGGCTTCAGCACCGAGGGGGTGCCGGCCAAGCTGGATGTCGTACGCTCGTTGCGCGGTGCCCACGCCCGACGCCTGGGCCTGGGAGGCGCGCGCAAGAAGAAGATCCGGGATCTGGAAAAACAGCTGGAAGCACTGAAATCAGCGCCGGAAGACCTGGATCCCGCGTTCAGCCACGAAGACCAGATTCAGGTTCTGGAGGAGGAAATCGCGCGACTGAAGGCGAATGTTCGCCGCATTCCCTTCATTGATGAGATCGACCTGCGCTATCGCCAGCACGTGAAAAAGCCACAGCCGGCCACCAGTGCCGTGATGTTCTGCCTGATGGACGTGTCCGGGTCCATGACCCAGATGCACAAGGACATTGCCAAGCGCTTCTTCATCCTGCTGTACCTGTTTCTGAAGAAGAACTACAAGAAGATTGAAGTGGTCTTCATCCGGCATCACACCAGCGCCAAGGAAGTGGACGAGGAGGAGTTCTTCTATTCCCGGGAAACCGGCGGCACTATTGTCTCCAGCGCCCTCAAGCTGATGCACAAGATTATCGAATCCCGGTATTCCCCGGCCGAGTGGAACATATACGCTGCCCAGGCATCGGACGGTGATAACTGGAACGATGACTCGCCGGTGTGCGGGAAGATCCTGGCCGACAATATCCTGCCCTTGGTGCAGTATTTTGCCTACGTGGAGATCACACCCCAGGACCACCAGATGCTCTGGTACGAGTACGAGAAGATCCAGGAGCAATTCCCACAGAGCTTTGCTCTGCAGCAGATCGCCGACCCCGGCGAAATTTACCCGGTATTCCGGCAGTTGTTCGAGAGGAAAGCCGCATGACTAACCTCATGGACCGTCCAAACTCGCCCGAAAGCGATCAGCCCAGAGCCCGGGAGCCGATCTCGACCGGTTCTGAATGGACGTTCGAGCTGATCCAGAAATACGACGACGAGATTGCCAAGTGCGCCGCCGAGTTCGGCCTGGACACCTACCCCAACCAGATTGAGGTGATCAGCGCCGAACAGATGATGGACGCCTACAGCTCCGTGGGCATGCCGGTTGGCTACCATCACTGGTCCTTCGGCAAGCAGTTCCTCAGTACCTCCAAGGGCTATCAGCGCGGTCAGATGGGCCTGGCCTACGAGATCGTGATCAACTCCAACCCCTGCATCGCTTACCTGATGGAAGAGAACACCCTCCCGATGCAGGCGCTGGTTATCGCCCACGCTTCCTACGGCCACAACTCGTTCTTCAAGGGTAACTACCTGTTCCGCACCTGGACCGACGCCAGCGCGATCATCGATTACCTGGTGTTTGCCCGCCATTACGTGGCGGAGTGCGAGGAGCGCTATGGCGTGGATGCCGTCGAGGAAATCCTGGATTCCTGCCATGCCCTGATGAACTACGGCGTAGATCGCTACAAGCGCCCTGCACCGATATCGGCTTCAGAAGAAGTGCGGCGCCAGAAGGAGCGTGAGGAGTACCAGCAGCGGCGCATCAACGATCTCTGGCGCACCATTCCGAAAATGGACGACGAGGATGACCCGGTTAGACGCGGCAAGCGCTACCCGGAAGAGCCACAGGAGAACATTCTCTATTTCATCGAGAAGAACGCGCCACTGCTGGAGACCTGGCAGCGGGAAATCATCCGCATCGTGCGGAAGCTGGGCCAGTACTTCTATCCCCAGCGCCAGACCCAGGTCATGAACGAAGGCTGGGCCAGCTTCTGGCACTACACCCTTCTACACCGTATGTACGACAAGGGCCTGGTGACAGACGGTTTCATGCTGGAGTTTCTCCAGAGCCACTCGGCGGTGGTGTATCAGCCACCGTTCAATAGCCCCTGGTACTCCGGCCTGAACCCTTACACCCTGGGATTCTCGATCTTCACGGATCTGCGCAGAATCTGCGAGAACCCCACAGACGAAGACCGGGAGTGGTTCCCGGACATCGCCGGCGGCGACTGGCTGGAAACCCTGCATTTCGCGATGAAGAACTTCAAGGACGAGAGCTTCATCCAGCAGTTCCTCTCACCCAAGGTGATGCGGGACCTTAAGCTCTTTGCGATCCAGAACGACGATCAGGAGGACGTCTATCGGGTAACCGCCATCCACGATGAACCCGGTTACCGGGACCTGCGCGAGAAACTGGCGCGACAGTACAATCTCAGTTATCGCGAACCCAACATCCAGGTATGGAATGTGGATGTGCGCGGCGACCGCTCCCTGACCCTGCGCCACATACCGGTAGACCGTGTGCCACTGGGCAAGGAAACCGACGAGGTTCTGCGCCATGTGCACAGGCTCTGGGGCTTTGATGTGCATTTGGAAAGCGTGGACGATGGCACCGTGGTGGAAGACCACCACTGCCCGCCAAGGGAACTTGAGGAGGACTGAATCTGGAGCCTGATGGCAAATTCGGGCCGGTACTGGCCGGCCCGATTCTACGTCATTCCGCGCCGGACTCACTTGTTCTGTGGCTGGTAACCAGCGAACGGACAGCGCTCGCCGTTCAGGTATTCAAAGGCAGAGAGCTCCTGCTGGATCGTCCGCTAGCAGAATCAGAGGTTTCACGGCTTCGAATTGGTACCCGTGCCTGGCTGAACCTTCTGACAATCACACCGGACTCCGCTCTGCCCCGGGACACCCCGCTTGAGTACGACCTGGGGCTCACTGGTGACGGATCCGCCCCACCCCGATGGATCCGCAGCTGGGCTACGCATCTTTGCCCGGAGAGCCGCGATCGCCCTGGCTTTACCCTGAAGTCGAAACTGGATCGCATACTCCATGGCTCCTGCCGGAGACCTCACCATCCCTCGCGAGACGGTTTGGTTCGGGTGGATGAGGAACTGCAGAAGGCACAGAGACTAGAGGACGTTCCGTCTCTGCTGCTGATGACCGGCGACCAGG
Source organism: Marinobacter salsuginis (assembly GCF_009617755.1). Lineage (NCBI taxonomy): Bacteria > Pseudomonadati > Pseudomonadota > Gammaproteobacteria > Pseudomonadales > Marinobacteraceae > Marinobacter > Marinobacter salsuginis. The sequence goes on from NZ_BGZH01000001.1 coordinate 1,181,034, forward strand.
TCTACGCCGATGATGTGGCCGGTCCGATGTTGCACGCCATCCAGTGCGTTATTCACCAGCTGGGTCTTTACCAGGAAGTGCTGGAAGGCGCCTCGCTTTCACACAGCAAGGAACTGACTTCGGTAGCAAATGCCTATTACCACCGGGATGAACTGCTGCCGGAATCCGAATTTAACGAGGACCTCACCGAGCGTTTCTTTGGTGGCGTCCGCAAGCCAGTGTTCACAACCGCCAACGCCGGCAATCACCTGATCTCGTTCGCCGAGGTGATGGCCATGTACCTGCTGGTGTGGTCGCCGGAGCCCTGGCACCTTGTTACCAGCGCGGAGCCAGTCGAAGATCCGGACGAACTGGCGCGTTATCGGAAAGAACAGGCCGCTATCGACGAGTTTCGCAGAACCCTTCCGCGGGCAGCGCGGGCCATGGCTAACGTGCCCGTCTATATGATCTTTGATGATCATGACGTTACCGACGACTGGAATCTCTCGGCCCTCTGGGAAACCACCGCTTATGAACACCCCTTTTCCCGGCGCATCATCGGCAATGCCCTGCTGGGCTATCTCTTGTGCCAGGGCTGGGGTAACCAACCGGGTAATTTCGGGGACCTGATCGAACAGTGTCAGAAGCTGTTCGATTCCAGTGACGGACAACACGAGCTGGACAAGGCCATCCAGGATGAATTGATCGACCAACTGTTTCACTTCCAGCACTGGCATTACAGCCTGCCCACCTCGCCCAGACTGGTGGTTCTGGACACCCGCACGCACCGCTGGCGCAGTGAGATCCGGCGCAGCCACCCGTCCGGCCTGATGGACTGGGAATCGCTGACCGATTTCCAGCATGAGATCATGGGCGAGGACGCGGTCGTGGTGGTCTCCCCGGCGCCCATGTTCGGGGTGAAGCTCATCGAGATGATCCAGCGGGTGTTTACCTTTTTCGGCAAACCCCTGCTGGTAGACGCTGAAAACTGGATGGCGCATCGAGGCGCCGCCAGTGTACTGCTCAATATTTTCGGCCACCCCCGAACGCCCAGACACTTCGTGATTCTTTCCGGGGATGTCCACTATTCGTTTGCCTATGACGTTAGGCTGCGCCACAAACAGAACGGTCCACATGTCTGGCAGATCACCAGTAGCGGCATCAAAAATGAATTCCCCAACACCCTGCTGGAATGGCTGGACCGGCTCAATCGCTGGCTGTTTGCGCCCTGGTCGCCCCTGAACTGGTTCACCAAGAGACGGCGAATGTGGATCTCTCCCAGGCTACCGGAGGGCCGGGAGGCCGGTGAGCGGCTGTGGAACGGAGCCGGCATCGGAGATGTGCGGCTGGATGAAGAAGGCGCACCCACCGCCATCCGGCAACTGGATGCCGGCGGCGGGGGTACGATTTTTCAGCGGCGCGCTAAAGACGACTAATCAGGCGTTGACCGAAGGCAGTCCGGACAGCGCCATCGCCAGTTCCTGTTCGTCGTATTCGTGGTCGCTCAGTTCACCGGCGAAGTAGGAGGTATAGGCCGCCATATCGAAATGGCCGTGACCGCAGAGGTTGAACAGAATCACCTCTTCCTTGCCTTCCCGCTTGCAGCGCAGGGCTTCATCAATGGCGCCCTTGACCGCATGGTTGGCTTCCGGAGCCGGCACGATACCCTCATTCTTGGCGAACAGCACACCGGCCTCGAAGCACTCCCGCTGGGTATAGGACACTGCATCAAACAGCCCCAGTTCCTTGGCGTGGGAAACAAGTGGGGCCATACCGTGGTAGCGCAGGCCACCGGCGTGGAAGCCGGGCGGTGTGAATCCGGAGCCCAGGGTATGCATCTTCGTGAGCGGGGTCATGTGGGCGGTATCGCCGTAATCGTAGGCGTATTTGCCCCGGGTCAGGGTCGGGCACGCCGAGGGTTCCACCGCGACGATCCGGGATTTCTCACCGCCTCTAAGAGCGTGGCCCATGAACGGGAAGGCAATACCGGCAAAGTTGGAACCACCGCCAGTGCAACCCACGATCACATCCGGCCAGCAGTCTGCCATTTCCATCTGCTGCATGGCTTCCAGCCCAATGATGCTTTGATGGAGCAGCACGTGATTGAGTACCGAACCCAGGGCGTATTTGGTGTTCGGATCCTGCACAGCCAGTTCCACCGCTTCGGAGATGGCAATACCGAGACTGCCGGTGTGGTCGGGGTTCTCGGCCAACACCTTGCGACCGAATTCAGTCAGCTCCGAGGGTGAGGCCACACATTTAGCGCCATAGGTTTCCATGACGGCCCGGCGATAGGGTTTCTGGTTGTAGGAAACCCGCACCTGGAAGACGGTAACGTCGATATCAAACAGGGAGCCGGCAAAAGATAGCGACGTGCCCCACTGCCCTGCACCGGTTTCAGTGGTCAGGGTACGAATGCCCGCTTCGCGGTTGTAGAAGGCTTGCGGAATCGCCGTGTTCGGCTTGTGGCTGCCCGCCGGGCTCACGCCCTCGTACTTGTAGAAGATTTTAGCCGGGGTTCCGAGTGCCTTCTCCAGGCGATGCGCGCGATAAAGAGGCGCTGGTCGCCAGAGATTGTAGACGTCACGCACCGGCTCCGGAATCTCGATTTCCCGCTCGGTGGTTACCTCCTGTTCGATCAGCGCCATCGGGAACAAAGGTTCCAGATCCGACGGTTCCACCGGTTTCTGGGTGCCCGGGTGCAGTACGGCCGGCAACGGCTCAGGCAGGTCCGCCTGCAGGTTGTACCAGTATTTGGGCATCTGGCTTTCTTCGAGAAGGAACTTGGTTTGCATGAATAAAAAATCCCTACTGTTTGTGTTGTTATAGGTATTCAGAATACCCATTCCAGGCCCGCATAAAAAGTTCTTCCGGGACCTGGTTCGAAATAGCCCCGGTCTTCCACCGGGCGGTTCGCATTGGCGTTTATGCGTACATTACTGAAATAATCCTGATCCAGCAGGTTGCGAATGCCGGCATACAGGTTCAGGGTCTGATACGCCATGCGAATTGAATCGCCGGCACGCAGACCAGCCAGCCAGTAATCACTGACCAGGGTCTGGTTACTGTTCTCGGCGTAGAACTCGCCCACATACTGCCACTCGAGGGCCGCAAAACGGCCGCCTGTTCCGCGCCACTCCAGCTCGTTCACCCAGAGCTGCTCGGGCAGACCTGGAATGGCATTGCCGCTGGCATCGTTGCCCTGCTCATCGGCAAAGTCCCGTAATTCGTAATCCGCCAGGGTCAGCGCGCTGGTTACCCGCCATGCGTAGGAAAGCTCCCAGGCCAGTCCCAGTTCGAAGCCATTGCGACGGGTTTCACCGGCGTTTTCATAGAAGGTCTGATCGCCCACGTTGAAGGGCAGGATCTCGTCCTCCACCTGAATGGAAAACAGCGCCATATCATAGCTCAACCCTGCACCCAGCATGCCGCGCATACCCAGCTCGCGATTCAATGCCTGCTGGGGTTCCAGTTCGGGATTGAAACCACCGCCGTTGGGGTTGGCAAACTCGGTGAAGGTGGGGGACTCGAAAGCGGTACCCAGGGTGGCGTATACCTGGTGCCTCGGTGCCAGTTTGTAGCTGATTCCGGCAACACCACTGTACTCCCGGAAGGTCCGGTTGCCCGAATCATCGCTACCGTCCTGCAGCCATTCGTCGTCTATCGCCATATGCAGCCGGTCGAACCGCACGCCCAGGGAGATGTTGAGTACGTCGCTCAGCGCCAGATCGCCCTGACCAAACACCGCTACATTGGTGGCACTCTGGTTTTCGGCCTGGGTCTGGCCGGTAATATCGCCGTCAATCGATACCGAATAGCGGCGCCGGTCGTCGGACTGATGATGTGCATCCAGGCCAGTGACCCAAACCAGAGGCAATCCGGCCAGCATCGATTCCTGCTGGTACTGGGAACTGATGCCGTAAAAGTGCCGGTCGTAGGCTATCCGGCTGCTTCCGGGAAACGGCAGTTGCTGCGCGAAATCCCGTTGGGTGTAGAAGGTATCGAGGGTGAGCTGACCGGGCAGCACGACGGAATCCTCCCATCTTACACCCAGGGTCTGCTGGTTTACGGTCTGGCTGCTGTCCAGTCGCTTGGCGAGCGCGGTGGCCTGCTCCGGATCCTCTTCGGCCTGGGCCAGGGTGAGCCCGCCGGGGTCTTCGGATTTCGGGTTATGTAGCGCGTTGAACGTTGCGGTCAGACGCCTTCCGGACTCCAGATCCCGCGCGACACGGGCGTTGAACAGCGCCTTTTCCGCCTCGCTCTGCTCCCGGTGGCCATCGAATGTCAGCCACGAAAGCGTTGCTATGCCGCTGGTATCGCCATCCACGCCGTTGCCCTGTATGGCAGCCTTGCGATAGTCGTCACTGCCGCCATCCAGCCGCAGACGGCCGCCCGCCGGGAGTTCGTCGCCTGGCGCGGTCGAAATATCGATGACACCGCCGGCAGCGTTTCCGTACTGTACCGAAGCCGGCCCCCGAATAACCTCGATGCGCTGGGCCGAATCCAGATCAATGGCATCAATCTGCGACTGGCCGTCCGGCAGCGTGTAGGGGATGCCGTCCACCTGGATCCGGATACCCCGAATACCGAAAGGCGCCCTGGCCCCGAACCCGCGAGTGGACAGCCGAAGGTTCTGGGCAAAGTTGTAGCGGTTCTGGAAGAACAGGCCGGGGACGGTATCGAGGGATTCGTCCAGCTGCAGGCGCTGCTGTCCCTCACGGATGTCCGGAGCATTGACCACGGAGACCGCTGCGGGCGTTTCATACAGGTCCCGCACCAGCCTCGGAGACGTAACCTCCAGAACCAACTCTTCCTCTTCCTGGCCTGCCGTTGCTTGGGCCGTCACTACAGGGGAGACTGAAAAGCAGATGGGAACCAGTGCCAGAGTTGCAAGGTAATTATTCTTGTTCAAAGGGCCTCCAGGGGACTCGTTATCAAGAACTTCTCCTGACAACGGGTACGCCAGCAATCGGAAAATGGTGTCATCCCATTCAATCCGGCGGAAAGCCAGTTTTAAATAATCATTTCATCTGTTTTTTATAGGACTTTGGTTGCAGGTACAAGGCGGCGAAATCAGGCGGGGATCCAGGCCGCAAGCAGATCAACCAGCCAGGGAACCAGCAAAGCCGTTGCGAACGCCGAAAGTGCCATCGCCAGACCTGAGAAAGCCCCCATCTGCGAGCTTACCTGAAACGCCCGGGCGGTTCCGATACCGTGGGCTGCAACACCCATGGCGATGCCTTTGGCGGTATCATCGCGAACCCGGATCCACTCGAAGAGTTTTGTGCCCAGAACGGCGCCGGTGATGCCCGTTATCACGACCAGGACGGCCGTCAGAGACGGGAGCCCGCCAATTTTTTCAGAGATACCCATGGCTACCGGTGCCGTTGCCGATTTCGGGGCCAGGGACATCTGGATCTCCGTAGACCCTCCGAGAACGCGGGCCAGACCAATGGAACTGCCGGCGGCGATGACAACGCCGCAGAGGAGCGAAATCGTCACGGGCAGCCAGAGCTGTCGCAACCGGGAAAACTGCTGATACAGCGGCACGGCCAGGGCCACCGTGGCCGGACCCAGCAGAAAGTGAACAAACTGCCCGCCTTCAAAATAATCACTGTAAGACGTGCCGGTGGCCAGCAACAGCATGATGAGCATGGCGACGGACGTGACGACCGGATTGGCCAGGGGATTGGAATTGGTTTTCAGGTACAGCCGGTAGGCCAGACCATAGGCCACCAGGGTGATGGTCAGCCCAAGCAGCGGCGACGTGGAAAGATAGACCCAGATGTCTTTCAGCCCCGGCTCAGTCATCATCAGCCTCCTTTTCCGAAACGGGCGACGCAAACCAGCGCGTGGTTACCTGCATGATCAGGGCCGTGGCAACCATGGTTATGACCGTACTCAGCAGCAGCGCGAGGGTTATTGGAATCCACTCGTCGGCGATGCGGCCGAAATGCGCCATCATGCCCACACCGGCCGGAACAAAAAGCAGCGAAAGATGGCTGAGCAAGGCTGTAGACGCCTGGTCAACGGACTCCGGGGCTTTGCCCCGGATCATCAGGGTAATGAATAGCATCACCATGCCCAGTACCGGCCCGGGAATGGGCAGCCCCAGCAATCGAACCGTGATCTCACCCACCAGCTGATACACCAGTAGCAGGGTAATGCCGTTCAGGAACTGCATGACGCAGGACTCCAGTCAGGGTTTGCTTTGTAAGGTCGAAATGGGAATGATACTCCGGCCATACATGGCCAGGACAAAACCGATCGGGAACATCAGCACTCCATATACCGCTGCCGGGATGGACATGGCGCTGGACTCCAGCAGGGTCAGGGTAACCATCAGGGCAATGGTACCGTTCTTTACCCCCAGTTCCACCGCCACCGCCAGCGACTCCCTTTGGGTCAGACCCGCCAGGCGACCGGCAGCAAGGCCCAGCCCGATACCGGCCACATTCAACAGAATAGTAGCCGGCCCTGCCTGCTTCAAAAGCTCCCAGATCTGGTCACGAACTCCGTACACCAGGGCCACAATCAGGACGGCCAGCACAATACCGCCGAAGATGCTAACGATGCTTTCTGCCTTGCGGGCAACTTCAGGGTTGCGGGTACGAACCACCATTCCAATGGCTACCGGGAAGAGCACAATACCAACCAGCATGCCGATGGTTTTCCACACCGGCAGCACAATGTCTTCCTCGGTTCCCATGTAATGCTGAAGGGCAATGTTGGTGAACAGCGGCAGGGTAAGGATGGTGATCAGGCTGGCACTGACCGTCAGCACAATAGACAGTGCAATATTACCCCGTGAGAGCAGCACAAACAGATTCGAGGTGGTGCCCCCGGGGCAGGCGGCAATAATCACCAACCCAACGGCGATGGCCGGTGGAACCGCCAGCAATGTGGCCAGCATGAAAGCAATGAGGGGCATGACCAGAATCTGGGCAACGGTGCCGACGATCATCCCTTTCGGATACACCGCTACCTGGCGGAAGTCACGTATCGTCAGGGTCATGCCGATACCGATCATGATAATGAACAGAGCAATCGGCAGTCCTGCCGAGATAAGCGGGCTGGATTCCACAACGCCTCCGGATGTTTTTGTTTTTACTACAACCAACCGATGAAAAGTAGCACAGACCGCTCCCTTTCGGGAGGCCAAACAACAATCGATTGAACCGGCAGGAAATAGCAAACGCGGGGAACTTTATGACTTGAAGCATCGTGTCACGGAGCAGTTGCACGTATACTTGCAACGGACAATTAAAATACCTGGACACTGGTGGAGACACACAAGGAATGAAACGCCTGGGAACCCTGGATGCCTCTTGGCTGGCCGTAGAATCTGAAGACACTCCCATGCACGTGGGCAACCTGCAGATCTTTTCGCTACCGGAGGGCGCCCCTGAAACCTTCCTTCGGGACATGGTGACCCGCATGAAGGAAACCGGCGATGTAGCACCGCCCTGGGGTTACAAACTGGCGTGGTCCGGACTGCTGGGTCGTGTACTGGCGCCGGCATGGAAAGTCGACAAGAAAATCGATCTGGATTACCACGTGCGCCATTCGGCCCTGCCGCGCCCTGGTGGTGAGCGGGAACTGGGTATCCTGGTATCGCGCCTGCATTCCAATCCCCTGGATTTCTCCCGCCCGCTTTGGGAATGCCACGTTATCGAGGGTCTTGAGAACAACCGGTTTGCGCTATACACCAAGATGCATCATTCGATGATCGATGGCATAAGTGGTATGCGCCTGATGCAACGGGTGCTGACTACCGATCCAGACAAGCGGGATATGCCGCCCCCCTGGTCGGTACGTCCGGAGCGTCGCCGCGGCAGCAAATCCGACTCCGAGGCCAGCGTGCCCGGCGCGGTTTCACAGGCCATGGAAGCCCTGAAGCTGCAGGCGGATATGGCGCCACGCCTGTGGCAGGCGGGCAACCGGCTGGTGCATTCGGTGCGTCATCCCGAAGACGGCCTCACCGCGCCATTTACCGGGCCCGTTTCCAAGATCAATCACCGGGTCACCGGGCAGCGCCGGTTCGCCACCCAGCATTACCAGCTTGACCGCATCAAGGAGCTTGCCCACATCTCCGGCGGCTCCCTGAACGACATTGTTCTGTACCTCTGCGGTACCGCCCTCCGACGTTTTCTGGTGGAGCAGGACGAGCTGCCAGACATTCCGCTGACCGCCGGTATCCCGGTGAACATTCGCCCCTCCGATGACCAGGGCACAGGCACGCAGATCAGTTTCATGATCGCATCCCTGGCGACCGACGAGGCGGATCCATTAACGCGGCTGCAGAACATCAAGACATCCACCCGCAGGGCCAAAGAGCACCTGCAAAAACTGCCCAAAAGCGCCCTGACCCAATACACCATGCTGTTGATGTCACCCTACATCCTGCAATTGATGTCGGGCCTCGGCGGGCGGATGCGACCGGTGTTCAATGTCACGATTTCCAATGTGCCGGGCCCCCAGAGGACCCTCTACTACGAGGGCGCGAAACTGGAAGCCATGTACCCGGTGTCCCTGATCGCACACGGCGGTGCGTTGAACATCACCTGCCTTAGTTATGACGGATCACTGAACTTCGGCTACACCGGCTGCAGGGACACACTGCCAAGCATGCAGAGACTGGCGGTTTACACCGGTGAGGCGCTGGACGAACTGGAAAGCCTGATTCTGCCGCCAAAGGCCAAATCAGAAGCGGCGGCCAAGCCCAGGGCACCACGAAAGCCGGCGACAAAAAAGAGTAAAGCAGACTGATCGAGCGTAAGATCAGCCCGCGCTTTGCCAGTGGGCAGCGCCCACGAAAATCAGCTGAAGGAAGCGGGTGGTCCGCTTCCGGATCTGCTCGATCTGGTAGTCGTCATCGGCCGAGACGCCGAGCAGATCCGTCAGGCTGAAGGCCACACTCCGGACTACCAGATCACAGGTCATGTCCAGATCCTGGTCGGTAAGGTGATCTACCAGCCTCAGCCTGCGCAGGTCGTTGGCAAGCTCACTGGCAAAGAAACGCATCTCGCTCCGGATACCTTCCTGCACCGCCCTGCTTTCACCGGCCAGCCCTTGAGCCATAAACAGGAAAAAGCTCCGGTTCGCCTGGGCGTGACTGATGAAAATGGCCACCGATTCCTCAATCAGTTTATCCGCCTGCGAAACGTTGGCCCGGGCCTCTCGCATCATCCTGCGCAACACCAGTCCCAGCTCATCCACGAGCTGAAGCCCCAGATCGTCCATATTGCGGAAATGCCGGTAAAACGAGGTTGGAACCACACCCGCCTGACGGGTTACTTCCCGGATACCAAGACTGGTGAAATGCCGCCCCTTGCCGACCAGCGTTAACGCCGCGCTCATCAGTTTTTCGCGGGTTTCGCCGGGCTTTCTGCGTTGTTTTTCCGCCATCTTTTGTCAGTACCGCCTGCCGTCTACGAATGGTTCACAAGTGTACACATCCGAAAAAATAAAAGTACAGAATGCTTGTCATTTCGAGCCATTACCAGCTGATCCATTGTGACTTTAACGCTCCGTGTGTACAGTCGTACACATTAGTGAACACTTGTACACATGGATAACGGAAAGCCTCAGGGAGGCACTCAGCATGTTAGCGAGAAACACCCAGCACAAAGCTCTACAATGGCTTGGCAGACAGCTGTTCAACCGAAACGATCCAGAGGTATTTTTCGACCCTCTGCTTGAGCGCATCAATCCGATGTGGGTACAAGAGTACACACCGGCCCGAGTAGAGCAGGTTCTCTCTGAAACCCATGACACCAAAACCCTGGTGCTGAAACCGGCCCGACGCTGGTCCGGCTTCAGCGCCGGCCAACATGTGAACATCTGTGTTGAAGTGGATGGAGTCCGCCGCAACCGCACGTTCAGCCTCTCAAGTTCCCCCCTGCTCTGGCGGGACCAGGGGCTGGTCACCCTGACCTTCAAACGCCTTCCGGGCGGCCTGGTGACCAACTGGCTTCACGATCATCTGCAAACTGGTGCGGTAATCGGTATGGGCGAGGCCTTTGGCGACTTCCTGATACCAGAACCTGCCCGACCGGTCCTGTTCATTGCCGGCGGCAGCGGCATTACGCCAGTCCTGAGCCAGCTTGAGACCATGGCGGCACAGGATTATCGGGCACCGGTGACATTGCTTTATTTCGTTCGAACCCGTGAAGACGTCATCGCCCGGGAAAAACTGCGGGCACTGGAGGCACGCTATAGCGCACTGACGCTGAATATCATTGCCACCAACGAGTCAGAAGAACCCCGCTACCTGCGTGACCGGGATCTGGAAGCGGTGCCGGGCATCAAGGCACGGCAGGTCTATCTGTGCGGACCGAAGGGGCTCATGGATCTGGCCCGGGACCTTCTGTACCGGAGGGGTATTGCTGACTCGGATATCCACAGCACCTTTTTCTCGGTGCCAACGGCGGATCTGGACAGAGCAACGCTTGGTGGCGAGGTTCAGTTTGAAACCAGTCAACTGGAAGTCGGATCCGAGGGCGATGCCACCTTGCTGGAGATCGCCGAGGCCGCAGGCCTGACTCCGCGCCACGGCTGCCGTATGGGCATATGCCACCAATGCAGTTGCCGGAAAACCACGGGCACCGTCATCAACCGCCTGACCGGCCAGGCCTCCGGCCCCGGCGAGGAAAACGTTCAGCTTTGCATCTCCGTACCCCGGGGCCCGGTGTCACTCGACCTTTAAGCCTATCACCCGATTTTATCGCGAAGCCTTGATGCACCGCAGGGAGTATCACCATGAAAAAGATGACCGAAGCGCAACTCGCAGAGCTTGAAACCGATCTGAACGCGATCCGGGACGAGGTTCTCGCAGACCTCGGCGACCGGGACGCGAGCTATATCCGGCGGATGGTCCGCCTGCACCGAAGTCTCGAAGCCGGCGGCCGGCTCATGATGCCGTTTGGCTTTATACCGCCTGTATTCGTTGCCGCGACGGTGACCCTGGGCGTTGCCAAGATCCTGGAGAACATGGAAATCGGCCACAACGTCATGCACGGCCAGTATGACTGGATGAATGACCCGAGCCTCCACTCCCAGACCTACGAGTGGGACACGGTGTGTACATCAGATTCCTGGCGTCGCACCCACAACTACGAGCATCACACCTACACCAACATCATCGGCAAGGACCGTGACTACGGCTACGCCGTGCTGCGACTCACGGATGAGGAGCCCTGGAAACCCTGGCACGCACTTCAGTTCATTAATTACATCCTGCTGAGTGTGTTTTTTCAGTGGGGCGTGGGGCTGCACGAACTCGAAACCGAGAAACTTCGCAGCCGGGAAATCAGCTGGCGTGAAAAGCTTCCGTTTCTCAAAGAGTTTGCTCGTAAGGGTGGCCGGCAGGCGTTCAAGGACTACGTCTTCTTCCCGCTGCTCACGTTTCCGGTGGCCCCGATTGTTCTGGCGGGGAACGTGGGCGCAAATCTGATCCGTAATCTCTGGTCGTCCACGGTAATTTTCTGCGGCCACTTTACCCAGGATGCGGAAACTTTCACGGAAGAGGAGTGCGAGGGTGAAAGCAAGGGCCACTGGTACCTGCGCCAGCTAACAGGGTCCTCAAACTTTACCGGGGGCCGCTGGCTGCACGTTCTGAGCGGGCACCTGAGCTACCAGGTGGAGCACCACGTATTCCCGGACCTGCCCGCCCACCGGTATCCGGAAATTTCCGGGAAGGTTCAGGCTGTGTGTCAAAAGTACGGCATTCACTACAACACGGGTCGCTTTGCGAAGCAGTACGGCACGGTGTTGAAGCGGATACTCCGGCACTCACTGCCTGAAAAGGTGACCGGAATGGCCAGAGCGGCTTGAGCAGGCCCGACCGGCCAGTCGCTTAGATGCGGCTGGCCGGATCAGGCTATCTGAAGCAATCTCAAAAGCTGGGGTCTGTGCTGATCCTGGATAACGTCGGCCAGAGTGTATTTGTCGAGCACTTCCAGAAAAGCCTTCAGAGCTTCACCAAACATCGATTTCAGACCACAAACCGGCGTTATCTTGCAGGCATTCTTGGAGGAAAAGCACTCCACGATGCTCAGATCCTGTTCGGTTTCCCGAACCAGAATACCGATACTGATGTCAGAAGGGGAACGGTGCAGGCGCATGCCTCCTTTCTTGCCCCGGATGGTTTCAATGTATCCCTTCTTGTTCAACTGATGCACCACCTTCATAAGGTGGTTCTTGGAAATGTCGTAGCTGTCGGCGATTTCCTGAATGGTGGCCAGACGATCACCCTGAACTGCCAGATATATCAGTACTCGAAGTGAATAATCCGTGTAGCGGGTGATGTGCATTCAATACTCCAGTTATTGTCACAATCGTTCAGTAAGAAGGTCGGGTTAACAGATAGCAGGCTGTGCCACACAGAAATACGCCAGAGATACCCAACACCACTCCGGACGCCCCAAGCGCAAACAGCATTCCCCAACTCAGCGCCATCATGCTGCAGGCCAGCACCTTCGCCCGTGCCGGCACGGCTCTGCGTGTGCGCCACTGATCAATGGCCGGACCAAACCTGGGGTGGTCTTCAAGCCACTTGGCAAAAGCCGGAGACCCCTTGCTGGCAAAAAATGCAGCCAACAGAACAAAAGGCGTCGTGGGCAACAGTGGAAGCACGACACCAGCGGCAGCAAGCGCAACGGACATATACGCAAGAATTCGGAATCCGGTTTTCCCAAAACGGTCGCCCATTGCGGGGTTCTCACCAAGGTTGATAACTGCATCTATTCTACCGGGATTCAATGAACAGGTCTGCCCAAACGGCTCAGAAAAACCAGACGCGCCACATAGGCCACCTTGACACCAACTGCAAAAACCAGGGTTCCGATGTGCGCGGCAATTTGCACAGAGAGCAACAGCGCGTCCGCAAGCGGGTAGGCAAGCAGAATCGTAGCCAGCAAACCGAAGACGGACAGTCCGAGAGCACCGTTTGCTGCGAACAGCCATTTTTCGTAGTCAGCCATGACAAACCTCTTTAACATTTACTATAAATACATGTTAATGATATGACCACTTCCTCAGAAAATCAAACCGGAGAGGTTCACCTGCTCTTCTCATGAGCTCTACGGGCAATACCTCATCGGATATACCCATAAATTAAATTTGACACCTGAAATGCACCTAATCAAAATCCCGCCATAAAGATTTATTCTGTATGAATGTTAAAGAGGAGAAGTTTCATGAAGCTCAAAGAAGCCTACTCAAGTCGACTGGAGGGAGCGCACCATGGCTAAATATCGCCGCCTGTGGTTTTTGCTGATCGGAATCCTGGCAGTAACTTTCACGCTACTGGGGTATTTCGGTGCAGAGGTGTATCGCGAGGCACCGCCAATTCCAGAGCGGGTTGTATCCGCCGATGGCGACACCCTGATGACCGGGGAAAGTATTCTTGATGGCCAGACAGCCTGGCAGTCCGTCGGGGGTATGCAGCTTGGCTCAATCTGGGGTCACGGCGCCTACCAGGCACCGGACTGGACGGCCGACTGGCTGCACCGGGAACTGGAGACATGGCTGGAAATCGCCGCCCGGGAAGAGTACGGACAGGACTGGCACAGCCTCAGCGGGCAACAGCAAAACGCCCTGCAGTACGCCCTGAAAACCGAGTACCGCACCAACACCTACGACGCCGCAACCAGCGCCCTGCACCTTTCCGAGCGCAGGGTCGAGGCCATTGCCGAAACCGCCGACTACTACAGCCGACTGTTCAGCGATGCGCCGGAACTGCAGTCTACCCGCGAAAACTACGCCATGAAGGAAAACACCCTGCCCAGCGCCGAGCGTCGGGAGCGGATGACCGAGTTTTTCTTCTGGACCGCCTGGGCCGCCGCTACCGAGCGCCCGGAGAGTGACGTTACCTATACCAACAACTGGCCCCACGAGCCGCTGATCGACAACCGGCCAAGCGGTGAGAACGTTGTCTGGTCGTTGATCAGCGTGGTTCTTCTTATTGCCGGTGTCGGTGGCCTGATCTGGGCCTGGGCCTTCCTTCGCAAAGAGGACGAGGAGCCTGAGGCGCCAGTCCAGGACCCGCTGACTGCCGTTGGCCTCACGCCCTCCCAGAAGGCACTGGGCAAGTATCTGTTGCTGGTGGTTGGCCTGTTCACCTTCCAGGTAATGCTGGGTGGCTTTACCGCCCACTACACGGTGGAAGGTCAGGGCTTCTACGGCATTGAAACGTCCGAGTGGTTCCCCTACTCCCTGATGCGCACCTGGCACATTCAGTCGGCCATGTTCTGGATTGCCACCGGCTTCCTCGCTGCCGGCCTGTTCCTCGCCCCCATTATCAACGGCGGCAAGGATCCCAAATTCCAGAAACTGGGTGTCGATGTGTTGTTCTGGGCACTGGTGGCTGTGGTTGCCGGTTCATTTATTGGCAACTTCCTCGCCATCAACCAGATCATGCCGGCCAACCTCAGCTTCATGCTGGGCCACCAGGGGTACGAGTATGTCGACCTCGGCCGCCTCTGGCAGATCGGCAAGTTCCTGGGCATCGTGTTCTGGCTGGTGCTGATGCTGCGCGGTATTGTGCCCGCCCTGCGCCAACCTGGTGACAAAAATCTGCTTGCCCTGTTGACTGCGTCGGTCGTAGCCATCGGCCTGTTCTATGGCGCCGGATTCTTCTACGGCGAGCGTACCCATATCTCGATCATGGAGTACTGGCGCTGGTGGATTGTCCACCTGTGGGTCGAAGGCTTCTTTGAAGTGTTCGCAACGGCGGCCCTGGCGTTCATTTTCTGCAGCATGGGCCTGGTATCCCGCACGGTGGCGACAGCTGCAAGCCTGGCTTCCGCCAGCCTGTTCATGCTCGGGGGTGTACCCGGCACCTTCCACCACCTGTACTTCTCCGGCACCACCACACCGGTCATGGCAGTGGGCGCCACCTTCAGTGCACTGGAAGTAGTACCGCTGGTGGTACTCGGCTACGAAGCCTGGGAAAACTGGCGCCTGAAATCCCGTGCCCCGTGGATGGAAAATATCCGCTGGCCGCTGACCTTCTTTGTGGCAGTTGCCTTCTGGAACATGCTGGGAGCCGGCGTGCTCGGGTTCATGATCAACCCGCCCATCGCGCTGTATTTCATCCAGGGCCTGAACACCACGCCCACCCATGCCCACGCAGCCCTGTTCGGTGTCTACGGCTTCCTGGCCCTGGGCTTCGCGCTGATGATCCTCCGATATATCCGCCCGCGCATCGTTTTTGACGAGCGACTGATGAAAGTGGGCTTCTGGTGGCTGAACATTGGCCTGGTTCTGATGCTGTTGACCAGCCTGTTGCCGGTCGGGTTCATCCAGTTCATTGCCAGCGCCAGCGAAGGTCTCTGGTACGCACGCAGCGAAGCCTTCATGCAGAGCGATATCCTGCAGACCCTGCGCTGGGTAAGAACCATTGGCGACGTGGTCTTCATCGTCGGCGCCCTGGCCGTCACCTGGCAGGTGGTGAAAGGGGTCTTCTTCCCGGATCTCGAGCCGGTTGCCCTGGAAACCGATGAAAAGGGCGCTGCCAGCGAGCTAAGCGCCTGATCAAACAGAGCATGGGCCAGGGACGGCCCACTCTGGAATACCTGATGGGAGGCTTACCTCCCGAGGGGTATCGGAATTGGTGATCTGATCTGTAATACTTGGTCTATAATCAGGTTAAAAAACAATCGGCAACAGGACCAACCCGATGCCCCAGAACAAGCTGACAGACCGTTTTGGCCGCACCGTCAACTACGTGCGTCTGTCCGTCACCGACCGGTGTGACTTCCGCTGCGTGTACTGCATGGCCGAGGACATGACTTTCCTGCCCCGCCAGCAGGTTCTGACGCTTGAGGAAATCGCCCGCGTTGCCCGCAACTTTGTTGATCTGGGTACCGAGAAAATACGCCTGACCGGCGGCGAGCCCCTGGTACGCAAGGATATTCTGGAACTGGTCAAGGAAATCGGCACCTACGGGCTGCGCGATTTCGCCATGACCACCAATGGCAGCCAGCTACCCACCATGGCCGAGCCCCTGCGCAAGGCCGGTATGCATCGCCTGAACATCAGCCTGGATTCTCTGGATGCGGAGAAATTCCACAACATTACCCGCACCGGCAAACTCTCCCAGGTGCTGGACGGCATTGATGCTGCCCGGGAGGCCGGCTTCCGCGGCATCAAGATTAATACCGTGGTGATGAAAGGCCGCAACGATGAAGAGGTCCCCGAGCTGGTCGAGTTCGCCCGGAAGAAGAACGTGGACATCACCTTTATCGAAGAAATGCCCCTGGGTGAGATTTCCGAGCATGATCGTGGTCTGGCCCTGTGCACCAGTGAGGAAGTGCGGGACATCATCCGCAAACACCACGCGTTGGTGCCCGCCACAGAGGATACCGGCGGTCCTGCCCGTTATTACCGCATGGAAGATAGCAAGACCCGGGTCGGTTTCATTTCACCCCATTCCCACAACTTCTGCTCCACCTGCAACCGGGTGCGGGTAACCGTCGAAGGGCGGCTGCTACTGTGTCTGGGCAACGAGCACTCGGTGGATCTGCGCAGGGTTCTGCGGGGCAATCCGGTGACCGATGACAAGCTGCGGGAGACCATCATCAATGCCATGGATCTGAAGCCTGAGCGGCATCACTTCTCCAGTAACGGGGATGTGCAGATTCTTCGGTTCATGAACATGACTGGCGGTTGAAAAGCCAGCATAAAAAAGGGGCCAGATGAAGGTTTTCATCTGGCCCCTTTTTCGTTTCTAGTGGTCCATTCCATCCATGCTGTTCATATTCATTCCAGCATTCAGGTTCTTCATCGTTACCTCGCTGAACGCGAGCACCTCACCACCATGTGAATTGGCAAAATGATCTGCATCAGCCTGACTGGCAAACGATGCCAGTGTTGGACCCATGGCACCCTTTCGGCTGGAACCAACAACATAGAAGGCGTCTCGGGCGTCGATCAGGGCGGTAGCGTCCGGGCTTGCCCACTCGGTTTCGGCCATGTCGTGTACGTACAGGGTATGATTGCGGTTAACGTTCTCTGGCTGGAGCGCCCACGCGAACATGTCCCGGGTGGAGCAGAATTTGCGCACGTGCTGGTCCTTTTCGGTGATCGCCTGGCCCTTGGGACCGGGGAAGTTGGTAATGACCATGCCGCAGACGTGGCACTCGTCGCCGGTTGCGAAATTGACCGGGGCGGCTTTGGCAGTTGTTTGTTCTTCGCTACCTGAGCAAGCGGTCAATGCGAAGGCTGCCAGGGCGACCAGGAGCCAGTTGGGTTTACTTCTGTTCATCGGGATAACTCCGTTCAGATACGGCGGTTTCGGAAAAGTAACAGAGCGCCTGCCAGCGGGATGGCAATCCACAACACCAGACCAATCCACAGGCCCGCTACGCCGACGGGCAGATCGGCGCCAAGGCTGAGCACCCCACTGAGCTGGGCGCTGTCGCCAAAGGCAACGATATTGAGCAGGCGGTAGATATCCGTGGGATTGAGCATCAAGAGCCAGGGCAGCAGTTCCGCGCTGAACTGGCCTTCGCTGGCCACCAGGGTACCCAGCAGCATCAGGTCGAAGATCAGCACGAAGAAGAACCAGATCGCCAGGGCCAGGCCGGCGGCGATGGGCTTTTCGCTGACCCGGACACTGATCACATAGGCAAGGGCAATAAAGCCCCACCCCAATAGCACGGTAGAGCCGATGAAGCGCAGCATGGCTGCCGCGAGACTGGCGATGGCCACGTCTTCGACCAATACGGCAATGGCCACGCCCGCTACGCCGAAACCAATTACGGTGGCCAGCGCGAGGGTCAGACCATGGCCCAGAAACTTGCCGAGCAGCAGTTGGCTCCGACTCAGTGGGTAGGTCAGCAGCAACAAAAGGGTTCCGCCCTCTTCTTCGCCCACGATGGCGTCGTACGCCAACAACAATGCGATCAGTGGAATGAGGAAAATCCCAAGGCTCGCGAGGCTGGCAATGGTGGCCGGCGTGGAGGCATACCCCACCTGCCCCGACGCTGCGGCACCAAACCAGGCGATGCCCAAAGCCAGGGTCGCAAACACCAGGGAAATGGCCATCAACCAACGATTGCGCAGGCTATCGCTGAGTTCTTTTCGGGCAATGGTCCAGATACTGTTCATTTGCTGCCTCCCCGGTGGGCCAGGCCACCCGAACCGATAAAGTGCACGTAGATGTCTTCCAGGCTGGGCTGATGAATGCTGATATCGGCCACTTCACCCGAGGCCATTACGGCATTCAGCAGCGTCATCTTTTCCCTCGGCTGCACATCTACCTGCAGGCGCCCGCTGTCAGTCCTGAGGATCAGGCCACTGTTACTCGATGCCCTGTCAATTACCTTTTCCAGCGCCGAGATACTGTTCGCGGGATCCAGAGACAGGGTTACCGGCATATTGGCCTGCCGCCTCAACGCGGCCAGATCCCCGGCGGCCTTCAGCGCACCATTGGTAAGAATGGCGGCACGATCAATATAGGGCTCGACGCCGGGCAGGACATGGGAGCACAGCACGATGCCCGTGCCCCCATCACGCAAATCCCGTAGCAGCCGGTACAGGTCTGCCGTGGCGACCGGATCCAGTCCAACGGTAGGCTCATCCAGCATCAGCAGCTTGGGCTCGCCCAGCAGCGCCTGGGCCAGACCAAGACGCTGGCGCATGCCTTTCGAGTAGGTCTTGGTGCGGGCATTCATGGCATCGCCCAGGCCCACCTGCTCAAGCAGTCGGGGCACTTGCTGCAATGACGCACCTTTCAGCCGGGCAAAATGGGTAAGAATCTCCCGCCCGGTCAGTTGCGGATAAAACATCACATTCTCAGGCAGGTAACCGATGTGCTGGCTCACCTGCGGATCCCCGGCGTGACCACCCAGCACGGAAACAGAGCCCTGATTGGGCGTCATCAAACCCAGGATCAGCTTGATGCAGGTTGTCTTTCCGGCCCCGTTGTGACCAAACAGTCCCAGGATCTCGCCCGGCTCCAGGCGCAGATCAATTCCGTGCAGCACCGGGCTCTTGTCGTACCGGTAACTCACATTTTCAAGGTGAAAACAGCTCATCGGATCTCCGTTTGAAGCTCTGCGGGCATCCGCATCAAGGGGTGGGAATCGGTGACACCGGCGGCCTTGACCACTGGAAACGCATCCTGCACCCAGCGCAGGGTATCCACCGCCGGGCTGAACATCAGAACCTTGGCTTCCGGGTATTTCCACAGCAGCCGGTCCACGTTGTCATTGGGCTCATAGGGCACATCGCCAACGCCATCCTGATTCCGGTCCCAGCCCAGGTAATCACTCCAGAAATTGCCGCCATTCCCTTTCGACCACTCCTGGGTGCGGGTGGCCACATACTTGACCTGCCGCTGATTGTTCACGAACGCGTTGCCAAAAACCTCGTTGTCTTCCGAACCCGCCGTCAGATGAATACCGATATTACTGTCAGCGAAAACATTGCCCTCAAACGTGTTGTACAGGGAGTTATAGATAAACACCGCCTTGCCTTCGGCGCCCTCAATCGCAACACCAGCTGTCTGCCCCTGGGACACCCCCGTCACCACATTCCCCCGCAGCTCCGACTGGGTAATGAAATTCATCAGAATCCCGTAGTTCTCATCATTCACCGACCGGTTGTTGATCACCGTCAGACGCTTGCTCTGCATCAGCGCATAACCCGTTCGCGTGTTCCGGGTAACGTTGTTCTCAAGCAGATTGTTCATCGAGTACATGTAATGAATGCCATAACGCAGATCCGCCATCTCATTGCCGCGGATCGTATTGTTATTCGCCGTCTCGATATAGATCGCATCCCGGGTCTGACGAATGTCATTACCCTCAATCAGTGCCCCCGTCGTGTTGAACAGATGAATCCCGTTACCCCGATCATTCGGACGCAGCGAGTCATCACCTCGAATCGTATTATTGCGAACCGTCACATCCGGCGTTGCATCCAGCCACACCCCAAAACCCGGCCCCTCCAACCGGTTGTTCTCCACCACGGCACCACGCGCCTCCCGGGCGACAAAAATCCCCGAATCCAACTCGTTCAGATTGCTGCCCCAGTTGCGAACGGCACAGCTGGAAAACGTCACCCCCTCGGCGACGATATCCACCGCATTGCCCTGCCCGCCCGGATCAATCACTGTTTCTTCATGACAAGACACAGACACCCCGGGCACCCGGATTGCCAGAGACGAAATCTGCTCAGGTGGAAGCTCAAAGCTCGCACCCGGTTCCAGGGCATCAAGCTGTTCTTGCAGGTCCGCTTGCGCGGTCAGCGAAAACAGAGCGACTGTCAGGGCCACTCCATAACGCAATAGTAGATACATCTATGATTCTCTATAAGTGAAGCAGGTCCGAAGCCACCGCCCTTGGTACGGCAAGCCAAGAGGAGAACCCTTTCCAAAACTGTGCGGAGCCATGGATGGCGGAGCCCAAGCGCCACATGGATGTGCCGCAAGGAGCGTGTTTTGGAAAGGCTTCTCCTCTTGGGTTGCTTCTCCAAAGTTGGAAATCACCAGGACTCCCAAAAGGAGTCCCGGCGAAAGAGAGACCTATCAGGCCTTCTCAACAATCATGCGACCCCGCATCTCCATATGCAGCGCATGACAGAACCAGTTGCAGTAGTACCAGTGCACCCCAGGGCGATCCGCCTTGAAGGTCACTGAAGACGTCTGCTGCGGACTGATCTCCATGCTCACGCCATGGTTCACCATGCAGAAACCGTGGGTCACATCCTCAATGGTGTCCAGGTTGGTCACATACACCGTAACCTCATCACCCTGCTTCACCTTGAACTCGGTCATCCCGTACTGCGGCGCAATCGAGGTCATGTAAACACGAACCTTGTTGCCATCCCGGATAACCTTGTTGTCGGCTTCCAGAGTCACACCATCCTTCTTGGCCTGCTCAACAGCAGAGGCAAAGAACGGATCGTCGCGCTCATAGATCTTCCGTGTCTTGATCTGATCACGACGTACAAGGATGCAGTCGTGGGGCTCAGCGAAGGTCGGGCCGTCGTGAACCAGCTTCATCTCCTCGCCGGAGATATCGATCAACTGGTCGTTCTCCGCGTGCAGAGGTCCAACCGGGAGGAACCGGTCCTTGGAGAACTTCGACAGTACCACCAGCCACTTGCCATCAGCATCCCGGGATTCGGTCAGGGACGCGTGGTTGTGGCCCGGCTGATAATGGACGTCCAGCTTCTGACGGATGTAGTTCACATCCTCGCCGTTGTAGTGCCTGATGGCATCGGCAATGTTCCACTTGGCCACCTGGCTGTCGATAAACAGAGTGGTGTAGGCATTGCCACGGCCGTCAAAGGTTGTGTGCAGGGGCCCAAGACCCAGTTCCGGCTCGCCCACCACGGTATCCCGCGGCTCGATCTTGCCATCAAACAGATCATCCAGCTTGTCGATCGCAATGATGGATACGGTCGGAGACAGCTTGCCGTTGGCAATGAAGTATTTGCCGTCCGGAGAGGTATTCAGACCGTGCGGGTTCTTCGGAACCGGAATGTAACGGGTCAGCTCCGAGCCGGCACGACCGTCTACCACAGGCACCTTGGAATCACCCAGGGTCTTGTAGTTGCCATTCTTGACCGCCTGCTCAATACGCTCGATGTTGAACACCACCGCCCAGTCGCGATCGTTGCGCATGGTACCGGCCAGATCCAGCGCCTTCTCCGAGTTGTAGCAGGTGGAGCAGGCGTACTTGCCGGTGTAGTCGGCATCGGTGTTATCCAGGTTGCCGTCCACGATCACCTGGAACGCTACCTCCATGGTTTCCGCGTCTATCGCGTTGAACATGGTGAAGCTGCTTTCAAGGCTGGTGTCGCTGCCATCGTTCGGATGGGGAATGACATACTCGGCGTTGCAGAACACATACTTGGTCTTGGGCACCTTCTGAAGCCGCAGGCCGTGAATGGCCTGAACGTTCGGAATCGTGGTGATCTTGTCACACTTCATGATATCCAGGCGGATACGGGCAACGCGGGTGTTGGCCTTGTCGTTGATGAACAGGTATTTGCCGTCGTAACGACCGTCCGTCATGGAAATGTGGGGGTGGTGGGAATCGCCGTTCAGGTGGGTATTGTCATGGCCCAGAACGTCCTTGCTCTCGTTGCTGATACCCCAGCCCGTCGCGGAATCCACGTTGAATACGGGGATACGCATTAGCTCCCGCATGGAGGGTACGCCCAGAACCCGAACCTCACCGGAGTGACCACCGCTCCAGAAGCCGTAATACTCATCAAGCTCTCCCGGATGGATCACATATTTGTTGCGGGCCTCCTCGGCTGCGGCCGCGAATGCCTCACGGGACATTACCGCGGTGCCAAGCCCGGTTGCACCGGCGACACCCGCCAGAGCAGCAGCCCCCATGAACCGACGGCGACTCTGGCCGCTTTCCGGAAGCTCATTCAGGTCTTTGGTCAGATCATCTCTTCTTTTCATAACATCCAACTCCGTTATTGGTAATGGCGGTTTACTTCTCATGCTTTCTTTTTTTGGGACTACTCAGGACACCTGAACCACGGGTATTTCCTCCGGGTGGCCCGGTGCATTATGACCACGGCGCTTACCGCGTCGCTTGACGATCAGCGGCGGGCACTTGTGGTCATCGAAATAGGTCATCTGGCAATCCAGGCAGTAATGGCATTCCATGTAGTTGATGTGCCCGTCCGGATGGATCGCCTGGACTTCGCACTCGTGATCGCACAGCCGGCAGGGGTTGCCACACTCCTTGCGCCGCTTGAGCCAGTCGAACACTCTCAATTTGCTGGGCAGCGCCAGGGCTGCACCCAGCGGACACATGTAGCGGCAGAACACCTTTCGGGTGAAGAGGTTGACAACCAGCAACAGGACGGCGTAAGTCACGAAAGGCCAGCTACGATCAAACTTGAGGGTGATCGCGGTCTTGAACGGCTCCACCTCGGCCAGGCGCTCGGCGGTTGCCATGGAATCGAGGGACACCCCGAACAGCACCAGCAGGATGATGTACTTGATGGCCCAGAGCCGTTCGTGCACTGCAAAGGGCACGGTGTATTGAGGCACCTTCAGCTTCCGGGCAATTTCATTCAGCAATTCCTGGAGTGCACCGAATGGGCACAACCAGCCGCAGTAAACCGCCCGCCCCCAGAGCAGGACGATGGCGGCCACCACGGCCCAGAGGATGAACAACATGGGGTCGATCAGGAACGTGCTCCAACTGAACCCGCTGATCAGGCTATTGGCAAATGTGAGCACGTTGACGATGGACAACTGCCCCATGGCGTACCAGCCGATGAAAAAGAGCGTGTAGGTCAGGAAGGCGTGGCGAATCCAGCGCATCATCTTCGGCTTTTTCACCAGCCAGTCCTGGAAAAACAGGATGAACATCAGCACGCCGATACCGATACCGAGCACCACAATCTGGAACTCCCGCTGGTACCACACCTGTACCCACATGGGCTGGCTCTCCAGCCATTCTTCCTCGGAGACGACAGGCTCCGGACGGGTGTAATACTGCTCCGGCAGCTGATACTCCAGCGGAAACACCTGGAACTCGCTGTCCAGGGGGCCGGTCTGGCGTTTCACAGTGAGCTCGAGTGTCCAGAGGGTGCCGGGATCGAAGTTGTACTGCTGGCGAATAATGAAGATCGCCATCTCGGTGAATTCCGGCATACCCTCGGCGTAGACATCGCTCAGCCGGTAGAAATCCAGGTCGCGGAAGTTGAAGGTATCGCCGAACTGACGGATCTGGATGCGGTCGAAAATGCCACCGCGAACATAACCCGAGCCCTTGAAGGAGTATTCGCCGTTGGCCATGACGGCAATGGCGTGCTCGCCCTCCTCCAGCTCGGATGTCAGCCACTGGTACTGGCTCTCTCCCAGCAGGTTACGGCCAATAGTGGGAGCATCCAGGTAAGCGGTATACAGATCGATCAGTGGCTCATTTCGCTCTTCGGGCCCTGCGGTATCAACACCCTCGGCTTCCGTCCCCTTGAAGGAATCATCCACCTGCCCCTTGGTGAGCAGCAGCCGGCGCACCGAGCCGTCTCCGGTCAGTTCCTCCCATGTTTTCTGCTCGAAGGCCTGCTTGTCCACGGTAGCCAGCGGCGGACGGGAGCCGTCCTCGCCCTCGACCATACCCAGTTCCACGCCCACCCGATGGGCAGTACGCATGATCACTTCGTTGATAACCATTACGGTTACCGTGGCGCCGGACAGTCCGTCAACGGCTACCTTGCGCTCCGAGGAGGTTCCGCCCACGGTTACCCGCTGGTCGGCTTTCAGGCCCGTGTACTGATCGGTAAAGGTGTGAAGCTTGCTCTCCGGAATACCCACCAGAAGTATGGGTTCATCGTGGTGGATGACCTTGGCGGCCTTGATGGTGCCTTCGATATCCAGTACCACCAGGGCGTTGACGGGCTTGCCCGAGTAGGCGGGTGTCTGGACAAAGTCCAGGGACTGATAGGCGTAGCCCACCAGTTCATCGCGGGCATAGAGCTCCTGAATGGCTCGGTTGCCTTTCCGGGGGACAACCCTGGTGACTTCCGGGAAAGCCTGCCCGATGACCTGACGACCGGCAACAGGCTCATACTTGGCCAAAGGCGCTGCATTCAGGGCCATGGCCATGATCGACGCGAAAAAGAGAACAGCGAAGCGGGAAAAAACGGACACAGAAGACTCCCTGAGAAAAAGCGCCTTATTGCTTCAGCCTAGGCAAATTAGAGGAAAATCAAATACCTCTTATTGAATACACCTCGCAGGTAAACTGATCGGATTCTCGCTGTCAGCCCAGGCTGACAGCGTTTCCCTGCGTATCGAGAGGGAGGTAATTATTTATATGACCAAGGCGGATGGACTCCACCATCATGGTCAATGGTTGTTGCGCTTCGTCAGTGGATGGAGGCGTGCCGCCCCGGCCAGACATGGCGGCAACAAACACCACGTCCCAGGACTGGCCCGTGGCCCGGGACTCTTCATGCAGCGTCGCGAAATCCGGGGCTTCATCGGGGGTCTTGTCGACGCAGACTACCGGCGTCAGGGCGCCACCCTCGCCGCGCTCGAAGGCGGCTTTTTCTTCCGGGGACGCCTCATCCGGCAACTCTGCCCGGCAGAACACGAATAGCAGGCGCTGGGGTTCCTGCTGGCTATAAGAGGCCTGAA
The DNA here is from genome assembly GCF_009617755.1 of Marinobacter salsuginis. Lineage (NCBI taxonomy): Bacteria > Pseudomonadati > Pseudomonadota > Gammaproteobacteria > Pseudomonadales > Marinobacteraceae > Marinobacter > Marinobacter salsuginis. The sequence goes on from NZ_BGZH01000001.1 coordinate 1,206,142, forward strand.
TCAGGTCACTGTAACTGCTGATCATTTTGGTGAATCCTTACTGGTACCGGGCCGCTGCGATTTACGCCTGGCGGGCAATGAGCTGGCGGTTTGAGGTGAGCCTGCGAACTTCGTCGCACACTTCTTCCACGGCGTCTTCGCCGTAACTCTGTCCATAACGTTTCTTGAAGCCGAAGTCGTAGAGCCGGACATGCTCGTCCGGTTCAACACCAATGTTCTCGAGACAGGCCCGGGCGCAATGCAACGGACAGCCGTCAATCACGGTGATCGGGCGACCGGATCTGGCGGTTTTCACCAGGGACGACACTTTCCCGCCGACCCCCGAGATGCAGGACATCTCGAATTCGCCGGCATGGTCGAGCCGGACCGCCACATTGTTGGCCAGCTGCGCCACGTCAGAGCAGCCGGAACATGAGTAGATCAGTGGGCGCTGCTTTCTCGCGGTCACTTGTCCTCCTTTCCAGGAAGCCTGGAGGCTTGAGCGTGATCAGTTACTGGCTGATTTCAATCAGGCGCTGGGGGTCTGAAATGAACAGTCGGCTTCGGTTAACCCGAACCAGGCCGTTGGACTTGAGGTCCGCCAGAATCCGGGAGAAGGTTTCCGGTTGCATCGCCAGCCTGGAGGCCACCAGACACTTGGGGAGCGGCAGTTCCACTTCCCCGCCTTCCTCTGCACCGTTCGGCAGCAGGTCGATCAGGTAGCGGATCAGACGGTCACGGGCGTTCTGGACGGTCATGATTTCCAGGTCGTGGAACCGGGAAACGGCGCGTTTGGCGTAATGCCGCAGCGCTGCCTGGGCGTATTCGGGGTTGCTTTCCAGCATGTCCTGATAGGCTTTGACCGGAATCATCAGCACTTCGCTGGATTTGAGGGCCTCAGCGTAGCAGGCATACCGGGGCGGATCGGCGTAGATCATGACTTCGGCGAAGCAGTCACCGGGGGCAATGCTATCGAGGGTTCGGTCGATGCCGGAGGAGTCCAGGCGGTAAAGACGCAGGCGGCCGGAGATCACGAAGAAGAAGTGGTGCGCCGGCATGTCCTGGCGGTAGAGCAGCTGGTGATGGCCAAGGCGGATTCTTCGGGACTGCTGGATCAGGTGCTGCAGGCCTTTGCCATTGAGTTCCGAGAACAGTGGATGGCTGCGCAGGGCCTGAAGGCCGTCTTCGTCGTCAAAGGGTTTGTTGACGGCGATGAGCACGGGTTTGGTGTAGCGGGTTTCGGCCGTTTGTGTCATTGCCATGGGTGTATCCTCTCTGCATATTCATGCATTCAAAATCATGATTAAAATAGTAGAAGGATACTGGGGGAAAATCGCTCCCCCCATGGGGGTAATTTGGGGGTTATTCGGGAGTAATTGATCTAACTCAAAGTGTTCTGTTGCTAACTGATTTGAACCGAAAAGACTATCGCTGAGCGCTGCCCGTAGCGCATCGGACATCGAGCACAGCCTGACAGGAATACCCATCCCAAAACACGCTCCTTGCGGCACATCCATGTGGCGCTTGGCTGCAGCCATCCATGGCTGCAGACAGTTTTGGGAAGGGTATTCCTGCCAGTCTCCCGATCTTTGGTCGCGCACTTTTACTGCATAAGGGGCGAGTCCGGGAGTTCCAGATCGACACCTTCCACACCCGTTTCCGCTGCCAGAACCTGCAGGTACTGACGGAATGCCCTTCGGGTTACGCTCTCGCTCAGATACTGTCGGATCTGGGGTTTGACGTGCTCGTACGGAAGCTCCTGGCCGTCGATTCGCTGGTCGACGCGGACGATGTGCCAGCCGTAGCGGGTTTCGATCAGTTCCGGGTTGAGGCCTTCCTGCAACGAGAGAACCGGGCGTTCGAATTCGTCGACGGTCTGGCCTTTGCTGATCTGGCCGAGGCTGCCGCCCTGGTGACGGGATTCGCAGGCGGAGTATTGTTTGGCCAGTTCGGCGAACTGGGAGCGGCCGTCGATGAGGGACGACAGTAACTGTTGGCCGGCTTCTTCCTGGCGGATGCGTTCCTGGACGTCGTCCGGGGCAGCGGCGAGGAGGATGTGGCTAACAGCCATCAGTGTGGGGCTGCGGAAGCGGGCCGGGTTGGCGTTGTAGAAGCGTTCGCAGTCCTGTTCGGTGGGCTCCGGAACGTTGAGCTCAAGTTCCAGAGCCCGGGCAATGCGGTCTTCTTCGTCGTCGATGTCGTCGAGCTTGAGACGGTTGGCCTGCTGCAGGAGCAACTCTCGGATGACGAGGCTTTTGGCAGCTTCGTGCCAGGCTTCGGCGACTTCTTCGGCCGGGTGATGCTGCATTTCCCGGGCGATGTCGTCTTCGCCGATGAGGGTTTCACCCACATAGACCGGCGGGAACTGGTTTCTGGGTTTTTCGGCGTCGCCGACGGGGATGAGTTGCATAGCAATAACCTCAGGGAACATGGGGTCAGATGAAGGCTTTCATCTGACCCCGTTTTCATTTACATCAAGCGCGCTTGCGAACCACCTGATACTTCCGACCGAAATACTCCACCGGCACGCTGAGCATGTGCACCAGGCGGGTGAACGGGAAGAGTACGAAGATGGTCAGGCCCAGGAAGATGTGGGTCTTGTAGATCCAGTGCACATCGGCGATGTAGCCGGCCACGCCGCCCTGGAGGGTGACAATGCCCTGAGCCCAGGCCGAGAACTTCAACATGGTGCTGCCATCCAGATGGCCCATGGTGGGCAGGATGGTCAGAAGGCCGAGTGCCAGCTGAACCACCAGAATGACGATGATCATGTTGTCCGCAAAGGTGCTGCTGGCCTTCACGCGTGGGTCGGTCAGGCGGCGCCAGGCGAGCATGCCGCCGCCGATGATCGCCATCACGCCAGCAATACCGCCGACGACGATGGCCATGACCTGCTTGGTGCCAGGCGTCATGAACGGCTCGTAGAAGGCGTGTGGAGTCAGCAGGCCCACCAGGTGGCCGAAGAAGATCACCAGTACGCCCACATGGAACAGCACGCTGGCCATCACCATGTTTTTCTTGCGCAGCATCTGGCTGGAATGGGCTTTCCAGGTGAACTGGCCCTGGTCATAGCGTGCCCAGGTACCAATCACCAGAATCGCGAGAGCAATGTAGGGATAAACCCCGAACAGTAGTGTATTCAGATAGGACATCATTTCCGTTTCCTCCTGCGCCCTCAGGCGCGCCCTGCCTGACGGGGTGTTGCATCCGTCATCAGCTGATCACTCAGGTGAATGGTCTGGGTCTGTTCCAGTTCGCGGCGGCGTTGGCCTACAACGCTGCCGGTACTGCAGGAGCTGCCCTGATCATCAACAAATTTCACCATTTCCTCTTCCCAGACCTTGTCCAGAGCCTCCGGGGTATCGTCGCGTTCTTCCGCGGCGACAATCTCCGCAAGCTCCTGGCGGTTCGCGCTTCGACCGGACAGGGTCAGCAGGGAATCCATCACCACGTGATAGAAGCTTTCCCGTTGATACAGTCGCTCGCCCAGCAAGCCCAGGATGTGGTGGATGTCCTCCAGCCAGTTCCGGATCTCGTCCCAGGGGCGGGTGGAGAGGTATTCCAGGAACAGCGGCAGGTAATCCGGCAGCTCCCGGGCGTCGATCTCCAGACCGTTGGTCCGGTACTCCTCCATCAGGTCTACCATGGCCTGGCCCCGGTCGCGGGATTCCCCGTGCACGTGTTCGAACAGCAGCAGGGATGTCGCCCGGCCCTTGTCGAACATGCCCACGTAGTTCTCCTGCATGTCCAGCAGGTCGCCATCGCAGATCATTTCCACGCAGCGCAGCAGTTGCTCCTTGTTCTGCCTCGGCAGCCGGCTGTCCTCAAGGACGGCGGCTACCAGGGCGTCTTTGGAGGCCTGGAGTTCTTCGGTCGGGTACTCAAGCACCCGTGCCAGTACTTTCAAGAGTTGCATCTCGGCCTCCTTATTCCTGCAGCTGTTTAGGGTCAACCTGTTTCACGGTCGACAGCTTCTGAACCATGCTGGTGGTCTGCTTTCGGCCACCGAACATGTTGAACTTGCTGTCGCCGTTGCAACCTTCACCGAAGCTGAAACCACAACCGTTGCGCTCGCCGTGGGCGGTGGCATCGGGGAAGGCTTCCTTCGCCAGCTCGCGATGGCTGGTGGGAATCACGAAGCGATCCTCGTAGTTGGCGATGGCCAGGTAACGATACATTTCGTCCGCCTGGGCCTTGGTCAGACCGGCTTCCTCCAGGGCGCGCAGGTCTTCCTTGGCTTCAACGGTTTCAGCGCGCTTGTACAGACGCATGGCCATGATCCGCTTGAGAGCCAGCACAATCGGCTTCTCATCGCCCGCAGTGAGCAGGTTGGCCAGGTACTTCACCGGGATCCGCAGGCTTTCGATCTTCGGCAGTACGCCGTCGAACTCGACTTTGCCGGCCTCCGCCGCAGACTGGATCGGGCTCAGGGGCGGCACGTACCAGACCATGGGCAGGGTGCGGTATTCCGGGTGCAGGGGCAGGGCCAGTTTCCAGTCCACCGCCATCTTGTAAACCGGGCTTTGCTGGGCCGCTTCGATCACGTTCATCGGAATGCCGTCCTTCTTCGCCTGCTCGATCACTTTCGGATCGAACGGGTCGAGGAAGATTTCCAGCTGCTTCTCGTACAGCTCGTGCTCGCCCGGGGCGCTGGCCACTTCCTCAATGCGGTCTGCGTCGTACAGCAGCACGCCCAGGTAGCGAATCCGGCCAACACAGGTCTCGGAGCACACGGTGGGCATACCGGCTTCGATCCGCGGGTAGCAGAAAATGCACTTCTCGGATTTGCCGGTTTTCCAGTTGAAGTAGATCTTCTTGTACGGGCAGCCGGAGACACACATCCGCCAGCCACGGCACTTGTCCTGGTCGATCAGGACGATGCCGTCTTCCTCACGCTTGTAGATGGCACCGCTCGGGCAGCTGGCAACACACGCCGGGTTCAGGCAGTGCTCGCACAGGCGCGGCAGGTACATCATGAAGGTGTTCTCGAACTGGCCGTAGATATCTGCCTGCACCTGGTCAAAGTTCTTGTCCTTGCGGCGCTTGGCGAATTCGGTACCGAGAATCTCTTCCCAGTTCGGACCCCATTCGATTTTCTGCATGCGCTGGCCGGAAATCAGCGAGCGCGGCCGGGCAACCGGTTGATGCTTGGTATCGCCAGCGGTGTGCAGATGCTGGTAATCGAAATCGAACGGCTCGTAGTAGTCGTCGATCTGGGGCAGATCAGGGTTGGCGAAGATGTTCGCCAACACCCGGAAACGGCCACCGATCTTCGGGCGGATCTTGCCGGAGCTGTCGCGCATCCAGCCGCCCTTCCACTTGTCCTGGTTCTCCCACTCTTTCGGGTAACCGATACCGGGCTTGGTCTCGACGTTGTTGAACCAGGCGTACTCCATGCCTTCACGGCTGGTCCAGACGTTTTTGCAGGTGACTGAACAGGTGTGGCAACCAATGCACTTGTCCAGGTTCAGCACCATGCCGACTTGGGAACGGATTTTCATTTTACAGCCTCCTGAACAGTGTCATTGCCTTCACCGTCGAGCCAGTCGACGTTGTGCATCTTGCGGACCACCACGAATTCGTCGCGGTTGGAGCCGACAGTGCCGTAGTAGTTGAACCCGTACGAATACTGGGCGTAACCGCCAATCATGTGGGTCGGTTTCGGGCATACCCGGGTAACCGAGTTGTGGATACCGCCCCGGGTGCCGGTGATTTCGGAACCAGGCACGTTCACGATCCGCTCCTGGGCGTGGTACATCATCACCATGCCGGGCATAACACGCTGGCTGACCACAGCCCGGGCCGCGATGGCGCCATTGGCGTTGAACAGTTCGATCCAGTCGTTGTCTTCAATCGCCAGTTCTTTGGCGTCGTCCTCACTCAGCCATACGATGGGGCCACCGCGGGACAGGGTCAGCATCAGCAGGTTGTCGCTGTAGGTGCTATGGATACCCCACTTCTGGTGCGGCGTGATCCAGTTCAGCGCTTTCTCGGCGTTGCCGTTGCTGCGCTGGTTGAGCATGCTGCCCACCGCCTTGGTGTTGATGGGCGGGCGGTACACCAGAAGGCTTTCACCGAAGGCACGCATCCACTCATGGTCCTGGTAGAACTGCTGACGACCGGTCAGGGTGCGCCAGGGGATCAGCTCATGCACGTTGGTGTAGCCGGCGTTGTAGGACACATGCTCGTCCTCCAGGCCAGACCAGGTGGGGCTGGAGATGATCTTGCGCGGCTGCGCCACGATGTCCCTGAAGCGGATCTTTTCCTCTTCCTTGTTGGTCGCCAGATGGGTGTGGTCCAGACCGGTAATGTCAGACAGCGCCTGCCAGGCCTTCACCGCAACCTGGCCGTTGGTTTCCGGAGCCAGGGTCAGGATCACTTCCGCCGCATCAATAGCGCTTTCAATTTTCGGGCGACCAGCATTGGCGCCGTCGATGTGCTTGTAGTTCAGGTCACCCAGGAACTTCACTTCTTTCTCGGTGTTCCAGTTGATGCCCTTGCCACCGTTACCCAGCTTGTCCATCAGGGGACCGAGGGAGGTAAAGCGCGCGAAGGTGTTCGGGTAATCCCGCTCAACGGTCATGAAGTTGGGCGCGGTCTTGCCCGGGATCAGGTCGCACTCGCCTTTCTTCCAGTCTTTCACATCAAACGGCTGGCCCAGTTCCGCTGGCGCATCGTGCAACAGCGGCAGTGTGACCACGTCTTTCTCGACACCCAGATGGCCTTCGGTGGCTTTGGAGAACGCCTTGGCGATGCCCTTGTAGATCTCCCAGTCACTGCGTGCTTCCCAGGCCGGATCGGTGGCCGCGGTCAGCGGGTGAATGAACGGGTGCATATCCGAGGTATTCAGATCATTCTTTTCGTACCAGGTTGCGGTCGGCAGAACGATGTCCGAATACAGGCAGGTGGTAGACATGCGGAAGTCCAGGGTGACCAGCAGGTCCAGCTTGCCTTCGGGCGCTTCGTCACGCCATTTCACTTCCTGGGGCTTGGCACCACCTTCGTGGCCCAGGTCCTTGCCCTGCAGGCCGTTCTTGGTGCCCAGCAGGTACTTGAGCATGTACTCGTGGCCCTTGCCGGAGGAGCCCAGCAGGTTGGAGCGCCAGATGAACAGATTGCGCGGGCAGTTCTCCGGCGCTTCCGGGTCCTCGCTGGCAAACGCCAGGGAGCCATCCTTCATGGATTTGGCCACATAGTCGGGCACTTCCATGCCGGCCTTCTCGGCTTCAGCGGCAATGGTCAGCGGATTGCGGTTCAGCTGTGGTGCCGACGGCAACCAGCCCATGCGCTCGGCGCGCACGTTGTAGTCGATCAGGCTGCCACCAAACTTCGACTTGTCGGCCAAAGGTGACAGGATCTCGTCCACGCCCAGCTTCTCGTAGCGCCACTGGCCAGAGTGGGCATAGAAGAAGGAGGTGGAGTTCATGTGCCGGGGCGGACGCTGCCAGTCCAGACCAAACGCCAGCGGCTGCCAGCCGGTCTGCGGGCGCAGTTTCTCCTGGCCAACATAGTGCGCCCAGCCACCGCCGCTCTGGCCGATACAGCCACACATGATCAGCATGTTGATCAGGCCGCGGTAGTTCATGTCCATGTGGTACCAGTGGTTCATACCGGCACCCACGATAACCATGGAACGACCCTTGGTCTTGTCGGCGTTGTCGGCGAATTCACGGGCGATGCGGATCACTTTCTCGGCGGGCACGCCGGTGATCTTTTCCTGCCAGGCCGGGGTGTAAGGCTTCACTTCGTCATAGGAAGTGGCGCCGTCGTCGTCGCCCAGGCCACGACTGATGCCGTAGTTAGCCACCATCAGATCGTAAACGGTGACAACGCGGCCTTCAGAGCCATCGGCCAGCTTGACCTTGCGGGTACCCAGCTTGTGCTTGAGCACATCCTTGATTTCAACGTGCTTGAAGTGGTCATGCTCGATACCACCGAAGTACGGGAAGGCAACGTCCACAACCTCGTCGTGCTTCTCGACCATAGAGAGCTGCAGGTTGACGTCTTTTTCCTTGGCGGTCTGCTTGAGGTTCCACTTGCCCTTCTCGCCCCAACGGTAGCCGATGGAGCCGTTGGGCGCGGTCAGTTCCCCAGACGCCTCGTCGATGGCAATGGTTTTCCATTCCGGGTTGTTCTCTTCACCCAGTCCGTCCACCAGATCGCTGGCGCGCAGGAAACGGCCCGGCACATAGCTGCCGTCGTCCTTTTCTTCCAACATGACCAGGTACGGCATGTCGGTGTAACGGCGTACGTAATCGGTGAAGTACTCACTGGGCTTCTCGACGTGGAACTCTTTCAGGATCACGTGGCCCATGGCCATGCCCAGAGCCGCGTCGGTACCCTGCTTGGGGTTCATCCACTCGTCGGACAGCTTGGAGACTTCTGCGTAATCCGGAGTAATGGCGACAGTTTTGGTGCCCTTGTAGCGCACTTCGGTAAAGAAGTGGGCATCCGGGGTACGGGTCTGGGGTACGTTAGAGCCCCAGGCAATGATGTAGCCGGAGTTGTACCAGTCCGCGGACTCGGGCACGTCGGTCTGTTCACCCCAGGTCTGAGGGGAGGCCGGCGGCAGGTCGCAGTACCAGTCGTAGAAACTCATGCAGACGCCACCGATCATGGACAGGTAACGGCTGCCGGCCGCGTAGGAAACCATGGACATGGCGGGAATCGGCGAGAAGCCGATAATGCGGTCCGGGCCATACTTCTTGGCGGTGTAGACGTTGGAAGCCGCGATCAGCTCGTTGACTTCATCCCAGCTGGAGCGAACGAAACCGCCCATGCCGCGACGAGGCTTGTATTCCGCCGTTTTCTTGGGATCTTCAACAATGGACGCCCACGCATCGACGGGATCCTTGTGCTCGACTTTTGCCGCGCGCCAGAGCTTCATCAGGTGCTTGCGCATCAGCGGGTATTTCAGGCGGTTGGCGCTGTACATGTACCAGGAATAGCTGGCACCACGGGGGCAGCCGCGAGGCTCATGGTTGGGCAGGTCCGGACGGGTACGGGGGTAATCGGTTTGCTGGGTTTCCCAGGTTACCAGGCCGTTCTTGACATAAATCTTCCAGCTGCAGGAGCCGGTGCAGTTTACGCCGTGGGTGGAACGCACGATCTTGTCGTGCTGCCAGCGCTGGCGGTAGCTGTCTTCCCACTCGCGACTGACTTCGTGGGTTTCGCCGTGGCCGCCCGCGAACGGTTCGCGCTTCTTCCTGAAGTAATTCAGTTTATCGATCAAATGACTCATGGTCTCTCTCTCCGTCTGCCGGATCGTTGCTCCGATTTGAGACCATTGTGTGTGAGAAAAACCGCGAAATCTGCGTGGTTACTACCTCATAACCCGCTTCTACCACCCAGGGGGTAGACGGCTTATATCCCCGGGTGGAGAAGATGTTCGCGCTCGTGCCGACGATTCTCCCGGGCAAACAGAAACAGGCAGCCCACAAGCAGCAGGAAAAGAATCATGAACACCGCACTGCGTATGCCTAGCCAGTGGTTAACACTGCTGAACACCACCGGCAGGGCAAACGCAACCGAGCAGGCACTCACCAGAAGCAGACCGGCGACAAAAGCCGCCACCGGGCGATTTTCGATGATCACCAAGCGCTGGAGGCTCCCCATGGTGCAGCCCATGGCAAGCCCGAGCGTGACCACGAACACGCCCTCCACGGGCATGGGCAAGGCGAACTCAACGCGGATGGTGGCATCCACGCCCTGGATAAAGAGCGTCATCGGTGGGTAGGACAAAACAAACAGGGCAATCAGACAGACAACAAGGGCACGGCCAATCACCCGAGCACTGCCGAAGCGATCGGAAAGCGCGCCTCCAACCACCTGCGCAAGAGCACCTGGAATGACAAACCATTGCGCCAGACGCGCGCCGGAGTCTACTGGCAGATCAAACTGGGAAGACAGGTAATCGGGCAGCCACAGGGCCAACGCGAAGAAACTGCCGGCGACAACCCCAAAGTAGCCACAAAGCTGACCGGCCCGCCTGGTCTGCATACGGTGCAACAATACCCTGACCGATGTTTCGGCGGTTGGATCCGCCTCCGCATCTTTCGGATCCGTCAGCATGATCAGTAGCGCAATGATCAGCACCAGCACGATAAGATAGGCCAGTGGCACTCCGTGCCAGGAAAAGGCTTCGTGAAACAGTGGCACCAGGTAGTAGTTGAATCCCGCACCGGTGACACCCGCACCGAACACCCCCAGCACCAGGCCCAGGCGTGAGGTTTCGCAGTGCCCGGTCACGAACTGCAAACCGGCACTGTAAAAACCACCGGCCAGCCCCAGGCCTCCGGCGGCAACCAGGTAGCCGGGGAACGTATCGGTAGTCAGGAGTATTACCATGCAGGCTGCGAGCCCGGCCAGACAAACAAGCATGATCCGGCGGGCACCAAATTTTTGCGCCGCCAGCCCGGCGGGAACCGCCAGCGCCGCACCCACAGCCATCGGCATTGCCAGCAGGAAGCCAAACTGGAAGTTGCTTAGATCGAGTTCGGCGCGAAGATGAAGCCCGGCCACCGCGAAAAGGGTCCAGCAACCGGCAGCTACAACAAAGCCCGCCAGTGCCAACGGCAATACCACTGCCAATGACGCCAGCCGGTCATCTGCGCGATCCGTTTCGGACTTCATTACCGTCGCTCTTATGGAAACCTGCTTTTAAGTGTCATCTTTTGATCGTAAAAGGGTCAAAGATTATGATGGGTTACCAACCATTGGGGTAATTGACTATCCTCAAGGAGGTATCACGGAATCCGGGTGTGGGGCATAATCCTCCTGCCCCTCCAAACGCATTGATGCGTAAGAGACTGAATGAAATCCAGAAGCCCGCTTGTAACCCGAATTGCCATCGTTGTTGGCGCCGTGGTGCTGACCGCCCTCGTCAGCATGGCAACCACCCTTGCGGTGTCCAAAAGCATCGAAGGCAATGCCACCGCGATCAATCTGGCCGGCGCCCTGCGCATGGGAGCCTTCCAGCTACTCGCCCGCAGTGCAGGCCCCTTTGCCGTAGAATCCGGCCAGGGATCAATCCGGGAATTACTGGATCGGTACGAAACAAAGTTGGCCAACACCGGGATCACGGACGCTATTCCGGAGAACCCGGAGCATCCTCTGGCCCGCCAGTACCAGGCTATCCTCGACTCCTGGGAAGCCATGCTTCGCCCGGCGCTTCAGAATCACCTGCAGGGCACACCGGTCGATGATGCCATGCTGGACGCAACACAGAACTACGTGGACGATGTGGACCAGCTGGTTACCATGCTGGAACAGCGCACCGAAGCCCGCATTGACCTCCTGCACCTTATTCAGATCATCAGCCTGGCCTTCTCTATCCTGATCATTGTGGCGCTGTTCATTGATCTGAAAAACCGCATCCTTCGACCACTGCGAAAGCTGGTCAGTATCGCCATTGCTGTTGGCGAACAGGACTTTACCCGTAAAGCCAACCTGGGCGGCTCCGACGAACTGGCCAAGCTGGGCCAAGCCTTCGACCAGATGACCAGCGAACTGGCCCTGACCTACTACGAGCTGGAAGAAAGGGCCCGCCTGAAAACCGAGGAGCTCGAAAAGAGCCATGCGGCCCTGCAGCTCCTGCACTCCGCCAGTCGGGACCTTTTCGCCAAACACGACCTGTGTAACGGGGCGATTCCCATGCTTCAGGAGCTGGAGCAGCTCCTGGGCATCGGCCCGATTCGCCTGTTCCTCCATGACAAACAATCCGCGGAACCCGTGGAGGCCATCACAACAGCCACTCGTGAAAGGCCATTCTATTGCCGCGACCACCACTGCAATGCGTGCCTGGTGACACCAGAGGCGTACGACGAACTTCCCGTGGAATCCAACGACGGTCGCCGGCTCCTGCTTCCCATCCGAACACCCGGGCAACTGCTGGGCACCCTGGAGGTCTGGTACCCGGCCGAGGAGGGCCTGTCGAAAACCTCCCGCCGGCTTCTGGAAACCCTCAGCGACCAGCTGGCCACCGCCATTTTCCTGGAGCGGCAGATTACCGAGGAGCAGCAGCAGACACTGGCCGAGGAACGCACAGTGATCGCCCGGGAACTGCACGATTCTCTTGCCCAATCACTGTCGTACCTGAAAATGCAGGTAGCCCGGTTAAGGCGCCTCAACATAGAGGGCGATCAGCAGCAGATTCACGAAGCCATTCTCGATGAACTGAGCACCGGCCTGAACAGTGCCTACCGGCAGCTGAGAGAGCTGCTGGCCACCTTCCGGTTAAAGCTGGATACTCCCGACCTTGCAAGCGCCCTGGAAAAAACCATTGAGGAATTTTCCGAGCGGTTGGGTAAGCCGGTTGAGCTGAAGTACAATCTGCCGCCACAGACCCTGTCTGCAAATGAGGAGATTCACACCCTGCAGATCGTCAGGGAGGGCCTTGCCAACGCAGTGAAGCACGCAGATGCCACAAACATAACCGTGGATGTTCTGTTCGAATCACCACAAGTGCGGGTACGGATCCGGGATAATGGCAAGGGCCTGCCCGGCAGTGATCAACCCATTAACCATTACGGCCTGATCATCATGCAGGACCGTGCCCGAACCCTGGGCGGCAAGGTCGAGGTAAGGAACCGGGATGAAGGGGGCGTGGAAGTTACCCTGGGCTTTGTTCCCAAAAGCCGGAATCTGATTCCCACAGAAGCATCAAAAGCCTGACAACAAGAGAGAGCCCCATGTCTGAGTCACCCGCAAGTATTCTGTTGATCGACGATCACCCGCTTCTTCGCCAGGGCATCAAACAGTTGATCGACTTGGAAGACGACATGGTCGTGGCCGGGGAGGCCAGCAACGCCGCCGACGGCATTCGTCTGGCCACTGAACTGGAGCCCGACCTGATCCTGATGGATCTGAACATGCCGGAGATGGACGGCATCGAGGCACTCAAGAAGCTGCGGGAACAGAACATCAGCTCCCGCATTGTGATGTTCACCGTGTCTGACCAGGAAGATGACGTTGTGGCCGCACTTCGCGCCGGGGCAGACGGCTACCTGCTGAAGGACATGGAACCGGAAGACATGATCTCCCAGCTCCATCAGGCAGCAGTCGGCAAAATGGTGATCAGCGATCGATTAACCACACTGCTGGCCGAAGCTCTGCGCTCCAACAAGCCCCAGCAGGCATCGCGCCCGGATTTCGACAGCCTGACACCCCGGGAGAAGGACATTCTGCGCCTGATTGCCGAGGGCCTTTCCAACAAGATGATCGGCCGCAAACTCGACATCAGTGACGGCACCGTCAAGGTTCACGTGAAGCACCTGCTGAAGAAACTGAACCTGCGCTCACGGGTGGAAGTTGCTGTTTGGGCGGTGGAAGAAGGCCTTCACAAAGGCTGAGTTATATCAAATCGTTTCAGAAAAGTTTGCTTTACTCTGTGCCGGTTACTGACCGCCCGGAGTAAAGCATGGCTCTTCCATTACCTTCCATCGCCTCCCTGAACTCTCCTATTTTTGCCCAAACGCTCTCGGTATTTCGGGAATACCTGCCCTCCCCCGTGCCCATGCTGGGCACTATTGATCGCAGCATACCGGTACCGCTCAAGCAGCTGGTCGCAGAAGCACCGCTCAACCGCATTTTCGCCCAGGCAATTGATGACGGGGAATTCGATGAGTTTGAAGGCAGACGTATTCGCCTGGAGGTGAACGGGGGACAACCCGGTATCACCATTGGCTTCTGGTCCGGTCGCCTCAGGGTGATCGACGGCCCCGGCGAGGCGACCATCCGCGGCTCGTTGTCCGCTTTCAGATCACTCGCGGAACGGCAACAGGACCCCGACCAGTTGTTTTTCCAGCGTCGGCTGGTCATCGAGGGCGACACAGAGCTGGGACTGCACCTGAAAAACCTGCTCGACAGCGTGGAGTGGAGGGTGAAGATTGACTATCTTTCCACAAGGTTCAAGAGCCGCCCGTGGCGGCAAAGCAAACCAAAAAATTTGAGGAAATCCGATGGATAAGCATGACAGTGAACTTCCCAAAACCTTCGTTGCCTTCAGCGACCGATTTCCAGAGCTTCAAGAGGCGCACCAGCAGCTTGGCAAAGCCCTCGCCGATGCCGGTCCTCTGGATGAAAAGTCACGCGCTTTGGTCAAACTAGGCGTTTGCGTAGGTGCGGGCCGTGAATCCGCGCTGAAATCCCACGTTCGCCGCAGTCTGGAACTGGGCCTCACGCGTGAGGAAATTGAGCACGCACTGGTGCTGGGCATGAATTCAATAGGCTTTCCGGCGACGGTTGCGGCCTGGCAGTGGGCACAGGAAGCGCTTAGTCAGAAATAGGATAAGTCTGAAAGATCAACTCCCGACACGGTCCATCCCCGGCTTGCCATACCAGTACCCGTTGCAGGGTGGCGCCTCTACCAGCTGCAGCGGGTCGGTGCCCGGCATTTCCCCCCGGCGTACTCTATCAAAACGCCTGACCACTGCCTCCATGCCCTGATGCTCCGGACTGAGTCGCACAGTACTGACGCCCATACGCTCCATGTCCGGTAGCTCCCGCATCAGGTCGTAACGGGAGCCGGACAAGGTGGAAATGCCGTTGATGCGAAACAGCTCCTGGCTTTCCCGGGAGCGCAACTCCATGCCGTCCGGATGCTGCAGGCAGCGGAACTCGCAGTTGTCTTTGGGCAGATTGTAATGGCGGGCGGTAAAACAACGGGAGGACCAGGCCAGGGGCAGGAAGCCCCAGGAAAATACCTCGGCGGGGAGATCCAGTCCTTCCTGCTGCAGCTCCTTGATCAGCTGCTCGAGGATTTCCCTGCCCAGTTCTACCGGCAGGTTCCATTCTTTCAGGCCCTGTTTGGCAAGGATCTTCAGGGTGGCTGTGTTGTAGATGTTCATCGAGGGGCCGGTAATAAACGGAATTCGGTTCCGGATGGCCACTTGCAAGGCGCTCTGATCGTTGGCCTCTACCAGGAATTCATCCTGCTCACAGAACCGTCGCAGGCGGCGCAAATCGGCCTCCGACTCAATCAGTGTGAGCGTGGAGAGCACCACATTCTTGCCGCAGGCTTTCAGATCACGAGCCAGATCCAGCCAGTCATCCGGTTTCAGTTCCCGCCGGCGGGAGCACACCACTTCCCCCAGATAAATGGTATCCACCGGCCACTCGGCGGCATTGGCATAAAACTCGAAAACGGTCTGCCTGGACCAGAACCACAGGATCGGCCCCAGGGATAACTTCAGCATGGGTGGTGAAACCTTATTTCCATTTGCGATGGTAGGCGCCCAGTGTGGTCAGGCCGCCCTCGGAAAGACCCGCCAGCGTCTGCTGCCATTGAGGCTCAACCGTAAAGCCTTCGGTGCCGGCTTGAAGGTCGTCCAGAGCATGACGCCAGGTTCTGGCTACGTCCGCGATGTAGGCCGGGCTCCGTTGGCGCCCCTCAATCTTCACGGCACTGATACCCAGCGCCTGAAGCTCCGGCAAAAGGTCCAGAGTGTTCAGGCTAACCGGCTCCTCAATGGCGTGATAGACATGACCCTCAACTTCAAAACGGCCTTTACACAGAGTCGGGTAGCCCGCGGGTTCACCCTGGCCATAACGGTCAATCAGGACATTGTTGAGGCGGGATTCGAGCCCGTTCGCTGTTTCCTGCCAGCGCACGGCCTTGGCGGGGGAACAGGCTCCGCGGGTGTTCGGGGATTCGTCGGTCAGGTAGGAAGACAAGTAGCAACGGCCCTCGGCCATGATGCACAGGCTACCGAAGGCAAAGACTTCCAGTTCCACCGGACTCTGTCTGGCCACACCACGAACCTGGTCCAGTGACAGAACCCGGGGCAGCACGGCCCGGCGAATATCGAAGTTGTCTTTGTAGAAGGAGAGGGCTTTGTGGCTGGTGGCAGACCCCTGAACCGACAGATGACGGGGGATGTGCGGATATCGGTTGGCGGCATAATCCAGCAGGCCCATATCGGCCAGGATAATGGCATCCACACCAAGACCTGCGGCGCGGTCTACTGCCCCCTTCCATTGCTCCCAGCCGTCTGGCTGCGGGTAGGTGTTGATGGCACAGAACACTCTTGCGCCCCGGAGATGGGCGTATTCAATGCCTTCAGCGGCGCGTTTATCATTGAAGTTCAGGCCGGCAAACTGACGTGCGTTGGTGCTGTCTTTAAAACCGAAATATACGGCGTTGGCGCCGTTATCAACGGCGGTTTTCAGGGCCGGGAGGCTGCCGGCCGGACACACAAGTTCCATGGTTTTCTCCGCCTTGGATTAACGGCATCGACCATATCGGACGCATGGCCCGAGTACCTTGACCTTTGTCAGCAGGATAGCCCCGGTCTGCTGTATACCTCTGTGGTGGTACTCTACGCGGTATTACGGATGCCACAGTTAATTGATAATCATCAGAAACTTAACAAGCAGAAACATAAGCTTACCTGCCCGTAACTACCTCCACTGCTACTCCTTCACGCTGATAGAGAGCGACCTTGCTATGCCGGGATAATAGCGGCATATCCGACACGGACAGCCAAGGCAGAACGCTATGAAATTTATCAACAATCTCTCCATGCGGGGCAAACTGATCACTCTGGTGGTACCGGCCCTGCTTGTTATCCTATTTTTCGCGGCAGAAAGCGTCGTTCTGAATCAGGGCAAACTGGATGACATGCGACAACTGCTCTCGAAGATCGAACTGGCTGAAGCCGGTGATCCTCTCACCGAAGCCCTGCAGAAAGAGCGTGGTCGCTCCGCGGTTTTCCTTGCCAGCAGCCCGGGAAGCGATGCCGCCCGGCAGGCCGAAAGAGATCTTGCGGAACAGCGGCGACAAACCGACACGCGGATTTCAGAGTATCAGCGCCACATCACTGCCCTGATGACAGATGCATCGTTTGACAGGATGGTTGAAACAAGCATTCAGTCCGTTCGCCAGGAACTCGACAACATAGACGCTCTGCGTCGGTCGGTCGACAACCGTAGCGACGTCGCTCCGCGCTACACCGCGATGATCATGGGATTAATCGACCGGATTGGCCTTATTGTCCGGCGCTCAACCGATCCGGAATTGACCCGCGAGGTTAACGGCTACTACGCCCTCGCCAAGGTTGCGGAGATGGCCGGCCGTGAGAGAGCCGCGGGCGCCTCCATGATTCGCAGCGGTGACTTCGACCTGCCCACCGTGGCCCGAATTGCGGGTCTCGGCGGCCAGCAGGAAGCCTTCCTCAACGAAGCCATCACAATGCTGGCGTCTGACAATGAGATCCGTGCAACCCTGGAAAATCATAACCGCAGTGTTGCAAGCCAGGCTCTGGCCCAGCGCCGTGAAACACTTTTCAGCAGCCCGTCAGGCATGTATGCACTGGACGCCTCTGACTGGTTTACAACCACCACCCAGCGAATCGGCAACCTCAATCAGGCGAGAAAGGATATGTTATCCGACGTGGTGAGTCTGGCATCAGATGGCGTTGCCGACGCCCGGAACGACCTGATGCTGGCCTCCGGCATTTCCGCAGGTGCCGTTCTGGCTGTACTGGTGCTGATGCTGGTGATCATCCGTGCCATCAATCTGCAGGTCGGCCGACTGCTCGATGGCGTTCGGTTTGCCATGGACAACAAGGACCTGACCCGCGAGATTGAAATCTCCAGCCGGGATGAGGTGGGCACCATCGGTAAGGCCATTAACGAGCTGTTCGGACGCTTCGGCAACGCCATACTGCACATCGACAAATCCAGCGTCCAGCTGGCCACCGCTACCGAGGAGACCAGCTCCACCGCCGGCCAGAATGCCAGCCAGGTGAAAAACCAGCAGCAACAGATCGAACAGGTGGCAGCGGCCACCGAAGAGATGTCTGCCACTTCCGAGGAGATCTCCCGGAACACCCAGCAGGTGGCCGATGCTGCACGCAGCGCCATGGAAAAAAGTCGGAGTGGCGAGCAGGTGTTGCACGGCAGCGTAAAAAGTATTCGTTCCCTGGCCAAATCGGTTCAGAAGGTGAACGAGGTGATCGAAGAACTGGAAAACCGCAGTTCAACCATCGCCGATGTGGTGGACGTGATCCGGAAGGTTGCCGACCAGACCAACCTGCTGGCCCTGAACGCAGCCATTGAAGCCGCCCGCGCGGGCGAGCACGGCCGAGGATTTGCGGTGGTTGCCGACGAAGTTCGGACCCTGGCGCAACAGACCCACGAGTCCACCACCCAGATCGAAGACATTATCAATGGCTTCCAGAGCATAACTGACAACGCCAGCCGCTCGATTGTGGAAAGCCACAAACTGGCGAATGCCACCAGCGAGCAGGCATCCGAGCTGGAGCAGACCTTCGCGGATATCCTGACCGATGTGAACAGCATTTCCGATATGGCCAGCCAGATTGCCACCGCCTCCGAAGAACAGGTAGCCGTTACAAGGGAACTGGCAGGCAGCATGGAATCGGTCAGCGAAGCCGCCATCCTGACCCTGACCGGCTCCCAGGAAATCACCCAGGTAACCGGCGAGCAGGCACGGCTGGCGCGGGTGCTGCAGGACCTGGCCAATGAGTTCAAGGTGCCGGCTTATAGCTGACGCCAGTAGATGCAAAACGGGGCTGTCCGGTAACGGGCAGCCCCTTTTTAATTGGGAAAATGAAAAGGGGTCAGATGATCCTGGAGAACCGCTGGCTGGCGCCTTCCTTGCGATAGAGATCAAAGATCTGGCAGATGGCCCGGATCAGCAGCCGACCGGCGGGCTGCACCTGAAGGGTATTGCCATCATCAGCAATCAACTCATCCTGAATCATGGGCTTCAGACGGCGGAGCTCATCGGCAAAATAGCGGTCCAGATCTTCGCTCCAGGCCTCTGCAAACTGGTGGCGGTCCAGCCGGAACTGGCAGATCAGCTGGCCGATCACCCAGCGGCGGATCCGGTCGTCCCGGGTCAGGTTCACGCCTTTGGTGATGGCCAGTTGGCCGGCATCGATGGCGGCTTCCCAGGAAGGCAGGTCGTGATTGTTCTGGAAATACGCATCGTCGGTCTGGCCGATGGCGGAAACGCCGAGCGACAGCAGATCGCACTCAGAGTGGGTGGTGTAGCCCTGGAAATTCCGGTGCAGGCGGCCTTCGCGTTGTGCCACAGAAAGGCTGTCGTCCGGCTTGGCGAAATGGTCCATGCCGATGTATTCATAACCTGCGTCCAGCAGGCGATTGATGGTGTTGTGCAGAATGGTCAGCTTCTGCTGCGGATTGGGTAAGGTGTCGCCCTGAATCCGGGTCTGCGGATAAAAGCGGTCCGGCAGGTGGGCATAGCTGAACACCGACAGCCGGTCCGGAGACATCTCGATTACCGCTTCCAGTGTCTCGGCAAAACTTTCCGGCGTCTGGTACGGCAGGCCGTAGATCAGGTCCAGGTTAATAGAACGGAAGCCGATGCGCCGCGCCTCATTGAGCACGGCTTCGGTCATTTCCCGCGGCTGGATACGGTTCACGGCTTTCTGAACCTCAGCGTTGACGTCCTGAACGCCGAGACTGATCCGGTTGAAGCCCAGGTTCCACAGGGTTGGCAGGGTATCCTGGTCCACTTCCCGCGGGTCAATCTCCACACTGTAATCCCGCTCATCGCCGGTTTGCAGGTTGAACAACTCCCCGTATCCCGCCATCAGGTGTTCCATCACATCTTTTGGCAAAAACGTGGGGGTACCGCCACCCCAATGCAGCTGGGTGACCGGCCGGTCGGCCCCGAACAGTTTTGACTGGATGGCCGCCTCTTTCAGCACCCGCTCCACGTAGGGCATGGCTTTGTCGCGCTTCTTGGTGATCACCTTGTTGCAGGCGCAGTAGTAACAGAGGTGCGCGCAGAACGGCAGGTGGGTATAGAGCGACAGCGGACGATTGCTGGCCTTGCTGCGGGCCGCAGCCTTGACCATCTCTTCCACCGGGTAGTTCTGGTTGAACTCGACGGCCGTGGGATAGGAGGTGTACCTCGGGCCGCTGAGGTCGTAGCGTCGGATCAGGGCATCATCCCAGATGAATTCCGGCAGGGTTGAGTCATGGGCTTTGAGTGCGGATGTGGAGGTCATAATAAGCGCTCTGGGGTATAACGGGGGCATCGAGGATTTGCCGGCATTCTAGGGCAATCCTTTGGCTGGCTTCTTGATTCGGGTCAGGTGACTGATGGTTTGAGTTTACCAGCCCGGAGACTGAACCACCCTTGGGCTCTTGGCGTACTTGGTTTACCCCTTTGTGGGCATAGCCCGCAGCTTACTGACTGGAGGATTCCCCCACCATGGCCAACCTGATTCTGATTCTCGGCGACCAGTTAACGAGAAACATCAGCGCTCTCGACAACGCCGACAAGGATCGGGATCTGGTGGTGATGGCCGAAGTTCATGACGAAGCCAGCTACACCAATCACCACAAGAAGAAGATTGTGCTGCTGTTCAGCGCCATGCGCCATTTTGCCCGGCAACTGGAGAGCGATGGCTGGCAGGTGCACTACCAGCCGTATCACCGGGACAACAAGCACCAGAGCCTCGAAGCGGTGGTTGGCGAGCAGGTGGAGCGTATGAACGCGGAAAAAGTCATCACCACCGAGTGCGGGGAATGGCGGCTGCACGAACAGATCAGTGGCTGGCATGAACGCCTCGGTGTGCCGGTGGAGATCCGCCCGGATACACGGTTCATTGCCACCAAGCAGGAATTTACGGACTGGGCCGAGGGCCGGAAACAGTTGCGGATGGAATTCTTCTACCGGGAGATGCGGCGCAAGACCGGTTTGCTGATGACCTCCGAAGGCGAACCGGAGGGCGGGCAATGGAATTTCGACGCCGATAACCGCAAGAAGTGGACCGGCAAGCCGCCGGCCCCGGCGACCTTTCGGGTGGAACCGGATGCCATTACCCGGGAGGTGATCGCGCTGGTGGACGAGCATCTTGCCGATCATTTCGGCACCACCGACGACTTCCACTTTGCCGTAACGGCGGAAGACGCACAGGCGGCGCTTGAGCACTTCATTGACTATGCCCTGCCCTGCTTTGGCGATTACCAGGATGCGATTTCCGACACCGAAGACTGGCTGTTCCATTCCATCCTGTCGCCCTATATCAACTCCGGGCTGCTGGATCCGGTGGCGGTTTGCGAAGCGGCGGCCCAGGCCTGGTATTCGGGACAGGCACCGATCAACGCGGTGGAGGGCTTTATCCGGCAGATCCTGGGGTGGCGGGAGTTTGTTCGGGGTATTTACTGGATGAACATGCCGGAGTATGCGCAGGAGAATAGCCTGGGTAACACCCGCGCCCTGCCCTGGTTCTACTGGACCGGCGATACGAAAATGCGTTGCATGCACAAAGCCATTGATGCCACTCGACGCAACGCCTACGCCCATCATATCCAGCGGCTGATGGTCACCGGCAACTTCGCACTGCTGGCGGGCATCAAACCGGAGGAAATCTGCGACTGGTACCTGGCGGTCTACGCCGATGCCTACGACTGGGTGGAACTGCCCAACGTGCTGGGCATGGTGATGCACGCCGATGGCGGTTACCTGGGCTCCAAGCCCTACGCCGCCAGCGGGAAGTACATCCAGCGCATGTCGGACCACTGCTCGAACTGCCATTACAAGGTGAACAAGGCCACCGAAGAGGACGCCTGCCCGTTCAACGCCCTGTACTGGCATTTCATAGATCGCCATCGGGACGACTTCGCCAACAACCCGCGAATGGGCATGATGTACCGGAACTGGGACAAGCAGAAACCCGAGAAACGGGAAGCGTTGCTCCAGCGCGCCGAATACCTGCTAGCGAACGTGGAGCAACTTTAGGTCATTCATCCTGGATTAGCCCTGTAAAAGTGCCACCAGCAAGTGTTCTGAATTTGTGCAGCAAAAGCCCCACATTGGTGCTAGCCTGACGTTAGGATTGTTAACATCACGGATGCTGCCTTCACGATGAACCTTCGACTCGCTCTGAGTCTGACAACAATACTGTATTCAACCGTGTGTCAGGCCCAGCCTCCGACACTGAACCTCTACACTTTCGAAAGCCCACCCTATCAGGTGGCAAGCCAGGAAAAGGGTGGAGGCAATCGAATTTCCGGCGAAACCGCAGACACGGTGGTTTGTGCCGCAAACCGCGCTGGCTGGGCAACGCGTATTCGGATTACGCCCCAGAATCGCGCCATACACTCGCTGGAACGCAATATGATCGATGGCTATTTTGCCATTGATCCCTCCGCAGAACTCGACAACATAGCCAGGCGCAGCGATCCGGTGGCTCTGGAGAAGTGGTACTTTTTCACCGGGGGCAACAAAGCGTTTACCAATAACCTGCGAATCGGAGTTGTGGCCGGCAGCAACGAAGAAGCCTGGCTGGAAGCCAACGGCTATGCCATTTTCCTGAGCGTGTCTTCGCCGTCGCAGTTGCTTGCGCTGCTCAAACGCGGCCGAATCGATACGGCACTGATGGATGAGCGAGTCATGAACCGTTTGCGTTACGAAAACGATTCCGAATCCACGCAGCTCACTGCAAACTTTGTCCGTTACGCACCGCTTTACCTGTACCTGAGCGAAGCCTTCGTTTCCGAATATCCTGATTTTCTTGGCACTTTCAACCGTACTCTGAACAGTTGCATGGCCGGTCAGCTCGCACTATCCGAAGAGGAAACACGCCGCATCACGGAACTATCGGGGCGCCTGTTCAAAGAAATGATCAGCGTTCTGGACATAAACCAGATCATTGAGGCAGGCCCCAGGCAGGAAAGCTTTACCGATGTGATGACCATCGACAGTCAGTGGCAAGCGCTGGTGCCGGTCACAACGCCGGATCTCGCCGAAAGGATCCTCGCTCTGCCGGGCTCCAGGGCACTTCTCGCCTGGCAAGAGTCTCACCGAGGCCTTGTTACCGAGGTGATGCTGATCAACGACATGGGAACTCTAGCCGCGATGAGCCAGCTAACATCTGACTACTGGCAGGGTGACGAACCCAAGTTCCAGAGGGTAATGGAAAACCGGGTCACCGGCACCGAAGCCGAAAGGCGGCTGTACATATCCCCGATTCGCTATGACACCTCCTCGGCCCGATTTCAGATCACCGCCAGCACGCCAGTGGTACCCGGCCACGGGAAGTCAGCCATCGGCGTGGCTGTAATCGGTCTCAGCATCGAGGAAGCACTCAGCCAGGTTGAACAGTACTGACCATTCTGGTCGCCTTCCCAGGTTCCGCCCTAATTCAAGGTGGCCCTACCTCGCAGGCCAGCACTAGCGCCCAGAACTCCGAGAAGTCATTAACCACCACATCCGGCTTGTCTGGGTGTTTGTGGGTGCCCGGGAAAATCTTGTTCAGCCAGGGCAGGTCCCACTGGGCGCCGTTGAAAAAAACCGAGGTGAGGCCGGCACGCTTGGCGGCAATCACGTCAGTGGTGCTGTCGCCCACATACCAGACGCTCGGATCCGGCGGATAGTCCAGTTTCTGGACCGCCAGCAGCAGTTGATCGGGGTGCGGCTTTCGCAGGGGCGTGTCGTCGCCGCAGACATCGACATCAAACAGATGAGTCCATCCGGTGTCTTCCACAGCCGCCAGCTCATGCTCGAAAAACTCGCGATCCCGATTGGTAATAACACCCACCTGGATACCGAGCCGCCTTAAACCTTCAAGAACCTCCCGAACCTTCGGTTCAAAGGCCTTCACGGTACCGTAATGCTTTCGATAGTGATGATTGAACGCCTTGTGAGCGACCTGTTTGGCTTCCTGATCGTCCCCGAACAACACCTCAAAGATATCGGTTCTCGAAATCTTACGGTCCGCCTTTACCTTCGGGTGCAACTTCGCAAACTCCCGCACGTAGGCAACCAGCTTCACGTCTTCCGGGGTCTTGCTGTCTTCCGGCGCCACCATGCGGTCCATCAGTTTGAGTTTGTGGAAATCCGGCAGCATGTCATCCACCGCGTGGTACATGGCGTCGAGGGTATCCACCAGGGTGGCGTGCCAGTCGAACAGGATGACCGCCGGGCGAATGAGCTTGACCACCGCTGGGTGCCAGTCCGGCTCGATGCGGGGCTCCGGGCGCTGTGGCGGCGGGAAGGGTCGTGGGCGAACCTCGGCAGGCGTCTGTTCAAAAGCTTCCGGCTGGCTCCGTTCAATCAGGGCCAGCAGGTCCATCAGGTCTTCAAAGCTGTCCAGAATGGCCGCGGGGGCGTCCCGGTGGGAAAACCAGCTGTCGATCCGGCCGGATTCCCAACGGGCCCCGTTGTAGAAAACGCCCGACACGCCCGCTTTGTTGGCGGTGAGCATGTCAACGTAGCTGTCACCCACGTACCAGGCCTTTTCATCGGCAGGAAGATTGAGCTTCTCAAGCGCCTTCAGGATCACCTCGGGGTCGGGTTTGTACTCGGTGACATCATCGGCGCAGACCGTGGCATCAAACAGGTTGCGCCATCGGCCCTCGTCCACCGTCTGTAATTCCCGGTCCAGAAACTCCCGGTTCCGGTTGGTGGAGACCGCCAGTCGAATCCCCATGGCTTTCAGGGCGGAGAGGTACTCGTAGGCGCCAGGCTGGAACGGCTTTACCTGACCGAAGTATCGCCGATAAGCCTCGTTATAGGCCTTGTGGGCGATCAGTTTGGCGTCTTTGTCATCACCAAAGATGGCGTTGAAGATGTCGGTCCTCGACACCCGGCGCTCCGCCAGGATACGTGGATGCAGCCGCCGGAAAATCCGGATATAGCGCACCAGGCGCGCATCGTCCGATGTTCGGCACTTGTCCTCGGGCAGCAGCCGTTCCACCAGCCCCAGATCCTCTAGCTGCGGCAGCATGTCTTCCATGGCACTGAACATGGCATCGTGAGTGTCTACCAGCGTGCCGTGCCAGTCGAAGATCAACACCGACGGCGCTGAAATGGAATCGCAAAATCGGGCCATGCCCCGTCTCCGTCAGAAGTTTCCTGAAGCCGGCCTTGAAATCCGCCGCCGGGCCGGCAAAACTCGGCGGTACTGACAAGAAAGATAAACCCGGTTTCCAGTGCGTGCACGCATCGAGTCCGATCCATGCCAATATCGAGCTACCTGCTGCCTTACGATTTTTCGCCTCTGACCCTGCTCAGCTACATGCTGGTGCTCGGGTTTTATGGTGTCGCGCTACTGAAGATGCCGGAGAAAGACCGGCCGGGATCGGGCCGGATTATCACTTTCACACTCGGGGTCATGCTCTGTTACGGGGTGATGCAGACCCGATTCGACTACTACTCCCAGTACATGTTTTTCGTTCACCGGGGGCAGCATCTGATTCTGCACCACCTGGGGCCAATACTGATCGCGCTGTCCAATCCGCTGCCAGTGATGCGCTTCTGGCACCAGAAGATGTCACGGTCTTTGCGCTATTGGCTACAACCAGTAGGCTGGATTTACCGTGTATTGCAGCAGCCCCTTATAGCCTCGTTCCTGTTCGTGGGGCTGATCTATTTCTGGCTCTGGCCGCCCATCCATTTTGACGCCATGCTGAGCCGGCAGCTCTACTGGATCATGAACTGGAGCATGTTGCTGGATGGTCTGCTGTTCTGGTGGCTGATCTTCGACCCCCGGTCGCCGGCCATTACCAACGCATTGGGTTACGGAAAGCGTATTCTGCTGCTGGCGCTGGTGGCCATTCCCCAGATGGTACTCGGGGCCTGGATCGTCTTTTCCCGGGGCATGGTGTACGACGTGTACGAAGTATGCGGCCGGGCATGGCCCATGCCTCCGGAAACCGACCAGTTATTAGGCGGTCTGCTGACCTGGATCCCCCCGGCCATGATGAGCATTATCGGCATTCTGATCGTGCTCCGCCGGGCCATGCATGAAGATGGCAAATTTCCCAGGCGCCGCTCTCTAGCAGGAGGAAACGCATGAACCGAACGCTGCCACTGTGGTTCGTCTTCATTGCCCTGGCACTCGCTGGCTGCGCTGGCGATGAGAAAAGCTGGCATGGCAAGGACATATCGGGCCTGATGCCCGAGCTCCAGTTCCAGCTGGAGGGCACCGATGGGAAAACCGTGACTCCTGATGACTCACAAGGCAACATCCGGCTGGTGTATTTCGGCTTTACCTCCTGCCCCGATGTCTGCCCAACCACGCTGACCGATCTGCGCCGCTCGGTTCAGCAACTGCCCGCAGAGTATCAGGACGATGTCACCACCCTGTTCGTCAGCGTTGACCCGCGCCGGGATACCCCCGAACGCCTGGCCAGTTACGTAAGCTTCTTCGGGGAAGGAATCGTTGGCCTCACCGCCGAAGAACCCACGCTTCGAAAGCTCGCCAAACGCTACCGGACCACCTTCGGTTATGACCAGCCCGACGCCAACGGCAACTACAACGTCTCCCACAGCAGCGCCGTTTATGTGTTCGATCGCAGTGGCAGCGCCCGGCTGCTGCTACGCCCCGGCCTATCACCCGAGCAGATCAGTGAAGATCTGGCCCAGCTGGCGAAGGAGTCGGGTTAATCTGATTCTTGACCCTATAGCTACTACAGGGTTTTGAATGCTCACCAGACGCATCAGAAAATGGAGAGCAGACAATGCACAGCCACCACGATCACGGTCACGGGCACGGCCATGCGCAGCATTTCGACACCCACAACCGCTCGTTTGCGCTGGCCGTCGTGCTCAACGTGGTCTTTGTAGCCATCGAGGCGGTCTACGGTGTCCTGTCCGGATCCCTGGCCCTGCTGGCTGATGCCGGCCATAACCTGAGCGATGTGCTGGGCCTCATCATGGCCTGGGTTGCGAGCTGGATGGCCACAAAGAAAGCGACCGACCGGAACACCTACGGACTGAAAAAGTCCACGATCCTGGCAGCCCTGTTCAATGCGCTTTTTCTGATCGCAGCCGTTGGCGGCATTGCCTGGGAAGCCATTGGCCGTTTCAGCGAACCGGCGGAGGTCACCGGTTTGACCGTCATCGTGGTCGCCGGCATCGGGGTCGTTATCAACGGCCTCACGATGCTACTGTTCATGAAAGGCCAGGAGGGTGACCTCAACATCCGCGGCGCGTTCCTGCACATGGCTGCAGACACGGCGGTGTCCGTTGGCGTTGTGGTTGCCGGACTTGTGATCATGTTTACAGGCCTCAACTGGATCGATCCTCTGGTAAGTCTCGTGATCGCAGCCGTGATCTTTCTGGGAACCTGGCGGTTGCTGAAAGATTCCCTCAATCTGGCAGTGGACGCGGTACCGAGAGAGATCAACCCGGAGCAAGTTCTCGATAGCCTCAAGGAACTGCCCGGCGTTGAATCGGTTCATCATCTTCATATCTGGGGGCTAAGCACAACGGAAAACGCCCTCACGGTGCATCTGGTAAAGCCTGACCCGGCCAGTGACGATAAGGTCATCGAGCAGGCCACCCGCATGCTGGCAAGCGACTTCAACATCCATCACGTGACCATCCAATGGGAGCGCGAGGCCGGTAGTTGCCCAACACTTGCCTACTGCTGATCCCCGCGTGTGAGCCGGACGTACTATGGCCAGAAACCTGAACGGAGCCCGCTAGTGCCCCACAAAAAGCTCAACCTGCCCGAAAAGACCTGCCCGGTCTGCCAGCGGCCCTTTAAGTGGCGGAAAAAATGGGCCAAAGACTGGGACAACGTGCGCTACTGCAGCGAACGTTGCCGGCGTGAAAGGAGCGCATCGTCATGACCACCGTGGTGTGGTTCAAGCGCGACCTTCGCACCCGTGATCATGCCCCGCTGGTGGCGGCAGCCGCCCTGGGAGAGCCGGTCATACCCTTGTACGTCATCGAAGATGAGTACTGGCAACTGCCGGACACCAGCGGCCGCCAATGGGCGTTTATCCGGGATTCTCTGGACGACCTGGACCGGCAGTTGCGCAAGGCCGGCAGTCAGCTGCTGGTGCTGCGAGGGTCGATGATTGATGCCCTCAAGCAGATTCAGGCCCACCAGCCAATTAACCGCATCTTCTGCCATCAGGAAACCGGCGGGCAGTGGACCTACGAGCGTGACAGGTCGGTGATTGGATGGTGCTCGGAGAACCATGTGGAGTTCCGGGAGTGGAACCAGTTTGGTGTGGTTCGTCGCCTGAGCGACCGGGATGTGTGGGACAAAGCCTGGACCGATCTGATGCGGCAACCCGTACTTGAGGCTCCGACTGTAATTCCGACATCGGATACGTTGAAGACCCTTTGCGCTGGCAACAATGACAAGGCTTTTGAAGTACCTGACGAGTGTCCGGACCGCCAGATAGGTGGTAGCGCGAGAGGCGAAAAGCTTCTGACCTCGTTCCTGGATCGCCGTTGCGTCGGCTACCAGTACAATATCTCCAGCCCGAACACCGCCGTAAGAGCCTGCTCGCGCCTGAGTCCGCACATCGCTTATGGCACTGTCAGCCTTCGGGAGGTGTATCAGGAGGCAAAGGCCACCGGCAATCACCGCAACACCCTGCCCCGGAAAAAGAAAAGCCTGACCAGCTTCCGCTCCCGGCTGCACTGGCACTGCCATTTTATCCAGAAACTGGAAGATGAGCCCGAACTGGAATTTCGGGCCATGCACCGGGAAATGGAGGCGCTCAAATCGGGGCCTAACGATTCCGAGCGCCTGCAGCGCTGGCAGGAAGGCCAGACCGGCTGGCCCCTCGTGGACGCCAGCATGCGGGCCCTGGCCCATTCGGGCTGGATCAATTTCCGGATGCGCGCCATGTTGATGGCAATCGCCAGCTATCAGCTCTGGCTGCACTGGCGGGACCCGGCCCTTCATCTGGCCCGCCTGTTTACCGATTTCGAGCCGGGCATTCACTACTCACAGACCCAGATGCAGTCTGGCCTCACCGGCATCAACGCCCTGCGCATCTACAATCCGGTGTTGCAGAGCCAGAAACTGGATCCAGAAGGCGAATTCATCCGGCGCTGGATCCCGGAGCTGTCGGGCGTGCCCAGTGAAATGATCCACACGCCCTGGCTGATGACTCCGGCCCAGAAAGAGCGTTATGGCGGCAATACCTACATCTCACCGGTGTGTGACCATGAGCAGGCGGCCCGGGTTGCCCGCAAGGCGGTTGGCGACTTTCGCAAGCAGCACGTCAGCAAGGCAGAAACAGACCGGGTGCTGGTCCGCCACGGCAGTCGCAAGGGACCTGTCCAGAAACGCCCCGGCGTGCCAGCGAAGCAGCAGCCCGATCAACTGTCACTGTTCGACTAGAAGGAAGGAACACATCAGTTGCGGTTCATTTGCCGCTGATGCTCCAGCATTTGCTCCATCATCATCTGCATCTGGTTCATCCGGTTCTCCATCATCTGAAGACGCTGCTCGTTGTCCATCCCCGGACCACCAGAGCGATTCCCCTGGGCATTACCGGACTGCTTTTTACCCTGGCCCTGATTATTCATCATGCCCTGGTTGTTCATCATGCCCTGGCCATTACCCATCATTCCTTGGCCACTGCCCATCATGCCGGGGCCCATCATGCCGCCACGCATCATCTGCATGTGCTCCTGCATGTATTCCATGTGTTGCTCGCGCAGTCTCTGGCGTTCAGCGTTGGAATTGGCATTCCGCATTTCCTGCATCATGGCCTGCATCCGTGCCATGTTTTCATTCATCTGCTGCACTTGTTCCTCGGTCATCATGCCGCCGCGAGGCATTTGCCCCGAGTTTCCCTGTGCAAAAGCAAAGGCAGGCAAAGCAACGAGCACGGAACACGCTACAAAACGGGTTAATCTGTTCATGAGATCCTCCTTATCGGCTGCAACTCTGTGCATCCTTCTCAGTAAAGACCATGAAACTGAATTGAGGCTGAAAAAAGACTCTGGAGAAGCATTAACAGCTTGCATCTTGACCTGAGTCATCCAGATATGTCGCAGACTATTACCAGGGATCAGTCCTTCTATTGCTTTGGTTCAAGTTTGATAACCCGAAGGCGAAGAGCATTTATGATCACGCTCACCGAAGAAAGCGACATTGCTGCGGCAGCAAAAATCGGCGACAGCAGTATGCCGAAAAATGGATACAGAACACCCGCTGCAATAGGCACGCCTGCAGAATTGTAGACAAACGCAAAGAACAGGTTCTGCTGGATGTTACGCATGGTTGCCAGCGACAACTGACGCGCCTCAACAATGCCCATCAGGTCGCCGCGCAGCAGAGTAATACCAGCACTCTCAATTGCTACATCGGTGCCAGTGCCCATAGCGACACCCACATCCGCCGTGGCCAGTGCAGGCGCGTCGTTCACGCCGTCGCCCGCCATCACGACAACCCGACCTTCGTCCTTCAGCCGTTGAACAATCTTGCCCTTGTCTTCCGGCAGCACTTCCGCTTCCACTTCGTCGATATGCAGCTTGCGGGCAACAGCCTCGGCTGACGTACGGTTATCGCCGGTCAGCATGACGACGCGAATCCCGTCTTTCTGCAGGGCGGAAATGGCGGCTTCAGTGGTTTCCTTCACCGGATCGGCGATCGCCAGCAAGCCTGCAACGTCGCCGTCGACGGCGGTAAAAATCACAGTAGCGCCGTCTTTCCGGAGCTGGTCGGCTTCGCCGTCATATTTTCCGGTGTCGACATTCTCGGACTCCATCAGGAGTCGATTGCCGAGGAGTACCCGCTTGCCATCGATTCGACCGGTGACCCCTTTTCCGTTAGGCGAATCAAAGTCCTCTGCATCCGGGAGCTCCAGATCCATGCTCTTGGCTTTATCGAGAATGGCGTGGGCCAATGGATGCTCGCTGCCCTTTTCCAGACCGCCGGCATAGCGCATCAGATCGTTGTCACTGAACCCGTTTGCCGCGACAAGTCGGGTGACTTGCGGCTTGCCTTCTGTCAGCGTGCCGGTTTTATCCACCACCACGGTGTCTACCTTTTCCATGCGCTCCAGCGCTTCGGCATCCCGTATCAGTACTCCACTCTGGGCACCGCGCCCAACGCCAACCATGATTGACATGGGTGTTGCCAGGCCCAGTGCGCAGGGACAGGCAATGATCAGAACGCTAACGGCAGCAATCAAGCCGAAGGCCATAGGCGGCGTGGGCCCAAAAACAGACCATGCGATAAAGGCGATGATCGCAATCACGATGACTGCCGGTACAAAGTAAGCGGCAACCTTGTCTGCGAGCCCCTGAATCGGCGCCCGGCTGCGTTGCGCGCTGGCCACCATCTGAACGATCTGCGACAGCATGGTATCGCGGCCAACCTTGTCGGCACGCATGATGAAACTGCCCTGCTGGTTAATACTGCCGCCGATCACCTGGTCGCCGGATTTCTTGCTGACGGCCAACGGCTCACCGGTCACCATGGACTCATCCACGTTGGAACTGCCTTCGAGCACTTCACCGTCCAACGGCACCTTGTCACCTGGGCGCACCCGCAGACGGTCACCAACCTTGACCTGATCCAGCGACACATCGGATTCGCCGCCATCGTCATCCAACTTCCTGGCTGTGGCAGGCGCCAAATCCAACAAAGCCTTGATGGCGCCGGAGGTTTTCTCCCTGGCCCGCAGTTCCAGCACCTGACCAAGCAATACCAGCACGACGATGACGGCCGCCGCCTCGAAATACACCGCCACCGAGCCGTCTTCCTGCCGAAAGGCACCCGGGAATATCTGTGGCACTAACGTGGCCACCAGGCTGTATATCAGCGCCACGCCAGTACCAATGGCGATAAGAGTAAACATGTTCAGGTTACGGCTAACCACGGATTTCCAGCCCCGGACGAAGAAGGGCCAGCCGCACCAGAGCACCACCGGCGTCGCCAGCACCAACTGAATCCAGTTAGACATCTGAGGAGCAATAATGTGATCAAGCCCGGTCAGGTGTCCGCCCATTTCCAGCACCAGGACCGGCAATGTGAGCACCAGGCCAATCCAGAACCGGCGGGTCATATCCCTGAGTTCTTCCGACGGCCCGTCATCCAGGCTCACCTGCTCGGGCTCCAAGGCCATTCCACAGATGGGGCAGTCCCCCGGCCCTTGCTGACGGATCTCCGGATGCATGGGGCAGGTATACATGGTGCCCGGCGCTACCGGCTCTTGCGGCTTGTCCTTCTGGCCGAGATATTGCTGAGGATCCGCCTCGAACTTTGATTGACAGCGGGACGAGCAGAAATACCAGGTTTTTCCAAAGTGCTGACTTCGATGTTCCGCCTTATGCGGATCCACATTCATGCCACAAACCGGATCTTTGACCTGATGTTCCCCTGCCTCAGCGTGATCGTGACCGGCGGTATCATGGTGGTGGGCGTGTTGGTGCTCAGCCATTTTGGTCTCCCTTGGTTTCTGTCGGCCAGTCCGCAAACGCAATGAAATACAGCAAAAACAGATTGGCGACTGGAATGAGGATCAGAATGCCCATCCAACCCGGATACCCCGTGCGCTGGCAAATTCGCCAGGCGGGTATAACCACCACAATGGCAATCACCAGCATCCAGAGCCAGTGGCCTGCCCACATCGTGTTCCCAAACATGTTGTCGTCCATCATGGCCTTGGCCTCCCGCCCAATTACAGTTAATGGTGATGTAAGTGACTCCCTTCCTGATAGCGTGTCTTCCCGTCCTTCGTTTCGGCCGTTCAACCTCCGATCATTTTCGTTTAATTGGTGGCATTTTGGAGCAGCAGTGGGGCTGATGTTGCGCGTTAGCCCGAACGTTGTCATCGGTGAATCGGTACCAGGCCAGCTTTCGCTGAGCCCACCAACCGCCTTTCAGCTGGCCGCCCCGGGCAGTGACCATTTCCAGCAGATCGTCGACGGACCAGTGGCTTGCATCGTAGGCAATCCGCAGAACGTTGGTCGGTTTTCGTTCGGCAAGATCAACGCAGGGATGGTGATTGAGATCCTCAAGCAGGTCGTCCCACTGGCTTTCCGCCAGGCCCCTTATGGGGAGTGTGCGGCGCTGAAGGAAGGCCTCCTGAGTGCCCATTTTGTGTGCCTTGGCCATGGGATTTCACCTCGGGTGTCGGTGACTTCAAGACCATTACAGCACCGTTAACTGAATTGCCGCTGAAAACCGGCGTTCAATTCAGATTGATTTGAGGTGCATCAAAATTAAGAAAAAAAGCCCGGGTGCGAGCGCCCGGGCTTTTTGAAGTGGCGTTCAGAATGCGATTCGCGCACCAACAACGGCAAACCAGTCTTCGGTACTGCCGCCCTCGGCCTCAGCCAGGTCGGCGGTGTCGCCGTATTTGCGTTCGTGCACCACACCAATGTAGGGAGACACGGCCCGGTCGATCAGGTCATAGCTCAACCTGAGGCCGGCCTCTGTTGAGCTAAGCCCCTTACCCAGGCCAATCTCCCGATCCTCACTGAATGCCACCGTTGCATCCAGAGCAGCGGAGAGAATCCAATGGTTGGTGAGCAACAACTCGTATTCGGCATCTACCTCCGCCGATGTGTCGCCCTCATCACTGACGTACAGGCTTGCGTCCACTTCGAACCACTGGGGCGCCAGGCCGGTTACCCCAAGAACCGCATAGGTTCGATCGGGTCCTTCCGGCGTATCGAACCGAACGCCCGCCTTGGCATCGAAAAACTTGGAGATGGGCGTCTGCGCAACCAGCTGGTTTTCGAGGCCCTCGTAGGCCTGCTCCTGAATGGCATACTCTCCCTTGCCCAACCAACGGAACTTGAACTCGTCGGTGCCATAGAACACGTCAGATTTCCAGACACCAAGCTCCTCATCCGAATCGCTGTAACGGTACTCCAGCTCCTCGAATTGAACACCCCAGGTCGCCAGGGGCTGCTTGCGGGCAGTGGTGTCCTGGATCATGGTCTGGGCCGTCACCGGCGTTGACACTACCAACGAGCTCAAGAGCCCCAGAGTCAGGAATTGCACACGGCTCATGCTTCACCTCCATTGTCGGCAACAGCGTCAGTTTTCGCCTGAGTCGTGTCGGGACCACCCTCAACAATCACCTTGCGGAACATACCCGCGGCGGCGTGGTAGGAAAGATGGCAATGGAAGGCCCACTGTCCCGGCTCGTCCACCTCGGTTTCCATATAGACAGTGGTGCCAGGCTGAACACTGATGGTGTGCTTGATGGGGTTCCACTGATCGGCGCCGACATCCAGAATGGACCACATGCCATGCAGGTGCATGGGATGCGTCATCATGGTTTCGTTCACAAACTTAAAGCGGACACGTTCGCCATATTGCAGGCGGATCGGGTCAGCGTCCTCGTATTTCACGCCGTTGATGCTCCAGGTGTAACGCTCCATGTTGCCGGTGAGCTTCAGCTCGATCTCGCGGGTGGGTTCACGGTCCTCATAAAGGGGGTTCTGTGCCCTGAGATCGGCGTAGGACAGAAACTTTCCGCCATTGGCGGCGACGGGGACAATCCCACTGCCTTCGGCGTAGAAAGGATCGCTGGCACCTTTGCTGGACATCATCATGCCGCTGTGATCCATGCCCGCCATGTTTGAATGATCCATCCCCGACATCTCAGACTCATTCATACTTCCCATGGCAGAATGGTCCATACCTGCCATATCACCGGAACCGCTCATATCCATGCTTCCGTGATCCATACCGTGCATGCCGGCCATATCGGCCATGGTCAGCCGAGCCGGCTCGCGCAATTCGGGGACCACACCTTCCATGCCTTCTTCTGGTGCCAGCGTTGCCCTTGCATAACCCGAACGCCCCATGGATTCAGCAAAGATGGTGTACGCCTGCTCATCGCGGGGACGAACGATGACGTCATAGGTCTCAGCCACGCCGATGCGGAACTCGTCCACATTTACGGGTTGGACATTGTTACCGTCAGCCTGAACCACCGTCATGTTCAGACCCGGGATACGAATATCGAAGTAGGTCATTGCCGACGAGTTGATAAAGCGCAACCGGATTCTCTCGCCTGGTTCAAAAATGCCCGTCCAGTTCTGGTCAGGACCCTTGCCGTTGATCAACGCGGTAAACCCCTGCAGGTCCTCGACATCCGCCTTCATCATCCGCATATCGCCCCAGGCCATCCGATCCTTCAGGGTATTCATGAAGCCATGCTCGGCGGCATCGGAGAAGAACTCGCCAACGGTCTGCTGCTGGCGGTTGTAGTAGTCCGGCATCATCTTCAGGTTGCGCATGATGCGATCCCCGGAGTGCGGGTGTTTGTCAGTCAGCTGAACCACATATTCGCGGTCATAACGGAACGGCTCGCGGCCTTCCGGTTCGATAACAATGGCACCGTAGGCACCATCCGGTTCCTGAAAACCGGAGTGGCTGTGAAACCAGTAGGTGCCTGCCTGTTGGATGGGGAACCGGTAGGTAAAGGTTTCACCCGGCTTGATACCCGGGAAACTGATGCCGGGCACGCCATCCTGTTGATAGGGCAGGATAAGCCCGTGCCAATGGATGGAGGTCATTTCATCAAGATTGTTGGTGACATTGATGGTCACCTCTTCGCCCTGCTTGAAGCGCAGAACGGGTCCCGGGGATTCGCCGTTATAGCCAATGCCCTCTTTGACAAAATCGCCGGTATCAATCTGGACCCGGTCCACTGTCAGGTTGTATTCACCAGCCAGGCCAAACGCCGGCATCAGCAAGGCCGCAAGGCCTGCCAGAAAGGATTTCTTCATGGTTGACTACTCTCAACTACGTCGTTGTTTGGAGGGATCAGTTGAAATTCACATCTCCGTACATGCCGGCCTGATAATGCCCGGGCACGTTGCAGGCAAACTCGATATTGCCCTCCTCGGAGAATTTCCAGACGATCTCTTTGCTTTCGCCCGGCTCGAGAAGAACGCTGTTGGGATCATCGTGCTTCATGGAGTGGCCGTCACCCATGTCCATTTCCATCATGTCGTGATTGAGAGTTCCGCCCT